>VBAT01000033.1 GCA_005884665.1 Bacteroidota bacterium
GGGAGGTTTGGCACCTCGATGTCGGTTCGTCACATCCTGGGGCTGGAGAAGGTCCCAAGGGTTCGGCTGTTCGCCGATTAAAGTGGCACGTGAACTGGGTTCAGAACGTCGCAAGACAGTTCGGTCCCTATCTGTGGTGGGCGCAAGTAAATTGAGAGGACATGACCTTAGTACGAGAGGACCGGGTCGTACGTACCGCTGGTGTATCAGTTGTGCCGCCAGGTGCAATGCTGAGTAGCTATGTACGGACAGGATAAACGCTGAAAGCATCTAAGCGTGAAACCTTCCTCAAGATGAGTTTACTTTTAAGGGCCGTCAAAGACTATGACGTCGATAGGCTACAGGTGTAAAGGTGGTGACACCAAAGCCGAGTAGTACTAATTGCCCGTAAGCTTTAATTTTTTTTAATTCTGCCTTCGCAGCAATGCTTCGGCAGATAAATTAGATATTCGCTCTAACATACCCAATATGACATTATTGAAATCCGAATCAAGAATTTCGAGTTTCGAATTTTTGTTCTTCGGATTTAACTCTTTATGGTGGTTTTCCCAAGGGTGTTCACCTCTTCCCATACCGAACAGAGAAGTTAAGCCCCTTATGGCCGATGGTACTGCACCAAAATGCGGGAGAGTAGGTAGCTGCCATATTTATTAAACCCCCAGGTTTGTTCCTGGGGGTTTTTGTTTTTAAATAGGTATCCCATCTGCAGAAGCTTCAAGAAACCAAGATACAAGAACCCAAAAAATCAAAAATTTAATCAGGATCTTCCAATCGCACTGTTAAATATTTTTGGTTTGGCTTTATTTGGTTCTTGGCTTCTTAGTTCTTATGATTTTCATCCGAAAGCTATTGGAATGTGTTGAAAGGCTTTTTTATATTTCGCAAACTTTCGATTTGTCTAAAATTTTACTATTCTTTCGTTCACTCATTGGAAATTCTTGCAAAATAATTAAGTTAGCATACTCCTTTCAACCTTATCCATCACCTCCCTGAATACTTTTGTTGAAGACCGGATAGTGGTTGATCGAGACACACGGCACCAGGCATCATGTGACTGAGGTGCACGAAGTGCGGGAAAAAACAGCGAATGCCGGGATCGGTTCCATCATGGTGCGACTTGTCTTCGCAACATCAATCAAGTCTATTCAGCATTAGCATTTCTATTTATCTTATTACCGGGCTGACGGATCACGGACTACCAGCACAACTTGTCCCGCCAAATGCGGGAGCAGAAAGTCCTGACACATTGTATGCAAGCTTGAGACAAGTCTTAATTTTCATAACGACCCTTTTAGCTCTGACATTTTTCACTAAATGCAAAAATCCCATTTTGGAAGACAAAAACATCGAAGATGCTGCCCTTAATCTTGCAAATAACATTGACAGTAATTCACTAAATCTTTTAAAAAAATATTCCTTCGGCAAACGTGGCAATCTTGAATTTTGGCAAAGGATTTCGGCAGACAGTTTCTTATACACATTTTCACTTGAACAAAACGTTGACACATTACAACTCGTGTTATTTAGACCTTTCAGCTTTATCAGGGACTTTGCTTGTAACTATCAGTTCGACACTTCGCTTTATTATAAATTTCACTTTTCAAGACTTAAAGACACAATTGTAAGGCTCGCGGCGACTAACAAGCAAGGAACACAAAACATAAAAGATACCTCACTATGTGTAAAAGACATTTTTCCAAGCCGAAACCCTTTTGAAACTCTGACGACATTGACTGGTATTAAGAACAAGTATTCATTTGTAGGCACATCATATAGGAGCGACATTGGCGATTTCATAGAGTTTTGGCTTTCACCAGACTTCAAACTGACATATTTGCCCGACACATTCAATATGAACCCAAAGTTCAAGAAATATTGGCTTGACGATTTTTCAAAGGGAAAGAAAATAAAGGAACATTGGATCTTAAGAAGGGCTACGTGACACAAGCCTGCATACAACATGGGGTTTTCTGCCCCGCCTTAGGGTTGGGGCTGGCTGAAGAATATGCCTGCCGGTAAGCAGGTATATGCTGATCGTCCCGTTCGCTTATCATCTCTGCTTCGCTTCGCTCGCAGTGACGTGTCCGGGCTGGACGAACTTGCCTGCCGGCAGGCAGGTAAGCCGAGCAGCAGAATATAACATTAACCATATTAACTTTACTTAGTCCCGCCTGGTCGGCGGAATTCAGGCTGACGAATCACGGAACCTGCCTACCGGCAGGCAGGTATCGGCACAACTTGTCCCGCCAAGCGGGAGCAGAACGCCATGGCCGTTGGCTGCCATTTTCAGCAGCGGTGTAAAGACTGAACATAAAAAGAAATTAATCAGACATGAGATGGACAATTTTGTTATCGTTAATTATATTGATTGCATGTAACAATAACGAACAAAAAAGGGCGGCAGTAACGACTGATACCTTAAAAACCATTCCGGAAACAACTCAGGTAGCAAAAGAAGCAAAGCCAGATGCTCTATTACCCAAAACATATTCTAATAAACGTTTCAAAGATGTAACAGTAAAAAAAATAGCAAAAGATAAATTCTTGATACGCGGGCAGGCCCAGATCTTCGAAGCAAATTTTAGTTGGATAGTGGAAGACGGACACGAAGAGCTAAAGAAAGGTTTTCAGATGGCTGATGCCGGAGCTCCTGAGTGGGGCAAATTTGAATTTGCAATTAATGTACCTAAAAAGCGCGAAAATTCAACATTAACGCTTATTTTATTTGAATCCAGTCCCAAGGATGGCAGTCGTCAGTATGAATTGCCAATTACCTTATACTAGTTAATATTAACCAGCGACTATCAAACGACAACCAAAAAGGGGTTTTCTGCCCCGCCTCTGGGCGGGGCTGGCTGAAGAAAAAGTTGTCATCGTCCTGTTCGTTTATCAGCTGCAGTCCGGGCTGGACGAATAAAGCCGAGTTTCACAATATAATATCAACTGCATTAACTTTACTCAGTCCCGCCGATAAGGCGGGATTCGGGCTGAGCGGATCACAGAATATCAGCACAACTTGTCCCGCCAAGCGGGAGCAGAAAGCCCTGATTGTTGTGCGTCAGCTGTGACAAGCGTTTAGTGCAAAGAGACGAACATCAATGCTAAGCTTCTGTAAAGACGAAAACTAACTTGACAATGAATAAATTTCTAATTTTTATTGGCGGTATGGTTGCAGGGGCTTTACTCTTGTATGCAATCGGGTTTAGGACAGAAAGTTCTTTAAAAGAACAATTAAGAAGGGAGTTGATTGAAACACTATCAAACAACCCTGGAAACCTAAACCAAGAGGCAGAAGTTCAATACGTAGAAGTAAAAGGTAAGAAAGGAAATGTGACATTACACACAGGTATGCCAAAGGATTCCGTAAAGATACTGGTTGGCAAACCGGATGAAGTTAATTTAGATGAAATTGGAAATATTCATTTTGAGAAGTGGGGTTACAAAATGACCAATAAACATGGCGTTCCCAGAGAATATCAAATGCCCGATTTAAATATAGATTTTAAGGACGGAAAATTAAATGGGGTACGACAAGAATAATTATTGTTAAGCATCGCCTCCTGAAAACGATGATGAGCTAATTATGCTTTAACTTTTTGCGGCATCGTCTGCTGAAGCGAGAGGATGCTGACATCTTAAACTCTTTCGGCGGTTGTTATTGAGTAATTGCATAAATCAAAACCGAAAATATGCAGGCATTGCTCTTAATACTTTTTGTAATAGCAATATTTGCTTTCAAACAGTTTGTTTTTGAACACAGACGCAAACAAAGGCGTGGCTATTATCGCAATGACTATCTAAAATCGGAGGCATGGAAGAGGAAACGTTATGTTGTATTGAAGAGAGATAATTGGCGTTGCGTTTTTTGTGGCGGTCGGGCGACACAGGTGCATCATAAGAGATACGCAAAATACAATATCGGGAAAGAACCAATTGAATGGCTTGTTTCAGTATGTAAATCTTGTCATGACAAACAACATAATTGACAGAGTGAAAATGCCGAACGCACAACATTGGGTTTGCCGCCATGCTAGCTGACCAATAAATGCTCATTTTTTGTTCGCTAATCAGCAGAGTTTCAGCTACCGAATTCTATCGGGCTTTTGTTCTTAACTTGATCATCAGTAATTTAATCGGGCTTCAGTTCCGGGCTGGACGTTATAAATTCCAACACAGCAGCACCATGCGTTTTTTCAAAAAAATATTTGGAAAGGGTCAACCAAGTAGGCCAATGGAACCAGTTTTTCCAGGTGAAGGGTACACCATTGTAAAACTTGAAATGAAGGATGGACTTGCTTTAGCCACAGTTAATAATGCCTATGATAACTATGCAAACAAGGCATTTTATCCTTGGTTTGTCGGAGTTGAACTTCAAGTAATTGACAAAAACGACAATGGACATCCAACAGACGAAGAAGCAGCTCGACTCAATATAATTCAGGAAGAATTAGAAACCTTCCTCAAAGAACAACACACCGTTCATTCTATTGCTCGGGTAACTCGAAATGGCTTTCGCGACATTATGATGTACATCGACAAACCGAAATTAACTCAAGAAGAAGTAAACAACTTTTTTAACGGCATTCAAAAAGATAGAGAAGTGAATTTCGGTATTCATCAAGACTCGTCGTGGAATGCGGTATCGGGCTTTATCAAATAAAAAACGACGGCTGACGTAGGGTTTTCTATGCTGGCTGACGAATCACAGAACCTGCCTACCAGCAGATAGGTATCAGCACAGCAGAAAGCCCCGACACGTTGTGCGTAATAATTAATCATGCACTTTCTTCGTTTCATACTTATTCCCGCTTTACTTCTGGCGACAAATGCAAATGGACAGTCTTCGAATCTTAACAAACTTGTACGCAAGACATTTGTAAGCAGGACACTTGAATACTTAGAAATTCTTAACGACACGACGCTTTATTCCTCAATTAATTCTTATACGGACACAGCAAAATTTTTTTTAAGAAACGACACATTGTTCATTAAGCAGAGATACTTGCAGACCGACCAAACTGGAACAAAATGGATAGACAGACTTTATGATTACAAAGTAATTAGTTTATCTTACGACACACTTAGATTAATAAATAACTATAGGTTCAATTATAGGCCAGCCAATTGGGAGGACACACTCTTTTTGGTTAATATAGAAAAACTCAAAGAGCCAGTTACGGACTTCAGATTTCTAAAGCTCGACTTTTCAAGTCCATGGAGTGGGACAAAACAAGTTACAATTGACAGTTCAGGGAAAGTCACTTTTATTGACGACCCAATTCCTTATAGTATTAATCATCCTAATGCTGACAAAAACGCAAAGCCTAAAAACATGAAAGGGCAACTAACACCGAATGAATTTGCTAATTTCAAAAATCTGCTATCAAAATCACTTCCGTCGCGACTACCTATTAGACGAGGTTGCCCTATCGATGGAGCGAGTTCTGATTTTGACATAACTATTGGAACAAAAAGAATTAAAAGCATAGGTTGTGACCTTAGTTGGACACATGCTTTTTTCTTGAACTACATTTATGGCATTGACCAAAACAAAGGATTGATAAAGAAAACAAATTAGAAATTACTACGCACAACATAGGTTTTCTGAATTGTATGGCTGAAGAACGTGTACTGATCGTTCGCTTATCATCTCGAGTCCGGGCTGGACGAATAAAGCGGAGCAACAAAAGATAACATCAACTACATTAACTTTACTGAGCTTCGGTTCGGGCTGACGAATCACGGAATATCAGCACAACTTGTCCCGCCAAGCGGGAGCAGAAAGCCCTGGCCGTTGTAGGCAATTTGACGGTCCCTGATATTTCAAAAACTCATCAATGACTATTTAACCTAAAGAATGAAAAGAATAATCTGTCTGATAGTGATAATTTGCTCAATAACGCAGCCTCCGGTTTTATTTGGACAAGACAGACAATTGCCACTGGATTCAATAATTAAGAAATTAGGCGAGAAATTCATTACAGACAAACAAGCTGTTGGTTTGTCAATAGGAGTTTATACCAATGACAATGCCTACTTTTATAATTTTGGTTCCATACAAAAAGGCAAAATGATTTTGCCGTCGCAAAATACAGTTTATGAAATTGGTTCTATAACTAAAACATTTGTAAGTTTGGTTTTGGCTAATGCAGTATTGGAACGTAAGGTCAATGTTGATGACGATATTCGTAAATATCTAAAAGAAAGTTACCCAAACCTTGAATATGATGGTGTCCCTATTAAACTTATCCATCTTGCCAACACAACTTCATTGTTGCCCGATTGGCTACCCGAACTGCCAACAGAAATGAAAAATCTATCTGCTGATTCTGCCTTACTTTTAAAAATCAACTATTACAATAAGCTTACCCGAAAAGATTTTTTTAAGGCACTTCATAGTGTAAAACTGGATACTATTCCGGGCACGAAAAGGTATCATTCAAATGCAGCTGCCCAGCTTCTTGCATATATTCTGGAAGATATTTATAAAATGCCTATGGAAAAACTCATAAAAAAATATATAACTGCACCTTATAAGATGAATGGCACATCCTTTATCAATTCAAAAAACATGGAACTAACTGCCACTGGATATACCACGTCCGGCAATGAGGCACGTTATGAATTTGTAATGCCTTATTTTAAAAATGCTGGTGGTTTGGGAAGCACAACAAGTAACCTGGTCAATTATATCAAATTATATTTAGACACCTCGAATCAAGCAGCATCCTTTTGTCTGAAAAAAACAGTTGATATAGATGCGTCTTCGGGTAAAATAACAAAAATGCGACCTGATAATACAGCAACTCCCGATGTTTATAGTGTAGCACTTAGTTGGTTTAAATATCAGCCATCCGTTTCAAGTTCACAAATTTGGGCTGATGGTGGCACTACTGGGTTTAATAGTTATTTAGTAATTTATCCGTTGTTGAATAGCGGTGTAGTAGTTTTGGCAAATAAGTCGGATGAAAATATATTCAGAGCTTTACCAGGTATTGCATATGAAATATCAAAAGTGATAGAGAAAAAATAAACTGCCTGCAACCTAGGGTTTTCTGCCCCGCCTCTGGGCGGGGCTGGCTGAAGAACATATTCTCGTCGGAATATCACTATCGTCTGCATCATGGTGCGACTTTTGTTCGTAACATCAATTGAAGCATATTCAGCTTCAGCATTTCTATTTATCTCTAGTTACCGGGCTGAACTGATACAGAACCTGCCTGCCGGCAGGCAGGTATCAGCACAACTTGTCCTGCCAAGCGGGAGCAGAAAGCCCTGGCCGTTGGGCGCGATTTAAAGCACCATAAACTCAAACGACTTTAATGAAGGACTCTTGGATAAAAATCGAGGCTTGGTTAACAAACAATCATCCCGAGATCATCACGACATTAAATGCTGCGGCGTCACCAAAAGAAATTAAAGAATTAGAACTGACTATCGGGACTTCGATGCCGGATGATTTTAAAGAATTCTACTCAATACACAATGGACAATCATACACGCATTTACGCCTTTTCGACGGAGATATTTTACTAAGCATTTCTGACATCATTGCTGAATGGAAACAATGGAATGACGTTCTTCCAACATTAAATGAAAATTGTATCGAACAATTTGGCTATCCTGCTGAATCAAGTCCAGATTCCGGAATCAAAAACGATTGGTGGAATTTGCTATGGATTCCCATAACTGCAAATGGTAGTGGAGATAATTATTGCATAGACTTAGATCCAACAGATGAAGGAACGAAAGGACAAATTATGCGAATGTGGCACGATGATCCTCAAAGGGAATTGATATCTCCTTCTTTCAGACAATGGATTTCAGATTACATTACTGACCTGGGGAACAACGTATATGAGGCTTCAAATGACATTGGATGGGGGGGTGTTGTTCGAAAAGATTATTAACAAACAACTGCGCCCAACATTGGGTTTGGCACTATGGCTGACTGTAGAATATATTCTGAACTTTTAGTTCGCTAATCAGCTTCGTTTGCCGGCCGAAACCAAGTTCTAACAAGCTAATTTGTAGATTCATCACCAGTTTTCAGATCAAGTGTAAAGCCAGGCTAATGGATCACAGAATATCAGCCACAGCGTCAAGCCCTGATCGTTAGGTGCGATACATACAGTCCGATTCTCGAAATGTCATTTTAGTTGGTTGACAATTCGCAAACTAAAAGATGAGCGATAAGATATTTAAATCGCAAAATGGGTGGTTTAGTTTAACACTTCCGATTGACTGGGAAGAATATGACGATGACGAAACCGATGAACGTACTTACGCTTTTTTTAATATTAAGGAATGGACCGGTAATTTTCGGATAACTCCCTTTCGCTGGACAAATCTTGTACATCCAACCGAAGACAAAGCCGCGAAATACATTGCAAAGGAGTTGAGGAAAAATCACGGGGCAACCAAAATAACACTTGGAGATTTTGATTGTACTTACTATCGAAAAGATTTCCTTCAGGATGGGGACGATCTAGTAATTTACTATTGGATAACAGGAAAAAGGGAAACCTTGTTCATTTGCTCGTTCACAATTGACAAAAAACATGAAGAAACAGAACAAAGCAAGGTAGAAATGGAAATTGTGCAAGATATTATTAGAAGCATCCAAATCAATTGACCTGTACAACTGATTTTCCTAACCATGAGGTTGTGACCGTTCGAGATATGGGATGGAACGGAATTAAAAAAATGGTCCACTTTTACAGCTTATGATTGAAAATGGCTTTCATGCCTTGTTGACTTTTGACAAAAATCCCCAGCACCTACAAAATTTCAAAAAATATACGATAGCTGGACAAACTCGACAGCCAGTTTTATACCTATCCAGATGACCTAAATGCATTGAATGTGGTTTATATCAAAAACGATAAGAAAGTTTGAAAGATAAACGGCATACAACATAGGGTTTTCTACTTTATCAATGAGCAACAAAATGGAGCCTACGTCTTGACATCGATAAGTTAGACGAACTTCGTGAAGTCACACCAGACATGGAATATATCTTATTAAATGCCGATTTTTGTCTCCAATTAACAATTCTCAAAGAGCAACTCTAACAGATGACGAAGCTGTACTCTATTTCGGAGTTTGGACATTACTTTTTATCTTGCTTTTGTTCTTTTCTTTAAGAAATTTGATCAAGAAACAATTCGGTCTCGCGATATTATATGGATCCATTCTTTCGATAATGATTTTTGTCTCGACTTACATAGATACTCTATTTTATCATGATTTAGTATGACCCTTTTGTGGCTGTGTTATCCGACTAATATCATTTCACAACTAAATGTTATCGTATCGCGAACTGGGTCTACAGGTCTTTGTATGGTTTTTGCCGACAACTAAATATAATCGATCATTATGCACAAGTTTCTCTACGCACTTTGTTTCAGTATATTATTTTGGTCGTGCAATCAACAATCAGAAAATGAGAAATATGAAAAGATAACCGCTGCAAATTCGACTTCAGTAGGTTGCGCTCCTGAAGTATCAGACAAGTCGTGGTATTCCTCAGGGAAAAAGGCACCCCTGTTTAAAGGATTGGACGGAATTCATTTTCCAATCTCAACAAAAAATATCGAAGTACAGAAATACTTTGATCAGGGACTTATGTTGTCTTTTGGTTTTAACCATGGGGAAGCAGGCCGATCATTCTATGAAGCCGCACGGCAGGACTCAAACTGTGCAATGTGTTGGTGGGGATTTGCATATGTATTAGGTCCAAATTATAATGCTGGCATGGAAAAAGATAATTTTCAGCGAGCTTATGAAGCTATACAAAAAGCAAAAAATAAATCTGTGTTTTGTACACAGAAAGAAAAGGACTTGATCAAAGCGTTAACCTTTCGCTATAACAGTGATACAACCATTAGCCGGAATATATTGGATTCATCTTACGCCGTTGCAATGCGAGAAGTTTATAAAAGATATCCTGATGATATAACGCTCGCTTCCCTTTTTGCCGAATCACTTTTGGATTTGCATCCGTGGAATTTATGGCATAAAGATGGAACAATGCAGCCATGGACGCCTGAAATTATTGCAGTATTGGAAAAGTGTCTACAATTTGATCCACGACATGTTGGTGCAAATCACTTTTATATTCATGCCATGGAAATGTCTAAGCATGCTGAAGCAGCTTTGGCAAGTGCAAATTTACTTCGCAATTTGGTACCCGGTTCTGGTCACCTTGTTCATATGCCTTCACATACCTACATTCGTATAGGACTCTACCATGATGGGGTTTTAGCTAATCAAAAAGCTGTACTGCTCGACAGTTTGTATGTAGAAGCATGCCATGCGCAAGGTGTTTATCCTTTAGCTTATTATCCTCACAATTATCATTTCATTGCTGCATGTGCAACTCTTTGTGGTGAAAGTAAAATTGCAATGGAAGGGGCATTTGCAACTTCTGAGCATGCCCATAAAAAATTATTGCGGGAGCCAGCATGGTCAACTTTGCAGCACTATTATTCCATTCCATGGTATGTAGAAGTAAAGCTAGGATTATGGAAGGACATACTTCACTCACCTGCACCGGAAAAGGATTTAAAATATCCATTAATAGTTTGGCATTATGCGCAAGGCATGGCAATGCTCTCAGAAAATAAAATTTTGGAAGCAAAAAGCCATCTTATTGAGATGAAGAACATAATGGTTGATTCGACTATAAAAAATTTAACTATCTGGGGCATTAACACTGTTTTTGACTTATGTATGATTGCATCAAAAACACTTCATGGCGAAATCTATGCAAAAGAAAAAAATTATGCCAATGCAATTTCAATTTTAAAGGAAGCTATTGCTGCCGAAGATGCGTTGAATTATGATGAGCCTCCGGACTGGTTTTTTTCTATTCGCCATAATTTAGGAGCCGTACTAATTGAAGCTGGAAGGTTTCAGGAAGCCATTAATGTGTATGAAAGAGATTTGGAAATCTACCCAGAAAATGGCTGGGCATTAAAAGGTCTAATTAATGTCTATGAAAAGCTTGGTGACACGAAAAACCATGAAGACGTGAAAAGGCGTTTCGGAAAATCATGGCGATATTCAGACATTAAGATTTCTTCTTCCAGGATATTGTAGTAGACGAATGCTAAGGAGTTGCGACGTTTAACTAAAACCTTTTCTAAGGCCGAAACTGCTGCTAACATAAGGGATTTTTCTGCTCCACCTTGTGGAGGCTGGCTGAAGAATTCCCGAATGAGGCGGGACAGGTATATCCTCATCGGCATATTGTTAATCGGTTGTGCTCGGAGCTGAACGAACATAACCGGACTTGGAATATAATTTCAGCTTTCTATCTTTACTCAGTCCCGCCGATGAGGCGGGATTCGGGCTGAAGGATCACAGAATATCAGCACAACTTGTCCCGCCAAGCGGGAGCAGAAAGCAGTGACCGTTAGCAGCCATTAATTTGAAATCGTGAAAATTTTGGGATTTTTAATATTGCTTATAAACTGTTCGGTAGCCTTTGGACAAGGCGAATCAGACAGATTCAACATTTCATTTTCGACATTTAATCATGCCGAAAGGATTTTTAATGGAACGACCATATATTTATTGACAGAGTCATCGATAAAGGTCACAAAGATGTATTTTGGCGACACTACGAGTACGACAGTTTATTCGAAAAAAATCAAGCGTAACCAGCCTCTAATTTCAGCTTTAAACAAAATCGAAGTTGACAGTTTAAAAGACTATTATTTCAACTATTGTATAATAATGACGAGCGGCGACGAGTATTCCTTAGACTTTATAAAAAACTCAACAAAGAAAAGTATTAACCTACATCATTATTATTTAAAACAGTTGGACGACGTTATTCAACTCATCAACTCGAACTTACCAAGTAAATATCGGTTTCAATATTTAAACAAGGACGAAAAACAAGATTGTAAACTCTGAAACGGCTGCTAACATTGAGTTTGGCGAAATGCCGGCTCCAGAATAAATGCTCGGTAGTATATCGCTACTCAGCTTTAGCTCGATCTGCAGAATCACGGATGGACTTTAGAATCTAACTTCAGCTTTATATCTTTACTCAGCGCCGGCTTAGCGGAAGTAGCACGGACTACCGGCACTTTGCCAAGCCCTGGTCGTCATGTACCATTTTGAATAGACGTTCAGTTATGCAAGGAATGATACTAGCAATATTCTTTGTAACAGCTTTTTTGGCAAGTTGTGGACAGACGACCAATTCTGGACACGGGAAAGTTACTAACAATCCAAACGATACGATAAGGGACATTGAAGTTGAGTTGCATTTACCCGAAGAATCTGCAGGTATTGACAGCATTGCTTCTACATTGATTTCAGTATTCGACCACGCCGACATTGTAGCTTTGGGCGAGTCGCATGGTCACTTTGCAATGGATTTGAATTTGTGGATAACTATGGTTCGTAATCCCGCTTTTAGGAAGAAAGTAAGGTCTATCGTGGTAGAATTTGGCAGTACGACGGAGCAGTCAACACTTGACCGCTACATTCGAGGGGAGAATGTATCAAAAGCGCAGTTGGAGCAAGTTTGGAAAACAACAACTCAAGCTTCCAACGGAGTTTGGGATAGCCCAATTTATATGGAATTCTTTGCAGCCGTCCGTGAGGTAAATTCAAAACTGCAAACCGATTCACAGATTCGGGTTTTGGGTGGTGACCCAGGCCCGGGTGATAATCGTAGTCGTGAGGTCGCAGCCGTCTCTGTTTTGAAGGAGCAAATGCTTGAAAAAGGAGGCAAAGCCTTGGTTATTTATGGCGCCTCTCACTTCTATCGAACATTTCCACGGGAATATCTTTCCAGTATGGGTGATGACATCGGACTTGTGAGGAGACTGGAAAGAGATTTATCCAGTAGAACTTTCGTAGTAATCCCTATTGGTCGCCTTAATCGTCCGTCAGCTGTTAAAAAAGAGGATATAGTTCCCGACTTTCAAAAATTCGACACTGCTTTAAAAACGCAGCTGCGCCCCGTAATGATATCTCTTCAACGATTGCCTTTTCGTGATTTCACTGCGGAAGAGTTCCTTGGTCGAACTCTAACAACATGCCGTGGGGCAAATGGCTGTTTGAGTGTATTCAAAGGAAGTTCTATTATTCTGAGCGAAATGGCTGATGCTTGCATTTATATTGGCGGACAAGAGAAAGACGGGAATTAAAAACCTCCACATAATATTGGGGCTCTGTTTTATTGTTACTGATTATACTGACAATTTTCTTTGGGCCGAACAAATATATTCTCAGCTTTTGTTCGCTATTCGGCTTCAGTTTCGGCAGTCGAATAACGCCGAACAGCAGAATAGACAATGAAGCTTTTGTATCTTTAATTAGCAACGGCGCCAGGCAGCCGGTACTTGTTATGGAACTTCAAGAAATTAGAGACATTTACTCAACATTTTCAAAATACAAACTCGGAAATCCTGTAACCGGACATTATTGCTCAGTTTGCTTGTCCGAAGAAGACAATATTTATTTTCAAACAACCCCTTTGCATCTAATTCCACCGTTTATGTTGTCAAAATATTTTAGTTCCATTGGCATCATGGAAGGGAATGGAAATGATTTCAAGTATTTTATACCTCGAATTCTAGAAATAATGTATCATGACGAAGATGATGGAAGTTGGTTCTTTGATCAGATATGGAATAGACTCACCGAAGCAAAATACACTTCGTGGCATAATGACGAAGTCGAATCAATTAACAGATTGTTTGCAGCATACCTAAAAAAATATATTCGGTCGCGAGATAAAAGAAAGTTTGAGTTAACCCGTGATATATTGAAGGATGTTGGTTACGGAGAAGCCTGTCGGTTCGTCTACACCGACTAAACAACTATCGCCAACATGGGTTTTTCTATGCTGGCTGAAGAACCTACCTGCCGGCAGGCAGGTAAAGCCAAGCAATAGAATATATACTCAGCTTTATTATCTTTACTCAGTCCCGCCAATAAGGCCGGATTCGGCCGATGTAACACGGAATATTGCCACATCGGCAAGCCCTGTACGTTAGCGGCAAGTTTAGTGTGACATTCATTGTTGATAAAATACTATAAATGAAGAACCTCATACTGACATTATTCATTTGGTGCCTTGCCTGTTCATCGACCTTGTATTCTCAGACCTTCAAGTTTGAAAAAAGCAAACTCGAACCAGTTAATGTATCAATGTCAATTGAAAAATTCAGGGGAAAAGAAGTAGTAAAGGTCATAAAGGATTCTACCGTAAATCAACCTGATGCACCTACTTTCACTAAACTAAAAGGAGTTGCATTCAAAAACGGTACGATCGAGGTAAAAGTGTTGAGCAGGCTGCTTCCCGACGCACCACAGTCAGCACGTGGCTTTATTGGTGTCGCTTTCAGGATCAACGACAGCGCCTCAAAATTTGAGAGCATTTACATACGTCCGACCAATGGAAGGGCCAACGACCAGATAAGAAGGAATCACTCGATACAATACTTTTCATATCCCGACTATCCATTTTCAAGGCTCAGAAAGGAGGCCCCGGAACAATATGAATCCTATGCAGACATGGGATTGAATGAATGGATAACATTAAAGATCGTTGTTCTTGACAGCCAGGCAAAGCTTTTCATAAACGATAGTAAACAGCCATCTTTGATCGTTAACGATCTGAAGCTTGGTTCAAATGTTGCAGGAGCTATCGGACTTTGGGTTGATATAGGAACAGAAGGCTACTTTTCTGATGTAAAGATTTATAAAGACAAGTGATTTTTAATATGAACGAGTTAAAAGCTGCCGCTAACATGCCAAATGCGGGAGCTGAAAGTTCTGGCCATTGTATGTCATTTGTTTGATGCAAAAACATTTCAACCTTAAGAAGTGATTCTTCCCGGCAAAAAAAGTGATTTCAATGATATTTTAGATATTATCAATGATGCTGCTTCAGCCTACAGGGGAATCATACCTGCCGACAGATGGCACGAGCCTTATATGTCGGAGCACGAACTCCAAATTCAAATCGAAGACGGCATCAGGTTCTGGTGTTACTTTGACAATGGCAATATCGTTGGCGTAATGGGAATTCAGGATAAATCGGACGTCACATTAATTCGACATGCATACGTTCGAACAGCAGTAAGGAATAAAGGCATCGGCAGTAAATTACTGAACTACTTATCCGAACTTACCACGAAACCTATTTTAATCGGGACCTGGGCCGGTGCAACCTGGGCAATCGACTTCTATAAAAAACATGGCTTTCATTTAGTTTCATTTGATGAAAAGGAGCGACTGTTGCGCAGATACTGGACAATTCCAATTCGCCAAATCGAAACATCGGTAGTGCTTGCAAGTTCAAATTGGACTAATATAAATCAGCCTGGTTTGCAAAATGGGATACAACTTTAAAAATGAAAAATATTTAAACCTAGTTATGATGAGTAAAATTAACTTCCTCCTGCCAATCTTTGCCTTTATAGGCTTTATAAGTTGCAAAACCAGTCAATCGAATCATTCCAGTCCGGAAACAGGCACGTTTAAGGTAGCAATACTTTATCCTAATGGGGAAGATAAAACTTTTGATATGAACTATTATGAAAAAAAACACATGCCTATGGTAGCGGGATTTTTAGGCAAGAATTTAAAATTTTATGAAATAGATAGAGGTATAGCTGGCAGAACACCAAATGATAAAGCACCCTTTGTAGCTATAGGTTATTTTTATATTAGCGATGTTGCTGAATATAATAAAGCAATAGCACAAAACAGAGATGCAGTTATCAATGACTTTAAAAATTATACCAATATCCAGCCTGTTGTACAGATAAGCGAAATTAAACAGTTAGTATATTGATCGGCGCCGGTTCGATTCGGCGGATATTGAAAAGCAACATAATGCCAATGGAAGAGCAACTAAATAGGATTATTGAAAGAACCCAAATAGCCGACTTGTTGACACGATATTTTGCAGCAGTCGATGACAAGTGCATAGATATGTATATTATCAAAGCAACTTTTACAAGTGAGGCAAAAATTATTCGGCCTGACGGTTCAGAAATGGTTGGACAGGAAAATATACTTGACGGACACACAAAAAGTTTTGCCAGGTTTAAAGCAACACACCACGTAATAACAAACTTCATTGTCGATATAGATAATAATACGGCTACTCTTCGAAGTAATATAATAGCCAACCATATATGGGCAGAAAATGAAAATGATCCGTCCTTAAATAATAAATACTTTCTCGCAGATGGAGTATTTTCAGCTAAAGCGATAAAAGTTGATGGTCAATGGCGCATTAGTGAACTAAGTAACAATGTTGTGTGGCGCACAGGAGACGGAATGAAAGAGATGTTAAACTTTTTTAAACAAAAATAACGACGGGTTATTAGCGGTCAGGTTGAGAAAACCCCAGGGAATTTTAGACAAAGACGACAAATGTTTGAAAAACTAATAGGTAATAAAAAGCTTGGCGGAGTTGTCTGCATGATTTGGAAAGATGGTCAGGTTGTTTATCAGGATAGTCAGGGATACAGGGATTTGGAGACATATGAATTGATGACTATGGATACCCTTTTCAGAATTGCTTCCATGACAAAACCGATTACTTCAGTACTCACTATGATGCTGTGCGAAGAGAAGAAATTAAGCCTCGACGATAAAATAACGAAATGGTTTCCCCAATTCAGTAAGATGAAAGTCCTGAAAAGTCAGTCTGGAGAATACGAAGATGCAAACCGGCTCATTACTATACTGGATTTACTAACACATAGAGCAGGTTTTACGTATAGTGGATTTCAGAAAGGAAAACTTAGAGATGACTACAATGAAGTTTTAGGAGGCGACATCGATACAGAATGCACAAATGAACAATGGATAAATGGCCTGGCCAGTTTACCTCTGGTAAATCAGCCGGGTGAGATATTCAATTACGGCAAATCTACTGATCTATTGGGTATACTCATTTCAACGATAGAAGGAAAAAAACTGGGCAAAGTAATGGAAGAAAAAATATTCAATCCATTAGGAATGACAGATACCTTTTTTGATGTCCCCTACAGCAAAAGAAATAGGTGTGCCTCAAATTTTGGTTATGACGAATCGGGTAATTTGGTAATCCTTGAAACCGTTCCATCGAAAATGGCATTCAAAGAACGCCCTCCAGATTTAGAATTTGAAGCAGGTAGCGGTGGACTTTGGTCAACCATCGGCGACTATTTAAAATTTTCAAGACTTTTTGTAGAAAACGGAAGTTCAGACGGTATTCAAATTTTGAAACCAGAAACGATTCACTTTATGTGCTCCAATCAGCTGACCGATTATCAAAGGGAACATTCAACATTGCTGGGTTCAGCAATGTTCCGGGAACACTATGGCTTTGGCCTCGGGCTTGCCGTGGTTTTGAAAGAAAACAAATATGGATCGATGCCTTGTGCGGGCTCAATTGGTTCTGTTGGCTGGCCGGGTGCATATGGTGGTTGGTGGTCAGCAGACCCAATCAAAAAAACGGTTTCCATATTTCTAACACATTCTATGACCGAATTAAAACAACTTGCGCAGGGTATTGGATTTGAATTATATGAAGCAATTGACATTTTTTCTAATTATAGCAAAGAGAATATTTAGTCAATAAGTGGAACAAAATATGAAGCCAGAACCGCTAACATTTAGTTTGCTGCAATGCTGACAGACGGAAGAGCAATCGGCATTTCGAGTCTCCGGCACATTGCCAGCCTCGGCCCTGGCGCGGCTGGCCGAAGGACCTGCCTGCCGGTAGTCAGGTATAAACTCATCGCCATACGCACAACCGGCAGATTAGTAAAGCCTTTTATTCCGATAGTCATAACAATGTGGTGAGAGGTATTTTTGTTTTAAGATCTTAGTTAAGAAAACATAGAAGTTAGCATTTATTTGAACCCCAGGTTTGTTCCCTGGGGTTTTTGTTTCAAAAACAGAGATCCCGATGAAAGTCGGGATCTCTATGGTCTGACTGATCTTTTGCTATGTTGAAGGAATCTCTACTTCTTAAACTTCAGAATATTCAACACATTTGTCGCAATTCTTTCTCCCTGTTTCCTGCCCTCCACGCATGAATACGTATAATGCAGACCTGCATATACTCTTGCTTTTCCAATATCAACCGCCATTTCGTCGAATGAGTTATAAGTGCGGGGTGCCATACCCAAATAATCATAGGTATGCAGTGTAAAATGATAGTTGTCGCCAAAAATATTGGCCAACACTTTAGTAACAGCACCGGCCATCTGGGAGTGCGCAGAGGGAAATTCGGGATGCGGAGGCATAGTGATCAGGGGATTCCAGCTGGAGTGCCCCAACACCTGCCGGATATAACGGGTAGGCCTGTCCTGCAATACCGAATATTTGATCTGCCAGCAATTGATCATAGCCTCGGCAAAGGCGATCCCGGTTTTTGCATGAGCAAGTGCATAAAAATCGAGCTGGGGATTTTCTACATGCATTACCTGACTGAATGTAGATATATAATTAGTTGCCTGGGGATACCCGGGACTGTCCCTGTAATATAGTGCGGTCGCTGTTTGCTCGGGAGTCAGCGTTAACGATACATCATACACTTCCTTTACCATTGCATAATAAGCGGAGTTGGGATCGGTGGAGTAAGTCGGTGGCAGTGGTGATGCCGTTCCGATTGAAACACCCGGTACAAAAGACCTGTTATTGCCCCAATAAGGCTCTGCGATACCTGTTGGATTCGGTGCTGTATTTGTCCAGGATCCTGGAGGTCCGTTGGGGGTGTAAGGATCGTTCGCGTGATCAGATCCGTCAGTTGCTGACCATGTAAATATTCTTTCCGCCACCGTCCTGCCGAAATCTTTAGACCGTTGAAATGTTTCTGTATTGTTGAGTTCTGCCTGGTATTCGGTATTCAGTGCATTTTCCAGGGAGTCCATGGAAGCGATATTTACATTAGAAACATTTGCCAGGGTAAAAAAATGTTTATTCATATACGCGAGAGCTGCGTTAGCACAGGTCGGCCAGTGGTAAGCCTTGCCTGGCTCGGTAGCGGGCATAGCAGGCATGCTCGTGAGTTGACCATGGAGGGTTTGATAGGAAGGCATGCCCGGAACTACGGATTCATATAATGCTATACCGCAATAAGCAAAATACCGATGACCATGCCGTCCGAATGGATTGACTGCGGTAGGAGTTCGCAATAACCTTAGCTGAAGATCCTGCCATTTCTGGGCAACCTCTGCAGAAAATGTGTTTGTTTGTTTCAAATGCCCATGCGCATTTTCGGAGTCGGCGCCGGCAGTTTGTTCCTTCTTACAGGAAGAAAAAATCAAAATTGTACACGTAACCAGTGCTATTCTTTTTAATAGCAAATTGAAAAGCGTTTTCATTTTGGAAAGTTTTAGTTGATAAATAAGTTGTCAAACCAAAACTAGCCGCGCAACAGGGCTGTAAATATTTTATATCGGCAGGCAAACTTTATAAGATAGCAGAAGGCCTCTCTCGTGTAATTACCTGCATTTATCGACGACGAACTGCATTTGCAGAAAAAGGTGTTCGCCCTGTCGTAAAATATTTTATAAACCGGAATTTGACGATATGATTGTTTAACTTGGTAAGGCATCGCAGATCTATGAATATTTATGACTTCATATTTTTAAAGCAACGTCGCTATCGCTTTTGGCGACATTTTATATTCTGGATCGGGTGGTGCCTTTACTTCGCCTTGACATTCCTGGTTCCTACTTATTGGGTACCTAACTGGGACCTTCGGGGGCGCATGCCGCAGGTTGAGCAATATGGCGTGCTTATTTCCTGCTTACGAATATTGATGAACAGTATACTGATGACGATCGTTCATATGGCGCTGGTATACGGCATTCTTTATTTTTTTATTCCACAGTATGATTTAAAAAAAAGAAATAAACTTGCTACAACAGCTCTATTAATCCTGTTTGTTATTATCATTGCCTGTTTTAATTACCTGAACTTCCTGTTGACCTTTGCTATCAGCACACAGATGGGCTTTTTTGATACAATGCCTGGCTTCGATTTTATTGCTCCTATCTGGATTCGGCAGATAATCATTAATTATCCAACGATCATCGGTTTTGCAGTAGCCATCAAACTGTCCAAGCGCTGGTACCTGAAACAACAGGAAACAGCGCAACTTGTCCGTGAAAAGATCAATGCTGAGCTGCTGTTGTTAAAATCACAGGTGCACCCACATTTTTTATTTAATACACTCAACAATATTTATTCCTTTATATTAAATGGCTCACCCAAAGCACCAGAAATGATAAAAACGCTTTCGAGCCTGCTGTACTATATCCTGAATGATTGCGATCGCCCTTTTGTTCCATTAAAAAAAGAAATTGCAATGATACAGGACTATGTAGAATTGGAGAGGATCCGGTACGGGAATAACCTAAACCTGAACCTGCACATCCGGGGAGATTCATCGGGCAAACTAATAAGCCCGTTATTATTAATCCCATTTGTTGAAAACAGCTTTAAACATGGCACCAGCCGAATGCTCACGCATCCCTGGATAAGACTCGAGATCGCAATAGAAGATAACTTACTTGATTTCAGGATATCCAATAACCGTCCCGAAAAACATGAAAGCTCCGTGAGAAAAGGGATCGGTCTTACAAACGTAAAAAAGCGGCTGGAACTGCTTTATCCCAATGCGCATTCGTTGTCGATTGTCGAAAATGAGATGAGCTATGATGTTTTAGTAAAAATTGCTTTGGTAACACCGGCTGAGAACGGCGCGCCGACCGGGCTAAAAGACAAAGTGATCTATGAACTGGCATGAATTTGTTTTTTCGGAAAAAAGCAAACCGCTTATAGCGCGACACCTGGCTTTCTGGCTATTTTGGTGGCTGTACCTGGCTGCTACCTACTACTATTACCTCCAGGCGGGACTACAGAAGATCGCTTTCGGAGACCTCAGCTTGCTTTTGGCAGTGAAAACATTCTTATTAATTAGCGTGCTGGCGGTGACCTGTTATTTTTTTATTTATGTCTTATTACCCCGGTATGTATTCGGAAGAAAATATGTTCCCCTTGGTGCCGGTATCGTTTTATTGGCTGTTTTTCTATTGTGGGCGGGCTACCTGTTACACGCCACTGTGTTCCCCATCGTGGATGCAAGGTATCATTACACAATTTCAGCCGGTAATAGCACGCTTTGGTGGACAAACATCAATTCCGGTCTCCTGAATGCGCCAAAACTGATTGCGGCAGCCACAGCGATCAAATTGGTGAAGCGCTGGTACTTCAAACAAAAAGAAAAGGAACGGGTAGAAAAGGAAAAGCTGGTCACCGACCTGCAACTGATGAAGGCGCAGATACGGCCAGGTTTTCTTTTCAGTTCTCTCAACCAGATATATGAGGCGGCAAAAAAGAATTCACCGGAAGCGCCGGAACTCCTGATAAAACTGGCTGACCTGTTGAGCTACCTGCTATATGAATGCGACGAGATCAAGGTGCCACTGGAGAAAGAATTAAAGATGATGAAAGAATACATGCTGCTGGAAAAAGCGAGATACGGTGGCCGTCTCGATTTGGAAATCGCGGTACGGGGAGAAATGTCAGGTAAACAAATTGCCCCACTTTTATTATTGCCATTCATCGAAGACAGTTTCAGTCATGGTGCCAACCAGAGCGAACAGGCATGGACTAATCTGGATATTATCATCGATAACGAAACATTATCCATGAAACTGTTAAGTGGTATGGTATCAACGGAAATTAGTGATGATGTCATTACCGGACAGCAATTGAACATCGAGAAGAGATTACAACTGTTGTATGCCGGCAATTATGAATTGAAGAGGTATGTTGAAAACGAGATTTATGTTGTGGTGTTGAAACTTAACCTGGCTGAAAAAAACCAGCCCGGGATGCAAATGATCGAAAGCAATAACGAACAAAAAATACGTAACGACTATGCCCTCAACTAAAAAAATAAGATGCCTTGTCATTGATGACGAACTGCCGGCCAGGGAGATATTGGGAAAGCATATTTCGGATGTCGAGGCGCTTGAGTTGGCAGGTAGTTGCACCAACGCGGTGGAGGCGCTTTCTTTTTTGCAATCCAATACGGTAGACCTGCTCTTTTTGGATATTCAAATGCCTCATATATTGGGCACCAATTTTATCCGGACACTGAAAGATCCGCCTAAAGTAATATTTACTACTGCATACAGAAAATATGCTGTTGAAGGTTTTGAACTCGACGCCGTCGATTATATTCTTAAACCAATCAGTTTTGACAGGTTTTTAAAGTCGGTCAACAAAATTTTCCAACTAAACCTCCAGAGTACGGCGCCAGCTGTTACGGAAAGCTCTACAGAGCCTGCACACCCTTTTTTATACCTGCGGGTGGACCGCAAAATGGTGAAGGTCTTGTTTGACGATATCCTGTATATTGAAGGGTTGAGGGATTATGTCAGGTTATTTACGACTACAAAGACCCTTGTCACCAAGCACCTGTTGGCTTCGCTGCAGGAAATGTTGCCGGCGGACGCTTTCCTTCGTATCCACCGATCATACATAGTATCCATTAATAAGATCGATTCATACGATTCGGATCTTTTGGAGATCCGCAAAAAAGAGTTGCCGATAGGCCGTTTATATAAGCATGATGTCAGCCGGCTTCTTGGAGCTTCCTCGATTTACCCGGCTGCAAAAAAGAATAACAAAGAAAGCAATGACATGAAGTGAAAATCGACAACCAAACAAAAATTTTTCTGTATGAAAGCTTTTATCGTGCTCATATTATGCATTTCGGTGCCGGCGACGCAGTTGCGTTCCCAGGGATGTGTGGCCATACGAAATGTTGCTGGCATCAGCCCGGACTTATTTTTTGACAACCTTAAACCCGGCGAGCGGTGTATTCTTAATATAACCAATCGTTACTTCGAGGCTAGTAAAAGCTTCAGGGGTACTAGGTCTTTTTCAGATACTCTTGTTACGAACCGGATTTATACATTGAATTTATCTGTTTCGGCTATACTCGACAATGGGTGGATGCTGAGCCTGGGTATACCGATGTCTGCCAACTCACGCAATAACGGGGCGGATCACAAAGGCCCCCTGAGTTATCCCAAGTATACAACCAGTGCATTTGGTCTGGGAGATATTCGGTTTACAATTTATAAATGGCTACTGCCTTTTTCTCCTAACCAAAAAGGCAATATCCAGGCGGGACTCGGAATAAAGTTCGCTACGGGGGATTATAGGTACCAGGATTATTTCGTACGCAATGACAGTACAAAAATACTTGCCCCGGTTGACCAGGCCATTCAACTGGGGGATGGAGGCACGGGAATAATAGCTGAACTCAATGGATTTTATTCTTTGGGCGGAAAAATCAAATTATTTGCCCAGGGATATTATCTTATTAACCCAAGGGAACAAAATGGAGTTTCTAATTTAAAAGGGAGAAATCCTACGCCGCAACAGGTCAGTAACAATACCACGGTAATGAGTGTTCCGGACCAGTTTAGTTTCCGGGCGGGCACTACTATTTTTATTCAAAAGTTTGTGTTCGGTGCGGCCTTCCGTTATGAAACAGTGCCCGTCAATGACCTGGTCGGAGGAAACAAAGGGTTCCGGAGGGCAGCTTCGATCTTATCAGCTGAACCAGGGTGGCTTTTGTTTATATGGGAATCCCCTTTAAGCGTAATATTATCCAAAATAGTCAGAACGATATGACTCCCGCAGCCTTTGCTGATTGGATCATATCTTTTGGAGTACAGTTCAGATTGTAAATATATAGAGGCCAACTTTTGAATTCCTGGTTTTTCACCCAAACATTCAGGGACTATACATTCATTCGCCGGAAAAAAACGCTTAATCCCGTTTATTTTCCGGATGGCTGGCAGTTTATTCCCTTTATTCCTGTTCTAATAAGCAATTCTATCATGACGATAGTAGTTAGCTTCCATTCTAAAAATTATTATGGAAACACAGGACAAAAACCAGGGGCACAATTGGGGCAATCATCCTCAACAGGATGTCCGTTTCGAAAACGAATTGCTTAAGCTAAAATTACAGGCTGAAAGGGGAGCCTCATTTTACAATGTCAATGAAGATTTACCGCCTGAAATAGAGGCAGAATTCCTGAAAAATATTATCCGCTTCGAGGAATCCTTTGACAATGCAAAAGAGATAACGATCTATGAAAAGATCGGACGTCCCCAATTCAAGACCGCTGACCTTCTTACTGAAGAAGAGACGGAAAATGAATTAAAGAAAGTGATGGATCTCTTGCATTCACATAATATCGAGCTCGATGTCATGGGCAGGTATCAATCTTCGGTGATTTATAAATTTATTACAGAAGAGTTGTTCCAGGAAAAAACCATGGAAATCGATATTCCCGGCTACATTAATGCTTTTATCTACGAAGAATTTCATCTCAACCACCGGCTGGATATCCAGGATACCGCACAGCAGTTTTTCGACCAATGGTTTAATAAGGAGTTTGATGAGAGTAGTACCGGGTTTGCAAGCCAAATAGTTACCAGCAACGGTGAAACCTTTACAAGAGAAGAGATCATATTAAAGCTCGCCCATTGCCTGGAGAGCTATCATTCCTTTGACGATATCAGGTTCGCAGAGCCGGTAATAAGTTTTGAATGGAACGAGGAACAGGTAAAAGGTATGGGGCATGCCGAAGGAGCATTCAGTTATAATGCCAGCCTGGAGAATGGTGAAAGCATTCACATCTCGGGGCCCTTTAAATTATATATGATAAATGAATTCGGCCTGTGGCAGATCTTTTATTTCGTGTTTCCTGGTTTTGCCTGGTAGGATCGCGGAGTTTTCTTCAGCGGTCAGCTCATCACTTCAGGGTTGATACAATTGGGAATTTTATTACCCCTGTAAAACTCAATAATATTCGTGGCTGCCATCCTCGACATCTCGCTTCTTGCTTCGAGGGTGGCAGAGCCGATATGCGGGAGTACAGCCACATTTTCCATTTGCAATAATGGACTGTCCCGCTTCATGGGTTCAGGATTGGTGACATCCAGTCCCGCACCCCATATTATTCCCGACCGTAGCGCATCAACAAGGTCTTCTTCATTATGTACCGGTCCTCTTGAAGTATTGATAAAAACCGAAGAGGGCTTCATTTTTGAAAAAGCGGCTTTGTTGAAAATGCCTCTTGTTTCGTCACTTAAAGCGCAATGCACCGAGACAATATCACTTTGCTTTAGCAATTCATCAAAGCTTACTTTCTTAGCCTGCACCGTCTTTTCAGCTTCGGCGTTAGGCTTTCTATTTGTATATAGCACAGGCATATCGTAAGCGCCCCTGCATCGTTTTGCCATTGCCAGGCCTATGCGGCCAAGGCCGAATATGCCCAGGGTTTTGCCTCTTAATTCAAAACCCAGATGAGCCATGGGACGGAAATGGCTCCATTTACCGTCAATGATCGTTTTATGCATATAGAAAAACTTCCTCGATACGGAAATCATTAAACCAAAAGCTATATCTGCCGTAGCCTCACTCATCGCACCGGGTGCATAACCCAATGGTATTTTCAATTTGGTTGCCTCAGCTACATCAATGTTATCGTAGCCCGCGGAGAACTGGGAAAGAATGTCCAGGTGTTTGCATGCCTGCAAAAAATTACGATCGATGCCGTCGGTACTAATGCTTAATACTGCATTGGCTTTTTTGCCTTCATTGATTAATTCATCCGGGGGAATCGGCCTGTCATGCGGCCAGATGGATACTTCAAAACCTTCATTTTTCAGTAAGTCGATTCCTGTAGCAGGGATAACTCGTGTGACGAAAACCTTTTTTCCCGGTGAATGATCAGCCATGTAACAAAAATAAGCTTAGTTGGCTTTTTGTTGCTTTTTGCAGGCAAACTCATTTCTGGGTTGGCGGGGGTTTTTATTTAATACCTATCTTCACTTTATAACCCCGGATTTTTATATAAAGAAGCATCAATATGAAATATTTGTTAACCGTCACATCGATCTTCCTGCTTTCCTGTTCAGTAGTATTTGCGCAAACCAGCCTGTCAACTGTCAAGCCAATAAAAAGCGGCTGGACAAACCTGTTTGATGGTAAGACATTTAACGGGTGGAAAAAAATAACCGGGAACGCAGAGTATGTTATCGACAATGGTACGATCACCGGTATCACCGTACCTAATACCCCGAATACCTTTTTGGTAACTGAAAAGGAGTATGGTGATTTTGTACTGGAACTTGAGGTCATGATAGAAGATACCACCTCTAATTCGGGTATCCAGATCCGGAGTCATTTTGATCCCGCCGCGAACAATGGCAAAGGAAGGGTCTTTGGGTATCAATACGAGCTCGATCCCTCTTCGAGAAAATGGACGGGAGGATTGTATGATGAAGGGAGAAGGGATTGGCTTTATCCCCTTATGCTCCATCCCGCTGCTCAGAATGCTTACAGGCACGGCCAGTTTAATAAAGTAAGAGTTGAATGCATCGGTAATACGATCAAAACCTGGGTCAACGATATTCCTGCCGCTTATGTCGTTGATACCTTTGATAAAAAAGGGTTTATTGCATTGCAGGTGCATGCTATTTCTAAACCTGATATGGCCGGCAGGAAAATACACTGGAGAAATATCCGTATCAAAACGACGGGTTTAACGCCGGCGCCTTTTCCAAAAGATGTATACGTGGTTAATAATATTCCGAATAGTCTTTCCGCCTTTGAAAAAAATAATGGGTGGAAACTTTTATTCGACGGTAAAACCAGCGCTGGTTGGAAAGGAGCTTATAAAAGCAGTTTCCCGGATAAGGGCTGGGAAATAAAGGACGGCATTCTCAAGGTCCTGTCTTCAGGAGGAAGGGAAGCGGCTAACGGCGGCGATATAGTCACTAAGGAAAAATTCAGCGCCTTTGATCTTTCATTTGAATTTATGCTGACTCCCGGAGCGAATAGTGGTGTGAAATATTTTGTAACACTCAACGAAAATAACCAGGGCTCTGCAATCGGGTTAGAATACCAGGTACTCGATGACAGCCTGCATCCGGATGCAAAAATGGGCAGGGATGGGAATCGTACTCTTGCTTCTTTATATGACATGATAAAGGCCGAAAAGACCTCGCGTTTTATCCGGCAACCGGGCAAATGGAATATCGGCCGCATTGTTGTTTATCCAAACAATCATGTAGAACATTATCTTAATGGCATTAAAGTATTAGAATATGAGAGAGGCTCACAGGCCTTCCGCGACCTGGTAGCGATAAGCAAATACAAGGTCTGGAAAGATTTTGGGGAAGCTAAGGAGGGATATATCCTGCTGCAGGATCATGGGAATGAAGTGAGCTTCAGGAGTATCAAGATAAGGCGGTTAAAATAAGACTCGCCTTTATTTATTTTTAAACATGGATAACTTCTGGTTGCAATTAGATTTTCGGCTCCCATCCCTTCTCATATTCTCTTTTCCACAGATTCATGGCGCCAGCATCATCCAGTATGTGACCATCTCTGGGATCGCAATGCAAAGTCCGGCCAGTCCGTTGGGAAATGTTGGCGAGATGACAAAGCAAAATTGATTTATGTGCCTCGTTCATCGGCGAGTTGATAGTTGCATTGCCGCGGATACTATCGACGAAATTATTAAAATGAAAAAAATCCAGGTTACCGGTCGCGCTTACCGTATTGGTGGCTTCACTGCCTGAACCCGTTTTTATTTCTTTTATTAGTTTGTTGTCGGCATCATAAATGGCGTAGTCATCATTCCCTTTATTCACCAGGGTGCCGTTTTCTCCGTAAATGATAAAACCGCGTCCCGCGCCTTCGACGCCCATTTTGTTGCAGCTTCTACCTTCCCATGTGATGCTTTTGCTGTTACCGAATTCAAAACTGGCAACTTGGGTGTCCGGTGTTTCCCAATCATCTTTATAGGCAAAACGCCCGCCCGCAGAAGTTATTTTGGTAGGATAATCAACATCCAGGAACCAACGGCACATATCCAGTTCATGCGTTGCATTGTTGCAGGTTTCTGATGTGCCCCAGTGCCAGAACCAATGCCAGTTGTAATGAACAAGGTTGTCCTTATAATCCCTGCGCGGTGCAGGACCCTGCCACAGCTCGAAATCGAGCGTTGACGGAACCGGAATTTTTTTCCCAATGCCAATAGATTTCCTGTTGTTGGCATACCAGCTTTTTCCAAAATAGGCATTGCCAATAACTCCAGCCTTTACCTGCTTCACAGCCTCGATAAGATTGGGCATTGAACGACGCTGGTTGCCCATCTGTATCATCTGGTTTGGATATTTTTTCATCGCCTGTACCAACAACTCTCCTTCATGGGGGTTGTGACCACACGGCTTTTCTACGTACACATGTTTACCGTGTGTTATTCCCAGTATGGCAGCAGGTGCATGCCAATGATCCGGCGCAGCTACGACCAGTGCATCGAAATCTTTTTTATTGACCAGTTCCCGTATATCTTTTACGACGGTTGGCTTTCTTGCTGCATTGGCAAAAGGTTTCATTCCATTCGCTATCGCTTTTTCTTCCACATCACACAGGTAGGCTACTTCTACGTTGGCCAGTTGCGAAAAACATTCAGCCAGGTAGGCGCCGCGGCTGTTTACACCCATTACTGCAACAATAACCTTGTTGGAAGGAGCGTTTTTACCAAACACTGGAAAATTGAGGATCGTAATGCCCGCGGTGGCAAGCGAAGCATTTTTAATGAACGCCTTTCTGTTCATGTTTGTTGATTTGTATAGCTAAAGATAACTACACCAAACTAATCAACCAATTAACTAATAAACTGATCAACTAGTCAACCACGCGATATACAGGGTATCTAAGATAGGCTGGTTCAAACCATTTCGAGTTTTCGTATACAAAGTTGAGCTGCGCCCGCCCGCTTTTGGCAAAAGCCGTATCGGTAGCTTTTCTTTGTTCCAGTTTGTTTTTGAGATCAGGATTGCTTTTGAGATAATCGGCGGCAATATCCTCGAATGCATAGGCAGAATAACCTTCTTTTTGTCCCAATATCGCGTCAAAAAAATTCCAGGCAAAATAAGAGTCCTCGGCCTGCGGTTCCAATGTTTCAATCAGAAACCGGTTCCCCACCTGGTTCATCGGGATGTACCAGTCGCCTTTGCTGAATTTTATTTGTTGCCTGGCAGAAGAAATTTTCACATCGCTGTTTAAATGATGCATCTCGTACTGCCGCGGAGAGGTCTTATAGTCTTCGATTTTATAAACCTCCACTTCGATAACAGTGTCCCGCTTTAGTTGACTCATCTGCACTTTATTCAATTTTAAAAGATCGATCACTTTCCACCATCCTTGTGGAATGATATAGGCAACTGGTTTTTTGATAAAAGTTTTTGGTGGGAAGTAATTGTAAATTTTTACTTTTTTCTCAAAGGGCTTACTGCGATCATAGTACAATCTTGGAAAACCCGAGATTTCACTCGGCTTACGCCCGGCTTCAAATCCTTTGTAGGTAACTTCCTTGAATTGGGAGCGATCCAATGCCCAACTTATGGGGAACTCGATCGCGGATTGAGTGGATTTTTTTGTTTGATTACGGAGATTTTTTATTTGTTCGCTGTTCTTTGCCGTAAACTCGATGAATGATTGCATCAACGCATAAGTTGCTTTTACCCGCTGATCGTAAGGTTTCAGCATATGTGTTTCGGGAACGAACGAGAATGTATGCCATAGTGTAGCGTAGCCGCTGCTGTACCGCGGGCTGTCCCAGTATTCAGGCCAGCCATTTTCGGGAGTATCGCCAAATGAATTGACATAAGGGACGAGGTCGAATCCTTTTTCCTTCATCAGACTATATAACGCTGGTTCAAATTGTTTATCCAGATACTCACCCATCGGTCCGCCAAGCTTATTATGTTGAGAAGTAAGCAACGTCATCACATGCTGGTAATCGGCGCCATTGCTTACATGATTATCTACTAAAACGTCAGGATCAGTGAGGTGGAATATTTCCGCAAAAGCTCTGGCATCTTTGGAATCACATTTGATAAAATCCCTGTTCAGGTCAAGGTTTTGGGAATTGCCGCGAAAGCCGAATTCTTTTGGTCCGTTCTGATCAACCCGGTAATCGGCGCTTCGGTCAAGGCATCCGCCAATGTTGTAAACAGGAATAATTGCCAGCACAATATTGTCCGGGATCTTATATTTATTGGTCACGATATCTCTTACCATTAGCATGCTTGCGTCAATGCCATCGGGTTCACCGGGATGTATCCCATTGATTACAAGAATAATTCGCTTATTGTTCTTACGAATGTTATCAAAGTTGTAGTCTCCGTTATTAGAAACTACGACCAGGTGCAGGGGATAGCCTGCATCGGTCATACCCATGGTCAGCATTTTTACTTTGCCGGATTGCTGATCGAGTTTTTGCCACCATTGAACTATTTCAAAGTAGGTCGGTGTTTCTGTGCCATTGGATTGCTCAAACTTTGTGGTTATGACCTGTGAACTTGAAATAAGCACGAAGCACAATTGGACGAGGAGAAGAATAAATGTTTTTCTCATATTAAAGGATTAGAGATGATTTCACGTAAGACCACTAAGGTAATAAGGCGTAAGGTTAGGTGAACACCTTGCATCTTTTTTTAAACAGAAATTACCTGCCGTGCATGATCTGTTATTTCTTTTATCCGCCTCATTGGCAAAGGGGGAGAATACGATTGAAGATTTTTTTACAAGCAAACGAGCAGCAAGAACGTTAAGTTTGGAAAGACTGGATATGGTAACAGTAAGAATATAAAAACCGCTGAGTAATGAACAGAACGATGATCCCGATAGCTATCGGGAATGCGACCGCGCCTGCGCGTTGGCGGCGGGCACGGCGCAACAACAGCCAATCAGGGAAGTAAAGCCCGGAAAATAAAAAAAGGCACTTCTAACAGAAATGCCTTTTAAAAAATTTATGTGAACAGCCTATTTAGCAGCATTTACTTTTTTAGTGAGTTTCCTTTTCAGGTTAGCAGCTTTATTTTTATGGATGATACCGCGTTTTGCCAGCTTATCGATCATGCTGGCTATTTCAGGTAATTTGGCACTCGCTTCCTTGCCTTTCGCTGCCCTCAGGTCACGGATAGCATTACGGGTAGTTTTGCCATAATATTTATTTCTCTCGCGGCGTTTGGCAGCCTGCCTTACATCTTTTTTTGTTGCGCTATGATTAGCCATTTATTTCGATTTTAATCCCCAATCCCGGTTTTCGGAATGGGAGGCAAAGGTAGGGTTGAGAGGGTTAACAGCCAAATTTTCAGGCACTAGAACCCGAAATAAAAACCGGGGTTCGAAGGGGCCAATAAGATACCTGATTTTCAGACTTTTTAGGCGATATTTGTGTCCCCAACGGCCTATAAACACCGCGTTCATGAAGGATTTTTCTTATATCACGAGCTCTCACCCGGAATTTATTGAAAACCTGTACCAGGACTTTTTGCAGGACCCAAATAGTGTAGACCCCGACCTAAAAAAATTTTTCGAGGGATTTGATTTTGCCATTGGAAATGGCAAGGTAAAAACAAATGGTACTGCGACTGCCCTGCCAGCCACCCAACCGTCTTCTTCCGTTCAGCCCGACGCAGTCAGCTGGAAAAAGGAGCTTGGCGCTTACCGGATGATCCTTGGGTACCGCAATAAAGGTCACCTCATCGCTAAAACGAACCCTATCCGCGAGAGAAAAGACAGGGATGCTAACCTGAACCTCGCTTTTTTTGGGTTAGCCGATGAAGATCTCGATAAAACCTTCCAGGTCGGCGAACGTATCGGTCTTGGGGCGACGACCTTACGCAAAATAAAAGGGCATCTCGATAAAGTATATGCCTGGCATACCGGTATTGAATTCAAATACATCAGCAACCAGGAAAAAGTGAACTGGCTGACCCGGGAAATGGAAGATAAATTTTCAGATCCTGTTCCCCTGGACAAGCAGAAGAGAATCCTGGAAAAGCTGAACCAGGGAGTAATGTTTGAAAAATTTTTACACACCAAATATGTAGGGCAGAAAAGGTTTTCACTGGAAGGTGGTGAAACGACCATCGCTGCCCTTGATGCTATAATCAATACTGCTGCCGGACACGATGTACAGGAAGTGGTGATCGGTATGGCGCATCGCGGCAGATTGAATGTGCTGGCTAATATCATGGGAAAAACCTATGAGCAGATATTCAGTGAATTTGAAGGTACGGCCAAGATGGACCAGACTATGGGAAGCGGTGATGTGAAGTATCATATGGGTTATGGTAGTGAACTGCAAACCCCGGACAACAAAACAATACATCTTAAGCTGATGCCAAATCCTTCGCACCTGGAAGCAGTTGACCCTGTGGTTGTCGGTTTTGCAAGGGCCAAGGCAGATGTTATGTATAAAAGTGATTTTGATAAAATACTGCCGGTGCTGATTCATGGCGATGCCTCAGTGGCAGGGCAGGGGATCGTTTATGAAGTATTGCAGATGTGCAATCTTGACGGATATTATACAGGAGGCACCATTCATTTCGTCATAAATAACCAAATTGGTTTTACGACAGATTTCGACGATGCGAGAAGTTCTGATTATTGCACTTCTTTAGCTGCGGCCGTACAGGCTCCCGTGCTTCATTGCAATGGTGACGACCCCGAGGCAGTAGTAAAATGCGCCGAGATTGCTACAAGGTTTCGCCAGAAATTCAACTCGGATGTTTTCATCGACATGGTTTGTTATCGCCGCCATGGTCACAATGAAGGGGACGATCCAAAGTTTACCCAGCCGCATATGTATGAGTTGATCGAAAAACATCCTAATCCCAGGGAAGTTTATGTAAAATATTTATTGGAAAATGGCGAGTCGGATGCGCGGGAACTGGCAAAAGAGATGGAAAAGAAGTTCTGGGCTGACTTGCAGGAACGTCTTGACGATGTCAAGCAGAACCCGTTGCCCTATCACTACCAGCAACCGGAAATATGGTGGAAAAGTCTGCGTCATGCCACGCCTGAGGATTTTGATCAGTCTCCAGGAACTGCTATTAGTGGGGAGAATTTTAATACGGTGTTCAAAGCATTAATGAAATGGCCGGAAGATTTTAAGCCGTTGAGAAAGATCGAGAAAATATTACAGGATAAAATAAAATTATTCGAGACAGAGCGTAAGGTTGATTGGGCTACAGGCGAGCTAATGGCTTATGGAAGCCTGGTGCTCGAAGGGAAAGATGTAAGAATGAGCGGGCAGGATGTGCGTCGCGGAACTTTTTCTCATCGCCATGCTGTATTGCGGGACGAGGTCAATGATAAACCTTATAACCGGTTGAGCGATATTCCCGGTGCGAAAGGTGAATTCAGGATATATAATTCCCTGTTGAGCGAATACGGCGTGCTGGGTTTTGAATATGGTTACGCGCTTGCAAATCCGAATGCTCTGGTACTGTGGGAAGCACAGTTTGGTGATTTTTCCAACGGCGGTCAGATTATGATTGACCAGTTTATTGCCGCGGGTGAACAGAAATGGAACCGTATGAACGGGGTTGCTCTTTTATTGCCTCATGGCCATGAAGGACAGGGACCAGAACATAGTAGCGCCAGGTTGGAACGATTTTTACAAATGTGCGCCGAATTAAATATGGTAGTGACGAATATCACTACCGCTTCCAATTTATTTCATGCTTTGCGTCGCCAATTAACATGGCCATTCCGGAAGCCGTTGATCAATATGTCCCCAAAAGCAAATCTCCGTCATCCCGGTGCCTTTTCGGTAGTGGAGGAGTTTACTTCCGGGGGATTCAAAGAGGTGATAGATGATCCCTGGGCGGATACGCCTAAAGTAAAGAAGGTATTCTTCTGCAGCGGCAAGATCTATTTTGACCTGGCGGAGCGACAGCAAAAAGACGACAGGAAGGATATAGCCCTAATCCGGATAGAACAATTGTATCCCTTTCCCGCAAAACAACTGGAAGAATTGTATAAAAAATACAGCAGGGCTACCTGGTTTTGGGTACAGGAAGAACCACAGAACATGGGCGCGGCAACTTTCCTGCAAACAAATTTTAAGAGCATTAACTACGGCGTGATCAGCCGCCAGCCCTCTGCATCGACAGCTACAGGTTTTGCCAAAGTGCATGCACAGGAGCAGGCTGAGATCATCGATACGGTTTTTAGTATTTAATACTCTATCCGGAACAGTGAATTGGGAAAACGTGTTTATTTTTGAAAGCATTAATATAGTAACTAGGATTTATGGTTGATATAAAAGTTCCGACAGTAGGCGAATCCATCAGCGAAGTAACCTTGCTCCAGTGGCTGAAAAAGGACGGGGACTATGTGGAGCGCGATGAAGTGATTGCTGAACTGGAAAGTGAGAAAGCGACATTTGAAGTAAGTGCGGAAAAAGCAGGTACACTAAAGACTGCAGCAAAAGAAGGCGATACATTAAAGATCGGTGATCTACTGGCTTCTATTGATGATGCTGCGACAAAGCCGGAAAAGAAACAGGAGGCCAAAGAGAAGCCAGAGCTGAAAAGCCAGGCTTCAGGAAATGGAACACAGAAAAAAGAAGACCAAAAAACTCCCGACACAAAAGAACAGGTAGAAGGGGCAAAGCACCCGGTGATTATTGAACCGGAGACGCATGCCGCAACCGCAGAGGTAAAGGCTTCACCGGTTGCATCGGCTATTATAGCTGATAAAAAGCTGGACCCTAAATCGGTTAAACCTTCCGGTTACCACGGTAAGATACTTAAGGATGATGTGCTCGCTGCGTTGAGCAACCCCGATAAGGTTACCGGCGGCAAGGCCTTATTTAACCGCGACGAGAAAACTGAAAAAATGAGCCAGCTGAGGAGAACAATTTCCCGCCGGCTGGTAGAAGCAAAGAATACAACGGCCATGCTTACCACGTTCAATGAAGTGGACATGAGCCATATCATGGAGATAAGAACAAAGTTCAAGGATAAGTTCAAAGAAGTGCATGGTGTTGGATTGGGTTTCATGAGTTTTTTTGCAAAAGCCTGTTGCGTAGCGTTGCAAGAGTGGCCCGCGGTCAATGCTTACATAGATGCCGACCATTTAATCTACCACGATTATTGCGATATATCCATTGCTGTTTCTACCCCGAGAGGCTTAACAGTTCCAGTGATCCGCAATGCAGAGAGTTTAAGTATGGCCGAGATTGAAAAAAAGGTCATAGAGCTTGCTAATAAAGCCAAGGAAAATAAATTAAGCCTGGAAGAATTGCAGGGTGGCACTTTTACTATCACCAATGGGGGAGTATTTGGTTCACTGATGAGCACTCCGATCATCAATCTTCCGCAAAGCGCGATCCTGGGAATGCATAAGATCCAGGAACGTCCCGTTGCTCTCAACGGACAGGTGGTGATACGACCTATGATGTATGTTGCGCTGAGCTATGATCATCGCATCATTGACGGAAGAGAGTCAGTTAGCTTTTTAGTACGCGTAAAAGAATTGCTGGAAAACCCGGAGCAACTGCTGATAGGCAGGGACCCGGTAAAAACGATGCTTGGGCTTTAGCGTTCCAGTCTCCCGTAGTTTACACTAACATTGAGCCGTTATCATTCATATCTCAATACCGCCAAAACGATCCTTGCAGGGTATAGAGGCGAAGAACCCTTTGCTTCATTCCTGAAAAAATTTTTCTCGCTCCACAAAAAATACGGGTCAAAGGACAGGAAATTCATAGGGCACCTGTGTTATTGCTTTTTCAGGATGGGAAAAATGGAAAATAAGATGCCCATGGAGGAAAAAATATTACAAGGTCTCTTTCTTTGTTCCGATCAACCCAATGAGCTGTTAGATGAGTTGCGACCAGAATGGAATGATAAGGTCAGCCTGGTTATAAAAGAGAAATTTTCCCTGCTCAATACACAACAAACCCTTTTTAATGTTTTTCCCTGGAAAGAAGAATTGAGTACCGGTATCGATCATGAAAAATTTTGCGAATCATTTTTTATTCAACCCAGCCTGTTTCTTCGCCTGCGCCCCGGCAGGCAAAAGGAAGTTGGGAAAAAACTGGGAAACGCGGGAATAGCCTTTGACATTATTGACGATAATTGTCTCGCCCTGCCAAATGCATCGAAAGTTGACCAGGTGATTGAGTTGAATAGGGAAGCCGTCGTCCAGGATTACAGTTCACAAAGGATAGCGGATTTCTTTAGGCGGGCCAAACTCAAACAGGCAGATCGGGTATGGGATTGCTGTGCGGCCAGTGGTGGCAAATCGATCATGCTTCATGATCTTTATCCAACCATTGATCTTACTGTTTCCGACAAGCGGGAGTCGATCATGATAAACCTGGAAAAACGATTTAAGGAAGCGGGTATCAGGAAATACAAAGGCTTTGTTGCCGATCTTGCAAATAAAAATTTCGAAATTCATCCCCGCAGCCATCGGGATTCGAAATTCGAATTCATTATCTGTGATGCCCCATGTAGTGGAAGCGGCACCTGGAGTCGTACACCCGAGCAATTGCATTATTTTGAAAAGAAAAAGATAGATGAGTATGCTTCTCTGCAAATGAAAATTTTATCGAATGTAATGCCTCATCTTCAACCTGCCGGCTACTTGCTTTATATTACTTGTTCGGTCTTTAAAAAAGAAAATGAAACCATTGTTCAATTTATACAACAAACCGGTCTTCGCCTTGCGGAAATGAAACTATTGAAAGGGTATGATAAAAAAGCCGACACGATGTTTGCGGCTTTGTTTCAAAAGACGCTATAGCTTTAAGAATTCAGTGCTGCCGATAAGTTTCTGTCCATTGTAAATCCTGACAAAATATTTGCCTGCTGCCCACGCAAGAGTAGGCAAATCGATCGTTACCTTCCCCACAGCCTTCGATGCTTTCAACTGGAACATCAGTCTTCCTTTCATGTCATAAACTGTTATCGGCATATCTGTGATAGCATTTGCAGTTTGGACGATCAGTTTAGCATTGTCGTGTGTGGGGGAAGGCGCAACTTTAAACATGTCGACCAGGGTGGATGGATCTATGCAAGGGGAGGCCAGTCCGATAATGATCGTAGCAATATATACATCGGCAAAAGATGCAGAAGCGGTATCATAAATCTGCCGGACACGGTATGAAACGGTTCCCGCAGTTGTATTGGTGAGAGTATCGCTGAATTGATAACTGTGAACCGCAAGTGTGTTACTGGCTTGCGCAGGTATGTTAGCTATTTTAGTGTAAGAGGATTCACCCGGCGCTTTTCTTTCTATTTCATATCGCATGCTGCTATTGTCCCTGCTTGACCAACTAATAGCAGCAGCACAATTGCTGAAGTTAACGGATGAAAGAGCCTTTGTAACCAGGTAATTCGTGAAACAGGAACTGCCGATAGTAACATTTGTCGTGTCAATATAAACAGCAGCGAAAGATGCGTTTGCGGTATCAATAATTTGTCGTATGCGATAAGAAACAGTTCCTGCCGCTGAATTAATCACAGTGTTGGCAAACTGGTAACTGTTCGTCGCAAGTAAAAAGCCAGGCTGAGGTGCGAGCTCACCGATTTTTGCGTAAGTGGCCTGTCCGGGCAGTTTTCTTTCTATTTCATATTTCATCGCTGAAACATCTTTGCTCGTCCAGCTAATGATTGCTGTGCAGGTATCAATTGTTGAAGATGAAACCGCAAATTCAGTTAATAAGGTAACGAACGCCTGTCTTACGTCCGGGATGCCATATCCTATTCGGTCATTCGGTGAATTGAAACTGCTACCCGCCTCTTTCAAGGCACGGATGATACGCATATTATTGTATTCCGGAAAGGCCTGCCAAAGACAGGTTCCCAATCCAGCCATATTCGGAGTAGCGAACGATGTTCCATTTGATGAACCTATTGTATTGTTGGTAGCCTGTACGAGTGCCGCTACTCCGATGGATGCGATATCGGGTTTTATACGCCCATCTGCAGAGGGTCCATAGCTGGAAAAAGAGCCGACAGAGCCGGAACTGTTAACAGCACCCACAGCCACCACACTATCACCATCGGCGGGCGCTATGATATAATGCCAACCATTGGTCCCTTCATTGCCTGCAGCATTAAAGACGATCATTCCTTTCTTAGCTGCCAGGTCAGCACCGATAGTACATAATGCTGTGTTGCCATTCATTTGGCTGTATGTATGGTTGAAGCTCGCATTGTCAAACGTGTTATAACCTAACGAGGAGCTTATCACATCCGAACCAAGGCTATCAGCTCTTTCGGCGCCACATACCCAGTTAAATTCTTCAATCGGGTATTCACTCGAAACTTCTTCTGTCCTGAATAAATGAAAGTTTGCCTTTGGAGCTTTACCGGTGAATTGCCCCGGTATATTCGCGGCGATCGTGGAAAGACACATCATGCCATGTGCATCATCTTCAACTACGCTGTTCTCGCGGTTAACAAAATCCCATGTACTCAATATCTGCCCATTTAGGTTGGCGCTGTCAAATGCTTTTAAAGTGGTATAGTGAAAAAAACCGCCATCCAGCACAGTGATCAACATTCCCTGTCCACGCATTCCAATATTATGCAGGAATTCGCCTTTATGAAGGTGAATTTCATTGAAAGAAGCAGCGCCATAATTGAAAAAGTCGCCAGCTGTTCCGTTTACTCTTGAAGTCACTGGGTCTACTACTTTTTCTTCGCTGAATTTATCACCGGTCGCATCATTTGTCCTGGCTGCTACTGCTGAAGTGCTCTGAACAAATGGAAGGGCATTGATGCTGGTGATCGCATTTGGATCCGAAGTTTGAATGTCTACTGCATTCAGCCATCTGGAAACGTTCAGCAGTGTGACGTTAGGTATATTCTGTATCTGGGTTATATAAGATGAAGGAACAGGAATATCGCTGCTGTCGACAGGGATATTATACCTTGTTCTGCGGTCAATTGCACGCTGGGAAAGATAAGTGGAAGGATTTGACAGGGTAGAACTTGTTGCCCCTTTATTCTTGAACCGGACTATATATCGTGTAAACTGGGCCTGCAACCCGGTTATCAGCAAAAAACTTATGACGACCAGGGCAAAAAGTTTTTTCATCAACACGCTTTTAACCCCCGAATTTAGGTAATAAATACGATTAGTTATGGTCGATCATCCATAGCGTAACACCGAAACCTGTATTATAAGGATTGGCCCCGCTAATATTCGGCTGGTACTCCCACATTTCATACTTACGGTAAACCATGCCGATGTTCTTTGCATATTTTTCTATTGCCAGTGTTTTATATCCGTAGGCGCTGACATCAACCACAGGTACATTGAAACTATCATCCTGTTGTATGATAGTGCGTACATCGATGTAGTTATGTCCCTGGTAAGTAGAAACCGGTTCAAACGCGTCGTAAGTAAAGTTCCAGGTCTTCATGTCATTGTCATTGCCGAAATCGTAGGCCTCTGCATAAGGCTGATCCGGAAGATAGGTATTGCCGTTCCATTGAAAACCTTCATGGATGGGTAGCTGCAGTTTGATCACGCGAAGATTGTCGTCTGTTACCTCTATACGTTGTGCCAACGGTGTAATAAAATAAGATCCCATTGGCGTCCAGAGTTCTGTTCCTGCTGAATCCCGGAGATAAGTATAAACGCGCCAGCTGGGTCTTCCAAGATTATCTACCAGTTCGGCGTCTATCTCATGCTTCATCTGGTATCTGTGTATTTCTGTATTCTTACCGAAATTGGTAAACACAAGTGAATCGAGACGGTAGGTAATATATTTTCCAGGTTGCAGGACCATGAAATCGCTCAGCGGTTCAGTGACAAATTCTTCTTTTTTGCCCGAACAGGAAAACAGGGTTAGTGTAATTACGACCAGCAAGCTGTTGCGGAGAGTATATGTCAATCTCATAAGGAAGTGGTTTCATTGAATATGGCTATCAGGATAACGGACCAAAATACAAACAAAAAACGGGGAATCATAGTTCCCCGGTGCCTAACGTGTTATGAAGATTTTTATTGTGGAATCAGCTGAAAACGAGTGGTTAGTCCAGAGCCTGCCTGCGGTAGGCAGTTCGACAGTGGATAGTAGTCAGCCTTCTGTTAACATGTCGACCTTATTAGATTAGGATTATCGGTACCAGGCGTGGCAGTAATGACTATCGACTAATGACCATCGACTGCGGGGAGGGTTCCTGTCTGAATGATCCCCCCTGCAACGACATCATCGCCTTCATAAAAAACCGCGCTCTGACCCGGTGCAATACCCTTTGCCTTTTCATAAAACCGGACATTGACATTTGCCTTATCCGGATAAATATTGGATAAAGTGCCCTTGTCTTTGTAGCGGATCTTTGTTGTCACTTCCATACCCGGTGATATCAAATCATACTTGATCATGTTCAGCTTGCTTACTGTCATTTCATTTTGTTCCAGGTCTTCCTCATCACCGAGAACAACCGTATTATTGTCGGGATCGATTTTAGTTACAAACACTGGCTTGCCCAATGCAATATCCAATCCTTTGCGCTGACCAATCGTATAAAAGGGATATCCCTTATGCTGACCGAGAATGTTTCCATATTTATCGACAAAATTTCCGCCATTGACTTTTTCCTCCAGTCCTTCCACTCTTCTTTTCAGGAAGCCGCGATAGTCATTGTCGGGAACAAAACAGATCTCATAGCTCTCGCTTTTCTTCGCCAGTTCAGGATAGCCAAATTCAAGAGCCATCTGTCTTATCTCTGTTTTCCGGTAAGGACCGAGTGGCAATAAGGTCCGGCTTAACAGGTCCTGCTGTAATCCCCATAGCACATAGCTTTGATCCTTTGTATCATCAACAGCTTTGCTTACTATAAAACGTCCATTATCATGCTGCCTGATCTTCGCATAATGCCCGGTGGCGATAAACTCACAGTCCAGCGCATCAGCTCTTTTTAATAAGGCTCGCCATTTTATATGGGTATTGCAAAGCACACAGGGATTTGGTGTTCTTCCTGCGATATATTCTTCTACAAAATTTTCGATCACAAAATCCCCAAACTCGTCGCGTATGTCGAGAATATAATGAGCAAAGCCATGCTCCACGGCAGCCTGTCTTGCATCATTGAAGGAGTCCAGGTTACAACAGCCCGTTTCTTTTTTGCTTCCGCCGCTGGCAGCATAGTCCCAGGTCTTCATAGTAATGCCAACCACCTCATATCCCTGGTTATGAAGCATTAATGCGGTCACGGTACTATCGATACCGCCGCTCATGGCCACTAAAACTTTTCCTTTTTTGCTCATAAAAAATGCAAGCCGCAAAGATACGAAAGCTAGTGCTAATAGCAGAGCAGTTTATGGTTAGTGTAACAGTAACCATAACGTGGTGTCAATACCCATACATAGACAAACTCATTCCAGCAGCTTCAATTTGCTACCCGGATATTCCCTTTATCATCAATACTGCCTTCGAGGTTGATGTCTTTTTTTTTATTGACATAAAAAGTATCGGGCTCCGATCTATTTTCCGGTTAGTAAGATATTCTGATCCTGGCCATAAATGAACGATGCAAGCTATAACTCCAGGCAAAAAGGAAAGAACCGCTTCATTCGGGGTTTTTATTTAAAGTATTGCTTTTCTCATATTGCTAATGTCCCTTATCTTCCGGAATAATTTCTTCAACTGCTGTACATGAAAAAATACCTCCTTGGCTATAGCCTGTTGCTTATTGTAAATTTGATCGCCGGCCAGGATCTTAAATACTACTTGCCCGATTCCGTTTCGTATAACCCTGCTATCCCTAAACCCAAAGATGTCATCTATCATGAAGTGGGAGAATGGCATGTCACCCATGACCGCCTGGTAAACTATATGAAAGCTCTTGCTGCTGCAGCTCCTGACAGGATCAAACTCGAGATAATGGGATTTACGTATGAAAGTCGCCCCCAGTTGCTGTTGATCATTACCTCTCCAAAAAATCAACAGCGCCTGGAAGAAATAAGACAACAGCATATACAATTAACAGACCCTGCGAAATCGGGTTCATTGAATATCGATAACATGCCGATCGTCGTTTACATAGGACATTCTATTCATGGCAATGAGTCCAGCGGTGCGAACGCCGCCCTGTTAAGCGCCTATTACCTGGCTGCTGCGCAGGGAAAACAGATCGATGAGTTATTGGATAATGTAGTTATACTTTTTGACCCTTCGTTTAACCCGGATGGCCTGCAGCGATTTTCTACCTGGGCCAACCAGCATAAAAGTAAGAACCTTGTTAGCGATCCAAACTCAAGGGAATTCAATGAGGTGTGGCCGGGCGGTCGCTTCAATCATTACTGGTTTGATCTTAACCGTGACTGGCTTCCCGCCGTGCATGTAGAAAGCCAGAACCGACTGGCATGGTTTCATAAATGGAGACCCAATATCCTGACTGACCATCATGAGCAGGGAAGTAATGCGACTTTCTTTTTTCAACCTGGTGTTGCTTCAAGAGTAAATCCCTTGACCCCAGAAAGGAACCAGGAGTTGACCGCCAAATTGGCCAAATTTCACGCGGCTTTTCTTGATCGAATCGGCTCATTGTATTTTACGAAAGAGAACTATGATGATTTTTATTATGGGAAAGGATCAACTTATCCCGATATCAACGGAGCGATCGGGATCTTATTTGAACAGGCTTCTTCCCGGGGTCATCTGCAGCAAACGGCAAATGGCTTGCTTTCCTTTCCTTTCACTATCAAAAACCAGTTTACTACTACGCTTTCAACTTTGGAAGGCGCCAAAGCTTTACGCAAAGAGTTTTTGCAATGGCAAAGGGATTTTTATAAGAATTCTGTAACTGAGGCTGCTGCCGATCCCGTGAAAGCCTATATCTTCGGAAACACCGGTGATCAAAAAACGATCTATGAATTTGCTACTATGCTTGGACGTCATCGTATCGATGTCTATTCTTTTAAAAACGAGGTCAATATTTCCGGTAACAGCTATGATCCGCATGAATCTTATGTTGTTCCCCTGAATCAACCTCAATATAAGGTCATCAAGGCGATATTTTCAAAGACCCTGAACTATAAAGACAGCCTGTTTTATGATATCACGGCCTGGACGATGCCACTTGCATTTGGCATCAACAGTGATGAAATGAATGCCGGCCAGCTGAACCAGGCTTCCCCGGGCAGCCCTGTTGTTAACGATATGCCATCAGGCACTGTCATTGCGAGATCCGGATACGGTTATTTAATGGATTGGCGCGGATTCAATGCGCCAGCTGCGCTCTATGAACTATTGGACAACGGGATAAATGTAAAAGTAGCCATGGGCAAATTTGAGATGATGGTAGGAGGGCAGGCTGTTAAGTTCAACTATGGAACGATCCTGGTCCCGCTGCAACTTCAGGCAGCTGGTGGCGATAAAGTGCTTACAGTATTACAAAAAGTGACGACCAAATACGCAGTAAATATTTATAGCCTGGAAGGAGGCAATGCTCTCAGCGGCATCGATGCAGGTAGTAGCAAGTTTGCACCTGTTACCAAACCTGCTATCGCTATGTTGGTTGGCCAGGGCGTGAATGCAACGGATGCTGGTGAAGCCTGGTATTTGCTGGATCAAAGAATGAATATTCCGGCCACTCACCTCGAAATACCCGTATTTAACCGCATTGAATTGAATAGATATAACACGATAATAATGGTTGGAGGAACTTATACTGATCTGAACAAGGACAAACTGAAGAACTGGGTTCAAAGCGGTGGTACGCTGGTCCTGACGGAGGAAGCCATAAACTGGGCTGCGCAAAACGGGATCAGCGACGTGAAATTTAAAAGGGCAAAATCCCCGGCTGATAGTGTCCAGCGATTGTCTTATGTAGACCGGGAACAGATTGATGGAGCCCAGCAGGTCTACGGAGCCATCTTTGGGGCCGAGATAGATAATACCCATCCATTGGCCTACGGTTATACCCAGAAAACCGTCAGCCTGTTCAAAGCAAACAGGGTATTTATGGAAAAAAGCAAAAATCCATACGCCACTCCTTTTTATTATGGCAATAACCCGCTTCAAAGCGGATGGGTAAGCCGGGAGAATAAAGAAGCGATTAAAAATTCGGCAGCTGTCATTGTCAATACAGTAGGTGCCGGCCGGGTAATCAACATCGCCGATAATCCCAATTTTCGTGCATTCTGGCTCGGGGGAACTAAACTATTTATGAATTCGATCTTTTTTGGCCGGATCATCGATGCTGCGAGTGGAAGGACCGATGAATAAAACAATCGTATTCATGACGCAATCCTGTGCCTGCAATATGTGGGCAATTAATTGCACAGGCTACTTTGTTGAATTCTCTTAACAAAGTTTTTTGCATCGTCCTTTTCATAAAAAAATGTTGTAAGTCGTTTACAGTATGCAGCGGATCGTTTCCTCGCTGTACCTTTCATTTAATTACTAAAACCTACCAGTTTGATCCCCTCTTTACTCTTAATCAACCAAATTACATTCCCGCAAACATGGAAAAATATTTGTTCACTGATGGAACGAATGTGATAAGGGAAGTTGAATCGAGAGAAGAGTTACAGTCATTGATACAATCATCCGCCGGCTCGCCAACGGCCAGGATATGGGTTTTTAACAGTAACGAATGGATCACCGTTTCCGATTTCAATAATCGTTCATCCAGGCAAACCGCTTCTACCGCCAAAAAAGAATCCGTCGCCGAACCAAAGGAGATACGAAAGCCGGGGCGCAAGTCAGCTTTTCCAGGGTTATTGAAAAAAACTCTTTTTGGTATTGTCACGGCAGTTGCCATTTTCCTGGTATATAATTTTACCAGGGTCACATGGACCAGGGCAGCGCCTCTCGCTATCGTTGCTGACCGTCCTTCAAATACTCCCCTCGTGAACGTAGATTCGATCATCGGGTCGATCGAATTTTCGCGGGGCCAAAAGCTCGACAGGACCACGAGAACTAACCTGCGTATCCGCAATACCTGGCCGGACCTGATACAATTACAATTGGCTGCAGACAGGGACACAAATAAAGATGATTCCCGCTATCACAACCCCGAAGTGACAATCGACAACTCCACTGGCTACAATATAGATAATGCCATCGTCAAGCTGAGCCTGTGGAAAAACAACGAAGTGATAAATAGCGACACTATCCGGTTTACGAACATTGGCTATTCGTCCCCGGCTAAAAGAACCATGGATGGACTATATCGTGGCGACAGTATCTCGGTATCGTTCATATCCATCCGGGCCAAAGCATTTAATTTCTGCTACTCATCGGACAAAAAAAATAATTCCCCCAATTACAATGACAGGTGGTATTGCAGGGAATGATCTTTCAAATTAAATAACTCAACCTTATGGCACTCTATTATTTACCGGTTTTGATTCGCAGCGACAGGTATTTTGTTGCCAAGTTGCAAAGTGATGCCATTCCCGGCAACCGGGACTGCACCGAATTTAATTTTGTAACCTATGCAGAGGACAGGGTGCTGGCCCCGCTTATTTCGATTGAAGACCCTGACCGGATCGTTTTGAATCAGATGGCGCCTTCTGACAGGCAGGATGTTCTTTTAAAGGAATGTCATGTTTCGCTGGTCAAAAGAGAGGATGGTTTTGAATTGCTGATCCGCAAAAACAGCGTTTTTAAAGTAGAGCCGTTTTACGATGCGGCCACCGGTCTTCGACTGGATTATTCAACTTCGCAAAAAAGGATTATCCTGGGTTATTACCGGCATAAGGTTGAACTCGCCTCATTGAATATTTATATCACGCTTTCCCTGGCTGAAACAGAAACCTATTCTGGTAAGTTCCAGTTTGCCGTTATGAATTCAATGCAGTGCAACCGGGTAGTAGTCGATTTCGGCAGCGAGGCAAGCCAGGTGGCATATAAGAATTGCGGACCGCAGGCATCATTAGTGCAATATGATATCCTTGAAAACATCATTGGCAGATTGAGTGTAAGCGATAGGACACGATATTATAAGCGCGAGGAGTTTTTGAATGATGAATCAGGCCAGCCTACTCTTTACCGTTCTTTTTACGCCGTCAAAAAAAACATGTCCGTTTATGAAAGAAAGAATTTCCCGTTCAATTTCACCGGCGATCTTATGAACGACGAGGTCAGGTTGTTTGTTACAAGACAGGAAGTCGGTGCAACCCAGGTTTACTTCAGGGACAACTATGAAATAATACCTAACCTGAAATTAGGCATAGAAAAAAGCCTCCAGTTGTCGATCGACCGGCAATCAGAAGACTACAGTATCCGCTCACATAAAAAGGAATTGATTGGCGCAGTGCTGCTTCGCGTGCTTCGGTTGATGATCAGCACCAAGCCGGAATTCAGGGACGGAGGAATGATCGTGACATTGCTTGTCCCGAATATTTATACACAGCACGATGTTTTTGAATTGCTGAACACGCTCCGGATCCGTACCGATGACTTGCTTCGTTCATTAAATATAAAAAGTGAAGAACTGTTTATCGAATATGAAACGATCTCCGAAAGCGATGCAGCATTCATGGGATACCAGCAAACCCAGGGTTCCGATGTTCAGTTGAATAATGGTGAAATGGCGCTGGTAATTGATTGCGGCAAAGGCACTACAGATATTTCAATCCTGCTGGCCGATGACAATGAGAATTACTCGAGCTTTTTCCGAACGGGCTTTGCCGGTGCCGGCAATGTTTTGTCATATGGGTTTGCCGAAGACCTGCTCACACTGATCCTGCGGACGATACCCTGCAGCAATGAAATTTCAGTAAAGGATTTTATCCGTAAGCAGATCCTCGAACAACATCTTACGGTAGACGTGCTGAACTTTATCCAGTTCCTTGAAAACCGGAAAAAACGATTTAAAAATCTCGAGACTATTGGCATCAACGAGTTTGCACAGCTGGCTGAGCAATCGCAAAGCACGGAACGTACTATTGGCAACCTGTACCGGGATCAATCTACCCTTTTACAATATGCAGAAGCTATACTGAAGGATCGCAATATTAAATGGGATGACGAGATCACGGGTTTGATACACAAAGCCACAGATTGCATCGTGCATTGTATTGTTGCTAGCGTCAAAGATGTCATCACAAAAGATATTAAAAAGAGGATCAGGTCGGTGATGCTTAGTGGTAGGGCTTTCTATTTCGAGGAGCTGAAAGTAAAGTTGCGTGATGCTTTAAAGAATATGCTCGGTAGTAACATCACCATACATACGGTTACCCCCGGGCGGGCTTTGAACAATAAAAATGTCGCGCTCTATGGAGCTTTCACAGGCGCTTACAAAATAACCGATTTTACCGGGATACCGATTGATAAAAAGGAAGGTCTGTCCAAGAATAATGATATCCTGAACAACAATATGTATCTCTACCGGGGTATAAAAATTCAACCAGGCAACGATATTCTTTACAATACATCCGTGGTGAGAAGGAATAACCAGCAATTGAAGTCATTTAAGAACAAAACGATCGATATCTATTTTACGAGAGACAATATCTATCTCCGCCTGATGGAGAATCAGCATGTGAAAGATGTACGCTCACTATACAGCATTCTCACTTCGGTGTCGGAAATTTATTCGCCCGTCCAGGATATGAAAGCGATTTCCATGTTCCCCAATTATTCAGGCGAACTGGCCTCGGTTACTACATTGCATGACGATATAGTGAAGGAAGAACTGGTAAAAGAGCAGCCCATTAAAAAGGCGGGAGGCATACTTCAATTTTTTCAGTTTTAATTTCAAAACATGAGAAACAAAATAATAGCAGTTCTTATTCTCTTTCTTGCGCTCGGCCCTGCACAGGCCCAGCAACAACCCGACAGGAACAAGATAAGGGTAGTGGACACATTGTCCAGGCAGGAAAAAAAGGACCGTAACCTGGTTATTTCGAAAGCTGAACTGGACTCGCTTGTACTGGCGAATACAGTGTCTCAGCCGCAAACTACCCTCAAAGAGCCACAACCGGTAAAAGAGATTGTTACCGAAATGCCGACATGGATCATTGTAGCGGGTATAGTTGCTCTTCTCATTATTTCATGCCTGCTCTACCTCCTGTTTGATTATCACAAACGCCTGGTAAAAACCGTAGCAGACCTGAAACGGCTGATCCAGAATTTTGAATTCTATACCTCCACTAACACGACGACAGAAAAAAGCTTCCGCGGTAAAGCCGCCCTTGAAAAAAAGATCGGCGAGCTTACGACTGAACTTGAAAAGGAAAAAACGATGAACGATTCGTTAATTGAAGAATATGAGTCAGTCAAGCAATCTGTTGCCGATGTGTATAAAGTCAGGAACTACCCTCTTTTTGATAAAGACAAAACAGAGAACCAGATCATAGAAGACATATTAAAGACTGAAAAGGCAGTAGCCAATCATGCATTTGAAAAATTTATGAAGCCCGTGCTGGCTATAGCCGATGCCAATAAAAATAACCCGGCCCGGATGAGCGAGGAAGATAGCTCACGAATGCTTGAATTGCTTATTTCCCTTTCATTATATTATATCGAATATCTCTATCTCCGGGTAAATGAACTTTCTGTTGGCGGCAATATGGTACAGCGGATTGGTAGCAACGGGAAAGGGATAGACCTGGCGCTGCTCAAAAAATTAAATACCGAGCACGGAAGCAGGGCGCTGTCCCTGCGCATGGCATTGAACAGGTCAGGCATTGATCAACTAACCTATCCTGTCTTTGATGAAACTGATCTGAATAATTTCTGACCTCCATGTTAAAATTTCTTACCAGTCTTTCTTTCCTGTACTTATTGGCCATAACAGCGTTAGTGGTCTATGGGCTGTTATACTACCGGGATTTTGTACGATCAGCGAGGCAACGGAAAAGATTTCCAATAATATTTTCCATTATCGGCATTGCGTGTTTTGCCTTTTTATGGACGAACATTCATGCGCCATTGCGGTTGAAGACATTCAGCAACCTGGAGCACCATTTTATCCGGCATGACGGATTCATTGTAAGCAGGAACATCGAGTTAGGCGGGTTGGATACAGCGAACTTCGATAATAACCCTTTCAACAGTTTCCTGTTGTCAAAAAAAAACCAGGAAGTAACGGTTTTATCCAACTATTCCGAGGAACCATTCTATACAGGCGAGGAAGGAAAGTTCCAGCTACAGTCCAAAGCATGGGCCGCTGCAGGTCATATCCTTTCATTCACCTATGATTCTGTTTTCGTAAAGATCAGTTCGACAAATGACAACGGTTTTGAATTAAGTATTAACAGCCTGGTGATAAACACATTGAAACAGCTCAAGAAAGGTATTTCGTTATGGAACCTGTTTAAAGATGAAGCCTCATTTGTCAATTCGATCCATTACAATGATGAAGAACTGGCTAACTGTTTAAAGAATATTCTAATCGTGAGAGATAATGTATCAGGGAAAACAGGAGGCAACCTGGTGTATTTTATTTCTGGCAAAATCTTTCGATCTGTTGGCAGCGTCCGTTACGATCAGCAAAAACTGCAGTTGAAAGATATGCACTTCAGCGCTGCGATACCTGATAAAAACACTTTTGCCTGGGGCATTGGTTTTTTTGAAAATAATAAAAACCAGTTCAGGCTGGAAAACAACGGAGGCGACAGCTTCTCGGTGATTAATCGCTACCCGGTATCATATCCTTTATCTGAACAGAATAATAATGATTGGTCGCAGCATACTGTTAACAAATTCCTGGTGTCTGATTCCAGGCAAATGCCGGCCATTCCCGCCGTATTTGACGAAGGATTTTTGTTTCCGATCCTGGTAAAGGACAATGTGAACGGATTTGCTCCTGTCCTGTTAAGCTACCGCAAGGCAGCAGAAAACAAACCATTGGAATTGTCTGCTCAATGGTTGAACCATTCCTCGTCGCTCATCGACACCAGGAACGACAAACTAATACTTCCTGCAAGGTCATCCGGGTTCAGCTGGCTGTTTTCGATCCGGAATACATTTAGTTGGGAGTTCGGCAATAAAATAATGGACGCTGGCCGGTGGCAATGGATCTTATTTGGAGGCCTATTCTTCTTTTTCGCAATAGTCTTTATCGTTTCACTGTTAACACCTGCGGAAAAATTAAGCTGGGCCTGGCAATTGCTGTCCTGCATTACGATCGTGTTATTGACCACAAGACTGTTTTTGTACTGGCGGTATAAAAGCTTTCCGCCTTATGAAGGGATGGACCTGCCTTCACAGCAACAGCTGAATAGTTTTTGGAACTTTGGGATCATCATCTTTGCCACCATTTTACTGGCATTCTTTTTTGGTTTCAGCCTGGTAAGAAGAAGCCTGTCAGTTATCCGGGTTAAATCATCAGCGTTTCAAAGGACATTGCGTGGCAATACCATGACGACTTCTTATGAAGGTATCGGCAACACGATAACCAGCTCTTCGATAGTGAAACGGTTTGGCGCTAAAATGGTTTTCTTCGCAAGTTGGTTTGGATTGCTGGCAGTCGCGGCAGGGTTAGCCTATGTCAACCATTTTGACGCGGGTGCGTGCCGTCACCTGGCAATTGGGCTGGTAATAATCTATTTCATTTTTGTTTTCATTTCTTATAAAAATTCTCCTCTCGTGACTTCGGCAGCTAACAGCTGGTGGAGCCTGGATACAGAAAAGAAGCTCGACCTTATAATAAGTAACCCGGTAAAGGTGCTGTTATCTATAAGCCTATTGGCCGTGTTTGTATTTATTGACATCGGTTTCGCGATTGTCTTTTTGAATTTTCTCCTATTCAATGAAGCATTTTTATGCATCAACTATGCAATAGCGGGTCTATCGGCAGGAAGCCGGCGAAACGCGACCACATTTGGATCTCTGGGTTTTATCTACCTGTCGGCTTTTGTGCTGAACTTATTGTACGCACCGTATATTTTTAAATTTCTGTTGGGTCTGCCTCAATCAATCTATGTCGCCGGATATATACTGTTCTCTGTTATCATAGCCTATAACCTGGCCCGGCTCTTCACCCGTTTTTCCTTGAGGAGAAAACTTTGGTCAGGTGTTGTTACCTCGCTTCTATTTTTTCTCGCGGCTTTCTTCTTTTTTCCGAAGCAGAAGATCCTGGATAAGGCAGCCATGACGAAATACCGGATTGATGTATTGACCATGCCGGTGGATGAAGCCATCAAAGGCGCTTATAATGACGGTAAAACCTATGAACCAGTAATACGAGCGGCGCAGAATCAATGGTTCATCAACACACTGATCTATGAAGGGAACAACCCAGCTGTACAGGGAACAGGATTTCACCTGGTGCCGCACGCGCCGCAGAATAAAGGAGCAAAGTATAATGCGCAGGCGACCGATCTTGTAGCGAGTCGTTTTTTCCTGGCGGAACATGGCAAATGGTCGGTGTTGTTGTTCGTATTGCTACTTCTCCTGCCGGTGGGTATGCTCGGTTCTTTTTATAAATTGTATCCCGATTTCATCAACAGGACGAATACGAGTTACCCAACTATCACCGCGGGCTTCTCTATCCTGAATTATTTCCTGATTTCAGCGCTATTGGTTATTCTTGCCGCCACGGGGCGATATATATTCTTTGGACAGGACATGCCGTTTGGAAGTATCCTTAGCAAGCAGTCCATTTTATTCCCGTCCATTCTTATAGCAATAACCATCCTGTTGTTCAATAGAGCACCCCTGGAATATTACGCCAACCGGAAAAAGTTCATACCTGGTGCCATCGTGTTTGCCATTTTGGCGATCCTGCTGTTCTTTGTAAAACCTTCGTTCAACAAGAACAAAGAGTTCAATGCCAGTGAACTTGCCGGGGAGATGGATACATATGTTCAACTGAGATTGCAACCGATACTTGATCATTTCGATACTTCGAGAAGGACCGGTAGATATCCACTTACAAAAAAAGATCAGCTGTTTACAGATTCTCTTCGCAAGCTCGTCAGTTCCGGTATTTTTAATGAAGACAATCCATTTTTCAGGAAACAATTGGAAGAGTATACACGATCAGGTTTTTTGCAACACCTGGATCAAACCCATATGCTGTATCTCGATCTGTATTCCGGCCGGCCGCAACTGGCAGTCAATGATAATTATTTCAGGGTGGAACCGCCGCCCCATCTCCAGCAATCGTGGAAAGGCAATGTGTTTGGGGACTCCAGCATCTACAATATCACCCTGTGGAATAATAAAGACAGGTCATTGATCCGGAAAAGACTGACCGGGTTCACCAATGAGCCAGTCGTCAGGCTTAACAATGAACTGTCGCTTGCATTTACCTCGGTTGGGCCGGATAAAATTTATAAAGATCTCTACCTTATCAATAACGGGAGATCTGTGATAACTATCAGCGATTACCTGGATCCATTTCCCGTCAGGCCAGGCGACAGTGTGAAGCTTTGTAATCCTTCAAAGATCCTGATCACCGATTCAACACACGAGATAATCCTGATCACGGAACCCGATGCTTTCATGAAAAACTATTACGTGAATGGCAGCCGGTTCTATGTATATCCTCTCGCCAGCAGGTTTATATGGGCGAGAAATTTTGCCGAAAGCATTGCTTCGGGCTATACAGCCAATGATCAAATACGATCCAATGCCACGGTATCTCTTGATTTTGAAATGATGGATTCGCTGTCACAGAAAATTCAGACGATGATGAATCGTGACACGGCCTACAAAAAAGGGGCTGAGTACGGTATCTGTATCGCCGATGGTAACGGGCGCCTGGTGGCCATGTCCGATTTTATTAAAGGTCTCAATCGTCCCGATCCCAATGATAAACCGGGATACAATAAAACAATCATGGGAGAGAATGGTTATGTTTCCCAATCACTGTTGCGAAAACAGATTGGAAATATCAACCTGCTACGCATGAACCCGGGTCCCGGCTCTACCTTTAAGCCTAACGGGAAAGCCAATCTTGGATTAGACAGTACATTTACATCGATTGGTCTGCGGGATAATTTTTCTTCCGAAGGTTTTTCCACACCTCAGCATTATTACGGAGGGGAAAGAGTGGCCGAATATGATTTTGAAAAAAATAATGGCCGTATCTCCAATGTGGTCGATTATTTAAAATATTCGGATAATTATTATCATTCCAACATCTTATTGCTGGGATCATACCCAAAGCAGGAGCTCGCCAGCCTGTTGATGAAAAACTTTTTACAACAAAAACCGGATAGTGGCTTTCAGTGGCCCTGGTTTAACTACAATGGACGGCGGTATTGGCTGGATGGGTATGAGAATTGGCCCGGCTATATAAACGGGAAAGCCAATCTTGGATTAGACAGTTCATTTACATCGATTGGTCTGCTGGATAATTATGGGATCTATAACCGTCCAGCTGATAAAAGCTTTGATATGTTTTCTTCGCATTATGATTCATTGCTTATCCTGGACTCCTATAAAAAATCGGGATTTATCTTACCTGAGTATGCATTGTTTGACCAGCAGGGAGCTAATGTTGATAAGCGGATTCCTTACGATGTATTTGCAACCTGTTTCCGCGGACATGTCAAAGGCAGTAGCCAGGTAATGGTACCACCTGCAAAAATGGTGGAAGCGTTCGGAAAACTTATAACGCAAAGCCGCGACTATACGCTTACACTAGATCCCTATGCCAGGCCTTCAGGCTTTTCACCTTTTATGATTGACCAGGCTATTGCCTATAACCGCTATCTTTCATTAATACGTGAAGGCGTGTTTACCGGGATGAAAGAGGTGCTGTATTCGGGGACCGCGGCAGCGCTGGGGACACTGTTAAAAAATAAATCGTCTTATTTCTATTATGCAAAGACTGGTACCACCGGTGACAACGAGGCCAAAACAAAATCCAAGTTATTTGCCATTATCATTTCGACTGATCCCGGGTTCAATTTCCGGAACAATAGATTTTATACGATTTATTTTACTTCGCAGAATGGGCCGGCAAAGCAGAACGAACAATTTCAAAATGAGATTATCCGGTTCATCGAGCGATCCTATTCATTCAACAGGTATATGCAATAAAAAAGGGCGGTATTAACCGCCCCCCGAACTATTAGCTTTTTTGAAAAATTAATAGTTCTCTTCCATAAACCCCGATAACGCATTATCAAGGTCATGAATATTTAAATAACCGTCCGTTGTAGTGTTTGACGACAGCAATCCATTTTTACGGGGATCAATCCCGTACTGGAACTCCAATTCGATCTCCTTGTGTGTCTTTAAATAATTATTGACCGGTAGTTCCATGGCGCGTCCATTATTGATCTCAGAAATCTGGCGCAACATTTCTTCTTTTACTGTAATTGCAAGCATTTCAGTGTCGGCAAAAGGAAATGCGCTACCTGCTATATCGGTTAGGGTTTTAGTCATAAGGCAAAGCATTGTCTTATTTATCTTTAAATTTCATGCCGGAAAGAAAATGAAGAAGCGCTTTAATTACAAGTCGTTTTTTATCAGGAAAAACAATTTTTTCAGTTATACAACCATGGTAAAAGATTTTAATTCATGTGTGGAAAAAATTCCTGTTTTAAACGGCTGCGGCTGAGCATATGATTTTTACTTTCCCCATTCCCACAGGCCCCATTTAAGGGCATCGGGCAGGTTTTCGCCCGCCTGTTTAAGCGTCAGCAGAATGTTACCGCGATGATGAGATTCATGAGAGATAAAATATCCGGTGAGCGGAATAACCCCTTTTTTAAAATTCTTTACCCGGCCTTCATTATCACAACTTTTATGAATGAGCTCTTCGATGCCGGCCGCGGATCCTTCAAACGCCTGGCGCAGTCCTTTCCTGTCCAAGGCTGTTTCTTTTTTTATAGCAGGATGTTTTTTAAAAATATCCGGTGCGCAAACTTCCAGCCACTGGATACGCACATTGTGCATATGTGCCAGTTGATGGTATACTGTTCGGCCGCGGGGACTTGATGTTCGCTCCATTCCTGCGTCTGTGATATTATCCATCAGCAGGAGGTTCATCTTATTGTGAATTCTCCATGTTTCAAGTAGCTGCTCTTTCATTATTATTGTTTGATAACAGAAAGGTATTAAAATAAAAATCCCTGCACATTGTGCAGGGATTTTTGTATACAATTAAACTTGTAGATTAATTATTTGATTGGGGAGCTTCCGGAGCCAGTACTTCACCAGTGATCTGTACGACTTTTTCCTGTGTAATGCCGGCTAATTTAATATGAACATCTTTTGTAAAAGCTCCTACACCAGCGGCGCTGTATTGAACTTTCAGTTTGGCTGTAGCGCCAGGTGCAATCGGTTCAACGATTTTTTCTGGTGTAGTACATCCGCAGCTTGCATAAGTATTTTCAACTACTAATGGTTTGTCGCTGGTATTTTTTATCTCGAACGAATAAGTAACAGGTTTGCCTTGCGGTATTTTTCCAAAATCATGCTTCAGCGTATTCACTTTCATTACATCATCAGGTGAAGGTTGGGCTGTTGCAGGCTGGGCAGTTGTTGCGGCTGCAGGAACTGTTTGCGCTTCGGCCGGTTTGGCTTCAGCTTTAGTTGGTGTACCAGCAGTTTTGCTGGCAGTGTTACGGGTAACTTTTGAAGCGGTGTTTTTAGACGGTTCGGTTTGGGCCATCAAAGCAACGCTGAAAGTAAAAGCAGTGGCGAGTAATACTAGCTTCTTCATGATTATTTTTTTTTAAAGTGTTTGTTTTTTAAGAAATTGAACGGATGCATTGGCTGGAGCAGCTCCTTCCGGCGCCTTCCAAACATTGCCGAATATTTTTAATTGTTTTGTTTGATTGGTATTATAAGTAATGGTAATGTATTTTTCAAAGTAATTCTCAGCAGCAGCGTTAAAGCCAACCCTGATTTGCGCGGTCGCCCCGGGAGCGATGGCTTCACGACTCCATTCAGGCGTCGTACACCCGCAACTGGCTTTTACATCGTCCAGTTTCAGCGGCTCCTGCCCGGTATTCACTACCTCGAAGGAATAGTAAACCGGCCTGCCCTGGGGAATTTTTCCGAAATTATGTTCGGTCTCCTTGAGTCTCAATACATCCGCGGATACCGACGTATTGGTTTGTGCGCCTGCCAAAAAGCAACTCAAGAGCAATGCGAGCACTGATAGGGTTTTTCTCATAAAGAAATTATGAAGGTTTCAAAATTAATAGAAAGATGCCATATTCCAAAGATGGGTTGCATTAAGGAATGGGGATTTTTTGCAATTATTTAATGCTTTGTTTCTCCCTATTTTTGCCTCATGCAAAATTCCCCGATGCCTGCCGAAGCAAAGTTGTCTTTCGACAAATTCAGGGAAGAAGTATTAAATGATTACCGGGTTGCATGTATAAGCCGGGAAGCCAGTTTGTTAGGCAGAAAAGAAGTATTGACCGGCAAAGCCAAATTCGGCATTTTTGGAGATGGTAAAGAGGTGCCCCAGGTAGCCATGGCCAAGTTCTTCAAACCAGGGGATTTTTACAGCGGATATTACCGTGACCAGACATTTGCATTTGCAACAGACGCAGCAACTCTTGAACAGTTTTTTGCACAATTATATTCAGATCCTGATACGGCTCATGATCCTCATAGCGGAGGCCGCCAGATGAACTCTCATTTTGCTACCCCGACTGTGGATAAAAACGGAGAGTTCCTTGACCTGGTAAATCGCAAAAACCTGGCTGCGGGTATGGCGCCTACTGCTGCCCAGATGCCTAAATCACTCGGGCTGGCATTGGCATCAAAACTATTCAGGAATGTAAAAGAATTGCATCAATTCACATCACTTTCCGACAAAGGCAATGAGGTTTGTTTTTGTACCATTGGTGATGCGTCTACCAGTGAAGGTCATTTTTGGGAAACCGTAAACGCTGCAGCGGTTCAACAGGTACCTGTTGCTTTTTTTGTTTGGGATGATGGCTATGGTATTTCCGTTCCTAAAAAATACCAAACTGTCAAAGGATCTATTTCCGAAGCCCTTAAGGGATTCCGCGAGGACGGAAATAAAGACGGAATAGATATTTATTACCTGAGAGCCTGGGATTACGCGGGTATGTGTGAAACTTTTGAGATGGCCATCAATAAGATCAGGCAAACACATACGCCAGCGCTATTTCATGTAGATGATGTAACGCAGCCACAAGGGCATTCTACTTCCGGAAGCCATGAACGTTATAAAACACCGGAGCGGTTGGAATGGGAGAGAGAGTGGGATTGCAATAAAAAATTTAAAGAGTGGATCATTGAAAATTCACTGGCTACCGAAGATGAAGCAAGTGAAATTGAAAACTCAGCCAAGGAATTTGTCCGCGATAGCAGGAACAAGGCCTGGGAAGGTTACCTGGCTCCGATTACAAAACAGGTCGAACACACAGCAGAGCTTGCTGCTAATATTATAAAGAGCCTGCCGGCAAAAGCTGCCGAATTGCAAAAACTGGTAACTGCTCTCACATCCAACAGGGAACCCAACCGCCGGGATGTGATGCACACACTTTATCGTTTGTTACAACTGGCCGGCGATAGTGATGCGTCATTTTGGGCAAAAGATTATTATAACGAGTTACTTAAAGAAAACCGGGCGTTACATAATTCCTGTCTCTATAACGAGGGACCAAAAAGCGCTCTCAAAGTAAATGTGGTCAGGGCTTCCTTTGGTGAGAACCCACAGGTGCTTAATGGCTACGAAGTTCTCAACAGGTATTTTGATGAGCTCTTCACCAATAATCCAGGACTGGTAGCATTTGGGGAAGATCTCGGTTTTATCGGGGATGTGAACCAGGGATTTGCAGGGTTGCAGGCAAAACATGGAGAAGGCAGAATATTTGATACCGGTATTCGCGAACTGACGATCATGGGGCAGGGGATCGGTCTTGCTATGAGGGGTCTGAGGCCGATCGCCGAAATTCAATACCTGGACTATCTTATTTATGGATTACAGCCATTGAGCGATGACCTGGCAACCATGCATTTTCGAACGGTGGCCAAACAGAGTGCGCCCCTGATCGTTCGCACGAGGGGTCACCGTCTCGAAGGTATCTGGCATAGTGGATCGCCCATGGGAATGATAATAAATTCTCTTCGTGGAATGTACGTATGCGTTCCAAGGAATATGACCCAGGCTATCGGGATGTACAACACTCTGCTTGCAAGTATGGACCCGGGCCTTGTCATTGAATGTCTCAACGGGTATCGCTTAAAAGAGAAGTTGCCTTCCAACCTGTTGGAGTTTACTGTGCCTCTCGGCATCCCTGAAGTTGTCAGAGAAGGTAGTGATATTACGATTGTTTCCTATGGCTCTGTCCTCCGTATCATCCACGATGTTGCAACAGTGCTTGAAGAGCAGGGAATTAATTGCGAGATCATCGATGTCCAGACCCTTCTGCCATTTGACCTGGATCATAAAATCCTCGAATCACTCAAAAAAACCAGCCGTATTGTCTTCATCGATGAAGATGTTCCCGGCGGTGCAGCCGCTTATATGTACAATAAAGTAATGGAGGAACAGGGCGGTTATAAATACCTTGACGCTACACCACGGACGATTACGGGCAAAGCTCATCGACCCGGCTATGGCAGTGATGGTGACTATTTCGGCAAACCCAATGCGGAAGAAATTGAAACGGTTATCAAAGAAATCATCGCCGAATAAAATCCCTTTTGGATATAGGGTAATTCCAGCAAATATTCTAATTTAGAGAAACCACCACCATTAAACTTTGATATATGTGCCGCGTTTTTCGTGCTTCATTTCTATGCCTGACAAGCCTTATTTTTTCTCTCCATGGTTTTTCACAAACAGATTTTTCGGGGAATATAAGCTCATGGAAAACTCTTTTTCCGAAAGAGGATGTGATCGCCGTGTCCTGTAAAGAAACTATAACCTTTTCGTTAAATCCCAATCCCAAACCCGGGGAAGGCAGTGTTAAAGCAAATGTGCTGAACGAACTGACCCTTGTGCCGGTAAAGGATTTCCTCAAATATGAAGATGGTTTATTTTATAACGAAGAGATAACGATCGACAATATAAAAGCGATTAATTCCAAAGGAAAAGAAATAACGATCCAAAAACTTTGCGGCCCTTATAAGGATAATGAAATATTTCACAGCGATTCACGGGTCTGTTCTATTTCGTTTCCGCTGGAAGAAAAAGGAAAGAGCTTCACTTTCCGTTACGAAGAGAATTACCGCGATATAAAATATCTCACTTCTTTTTATTTCAATCATTATTTACCGGTAGTAGAAAGAAAGGTCGAGTTTGATATCCCTTCATGGCTGGAAGTTGACTTGCGCGAGTTCAATTTTAAGAATAACAATATAGAAAAAATAACTAACCGGGAAGGCGATATTACCAAAACAGTGTTCACGATCAAAAACGTGCCTGCATTCCAGCAGGAACCTTCTTCCCCCAATCATGCACTCAGCAACCCTCACGTGATATGCGTGAGCAAGGCCTATACGCAGGACGGTACAAGAAAAGTATTGTTTGAATCGGTTAAGGATCTTTATGGATGGTACAGCACAGTTTGTTCCGAAATTGGTAATAATCCCAATGAACTCAAAAGCCGTGTAGCCGCTTTAACTGAAGGGAAAAAAACGGATGTTGAAAAGATAGAGTCTGTTTTTTACTGGGTGCAGGACAATATCCGCTATATCGCTTTTGAGAACGGCATCATGGGTTTTAAGCCGGATGCTGCGCAAAATGTTTTGAGAAATAAATATGGCGATTGCAAGGGCAAGGCCAACCTGCTCAAGGAAATGCTTAAGCTGGCAGGGTATGATGCGCGTCTTACCTGGATCGGGACTTCAGATCTCCCTTATGATTATACTTTACCATCTTTGGCCGTAGATAATCATATGATCTGTACAGTTATCCTGAACGGGAAGAGATATTTTCTCGACGGCACTGAATCATTTATCGCGTTGAACGATTATGCACAACGCATCCAGGGTAAGCAGGTGCTGATCGAAGATGGTAAAAACTATATCCTTGACCGCATTCCTGATTTTCCCGCGGAAAGAAACAAGGTAAAAAAGAACATTCATATCAGTCTCGACAACGATATCATTAAAGGAACAGCTGCCACAGAATATAATGGCGAATCCAAGATCATGCTGCAGGCAGTGTATACTTCCATCCGAAATGAGGACAGAACAGAAGCCCTGTCAAATCTTCTCAAACGGGGAGATGATAACGTGGTCGTCACCAATGTACAGTCTCCTGATTTCAAAGAAAGACAAAAGCCGATCACGGTGAACTATGAGTTTAAGGCCAGCAACCAGGTAAAGAAAGCGGGCAATGAGATCTATGTGGTGATGGACTGGGACAAGGAATTTTCGAGCCTTGAGTTTGATAAGGAGAGGAAGAACGATTACGAGTTTAATTATAAATACGATTATGCCATCCAGACGGAGCTGGCGATACCTGAAGGATACAAAGTAGATTATATGCCGGCTGCTTTCAAAAAAACTACTCCTTATTATTCGTTTGAAGGCTCGTATGTCAACAAAGGGAAAAGCGTTGTGTACAATAAGACGATCATTGTCAACAAGCCCGTACTGCTGACATCGGAATTCGACAGCTGGAACGCATTTGTAAAATCGATCAATGATTTTTATAACGACCAGGTAGTGCTGGTAAAAAAATAACAATCGATACCTGCGAATAACCTCCCGGATCCATTTCCTGCTTTATTAAAAAAATTAATCTCAAAATGAAACAGACGTTGATTTTTCTTCTGCTTTTAATGTTGTATACCGGCAATTTGAATGCGCAGGCTCCATCTGTGGGTGAGACGATCGAACCAGAATTTGCGATTACTACAGTGCCTGAAAAATGGAGTAAAGAAAGTGCCGTGGTCATTGGCCAGAAATCGGAATATCTTTTTACGCGACTGGTGTCAGGGAAAAGATATACAACAGTAGTACGCATCAAAGAGTATGTGCACAAAAGGATCAAGCTACAGGATAAAAATGCGCTGGAGAAATTCTCCACGTTCTATTATGTTACCATGGGAAAAGATGGGCAGGCAG
>VBAT01000089.1 GCA_005884665.1 Bacteroidota bacterium
GTTACTTCGTTTGGAGAAAGTATTGAAGAAGCAGTGAATACTTCGCTGGATGTATTGGAATATATTGAATTCGACGGAATGTATTACCGAAACGATATAGGTTATGAATTTATGCCCCAAACACCTAAAGGAGTTTAGAACAATTCCACTCGCTTATTTTTGCGCAAATATTCAATATGCCTGATGTTCACTATCATGATTACCTGCAATTAGATACGATACTCAATTCTCAATTTCCCGAAAGTATTAAACTGGGGTTGCCGGCCCATGATGAGATGTTGTTTATTGTTATTCACCAGGCATACGAACTTTGGTTTAAACAATTGCATCATGAAGTGGATTCAGTGGTAACTATTTTAGCCAAACCATCTTTAAATGACAATTCTCCTGAGCTGCAAACTGTCGTGCATCGTCTCAATCGCTGTGTTACGATCCTGAGGGTGTTGGTCCACCAGGTAGACATTATGGAGACAATGACCCCGATGGACTTTTTGGATTTCCGGGATATGCTGCGTCCTGCTAAACTGGGATTGAAGTTTGAGCATCGACACGGAAAAGAATAATACACAGCCCAATTGCGCAGTGAACATGTAGAGGTGATCAAAAAAGCGGAAACCGATAAGTCGCTGTTGCAACTATTAAATGGCTGGCTGGAAAGAATGCCTTTTTTTAATGAAAAGGAAAACTGGGGTCAGGCTTATTCAGGAATCCCGGAAAATGATCATCCTTTCTGGATTGAATACCGCCAACGATACGCCAACAGTTTGGATAATGCAGAAAAAAACAACCTGGCAGCTTTTGATGAAATATTCCTATATGACCATCCTTCATCAAACCAGGAAGACCGCTCACTGTCCGCCATGGCAAGCCGTGCCGCCTTGTTCATTATGCTGTACAGGGGTTATCCTATACTCCAACTGCCTTTTCAATTGTTAAATAGTTTGCTGGAGATAGATGAACAATTAAGTTCATGGCGCTATCGCCATATGAATATGGTGCATCAGATGATCGGGACAAGAATTGGTACCGGGGGAAGCACAGGGAAAGATTATTTAAAAGCTGCGGCTGACAAACATTATATTTTTAAGGAGATAGCCCAACTCAACAGTTTTTTGATTGAAAGAAGAAAACTGCCTGTATTACCCCTGTATATGGAAGAAAGGTTGGGTTTTCTGCATCAATAATTTTCAGAACAGCCTTTCATTTAGTTCAAATTTCCGTTTATTTAATCGGCGTACTACAACCTGAACCGATAGTATCAGCAACTATTATGGCTTGTTCAAAATTACCCCCGGGCCAAGGCACGAACACAATGCGGTTGATGCAAAATATTTTTTCCTAACAGCGTGGCTATGTTTCCAACGCTATACACAATCGGGAGATAAAACAAAAGAAGACGTTCTGGTCAGTGCTACTAGCGTCCCGCTTTGCTTATAAAGGAAAAAAGGCAATCCGTTCTAAACGAGATCACCTTTCTTTTGCTGATAGATCGAAGATATATATTAAAATGTGTAACGGATTCCTAAACCTCCCCAGCTGCCATAAAACCCCGCACCATCTCCAAATTCAAAAGCCGGCTGCCAATCTATTGACAGGTTTATAGGGGCACCCTTAAATTTGTAATCAAGTCCCAGTACACCGTCGATACCGATACTGGTATGACTGTCGCCATAATAATAACCATGTTTGTAGTAGCCCTCATCGTAAAAACCTATATGGGCTCCTGGTCCTATATACCATTTAAGACCTGGCGCATCGGAAAAATCTCCATGGATCTCGTACAAACCGGTAAGCCGGAAACCATGACCGGAGAAATAAGCGATTAATTCACCCGCATTTTTATTAAAAAAGTGCTTCAATGAAATGCCTCCCCCGTCCCAGATCTTGACACCCAGGGCAGTGGTATAGTTGCTGGAATTAGCACTTTTGCTTTGAGCCTGAATTGTTACTACCGATAATAAGAAGATGACCGCTAATACTGCTTTTCTCATGGGTAATTTTATGCTACTGATACCTTTTAGGTGCTTGAGTGCTATTTCTGTGCCAAAAAGAAAGAAGCGCTGCTTGTTCTGCCAGGCTTAATTCGGAGGTAAACTCTGTAGAAAATAATACTCAAAGAAAAACGGTTTAATGATAATAGAAAGTAAAGAAAGACGTTTACAGGGGTAAGAATAATGAAGGAAAAACCAATTTCGAGTAGCAGCTTTTGAGAGATGGTGCAGTAGTGATGGAGTATAATTGCGGTGATTAGAGCGATTAACTGATTAAATCCAGACAAGCAAGGTTAGCTTTGATATTTCGGATTATTTCCTCCAACTTTGCACACATTTAATCCAATAATATAGAATGGGACTTTTTAACTGGTTTACACAAGAAATAGCGATGGACCTGGGTACTGCCAACACCCTGATTATACATAACGACGAAGTAGTAGTAAATGAGCCCAGCATCGTAGCCCTCAATCGAAACAACCCCAAAGAAGTGCTTGCCGTGGGAAAGAGAGCATTAATGATGCACGAAAAAACCCATGAGAGCATCCGTACTGTCAGGCCGTTGAAAGATGGTGTAATTGCCGATTTTAATGCAGCAGAGCTAAT
>VBAT01000034.1:0-42844 GCA_005884665.1 Bacteroidota bacterium
TATGAAAATATCCTGGAAAGCGCTGGAATATTGATGGAAGATACCGGCTCTACCGGCAAAAAGAAAAAAGCGAAACAGGAAGTCGTGGTAGAAGAACAAAACCCCGGCGGCGGCAACGAAGACCTCAAAACCATGACGTTGGAAGAGTTAAACAATCTTTTAAGTGAAGTGCTCGAAGGTGAAGATTATATCCGGGCGATAGCTATCCGCGATGAGATAAACAGTCGAAAAAAGAATCGCTGATTACGCGGATTGTGCGGATTGTTTGGATTACGGGGAATGAACCTTATATTATATTGCCTTCATATTTTGCCACCAGTTTTCCTTGCCATTAAATCTCTTTTCCGTGATTTCTTTTCCTAATTGCAAGATCAATCTCGGGCTTAATGTTGTCCGCAAACGAACTGATGGTTACCATGATCTCGAGACCGTGTTTTATCCGCTACCCATCTATGATGTGCTGGAAATAATTCCTGCGATCTCCACTACCGGTAATGACGTCGCATTTACAGCAACCGGGATTCCAACAGGCGCTAATGATGAAAACAATCTTTGTACTAAGGCCTATCAATTATTAAAAAAAGATTTTCCGCATCTACCACCAATACAAATGCATTTGCATAAAACCATACCAGTTGGTGCTGGTTTGGGAGGCGGCAGTGCCGACGCTTCATTTGCATTGAAACTGCTCGCAAAACTATTTGACCTTAATCCTGACGATAGAAAGCTGATGGAGTTATCGCTTGTTCTTGGAAGCGATTGCCCTTTTTTCATGATCAATAAGCCCTGCTTTGCAACTAACCGGGGAGAGATCCTTAACCTGTTAACGATCGACCTGGGACAGTATAAACTCATTTTAGTAAACCCAGGCATTCATATACGAACTGCCCATGCTTTTTCTCAAGTCACACCGACGACACCCGAAGAATCGATCAAAGAGATTTTGCAGTTACCTATCAGTTCGTGGAACGGCAGGTTGAAGAATGATTTTGAAGCCCCATTGTTCAAGCAGTATCCCGAGATAGGAAAGATTAAAGACGAACTATACGAAGCCGGTGCGGTGTATGCATCCATGAGCGGGACCGGTAGTACGGTCTATGGCATCTTTGAAAAAGAAAAGAATGTACACCTCTCCTTTCCCTCACATTATTTTACCCGAGAATTAAATCTTTGAAATCTTGTGGTTCCTCAGCCTAAAATAATTCTCACGCTACGGAATTGGAGAATTTCCACGGATGCCTTAGGGACTTTGCGATCCTTTCGATACAAGAACTATCGCAAAAGGCGCCAAGACACGAAGATTATCTCGTGGCTTTCGTGTATTCTTAGTGGTTCATAAATTCGTCGGTATCTATAGGGATCGATTTTATCGCCGCGAATAAGCGGTTGACTTCATTTTTTTCTTATAGCCTGAAAAATCGAAGAGTCAAGATATATGCAATAACATCCATTATTCGGCGAGCTTCAGCAAAGCTTCTATATCCAAAGCGTCCGATACCATTTGCAAGTTTCCGTTATTATCTCTGGGCCACAATTCCCTGGGTCGGTCCCAGTACAGCTCCACACCGTTCTGATCGGGATCATCGAGGTAGATCGCTTCTGAAACTCCATGATCGGAGGCTCCGGTTAATGGATATGCGGCATCAATTAATCTTTTTAAAGCAACCGCCAGGTCCCTGCGTTCAGGATACAATATAGCCGTATGAAAAAGACCGGCTGATTGCCTTGGCGCCGGCGAGCCGTTCTTACTATACCAGGTATTCAATCCAATATGATGATGATAACCCCCCGCAGAAACAAATACAGCGCTTTCGCCATAATTCTGTTGTACTTCAAACCCTAACAGGTCACGGTAAAATTGTAAAGAACGTTCAAGGTCAGCTACTTTCAGATGCACATGGCCTATCCGGGTGCCAGCCGGTATCTTATATGGGTCCATACTTTCTTTCTCCTTTTTATTTAGTAATTTGCATCAAAATTCGCACTATCAGTCACAATTCCTGCATATCATTCTTCCTCGACGGAAATCTCGATCTTCTCAATCATCGAAGATAAGCCCTTCACAATACAGCGGCAACGTCCGCCTTTTTGTATTCATATTTCGTACTTCTAACTTCTTACATCATACTTTATGCAATCAACGGTCAATGACATGCTTTCAAAAACTCAATATTATCTCGAACTGGAAGAACAGTATGGCGCGCATAATTATCATCCAATACCGGTTGTACTGAGCAGAGGAGAAGGTGTCTTCGTGTGGGATGTAGATAATAAACGATATTATGATTTCCTGAGCGGGTATTCCGCGGTCAACCACGGACATTTGCACCCGAAGATCCTGAAAACGTTTATCGAGCAGTCACAACGTCTAACCCTGACAAGCCGCGCGTTTCATAGCGATGCATTGGGTGAATATGCCAAATTCATTACCGCGTTTTTCAGTTACGAAAAAGTGCTACCAATGAACACAGGCGTAGAAGCTGTTGAAACAGCGATCAAGCTTTGCCGTAAATGGGCTTATGAAATAAAAGGCATTCCCTCCAACAAGGCAATAATCGTTGTCTGTGAAGGAAATTTTCATGGCCGTACCACCGGGGTCATTTCTTTCAGCAATGACTCACTGGCCACAAAAAATTTCGGTCCCTACCTGCCCGGGTTTACGATCATTCCTTATAACGACGAGGAAGCACTTAAAAAAGCCCTGGAAGATAAAAACGTCGCGGGTTTTTTGGTAGAACCCATACAAGGTGAAGCCGGCGTGGTTGTGCCCGCTGAAGGATACCTCGCAAAGGCCAAAAAGCGTTGCAAAGAGGCCAACGTGTTATTTATTGCCGACGAGATTCAAACGGGCTTATGCCGGACAGGTCGTATGCTGGCTTGTGATCATGAAAACGTCAGGCCGGATATTTTAATTCTCGGCAAAGCGCTTGGCGGAGGAATGTTGCCCGTAAGTGCAGTGCTGGCCGATGATGAAATTATGCTCACACTCAAACCCGGTGAGCATGGCTCCACTTATGGTGGCAATCCTCTTGCCTGCAAAACCGCGATCACTGCCCTGCAGGTATTAAAAGATGAAAGACTGGGTGAAAATGCCAGCGAGATGGGCGAGGCATTAAGAAAGGGATTGAAAGATCTTGGTTCGCGGCATATTTCTGTCATACGTGGGAAGGGTTTACTGAACGCGATCATCATCAGGCATAGCAATAAAGATGCGGCCTGGCAACTTTGTTTGCAACTAAAAGAAAATGGTTTATTGGCAAAACCAACGCATGGTGATAAGATACGTTTTGCACCGCCACTTACTATTACCAGGGACCAAATCATGGATTGCGTCGACATCATCGGCAAATCATTATCTTGCCTTGACTGACAGGTTAAAAAAATTATGTCAATAGCTTCAGATCATCAGGAGCAACACCTGAAAAGCAGTGATCTTATTACCGATGTTGTAATCGGGATGAGCGATGGTCTCACCGTTCCTTTCGCCCTGGCTGCGGGATTGAGTGGCGCCGTTGATTCGACTGCAATTATAGTGATCGCAGGTATAGCCGAGATCGCTGCCGGTTCGATCGCGATGGGATTGGGCGGTTATCTTGCCGGCAAGACCGAGCAGGACCACTACAACAGCGAGCTTCAACGCGAATATTATGAAGTAGATAATTTACGTGATCGTGAAATAGCTGAGACAAAAGAATTTTTCGCCAATATCGGGCTGAGTGCTGAACTACAGGAAAGAGCTACCGAGGAAATTTCAAAAGATAAAAAGCAGTGGGTTGATTTCATGATGAAATATGAACTGGGTCTTGACAAACCCGATCCACGCAGAGCTACCAAATCAGCTCTTAACATCGGCATCTCATATATAGTCGGAGGATTAGTCCCGTTGAGCCCCTATTTTTTTGTGCATACTCCTACCGAAGCATTAAAAATATCCATCGTTGTTACGCTTATCTGTCTTTTTGTTTTTGGCTATTTTAAAAGTAAGATCACCGGTGTCAATCCCTGGGCAGGCGCAATCCGCATTATGCTTATCGGCGCGCTGGCTGCAGGAGCAGCGTTTGGAATAGCAAGACTGATAGAAGGATAAATAATGTTTAGCTAAGAGGTTGAAGGAGGAAAGGAGGAAAAGAGAAGAATAAAGCCATAGGCACCAACTGTCACGAAGAACTTGCCCGAACCTTTCATTGCACTCTATAAACCCTATAGCTAAGAGATTGAAGGAGAAAAGGAGGAAAAGGAGAGAAATAAAGTCATAGGTCACAAAGTGTCACGAAACTCCAATAGTAAATCTTAGGAGCATTAACCTGCGCCCTTTACGATAGTTGTTGTATCGCAGGAATGCTAAGAACCACAAGGATTGCAAAGTCTCACAAGCTGTTTCCCTTCATCTTCATTGTACAATAAATGTTTTTACAAATTTATCTCTGGTGCCGTTTAATTGCAGGCTATAAATACCAGATTTTAAAACAGGCAATATGATGATCCCCGATACTGAACCACCTGGATGATCGAGGCATTTGACATAAACCTGCTGACCTATGCTGTTAAATACGCTGATACTATACCGGCCTTTTGCAAGATCATTGGCCTGGTATTTCAACTGCCCGTCTCTTGTGGGACTGGGATAAATCGAAAGAACTGTCGCTCCGCCACGCATTTCCAGTTTAACGATGATACTATTCTTCAGTGTGCCTCCAGTTCCAAAAGATCGTACCTGGTAATAATTGATACCCTGCACAGGATGAGTATCGATGAAGCTATAATCCACTCTACTGCCATCATTTGATATTGGATGGACTGAACCAATGGAATAAAAATTTTGCCCGTCCGCCGAATGCCCGATTGTATAGTAAAGAACTTCCAGTTCAGATGTATTGCTCCATTCAATCTTTACAGCATCGCCCTGTTGTATCGCCTTTATATTCGTGAAGCCGACGGGTAAAGTGACCAGCGATCCATACCCAAAAGTAATTGGACTGAAATCACTGAGTATTTTCGAAGTTACCTGCCCGGAAATTGCAGCACCGGGAAGAATACCCATTCCCGAATTTTCATCCTGCCAGCATGACCCGGTATAATGAGCTACAGTAATTGCTTTTGATGCATCGGGATCAGGAGCAGTAGAACTTCCATTCGTCCAATGGCCGATACTGGCAGAACGATCATAATTCAACCTCACCTGTGCATTAGCTGAACCACCTGTTCTTTGAATATCCCAAAATTCATTATTCACATATGCCTGGAGTCTTGCCGGGTTACAAGCTGGTGAAGCGGTATTGCTACCATTATTGAAATATTCCACAATAAATGTGGATGGGTCGGAGGAAGCTGCGATGATCTCAATTGGTTTGTATATACCAGTTTTACCTGCCGGGAAACTATATACGGTTGTATTATTTGTTTGACGCACTAATGGCCCATCAATATAGGAAGCCGTCGATCCACCAACAATCGAAGCTGTGGGTGTAAGCGTAATTAAATTGCCCGGACTTGTCGTTACAATCGAATTCGTAAGTGAAAGACTACCGTTGATGATCGAGTTGCCGCTCATGACCTTCGTTGAAGTACCGCTGATTACAACATTAAAATAATCGGGACGGCCATTGATCGTTTGGATACCTGCGCTGGATTTATATTCAACAGTAGAAACGGGACCAAGGCTAAAACCTCCAGCATTGACGAATATATCACTCAAACCGCCGGGATGCTCGACTCCTACCCTTCCATTTATAAGTATCGATGTGGTGCCACTGAACTGGCTAAATGTATTCGCTGCCGATTCCAGTGAACCGTCAATAAGCAGTGTGCCACCATTAATCGTCTTATTATTCATCAGTGTAGCGCTGGCAGATGTTATTCTTATTCCCGGGTTATTTAAGGTTAGAATGCCAGTTCCTCCCAGTTTTCCACTTGATCCGTTTATAACAAATTGTCCTGATGTTGCATCCTGTGTAATATTGCCGGATCCTTTGATCCCATTCCTGAATGTTTTAATTCCTGCCCCCTGAAAACTAATATTCCCAATTGGTTCAAAGATCCCATTGATCACTGTTGGGTTGGCCCCACCAGCTCCAGTAATATTCGCAGTAGTCCTGAATACAGGAATGGTGGATGCATTTACATTAGGAAAATAGGTCGCCCCGCTGGCCGCGAAAGAAGAGCTAAGCGTATATTCCAATATCGAACCATCCTGGTAAATGTAGGCGGACGAATTGACTCCTGTTCCATTTCCTGTATAACCTGTCCGCGATATTCTTAAAATGCCGCCGCCGTTGATACTAACGGTCGGTGTACCCGCACCAAATGATGGTCCCGCGGTAGTGGCCAGCGTCAATACACCACCATCCTGTATAATAATATCATCACCGGCTCCGTCATGAATGGTAAATATTCCGCCGGAATTGATTAATATGCCCGCGTTTTCTATAATGAGTTGATCAGCGGAAGCAGCAGATGAAATAGTGACAGTATTTCCATTCCTAATTATGATCGCGTTTGCATTTTCATTCGGAACAAGAGTCGATACCATCCAATTAATATTATCCGGCGAGGATTGCCAGGTTGCAGTATTGTTCCAATCGCCTGTGATCGCTGATCGGAAATAGTCGTTTTCTGACGACGAAGCAGATAGGGAAGCTGTAAAGCTAAAATCATCGATGCCCATTCCATCGTCAGAGCCTGAGGCATTGAAATCTGTCCACCTGATAAAAAAACGGTTGCCATTGCTGATGCTCAAACCAGCCAGGGTATATGAAATAACTGCAGAGTGTTGAATACTTCCGCTGCCAGTCGCCTGCCCGGGGTTTGCATAATCCAGTGTATCTACATCTGTCCAGTTGCCGGTATTCAGCGAAGATGCATTCGTGCTGTATTGAAAGTCCAGCCGGTCCGACCTGTTAGCCGCTGCTACTCTCCATGTTTCACCAGTATAGGTTACGGTCAACGAAGTGATCGTTGAGCCGGTATTATTGATAAAATAAAAACCAAAAAAAGGAAGGACACTGGCCGACTGAACTCCTCCCAGGCGCCTGTTGGTGCCTGATGCTATCCCAAAATTATATGTGTCACCAGCGCTAGAGGAACCTGTGCCAGCAGTTATCATTGTATTGGCCCCCGAGCCGGTTTCTGAAAAAAACCATCCTGCGAGCGAAGAGCTGACACTATTTAAATTCCCACCAGTCACATTAGCTATTGTGATGGCTCCAAGACTATCAAAATTCTGCGAATAGCCTGGTCCGCTCAATGAATATTGACCTTTCACTTCTTCTATCAAAATAAATAGAAGGATTATAAACAACAATTTTCTCATACTCTAGCTTTCATTTTAATAAATTAATGTGAATGGGCTCTGCATACGTTTTAGACGCTGATAAAAATATTATAAGATGCAGGTGGTGGCCATGGGTAAAAAAACATTTGTAACGTTAAAAACCCCGCTTTGGGGCGGGGTCTTAACCATTCATCATGCAACATTAAACCTCTATTTTACAACCAGGGGTTTTACCAATTTTATCTCGCTGCTATTAGTGAGAGATATAGTATAGATGCCTTTGTTTAACGATACCGGCAGTTGGAACTGCTGGCTGATCGAACCACCATCATGATTGAATCCGTGTTGATATACGATGCTTCCTGTTGGATCATAAACATTCAGCCTGTACCGGCCTTGCGGGAGGTTGGTGGCCTGCACAGTGATCTTCTTATCTTCAGTTGGATTGGGATATAGTGACAGTGTTACCGCGGATTGTTGTGCGATACTGATTTTTACGACTCCGCTATAAATAAAATGGAAATCTTTGTCAACTCCTTTAACCCGGTAAAAAAATATTCCATCTGTCGAAACTGGATCCACATGAGAATAGTCCTTCCTTGATTCACTGTTGCCATTGCAGGCAATATTGGCAACTGGAATAAAGCTTCTTCCGTCTATTGATCTTTCCACTTCATAATGATCCAGGTTGTATTCGGAAAAGGAAGACCAATCAAGGTGCACACTATGATCCTTCTGTGTTGCCCTGAGTTCCCCGAATTTAAGGGGGAGAACCACACCGGTATATCCGACTCCAAATGGCGAGAAGCTGGTGATATTCGTTCTGGTACATATATTCTGGCTTTGATTTCCCAACCCAATGCAAACTTCCCAATAAGTTCCATAGTGAGCAATTCCGATCTGGTTATCCGCTATATTCTGAAACAACGATCCCTCTAGCACCGAAGGCCATCCCAGCTGCATCGTAGTATTTCCAGATCCACTGTTACGGTTCACCTGCCATACCGCATCAACAATTGTTTTTTTCTGGCTGGTATTGAAGGCTGTCCCATTTGGTTGCCCGTTCGCTGTGACGCCGCTAAATACGCAAATACTGAAATCATTCGTAGCAGGCGCAGTCAACGTAACTGGAAGATAATAAGTTCCATTTCCCACAGGTATTGTATTTGTACCGGTAAAATTCTGCACGCGAAAATATCCTTTAGCGCCTGTTGATGTGTTTACCTGTGTTGCAATATGTTTGGTGCTTCCAAATGCCGAACCAGCGACCGCATTGCCGGAACTAACTGTCAGAGTATTGCCAACTGGTATCGTCAGCTTTCCGCTATTGAGTGTCAGGGTATCCGCAACAGTCACATCTTTATTCAATGTTACGTTAGCACCGATCTTTAGATCGTTAGCTGCAATGGATAGTATCGATGAAGGAAAAGGTGTTGTTGTCGCGGCCAGGAATTCATACGAAACGCCTGAATTAAGCGTCACGGCTCCTGTACTTAAGGAACCAGGCAAACCCGATGTATTGTACGTAATAATGCTGCTACCGGAGACAGCTATAAACGAACCTGCCCCGGTTATGCTCCTGTTAGTTGCATCCAGTGTGCCATTTACCGTAAATGATCGCGACGCAGCCACAGCGATATTATTATTCAGGGTTAATTTTTTCCCCGCATTTACTTTCCAGTTTATATAAGTGCTGGTCAATACACCGGCAGATTGTGTAAAACTGCTATTGCTTCCATTGAACTGGATGTTCAGTACATTGGAATTATTGTTTGACCGGACAAAGGTTCCTCCAGTCTGAATAAATGATCCATTGATGATGATCAGCTGGTCGGCGTTGGCATTACCTGAACTCGCTTCCAGCGTTCCGCCCTCGATAATAAGATCACCACCGATGGTCAGTGTATAATCCTGCATAGTAGCCAGCCTGAACTCCTTATTGGCGTTACCGGTAGACCGAATAATAAAATTCCCTGCAATGCTGTTAAGATCTCCTGCCTGATTCATGTTGGATGTATACCCGGGCATATCGATAATGAGATTTCCCCAATTAACGGAAGCCGGCAGTTTACTGCTACCGTTCCAATCATTTATTTCGACCGTGCTTGTGACCGCGAGAATAATGTCGTCGCTGCCGGGGAAAGCGGAGCTGTTGTCATTGTGAATATAAGTTGCGTTGTTATCAGCCTGGAAAATATCCACAGTAATCTTATGATTGGCTTTTAAAATAGCGCCGCTTTCAACGATGATCTTTGAATCGGTGCCTCCCAGGCTCCAGTTGGCCGTGGTAGTAATGTTGTGATTAGCCTGGATGACAAAAATGTCTCCTCCGTTAAAATTGGAAGGGATGCTGCCCGTACCGTTCCGGTTGGTGTGCCAGCTGGATGTAGAATTCGGGTTAGCGTTGTTGGTCGAATAGTACGTAGTGTTTGCACGCGCAGAAAGGGCAAAGAATAGGACAAGCAGGCAGGGTAAGGATGGCTTCATGTATTGGATTTTAACGGGCTCTAAACTATCTAAGAGAAACTACTTAGTCAAACCTAATTGATTATTATCAAAACGTTTTCCTTCATTTTTAAAGAAGTTTGCAGGAATCACCACGGATAATTACGATGCCGTCTATTACAACGATGCAAAATGAGAATATTGAGGTTCCGGTGTAAAAAAAACGCCCCGACCTGGCGGAGCGTTTTACGAATAGGTCAAATTGTATTACTCTTTATTGAATAGTGCCGTTGCTGTTTCGCAATCTGATGATTGACATAACAACTTGACAAGGTAGCGACCAGTTGCCAGTTTGGTAATGTCTACCGGTATTGTGTTTGATCCCAATCCTACTGATTCTACTTTCTGCATAACAGTCTTACCATTTATGTCTGTTACCAGCACTGTTATCTTTCCAGCCTGTGGCGCTTCGATCATCAGCTTCACTTCTGTTCTTGCAGGGTTGGGGAATACGCCGCTGATACTTAGTGAAGTCGGTTTTTCTCCGACAATCACGATTATATTACTCAATTTATTCCTACCGTCTATATCTATTTGTTTTAACTGGTAATATTGTCTTCTGCTGGCAGCGGGACTAATATCATCAAAATTGTAGTTCAACTCAGCGGTGCTGTTGCCGTCATTGGCTAGTGAATTCACAAAGCCGATGGCTGTATAATTAATTCCATCCCTTGAACGTTGTACTTCAAATCCACGGTTATTCTGTTCGCCTGCAGTTTTCCAGTTCAATGTATTCTTACTGCCATTTTTGTATCCGCTTAAATTAAGAAGATTTACTGGGAGGGCTAAAAACGCTACAGCTGTTAAGTCATTCTGAGTAGCAACATCCAAATGGGAAAAAGTAGGTGAGCCGACTACAGAGGTCAGAAATGCGTTATTAGTTTGGTCTACGACCTTCAGCCTGTTATGCTGGGCAAGGGTCCTGTCGACTGCCGATGATGTCTGAATCTTAAAAGTAAAAGCATATGACCACGTCCCTGCTGCAAGTGCGCTTACACTTACTGATGTAGTATTTAAAACTATGGCTACATAATAAAATTGAGGATCGCCGATATCAGTTATCGCTTGAGGAAGCATCACGGTAGGAGAAGATGAGCCATAAATAGCTGAGTTAGCCTGGACTATACTAACCACATCATCGGTTGCAAAATCATTGACTGGCAACTCCAGATATACTACAAACTGGTCGCCAGTAGGTGTAGGCGTATATGTCAAGCCTCCTGGTTTAACTCGCAAAGAAACCGCAACATAAGCTCCTGAACCCCCATTGCTGCCATTTGCCCCGTTATTAAAAAGACCTATATCTATATTGTCCGGGTGAGGACCAGGCGTCTGGCCAAACGAAAACATTCCGTTTACCAGCACAATCAGTATTGAAATTGCTTTCTTCATAACTCGTACAGTTAATTTTTTATTTGTGTTCTTTACGGGTCGCATTAGGAACTCCATTCAATGGTATACCTAACATAAAAGAGGCATCGGATGGAACTGGGGGAATACCGAGGGCAGTTACCCTCATTTTTCTATCCATATTAATATCCCCGATAGTATAACCTGAAATGGTACCGTTTGGATTTCCGCTCAGAATAATTCCAAGCATGTAAGACACATCGGACGGGATCGGCGGAATACCTTGTGCTATTACCCTGACATACGAATCGAGATTCGCATTGCCGGCCCACATCAAAAAGGCGCTTCCATTCTGAGCCATTGCCGCGTTGGTCAAAATCGTTCCATCCTGGAATGCCTGCGCTTGCCCGGTAGTAAAATAATACTGCAAGGGAACAGCGTTATCAGCCAGCGCTAGCGGGGCGGCAGTTCTGATAGTAAGATGATTCCTATGACTAATTAAAATATTATAGTTTCCATCGGCGTCAATAGGAAGTGACAATGGAGATACCCCATCGAGATCAACAATATCCCCGTCCCGCTGCAGCAATGCTGCCCGTGTCTGTAGTTTTATGGAGGGTGTTGTAGGATCTAGAGTAGAGACATATACCCAATCAACTATCGCGTCATTTCCTGTTACACTAAAAATGGACGGATTGATCGTTTCATTTACAGTTCCCGATCCGTCATAAATACCCACTCTTGCAAATTTTGGATCAAGAGCTGTATTATACGGTTGAGTTGTGGGAATTACTGGGTCTATCGCGCCCGTAGACGGATCATCACGTAATAAATCATTCATCAACCCAGTACTAGCATTGTAAGCCCCCTGCAAAAACACTTTAAGATTCATCTTTGCAGTGTTTACCCTTTCCAGGTCGGCGATTGCAAATACACCTGTTGATGTTATACCGGTACGCGTTCGAAGAAATGGATTTGAGCCAGATGCGGCTATCACATTACTTGCTGGGAGGTCCCAGTCAAGCAGAGTATTGTATCGGGCAATTCCTGATTTAAGGCGATTAAAGCCGGCTGGCTCATCGGTTCCAACCCATTGTCCCGTCAGGGTTAAATTCGATCCATTTGCTATGCCTTCATTTACAACCCAGCTATTGTTGACAAAATGGGTAGTAACAACGCTTCCTGATGTGCCATTTGCCTGGACGTTCTGCTGGCAGCGTACTGAGATGTCATCAGGAGTACCGCTGTTAGATATGGTAAGAGGATTAAACTCCGTGGCACTGAAACCGACCGGGTAAACAAATGCGGTTGTTGCGAGATTAGTTCTCACAACGGCTCCTGCGCCATTTGTAACAACAAATTGGTTATTGTCGGGATTTTGAAATGTAGCGACCGAATCCATGGTGATTGCCTGGTCACCAAGGACCAGTTGATTGTTATCGTTTTCGAAGCTAAAACCTCCTTTGACAAGCATAGCATCGGATAAACTGGCAGTAGCCCCGACACCCTTCGCCAGGTTCACGTTCAGGTAAGTTGAGCCTACTCCGCTTTTTATGCTATCCGTATTGGTATTGCCGATCAGTCTCAGGTTGATGTTCTTAAAGGAATTACCGTAATTGACAAATTTGGTGCTGGCTTCATATAGGCTACCCACGGCGTTATTTGATAAGGTCCCCCCCACCTCGTTCCTGAGTTCTCCATCCGATGACACGGTCCCTGAATTCTGGATGGTTCCTTTGTTCACAATGCTACCGCTGCATTTTATTGTTGCACCGCTCTGAACGGTAATGGTAGCACCATTATTGATGAGTTGACAATGAGCGATGATCCCTGTAAATAATGCTGGCAAAAAAACAAATAAGCAGCGTTTCATGGTAAATAAGTTGAACCGTTAATAATTGGCTTAAAAATACAAACAAAGCCATCTTATGCTGTTTCCATTGAGTAACCGGCACGGGCAGTTTATTAAGCGGACGGATAATTTTAAAAACAATAGCGATCGATCAAATTAAAGTTACGATTAACGCTTGACCCCGAGCTCCCCTTTTTGGGGGAATATCTCCAGCCTAATAAAAAGATCCGCTCGGCTGCCGGTTTCACGGCAGCATCGGGCGGATCAGTTGAATTATTTATATTCTTTCTTATTGCTTATTGAATGTCGCTCCAGTTGTCTCACAGTCTGAAGATTGGCATTTCAACTTCACAAGGTAACGGCCGGTTGCCAGTTTGGTGATGTCTACCGGTATTGTATTTGAGCCCAGGCCCAGCGATTCAGTTTTCTGGATGACGGTGTTGCCATTCATATCCGTTACTATGACTGTAACGTTATCCGCCTGAGGCGCATCGACCATCACTTTCACATTTGTTCTTGCCGGGTTAGGAAACAGCCCACTAATGCTTAAAGTGGTCGGTTTGTCACCAGTAATTACCACTGTGTTGCTCAATTTATTGTTGCCATCGAAATCAGATTGCTTCAATCGGTAATATTGCCTTTTGCCGGCAGCAGGGTCATTATCATCAAACTTGTAACTTAACACAGTGCTGCTATTGCCCCCGTTTGCCAGAGAATTTACAAATCCTACTGCAGAATAGTTCGTTCCATCAGTAGAACGCTGTACTTCAAATCCAAGATTGTTCTGTTCGCTTGCAGTTTTCCAGTTTAATGTATTCTTGCTGCCGTTTTTGTATCCGCTTAAATTAACAAGGCTTGCTGGAAGAGTTAACAAACTTCCGGCAGTTAAATCGTTTTGGGTAAGCACATCCAAATGTGAAAAAGTGGGCGATCCGACTACAGAAGTCAGAAAAGCGTTATTGTTTTGATCTACTACCCGAATTCTATTATGCTGGGCAAGTGTCCTGTCTACTGCTCCTGATGTCTGAACCTTAAAAGTAAAGGCATATGACCATGTTCCTGCAGCCAGGGAACTTAAGTTCATTGATGTAACATTTAAAACTATTGCTGCATAGTAGAATTGAGGATCACCAATGTCACTTACCGCTTGTGGAAGCATTACCGTGGGGGAAGCTGAGCCATAAAGAGCAGAGTTGCCTTGCACAATACTAATTACATCATCGGTTGCAAAATCGGTGACTGGTAACATCACGTACACGACAAACTGGTCCGCTGCAGGTGCAGCTGTATAAGTCAAACCGCCGGATTTAACCCTTAACGACACAGCAACATAAGCTCCCGAACTCGGATTGCTGCCATTCGCTCCATTGTTAAAGAGGCCTAAATCTATATTGTCGGGATGAGGGCCTGGCGTCTGGCCATAAGATATTAATCCGGTCGCCAGTACGATCAAAATTAAAAACGCTTTCTTCATAAACTTTACTTTTATTGGTTGATTATTTATGTTCTTTTCGAGTGGCGTTAGGAACTCCATTCAATGGTATACCTAACATGAAAGATGCATCAGATGGAATTGGCGGTATGCCAAGAGCAGTTACTCTTGTCCGTCCATCCATATTCATGTCGCCTACAGAATAACCGTTAAGAGTTGTATTGGGATTCCCTCCTAAAAGAATTCCGAGCATATATGATACATCCGATGGAATTGGCGGTATACCCTGTGCTGTAACCCTGACAAAAAGATCAAGGTTGGCGTTACCGCCCCACATTAAAAAGTTGCTTCCATTCTGAGCCATCGCCGCATTCGTTACGATCGACGCGTCCTGGAATGCCTGGGACTGTCCAGTAGTAAAATTGTATAAGGCTGGGGTCGGGTTACTTCCAAGTGATCCATCCAGCAATTGTGTTGTTGCGGTTCGAATACCCAAATGGTTGCGATGACGAACTGTTATATAGTAGTTGCCGTTTGCAATGCCCCGGAAAGTTACACTCGATACCCCGTCAAGGTCTACAATCGAACCATTCTCCAATATGAACGCTGCGCGGGTTGCTATTGGGGCAGCAGGTGGTGGTGCACTTCTGAGTTCTAGCAATACCCAGTCAACAATATCAGTCGTGGCGACAGTTGAAGTAAATATTGACGGCGAAACGCTCTCAGTGCCATTATAACCAAGATTACCGTAAGCAACTGTATTAAATGGCTGATTAATAGCCTGGGCTCTCAGTATATCTCTCCAAGCGGTAGTTACATCTTTATGACGCGATAAAGCTCCATCATAAGCTCCCTGTAAGAACGTTTTCAATGTAACCGGGGTTTTGCTTGTATGTAAATAGAAATTAGATAATTCAGGTGTAGACACTCGTATCCAGTGAACAAGGCCGTCAGCCGATGTGCCATTCCCCGCCTGCGCGAGATAGGAACTGGTACCGGTAGCCAGTGTAAAATCGCTTTCACAGGTGGAACTCGTTTGACGGGTTACACCCAAATTTCCAATGGTCGTACCCGGATCTGCGACCTGCAGTGCCTGGAGTTCAGTGTGCAGGAAGAAGAACTGGGTTTCCACGTTGGTAGCAAAAGGATTGTTGATGCTGAAATTCCTGTCAAGATATTTTTGACCTGAAGTGATATCGGTTCTTACAGTCCCGGGGTTGATGTTTTGAGATACTGTATAAAAGCTTACATCTGTCCCTGCCTGGCTTCGCACAAGTGCAATCAGTTTACTGTTTATATCCAGTAGCGGCTGCCAACCGGTATAAGTTGAATTCCCGTTCGACTGAGGTGCCTGGTAAAGGCTGGAACAATCGTTGCTGGTGGCCAGCATGTTGAAATTAAGCTCATCAACGGAAATACAGAATGTGCCTCTTGGCGTGGAATTGCTGAACCTGTCTACCGCAACATAATATGTTTGACCCGCCTGGAGTCCTGTAGCATATACCACCGACATAAATCCAAAACCATTTGCTGAACCGCCATCATCATCACAGGAGATAATACTGAATGTCGAATAGTTATAGAACAAGCCGATCTTAGAATCGTCGAATGTATTACCTGCATCCAAGTCGGTACTGATGCGTACAGCACCGCTTGCAGGAGCGGTAAACTTGTACCAGATAGGACTTACGGAAGTTCCAGAGCAAGAAGGGAAAGGTTCGGGAATAGACTTTGTAGAACGCTCATTCGTCTCGGTAGCACCGGTACATCCAGCGCCAACTGTTAAAACACGAGCACCCGGGGCATCATCATTTATGAGGAAAGTTGAGACAATTGTATTGTCGCTGTAGGTAGATCCTCCACAAACTGTGCGCACATAGATATCATAAAGCTGACCGGTCAAACCAGTCAATGCAATGGGAGATGCAGTGCCCGTTACGATCGTTCCGCCTATACCAGGTGTAGCACCAGTACCAGGAGTAAAGCCCGGGGCACCATATTCCACAACGAAATTATTCCCGGCAGATGTAAAGCTGACCGATGCAGAACTGGGACCGGTAGCTGTTATGGTTACAGCTGAGGGTTCAGGGCAGGCAGGTGAAAGGTCTACACTTATATCATCTATATAAAGATCGAACTGGTTGGCAAAGGAAATATCATGAAAGCCTATGTAATAAACACCTGTTGTTGAAGGTGTGAAATCGATTATGGTCTGGATATAATTTTCATTGGTCAGCGCTGTATTGCTGAAGATCGCCGCGTTTGTCATGGCCGCAGCATTGTTGTCCGTGCCGTATTTGACCTCGAGACCTTCGGGGAAGGTTTCACCAGCTACGCGATACCAGAATCTCAGGCGATAACTTGTTCCGCCCGTAAGATTGAGCGGTGCTGTGTAGAACCAGTCATTACCTCCGACAAATTCATTAAACTGGTAAGTCAATGCATTCGGAGCAGATCTTGGCGCGGTAGTCTGGGTTGTCCAGCCTGTACCTCCATTGAGATCTTCTTTCTTTGTGCACGATGGAAGCGCCGGGAATGTTACACCATCAAAATTTTCCACGTAAGGAACAGATAAAGCATTACAGGCCGTGGTGAATGTCGTCGAAATTGAATTGGCGCTGTACGAGGGTCCTGAACATACCTGGCGCACATATACATCATAAGTTGTAGAAGCTGTTAACCCGGATAAAGCAATGGGTGAAGAGATACCTGTCGCGATAGTGCCACCAGCGCCGGGAGTTCCACCGGTGCCCGGGGTAAAACCGGGAGGACCATATTCAGCAACGAAATTATTTCCCGTAGCCGAAAAGCTTACCGATGCGGTCGTTGCAGCAATAGAACCGACGCTTAACCCAAAAGGATAGGGACAGGCCGGCGTGAGATCAACACTGATGTCATCAAGATACAGGAAGGCTTTTGCGGCTGCTGAATTACAGTGAAAACCGATATAGTATTCGCCGGAAGAAGCAGGTGTAAAATCAACCACAGCTTCCAGGAATGGATCGGCAAGGCTATTATTAATGTTGGGATTAGAAAACAGGCTACCGAGTGTCATTGCGGAAGCAGCGCTTTGGTTACCATATTTTACCTCGATTGATTCTGTGAACAGCGGGCCATCTGAAGCTTTATACCTGAACCGTAACCGGTAGGATGTTCCGCCAGTAAGGTTGAGGCCGCGGGTAAAGAACCAGTCATCAGCAGCTACCGTATTATTAAAATTATAGCGAATGCTTTTTGTGCCGGATGTCGCCGTTTCCGAAGGACTTGCTGAAGTATTCTCAAAACCCGTCCAGGTAGTGTTGCCATTTATATCCTCAAGCGAATTACAGAGCGGAACTGCGGGAGCGGAAAGCGATTCGAAATCCTCGGTGTATGGAATATTCGCAGGCGCACAGGCCGCTGTAAAATTTACTACTGTTGAATTGTCGCTGTACACCGGTCCTGTACAGACCTGCCGCACATATACATCATAGCTCGCCGAGTTAGTGAGACCCGTGATTGAAATGGGAGATGCCGCGCCGGTTACTACTGAACTGCTGCCTGAACCGGCAGAGGCACCCACGCCTGGCGTGAATCCTGATAAACCGTATTCGACAATAAAACTTGTACCTGAGCCGCCATCGAACTTGATGGATGACGTATTGCTGGTGGTGTTGTGTGCTGTAACGGAAACAGGAACATCACACTGGCTATTCGCCGAAGCAGCAAACACGATACTCACAAAAGTCAGCAGGTAGATCCTCTTCATAAATCAGTTTTGAGTTAGAGTACTTATTAGATTTATCCGGGGGATTCTCAAGGGATTGATGGACGTCTATCATTGTGCGTATCGTAAAGAAACGGTAACGGTCCAATGAATAGCTATAACTCAACAGAGAAGCGCTTGCTTCTGGGGTTTGGTTTAACTAAAAATAGAAGGATTTTAGTGGTTTAGCGCGGACGTGGAAGATGTTCCGGGTGACCGGTTTGGGGGCCAAGATAAGTACAAATGTGCGGTCATGCAAGCTTTTGCGTGGAAAAAGCTAACTGTCAACCTCCGAAACTTTTAATCCTGAAGAGATTATATCTAAATGCTCAATATCAGCATATTATACTTTCCTCCACATTTCAACTTATCTGTGTTCCCGCCGGGTTGCATTTGGATTTCCGCCTAAGATCGTTCCCAATATATAAGACACGTCCGATGGTATAGGTGGAATGCCCTGTGCAGTCACCCTTGTTCTTCCGTCTATCGCCAATTGAATATCCCGAAAAAGTCGCGTTTGGATTCCCGCCTAAGATCGTTCCTAACATATAAGATACATCTGAGGGAATAGGAGGAATGCCCTGCGCAGTAACCCTGACAAATTGATCCAAATTCGCGTTGCCACCCCACATCATAAATACAGATCCATTTTGTGCCATGGCTGCATTTGTAGATATAGTGGGATCCTGGTACGCTTGCGTTTGTAACGTTGTAAAATCATAAGATGTTAATGCAGGCGCAACTCCCAAAGCACTGACGGTGAAAGATCTTAATGTGCTGGATCGCACCCCAAGGTGGTTACGATGCTTAACTGTTATATAGTAATTGCCAAATCCAAGACCATACAATGATATTGGGGATGTTCCATCGAGATCAACTATCTGGCCGTCTTCCCTTACAAATGCAGCCCGCTGAGCCTTCGTACCACCGAAGATGTTTTTTATTTCCAATACCACCCAGTCCACAATGTCATTACTGGCAGAGGTAGCTGTAAAAAATCCATCGTTTACTTTTTCTGTGCCGGAATAATTTGTAAGGCTGTTTGTCGACGGCGCAATAACGTTAATTGTCACATTATCCGTGCCGACCAGACCATTGTTATCCGTTACAGTCAGCCTGAAAATGTAAGTTCCCTGGGTTAGGTTGCTTACGGTTGTTGATGATGCATTAGCAGTTGCTAATAAATACGACGCAGGACCGCTTATTAGGGTCCATGCATAACTTACTATAATTCCATCTGCGTCGAAGGCAGTGGCCGCTAACGTTGTAGAATTAAATGGTAGTGTCAGTGTAATGTTATTTCCAGCATTTGCGACAGGAGGTTGGTTACTCCCGCTGTTGACAACCGTTACGGTTACTGTATCGCTCGACATTGCGCCATTATTATCGGTTACCCTGAGCCGAAATCTATAAATTCCGGCTACAAGGTTGCTCAAAGTCGTGGTAGGTGAATTAACTATACCCAATGTGTATGGCCCAGCGACACTGACGGGACTCCAATCATAATTAATAATCGTTCCATCCGGATCGTTACCACTACCTATCAAAGTTGTTGAATTAGATGGCAGAACCATAGAAATATTGGATCCTGCATTGGCGAAAGGTGGCTGATTTTGAATGTTCGGACAATTGGCAAGAGAAACAGAATTGACAAATGTCTGATCAGCCTCATCTAAGGGACGAGGCCCGGCTTTTTGAAGGACAAGCGTTGCAGCAGTACAAGCATCCTGCATGGTAATGGAAGGCACCGCCCATGGAGACGAAACATTCGTTGCGTCATTTGGATTGATACCAAGATTGCCGCTAACGTTTCCCGAAGCATAAAGTTTTGCCCCCGCAGTATTGTGATTTGCAATGATCGCATTTGCTGGTTGTAATAAACTTTGATAAAAATTATTCCTGCACTGAAGAGTTCCTCCATAGTCCACGCCGCTGCCATAGCCAAATCCATCATCAGATGCATTACCCCATTTCCAGACAATATTGTTGGTAAAATCGGACATTAAATAATCGACTGGATTTGGTACAAAATTCACCGCATTGTGTACGAGCGGGTTTCGTTCCCCCACCCCACTGCCATAAGTTGTGTACAGGTTGTGATGGAGACTAATATCCCTGGTGCCCGGATAAGCAATCAACATAGCGCCGGACCAATTCGCTTTGCCCGGGCCAAAAATGGACCATTGCACAGTAATATCATGCGCCCCATCTGTCAGATCGAGGTCACCGTCTCCACTACCTGAAATTGAAACATGATCAAAAAGGAAATTATATCCCCCAATCACATTGATACCATCATTGCCGGAATTGCGGACCCTGACATGTTTGATAATGATATCGTGGCAATCCGAATTAAATGAAAAACAGTTCCCGAGGCTGCCATTGTTTAATGTTATACCCGGTGAAGGCGCGGTTGATCCGTCTATCGTAAGATTTGTCACGCTATTTGAAGATGAAGCTTCCCAATCAAAATTATTTATGGTACCGGCGACATCGAATACAATAGTGCGATGACTACCCATCGCTGCAAACAAAGAACCTGGTCCATTAGCATTGAGATTGGTGACATGAACCACCTGTTGACCAGCGCCGCCCACTGCAGCTGCACCATATCCTTCACGAGCCGTGTCGACATTAGCAGAACTGTTGTAAGGTTGTCCTTTAGCATAGGTATTTAACACATTCGCCCATTCATTCGTTACATCTTTATGCCGGCCTAACTGAGGACTGTAAGCGCCTTGTAAAAAAATCTTAGCGCTCAGATAAGATTTCACGGCGTGGATATAATGATTGGCGTAACCGCCTGTATTAGTGACTAACCAACTCACACCGTTACCAGTGCCATAACTTGCTTGTGTTAACTCTGAATTGATGCCATTTACTGTCGCAAAATCCGGCTGACAAGATGTTGCAGATTGCTTTGTTACGCGGAGATATGACAATGATGCCGCCGGATCTACCACTTTCAATCTATCGAGGTCACTATTCAGGAAGAAAAACTGGACATTCAATATAGCAGTAGGGTTGCCAACAGTGTTAATGGTAAAACTCCTGTCAAGATAATATTCACCAGACGTGATATCCTTCCGCACAGGGGCAGTATTAATATTTTCGACTGCAGTATAGGCATTAACAGGTCCTCCCGCTGTGTTCCTCACCAACGCAATCAACTTGCTATCCTGGTCCATTAGCGAAACCCATCCGTTATATGAAGCAACCGATCCTACCGGTGTTTGATAGCCACTATTACAATCGGCTGTCGTTGCCAGCATAGAGGGACTGATCTCATCTACTGTAAGGCAGAAAGTGCCTTCAGGCGTGTTGCTATCGAATTTATCCACCTGGACATAATAAGTATTGTCGACGATCAGCCCGGTAGCATACAATACAGACATATTGCCGAAAGCGCCAGAACCTCCATCTTCGTCGCAGGCGATGATATTGAAATTGCCATTGCCATAATTGTTCACATTGTTGACCTGGAATAAAGCTACTCGCGTATTGGTAAGTGTATTGCCGTCACCGGTAGCTGTGCTTATTCTTACAGCTCCGCTGGGCGGCGCAATAAATTTAAACCATACCGTCGCATAACCCGTAGTGCTGGAGCAGGAACCCGTTGGTTCACCCGCGGATTGCGTAGCAGTCTCGTTGGTGAAGATCGCCCCATTGCAACCGGCACCGACATTTATGCCAATTGCTCCTGCTGCATCATTGTTTGGAGGCAGCGAACGGGTGACGCAGATCGTAAACTGGCTTGATACATCAACTGTATCGGAGAAAACGCGTATGTAATAAGTTGTGCCGGGAGTTACACGCAATCCCGTAAACCTCGGGAGATTGCTGGTACCGCCGTCATCACTGCATTGAATTAAGGAAAATGTTCCTGAACAGTTATTTGTGGAAGTGGTATAGATCTGTGCGGCGATATCACTGTATCCCCCTGTTACTGTAAAATCAATATTGACAAATACCTGGTCAGCTGCAGGAGTGAACTTATACCATACATCATCGTCATACCCACCCGGTTCATCGCCGCAGGAAGGCGCGGGCGTAATCGTCGACTTCGTTGCATTTAATGTATTACCTGCTACAGGAGTACAAACATTATTTACCGGGAGAATAATGGCCCCTGAGCAAAGATCATTTGGCGGTGGTTGGCCAGTAGTCGTAAATGAAACCAGTTTCGAATTACTACTGTAACCGTTATTGCTCGCAGAACAGTTTTGCCTGACATACACATCATAACTGGTGCTGAAAGCAAGACCGGTTATGATTTGTGCAGAAACGGCTGGAGTAATGATCGTACCTCCCGTACCGGCAACTTCTGCCGTTCCGGGTATAAATCCATGCGGTCCATATTCCAAAATAAAAGTTCCTGTACCTGACCAGCTAATCCTGGCGCTGCTGCTCAAAACATTGCTGACGCTTACATTGATCGCGGGTGAACAGGGAGGAATGCTAATGCAGAAACGGCCCACATCATTTGAATAGCCGTCGATCATAATATAATAAGTCTCTCCTTCCATTAATACGGGTGATATCAGGTCATCCACATCGTTATTACCATTATTACCGAACTCGGCGCAATAGCCATAGGCGGCAAGATCGGGGTTAGGGCAATTAGCTGAAGCTACATACCAGCCTACCCATCCATGCAACGGATCAGCCGGCGCTGCAGGTGTGGTCATATGCAGAACTACAGTACCAGTAGTGGTTGCCGTGTATTTATACCAAACAGTATGATCGGGAGAGCTGCAATTACCAGGAGGATCGGAAGCTGAAGTGGTGGCCGTTGTTGTGTTACCGCAGCCCGGCGTTCCACCTTCTGTTATAACAGTTGCTTTGCAAATTTCGTCATTTCCCAGAGTTGTAAAAGGAAGGGTGACCCAATCCGAAAGAGGACCGCCACAATAACTTCGGAGGTGTAAATAATACTGGAGACCCGGCGTTAATCCATAATCGAACACGCTCGTACCGCCAATCGGGGTGCCCGCAGCTGGTGGACCTACATTGAAGTCCACGGAAGCTTCATACCAGATCGGCGAACCATAGGATGGCGGAGTCCAGCTTGCTGTGATCGCTATACCCGATCCATCTACATCGACCGACAGGTTACCCGGTACATCGCAGGGGGGCCTCTGCCCGACAGTAATATCATCCAGGATCAATACATCCCTGTCAGCATCGGAATAAGCCTGGAATCCGATATAATAAATACCTGAAACGGAAGGCGTAAAATCAAGTATTGCAATTTTTGGTGCAGGAGAAAATATGGCCGGATAATCGGCCAGTATGTTCGTCATCGCAGCAACGGTATTCGAATTGCCATAGGCAACTTTTAATTTTTCCGGGTATACAGCACTGGAATCATTGTTGTACTTGAACCGAAGCCGGTAAGTGGCGCCGGCAGTCAAATTCAAACCAGCAGTAAACAGCCAATCATCGGCCGGGGTTGTTTCGTTGGGATTGTAAACATAGGCGATGACCTGGTCGGTCCAACCCGGTCCAGCTGAATTATAGGTACGCCATGTATTCCCATCCATATTCTCATCCTTCACCGTGGTGCAAAGAGGAAGCGCAGGGCAAACCACGCCGGTGATGGGCATTGTATAAGGAATAGTTGTCGGATTGCAATTGGTGGAAAACCCCATCGTACTCCAGCCACTGAACGTCCCGCCGCAGTTCGTCCGCACATGCAGGTAGTATTGCGTGCCAGGAGTTAATCCATTTACCGGTGTCGCCGTTCCATTTCCGGATTGGCCCGAAGCAGGCGGGATCACACTTGTCGTAACTGCATATTGATAGCTTGAACCGGCTACAGTTGTCCAGCTGATAGTTGCATCTGTAGCACTGATATTCGTAATACTAAGACCGCCGGGTGCAGTGCAAGAGGGTGGAGTGAAACGATATATCTGACCAGTTGCAGGCCGGGCAAGTATATTATTTGTCGCTACCGAAGAGCTTGCTGTTGGAGCATTCCCACTATTGTTTAAGGATAAATAATTTCCTGTGCCGGTTGACAAACCAGTAATACCAATAGATGCGCCGCCACTAAAATCTTCAGTTGCCCCCGGCAATTGACTATAAATAAACTCAACGACATTGGTCGTTTCGTACAATTTTAACTGGAAGGAAATGGATGCTGAGTTTGCCCCGAAGTCTACCATCACATTACTCCATTGCAAAATAAAAACCCGGCTTCCGGCAGCACCAGTTGTTATATACCTGATATCCGTTTCAGATGTCAATGCAAGATCTTCCCAGAATGGAGCGAGCAAGGGCCGACCCATGTTGCCATTTGAAATATTATTGGAAAAACTGGCGGTTGATAAATTTCCGAGTGCAGCAAATCCGTTAGTGCTTGCACTGATTGCTGTATAGTCGGAGCCCAGATAATTAAAATTAAACCCTATAGAGATGTTGTTGGAAACACCTTCATCAGCCAGGGGATCAGTGCCGTTACCAGTAAGCTGAGCAGTGGCGCCGTTAATGGGAGAATAAGTGCCGGCAGTTGCGGTAAATATATAGCTCGCTACCTGCGACAAGGCCGCATGACAGAAGAGCAAAAGAGCTAAGAAAAGAAGGCCGGTCTTCTTCACAGTAATTTTTTAAGCAATAATTTTTTTTATCCATCGTGGTTTTAAGGAATGGATGCACTGGAAAGTTTCTAAGATAGATTGGATACATGCGTAACCAGGGCTAAACACCGGGCAAATGATTACAATACCGGTTGGAATGCATGGAATGAATTATAGAATCAATTAGTAAAGAGGGCGGAGAGTTATATTAGGGCTTCAGAGGAGCTGGAAATCGAAGGGCCAGATCTTTTAAAAATTACCGGTATAAATATAGAAATAATCTCGTAGAAGAGAAGGGTTTGCAGGAAAAATTTAATAAAATCATCATATCAGTTCAAATGGACTGCCTGTTGATGCGTTTAGTGGGCAGATCAGCAAACAAAGCCGAGCCCAGCATAAGAGCGGAAGCGATCAGGATGAGGTATACAGCAACGTGTTTTTCCGGGCACTCTCCTGCCCGGCAACCGGTAACGATAAAGAAGTTACAGACAGCCCAGGCAAAATTGATGGGTGCGACAAACAGGTTGGCCCGTTTGGCCCAAACTCTTAATGTGCAGATAAAATGAAAATAGCCGGGCTTACCGACATTGGTACCGCCGGCATCTATGCCGGTAACGGTAATATTTTTTGATGGCAATGTGATCCATATCATAAAGCAGGCGATGACTAGAGTTATTGCTGCTGCAAGGCCGATCCATTTCATCCAACGCATAGTTCGAAACGTGTTTGATAATGGTGCAAGATAAGCCAGTTATGGTAGGTGACTCAAAAGTTATGGTTAGGGAGTTACCAAAGAGAGTACTAGCCCTTACATATTAACCATAACGCGGCAGTTTATCATAGCGACATTTTCAAACTCTAAAAAGCTGTCAAATCGTAGCAGCCTATGCGGGCCCGCCCCGCCCCCGCCTATCACGCCAACCGATCAACCAGGACCCCATAGTGTTATGGACAACTGACCCTGTAGATCAGGATCGCTGGTTGCCAGCACCGGTCCTCCACCGTGTTTGACGAGCAAACACTTACAGTCTTCATAAGGTCATTGCATATTCTAAGCTCAGATCATAGCAAATATCACCACTCACGAAATCTCCGCCATGAGAAAAAAACAGAAATAAAACAGAAAAAGGCCGAAATATAATGTGGGTTTGACTAATAGCTGAGCGCATCCTTTATAAAAAAAGTGTTATAGTTAGTATCAACACTAACCATAACACTTTACTTAAACAACCTGTGAAACCTAAAGTTTTATTCCAAGTGTTACACTAAATACGCGATGCTTGTTATTATTGTCTTCACCTGAATTACTTCCTGACTGGAGCTTGGCCAATCCCAATCCATAGTTGGCAGTAATGACCAGCTTCGATGCTTCAATACCTACCAGTCCATTCAAACCATAATCAAATCTTTTCATTATTCCGAAACCGGAACCTTCTTCCTGGTTCAATGTAGAAGGATCATCATTTGACCAGCGAATATCTTCTTCCGACGAAAACTGGGCTCCCAATATGGCTCCATCAACTTTATTTTTTCCACTTACGCCTACGGCGATGTAAGGTCCTGCACCACCAAAGAACTTGATAGGACCAGTGGGAGTTTTCAAAATAAAGTTCACGGGCACTTCAATGTAATAGGGATTGGAAGTAGCGCGGTACCAGTTGGCACTGCCTTCGTTTCCTGACTGTGTCTTTGTGCCCTTACCTGTAAAAAGGAGACCGGGCTGAATAGAAAAAATAGAACAAAGGTGGAAATCGCCAATTATACCAACCTGGAAACTGGTGAGGGTTTTTGCATCATCAACATTGCCATTGTCATTGATTGTAACGTTAGCGAAGTTGACACCCCCTCTCAGGATGGCAGATGATTTTTGAGCATAAGAAGAACTAACGAAGAATAAAAATACAGCCATACATGCTGCAGCTATCTTCTTTTTCATAAATGTACTTTTTTGTTTTAAGTTTAAATAGATACGTGCTTTCCAATAATGTGAAAGACAAAGACTTTGCCAGAAGCGGGTCATTATGATCTTTCAAAACTCTAAAGACCCGGCCCGGGCTCAGAGGTTTAAAATAAAATGATTGTTACTCGGAAAAAGGAACATTCGTTCGTAAAAACCCGAAGAATATTTTCTACACGATGGGAACCACCCGGAAAGATTCAGGCATTATTGTACACCTTGATCACTGGTTCCCGGAGGATCGATCCCTGGGGGGTGCAGTAAAAATAGATGGTATCGGCAATGGCCTCAGCTTTTACCCATTTATTAAAATCTGCATCGGGCATAGACGATCGGTTCTGAGGCGTATCAATGGTGGAAGGAACAATAACAGATATAACCACATTATGGCCTTTTGCTTCATCATTCATTAACTCGGCCAGCCGGAAGATGAGGGATTTTGCAAGGCCATAAGCTACCATTCCTTTGCTGTTGTGCATATCGGATCCTGGTTTTGACCCTATCAAAAAGATCCGCCCTTCTCCCTGCTTCATCATTTGGTTAAAGACCGGGCGTGCGACATTGTAAGCAGTCTCAAAATTCAGCTTGTATTGTTTGACGATATCCGAAGTTTTGGTTTCAGCTATTTTGCCCATGGCAAATCCACCTACAGTTAATATCGCCGCATCGATCCTGTTTTGCCGGGCAATCACGGAGTCGATGAATTTCCCGGATGCTTCCTCGCTCATCAGATCTGCCACCACTGTTTCAAAGTTTTTATCTTTTATACCAATTGCAACAGGATCATTGGGAATAATGGTCCCGGTTACATTATAGCCTTCGCTTAAAAATTTTTTTACCACGGCCTGTCCAAGGTTACCGGAAGCACCGGTTACAATTGCTGTTTTCATGATGATTATTGTGAGTTGCAAAAGTACAGAAACGTCGCCGTTGACATAACAAAGATTACCACGGATACACCGGATAAGATGATGCTAATGAAAAAGTGTTTTTGAAGGGAACAACCGTTTTAATCAGGTAGATTTAGTAATAGGATGCTTGATGCGGGAGGCTGGACATTCAGAGTTATCAAGCGGCTGACAAATAATGCCATCATCCAATGTTTCCTGCTTCCTAGGTTGCTGGTCTCCCAATCATATTGACTGCATCCAGCATCCAACTTCCGCATCCAGCATCTACACAACATAATTCCATCCATAAACATCCTCCTCCCTTCCCGTTCTAATCCTCTCCAGCTTTTGCTTGACCCTGTTCAATAAACTTTCATGGCTATACTCTGGTAAATGATAATCTATTCCGTTTATGTGTATCGTTTGAATCGGTGCGACAACGGCTGCAGTGCCGGCGCCGAATGCTTCGGTGATGCTGTTGGTTCGGAATGCCTTTTCCAATTCATCGACTGATACCTGCCGTTCTTCTGCCTGGTAGCCCAGATTACTGGCGATTGCCAACAAAGAATCCCGGGTTATGCCGTCGAGGATAGAATCGGATAAAGGCGGTGTCACCAGCTTATCCCCGATTACAAACATCGCATTCATCATACCCGATTCTTCGATATACTTATTTTCTCTCGCGTCGGTCCAGAGTACCTGGTCATATCCCTCTTCTTTCGCAAGTTTCGCGGGATAAAATGCGCCTCCATAATTACCACCGCATTTCGCAAAACCAGTTCCTCCCTTTGCAGCCCTCACATAATTTGTTTCCACTTTTACTTTGATCGGCCTGGCAAAGGTTTCCGCAACCGGTCCCGTAAAAATGATGAACCTGTACTGGTCGGAGATCTTTACTCCAAATCTTGCTTCGCTGGCATATACGAATGGCCGCAAGTAGAGTGCGGTACCCGGTTTCTTAGGAACCCAGGCCCGGTCGATGCCAACCAGTTTAATCAACCCTTCGGTAAACATTTCCTTCGGCGGCACGGCCATGCACATCCTTTCCAATGACCTTGCAAAACGATCGTAATGCTTCTCGATGCGGAAAATATTGATACGGCCATCATGCTGGCGAATAGCTTTCATGCCTTCAAAAACAGTTTGCCCGTAGTGCAAAGCCAACGTCGAAGGATTCAACGAAAGATTGGCATACGGTACGATTTGCGGCACTTGCCATTCTCCATTGGCATAATCGCACAGCAACATATGGTCCGATACATATTTCCCGAATTCAAGATTATCGAAATCCACTTCATGGATCTTTGAATGGGAAGTTATCCTGGCCGGAATGGCGGTTGTGATACCGTTTGAGCTAATCATTATTTTCCGTTTTTTATTTTTATTCAATCTTTATGCTATTAACAGGCGCTGCCTACCGCCAACGCTACTGGTAGTCCCATAATATGGTATTCGAACGTTTGAGACCCGATGGTGAAATAATATTTACCCATTTTCCTGAACCCATTCTTTTCATAAAAACCGATAGCCTTGTCATTGCTGATATGAGTGTCAAGCCAGAGATAATCCGGGGAGCCTTCTTTGGCTATTTTTTTTACTTCTGTTAGTAAAGCAGAACCGATGCCCTTGCCCTGGTGTTCACCTAAAACATATATCTTCTGCAGCTCCATTTGTGATACGGAATCAATATGTTCGTTAAGCGAATACTTTTTTATCTTGGCAAAACCGGCGGGCTCACCATCGATAAATGCGAGAAGGTAAATATTATCCTCATGCCTTAAACTTTTGGCAAGTTTTACCGGACAATACGTGTTTTCAAGGTATTCCAGCAATTCCTCCTTGTTTTTAAACAGGTGTTCGAAAGACTTGCGGAAAGATTTTTTCCCGATAGTACCGATGATTGCGGCATGGGATATGTCCGCTGTGATGATCTTGATGCTCATAGCTATAGTTGAATTAGTTGATCATGTTTGTTGGCGTTTTCAATGGCGGCCTGGATATCTATCATCATTTTCACGTCAGCCCGTTTATATACATTATTCTCAACCGGCACATGACTGAACCCTACTTTCTCATACAATGGCACAGCTCCCACATTTTTTTTGTTTGAATACAGGATGATCTTCCTCGCTCCAAGGGCCTTAGCTTTCCTGAAACAAGCATAACAAATCGCTTCAGCAATACCTTTTCGCCTGAAATTTTTATCCACTGACATCTTCGTGAACTCGAAGCTAAATTCATCCAGTTTTCGAAGTCCGGCTGTCCCGACGATTACGCCATCATAAGTTGCTATCAATATGGCGCCACCTGGTTCCAGGATCGCTTTAGAGGGATTGGTGAGCACCCATTCATCTAACGGCTCCATACCAAACAACCTTTCGATCCATTCCCTGTTGAGCCTTTCGAAATGGGCCTGATGTTCGGGCGTGTAATCAATTATCTCAATTGGATTCATGTTTTTGTTTTTTAAATTCACGGTTGACGAGGTAAACACCAACCAGTGTGATAATTGTACCCACTATCATGTTTGCATTCATCTTTTCCGATAACAACAACCATCCAAGTAACACTGCCACTACTGGATTGATATAGGCATACATTGAAACCTGTGTCGGTGGTAATTTTCCAATTACAAATACATAGGCGGAATAAGCCAGCAATGAACCAAAAACAATGAGATAACCCAGTGCCAGCCACGACGGCTGATCGATCTGCGCAGGGCTTACATATTTTCCGGTAATGATACACACGGTCAATACCACGATACCGGCGATCAGCATCTGCAAACCAACATTGAATAAAATATCAATCGGCGGTTTCTGCCTGGAAGTATAGACGGTGCCAAATGACCAGGACAATGTTGAAATGACTGCCAGCACCACACCCAGTAGAAAAGTTTTGCTGTGCATTTGCGACATGTAATCGTAGAATATTGTAAACACGCCGGTGAAACCGATCAACAATCCAATCAGCATCAGGCGGCTGATCTTTGAACATTTAGACAGCCAGGCGGTAAACAATGCGATAAACAATGGAACAAGCGCTGCGATGACTGCTGCAAGTCCACCGCTGATGTATTCCACGGACCATGTCAATAATCCATTGGCGATACACAATAGAAAAATACTTTGAATGGATATTTTTTTTAGAATAGCCCGGCCAGGTAAATGATAACCCCTGATAAGAAAGAACCCAACCAGGATAGAACCGGAAACAAACTGCCGGATGCCTGATACGAATAATCCGGGCATGTGCTGTGCGCCTATTCTCGAAGCAATAAACGTAGTGCCCCAGAAAAAACTCACGATCCCCAATGCGATATACGCTTTATACAAATCCCTTTTCATAACACACGTTATTTAAATTCTTGTTGCGGAAGAAAAGTGAATCCTGGCGAGGAGCCGTTCATCACTTTTCCGGATCCGCTACACAAAAATGTCAAAAAATATGTGTAGAAAACAGATTCAGTTTTTGTATTTTTGACTAGATCAGATGCTGAAGGCCTATTGAGTCGCTTCGGCCGCAACGATGGTTCGATTTTTCGGATTTTAAAACTTGGTATTATGTCAAAAAACAACTTCAACAACAATGATCATCTCTACATGCAGGTGGCTGATGGGCTGGAAAAAATGATCGCCGATGATGTGTTGAAGATCGGTGATAAACTACCATCTGTTCGTGTGATCAGTGATGAATACGGCATCAGTATGGGTACCGCTTTCCAGGCTTATTATCACCTGGAGGGAAAAGGTTTGATCGAGTCAAGGCCAAAATCGGGCTATTATGTACGTTTCAATCATAAACGCTTCCCCGAGCTTCCGAGGATGATACAGCACGAACAGCTTTCGCATGATGTAAGCGTAAAGGAAATGATCGCATCTATTTATACTGACATTGTACTGTATAATAAAAAAGTGATCAACCTGGCGATGGCTGTTCCCGATGGTTCACTGCTGCCTGTTGCCAAGCTTAACAAATCCGTAATGCATGTACTTCGCAATAGCAAAGACTCTTGCGTACAGTATGAACATGTACAGGGTAATATCGAATTGAGAAAACAGATCGCCAAGCTTTCTTTTAACTGGGGAGGTAAAGTAAAGCCGGAAGATATCATCGTAACCGGCGGATGCCTGGAAGCTATTACCATGTGTTTACGGGCGGTGACTCAGCCAGGTGATACAGTAGCGGTTGAATCGCCCAATTACTTCGGGATTTTCCAGGCGATCGAAAGCATGGGATTGAAAGTAGTGGAAATATCCTCCTGTTTTATTGATGGGTTGGAGCTGGATTGCCTGGAAGAAGCCATAAAAAAATTCCCCATTAAAGCTATCGTCGCTATTCCCAATTTCAACAATCCTTTGGGCGGTTGTATGCCCGATGAGAATAAAAAGAAGCTGGTAGATATCATCAATAAGCACAACATTCCATTGATCGAAGATGATATTTACGGTGAATTGTATTTTGGTAAAAACCGGCCCCGTACCTGCAAGTATTATGATACAAAAGGATTGGTGTTGCATTGCACCTCACTGACCAAATCACTGGCGCCGGGCTACCGGATCGGTTGGGTCATCCCAGGGAAATTCCTGGAACAGGTAAAACAGATAAAAAGGATTCAAAATATCAGCTCTCCAACTTTAACTCAAGCCGCTATTGCGCATTATCTACAGTATGGCCGCTATGAATACCACTTAAAGAACATACGGAAAGCACTGCATACTCAGTGCCTGCGGTATATGCAGGCTATCATCGATTATTTCCCGGAAGACACCAAGGTCTCCAGGCCACATGGCGGTTTTGTACTCTGGGTCCAATTAAACAAAAAGCTCAATGGCTTCAAATTGAGGACAGAGGCCATGAAGCATAATATATCAATTGTGCCGGGAAAGATATTTTCCGCCAGCTGCGATAATGATAATTGCATCCGCATCAGTTTTGGCAAGCCCTGGGATGATGATGCCGACTATGGCCTGATGATGCTGGGAAAACTCATCGATAAAATGCTATGATCTATTCTTAACCACATTATCATTAGGAGGGGGTTTTGATTTTTGAAAATGATTCTTAGCTTTAAGGCGCATGAGAGTTACACTTATCCTATTCTGCCTTTCCATTGGCCGATTTGCATACAGCCAATCCACCGCGCCATTATTTGCCGTTTTTAATAACGATGAGATCCATCTCACTGAATGCGATTTCGACAAAAATGCCGGCGCCGTCGTCCTGCTTGACTGGGCCGAGTCGGATTATGACGATAACTACCGGCTGATCACCCACCGCCGTAAACGTATTAAGATATTTCACCAGCGGGAAGCGGACAGGGGTAACATCACCATCCCGTTTTACTCAAAGGATGCTTTCGAGTATATCGAGAATATACGAGGCGTTACGTGTAATATCGAGAATGGCCAGATTGCGCTCACCTACCTGGACAACAAATCCATCTTTATTGAAAAGGACATCATCTATTCAAACATGAGGTTCGCGATGCCAAATGTAAAACCCGGCAGCATCATTGAATACGAATACGACAGTTATATGAAGCACTACGGTGGATTACCCGACTGGATATTTCAAAACGAAATTCCTACTGTAAAAAGCAGTTATATGCTTGCCATCGTTCCCAATGCCGAGTTCCAGTACAATGTCCAGAAAAAAAGAGACTATCCAATTATCATAAAACCATTTCCTGATGCCGGCAAGATCTATTTTGAAATGAACAACATCCCCGGCCTGAAATTCGAACCCTATATGGATGCTGTCCGTGACTATCTGCAAAAAGTAGAGTTCCAACTGTCGGGTTATGCGAATCGTCATGGAGACCTGACGAAATTCAGCCAGACCTGGAAGGATGCCGCCTATGAGTTGCTCAGTAATAAAGAATTCGGAGGAGCTATTCGCAAGAATCTTTCCATACCAAACGATCTGAAACTGGCCATGACCATCCAGACAAATGATTCAGGCCGTGTAGCAACGATCTATAATTTCGTCAGGAAAAATTTCACATGTACAAGGAACTATGGTCCATATGCCTTCGATGGAATAAAAAAAGCATGGGATAATCATTCAGGCCCGGCTGGAGAGATAAATATGATCCTTGTAAACTTGCTTCAGTCGTTTGACTTAGAAGCCTATCCTCTATTGGTTGCGGAAAGAGATTATGGTAAAATAGATACGACTTACCCATTTCTCGACCGTTTCAATAAAGTAGTTGCTTATGCAAAAGCCGATGGTAAGACTTTTATCCTGGACGCCACCCAAACCTATACTCCACCGGGATTAACACCTTATCCCCTGTTGAATACAATCGCATTTATTGTTGATAAGAAAAACTTCAACCTGATCCGGATACTCAGCAGCCGCAATTCTTATAGCAACAGCATAACAGTAACCGGTAAAATTGATAATGCGGGGTTGCTGACAGGAACGGCCGAAATTGCCAGTAGCGGATATGCCAAACAGTTAAGGACGGAAAAAATAAAAAGGGATAACAAAAAATTTATCAGCGAAACATTACAGGAACCAGGAGGCGAAATTCTCGTCGACAACCTGGTCTCTGAAAACCTCGACGATGATAACAAACCCTTAATTCAGAAAATAGATTTTCACAATGAAATGAATGCGAGTGGCGGGTTTATTTTTTTGACGGGCAACCTATTTACCGGTTTTAGCAAAAGTCCGTTCACCAGCGAAACCCGTTTTACAAACATTAACTTCGGTTACCCGTACAATATACATGTGGAAGCAAAAATAGAATTACCGGGTAAAGCAAAGATTGATAAGCTACCCGAAAGTAGACACCAGGTCTTCGGCGCTGAATTCGTTATTGTTGACCGCCAGTTCAAATTAGAGAACAACACCCTGTTTATTTCGGTAAACTTCCGACAAACCATGACACTTATTCCAAATGAACAGTATAGCAGCCTGAAGGCGATTTATAAACAGGCTATTGACCTGCTGAACGAACCGGTACTTGTAAAGATTGTTAATTGATGGCTGGTATCTCATAACCGTTGAAAGGTTTAAAGGCTTAATGGTTCTTCAGAACGAAGAATCTTTAGATTAAGCGACACCCTGGCTTCATGAACCTTAAACCCATTCAATAGATGATAAAATGACCACAATAACTCGTACGATCTGTATGGCCTTTATGATTTTTTCTTTTTCAAGAAATAGAAATATAGTGGAATACCCAGCGCCGTGATCACCATGCCTAATACAGAATTCACAACTGGTTGTTTATGATTAAGATAATTGGTAACATCATTGTAGACCGTGCTGGCGAGGAAAAAAGCGGTGAATGCAATAAAGAGCACGGTTGAAATAGGGTGACCGACGATACGATAGGGCCGTTGTCTATCAGACATCTTCTTTCGCAGGATAAAAATTCCAACAGCCCCGAGACCATACGCGATCCAGCTGATAAACACCATCATGTCCGCCAACATATCAAAGGAGCCACTTATGATCAGAAGGCTCACCCACGCGCCGTGCAGCCAGAGGGCATTGCCCGGAGTTTTAAAACGTACATGCTCCTTCCCTGCCCAGGGAAGAAATACTTTGTCCTTTCCCATTGCGTAAGTAACTCTTGCCACAGCCAGCGTATTTCCATTGATGCATCCCAACGTGCAAATCACGATCAGGGCTGCTACCAATCCTCCGCCAATATTTCCGAATGCAACATTCATCGCGTCGGAAGCCACAAGGGAAGATGCGGCTACTTTTTCCACGGGTAATACATACAGGTAGGCCTGGTTGACAAGGACGTAAGTAATGATACAGGCGAGAACTCCCGTCCAAAGGCTCCGTGGAATATTCTTTTGCGGCTGCTTTATCTCGCCGGCGACAAAAGTTATGTTTATCCAGCCATCATAGGCAAAGAAAGCGCCTGTCATAGCTGCTATAATACCACTTAATAATGCTCCGCCCTGTTTAGGATGCTCCGCCCCGATAAAATGCTGAAATGATCCATTGCCTGAAAAGAAAATACCGAATACCAATAATGCGATCACCCCAATCTTAACAATTGTTGAAACAAGCTGGAAAGAACTTCCAGCCTTAACACTCCGATAGTTTAACCAGGTCAGTGAAACAACTAATGCTATCGCCAACGATTTTACTCCAAAATTTTTCAGCGGGAAAAGATCACCGATAAAAGGTAAATGTAGAATCACGGATTGTTCTGTCGCTGCCGAAAAATTGGGAAGATGCAAAAAGTAATCGGCATACTGGGCGCATACAAATGCTATCGCCGCTACGCCCGTAGTGTTCATCACTGAAAAAGCTGCCCATCCATATAAGAAGGCGACAAAATCACCGAACATATGACGGAAGTAAACGTAGGTCCCCCCTGTTTCAGGGATCATAGCTCCCAATTCTGCATATATCAGGGCTCCCAGCAGCGAAAACAAGCCGCCTAAAATCCACACCACGGTCAACCAGACAGGCGACCCGAGCTGTTCTGCCATAGAAGCGGGCTTCATAAATACTCCAGAACCAATGATGCTTCCTGTGATAATGGCTGTGGCTGCCCAGACTCCGATTTTTTTGCGAGGGAGGTGGACATACTAGGGGAAGATAATGAAAGATGCGAGATGCTGACTACCGGTCACTGGTTGCCGGTTACTAGTACAGTTGGTTTACGATAGCTACTGACAATATCTGGCATCTGGCATCCAGTATCTAGCATCCTACAATAAAAAAGCCTTCCGAGTAACGAAAGGCTCAAACTCTTTACAGTTTTCTTTTTGGTGTCAACCCGAATACTGAAGGCTATTGTCTCAGCATACTCCCGGCTCGGATATGTATTTTTCCCGGAAGATTAACGGGTGTGATAGAATAATGGCTACAAATAAATTATTGCGCTAAGGTAAATCCGTGAAAATTTGTGAACAAGTTTATGCGCCAAAAATTTATGCACTAATTGTTAGTAATTCTACGTTCGGCCTCACCCTCTTATCCCTCTCCTTGCTTCTCCCGCTGTTAGCGGGATCGCAATGACGGGGAGAGGGACGATACTACTGCGTTCCGCCAAACTTCAGAAGTACCAAATCAACCTCATATACACTCGACATTTCTGGAATCTTTCTTGCCTCCGGTCGTGATGACAATGGAGTGATAGCGACAGTCTGCACACAAATCCGTGGCTTCGCAATGTTAACTATGATGCAAAGCTCCGTACATGGAAACCACGATTCCTGCATCTGGCATCTCGTACCCAGCATCCTCTCTGTTAACGACTAACGACGCCGGACCTATTACTCCCGACTAAACGTACATCTGCTCTCTCAACCCCTTTACCCTCTCATCTTCCAAATATTCATCAAACTCCATCAACCGGTCAATGATGCCTTTGGGGGTCAGTTCAATAACGCGGTTGGCAACCGTTTGCATGAACGTATGGTCATGACTGGTAAGTAAAACAATACCCTTGTAGGCGGTGCATTGTTCATTGAAACTTTGAATACTTTCGAGGTCGAGGTGATTGGTCGGCTGGTCCAATAAAACGACGTTTGGGTTCTGCAACATCATCCGGCTGATCATACAACGTACTTTCTCGCCACCGCTGAGCACGTTTGTTTTTTTCAGCACATCATCACCGCTGAACAACATCTTTCCCAAAAATCCTCTCAGGAACGGTTCATCCACATCTTTTACATGGTCGGGAACATATTGCCTGAGCCAATCCATCAGGTTGAGCGATTTATTGAAAAACTCGTTATTCTCCTGCGGGAGATAGGCATGAGTTACTGTACTGCCCCACTCATAAGAACCGCTATCGGCAACTGAATCCGCCGTTATGATATCGAAGAAACTGGTCACAGCTAAAGGATCCCGGCTAAGGATGGCAATTTTATCGCCTTTGTTAACGGTAAATGTGACATTCTTAAATAACACACGGCCATCCACTGATTTGGAAAGCTTGTCGACATTCAATATCTGGTTGCCTACTTCGCGCAGGGGCTGGAATATGATGCCGGGATATTTTCGGTAGCTCGGTTCTATTTCTTCAATGGTGAGCTTTTCCAGGGCTTTCTTTCTTGAAGTTGCCTGGCGGCTTTTACTGGCGTTGGCGCTGAACCGTGCAATGAAGTCGATCAATGCCTGCCTTTTCTCTTCTACTTTTTTATTCTTATCGCCGACCTGGCGAGCCATCAACTGGGATGACTCATACCAGAAAGTATAGTTGCCGGTAAATATTTTTATCTTCTGCCGGTCCACATCAGCTACATGGGTGCAAACGGCATCGAGAAAGTGACGGTCGTGGCTGACTACGAGAACGATATTTTCATAGTCCGCTAAAAAGTTTTCCAGCCAGCTTATTGTTTCTATATCCAGTCCATTGGTAGGTTCGTCGAGTAGCAATATGTCAGGATTGCCAAACAATGCCTGGGCAAGCAATACACGCACCTTCAGGTTGGATGGGATATCCTTCATCAACATCTGGTGAAACTCCTCTCCTACGCCAAGTTCGCCCAGTACGGTAGCTGCATCGCTTTCCGAGGTATAGCCGCCCATCTCTCCATATTCATGTTCCAGCTCCGCTGCCTTCATACCGTCTTCCTCTGTAAAATCAGCGAGCGCATAAATGCTTTCTCTCTCCTTGGCAATCTTCCAAAGTTTCGTATGACCCATCAACACTGTATTCAAAACGGTCTGCTCGTCAAATTCGAACTGGTTCTGCTTGAGTACAGCCATTCTTTCGCCAGGAGTGATCTCCACAGTTCCTTTGTTCGGCTCGATCTCGCCGCTTAAGATCTTCAGAAAGGTACTTTTCCCCGCCCCGTTGGCACCAATCACACCATAACAATTCCCTCTGGTGAAATTGAGATTTACTTCTTCAAACAAAACCCTTTTGCCGTAGGCTAATTTCAGGTCACGGACACTGATCATTCGTTAAATTTTTTAAGTCTGCAAAGGTAAACTAAATACGCAGCCGTTGCAAGAAATTGGAGCTATATACACGGAATTAACAGGATAATTCGACAATTTGATGCCGCCCACAGGCGGGAGAAAATGAAAAACCCGCCTCATCCCTTTATCCAGGATTCGACGGGTTTATATTTCTTACTGCGATGGCTCCGGACTATTGACTCTGCTGTCCGCTCTCGCTCTTCGCACTTTCTTAGTATCCCATATCTCCCATGCCCGGTGCACCATGGCTATGCGGAGCTTCTTCTTTCTTAGGTTTGTCAGCTATCACACATTCAGTGGTAAGCAACATACCAGCAATAGAAGCTGCGTTTTCCAAAGCGATGCGGGTAACCTTGGTCGGGTCGATTACACCAGCTTTCAGCAGGTTCTCATATTCTTCAGTTCTTGCGTTGAAGCCATAATCACCTTTTCCTTCTTTTACTTTCTGTACGACGATCGAACCTTCGATTCCTGCATTGGCAACGATTTGGCGAAGCGGCTCTTCCAGTGCTCTTTTTACGATAATGATACCTGTAGTCTCATCTTCGTTGCTGCCCTTGAATTTCTCCAGTGATTCGATAGCACGGATGAAAGCAACACCACCACCGGGAACAATACCTTCTTCCACGGCAGCTCTTGTAGCGTGCAATGCGTCGTCTACGCGATCCTTCTTTTCTTTCATCTCCATTTCAGTAGCGGCACCTACATTTAATACAGCTACACCACCGCTAAGTTTAGCCAGGCGTTCCTGTAATTTTTCTTTATCATAATCGGAAGTAGTTACTTCAATTTGCGCTTTGATCTGGCTGATACGCGCATTAATGTCATCTTTCTTGCCTTTACCACCAACGACAGTTGTATTGTCTTTGTCAATAGTAACTGACGAGGCACGGCCAAGATAACTGAGATCTGCATTCTCCAGTTTATATCCCTGGTCTTCGCTGATCACGATACCTTTTGTAAGAACAGCTATATCCTGCAGCATTTCTTTCCTGCGATCACCAAAACCAGGTGCTTTTACTGCAGCCACTTTAAGTACGCCTTTCAATTTATTTAAGACCAAAACAGCCAGGGCTTCACCTTCAATGTCTTCAGCAATGATCAACAAAGGAGCACTTTGCTGGGCTACTTTTTCGAGAACATGAACGATGTCCTTCATGTTACTCACCTTTTTATCATAGATCATGATATAAGGATTCTCGAGGACAGCTTCCATTTTCTCGCTGTTAGTAACAAAGTAAGGAGAGATATAACCGCGATCGAACTGCATACCTTCTACCACTTCGATACCCGTTTCAGTACCGCGGGCTTCTTCTACTGTGATCACACCTTCTTTACCCACTTTCTTCATAGCCTCAGCGATAAGTTTGCCAATTTCTGGATCATTGTTGGCGGAAATAGCTGCTACCTGCTGAATTTTATTGGTATCATTACCAACAGCCTGTGACTGTGTTTTCAGGTGTTCGACTATTTTGGATACAGCCTTATCAATACCTCTTTTCAGATCCATCGGGTTAGAACCGGCAGCTACCATCTTCAAGCCTTCGCTGATAATGGATTGGGCCAGTACGGTAGCAGTAGTCGTACCATCTCCGGCAATATCTGCGGTTTTGGAAGCTACTTCTTTTACCATCTGGGCACCCATATTTTCAATTGGGTCTTCGAGCTCAATTTCTTTAGCTACAGTGACCCCGTCCTTAGTAATAGAAGGAGCGCCGAATTTTTTTTCTAAAACCACGTTGCGGCCTTTGGGACCCAGTGTGACTTTAACAGCGTTGGAAAGAATATCCACGCCTTTCTTCATTTTATTCCTTGCTTCAATATCGAAGAAGAGTTGTTTTGCCATAATATTTAATTTGAAAATTAGATAATTTGAAAATTTGAAAATTAAACGATCGCGAGAATGTCAGATTCTCTCATGATCAGGTAATCTTCACCTTCGATCACGATCTCTGTCCCGGCATATTTACCATACAGGACTGTATCGCCTGATTTTACGGTAACGGGTTCGTCTTTTTTACCAGGACCAGCAGCAATTACAGTACCGCGCTGAGGTTTCTCTTTAGCTGTATCGGGGATGATGATACCGCCGGCAGTTTTTTCTTCGGCAGGCGCCGCTTTCACAATTACCCTGTCATGCAATGGGGTAATGTTAACTTTCTTAGCCATAATTGTATTGATTTTTTGTTTTTTTTTATATGTCCCGCCTTCCCCATCTCCTGTTGCCGACCGCACGCGCAATGGTGGCGCAGGTACTGGTGACAACAATAAGCTGTGGCGGAAGGACGGCGAAGGTACAGGAAATTGTGTGCCATTCAGGAGTAATATGAAAATTTTTCAGTTTGCTGACATTTGTATTCAATAGTCCGGGAAAAGACTATCGTTAATGACAAATTTTCACTTCAAACGTCATCATTATCAAAATAAAAGACCGCCCTTGCAGGCGGTCGGTCAATAATATATGAATGATTTTGAACGCTACTGTTTCACCACTTTACTGGCAAAACCAGACCCGTCTATCGTCGCTCTGAGGACATAAGTCCCGCTTCCCAATTTTTCCCCTGGTATTGCGAGCTTAAGCATTTGTTCACCCTGCCCAAACTGCTGGCTGGCGACCAATCTTCCGTTCATGTCAAACAACCTGAGCTCAGGTTTTCCTTTGGGTTCCCGGGCGAGCTGTACTGTAATGTCATCGTGGAACGGGTTGGCCAATACAGTTATTCCCTGCGGGACCAATGGAGCTTTAATAAGAATTGAGTTGCTAAATTTGAAATTTCCGTCGATATCAACCGTTTTGAGACGGTAGTAGTTGTATTCTGCCAGCGGTGACCTGTCAAGATAGCTGTAATCCAACCGGCTGTCGCTGTTGCCGGCCGCAGGCACCACGGCAATCTTTCTGAAACTGATCCCATCGGTTGATCTTTCCAGTTCAAATTGTTTACTGTTTAATTCCATGCTCGTTGACCAATGCAATAAAGCGTTCTTATTCTGAAGAGCTCCACTAAAATCAGTCAATGTTACCGGTAAGCCCGCCAGTGTCAACACGGTTTTCCACATACCGTAACCATGCGTACCTACTAACAAGGTATTGTCGGTCGTGCGCAATGCAAGACTTGTAACAACCGCATTGCCGAGCTGGGTAGCTCCTTCCTGCACCCAATCAGTAGTTAATGGGTTTGTAGTAGCCAATAATCCTATTGATGTTCCAACAAAGTATACGATATTACTACCAACAATTGCAATAGCTGAACTGCGGGCAGATGGCAGCGTCACATTTCGTTCAACATTTGTCCAGGTCGGTGTCGCTGAATTTGCATTGCCTGTCCACCAAATATTGACGATGCCATAATTGGAAAAAGTAACGAGAACGGTATCATCATTCCGCGGATTGACTGCTATGCTGCTAATATATCCTGCAGGAAGACCGCTGCTGATATTAACCGGCGCTGTACCCGCCGGAACAACTGCCGGATCATCAAGCCTCAATACTTTCGAATCATTGGTGCCGATAAATAAACTTGAAGTTGCAGAACTATAAGGCCCCCTTGTCGTGGCCAGGGCTGTAATGTAATTTGAAGATGCTACCCCATTACCTGCGGCCGTCCCAACGCCTGTCATTTCAGTCCAACCTGAAACGTTAGTAGCAGTATGCGCCGACAAATACCTGTACAAGCTGCTATCACTTGCATAATACAATGTATCCGTATTATCGGGATCATTATAAAAGTATGTAACAAATAAACCGCTGTTAACCGCGGTTGTAGGCCTGATATTCGTTGTCGATCCCAATGCACTCGTCGAGTTTCTTCTCCGTATATCGCCCTGTTGAGAAGTGACGAACTCATAAGTACTGCCTGCTATATCCCTTGTCAATCCAACAGCTCCTCCATCTCCACTGTACACCTGCTCATAATTACTTCCGGTACCTCCAATATTGCGTGTACATCCATTATCCTGGGCGCCACCGATCACTTTATCATTACCTGTTCGGGGATCGATCGCTACTTTATAATATTGATACGTGCGGTAATCGGTATTGACCTGTGTCCAGCTAACGGTTGCCGCCTTATTATCGAGAGTTCGCTGGATCCCCCCGTCATCGCCACATAACATTATATCATCATTGGCTGGCGAAAAAGCAATCGCATGAATATCGGAATGTGAATTGGTGTATAGTGCATAGCCGGCCGGTGAGGCATATCCTCCAATCCTGGTAGCAGTGGCGGGGCTTAACGGTCCGAGAGCAAGCCGATAAATATTTGTACCGCCGATAAAGATCATCGTATCGGATTCAGGATGAACTGAAACAATAAGATCATATCCACCCTGGACGGCAAATGGATCATTTCCC
>VBAT01000034.1:42888-96895 GCA_005884665.1 Bacteroidota bacterium
ATTTAAAAAGCTTGGCTTCTGTATTGGCGGTAGGACAGGATGCATTGCTGCTTCCATCCCAATACAGGGCATACAACATGTTCTCATCACTGGGAGCCAGGCCAAGAACCACCCTGCCATATGTTCCGCCAGCATCCCAACCAGTTGGTGTGCCTGCGGGTCCGGCTATGCGCGTCCATGATCCAGGATCTCCGCTTGTCGAAGTCCAGACACCGTCGGAACCAGCAGTATTTGTACCTCCGAAGCCAGCATAAAAACGACCGGTACTGGTCACAACTATATCTGTCATTTGCCCATTGTTCGCCAAAGGGCCGGACAAAACAAGAGTCCAAGTTGCGCCGCCATCAGTGGAGCGGTAAATTCCGGCAATGGCCGCAATGTACACCTGGCCATTAACAGGATTGACTATAACTTTTGAAATGAAATCCCTGCGATCACTGAATGATTCTAAAGCGGTAGGGTTAGAATTAGGCAACCTTGTCCAGGTTTCACCCCGGTCGGCTGAGCGATATACACCATCGCCTCCATAGAGAGCACCACCGCCGTTGGAAGATAAGGCCGCACTGTTCCCAGAAGCTTCTCCTGTTGTGTAATACAAAGTATCCTTCCTGCCCGGCAAAGGATTTTCCGCAATACTCGTAACGCTGTACAATTGGTTAGTTGGACTTTTGCGTACCCAGCTAGCACCATTATCGGTCGATTTAAACAGGCCTCCACTGACACCACCAGCATAAATTACCTGGTTTGATGTGCCATTGTAATCAACGTCATAAATGATTGAACGGGTTCTTCCGCCCAGGTTACCGGGTCCCTGGTATATATAAGAGTTCGATGCAATTCCGAAGATTCGCGATCCCTGCGACATCAGGATATCATGCGCCTGGGCTAATTCAAGATCACGAATTCCTTCAGGTATCCTGCCTGTGAAAGGATTTTTCAACATATTAAATTCATATTCCAGGGCGCCGACATAATCCGTCATACTTTCTCCTTCTTCTTCTTCCCGATCAATCCGGTCAGTATTAGCCTGGTTATTTTGACAGCTGGAAAAACAAGCGGCCATGATCAACGTGAAAAAATAAAGTACAGGAATGCGACAGCAGTAAAGATTTTTCATACTAGTGTTTAGGGTTTATGAAAGTCTGGTATTTTAAAATTACTTTAGTTACTATAAGTTATGAAATTTTGTTATTAAGGTATCTGAATGAAGGAAATGAAATCATGATGAAGTACCTGTCGATATTGATACTTCCTTTCGTATTTGTGCTGACTGCAAAAAGCCAGGATGGCATACCCGGCAAAGTAAATGCTTCATTTGTGCAAGTCAGGAATGATGATGCACATCTTAAAGGACCGGTCAAACGCCCATGCCTGTTGTGGCTGCCGCCCACCTACAATGATTCCAGCAATACCCCGTTCTTTCCTTTGCTGGTTTTTTTATATGGATCAAAAAAAAGTACATCCCTGAATGAAGTCAGCTTGCGGCAATTAAAGGAGAACGGACCATTCCATTTTCTACAAACCAAAAAGTGGAACGGCAGTGCCGATTATGGCGGGCAATGTGGTCAAAAGTATTTTATCGTTTTTGCCATGCAGGCGGGTAACAGCACCGGTTCGGATGCGAAAGAAACGGGCTACGCCATCAGCCAGTTACTGCTTCGATTCAGGATAGACGCCAGCCGGATAATCATAGCTGGTATCAATGAAGGTGCCGGAACCCTGTTACATTACCTGGCTGATACGTCGCTGGCCAATCGGCCGAGGCTGATCATTCCGATGAGCGTTCCCATCTTATATAATTCGCAAAGCCTCGCGATAGCCGCCAAAAAAGGTATAAAGGCCTGGGCTTTTACTTTTGATAAGGATATAAAAGGACAGGTGCATTTTAAAACAAACACCATTAACCTGGTCAATGGTTTTAATGCAATCATTCCCAACTCCGCCAAACTGACAATAAAATCCGGGACCAATTGCTGTTGGAATAAATATTTCGATCCGGCATTCAGACAGGAAGATACCGGCGATACCGGGCCCCCATTGAATATCTATGAATGGATCATGAAAAATATTTCATGGGGCGATCCCCGGCCGCCCATTTATGCCTGCGAGGAGTTCATAATAACACCTTACAAACTGGCGGGCTATATTTCGGCCGGTAAAAAAAGCCAAAGAGAGCTGAACACTATAATTTGCTCTATACCAGTCTATACTATTACCGGAAAAATAACCATAGGCACAGTCGTTTATCTTGAGCGATCTGGTGATAATATCCTGGGCGGTAAACTGCATTATGGTTTTTCAAACAAAAAGCTCAAGGGTGCTTCGGCAAACAGCTATCTTATAATAGATGATGCAGGAAGAGTGATCTCGAACCAATAAGATATCGCGGCATTAGATACAAGTTTGATCCCTCACAAAGTGCGGAGAATTTTACACGTTATAGTGTTATTAAATAATGGATGAAAAGTTCCTTTTATCTTATTGCTGTGGATAGTTTTTCGGCTATCTTCGCCCTTTCAAACAGCTCTTGTAATGATCAGCAGAAGAAATATCCGTGTGAAAGTGATGCAGACTCTTTATACGATGGTTTCACTGGGAAAAGATTCAAAGGTTCCGGAACCTCAAAAGTTATTGCAGCAACAGTTTGACCAGATCCGTTCATTATACATTTACCTTATTTACTTTCTGACAGAAGTTGTACGCTATGCCGAAACTTATTCGCACCAGCGTGCCGGTAAACATCTACCTACATCGGCAGACCTCAACGTAAATACCAAGATCGCCGGCAACGAACTATTGTGGAAGATGCTGGAAGACCCCGCATTGAAAGAACAGTTCAGCAAAGAGAAGCCGCAGCAGCATATTAATACAGAACTGGTACGAAAAATATATCTTGAACTCACTAGCACCGCCGAATATAAAAACTACATCTCTAAACAAGCCCGGACCAACAACGAAGAAAAAACGATCATCGAGTACATCCTGAATGACTTGCTCCTGGCCAATGAATCTTTTGTTTCACATGTGGAAGATATTTTTTTCAACTGGGATGATGATGGTGAAATGATCGTACAACTGATGATGAACTATATGCAGAAGCCCGGTGGCACCAACTTCAAACAGATGCTGAGCCCCGATAAAGAAGAATTCGCGCGGAGCTTATTAAAAACTGTGTTGGAAAAGGATGAATACCTGCAAAGCCTGATCATCCCGAAGCTGAAGAACTGGGACCCCGAGCGCATAGCACTGCTAGATATGATACTGATGAAAATGGGCGTTAGTGAGTTTCTCTATTTTGAAACAATACCACCCAAGGTAACCATCAATGAATACATTGACCTGGCCAAAGATTACAGCACTCAACAGAGCGGGCAATTTGTAAATGGTATACTCGATAACATTCACAAAGAACTCGTGCAACAGGGAAAAATGCAGAAAGTGGAATATAAGAAGACTGATAAACTGAAGAACTGAGTGTTCAAAAGATCCAAGAAACAAGAGCCAAATAAATCCTAAATCAGAAAATTCAAAATGAAAATCCCTGTTCTTTCGGTTTTTAATTTTGAATATTGGAACTTGTTTGTCCCGCCAACTGGCGGGATTGAAATTTGGTTTCTTGATGTTTATTTGTCCCGCCATGTGGCGGGATTGAGATCTGGCTTCTTGGACCTTGTTTGGCTTAAACTTGTTCACCTATCAACTAACCTGTACATTTGCATCCCGACAATTAACCTCACTAAAAATCATATGTGATGAAACACGTCTTGATCCTAATGGTGGCAGCCATCGGCATTGCGGGTTGCCAGCCAACAGAGAGTAAAAGCAAACTCTCAGATGCAGAAGTGAAGAATGCGATGGGCGATTCTAGCAAGTATACGACTGTTGAATGGCTGGATTCAACTTATCGTGATTATGGCAAGATAAAAGAAGGCGAGGTACTGGAAGTCTCTTTTCATTTCAAAAATACCGGTAACAATGACCTCATAGTGGCGAACGTAAGGCCAGGGTGTGGCTGTACTGATCCTGAACAACCGCAAGAGCCTATCCCGCCAGGAAAAGAAGGTGTGATCAAAGCAAAATTCAACAGCAAGGGACAGCATATCGGTGAAAACAGGAAATTCATTACCGTTACTGCAAACACTAAACCTTCTCCACAAACGGAACTGGCGTTCAGTACCGAAGTCACGCAATAAGATTCAAACAAGAGCCACATTTAAAATTAAATTAAAAATGAAGAAATCAGTTTTCACTTATCTCACAGCAATTATAGTTGCGTTTGTTTTTTCGGGATGCATGCCGCCGCAGCAAACTGCCAACGGCAAAGGACAACAATCCCAGGGCCCCTTCGGTAACATGACCACGTTGGTATTCCTGGCAGGTATGATCCTGGTGTTCTGGTTATTCTTTATTCGTCCCCAGGCAAAGCGGGCCAAGGACCAAAAGAAATTTATCGACGATCTACAGAAAGGAAGCAAGATCGTGACCATCGCCGGTATTCACGGTATCATCAATAAAGTAAATGAAGATGGCACACTGAGTATAGAAGTGAGCCCGGGCAGCTATCTTAAAATTGAAAGAAGCGCCATCAGCAAAGAGTGGACTGCCGCAGTAAACAAACTGCCAGGCACCGAGAAAAAATAAAAAGAGAATTTAAAATTCTTAAATCCGAAATTCGAAGATCGAAATCTCGAATTTCGTCCCGATAGTTATCGGGATCATTTCGGGTTATGTTAAAAATTGGTTTGACCGGCGGTATCGGCAGCGGTAAGAGCACCGTAGCCAGGATCTTTGAGACGCTTGGCATTCCTGTTTACTATGCCGATGATGCCGCAAGACGGATCATGAACAACGACAAAGAGCTGAAGGCCGTACTTGTAAAACATTTCGGCGAAGAGACTTACCAGCAAGACCAGCTTAACAGGACTTATCTTGCCTCTGTTGTTTTTAATAACAAAGAAAAGCTCGATCTACTGAACTCCCTCACCCACCCTGCCACCATCCGCGATGCCAACCGGTGGATACAGGAACAAACTTCTCCCTATATTATTAAAGAAGCCGCCCTGCTGTTTGAAAGTGGCGCTGACAAATACCTTGACCAGGTTATTGGTGTAGACGCTCCGCTGGAATTACGGATCCGCAGGACCATGGGGCGTGACAGGATCACCCGGGATGAAGTTCTTCTAAGAATGAACCGGCAGATGAATGAAGAAGAAAAAATTAAACGTTGCGATTTTGTTGTCTATAACGACGAACGCCAACTCGTAATTCCCCAGGTATTGAAGCTGCATGAAGAGTTTCTTGCAAAGAACAGATAGATGCAGGTTACTTGTTACAAGTTACAGGTTATAGAATGCTTGATGCGAGATGGCAGATGCTAGATTCGGGCAAACCGTTTTTAAAAGTCAGCATCCCGCATCTGGTATCTAGCATCAATCTCAATATAATCTCGCAAGTCCTGCTTTTATTCTCTTAAACCCTTCCTCGATTTTTTCCATGCTATTGGCAAAAGAGAAACGAACGCATTTCGGTTCGCCGAAGGCGTCTCCCATTACAGAAGAAACATGGGATGTATTCAGAAGATACATACAAAGATCATTGGAATTGCTGATGGTAGTTTGTCCATCTGTTTTACCGAAATAATAACTTACGTCGGGGAAAATATAGAATGCACCATCGGGTTCCGCGCATTTCATTCCCGGTATATCATTTACCAGCTCGAGAACTCTTTTTCTTCGGAGTGTAAATTCCTTTACCATTTCTTCGGTCGGAGGTCAGTCGTCAAAGCAGTGATTGCGGCTCTCTGTGCAATGGTGTTGGCGCCACTGGTAAACTGTCCCTGTAATTTTTCACAGGCTTTCGCAACTTCGGGACTCGCGGCTATATATCCAAGGCGCCATCCCGTCATAGCAAAACCTTTACTCAATCCGTTTACGATGATCACCCGTTCCTTTATTCCTTCAAAGCTGGCGATACTTTCATGCCTGCTGACGAAGTTGATATATTCATAGATCTCGTCGGAGATAATAAATACCTGCGGATATTTCCTGAAAACATTGGCCAATGCTTCCAGTTCGTCCTTGCTATACACCGATCCTGAGGGATTGCAGGGCGATGAGAACAGGAAAACCTTTGATCTGTCCGTTATCGCATCTTCCAGCTCGGCGGCGGAGATCTTAAACTTGTTCTCCATAGTGGTGCTAAGAATAACGGGCACACCTCTCGCCATCTTCACAAGTTCAGAGTACGTCACCCAGAACGGCGCGGGAATGATCACTTCATCGCCTTCATCCACCAATGCAAAAATGATGTTAGCGAGACTTTGTTTAGCTCCAGTTGAGATCACAATATTCTCCGGTTTGTAATCAAGATCATTATCCCTTTTGAATTTTGTGCAAACAGCAGCCCGCAGATCAGGATAACCTGCAACCGGTGGATAATGGCTCCAGTTATCATCGATCGCTTTCTTGGCTGCGTCCTTTATATGCTGGGGAGTATCAAAATCAGGTTCGCCCAGGCTGAGATCGATCACATCGATTCCCCTGGCGCGCAATTCACGGCCCAGTTTTGCCATCTTTAAGGTTTCTGGTTCCGCAAAACGATCGAGTAGAGAAGATAACTGCATAGCTTCTGCTGTTAATTGCATCGTAGATTATTTGTTTGAAGGCAAATTTACTGACTGGAACGACTCTCCTTATTTATTTTGTATAATTAAAATGGAATGTGGAAAGATCAGGAATAATGCTTCTTTTTCTTGTCAATTCATGTTCGTAGATCACCTGTCCCAGGTTTTTCATAAATGGCAGGCCCAGGGACTCGTAATCGTATTTATCGTCGTTTAAGATACCATCGCTATTGCAGTAAATAACCGTGCTGAGCATGAATTCGATATGATTATCAAAATCGGCGAAATAGGCGGCATCTACCAGGAACCCATAAGCATCACCTACTTTATTAAAGATTCGTATACCGGGCCGGGTCTTCACTTTTTCAGCGCCATAAAACAAGAATTTTACAAAGGTGCTATGATAGCTGCTGTCATAGGAAGGATCGGTTGATTCGGGCGGCGTCATTGACATATAGCGGCGCAGGAAATTATAATCGTCCTGTGTGAGATCGAATCGTTGACTCGCCGGAACGCTTTGCGGGAACATCACGCTACGGACTATATTGTGCAGGTCTTTCAACAATAACCTGTTCTTCTTTGAAAAATCAAGCGGCTCGTGCACAATGCTATCGCCTTTCATATATCCATGACCGAGCTTTGTATTTCGTATCGCATAAACAAGCTGGCTTTTTTCGGCAGGCTTTTCATAAATGAGTTTTCCATTGCTATTATAAAATTTTACAGGATTCGTGTGCCTGTTCTGCTCTTCGGTCAGACTGATATCAAGCCGGTGAATGATCTGGGTCGCCTCGTAACCCATTGCGTGCAGGCTATTATTGATGTATTCCTGTCCCAGGAATTCGTACAACCTATTGAATGCGTTGTTGTCGCTGACCAGTAGTATTCTTTTGATGTAATGTGCGATAGTCGGCCTGCTATCCGCAGATGTCGAATCGCTGTTTACCGAGGTTTGGCCATCCCCATCCTCCCCGGTGATCATCGTCGTGTTCTTATTTAACCCTTCGATGTTAAGCTGGTTCAGCTTTTGAAGAGCCAGGACCGCTACTGGAAGTTTTACCGTGGATGCCGGGTAGAAATAATTGCTGTCATCGTGGTTGAAATAAAAATCCTTAAAGCCGGGATCTCCTTTATTGTCCCTGTCAATCTGCGTATAAATGACCTGCAACTTTAATTCATCCTTGTTTTTCAACACTGAATCGAAATAAACAGAAGAATAACGTTGAAGGATTTCTGTCAGCTCGTTATTGGTATTGTTCATGCTACCTGTAGCTTTTTTAGAAGAAGAACAACTATAAAAAATAAAGATGGCCGAAATGAGTGGAAATATTATTTTCATATTCTTCCTGATAGAAGCTCAAATTAACAATTAACTCAACTGCTTTATGAATACATGGTTAAAATCATTGCTGATCGGCACGGTCGTGGCGGGAATTGCATTTGTCGTGTTCGAGAGAATGTCAAAGAAAAGGACGTTGCAATACTTTACCGTTCATTACGAATTAGAAAGGGCAGCCGCGCCAGGAACAGGCCCGTCCAGTCACGATGAAACGGTTGTTGAGCTGCATAAAATGTCCCAGGTACTTCAGACAAGATGTAAAAATGCAGGTTATCCCATCGAGGTAAAAGATTTGGCCAACGGTGAAAAACTCGATGTCACCATTCAAGAAATCTCCGATACAGCCCGCGTCCAAAAATTGATCACAAGGATCGGGAAACTGGAAATCCGTGAAGTCTATACAGTAGAGGAACTTGCTTCCCTGAATGCTTCCGCCAGAAAAGAGACTGAACCGGTTTCTATAGAGGCAGTTCCTGCAGACGATACAGTGATCGACACAGGTAAAGCGATAAAGTTCAGCGCACAGGAGCCGAAGCCCGTTAAAAAAGTTGAACCTGCTCCCAGCTTTGAATCCATTTTTACATCTAGTCAGCAACCTGATGGAGCAGAGATAGGCTCGGTTGCAGAAAAAGATACAGCAGCTTTCAGGGAAATTTTCAAAAAGGAACTTCTTCGCCTGCTTCCGGCAAATGCCCGGTTTTATTATGGTCCCAATCTTACCAGTACTATGACCAAAAAAAGCAACCTGGGTGTTTATGTAATACGGGTTAATAATCGAGGAAGCATTCTAATTGATAACAGCGATATAAAAGCAGCAATGCAGGATTTTGGACCATCCGGTGACCCAACAGTGGCGTTTAGTTTTACATCAATAGGGTCAAGAAAATGGGGAATGCTCACAGGCAATAACGTTGGTCGGCCGCTTGCAATTCTTGTAGACGATATAGTTGTTTCAGCGCCGAAGGTTGAGTCGGCTATCCTGGGAGGAAAGGCAATAATCAGCGGCGGTTTCTTTGTTTCAGAGGCCCTGGCCCTCGCTGATCAGCTCAACAGTGGGGCAATGCCAGCCCGCTTTCATATCATCAAACAGGAAATATCGCAAGAAAGCAGCGGAATCAATCTCAAAGCCCTGCTCATTATCCTGGTAGCCTTCGCTATCGGTACAGGTACATCTTATCTTATATTTAAACTCCTGAAAAGCAATTAAAAATGTTTAGATATTCCGGCTCCCGGTTGTCATAAAACCTGATTAAACTTCTGCCTGAAAACCCTATCTTTGCCGCTCTTTAAAAATCCCTGAGCCTTTACCCGTGCCCCGTCGCCAAAAACAAAAAAATCGCTGGTGAACGGACTCTGAAGCAGAGGCTTATAAAATGTAAATCGCACAACGTATGCAACTGAAAGGTTTGGTTCGATTCTTTACGATCCTGCTGATTGTTTATTCACTCTACCAGCTTTCGTTTACTTTGTTTGTTCGCCAACATGAAAAAAAGATGGAGGCTCGTGCCCACGCATTTGTGGATACATATTTCCCAACCCCCGCGGCAAAATATCCCTCCAACAAAGATTCGCAGGCGATGTATGCGGAAGTGAGAGATACCATCTACCAGGCAAGATTGAAACGCTTGCTTGATAGCACCAAAGACGTCATTGTTACTTATGGTATCAACGGCCCCATGAGCTATCAGAAAGCAAAGGAAGAAGAGTTAAACCTTGGGTTGGACCTGCAGGGAGGTATGAACGTAACGCTGGAAGTGGAAATGACCGGTCTGCTGAATACCCTTTCGAATAATTCAAAAGATCCCATTTTTTTGAAGGCTATTGCGAACGCTGAAAAGCGTAAGGCAAACAGCTCGGCGAATTTTGTCACCTTATTTGCCGAAGAATACAAGCAATTAAGCAATAATGGCCAGCTTGCCGGTTTATTCGCTGCCAACAGCGCGGGAAAGATCACTTTCCGTTCTACCAATTCCGAAGTGATCAAATACCTGAATGCTCAAACTGGTGAGGCCTTCCAAAGCACTTATAATATTCTTACCAAGCGTATCGACCAGTTTGGCGTAGCCCAACCTAATATCAACAAAGAAGCCGATCGCGGAATCATTACCGTTGAGCTTCCGGGTGTAAAAGACAGGGAAAGAGTAAAAAGACTTTTGCAATCATCTGCCAATCTCCAGTTCTGGGACGCCTATACGTTTAAAGACATCAAGAATTCGCTGGACCAGGTCGAAGGTGCATTTGACAATTTTTTAAAAGGAATTACTCCCGATACGGCGAAAGTGGACACCACAGGTAAGAACGGCCTGGCTGTAGATACCTCCGGCAATAAAGTTGATACCACCAAAGTTGTTAAGTTTGGAACTAATGACACAGCCAGAGGTGTGCAGAAATCAACAACTCCCAACACCGCGCAACAACCGGTCAATACGACGAAAAGGTCGCTGGCAGAATACCTGATAGGGGATCCTAGCGGAAGCACACTCGGTTATGTTAAAAAAGATACAGGTGCATTTAAAGAATATCTCAATTCACCTGCCCTTAAAAAATTCTTCCCTCCTGATGCATGGTTTGTATATGGCCAGCCAAAAAAAGATAATAAGAATCTTTTTCCCCTGTATGTGCTGAGAACATATGGACGTGAAACTCCTCAACTCGAAGGTGATGTAATAAAAGATGCAAGGCAGGCATTTGATCCGATCAAAGGACCTATCGTTGAAATGGAGATGAATGCTGTGGGAGCTAATAAATGGGGAACGATCACCGAAAAAAGCGCCAAGGAACAAACACCGATCGCGATCGTACTGGATGGTGTCGTCTATTCGGCACCCATTGCAGAAAGAAGACTGGGCGACCGTTCACAGATCACCGGCAACTTTACCGTACAGGAAGCGCAGGACCTTGCATCTATCCTGAGAATAGGTAAACTGAAAGCTCCGGCCAAGATCGTGCAGGATCAGCAGGTTGGTCCAACACTCGGAAGAGATGCACTCAATAAAGGAATGATAGCTTTCGCGATCGCCTTCGTAGTCATCTTTTCGCTAATGCTGGTGTATTATAATACCGCGGGATGGGTAGCCAATATCGCTTTAATACTGAACCTTCTTTTCACCGTTGGTGTACTCGCCGGTCTTGGCGCTACACTGACAGCTCCTGGTATCGCCGGTCTCGTTCTTACGATCGGTATGGCCGTAGATACCAATGTAATTATATATGAACGTATCAAGGAGGAGCTCACGCGGGGCAAAGGATATATTCCCGCCATCAATGAAGGTTACCGTCGTTCACTACCTCCCGTACTCGATGGACACATAACCGTACTCATGACGGCGATCATCTTATTCTATTTTGGATTGGGACCTGTAAAAGGTTTCGCTACCACGCAGATACTGGGCATTATCCTTTCATTATTCTGTGGTATCCTTGTGAGCCGCTGGATCACTGATTGGTTTACCAACAAACAGCGTCACCTGGAATATTTCACAACGATCTCACGTAAAGTATTCCAGCATGCGAAGTTCAAGTTTATTGAATTCCGCAAGATCGCTTATGTGATCTCCTTCGTAGTGTTGGCACTTGGTATAGCTTCTTATTTCAATGGCTTTGATTACGGGGTTGAGTTTGACGGTGGCCGCAGCTATACTGTCAGTTTTGGACGGGCATTGCCTAGCACGGAAATCGAAGCCATCCGTGGCGAGCTGAAAACAACTTTCGCCAACGAATCTCCCGTGATCAAAACAGTTGGAGATGCAGCTACTTTGGATATCACTACTTCCTACCAGATCCAGGAAACTTCTCCGAGAACAGATTCTGTGGTAGAATTGAGGTTGTTTGAAGGACTGAAAGCACATCTGCCTCCAGCTATCACGTACAATAAATTCGACGCCGGCGAGGGCAAGATTGGCAAAATAGCCTCTAAAAAAGTATTACCCACTATTTCTGATGACCTGAAAGCCGGTGCCGTTAAAGCAGTCGTCTTTTCAATCTTTGTTATCTTCCTTTACATCTTCCTTCGTTTCCGCGACTGGAGATATTCACTGGGAACTATTCTTGCCTTGTTGCATGACGTGTTGGTGACATTGATCGTATTTTCATTTGCCAGGAAACTGGTTCCTTTCCCACTCGAAATTGACCAGCATTTCATTGCGGCCGTACTGACCGTAGTGGGCTTCTCGATGAACGATACGGTTATCGTATTCGACAGGATACGTGAGGACAGGAGACTATATCCCGCCGCACCACTGGCAGAAACTATTAACAGGGCCATCAATGAAACTCTTAGCCGTACGATCATGACGTCGCTGACGGTATTCCTGACCATATTGATATTGTTCATCTTTGGTGGTGAAGTAACAAGAGGTTTCGCATTTGCGATGCTGATCGGTGTTATTACCGGTACCTATTCATCCATTTTCGTAGCAGCGCCGATCCTGGTTGACCTTGGTACAGGCAAAAAATCGACGTCTTCAAAAACTGCAGTTGCAAAAACAACCACGGTCCAGAAACCGCAGGAAGTGAAATCGTAAAACAAGCGAAATAAATTTTTTCCAAAGCCTGTCTTGTTAAAAGACGGGCTTTTTTCGGCCTCACCCTCTTATCCCTCTCCTTGCTTCTCCCGCTTTCCAGCGGGATCGCAATGATGGGGAGAGGGACGATGCAACTATGTTCTGCTAAACTTGACAGGTACCACATCAACTCCACTTCTGCTCGGCTTTTCGGACTTTCTCTTCCGATTGCTTCGCTCGCAATGACGATTCAAAATAATTATTTACTCCTGACTATTGGCTAACGACTATCGACTTTCCCTCCGGATTCCGTATTTTTAAAAAAACCGGTTGATCATACATGAATTTTACTGCTGAAGATATCATGTTGGCAGGGTCGATCCTGTTGATTGCAAGTATTGTTGCCAGCAAAACTTCATTTAAGCTGGGTATACCTACACTGATCCTGTTTTTGGCCGTCGGTATGCTGGCAGGATCCGAGGGTATCGGCAAAATATATTTTGATGACCCACATATTGCCGAAGTACTTGGTGTACTGGCTTTGAACTTCATATTGTTTTCCGGTGGAATGGATACTAAATGGGAAAGCATAAAACCCATCCTGTGGCGGGGAATTTCCCTGTCTACACTGGGTGTATTGTTAACCGCCCTTGTGATTGGCATTTTTGTACACCTCGTTTCGGGGTTTAGTTTACTCGAAGGCCTTTTACTCGGTGCTATTGTGTCCGCTACGGATGCGGCGGCTGTTTTTTCCATTCTTCGTGCAAGGAATATTGCCCTCAAGGGCAGTCTCCGTCATTTGCTTGAGTTGGAAAGCGGCAGTAACGACCCAATGGCTTACATTCTTACAATTAGCCTGACCTACCTGCTTGCACACGGGGATGCTTCTATCCCGATGCTTATTTTCCAATTCGTCAAACAAATGGTGATTGGAGCTATTGCAGGCTACGCGATTGGTAAAGGGATTGTCTTTATCATTAATAAAATAAAACTCGAAACCGAGGGTATATATCCCGTGCTCATCATGGCCATGATCCTTTTTACGTATTCTTCCGTACATATAATAGGTGGAAATGGGTTCCTGGCAGTATATCTTTCTGCGATCGTACTCGGCAGCAACAATTTTATTCATAAAAAAAGTATCATCCGGTTTTATGATGGCCAGGCCTGGCTGATGCAAATCGTCATGTTCCTGACCATGGGATTACTGGTATTCCCATCACAAATCTGGCCTATTATTGATACTGGCCTGCTTGTTTCAGCAGTACTCATCTTCCTGGCAAGACCTATTGCTGTATTTATCAGCCTTAGCTTTTTTAAAATGAGGATAAGGGATAAACTGTTTATTTCATGGGTTGGTTTACGGGGAGCGGTACCGATGGTCTTTGCTACTTACCCAATGATCGCAGGTATTCCCAAAGCGGATATCATCTTTCCCCTGGTGTTCTTTATCTCCGTTACCTCTGTTTTGTTCCAGGGATCAACGCTCCACCTGGTAGCCGACTGGCTAAAAGTGACGGTACCTAAGAAAGCAAAAAAAATAACGCCGCTGGACATGGAATTATATGATACAGTCAGTTCAGAACTAGTTGAAGCTATTTTACCCGGCAACAGTAAGGCTGTTGGAAAAGCGATCGTCAACATAAGATTGCCTAAACAAGGCCTGATCGTTCTAATTGTAAGGGATGGTAAATACATACAGCCTAACGGATCAACTATACTTGAAGAAGGCGATAAACTGTTATTGATCGCCAACAGTAAAGATATTCTCAACGAGATGTATAAAACGCTCGGTGTATAGAAATACACAGCGGAGAAACAGAGCGAGAAAGAGGGAAAGCATCGCACTCCGCTCTGTTTCTCATTTCTTCCCTGGGTAGGACTTCCGGTACTCATTGCTTACTTTTGACGCAAAATACTTTACAATGGATTTGAACATGATATCACTTATTGTCTCTACCGTGGCTTTGCTGATTGCGCTGGGAACGTTTTATTTCTGGAACTCGGAAAGAAAAAAACCAAAAAAAGATGAGTCGGGATTTACTGCAAGGCCCCTGCAATTGCAGGCCTATGAGCGATTGGTGATGCTGGCAGAACGAATTTCCCTGCCCAACCTTATTAGTCGCGTAAACCAGGGAGGAATGACTGCCCGGGAAATGCAAATGCTGTTACTCGAATCCATTAAACAGGAATATGAATACAATGCTACCCAGCAGATCTATGTAAGCCCTGTGGCCTGGGAAGCTATTAAAAATCTGAAAGATCAGAATATGCTTATCATTAACCAGGTAGCGTCGGCATTGCCCCCTGAAGGAAAAGGAATTGACCTCAACCGCCAGCTGCTTGAGTTTGTCATGACCCAGAAAAAAGGTGTGTTGCATACGATCGTCCTTGAAGCCCTGAATTATGAAGCGAAAAAATTGATGAAGTAATCACCGGTTAATTTCTACTATTCCCTGTTTACTTTATTCAAAAAAAATTATGCCTGAGCAAAAGCGATATACCGATTCCGGTATCGAAATTAAACCGGTTTATAACAAAGATTCAGTTCCCGGTGATGAGTTGCCAGGTGAATTCCCATTTACCAGGGGAATCCAACCGGATATGTATCGTGGCAAGCTTTGGACCATGCGGCAATATGCTGGCTTTTCTACGGCTGAAGAAAGTAATAAACGATATCATTACCTTTTGTCACAGGGGGTAAACGGGCTAAGTGTTGCCTTTGATCTTCCCACCCAAATCGGGTACGACAGCGATCATGCTATGGCTGAAGGTGAAGTGGGAAAGGTAGGTGTGGCCATCGACAGCATCGATGATATGGAGACACTTTTTAAAGGGATCAGGCTGGAAGATGTGTCAACGTCAATGACCATTAATGCCACGGGATTTATCTTGTTGGCATTGTATGTGGCTGTTGCAAAAAAACAGAATGCCGATCTGAAAAAGATCACAGGCACGATCCAGAACGATATCTTAAAAGAATATGCAGCGAGAGGCACATACATCTATCCCCCCAAGACTTCGATGCGCATCATCACTGATATATTCGAGTGGTGCAGTCATGAATTGCCGAAATGGAACACCATCTCTATTTCCGGTTATCATATCCGCGAAGCGGGGAGCACGGCTGTCCAGGAAATTGCTTTCACTTTAAGCAATGGCAAGGCTTATGTCAAAGCGGCGTTGGAAAAAGGCCTGGATATAAATGTATTTGGCAAGCGTCTTTCATTTTTCTTCAATGCTCATAATAATCTATTTGAAGAAGTAGCCAAATTCAGGGCAGCCCGGCGGATGTGGGCAAAGATGATGAAGGAACTCGGCGCCACCGATCAGAAAGCTATGATGCTCCGGTTTCATACACAAACCGGGGGTAGTACTCTGACAGCACAACAACCATTGAACAATATACCGAGGGTAACCATTCAAACCCTGGCTGCAGTATTGGGTGGTACACAGTCATTGCATACAAACGGTTATGATGAAGCTTTAAGCCTGCCCACTGAAGAGGCAGCAAGAATTGCATTGCGTACGCAACAGGTTGCGGCCTATGAAAGCGGGATCGCTGATACGGCTGATCCATTGGGCGGTTCTTATTTCATCGAATCGCTGACCAGTGAAGTGGAAACGAAAGCCTGGGAATTGATCCATAAAATCGATGCAATGGGTGGCAGTGTAGCAGCAATTGAAGAGGGATTTATTCAAAATGAAATTGCCCATAGCGCCTATGAACACCAGCGCCTGGTTGAATCCGGGGAAAAGATCATTGTTGGTGTAAATAAATTTCAATCGAAAGAAGAAGAAACCATCCCGATCTTAAAAGTCGATGATTCGATCCGCCAGTTGCAGACAGAAAAACTGCGTGCCCTGCGTAGTAAACGAAATCCTGCCAAATGCGATAATATCCTCCAGCAATTAAATGACAAAGCACATGGTGGAGATAATTTAATGCCCATTGTCATCGAAGCCGTCGAGAATTATTGCACACTCGGAGAAATTGCGGACACTTTACGGGAAGTATTTGGTGAATATAAATAGCTCATATGCTTCAGGCATGTCTTGTTACGAATACCGGAGAATTGGCACAAATACTATCACTGCAAGAACAAAACCTGCCGGGAATTATTAGCAAAGACGAAATGCAATCGCAGGGATTTGTGACCCTGCGGCACGACCTTCAAACACTGCAGCAAATGCATGTGCTTTCGCCGAGCATCATCGTTAAGAATGAAGATGACATTGTTGCGTATGCCTTGACTATGCTGGTGGAATGCCGGCTTCTCGTTCCCGATCTCGAACCAATGTTTGATTTACTCGATGGCCTGAGATGGAACAGCCAGCAATTATCGACGCTGCCCTTCTACGTTATGGGACAGATCTGTGTATCCAAAGCATACCGGAGCCAGGGATTAGTGCAAATGCTTTACCAGCATCATAAAAAGATATACCAACCACGATTTGACCTTCTCGTAACCGAAATATCTATTCATAATCCACGCTCCTTGCGGGCGCATGAAAAGATTGGTTTTAAAACAATTCATACTTACCGGGATCGCCTGGATGAATGGGCTGTAGTTGCCTGGGACTGGAATTGATCATTTATTTTGAATGATGCATGTTGAATGTTGAATGACGGCGTACTCTAAGGCTTTGACCAATTATTTTGAATGTCAAGTGTTGAATTTTGAATAGGAAACATCCTAAAACTTTGAACAAGTATTTTCAATGAAGGATGGTGAGGTTGATATGGAACCCTGTAACGTTTGGCTGAACACAGTAGTATCGTCCCTCTCCCCCTCATTGCGATCCCGCTGGAAAGCGGGAGAAGCAAGGAGAGGGATAAGAGGGTTAGGCCAAGAATGCCGAGAAAAATGGAGTTGATCTGATCTGTGATGTTTGAAGAAACATTGAGGTATCGTCCCTCTCCTTTGGAGAGGGATAAGAGGGTGAGGCCAAGAATGCCGAGAAAAATGGAGTTGATCTGATCTGTGATGTTTGAAGAAACATTGAGGTATCGTCCCTCTCCTTTGGAGAGGGATAAGAGGGTGAGGCCAAGAATGCCGAGAAAAATGAAGTTGATCTGATCTGTGATGTTTGAAGAAACATTGAGGTATCGTTCCTCTCCTTTGGAGAGGGATAAGAGGGTGAGGCAAAAAAAAATTATCCCGACACCAGGTCGGGATAATTAAAAAAGTAAAGGACGGTTTACTTTGTGGTTTTCATGGATTTGGACCGCTGTAGAGAATCAGCCGGTATTGGTTTTCATAGATACTGATCGTTAGGATTTGTGCTTCGTTCTGGGATCTGTAATTAGTTTAAGGATACAGGGTTTAGGATATTGTATTTTCTCGTTCACTGACAATGCAAATATAGTATCAGCAGGCAGGGTAAAACAATAGATGATTGATGATTCGAAGGTACTTATAGCGACTACATATGTGTAGCTGTCTTACTACAAGGAGTTCCGGTTTTACACTTATTATTAGCAGTAAGTTACTGGTTGACCGACCTTATAAGTTGCCATGCTTTCAGTCGGACAAAAAAAGCAGCCATTTATTAATCATTTTCTGGTTAGCACCAGGGTCTGAATCACATTTGCTCTCACCTCGCATCGATCAGAAACTGGCCGGAAGGTCAGGATGCTATCCTTTATGCGATAAACATAAGTACCCCGGATGGAAGTATCGCAGGAACCCGGAGCGGGAACAAGATCACGCCAGGTAAGCGTGCTATCTTTCACTTTATATTGTGCTGATGCAACAAGCTGATCATTTATTAGCAGCTTGATGGTGTCGGATGAGGTAAAATAAACCTGTAATCCATTTTCTCCATCCCATTTCGTATTCTTCAGAGGATTGTCGGCGCTGATAAAGGAGAAGCAGGCCAGCGCCACCAACACGACGAGGATTTTCTTCATATCAATAAAGATAAACCAAAAGAGGCGTTGCAGGTAGCAAATGCTTCTTCTTTAGAGATAATTTATCATCCGATAATAGTAAAGTTATCGTTTCACGCAAAGTAAAAACTCAATTTGCCTTTGAGTCTCCCGCTTTCCAGCTGTCTTTAAGGGTTACCGTGCGGTTGAAGATCATGCCGCTGGTGCTGGAATCTTTGTCCAATGTGAAATATCCTTTACGCAAAAACTGGTAGCGCTCATCGAATTTTGCATTCTTTAAAGCCGGCTCTGCATAGACCGCTTTTATCGTTTGCAGCGAACCAGGATTGATATACTCCTTGAAATCACCTTCTTCTTTTGAAGGATCTTCAACTTTAAATAGACGGTCGTATAACCTAAGTTCTGCGGTGATAGCATGTTTGAGGCTTACCCAATGCAAAGTCCCTTTTACACTTATACCCGACGTATCATTGCCACTCTGGCTTTCAGGAATATAAGAGCAATGGAGCTCGGTAATATGACCGTTGGCATCTTTGATCACTTCATCGCAACGGATGATATAGGCGCTTTTTAAACGAACCATTTTACCAGGAGCCAGCCGGAAGAATTTTTTCGGCGGGTTTTCCATGAAGTCTTCCCGCTCAATGTATAGCTCTTTACCAAATGGTATATCGCGGTGGGTCGCCGTTTCCTCTTCAGGATTATTTTCACTGGTCAGCATTTCAGTCTCCCCGGGTTGTTCATTATAATTTGTCAGTACTACTTTTAATGGATCAAACACTACCATTCTGCGCAGCGCCACTTTATTCAAATGCTCGCGTACACAAAACTCCAGCAATCCCAGGTCGGTCAGGTTTTCGCGTTTGGCAATCCCTACCCTGTCGCAAAAATCGCGGATGCTTTCAGGTGTGTATCCCCGGCGACGCATTCCACTTATTGTTGGCATACGTGGATCATCCCAGCCATCCACGTATTTTTCGTTGACAAGTTGCAGGAGTTTTCTTTTGCTCATCACCGTATAAGAAAGGTTACGCCGGGCGAATTCATACTGGTGCGAAGGATATATTTCGAGTTTTTCGATCAGCCAGTCATATAGTTCCCGGTGAGGCACGAATTCCATTGTACAAATGGAATGTGTGACATTCTCGATACTGTCACTTTGCCCGTGCGCGAAATCATACATTGGATAGATACACCATTTGTCACCAGTCTGGTGATGACTTGCATGCTTGATCCGGTAAAGCAGCGGATCCCGCATAAGCATGTTGGTATGAGCCATGTCAATCTTTGCCCGCAACGTATGTGTGCCATCCGGAAAATCACCTTTCTTCATTCGCTCAAACAGGTCAAGATTCTCTTCCACTTTGCGGTTGCGATAAGGACTATCCTTACCAGGCTCAGTGGGCGTACCCTTCATTTCAGCTATTTCTTCGGCTGTAAGATCATCAACGTAAGCCAGTCCTTTTTTTATCAGGCTGACGGCAAACTGGTATAGCTCATCGAAATAATCAGAAGCGTAATGTTCATTCTCCCATTGAAAACCCAGCCATTTAATATCTTCTTTAATGCTCTCTACGTACTCGGTTTCTTCCGTCACGGGATTTGTATCATCAAAACGGAGATTGGTATAACCGCCATATTTTTGAGCAAGACCGAAATTGAGGCAAATGCTGGTTGCATGGCCCATGTGCAGATATCCATTGGGTTCAGGGGGAAAGCGCGTGACAATGCTCTTGTACTTGCCGTTTTTGAGATCCTCTTCAATAATCTCTTCCAGGAAATTCAGGGATCGTTCCTCTTTCTTTGTTTCTTCAGCCATAAGACTGCAAATTTAAGAAACAGAACGATTTGCGACGGAATTATCAGCGTAAGGAAGTGTCCAGGTTTGAAAAATCAGGATGGCCACAGAGCCTTTCTTCTTTGCAGCACTCAGTGTCTCCTTAGTGGTCCTCCTGTAGCTAAATTCAAATCCGATACCTGCCTGTCCGGTAGCCAGGGCTATCGGATAAGACACAACCTGAGTAAAAGCTATGATAAAAGCCGAATGTGCAAGACTTCATCAGGCCAATTATTGCCTCATCACCGGCAATTCAATATAAGTGGGGTACTGTGAGGAAAAATAAATGCGATGTTCGGCCTTAATATAGTCCGATTCTTTGGCCTCAAAGATATTCGGGATATACCTCTGCGGGTTGCGGTCAATAACAGGAAACCAGGTACTCTGCACCTGGATCATGACCCGGTGACCTTTTTTAAACACATGATTGATATCGTGGAGATCAATTACAAACTCCTCCGGCTTATTTGGTGTGAGCGGGGAAGGCTGGCTGAAACTTTTCCTGAAGCGGCCCCGGAATACTTCCATGGCAACGGGGAACTGGTAGCCACTCATCGACAAAGGCCGGGTCTTGTCGGGGTAAACATCGATCAGCTTGACGATCCAGTCGGCATCAGTCGCGCTGGTACTTGCAAAAAGATGGGCTTTAATTTTTCCTGTCACTACCAGGTCGTCTGTCAGCGTATCCATTGCAAAACTTATCACATCGGGTCTCGAATAAACGAAACGCTGATCTTCCACATGCCAGGGACGCCAGCGACTGCCGGGTCCATAAGTAGCTTCAATAGGCGGAAGCCGGTAAGGGACAGGCTTGGCCGGATCACTGGTAAAACTTACAAAGCCATTAGCCGACGTCGGCTTATTGAACGAACATTTACTGTTAGCTCCGGCATATAATTTTTTTATTTCGGCTTCTTTTGGCGGCCAGCTGGAATAGGTTTTCCATTCGTTGCTACCAGTCTGGAAGGTGTAGGCTTCTTCGAACTTTCCATCCCCTATTCCCCTGAGATAATAATCAAACCATTTCTTCTGCAATTCCTGGAACCAGGCGGCAGTGTTACTTCCAAAAGATATTCTACCGATACTATCCGCTTTGAATGAGGCCCATTGTCCATGATACCATGGCCCGAGTACAATATGATTGAAATTGGAAGCATCCTTCTTTTCCATATGTGCATACATCAGCTGCGGTCCATTGATATCTTCCTGGTCATAATAACCACCGACATGCAATTGCGGAACCTGTGCCGACTGTACATAGCTCAGCGGAGAATTTTTTTGCCAGAATTCATCATAGCTGGGGTGTTTGACAAAATTGTTCCAGGTCGGGATGCGTTCATGAAAATATTTGGCATTGACATTTTTTAAAGAGCCCAGTTGAAGATACCAGTCGTAAAGATCATAACGGGGAAAATCAAAATCGCTGTCTGTTGTCGGGTCAAACTCCACCTCGTAAGTATATTCCATTCCATAGCTTAGCCTGAATGCTCCGTTATGATGAAAATCATCGCCCAGGAAAAGATCGCCCATGCAGGCCTGCTCGGAAGAAGCTTTCAAAGCAGGATGTGGATCCACTGAACCCACAAGGGCCAGCCACCCGGGATAAGAAATCCCGAATATGCCGGCTTTACCATTATTATTTTTAAGGTTTTTAATAAGCCAGTCTATCGTGTCCCAGGTATCAGTGCTTTCATCAATCGCATTTTTATCGGTAGCATGTATCAAAGGCTGATGGATCTGCATTTTGCCCTCGCTTTTATATTTACCACGGATATCCTGGAAGATCAAAAAGTAGCCATCCTTCAGGAATGAGCCATAATTACGTCCAAAAAAAGCAAGGCTTAATGTTGTGTCGTTTTTTATAAAAGCTGGAAATGCGCCATAAGGAGTTCGTGTCAGCAATATAGGGCCCGCCTGCCTGGCATTTACCGGGCTGATGATAACCGTATGTAGTTTTATTCCATCCCGCATGGGTATCATCATTTCTGATTTCATCGCACCGGTTATGCTGTCTGCCTGCGCGAATAATAAATTGACGTGGATGCCTGAGAGCACGAAGAGAATAAATAGTTTTTTCATGTTGAATTGTATGATTGGACAGGAGGATAAAGATAAGATGAAAAAAAAGTACAACCCTTTCTCTTTCCGGATTCACGGAAAAAAACGAAGGTGTATCCGCGGCTCAAAATAATCTTAGTGGTTCCTGGCGTTCCTTGGACGCAAAGGCGCAACGTAAGTGCCGACCGTTAATCGTTGCGTCGTCGTCCCGCATATTTGCGGGAAGCGTGAGCTTTATTTTAAAACTGAGGCGATACTGAAAGTATATTCATCTGTGGTAATACCTAAATTTGAATCATGAGTCGTCTACTGTCTCTTTTGATGTTACTTCTTCTTTTCTCCTGCAACACAGATCAACTGGAGGATAAAGTACAGACGATCGAACTGGAATATATACCATGGGCCTGTGATTGCGCCAACTGGGCCAGCCCTGAAGATATAGACAGGTATAATGACAACAAAGACGATTCGCTCGCCACTCTCAGCATTTTCGTGGAGCCTGCCGATCCATCCCTTGCGCTTCCAGATACAATTGGATATATCAATGACCGTATCAGGTTTATCGGCCAGTTTTATAAGGCGAAAGGATTCCCGAAGGGGTTTAAGTCATCTGAAAAGGGAACCCAAGCGAGGGTATTCAGGTATACAAAATTTGAAGTGCTTAATAGCGGCTATAGAGAAAGGGCCCGCTAGTCTATCCCGGTATTTTATTCCCTTTCATTCGCGCGTGGCCGGTGCTGTTTGCTGTCCTTTGCGGGATCAGTCATATTTCCGCTATATCCTGTTTTTTGCAGGTCGAAAACTTCAATGATTTTATTTTCCATCTCTACAATATGGCCCTTATCAGGAAGGCCGACTGCTATTGCGCAGGCCACCATTTTTGTTGCTGATTTATTGAAAGCAGGCATAACCAACAAATGTTCTTGCTTCCTGGTGCCAAAACCCGCACTAAGGTCGGTGATCATAAGAGCCCTGAACACAGGACCAAAAACCGCTGTGTCTTCAATCCCACTGTTGTAAAAAAAAGAATGAAACTATAACCCTCATATTCTTTTTCCCTGATAATTGCTTTGTATGCCGGGGGCGGCATCTGCAAGCTATCGGATCTTACAAGCCGGTATTCAGTGGAGTCAAGCACTTCAACCTTCGCAGAATTAGGAAAAATAGCTTTCAATTTTATCTTGATATTATGCCTGTCCCAATTTTTCTCTTTCATACAGGATGAAACCAGGGCCAACGACAATAACAGGTAAATAATGTAACGCATTATGTGTGTAAAATAGAATAATTTTCCAGTAGTTAATTCTGTCTATCTTAATATAAAAAATGATATCCCGGCATTGGACTGGCCTGGCCAAAAAGGACAAAGCGCCTGAATATGTTATTCATCTCAAGACCGATACTTTCAGGCAATTAAAACAACTCGATGGATTTATATCGGCGAGCATCCTGAAAAGAGAGCTTGATGAAGGGATTGAATTCCTGATCATTACTGAATGGAAAACACTCGATTCGATAAAACAATTTGCTGGTGACCATTATGAAAAAGCTGTAGTGCCGGCAATCGTGCAATCCATGATGATCAGGTATGACGCAAAGGCCACGCATTATGAAGTTGAAACAACAGTTTGACATCTATAAGAGCATAAAAAAGGGATGTATGTTCTATACATGCCTTGCATGTAGTGCGATCCCTGCAATCATGTCAGGTAACAGCGAGGTTAAGGCGCTTTTACCAGTTTAAGGATTTTACCGGTAGTACCGGACGGGCCTCCATTGGAACTAACAGTCAGGTAAATCTCACCTTTATTATCCTGGCCAAATCCTTTAAGATAATACCCGATGTCATCGGGATGACTGGCCAGGTTTATCTCCTGGTAATCCCATGAACTTTGCGAAGACGGTGTACTAATGAACAGTTCTCCATTGGGTGCATTGCTCTGCGCATAGGTGCCAAAAATATATTTGCCCTGGTAAGCAGGTATGGCATTGCCGCGATACACATTTCCACCAATGACAGTCAGTGCCCGCCCGCCCAGTGGGTTTGCCGTATTATTAATTACAATTACCGGATCAGTAAATGTTTTGCCGAGATTATCCATAGTCGGACAGGAAGCTAATGCGGTATCATTATTCGCCGCGTTGAAACAAACCCGGCCTTCCTTTACATTCCAACCGTAATTGCCGCCCTTCGTTACAACATTAATTTCTTCGTACAATACCTGGCCTGCATCACCCAGGTACAGGCTATGGTTACCACCCATATCGAATGACATCCGGAACGGGTTTCGGAAACCATAGGCATAAATTTCATCTTTGCCGGAAGTGGCAACAAATGGATTATCCGGTGGAATACCATAAGGCGAACCGGTATTCACATCTATCCTCAAAACATTGCCAAACAGGTTTGCCTCTACATCCTGCCCATTACCTCCCGCATTAGCTGCATACCAGTCATCCACATGGCCGGGTGCGACATCATTGGCTGCGCCTCCGTCGCCGATAGCAATGTATAGATAACCATCAGGTCCGAATGCGATCGTACCTCCATTATGATTGCTTTGCGGATCATCAATGTCGAGGAGGATTTTTTCGCTGGTCATATCAACCACGTTACCGTTTGTCGCCGAAGCCTTGAACTCAGAGATGCGGCTTAAATTATTCCAGGAAGTCGTGGGTGTGGGGCCTCCGGGTCTTGGTGGTAATTGATAATAAACATAGAAACGGCGGTTTGTAGCAAATTGGGGATGAAAAGCGAGACCCAGCAATCCACGTTCATCATAGGCAGGGTTTAGTGCTACTATCGTGGAAGAGATGTCCATAAAAGGGGTAGGTAGTTTAGCTCCAGTTGAGTCGACGATCCATATTTTTCCAGCCTGGTCAATTACAAACAACCTGCCCGTATTATCAGGCGAAGCGACCAAACCAATAGGCGAAACGAAACCATCGGCTACCTGTTTTACATCCACTGAAGTGTTGGCAACGGTATCGCCTTTATCATCCTTTTTACATCGTGTAAGTAAAAGGGCCAGGATGATCAGCGAAGGAATAATAATGACAAAGAAATAAAAGCGGCGGTCAATGAAGGATTGCTGAATCATTTTCATATTTGCGGGTTTTAGATAGTAAAAAATACTCCTGGTGAAGGAAAAGGCGATGACCGTTTTGAAAACCTTTGGAGGAGATGAGGATGGAGAAAATTCTACACTATTATATCGAAAGTAAGAGCAAAAAAGTTGCTATGAGTATTTTAAAAATTTGAAATGAGAGAAATTGAAAATGAGGCAGTTTGAAAATTTATTAAAGAAGTTATTAACGTTTCTTAAACCTTTTAATACTTCGCCGTTCTCATTGAAGAACGATTGATCACCCTGACAAATGTTTTTCAATCGCTAAATTCTTAAACCCAAAAATCAAGTTATGAAAACAGCAATGAAAAAGACCCTGATCCTTACCCTGGCAAGCTTTGGTTCACTGTGCATGTATGCCCAGGTCAACCTTGGCTTAAAATCTACTACACAAGCTGCAACCACGATCACCGCTAATACAAGTACAATAACAAAAGCCACTGGCCAGGCGACCAAAGCCACCCAGAGCACAGTTAAAGCCTCGACTTCCAAAGTCTCCGATGTAAAAACAAAAACAGCATCTACTGTAAAAACCGGTGCTGAAAAAACAGGTTCATCAGCCAGCAACACGACTGGCAAACTGTCAAACAGCGCCGATGTGAATCCGGGAGTATCGGTTTCAACACAAACCAGCACTACCAGTTCCGCCGGATCGGCCAGCGCCGGTGGCAATGCTTCCACAGATGCAAATGCTGGTGTGAACGTAGATGCAAAAAAAGTGGTAAACGATACAAAGGCAACAACCAGCAGCACAGCAGCCCCGGTAAAAAACAAGACAAATGCTACCGTAGAAAAGGCTAAAGAATTAAAGAATGAGGCAAAATCAGATGTAAAGACCGCGGCAACCGGAGCTACCTCCGTAAAACCCGAAGTAAAGGCATCGGCTGAAACAAAATCCAACACATCCGCATCAGCCAGCAAACAGTAAGAACCATTAAGATCGAAGATTGATAAAGGGATGTCTCGAATCGTTACATCCCTTTTCTTTAACCATAAAGCATTCTTTATGAAAAAGACTATTGCCGCCTCGCTGATCACTATTTTACTTTTTATAACCGGAATTGTCAATGCGCAGGAGAAAGAGGAAGCAACGAAAGAAAGGCCCGGTTTTAAGCTTGGCGCCTTTTATAACAGTGGTTTGAATTATTATGGACGCACAGATAGTTTGCGAAGCAGTGGTTTTTTTCCACTAGCTGAACTGTGGTTCAACAAGAACTTATATATCAACGCAGCCCCGGTTTTTACCAGTAATGCCACTAATCGTTTTGAATATGCTGGCACTGTATTTACAGCCGGTTACCAGGCAAAAACTGATAATGAAAAATTTTTCACGCACCTCTATTTCACAAAGCCCATCTACAGGCAGCGCACCCAATTGGTGCAGTCGGCGCTGAAAGAACAGCTCAGTGCAACATTCAGTTGGCAAAATAAATTCGTAAACCCCAGCATTGGTGGCGATATAAAACATGTTGACGGTTTTGACTATGGTATCAATGCGGGCCTGGATCATGTTTTCAGGTGCGAGCTCACCGGCCAATGGATATTTGTTGCCGATCCTGCCGCAATGATCAATATCGGCACACAGCATTTTACCAGGACTTATTATGAAAAAAATGGATTCCTGTTTCTTCCCGGAACTGAGCAGGCAGTAAGCCAGCAAGTGAGTGAGCTAAAAGTTCTTTCTTATGAGTTTTCCATCCCTCTAATACTATCTCGCAATAAATGGCAGTTGCTGGTGATGCCTGCCTACGTTATACCGCAAAACCTGGTAACAGTAGCTGGCAATGCTGAGCTTTCCGAAAGAGGACGACAACTATTTTATATAACTGCGGGGGGAAAGATCAGTTTTTAGAAAACAAAAAAACCTATTATTTAAAAAAATAAATTTGCAGGTAATCAAACCCTGTTGCCATGGATAAGGTAGCCGCTGAATTTATTGAACAAAGCATTTTCAGGATAGAAAAGAATACGCCCAAGATCACTAAATGCCTGGACCAGCTAACTGATGAACAGGTCTGGATGCGCCCTAACGAAGCGTCCAATAGTATCGGTAATATCGTGCTGCATCTATGCGGCAATATCCGCCAGTACTCCATCTCGGCGCTGGGCAACCAACCCGATATACGGGAAAGAGACAAGGAGTTCTCCGCGACCAGCGGTTATACAAAAGAAGAATTGCTAAAGAAGCTGGTTGATACCCTGCAGGAAGCCATTGAAATAATCAGGAATACGGATGAAGTAAGTTTGCTAAAGATCTATTCGGCACAGGGATTCAACTACTCGGGCGCCGGTATCATTGTCCATGTGACGGAACATTATTCCTATCATACCGGCCAGATCATATTTTGGACAAAACAATTAACGGGTATCGACCTGGGCTTTTATTCCCACATCGATTTAAATAAAAGAAACAGGAGCTGACGGTGAATAGTAAGTATTTCACCGCTCACGTTCTATCATTTGGAGGTCACCTCTGTAGAAACCGACTCTTTCATGTCGGCCTGTATCAACGCCAGTAGCTTCTGGAAATTCATGTCAATCTCATTCAAAACTTTTTCGGCATCTTTTGATACTTTGCCTGTTTCTTCAACTGCTTTCAGTAGCTTTTCCGAAGACAATCTCATTGTTTTGCCGCCTCGCTCTTTTTCTTCCATGTACACACTATCGATCCTGTATTTATACTCACCATCTTCTACTTTGAGTTCGAAAAGATATTCAACCGTCCTAATTGTATGGTAAGGCGTGGCCAGTTTCATTGTGCCTCTTGCGGTGATCAATCCCTCGTCCCTGTTTTCGACTACGATCCTTTGCTTATTCCATTTAATTCGCTCCATCGCAATTTGTGCTCTTTCGAATAGTTCATGTTTATCTGCCTGTATTACGGTCTTCTTATTCTTGTAAACAATGCGGTCCTCATCAACATGAACTGTCTGTGCATGAAGTGCGACAGGCATCAAAACAAATAATATATATTTTATAAACTTCATAGTAATTAAAACTGAAATCCAAAATTTACAAAAAAGAGATTTTTTTGCTCCTTTGAATACATCAATGTGGCGGTGACCGCTATCTTGTCAAGAGGAGCAATAAAAACTCCCCATCCATAACCATCATGCCATTGTGTTGATTCTTCATCATCGGCCCAAACCCTGCCGATATCATTAAATACCAGCAAGCCCATTGAACCACGGAAAAGACCCAGGTTGGCGTCCCGTTTCATAAAGCGTATTTCCGAGTTATTGTAGGCCCTGGTGCGCCCTGCAAAACGATCCATTTGAAATCCTCTCAGGTTTTGACGGAAACCGAGATATTGCGCCTGCTGAATTTCAAAATCACCGAGAATATGACTGGTACCGAAGCTGGTGGCAATAACTACATTTCTTTTTGCAATAAAATCAGTGAACAGGTCCAGTTGACCCCCTGCTTCGGTTACGGAATTACTGTATTTGCTTAAACCTGCATAGGACTTACCATACATATTTAGTTTAATTCCCCTTGTGGGTATTGCCTCGCTGTTCTTCGTGTTTATCGTGATGCTCAACGCTCCGCCGGCGTATGATTTACCGATATAAGCTACATTGGTCGTCTCGCCGGGCGGATATACTTCAGTTACATATTTGCCTTCATTTGGTTTCTGTTTTAGCTTGAAATACTGGAACACCGGACCATAGCTGATCTCGAACCAGGAATTAGGCCGGTTGCGGGCCATCAATGAAACTTCCACGAGATTATAGTGATTGAAATAATACCTGAATCCTCCCGGTTTGCTTTTATCAAAGACAGTATTGTTTCCCATACCAAAGAAAAAGGTCCGGCTGGTTGGTAGCCATGCATCGCTATGAAATAATAAGTCGGTTTTCCCGAATACATGAATAAATTCGCCATAATATTTTAAGTGATAGGCCGATGCTGTCAACGACCTGGTCACGACAAATAAATGTTTAGCGCTGTAAGGTGATTTCCTGAAATTATTCTGCCTGGTGACCTGGTACCGCGGACCAAGGAATAAGCCCCCGACTGTGTATTCGACGGAGAGCCCTAACCCGGTTTTATTGTAGATGTATTCGAGGCGATTGTAATTGTTATTCTGCGGATCTCCTGAAATCTTTTTCCGGAAACCCTGTTCGCCCGAAAAACTGTTCTGTTCAAAGCTTACATCATACACAATGGTTTTACCGCCCTTGCTATTGTTGACAAATTCATCTTCGCCTGGTCCGCCGATAATTCTTGTTTTGATAGATGTCCCTTCTCCCCGCAACTCAAACTTATCATTTCCCTCGAGACCGTAAATCCTTATTTCACTGGTGGTAGCCGGATCGAAGACCCGTTCGTAAACGCTACCAGATGCATGTCCCTCTTCGCCCGGATCAGTTACTACAACCGCAACTTTCCCATCGATATCTTTGGAAATAATGACCAACTCCCGTCTATTGGTTCCAACGATGGAAACTGTTTTGGTGAGGAACCGGTAATACTTCATCATATCGTCTTTAAAGTATTTCCTTTTATTCTTAAGCGTGCTGATTATATTTTCGACCGAATACTGCTGGATCTCCTTTGGCTGCTGATGCAATGCTGTTTCTATGACCTCATCCGTCATCGCGCTCAGGAACTCATCAATGGTTTTGCTCCAGTCTTGTTCAGATAAGCTGTTCAGGAAATAACGGTCAAAGCCTTGCTCAGGATTATTGAACCGGGTAATGTCCTTTGCTTTTTCCTTGAATCCCTCGAGCTGAGGAACGGCATTTTTGCCCTTTACAAACATTGACACGAAACCACCGCTCAAACGGTAAAAAGCCTGGTCCCGGTCAATAGGCACCGGGTAATAAATTTTATCCTCGCCGTTAGCCAGGGCTACCCAATCCCACTGACCCTGGTGACGGTCAAAATCCATAACAAAATTATCGAGTAGCCGTGCACGAAGTATAGCGATGGGATCTACTCTTGTGTGTTTATCATTGGCGAGTTTATAGACCAGCTCTTCCGTACTGATCATTTTTTCCTTCTTGCCTCCGTTCATATCATTGATAAACCCCGAAGGATTCCTTTCTTCCATTAAAACGAGTGTATTCTTCAATTTTTCGCGGTACTCTCCCAGTGCCGGATCATCGCCTATGTAAACAAGACTATCTTTTAAGTAAAGCACCTTCGCTGCCTTTGAAAGAGGAGGCATGGATAAAATAGCGTAAGGATAGGAGCCTGAAATACCACCTGCTACAATTTTTGCGGCCACTGTTCCGCGGAGCTCCGGTGGCACGGCTTTCTCAGGAAATTTTTCTACAGATCGCAAAGCCCATTCTTTACCATCTGCATTCTCTACCCGCAACGATTTCGTTTGTTTGCCACCGCCCAGCCTGGTAGGTTTCAGACCACCATAAGCCGTTAAGAGGTCAAGAACAGGAACTTCAATCGCAGTGATCCATTCCTTCCTGTAATTTCTGCCGGTAAAGAATATTCCAGCGCTGCTGCCTTTTAATGAAGTGTTAGCTGCAACCTTTACGGTATGCGTTTCCTCCGCGCCAACTTTAGTTATACTGTCCTTTTGAGCAAAAAGCAGCACGGTAACGGCCAAACCCTTTGAAAGAAAAGTATTCATGCAATAATGAGATCCGGTTTAAAAACGGGTTACAGATTAAATTATAATATCATGCCAGTATTGGCAATCTGATTCGTTCAAAGCCTACTAAAATCTAAGAGGTGTGGAAAACCCCCGGGGATAAGGAATGGCCAGCGCTGAGGTAGCAATTATTGATCATACACATAAACCGCACCATCATTGAATTGCTTCAATAATTTCATCTTTTTGGTCCCGGTGATAAAGGCTTTATCTACCAGGTCTGTATTTTCCCCGTCATCGAACCAGACAACATAACAATGACGATTAGATAAGAATTCCTTAATACCCGGCGGATACTGCCGGTGTGGCAAAAACTGCCCAACTTTTCCCGTAAAAAAGAAAATGGCGTCGCTGGCATCGGAATAGACTGTAAAGTCTTTTCGAAAAAGCAGCGAATCGTTTTTGATAAACTGGACTGTTTCGGAATATCTCCACTGGTCTTCGGTGTATCCGGGAATTCCAGCGTCTTTTACACCGTCCCACGTTTCTGCATCCCAGGCTAACTGGCCATACTGAAAAAGGCAAAACATACAACCGGCTGCAACCAGCACAAGTATTCTCCCGGACCGACCTGTTTTTTGAAACAGCGGCACTATCCAATAACTGCTGCACCATAAAAGCGGTATAAAAACGGGAGCCAGAAAACGGCTGTTTAGGGTCTCGAATCTCGAAACCGATGCGATAGAAACCATGAACAATAAATACAGTAGCGAAAAAGAAGTTGCAATATTTTCGTACGTCGCAAAATTTTGAATATGCCGGTAATTGTTTATGCAAAGAAAGACCAGTCCTGCGATCACGATGATGAACAGGATACCGGCCCCTCTATAATGTCCCTGCAAAAAAGGAAGCCAGTCATATAACACCGAACCTGCATCGTGAATATTCTCTCTCAAAGAAGTAGTTGAAATTTCCCTGCCACCTGTCAGGTTGCCCGAGACAATATGATTTCTTGCAAGGTTTATTATTAATAATGAAGGAGACAGTAGAGCATACAACAGGACATCTATTAATTTTTTTCGCAGCGGAACCTTGCTGTTTATCAGCAACAATATTCCGCCCGTAGCGATAAGCGTGATACCTGCGTATCGCGTAACCGATGCCAGCGCGGCACAGAGTATCGCCGCAAACAGGGCCCGACGCGAAAATGAGAACGAATAACGATGTATTGAGATGATAAAAAGTAGTAACAAGAGCAGGAAAAGGCTTTCCGACATAAGCATGGAATAAACTTCCAGTAAACAGGGGCTTATGACGATACAGGTAAGGATGGCCCATTTATAGACTCTCGATGTATAAACAAACCGGTCCATGATATAGCCGGCAAGGATGATGACCAGGGAAAACAGGAGTGCATTTAGTAAAGGAGCAAAGTTCAATGGGTTTAATCCGGTCACCCACATAAAGCAGCTAAGAAAAAAAGGATAAAAAGCCGGAAAATCAACAAGGGGTGCTCCTGTGAAATCAACCAGTTCACCTTTCGCATGGAGGTTTTCGGCCACAGATAAATATTCAACGCTGTCTGGTTCGATACCAATGCCACCATGCCTGGTAAAAAAAAGAATGATCGTGAACCCTGCCGCAGCGGCAAGCAGGCTGTCTATATTTCTTTTAATTGGAAAAAAAGAAGACATATTTGGTTTCTAAACAGCTGCAATATAGATAATGCTTCCTGTGGAAATATTAATGAGATGTGAATGCTGGATGCTGGTTACTGGTTACTGGTTACTGGTTACCGGATGCTGGATGCATCCTACTGAAATCTGCAGCCTGTATTTAACAGCAAACATCCAGCATCGAGCATCTGGCATCTGTGATCTAGGATCTGCATCAGGGATCCCATATCTAAAGAATAGTGATCAGTGAAAAGAAAGGAGTTATTTGAAGCTGCTCTTCATCACCCTCATCATTCCCCCGGCACTCCATTCACCAGGAATGATAAAGCGGCGGACCGTATATAGAGGGTCATCTTTATCCCTTGGATCCGACAGTTGGAAAACGGATTTAAAATGGAATCGTTTCAGGTTTTGGATCGCATCCCTGTTCCAGAGACCAAAAGGGTAAGCAAAATATTGTACAGGTTTGCCAGTAATGCTTTCCAGTTGTTTGGAAGGTTTCGCGATCTGTGTCTTCCAGTCTTCTTCAGTGTATTTTTTTACGCTGTGATGATCCCATGTATGCGAGCCAATGACATGCCCCTGGGCCGACAATTGTTTTACTTCGTCTTTGCTCATATAACCAGGGCGATCCAACGATACGGTCATGATAAAGAATACGCCTTTAAAGCCGTATCTATTTAATTCAGGAAGTCCAACTGTATACTGGTCCAGCCGGGTATCATCAAAAGTGATCATTACCGGTTTTGAAGGCAGTTCTTTCCCGGTGGCTAAATAATCATACAGCTGGTCTGGTAAGATGCTATGATATCCGCTATCTGCCAGCATTTTCATCTGCGCCCTGAAATTGGCAACAGGAACAATATAATCCTTTCCGATCTTACCATCGGTAGGACGAAAATCACGGAGCTGGTGATAACAAAGAATGGGCACCTGCGGGCGACTGAGGATAGTTTTAGCATCAGCGATAACTGGAGGATTGGGTCCAGGACTTACTGCTTTCTCTACCGTGGGTTCAGTAGTTATTGCCTGGAACTGGGCGGAACTGTCACAGCCTGTATGAACCGTTATCCATAAAGCGGCGAATACAAACAGTGATATGTTTTTTGCAGTTAATTTCGAATTTTCTTTCATAAGGACATTGGAAAAACTATTCACAAACGTAGTAATAATAATTTTATTTTTCAAGTGTCAGATATACCTGTAAAGACCTGCAAAACGTATCGGATATTACCCGGGAATAAATCGTTCTTATAAGTATATTTAACATGCGATTGCTCTAACTCAATTTCTATCAATGAAAAAAAACAAGGACTCCTCGCGGCGGAATTTCATCAAGAAAATGGCTGCCTCCGCCGCAGCTGTAGCGGCAGGCACCGCAGCATTTGCAGCAGATGACAACATCATCCGGTTTACGTTATCAAAGAAACGAGCCTTTAGCGCCAACGATAATGTCAATATTGCCCTGATCGGCGCCGGGGGCATGGGAACCCAGGATACCATTACGGCACTATCAGTTCCTGGCATTAAGATCGTGGCAGCCTGTGATCTTTACGATGGACGACTGAAAGATGCAAGGGAAAAATGGGGTAAGGACCTGTTCACTACCCGCAGTTACAAAGAGGTTCTTAACCGAAGGGATATTGATGCAGTGATCGTCGCCACACCCGATCATTGGCACCAGCAGATCTCCATCGATGCTATGAAGGCCGGCAAGCATGTCTATTGTGAAAAACCGATGGTGCATTCGGTGGTTGAAGGACCGGCTGTGATACAGGCGCAAAAAGAAACGGGTAAGGTGTTCCAGGTAGGAAGCCAGGGCGTTTCCTCCCTGGGAAATGAAAAGGCAAAAGAACTTTTAAAAAGCGGTGCGATCGGCACCCTGAACTATGCCGAGGGTTTTTGGGCCCGGCATTCACCTGTCGGCGCCTGGCAATACCCAATCCCCGCAGATGCGTCTCCGGCAACAGTTGACTGGGAAACCTATATCAGCAATACAACCAAAAGGCCTTTCGATCCACTGCGTTTCTTCCGTTGGAGGAATTACCTGGATTATGGAACAGGTATGTCCGGCGATCTCTTTGTTCATCTTTTTTCCAGCCTGCATTTTATCACCGATTCACTGGGCCCCAATAAAGTCTATTCTTCCGGCGGCCTGCGATACTGGAAAGATGGCCGCGAAGTGCCTGATGTATTGCTGGGGACTTTTGATTATCCCCAGGCACAGGCTCATCCACCGTTCAATCTCTCCTTGCGTTGCAATTTTGTAGATGGCACCAGCGGCACTACTTACCTGAAACTTGTAGGCAGTGAAGGTTCGATGGACATTACCTGGGATGATGTCGTATTAAAAAGAAATAAAACAATCACTTCCGACGACCCGTTCTTCATTGAACAAATGAAAAAAGCCGGGACACCCCTCACAGATCGCAAGAGGATAATGCCTCCTGAAGAAATAAAGTTTGAAGCTGAAAAAGGATACAGAGGCGGGCCTTACGATCATTTTGTCAACTTCTTCCAGGCCATCAGGAATGGAGGAAAAGTTGTAGAAGATGCCATATTCGGTTACCGTGCAGCCGCCCCTGCCCTGCTTTGCATCGATAGTTATAATAATGACACGGCTATTTCATGGAACCCGGAAAAAATGCAAGTGATAAAAAAATAATACAGATGAAAAAAATACTTTTTAACCTTGGTACCGGTTTGCTTGTAACAATTGCAATGACCGGCTGCAACGATTCAGCCAACACGACCAAAACCGAAACAGATTCAGATATGACAGATAAAAAAGACAGCCGGGATGTATCAAAAGAAGCTCCTGTAAGTTTGTTTGATGGCAAGAGCTTTAACGGCTGGCATAATTTCAATGGCGATAAAGACATAAAAAGCTGGGCGATCGAGGACAGCTCCCTGGTTTGCCTGGGAACCGCTAAAGATGCGCATGGCGGAGATATCGTTTCAGACAACGAGTACGAAAATTTTGACCTGAGTTGGGACTGGAAAGTGACTACCGGCGCAAACAGCGGGGTCATGTATCATGTTGTCGAAGATCCAAAATACAAAGCTCCTTATGAGATCGGGCCGGAATACCAGGTGATTGATGATGTGGGTTTCCCGGGGAAGCTGGAAGAATGGCAAAAGGCCGGAAGTGATTATGCTATGTACACGCCTAACGCCAAAAAGAAACTCAACCCGCCCGGCCAATGGAATACAGGCAGGATCGTATTTAATAAAGGACATGTGGAGCATTGGCTCAATGGGGAAAAGATAATAGAATTCGAAGCATGGAGTGACGATTGGAACAAAAAGAGAACAGAAGGTAAATGGAAGGATTATCCGGGTTATGGAACAGCCAAAAAAGGGAAAATTGCTTTACAGGATCATGGCAATAAAGTATACTACAGGAATATTACTATAGTAACCCTCTAAGAGATGAAGGTTATAGCAGTCATACAGGTCATACAGGTCATTAACTGACTTGTATGACTTCTCCGACTTAGTTGACTCCTGTGACTCCTCTGACTTAGTTGTCGATCTCGATATCAAAAAAACCTGTGTCGGCCAGGACTTTAGCCGTGTCGGTATAATTCAGCAAAGTGTTTTTGATGATCTCGCTCATATCTTCCCTGCTGGTGCTGAAAGAAGCCTTAATAAGGGATAATTTGTACGAGTTGATTTTGAAGAAGGCCAGACGAGATGTCTGTAAAATATGCTCTTCAGTAAATTGAAAATCCTCGGCAATATGTGCCTGATCGTTGTGGTATGGCTTGTTCATACGACGGATATTGGTGGTTTTACAAGAATTGGATTGCGCAGTAAAAATAAATTCAAAACAGGCGATTTTACTAAGCAAAGGCACTACTATCTATCCACACAACAGTAAAATCGAGTGTAAGTACATCGTAATTGTCCGAAGATGGGATACGTGGAACAGCAAAACTCCGAGCAACAATTCGATAGTGAATGAAATTTGTCGGAGATTAATTGTCCCCGACTTGACATTATGGTTCTCAAAGCAGCAGATAGTCGAATGGAGTTTACAGACGGAGTTTGTTGATGGTAGCCGCAGGATGCTGGATACTGGATGCTGGATGCTGGATACTTGATGCCAACTACTGAATAACGGTTTTCTTTTATCTAGTATGCATCCGGCATCTGACATCTGGCACCCAGCATCCCCGAAGGAACTGATCAATTAACAAGATAAGTTTCCGCTCGAAGTATTTTCATTTTTTCATCCATGTAAAACTGGAACCTGAAGGTCTTCGACACGGCTTTCTGATCAGAAACTGAATGCTCCTTAATCTCGAAAGTATGTTCGATGGTCCAGGCTATTTCCGGGTTCCTTTTTTCCTGGAATGGCTTTAATTCTCCTAGTGAAACAGGTTTATATGAGCTGCCTTTAAAAAGTTTGGTCTTTATGTATTCCTGCACCTGTTCACCGGCAAATTCCCTGGCCGACCGGTTGATCTGCCCATTTACCAAAAGAGGGAAAAGCATTGAAAAGATTAAAATTGACCGCATAAATTATGGTTTTGGATCAGGAGAAGATAGAATAAGCGGTCACGAAGTATATAAAGCTATCAAGAAATATAGGAGTACCTGCCGGCGGAAATGATGAACGGCAATTACTACTTATCGCCGAACCCAATTGTTAAGCTTTTAAGAGAAAAAGGATAGATCTGCCGTATCATCCGGGAATTGCCACGGATAAGGTCTTCCATGCCTCCCCGTGATTGAAGGGATTGCCACGGGTCGCTTCATTTTTTTCCTTGAATCCGTGGCAAATCAAAAGAGCGACATATGTGCCTTCATAATAAGTTCGTTGCCTGAAATCAAAATGAGACACCCCAATTATGTCCGCAGAATAAATCCGCAAAAAAAATGGATTATATTCGAAAAAACATTCCACCACTTGAAACAGAAAAAGACAATCCTCCTGGTAAGCTTGCTTGCCATCAACACTATCTGCCTCGCACAAATAAATGAAGGACTAGTAGACCTTGGCAAAACATATCGCCAGTACATGTTCAGGAATAATGCACCTGCCGGGGTGAGTGCAGGGCTGGACAAATATTCAGGCACTGTGCTGGGGTTTGTGGCTGATTTCATCAGGGAGACAACCCGGGAAAATAATAGCCTGCTGACAGAGAAATTTCTTAGCCGGCCAGGTGACTCATCCCTGAAGTATGTCTATATTATCCGTGAGGTAAATTATAATGTACGCAAAGAAGAACCCGAGGATAACAAATCGTTAGTAGAAAAATTACTGAATAAAGATGTCCCTGTAAACGAACTGGTGGACTGTTACTACGACATACTATTTACGGGATACGGTAATAAAAACCAACCCTTCGATCTTTCAGGAGTCAACTTCGATTTAAAAGAATATCATCTCAACAACGATACCGAGCAGGGAATCTTCTTTTTGCGGGCAATGCGGCTGTGTGGCACCGTTATCTGGGGATACATGAATGTGGTGAAGCCGCCTAACTATAAAGAAGCCATGAAGTATATTGAAAAATACCCCAGGTTCAACAGCGCTCCCTATTACCAGTACCTGGACCTGAATTTTCCTGATTTTAAGATGAAAATTGAATCCGAAAAAAAAGCGCAGAGCTATAAAGAATACTATATCGACAAATACTACGAAACCCTCATCTATCATCTTCAATGCCTGCAACAGGATGATTCGAACAAAGAGAAAATCAATGACCTCATCCTCGGCTCGATCCTTAAAGAAGAAATGTATTATAAGTATTCCAAACAGGAAAAAGCATTGAAAAAACTTTTCACACCATACAAAAGATAAAACCTCCAGATCATGAAAAAGTCGATCATTCTTTCAATCATCCTGCTTTCACTGCTGTCGTGCCGGGTGGACGACAATGGCCAGGCTAAGAAAGAAGAATTGAAAGCCATTGTACTGGATTATTTTAATGCACTGTCCAAAAAGGATCTTGCAAAGGCAAATTCGCTGACAACCGACAATTTCATATTGTTTGATGGGGGTCATATTTACAATAACCAGGTAGCGATCGATTCGGTCAAACGAAAGGATGCCTTTGATGCCGTTTTTACCATCGACAGTTTAAATGTTCATGCGGATAAGAAAGACGCATCTGCCTATTATTTCCGGACTGCTGAATTCAGGTTCGCCACAAGCACGATAAAAATTAAATTTTTGGAAAGTGCGACATTTAATAAAATAGACGGCAAATGGAAGTTGAGGTTTCTGCAATCGAACGTAAGAAGATGAATTTAGAATTATGAGTTAAGAATTATGAATTGGATCAGCTCGGAACTGATTGCCCAGAATTCCCGGCTCCGTACTATCGACTTGTATCGGCTCTCCGCAATTCATCCCCTTGTTAAATCAACTGATACAAAGTACAGTTGACTTCGCTCCCGCCGTGCATAGTTTTGCGAAAAAAAATCATCATGAAAAAAATCATCGCCTTACTTATAATAGTATCGGCAATAACCATTGACCTTTCTGCCCAGGATGTAAAACCGGAAAGCAAGCAATTTATGCAGATCAATACGGTTGAATCTGTAGTGTCTGGTGGCTTTGGCCGTTCAAAAATGATCATCACCAACCCCGATGGAACGCAAAAAGAAGCAGACCTTGAAAACCTGTTCAGCCTCACAGGCATCAATTTTAAGAACATAAAAGAGAATGAAGACAAGATCGTAAAAACACTAAAATTCTATACAGATGATGGCTGGAAGCTGGACCATGTAACATCTCTTACGCTTAGCCAGAACGACAATGGTGCCGGCGGCATTTTCATGACAAGATATCTATTGTCAAAACCACTCGAGAAAAAAGGGTTCTAATACCGCTTGCTTGACCGGTATCAATTCAATAGGCTGTCAACTTTTTACGGTTGACCGCCTTTTCTGCTATTAAGGCCAGGTTAGAAGAGGCTGGTTTTTTCTTATTTACCACCAATAAACTGTTGTACGGATTAGTTAAGTTCTTTAACTTTCGATCCGCTAGCCGACTGGGCAACACCACCATAACCATAAACTCTTCCCACATGAAAAAGACAATTCTCTTCTGCGCATGCCATCTTTTTGCCCTCATTTTATTAGCACAAAAATCCAAAGGCGATCCGGATCTTCCGGGATTTGGTAAGGTTGATAAGGCCGATCTTGAAATGAAACAATGCGATTTTGACAACAAGGCCGAGGCCATGGTGATGGTGGATGATGGCAGCCTGGAGTACGTCTATGGATCAGGCACTGAACTAAAAAAACGAGTTAGGATTAAGATCCTTAACAGCAAAGGTCTTGAATGGGCTAACGTGCACCTCCGGTATCACAGTGAGAGAAACGACGAGGATATTACAAGCCTGGAGGCGCAGACCTACAACCTGGATGATGCAGGCAACGTGGTTATTACCAAAGTAGAAAAGAAACTAATCTATGAGAAAAAGATCAATAAGAAGTTCTCGGAAAAAGTATTCACTTTCCCAGAAGTCAGGGTTGGATCTATAATTGAATTTAAGTACAAGCATAGCAACATCGGTCTTATCGAGTGGCAATTCCAGCGTCCAATACCCGTTAAATACAGTCATTTTGTGATCGATTTCCCGGAGGAGATCGAGATCAGCACGATTCCTTCCTGTTCCCATCAATACGATCACAAAAAAGAAGAGAAATCCACGCGTGTCATACATACTTTTTCCATGAGCAAGATACCTGCGTTCAGGGATGAACCCTATATCATCAATGAAGATTTTTATCGCGACCATCTGGATATTAAGATCACTGCCTTAAATTTTGCAGGTAGAAGGGAAGGCAGGACCGTTAACTGGTTACAGGTGATCCGCTTCCTGATGGAGGATGAGGATTTTGGTATCCAGCTAAAGAAGAATATTCCGCGTACAGCTGACCTGGATGCAAAATTGAAATCCGTTAAAGAACCTTACCAGCGAATGAAAACTATCTACAAATATGTACAGGATAATATGCAGTGGAATGAATATGGAGGTATCTGGGCCTTCGATGGCGTCAAATCTGCCTGGAAGGATAAGAAGGGTACCGTGGGAGAAATAAACCTGATCCTTGTAAACCTGCTGAAGGATGCAGACCTGGACGCTCACGCTGTGCTCGTAAGCACGCACGAAAATGGTATAGTAAACACAACCGATCCTGGAACTTATGATTATCCCGGGTTTAACCAGTTTGATAAGGTGATGGCATTCGTGGAAATCGATAAAAAATTCTATGTGCTTGATGCCACGGAAAAAGAAACTACCGTTCACCTGATCCCGCCTGATGTGATCCTGTCCGAGGGATTGGTCATCGAAAAGATCGAGACATTCGACTGGGGCTGGCGCACGCTCTGGAACAAGGATTTGTCTTCAAAGAATGTCGTCCTGATAACCGGGGAGATCGATGATAAAGGCAAACTGAGCGGCGAGGTGACAATTACCAGCTACGATTATGCCCGCATTACCCGTTTGCAGGCGGCCAAGAAAGGAAAAGATAAATACACGGAGAAATATATCACTGCATCCAACTCCGGAATGACAGTAGATGGAGTGGAATTTGAAAACCTGGATTCAGATAGTTTACCTTTTGTGCAAAAGATCAAATTCAGCCAGGCGCTCAACTCATCCGGTGACTACACCTATTTTTCCTCTAACATCCTTTCGGGATTGGAAAAAAACCCCTTTATAGCTGATAGCCGCTTCTCCGATGTATTCTTTGGGACCAACCAGAGCTATATGGTGTATGGAAATTTTGTGATCCCTGATGATTATACATTTGAAGAGCTTCCTAAAAGCATAAAGATGATCATGCCGGATACGAGTATCTCGGTAGTACGGGGAGCTAATGTATCGGGGAACCGACTGATGACGAAAATACAGCTTGATTTTAACCGGCCCGTATATCCCGCTTCGCAGTATGCCGATTTCCAGGAGTTTTATAAACAACTATTCGATCTCATCAATGAACAATATGTGATTCGTAAAAAAAAGTAACCTGACCTATCCTGCAAATGAAAAAAATTATCATTAATTGCCTGGCTGGCCTGTTTGTCTGTATCATCTGCCACAGCCAGTTTCCTTACAGCCTTTCTTCTGTCCCGGAAGCGCTCAAAAAGAATGCTAACGTGATAACCCACCTTTCAGATATGAGCCTGGAAGTGGAAAGCATTGACAAGGTGAGTATTAAGGTCCATGAGATCTATACAGTGTTAAACGAAGATGGCAAAAGTGCGCTATTGTTCGTCCAGCCAACATCAAAATTTAATGTGCTGGATGAAGCTGAGATCAGGGTTTATGATGAAAATGGGAAGCAGACGGAGAAATACAAGAAAAAAGATATGGCCACCACCATATCGGGGGAAGGTCTTATTGAAGAAGGGCAGGTTACCGGTCTACTAATACCTACGCTCAGCTATCCCGTAACAGTAGACGTCAAATACGAACGAAAACTAAAAAATACATTATTTATACCTTCTTTCCGGTTTATCGGTCGTAATGAAGGCGTAGTTGAGGCCAATTATACAATAAAGATCCCGGAAGAGTTCGGCCTTCGTTATAGGCCGACGAATACTTCAATAGAACCGGCTATCAGAACTGAGGACAAATACAAGATCTATAAATGGACGGTAAAAAATCTTGAACCAATAGAGTACGAAGAAGGCTCCGTCGCTGTCGAAAGCAGGTTTCCACATGTGACAATTGCTGCCAATCATTTTTCCTATTACGGTATTGAGGGCGATCTGTCCAGCTGGAAAAGCTTTGGCTTATGGTTAAATACCTTATACAAAGACCTGGATGTGCTGCCGGAGGACCGCCGCCAGTTTTTTTTGCAACTGGTAAAAGATATCCCGGATGAAAAAGGAAAAATCAGGCGGATCTATAATTATTTGCAGGAAAATTTCAGGTATGTGAGCATTCAGTTGGGTGTTGGCGGGCTAAAGCCTTTTACCGCGGATTTTACGGATAAAAAAAAGTATGGCGACTGTAAAGCGCTTAGCAACTACATGAAAGCCGCACTAAAATCGGTGGGTATTAAAAGTTATGTGGCAATTATCAATGCGGAATATGACAAGGAGCCGGTAGACCCGGATTTTCCCTGCAACGGCTTCAATCATGTAATACTATGTGTTCCTGGTCAAAGGGACTCCGTTTGGCTGGAATGTACCAGTTCAACTACTGAGTTTAATGAGTTGGGAACATTCACAGAAAACAGGAATGCTCTCCTGGTCACGGAAGAAGGAGGTGTACTGGTGCCAACACCAAAAAGCAGATCCTCATCAAATGTTCTTTCAACGGTTACTACTGTTCAGCTATCGGACGATCTTTCAGGCCTGACCAATACAACTTTTACCGCCCGGGGTGAATTCAGGGAACTCATGGACCATATTCTTAAAGAAAAAAAGGATGATCAGAAAGCTGCCATCGTTTTTTATTTTGGATTCAAACAGCCTGATGATTTCGAGCTTTCAAAAGATGTCAATGATGCCAATAAGGCAAAGTTGCTGATGGCCGTTGCGAAAGTACCCGGCTTTACTTCGGGCTCGAAACTTTTCATCAGCCCCCGCTTCTGCCGCATGTGGCCAGGCAGTTTGCCGAAATCAGATGACAGAAAACTCGATTTTTATTTTCGCTATCCCTTTGAAAAGAGCGATACGACTATCCTGAAATTACCCCCGGGCATCAAACCCGATGTATTGCCAAAAGAAAATGAACTACGTTGTGACTATGCCGTTTATAAAACCAAATACTGGTATAATGATTCCGAGAATTCGATCTACTCGGCTACTTCCCTTGTTTTAAAGCAGCATAAAATTCCTGCTTCAGCATATGCGGCTGTCAAGAAATTTTTTGACGATGTAATACAGGATGATGCACAGAAAATGGTTGTACAAAAGAATGCAACAGATAAAAAGGCATTCTAAAGATTGCCACGAATCACGGATTGAGGGTTTAAGGGTAATGATACAAGAACGGTAATAGCACGAGGTACGGATTAACGAATTAACCGATTAACTAATTAACCGATTTAACAAGCTCGAATGCCTTGCCACGTATTTCCTGGATGGGTTTGGGAATATTGCAGAGCAAAACATAAAAGATCTTTTCTTCAGGCCACCAGCAATAATCGCTGATAAATCCTCCCTGCGAACCGGTATGGCCGATCATCAAACGCGGATTTGTATTGATAAACCAACTTAGACCCAGTCGTTGCGCAATACTGTCCTGCCATTGCGGGAATGGGTACACAGTCCTTGATCTTTTTATCCATTCTTCACTGAGAAACTTATGCTGTTGAATGGCCTGTTCATATTTCCAAAGTTCTTCCACGCTGCTCCAGACACCGCCATTTCCGGCTGCAGCAAAAGTGGGTTCTTCACCATAGTCCAGTTCTTCAAATTGCTTTTTGTCGTTTACAAAATAAGCATGTGAAACCCCGGATTCAGGGTGCGGACCATCAGTGATCGTTGACGTCTTCATCCCAGCTGGCTGAAAGATGAGCTGCTTAATATATTCCTGCCATTTTTTTCCCGTGATCTTTTCGATGACCAGGGCGAGACCATTAAATGCAGGGTTGGAGTATTTGTATTTTGTGCCCGGCTCAAATTGCAATGTGTCTGTCTGCCTGAGTGGTGCGAAATTTTCCGCGTCCTTCGCAGTGAGATAAAATTCCCGCTGCTCATCGACCCGACGGCTATCGGGGATACCTGAAGTATGTGTAAGCAAATGATAGAGCTTCACTTTTTTGGCAATCGCGGGGTTTTTAAAGTCGGGGAAATATTTATATAGATCATCTTCCAGTGAAAGCTTCCCCTCCCTGGCAAGGTTCAATATACCGTAAGCCACAAAAGTTTTGCTGATGGAACCGATATTAAAAAGAGTTTTCGTTGTGATAGGTTCTTTTGTGTTTATATCGGCAATACCAAATCCGTGTTGGTAGATCATTTTGTTATCCTTTACGAGCAACACTGCTCCGCCCGGCTCACCAGGTTTAAAATAAGATTGAAATAATGAATTTTGTTGAGTTTGTTGCGCCACCAGTCCTGCCGGCACGAATACTGCCAGGAAAAGAAATCGTTTCATTGTGCTATGAAGATAGTGTAAGAAATATTCACAATTGAGGAATTGCCACGGATACACCGTTTAACGGTTTAATGGTTTAATGGTTTAATGGTTTAACGACCCGGATAGCCGGATGACTTCATTTCTTTTCCGTGAATCCGTGACAAATAGCCAGGTATCTTATATTGAGAATTTCCTCAGATACACGGATGACTTGCTTTTTCCGTGAATCCGTGGCAAATAACCAGGTATCCTATGTGAAGAATTGTCACAGATACGGATCACTTGCTTTTTTTCCTTGTATCCGTGGCAAACATTAAATTTACCTCATGAGAAAATTATTGGTCTTTCTTGTTCTACCCTATACCTTATTTGCACAAAAATTTTCCAAAGAAGAAATAACACGCTGGGAAAAGCAGGCGAAACAGGTAACGATCATCCGGGACAACTGGGGTATTCCACATATTTATGGTAAGACAGACGCCGATGCAGTATTTGGACTTATGTACGCTCAATGCGAGGACGATTTTAAGAGGATAGAGATGAACTATCTTGAAAAGCTCGGCGGTGTCTCCCTCGTCAAAGGCGAATCGGTACTATACGATGATCTCCTGAACGCTATCGTTATCGACCAGGAAGCCGCGAAAGCGGATTATAAACGGGCTCCCGAATGGCTGAGGAAATTATGCAGTGCCTTCGCTGACGGCATCAACTACTACCTGTACAAACACAACAATCTTCCAGTTACGTTAAATCGTTTTGAACCCTGGTACCCCCTGTTATGGACCGATGGAAGCATTGGCGCCATCAACACCGCAGGCATTACCTCCGATGATCTTAAGAATCTTTATGGCGGAAAAGATCCTGGATTTTCTTTCAATCAAACAACGGACGAGGAAGTACTAACCGGTTCAAACGGTTTCGCGTTTTCCCCGAAGATCACTGAATCAGGCAATGCCATTCTTTACATCAACCCACATGTTACTTTTTATTTCCGGCCTGAAGTACATATGGTCAGCGAAGAAGGACTGAATGTGTACGGGGCGGTCACCTGGGGACAGTTTTTCGTCTACCAGGGTTTCAATGAACATTGCGGCTGGATGCATACCAGCAGCCAGGTGGATGCAGCAGATTCCTATATAGAAAAGCTGATTAAAAAAGACGGTAAGTGGTATTATGAATACAACAACAAACAAATACCGGTCATAGAAAAAAAAGTCCGGCTGATGAACTCATCGGCAGTTGATGCAAAGGAACCAAGAACCTTTGCCATTTTATATACACGGCATGGACCAATCATGGCAAAACGGAATGCCCAATACCTTAGTGTCAGGGCTGACAATCGTCTTATGAACGGTTTGATACAATGCTGGCAAAGGACAAAAACAAAAAGTTTTGCCGATTTCAAAAAGACGCTCGATCTGCTCGGAAATATATCAAACAACACTGTGTATGCCGATGCAGAAGGCAATATTGCTTACTGGCATGGGAACAGGATTCCTATCCGCGATCCGAAATTAGATTGGAGCAAACCAGTGGATGGCAGCATTTCCACCACCGAATGGAAAGGTTATCATAAAGTGGATGAAACTGTTCATCTGTATAACCCGGCCAATGGATGGCTCCAGAATTGCAACTCCACCCCTTTTACAGTCGCAGGCAATAATAGTCCCCGGAAAAATGATTATCCCTCTTATATGGCGCCCGATGGTGAGAACTTTAGAGGCATCAACGCGGTACGGGTGTTGAATGAAGAGAAACGTTATACAATCGACAAAGTGATAAAAGCCGGGTATGATACCAGACTTACAGCCTTCGAGGTTCTTGTTCCTGCTTTAATAAAAGCGTACGAAGCTTCATCTCTAGGCGATTCGCTGAATGCCATATTGAGGGAACCGATAAACACGTTGAAAAACTGGGATTATCGCTGCGGCGAAAACTCAGTGGCCACTACCCTGGCTGTAACCTGGGGTACCTTTGTACAAATGCTGATGCGGAGAAATCCACAATTGGATCCAAACCTTGACCAGGTGGAAAGAACCAGGAAGTTTGCTGAAATAGCCAATGGCGATGACCTGCTGCAGGCGTTTTACCGGGCAGTCAAAACTTTAAAAGAAGATAACGGTACCTGGCAGGTGGACTGGGGAGAGATCAACCGGTACCAGCGGATAAATCCGGATATTGAAAATAAGTTTGACGATAGTAAACCAAGTCTACCTGTTGGTTTTGTTTCATCACAATGGGGCATGTTGCCATCTTTTACAAGCAGCTATTTCCAGGGTACAAAAAAACGGTATGGATATAATGGGAACAGTTTTATCTGTGCTGTCGAATTTGGCAAAAGAATAAAAGCTAAATCATTGTTGACTGGCGGCGAAAGCGGTGAGCCGTCTTCAAAACATTTTTTCGACCAGGGATTGATGTATAGCAAAGGTCAATTCAAGGATGTGTTGTTTTACAAAGAAGATGTATTGAAGCATGCGGAAAAAACTTATCATCCCGGAGAATGATGCTTGATGCAGGATGCTAGATACTGGCAGATCATTTTTGCACATAAGCATCCAGTTGCGTCGTCGCCTCGCTCCTCGCAATGACGGCATCTGGCGTCGATTAAGATAGCTATCCAGATCTTTTTATAGTCAAAATCACCTACATGACAAAAAACCGTTTTCTACTCATTATTTGCATCCTGCAGTTATCTTCCTTAGCAGCCTACTGCCAGGATTTCAGCCCCCTGGTCAAACAATTCATTACAGTTAGCTCCGACACATTTGCGCTTACACATGCGATTGTTGTGGATGGCACCGGTTCGCCGGCAAAACTTGATCAGACAATTGTCGTCATCAGTGGAAAAATTATTTCTGTTGGCAAGACAGGAAATGTAGCTGTTCCCCAAAATGCCAGGATCATAGATTGCACCGGTAAGACCATCATACCCGGAATGATCATGATGCATGAACATTTATTCTATGGAGAAAGAGTAGCGCCTCAATATCTTGGTCTCGAAATGCCGGTGTCCTTTCCGCGGCTTTATTTGGCCGGCGGCGTCACGACCATGCGTACTGCGGGAACCGTGGAAGCTCATACCGACCTCAATATCCGCGACCAGGTAACACAGGGTAAAATACCGGGACCCGATATTGATGTGACAGCGCCTTACATCGAAAGAGCTGGTTTGCCCATCCCGGAATTTCATTTTATTAAAGGCCCCGACGATATAGCGAAGTACATGAATTTCTGGATCAGTAATGGTTGCACTTCGATCAAAGTGTACATGGATATTACAAAGGATGACCTGCGACAGGTAGTAAAACTGGCACACCAGCATAAAATTAAAGTGACAGGCCATCTTTGTTCTATTACCTATCGCGAAGCGGCGGAAATAGGAATTGACAACCTGGAACATGGATTTTGGGTAAGCAGCGATTTTGAACCGAATAAGAAAGAAAATTCCTGCAACCAGCCCGCGCAAAGCATGTCAGTAAACAGACTGGAAGAAAATGACCCAAAGATGGAGGACCTGATGAAGTTCCTGATCAAAAAAAATGTTGCCATCACCTCTACCCTTCCCGTGTTTGAACCTTACACCGGCCGGGAAGTATTCCCCGGTGATGCCGGTGAGGCACTGACGCCTGCGATACGTGAAGGTATTGAAAAGACTTCTGCCACTATGGTGAATAAGGACTCAACCAACCGGGCCATGTTTAAAAAAGAGATGGTATGGGAAAGAAAGTTTGTTCAACTTGGCGGGCGATTGATGGCAGGAATTGATCCAACGGGTGCCGGCAGGGTGATACCGGGTTATGCTGACCGTCATATTCCTGAATTACTGGTTGAGGCCGGGTTTAGTTTCCCTGAAGCGATAAAGATCTGCACCCTCAATGCAGCCGAATACCTGGGAAGAAGCAGGGATATTGGGACTATCGAAGTGGGTAAACAGGCTGATCTTGTGTTGATCGACGGCAACCCGCTGAATGATGTAAAAGATATGAGGAAAACTGAAATCGTTTTCGAAAACGGGGTAGGATTTGATTCCAGGAAATTATTTGAATCGGTCTTGGGCAAAGTGGGATTATATTAAACTATAGTTCCCGGGGCCAATCTTTTTCCATGTTATATCAAGGCATTCGAATGGGTCATGGTTCCAGTTGTATCAGATAACGCGAGCGTTAGTATTAAAGGAATGATGTATTTACAAAGGTGCATTCATAAGTTACATAGTGAGAAGAAATTTATATCAACAACTACTAGCTTATAGCATTTATTTGCTGACTTTACCTTTATACGGCTGTAAATCAGTGAAATTTACAAATACTTTACCTGATCAACCTAAAGCTGAGTGTTTTATATTTAAAGGGCAAGGTAGTTTCAGTAACTTATTAGATACTTCTGTAATCTATGTTTTTAACGGCGATAGGGTTTTATCAACTTATAAATTTAAAAAAATAGAAGAAGTGAGGCTTTATCAATTTATAGTCTTGAAAAGTAACGGCATAGCACTTTATAGTTATTTCAGCAGAGAACCAATTACCCAAGCTAATGTATACACTATTGGAGGCGATTATTGTTACTATAAAATTGAAAATGATGTATTGCAAATAGAAGCATACGATCATAGGCTAAAAAAGTTTCAAATTTTGTATCTGAAAATTTTTCCTGATAAAATCTATTATTACAAAGACAAACTAAGAATAGTTGGAGGAGGAAAAAGTAAGCAAGACGTGACCTTTGCCAAATCTTCCATTAAATACACGAAGCCATTAATATGGCCGCAGTAACAACAAATAGGATAGCCCTCTTAAATACCGGAAGCTTGTAGGATGAGATTGATCCATCGGAGTTCGTTGTGGAAATTGTAAAACGAAAAATGTTTATTCTTGCCGGTTGCGTTTTCTTTTGTAAAATAATAACTCCGATCGCCTGGAATTGTACGAAACGTCGCTAAATGAATAATAAACTACTAGTATCGAAAACGGCTTTTTTGCAAAATGATATCTTATTTTAATTTCTTCATGGGGAAAAAGCGTGTCAAATTTGTTGACGCCTTCATCAAGCCTAAGCGAATCTCCAAGATTATATTTTTCTATTCCTGGAAGGATGGCTGTGTCGTTTAAATAGAGGAATAATGTATCACACCGAAATCTGTACTTGCTGTCAAAAAGATAAAATGTTTGTTGTGCGTCTTTCCCTTTCGAAAGCCCCAAAAAATATGGATTAATTAATTGTTTTGGCAATTCTGTTTTGTTGAGCATCTGAATTTCAATATAATTTTTTCCGACCTCAGCAATAGAAACCTGGGCATTTCCAGCTATGCTAATGACAAAAGCCCATAACATCAAATTTAACAATCTCGCAGACATTCCTTAATACTTTTTAGTTGATATAAATAGCTTGTTTCACTTTAATTTGTGTCTTTACTTAATTTGATAAACATCAGATTTTATTAATCTTTCGTACGCCGTTTTTCTTTTCAATCGTAATGTTGTATAGTGTTGACCTATTAAAATTGTGTCCTTCAGGATCAACCCTTCTTCGAATATATACTGTCCCCCATCCACTATCACAAAATATCCGATCCGGATTTTATTTCCGGAAGTGATATAATACCCAATAGAGTAGGCGGTCTTCCAGGTGTTTACCTGGTTCATTTTCTCTAGTTCGTCGTCCCCCAAAGAAAAGGCAATCATGCTTCCCGTCGGAATAGAAACCGGCACAATTATATACCGATTTTTTCTTCCCGTCATCTATGTAATTTACCGTTGAAATGTACAAATGGTTAGTGTCAATTAACGGGTTTCCAATAAATTCTTGCTTAAGTATTTTAAATTTGGGATGCCTCGGTCGATAAACATTTTTCGAAGTCCAGAGACCCTTGCAGGATACGGCGAAACATAAAAAGCAAATTAAGGACACTCTTAATTTCATTTACAGGCAGTTCTTCTGTGGGACCAAGGTCTCAATTACAGATCAAATTCCCTAAAAAAATCCTAAAAGATTTAGATACCATTGCCGAATCTATAGCAATTATATCTATACTTCCTGTTAAAGAAGTCAAACAGAAATTATAAAATAATCTTTAGATCACAAATCATCAATTGCCGGCTTTTGCAGCCGTTTTCTCCAAACGTTAAAATCCCTTCTTTCTAAATTTCTGAAAAAAAGCGGCTTATCATCCCTCTTTCTCTATCGTTAACAATGTGAATTAGTATGGCATTGTTTTGATACTCTATAGCCCGTTATCATCATTCAATAACTATAAAAAATATTATCATGAAAAAAACACTACATATCCTGGGATTTGCTACGTTGCTCGCAGGGCTGATAATTATCTTCTCTTCCTGCGATTCCAAAAAATCCCCGGATGCATTGACGCTTTCGTCCACCGTTGATACAATGGGACTGGCCGAATTCCAGGCCACAAAGGCGCAAAAAGCAGCTGATATGAGTTATATGCAGGGCTACAAAGATGCTATGGCGACAAAGACAGCAACGCAGACCAGGGTTGTCTACAAAAAGCCGGCTACAAGAATAGTAACTCAGCCTGTAGTTCAACCGAAAAAGAAAGGATGGAGTAAAGCAGCTAAGGGTACAGCGATCGGTGCGGCCGGTGGCGCTGTAGCAGGCGCCCTGATCAGCAAAAATAATCGCCTGTTAGGAGGTATTATTGGCGGACTGGTCGGAGGTGGCGGTGGCTATCTTATTGGTCATGGCAAGGATAAAAAAGACGGACGATATTAAATATACAACCCCTTTGAAAGCTTAGGTGATGTAAAGTCCCGGTAGTATTGCCGGGACTTAATTTTTTTCTTTACGTCTTTATGGTCATCTTCTTCATCAGTTCGCAGATCAAATAAAGGGTCGACATTCAATCTCGAATTGTTTTAACAGATGATCTGTCTGGATAATTGAATAATGTCTCCGTAGTATTTTGCCCCTACGGGGCAAGTGAATCAAATATGAAATTGGTCGCTTCCGACATTTTGTCCCGCTGGGACGAATACAATTTCAAACATCAGACTTTTCACAACGGAATAACGAAAACATTAATTTTTGCCCTTTACATGAATTATTGAAAAGCTCAGTATGCCCCAGAGGGCAATATATCGTTGGCTCAGAGTTATTGTAACGATCAATTTGCCCCGTAGGGGCAAAATCTTCTATTTGTGATCTCAAAAATAATTGGCCGGTATATTTAAACTGGATTGTCTTAAATAAGATCTTTCTAGATAGCAAAATAATGTCTCCGTGATATTTTGCCCCGATGGGGCAAGTGAATCATGTGTGAAATTGGTTGCTTCCGATATTTCGTCCCTCTGGGACGAATATAATTTCAAACATCTGAGTTTTCACAAATGGAATAACGAAAACATCAATTTTGCCCTCTACATGAGTTATTGCAAAGCTCAGTATGCCCCAGAGGGGCAATATATCGTTGTCTCAAGAGTTATTGTAATGATCAATTTACTCCGTAAGGGCAAATCTTCTATTTGTGATCTCAAAAATAATTGGCCGGCATATTTAAACTGGATTGTCTTAAATAAGATCTTTCTAGATAGCAAAATAATGTCTCCGTGATATTTTGCCCCGATGGGGCAAGTGAATCATGTGTGAAATTGGTTGCTTCCAACATTTCGTCCCTCTGGGACGAATACAATTTCAAACAGCAGCTTTTCACAACGGAATAACGAAAACATCAATTTTGCCCTTTTCATGAGTTATTGCAAAGCTCAGTATGCCCCAGGGGGGCAATATATCGTTAGCTCAAGAGTTATTGTAATGATCAATTTGCTCCGTAGGGGCAAAATCTTCTATTTGTGATCTCAAAAATAATTGGCCGGCATATTTGCAAAGGTGATGTAGGTAGCTACACATGTAGAAATATTCATTTTACCCCATTGAGGTTAAAAACCGGCGGCAAATTGTGTATATAGATTTCCGGCGCTCCGTAGGTGCGCGATAAAAAGCTCCCTAAATCATCAGTGGAATATTTCAGTTGCCAAATTCCTATATCTTTAATGCATGAGATTCGCGATCATTCTGATCTGCTTTGTTGTTGCTTCCTGCTCAGCCAACCGCCTGGTCGAAACCACTCTTTATTTCGGACAGTCAAAACCAGATGGTGGCATGATCACTGAAAAAGAATGGAATAATTTCAAAGAAAATTATATCGCCAGGGTATTCAGCCATGGAAGTACGGTGCTCAGTGCAACAGGCAGCTGGTTAGATCCGGCCAGTCACAAACTGATCACCGAACCCACTTATGTCGTCATCCATACTTATAAGAAGTCTCCGTCCATGTCAAAACAGATAGACAGCCTGAGATATTGGTATAAGAACCTGTTTCAACAACAGTCCGTATTGCGTATAGATAGAAAAGTGAAAGCTTCTTTTTAAATTTATTTCAATAACCTGCCGTAATCGTCTTCCCGGGCTCTGTCGTTATCGCCGCATGATGTAATACCAATTCTTCAGTATCAGTTTTGAAAGAGCTCAACCCAGCCGTTGTAGCGGAGATCACCTTTTCGTAACTGGATGGCCAGGTGTTTATGGCTTGCATTTTTCCAGTTGCCTTCCCAATGATCGGGGCCGGCTTCTTCGATAATCTTTTCAGCCAGCATTACTGAACTTGCATTGAACCAGTTGTAACCGGATCGGGTATCGTAATCTTGTCGCCGTTATTGAAAAGAGGCGTCTGTTCACTATTTAGCACATTCAATATTTCATTCCATGACGATCGGCACTGCCAGCGATATGTAATGCAAAGGCAGCGATAGCCAGGTCCTGCAACAGGTCGATAAAAGCGGTGCGACGTAATTCAACATCGCCGGCATCGCGATAAGCAGGCAGGTGAACCATTACTACAAATATGATCAGCAGCAGGGCCAGTAAATAAGCCGCGATTTTGACAAATTTGTTTACAATAAAAGCGATAGCCGCCAGTATCAGCGCGATACCCACTACATATACCCAATTGATGCCCCCGGGGAGATTGTTGGGAACAAAAACCAGCATGTAACGGGGATGTTGGAGGTGGTAGATACCAAAGACGATCATGACCGCCGATAAAATATAAATGGCGACGTGGGAGATGATACGTTGTGTCATAACCTAAGTTTTAAAAGTGAAACAATTATAGATTCGATAGATGAATTTAATTGCTATGCAACTTTATACTGGTTATGATTTCACCGGGTAACGACGCTATACAACAGCCTCTTTGGGCATCTGCGACGGATCGAAGGCGCCCTTTCGAAGATTAATACCATATTCAAGCCAGGCTTTCAGGCAGGCGAGGAAATTAGCCCAACCGGCTGTGTTTCCAGCCAGCCATTT
>VBAT01000034.1:96921-97409 GCA_005884665.1 Bacteroidota bacterium
CTCCTTATTTCCTTCAGTGACTGTGACAAAAACTCCGTCGTTCATTTGCTGCAACGATATTTCCACCTTGGTTTCTGAATTATCTTCAGGATTACCCCAATAGAACGACACGTATTTATCTTTTTCCACCTTATCTACCCGTACAGGGAACTGCATATCAAACTCAGGAAACTGCCAGGTCAGGGTTTTACCTTGCTCCATACGCCCGGTACTTTTTGCAATGAAATAGTTCGACATCTGCGCAGGATCAACAATAGCCTCAAAAACGTCGTGCAGCGGCTTTTGTATTTTCAGCTGCGTTTTGATTTCCAATTTTGAAGAGTCTTTCATACAACACGATTTTTGCTATACTAAAGGTAAATCCATTTTAGAAGATAAAGTTCCAAGATCCAAGAAACCAAGAACCAAATAAATTGAAAATTAAAATATCTAAGCAGAAGCCTCCAATTAATACAATTTGATTTTTTTGATTTGGATCTTTTTTGGTT
>VBAT01000034.1:97452-101070 GCA_005884665.1 Bacteroidota bacterium
TGTCCCACTATTTATCCATGTCTCGTATTTTGCCTGTACATCCAATCCTAAGATACGCAACCCGATGCCGGGAGAAAGGATGAAAGCTGATCTGTCATTATTAGTATAGTTCGCCATGCCGCCTTCCAGCTTTGCATACAAAACGGGAGCAAGCCTGTATTTAATACCTGCACGAACAGGAATAACATTGATGGCGTGGGTTTCTTTCGCGCCTTCATTCGTTTCGATGGTTTTGCCGGGAAAATGCATGAAACCCGCCGATCCCATAAGACCAAATTTCCCGAGTCGGATGTCTGCGTTAAGTCCAACGCCGGCTCCGTTCTTATTGGTTTCATCTAGATGACCGGTAGGTTTTGCTACCTCAATATAGGGACCGATACTAAAGCCTTTGAGCTGGGCACCGGCCTGGGAATAAGTAATTGCTAGTGTGAAAAGAACAAGGACTGTCTTCATGGGAATCTTTTATTACTGGTGGCAGGGACAAACTTCTTGCCAATAAGGCAGCTGAGCAATTGACTAATTGGATTTTGTGACAAACTTAGAATCCATCTCCGGCGATCAGCGCTTGGGGGTCGAAGTTTCGATGCAACGAAGCTTTACCTTTGATTGTCAGGATCAAATATGCACTTAACCAGTATCAAAAATCTTGTCGTAGCGATTTTTCTCATCCTTGTATTTGGATGTAAAAAGCACAAACCTGTTGATTGTAGTGAAACCATGAACGGTATTGCAGGCCGGTATAAGATCACGAAAATCGAATCAGTCTCCTACTCTACAGGTTCTGCCCAGGACCGGACTACCATATTAACTGCCTGCCAACGAACTGCCACTTATATCTTCAGAACGGATGGCACGGCTACCTATACTGAAACAGGCTCCTGCAGCGGCAGTGGAAACGGAACCTGGAATTTTTCTAACGGAAACTTTAACGCAAGCTTCAATTCGGGCCATCCTATCCTGGCCTACCCTACTGTCCTGGTAAGTTGGGACTGCACTAATCTGGCTTTGATTACAACCTTCCCAACCGTTGATTCCAATTATAGATTTACATTGACCAGGTTTTGAACTAAACATGTATCGTCTCCTGGTTTAGCGAAAAAGATTTTCTAAAAAAATTTCGGGGTTGTCCAATTCGCGTTCCCCCGATTGTTATTTGCATATAATTCCTACATTCAATCACAATTTAAATTTAGCAAAATGGAAGAGTATGCATTAATCATGAGACATGAAGACGGCAGAAAAGTTGCTTCACCGGAACAAATACAGGCCTGGATGAAACAGACGATGGACTGGATAGGCGGCATTGCAGCTCAAAACAAGTTCGTCGGTGGAACCGGTCTTGCATTTGAGGAGGCCAGGGTAGTCATGAATAAAGATTCAAAAAAGCTGGTCACCAATGGGCCGTTTGGCGAAATCAAGGAAACGATTGGTGGCTTTATTACAGTAAGAGCAGAATCCATCGAAGAGGCAGTGGAATTTGCCAGGGGTTGTCCTGTTTTGCAGGGAGAAGGCAATAGCATGGAAGTAAGAAGGATCGCCAGGAATGATGGGACACACTAGTATTAAGTTAAGTACGATTCGACGTTTTATATTGCCACGGATACACCGGATTAAGAGATTTACCGCCTGCCTGCCGGTAGCAGGTTTAACGGTTTAACAAATTACCTGATAAACAGATGAACGATCGACGACCTCAAATCAATGCCACGGATGACTTCTTTTTTATCCGTGAATCCGTGACGACAATATATGCTTAACATAACACTAGAACTCGATTATGCAGCAAAAGGAATTAATACCGCACCTGTTCAGGACCGAGTTCAGCAAAATAGCTGCTGTGCTTAGCAAGACGTTTGGTATTGATCATATTGAAGTAGCTGAAGACATCGCGAGTGAAACTTTCCTGTCTGCCCTTGAAACCTGGACATACCGGGGTATTCCTGAAAATCCGACAGCCTGGCTATACACGGTGGCAAAGAATAAAACAAAAAACTACCTGGCACGCAATAAAGTTTTTATCGAAAAGATAGCTCCCCAACTAAAACACTCATCATCGGAAAAAGAAGAATTGGAGATCGATCTTTCAGAGAAAAATATTAACGACAGCCAATTGCAAATGCTGTTTGCTCTTTGTCACCCATCTATCCCACAGGAAGCGCAGATTGGTCTTGCACTGCGTATCCTGTGCGGATTTGGGATCGATGAGATCGCCATTGCTTTTTTGACCAACAAGGAGACGATCAACAAACGGCTTTTCCGTGCAAAAGAAAAATTACGGGATGAACAGATTTCAATAGAATATCCTGGCGACGGCGAGATCAGCAAGCGAATCGAGACTGTGCTGCGGACACTATATCTTTTATACAGCGAAGGCTATTATTCTGAAAGCAAGGACACTATTCTTCGGGAAGATCTCTGCGCCGAAGCGATGCGGCTTACATTACTTCTTATTAACAATAGGCCAACCAATCTTCCCGAAGTAAATGCGCTTTATGCTTTAATGTGTTTTCATTCATCCCGTTTCCCAGCCCGGAAACCTGCCTGCGTGCCGTCGCCAAAGGCTTTGGCCGGCAGAGACCGGCAGGCAGAGAATGAGAATGGAGAAATCATATTGTACACTGACCAGGATGAGTCGCTTTGGGATCAGTCGTTGATCGAGAAAGGGGCTTTCTTCCTTCACAAGGCATCACGCGGAGACCAGGTTTCAAAATATCATCTTGAAGCAGGTATTGCTTACTGGCACACGATAAAAGCTGACACGAAGGAAAAATGGGAAAATATCCTGCAGCTTTATAATCGTTTGTTGCAGGTTGAATATTCTCCTGTGGCGGCGCTTAACAGGACCTATGCTTTATCAAAAGCAAATGGTAAAGAAGAAGCCATTATCGAAGCTGAAAAGTTGCGTCTTACCGATAACCATTTTTATTTCACTTTGCTGGGAGAGTTGTATACTGGCATTGACAATTCAAAAGCTAGAGAAAATTTTGAAAAGGCGATCGCACTCGCAAAGACACAAACGGACAAACAAACTATCAGGAAGAAAATCGAAGGGTTATAAATTAAACACGAAATTAGAATGACGAAATCCGATCCAAAAGTCGGGATTTTCGGATTTCCTATTTGGGATTTCGGATTTATAACAACTTAATTCGCCAGCGGCAACTCCACATGAAAAGTAGTGCCATGCCCTTCTTCCGTTTCAAACCAGATCCTGCCTTTTGCCTGTTCGATGATCCCCTTGCACATAGCCAGCCCCAGGCCAGTTCCGGAAGATTTGGTAGTAAAGTTGGGAATGAAAATGCGGGATTGCATTTCAGGAGCTATTCCTTCACCATTATCCTTAATGTTCACACGAACAGTTCCATTAAATAACTCCTCTTTTACTTCCAGCCGGCACTTGCCATCACAGGCCTCTATAGCATTTGTAAAAAGATTGGTGAATAGACGATTCATCTGCGTTTTGTCTGCTTCCACCAGTATTGGCTCATGTACAGGTCTCCATACAAAATCGACATTGTCATCGGGCTGGTAAAGTTCCCTGAGAGAACGTAGCACTTCGTGCAGATCAAATTTCTCGACATTGATATTCCCAATATTGGCGAATTGTGAAAAGTCAGC
>VBAT01000034.1:101085-186494 GCA_005884665.1 Bacteroidota bacterium
GGTCTATCTGCTCAACCAGTGTATTAGCTACATTGGCTGAAAGTTCTTTTACATTCGGTTGGTTGTTGTCAATAGATTTCTGGAGATACTGGATGCTCAGCTTCATTGGCGTAAGCGGATTTTTGATCTCGTGGGCCACCTGCCTGGCCATTTCTCTCCAGGCTCCTTCCCTCTCCGTTTTAGCGAGCATGGCAGCGCTTTCACCCAGCTTAGCCACCATTTTATTGTATTCTGTTACCAGGCCACCGATCTCATCATTCCGGTTCCATACAATCTCTTCATTCAGTCTCCCCAGGTTTACTTCTCTCATCTTTTCACTAATGACTGAAAATGACCGGGTGATCCTGTTCGTAATGAATAAAGCGATCAAGCCTGCTATTAAAAAGATAAAAGCATTGAGATTAATAACTGTTACAATGAAATTGGATATCTCCTGCAACAATTCCTGTTGCGATGAAAAATAAGGAATACCAAGGTAGGCGTCGACATCACCAGTGCCAGCCTTTCGCACAGGAGCATAAATACTCAGGTAAGAAAAATCGCCGATGTTTTCCTTCTGTACCCATTCTACCTGGTTCAACCGGCTTAGATGATAATAGGCCACCGGCTCCAGTTTTGAACTCAGTATCCCCCGTTTGTAAACAGTAGGTTCGGAAGATACCAGGAGATCGCCATTCAGGTTGTACACGTTTACGTCTACACCGTGGATATCGGAAACCTCGTTGACCAAGTGCTGGAGATCATGGTTGAATGCCGAATCATAAATTGTAAGTACATCATCAAATGTCTTATGTTCATCGATCTTCTTCTGCATTTCATTGAGCATAATATTGATGGTGCGGCTCAACTTATCCCGGTTAGTTCGATTGTAGCGGTTGATAAAAAACGAAATGGTCGCTATACCGATGATGAAAAAAGAAAAAATGCTGATAAAAATGATCGTATTGTGTACCTGCGTCCGGATATTGGTCTCCATCAGCTTTCGGAAGCCTTTCCAGTTATAACCTGTTTTCAGGATAACAGAGATCAGCTGAACCAGTGTGATCAGGAAAAGGAATGAACAAAAAAGCCAGGAGAAAAGAGTTATTGACTCAATCAGCGTATCCCGTTTTCGGGCTATTACCACAACTTTTTCATTAGCGGCCCGGTACCAAAGTTCATCGTATTCACCGTGATTGACTCTTTCAAATTCCTTCCTGGGTAGTTGCTCGTCCGTAAGCATGGTAGAAAAAGGATACTTATTGGAATGAGAGATCAATCGCTTGTGACTATAGACCGCATAGGAATAGATCGGCGAGTTTTCGACACCGTTTTCCTGGTATTCCTTGAAAAGAACGGGAAATAATGCATCGCCGCTGTACTTTTTGGGGCTCGAAACGATAAAGAAATAACCTTCGGAACGCCCGGAGCTGTCTGTCACATGTTTCTTAGTGATATAGGTGAACTTGTCAAATGAGGTCTCATAATAATAAAGATCAAGCGTACCGGTATTCTTGGCGCGCATGGTCACGATCGAGTTCAGGGCTTCAAAAGATTCGGGGTCCTCGTTATATAACGCTTTACCCGCCGAATCATAAGCATACAGCCTGGTATCGTATTTATCGATATAACCTTTATAGCTATGGCCGATAATGCTATCCCTCAAAAATTTTCCCTGGGCATCATCGCGGAAGCGGTAAAAATTACTGTTCAGGAAATCGCTGTCGATATAAGCATTTGCGATGCTCAGTTCTTTCTCGCTGGTGGGATCGGTCTGATCGGCAAATTTTGCGGCGTAGATCTTTCGCTTCTCCCATTCGGCCTGCCGGCTCTCGGCAAGCATGATAGCTGAAATGGAAACGGAAAAAACAAATATCCAGAAAAGAATGCCCGCAATATTGATCCGGAAATTATAAAGTATCAGCCCGCGCCGATTGACCAGCCAGGTATATAAAAGTAGCCACCCAAGAACAGGGATATAAAAAAGCACTGTTGGATCGCCTGACCGCACAGTAAGATAGACCAGCCCGGCAAAACCGATGGCAAAATAAATAGGCCAGGTATTTTCTTTGAAAAGCGGGAAGATGACGCGGAACAGTAATTGAGTAAAATAATAATATGCAAGTGAAATTGTCGCCAGCACGATAAACCCGACTGCGGTATAAATATCCAGGCTGAAGAAATCGGTAACGTCAAACGATATTTTAGAATCGGCTACTATGCTGCGTATTACCGAAGAAAGAATAAAAGTTGAATAGATAAGCAGGCATAAGGACACGATACCGGCGACCCATCGTAGCCAAAGCGGCAAAGTGTTGCCGATTACTTCGATGTGCTGCACTTTTGACCAGGCAAATAACACGAACCAGCAAAAGAAAACTGAGTTGAACAACAAGTCTCCAAGCGATCGCTGCACCACGTTTGCACCATACACCATCGGGTCAAAAAGATCAAACTGCCGGAGATTCAGTAAAGCCGGGAACAGGTATGTGATCACCCGTATCGTAAAAAGCATGACTCCCAAAAAAGCGATTGCCGTCCATATTTTTTTCCTGCGGGCCATTGATTCTGCCAGCAGGTGAATGAACAGGAGCAGGAATACCATGGCTCCCAACCTTAATATCAATGTAAGCGTGCTATTGTATGGCACGGCGCCGGTGGTCAGTTTGTCAATGTAAAAAAGCGTTTTCCCGGAACTGGATTTTACCGGGTATGGAGTCGTTTTATGTTCAGCAATGACAACCCGCTTATCGGCGGTGCTGCTAAAAAAAAATTCGCCGGCCAGCAGGTCCGTATCCAGGAAGTATTGTGATTTGATCGGGATCAGCGCATAGGCCACTACGGTGTGCTCCCCTACTTGCGATGAACGTTTGACGACAAGGTAATGTCCATTTTGTAATCGCATGTACTCTTCGAAATCGCCCAGGGGATATGTTTCCGGTGGAGGTAAAGCCAGTTGACTACTCCAGAAATTTAAAGAAAGCCCACCGGTATTATTGACGGTATAGAGAAAGATGCCATATTTTTTGCCGATCACCGTATTGAACTCCGCTTCAGATTCTTTGTTCTGGATTAGTTTGATGATAAGAGATGAATCCGCCAGGAATGAGCTAAAATCATTTTCCATGCGGTATAAATAATTCTCCGCATTTCTTTTCTCGGCGATAATGGCCGACTTATCGGTATAGATCGTGTTGAAGATGAAGGAAAGGGCAAAAAGAACTATTGCCGTTAAAAGCAAAGTGTATTTCCCGAGGGAACTAATATGTAAAAGTGGCTTCACTATTACCCCTGACGTTTAATGCTGTTCCAGATGGCATCCATTTCTTCCAGCGTCATCTTATCGAGGTCGGTGCCGCTGGCCATTGCCTGTTGTTCCATCTGGGTAAACCGGTGGATGAATTTTTTATTGGTCCGTTCGAGTGCGTTTTCAGCATCTATGTGCAAAAACCGTGCATAATTGATAAGTGAAAATACCAGGTCCCCGAATTCTTCTTCCATTTTGTCCTGTTCGCCACTGTCCACCACCTCTTTCAGCTCGCCCATCTCTTCTTCTACTTTTTCCCAGACCTGGTCTTTGTTCTCCCATTCAAACCCAACCTGGCGTGCCTTTTCCTGTAGTCGCATAGCTTTTACGGTGGCAGGCAGGGATTGCGGTACTCCACCCAAAACGGATTTCTTGCCCTCCTTCAATTTGAGTTTTTCCCAGTTCTTCTTCACATCTTCATCGCTGCTCACTTTCACATCTCCGTATATATGCGGGTGACGGGCGATCAGCTTTTCGGAAATGCCTTTCAGCACCTCTCCCAGTGTGAATTGACCCTGCTCCGTGCCAATCTTTGAATAAAAAACGATATGCAATAAAAGATCGCCCAGTTCTTCCTTTATCCCTTTCCAGTCAGTTTCGGTGATCGCATCAGCCAGTTCATAGGTCTCTTCGATCGTCATTTGCCGCAATGACTGTATGGTCTGCTTCCTGTCCCAGGGACATTTTTCTCGTAATTCATCCATGATGTTCACCAGGCGCACAAATTCATCTGCAACGGTTGTTTTCATATCGTTAAATTTTAAAGAAAGAAAGAAGAATAAATGCAACAAATACCAGGCAAAGGACAATAACAAACAGTAAATTGACCAGGATGAATTTTAAAAAAGTTTTGCCCCATCCCTGGCTGTAAAAGTTCTTCATGGCAAGGTATTCATACACGAACAGGCCGAAAATCCCAAAACCGATGACGGTGCTCAACAAACTCCAATGCAGGTATCCATTCAATCTCGAAAGACCGAACAGGAGCAACATTGCAATAAACAGGAAAGTATAGAGATGAAGGCTGAATATGCCATGGCTCACATAATAAAACTGTTTTCGCCGGATATAGAGAAGTCTTAGAATCAGCGCCAGTAAAGGAAGAGAAACAAAAAGCATTTGCGGCAGGCTATGAACGAAGGCATCTCGGAAAGCGTTGAGGATCTGGTTAAAATCGTTGTGATATCTTTCATTCAGGGCGATCTCCTTGTACACCAGTTGCCGCTGGACCCAACTATGTTTCTTCTGTCCCGATGCAAGTACTGAATCATAATGCGCCTTTGACCGGTACCGGCTGCTGGTAAAATGAATCCCCTTTCCAAAGAACGCGGTATCAAGATAGGTTTGAAACTGCGCCCTCGTCATCGGCACCGCAGGTTTTTTGTCTTCCCGGTTGATACTGGCGGTAAATTCGGCAAAGCTCGCGGAATCCATGGCGTTGATCGCACTAATGGTTTTCCCATTTATGGTACTTTGATCCAGGAGTGAACGCTTGTCGGAGTAAATAAAGGCAAAGAACACCAGGAAGAAAATGGCCGAGGTAAACACGTACATTCTTATCGGGTCAAGGTAGCTGGCCCTGCGACCTTTTATGTATTCTTTCGAGAGAAACCCCGGTTTGAATGCAAGATCCTTGACCGTAGTAAAGAATTTGCCGTCAAAATGGGTAATATCACTGAAAAAATGGGTGAGGATATGCCAGAATGATTCTTTGGGGTCGCGATTTTCCTGGCCGCATATATGGCAATATCTTCCGTGGACAATGGTGCCGCAATTAAGACAGTCCTTTTCTTTACGTTCCGCTGAATGGGACACTATAATTTTTTCTTAAAAATAAGTACAAAAAAATACAAGTTGCCTCTTGTTTTTCGTTACTGATCATTTGAAGTATTTTTGTCCTTTAAAAACAATATCTCCCTGATGAAGAACATATTGCTGGTCGCACTTTTCCTGGTATCCGTATCCCTGAATGCCCAATACTACTACGACGACATAATCGGCACCCGGGATATTAATAATAAGATGAAGACCTACCTGGCAGCCAAAGTCAAATCAGTCACCGCCACCGGCTACGATCCCCAGGGCAGTAAAACGAATGAATTCAATGAATGGCAGGATGTACAGGCGAATGGCACGGTGCTGAAGCTTACCACCCGCAACGGCCAGTCGGTTGCTAGGACGTATTACCAGTTTGACAACAGGACGAGGTTGATCAGCGCCCGGGACTCTGCTACTGATGTTGAAAGCATCACTACTTACCGGTATGACGCCAATGACAATCTTGTAAACATTAAAACCACTTCGAAAGACCCCCTGCATGAGGCCGGCCAGACAAAGGAGCGGCAATACGAGTATAAAGACGGGCAGGTTTTCCGGATGTTATTTATACAGGACGGAGTCGATAGCATCAGCTATAAGTTTACAGTGGACGAAAAGAAAAATGTGGCAGATGAAATGATGTATCATCGCGGTGGTAGCCAGAACCAGATCTATTACTATTATGAGCAACAAAAAGTATACTACTTCTACGATGACAATCACCGGCTGACCGATATAACAAAGTACAATGCCAAGCTCGACCGGCTACTTCCTGATTTTATGTTTGAATATGATGACAACAATCGTGTCATTCAGCGTATCACTGTGTTATCTACCGTGCAATATGATACCAAGAGACCCGATTATTTTATCTGGCGATATGCTTACAATGAACAGGGTCTCAAAACCAGGGAAGTCTTGTTCGGCAAAGAGAAAGAGTTGAAGGGAAAGATCGAATACACCTACACGTTTAATCAATAGTCCACGCTACGAAGCATAGACGCGGAGACTTTGTGATCCTTGTTGCGATACAAAAACTATCGCTAAGGGCGCAAGGGCTGGCCGCTGGCCGCTGGATGCCAGATACAGCATGTCTGTTATTGAATGTCCAGTATCCAACATTCCGCACCCAACATATTCCGTCAAGTAGAGGTATAAACTACCGGCGATCGTTCGCCATTTCCCTTAAAGGTTTTATCTTCAATCATCCTGTCTTGCCTGTGCAGGTGATTCACCACTAAACAACAAATGATGAGAAACCTGTTTCTTTTTGTATGCATGCTTGCATATGTTCCTGCAATGGCGCAGGCTCCAACAGAGCAATACCGCGTTGATTCAGCCTCAGAAGTGCACCCGGGCGTTCCTAAAGGGGAAATAATAAAATTCACATTTGACCAATCCAAAATATTTCCCGGCACGTGGAGAGAAGGCTGGATATATGTACCTGCACAATACAGCCCGGATAAGCCCCTACAGTATTCGACAACCTCATCAACAGTGGAGAAATGCCTGTCACTATTGGGGTTTTTGTAACGCCCGGAAGAGTGATTGCCGACAGCGGCTCTAATGCACTGCATCGTTTCAACCGTAGTTTTGAATACGATGGATTGGGTGATGCTTATGAAAGGTTTATCCTTACCGAAATCCTGCCCGAGGTCGAAAAGAGAACAACCAGTAACGGCAGGCCCATTCATTTATCCAAAAATGGTAATGATCGCGCCATCGGCGGCTCCAGTAGCGGGGCTATATGTGCATTTACAGCTGCCTGGGAACACCCCGAGGAGTTTTCAAGAGTTTTTAGTGCTATCGGTACTTATGTCGGGCTTCGTGGTGGTGACAGGTATCCCTCACTCATCCGTAAATATGAACCAAAGCCGATACGTGTGTTTTTACAGGATGGGAGCAATGATCTCAATATTTACGGAGGTGACTGGTGGAAAGCCAACGAAACAATGGAAAGAGCGTTGATATTTTCCGGGTATGAAGTAACCCATGTGTGGGGTGAAGGAGGGCATAATGGAAACCAGGGAACGGCAGTTTTCCCGTATGCGATGCGCTGGCTTTGGAAGGATTGGCCCAGGGGAAATTCAAAGAACCAATTTCTAAGTGATCTGCTAATACCCGGTGAGGATTGGGAGTTAGTTGGCGAAGGATACGGGTTTACCGAAGGAACTGCAGCCAATGAAAAAGGCGAAGTGTTTTACCAGGATATCCCAACATCAAAAACTTATAAGGTGGGCCTGGATGGGAAACTGGTCACATTAAACGTTGACGCCAAAAAGGCTAGTGGCACCTGGTTTGGACCTGATGGCAAAAGATATACTGTTGCAGGCCGCACCAGGCAAATATTAAGTTATGATGGCCGCGAAAGAGAGACAGTGGTTGCAGATAGCATATCCGGGAATGACCTGGTGATCGCGAAGAATGGAAATATTTATATCACTTCTCCCAATGGATCTGATCCTAAGGGCAGGCTTTACCTGTTGCGTCCAAATGGGACAAGAGTAGTATTGGATTCAACGTTGAGATTTCCGAATGGCGTGACGCTTTCTCCTGACCAAACGCAGGTATATGTAACCGAATCAGCTTCGCATTGGGTATGGATCTATAAAGTAATGCCTGATGGAAGCCTTGCCTATAAGCAACGCTACGGGTGGTTGCATTCACCGGATACGGAAGAAAACGCCTGGCCCGACGGAGTACGCTGCGATACTGCTGGAAGAATTTATGTAGCAACCAGGATCGGTATCCAGGTGATGGATCAGTTGGGCCGGGTCAATGCGATCATCCCCGCGCCTCGTTCAAATGGTCAGACTTCCAATGTTTGCTTCGGCGGAACCGGATTTAATGTGCTGTATGTTTCTGCCGGAGATAAAGTGTTCCGGAGAAAATTGAAGACAAGAGGATCAAACACTTTTGATGGACCATATAAACCGGCTAATCCAAGATTATAAGAACCAAAAGCTTCCCAGGATAGATTTTTATAATTTAAATCTTTGATTTTTTTTTGGTTCTCGATGCCTGGTTCTTATTGTTTTATTGTATCACTACTTTTTGTGTCGTGGTAATCGTTTTTAACAAATAGGTTCCTTTGGCATAGCAGCTTACATTAATGGTTTTAGTACCTGCATTTACTTGTTCCTGCCAGAGCAATTTGCCATCGGCTGTGTAAAAGGCCAGGCTGGTTGCCATGTTTACCTGCAAGGTCAATACATCATTGATAACAGGGTTTCCCAGTATGACAAATGGCTGCAGGTTTTTTGTGAATGACAGCATTCTTACGGGACTGTAGCGGTAGCGGCCGTCGACATCTGTTTGTTTGATACGGTAATAATTAGCACCTGTTACCGGGTTGGGATGTACATATTTATAACGGCTGGTAAAGTTGCTGTTACCCGCTGCCGGAAGGCTGCCGATGGTAACCCAGCTTATCCCGTCTGAACAGTACTGTATGTAAAAATCTTTTGTGTTCTGCTCCTGTGCTGTGGCCCATTGGAGCAGCGACTGGCTGTTGTTTTGTGCTTTAGCAGTAAACGACAACCAGGTAAGCGGAAGCGGGGCAAACTGGCTGGCAAGTGTTAGTTCATTTAAGGTAATGCCGCTAAGGCCGTCGGTGAGAACATAATTATTGATGGCATCACGGGCGATGGCAGGGTATGCAGTCCAGTTGGTGCCGTTGTAAATATTAAGGGTAAGGTCTGCCTCAGCAAGACCGTTCAGTTCCGCATCGGTATAGTTTATTTGTATCGATCCTGAAAAAGGGTCGCTGGTACTGCTGAACTGGTAAACCCTGGAGATATAAGTATTAACTGTAGTGTGAACAACGATAGCCGACCTGCTCACGGTAACATTGCTCAGGGAAAAATCAGCCGATGGGATAAGCGTTAAACCATCTGCATGAATCTGGGTCCCGTTTTCAATAGTTAAACTGCTACTGCCAGCAATGGTTAGTTGTGCATGTGCGTTGCAAAAAAACAAAGCGGCCAAACAAAGCATAGGTAGATTTTTCATACCTGTAATTTTATTAAGGGTTGAATTTCAAATGTATTGGTGACAAGCCATTAAAAGTCTCTTCATCTTTTAAAATTTAGAGATAACCCACCAGGCCAAACCATCAGACTGAACAGTTACAGTAGATAATGTAGTGCCATCTATTGTTAATGATGCGACTCCTTCAACTGCCACTCCGGATTTTAATAAGGTAACTACTCCGGTACCGGCTCCTGCTTTTCGCTTGACGGTAATAGTTTTTCCAACCGGGACGGTCGTAATATCGGGTAAAGTCAAATCAATAGTTGATGTGCCTGGAATGAGGAGGGTTTGATCTGACGAACTAATAGTAGAAGTAGTGCTTACTTCACGAATTGAATTCTCAGGCTTGTATCTATTTAGAATAACCCACCTCGTGCCATTGCTACGAACAGTTACAGATTCAAAATCACTCTCCATTAAATAAGGCGAAGCAAAACTGCTTTGATCAAGATTTTCACCACTTGCTGGAACAATTCTTAAAACATTCCCTGAGTTTACAGCGCCATTCGCATTTCTTTTAATCGTGTACAATTTATCATCATGATCTGCAGCGGAAGGAAGATTTATATCAATACTCTGACTAGCGCTTGTAAAATTTACCTCAATCATATTTTTATCTGATGCTGTGATTGAAGTTGTAGTGACTTGCGCTACTTGTGTAACCGAGATTTCAGAAATCACCCACCAGCTATCAGGTCCACAAACTACATTAAGAGTTGAATTATCGGTACCTAAAATGACGTCACCATCTACAACTCCGTTTAATTTTTCCCCCGGAGCAGGCCTCACAATAATTTTACCTACAGCAATATCATTCCTCTTAAATATATACTCTCTGCCCCGGGAGGTAGCCACGGGAGACAATATCATATCAGTATTAGTATTAGTAGCCTTGTCAATGATCATGACGTGATCATCCTGCTGAATCACATAATTAGTGCTTCCATCCAGTAACCTTACTTTAGTAGCAATGCTACCCATAAGGGTTACAGAACTGGTTAACGGCAAATTGTTTTCACCACCCGGGCTTCCATCTGAAAAACCATTTAAAATATTAAACCCAATACGGCCGGTTGAACCATCAATATGCATGAAGTCATATTTATAAAGTGTTCCATTCCCGAAAGCGTCAAAAAAACCATCCCGAAGAAAAAAGTCATGTTTGTCTAAGTACCAGCGGACTTCTCCAGTTTCCAGAATTTGTAGCTTTACTAATTCGTCTACCCCTGGTATGCCATGGTCTAATATTAAAAAGCTCCCGCCTGCGCCTAGTTTGGCTTTAACATTTTGGGCTTGTATTAAAAGTGGAAAAAACGCAAAGAGAAGCAGGAGTTTTTTCATAGTTAAATTTTTTAATGATTAAAAAAATGGTAAGAATTCCTTTTAAAAATTTACATTAGCTTGTCATAGTTATTGCCTTTTTCTTACTAATAATTATGACGACAGCGGCCCCTTAAAACTTCAGGATGTTACGCTAACTATTAAATCTTACCAGAGTGGCAACAGCGTTGATCAGATGGTTAAGTACGTGGAGTGTAGAAGCTTTACAAGACAAAAATAAGAACATTTTCCAAAAAGCCCGGCCGAAAGAGAAATTACAGTGTATACCTTTACTTTCAATAGCGATTGGGTGAATTTCAGAACTTCGCTTCTACTTTAAAACTTTATTACACAATGACCATGGAGAAAAAAATTATTCGGTTTCATCTTCAGTTATTGCTAATTGTTTTCTGTATGCTAACATTTAATTCAGGCAATAAAGCTCTTGCACAAAATAAAACCCAGTATATCAGGATAGCAAACCTGGTAATAGATACAACCCAACTGGAAACCTATAAAGCTGCTCTCAAAGAACACGCAGAAGCAGCCATTAGTAAAGAACCCGGTGTTTTAACCCTGTATGCGGTATATGATAAAGACAGACCCTCACATGTAACGATTTTCGAGATCTATGCCAGCAAGGAAGCATATAATTCCCATATCCAGTCGCCGCATTTTCTAAAGTACAAGGATACTGTAAAAGATATGGTAAAATCGCTTGTACTTTTGGACGTAATTCCAATCGCCCTTGAAACCAAAAAACACAATTAAACATGAGTACTTCAGGAAATCAAAACACAATATTCCCTAAAGGAGAAAAAGCTTCTGCTGACTATTTCACGGGTACAGCCTGGGTGAAAAACCTGGTTTCAACTGAGGATAAGTTCAATACAGTTATTGGCAACGTAGTATTTGAGCCGGGAGCAAGGAACAACTGGCATACACACCCGGGAGGGCAAATCCTTATTGTCATTGATGGAACAGGTTTCTACCAGGAAAAGGGCAAGCCCAAACAGCCACTTCGCAAAGGAGATGTTGTAAAAATTGCTCCGAATATTGTGCACTGGCATGGCGCGGCACCAGACAGCGAGTTTACCCACATTGCCGTGAACCCGAATACACAAAACGGAGTAGTGCAATGGCTGGAAAAGGTTACGGATGATGAATACAATGGCGACTAGTAGAGCGAGAAACAGAGCGAAGGAGAAAAATAATGATCGCATATTCAGTATACGCGTCAAAGCAATCAAAAGCTTCTCGTGAACGAACCCAAACAATTTGAAATAGCAATAAGAAGAAGAATTCCCTTGGTCAGTAATTTAATTTACGCAGTCTTAATATTTTTTCTTGCTATTTTGTTTATTCTCTACCTGGTAATGATTCCAGCCAAAAACACACCCGGAGAAATGGCAACTGCTTATTACATTTTAGTTGTTCCGGAACCGTTAAAGGTCCTCTCTATTTATTCGGGATTTGGACTTCTGATCGTCGTACCCCTGTATTTTTCTGCTCGACTACATAAACCGGCCACGCTGAGTTTCCATCCAAACCATTTATTAATTGAAGGCAAAAAAATTGACTTAAATATTCCAATCAAGAAAATAGACCAGGTCTTTTGTAATGACCTCTACAATCTTTTTCGAAAACCAAAATACATTTTACAGTTCGCTATTCGCCAAAAGAACCGTGTGACAACCACATTCCGTCTAAAACATTATGAGGAAGGCTACCAGATACTCAAGGAATTAAATGAATTGCAAAATATCAAAATCTCATTTTATGAAGATGACATGATAGGCGATCATCAGGATGAGTAATTTCCACTAACACTCCCTAAGTTCTAAATCTTTTGATTTACTGGTAGTTCAAATTTATTAATGATCATTTCTTGGTGGTAAAATCAATTCACCCTAATTTCATAAGAGTACCATTTTCGAGCAGCAGCAAAAAATGAAAAACATACTTCCATTTATTTTGGCGATTTTATCTGTTTCGCTAAATGCATTCCCCCAAACGAAGAGCTATGAAGTTTACGCGATAAAATTTGCCGCAATGGCAAACCCAACTCCGATTTCGGCCTGGGCTGATAAAGGGCCTCAAAAGGACAGCGTAAATATCGATTTCATGATCTGGCTAATTAAAGGAAATGGTAAAAATATTTTAGTTGATGCCGGTTTTTTAAGAGACAATGAAGGCACAAAATATTTTGCTATTACAAACTATTTACGGCCCGATTCAGCGCTATCGAAACTGTCCCTGAAGGCCGGGGACATTACTGATATTATATTAAGTCACCCGCATTGGGATCATGTTGATGGAATTGGACTGTTTCCCAATGCACATATCTGGATTCAGAAAGAAGATTTTAATTATTTCATAGGTGCTGCCTGGCAAAAAGATGGAAGTAATGGCGGATTTGATAAAAGAGATGTCAGAATGCTTATCGATTTAAACCTGGCAGGTAAATTAACCCTTGTAGATGGAGATGATAAGGAAATACTTCCCGGGATTAAGGTATATACCGGCTCAAGGCATACTTTCAACTCTCAATATGTACTTGTAGAAACAGGTAAGCACAAAGTAATTCTTGCCTCCGATAATATTTGGATCTATTATAACCTGGAACATTTAAGACCCGCATCATCTGGTGGCACATTTGATACAACGGCCTATGTAAGGTCCATGCAAAGAATGAAGACTCTTGTACCGGATTCTAAGTACATAATACCAGGTCACGATGCGAGAATATTCTCGATATTTCCTGCGATAATAGAAGGCGTGGTTAAAATAGAATAATGCCAAAAAAATCCCGCTCTTCGCACTGTTTTTCCGCACTTCTTTCTGACAGGTTACTCACAATATTCAAAAAAAATCACATAAGCGTATAATAATCAAAAGCATTGGCCGTTGACTGTAATAACATTCAATTATGAAAGTTTACTCTAGCACACTGCTGGCAGCGACGATTATTACAATATTTGCAACTACGCAAAGTGATACAGGCATTCAGACAAACGACTCGAAATCTTTTTCCAATCGGTATGATAGCAGTTATGACTTTTCCGAGATAAGTAGGCAAAACAGGAATCCGAAAGAGTTAATTGGACAAGAATTAGAATTTGCTCCGCCAAGTTCTAATCATGTTGTTGGCAGTAAAGCTTCACTATTTTATCAATTGAGAGATTCCTTATTTATTTGTTTTTCATGGTCGAAAACCAAAAAGCTGTCTGAGCTTACGGATGTGTTTCCGGAAAACTCAACAGGATTTGGCCTTGTTGATTGTACAAGATATCCATTTAACTATTCTTACCAGTTTCTAAAAGACTCTGCAACGACAAACGCTTACAAACCTGAAATAGTTCTGACAGATGCATATCCATTTTATCTGCGAATGGACAAAAAAGATACAAAGAAAGCTATTGTGGTTGGGACACCTTATTCGAGCCTCGCTGGAAAAACTTTCAAAATTAAAGACGCATCTTGTTACTTCGAATATTATGACTCACGAGTTTCCTATTTTTTTAATTTGATCGACCCAGAAGACAATGAAGTAACTCTTTATTTTGCCTTTAATCAACCCCTGGAACAGATGATTCACATTAAAGGTTACAGAAAGAAAGTGGAAGAAAGCTTTTCCAAAAAATCATTTTCATTTGTCAGCAGTTTCAAAGTCAAAATAGAATCGGAACCCGTATTGATGGGTTATCAAATGAGTCCTGATTATTTTAAAACTAAAATCAACCTATATAACAAGAATTGGATTGCCGGCGAATACAAATATGTTTCAACACCAGAACGTTATTTCCAAATGCTCTACCTGCAGCTAAAAAATGACCAGGGAGAAAAAATTTACATTTGGCTATATGATATGCCGGATTAAACCACTACTAAGTAGTCCAATTTGTCTTTTCCTGCTTTTTCCCGCTTAAACCGGCCATCAACAGGTGGCGACATGTAATAACCTTCCTCACCGCATCATTTATTAAATAACAAGTTGTAAATGAAACCTACCTTTGTCATGTCTATGTCATTTTCGTAGGCAAATGCCGAATAATCAAGCTCTTTCTGGTCATTGGGTTAATAACGTTCACTAGTTAATTGGTTAAACCGTTAATTCGTTCGAACCAATCAACTGGTCAACTAATCAACTAGACGAACCCCTTCCTTTACTATTTACATGAGAAAGTCAGGCAAAACACTATTGCTTAATTTAAAATCATGTAAAAATGAAAAAAAGGATCAAAGCTCCTGCAGTCCTGCTGTTTCTAATCCTTCCTTCCCTTCTTTTTGCTCAAACCAATGTAAGTGGCCGTGTTACTGACGCAGCAACCAATTCGCCTCTCCAGGGCGCTACGGTTACTGAGCGTGGAACCACTGCTTCAACGCAAACAGATGCCGATGGGAAATTCTCCATTACGGTACGCAATGCACAGGCAAAACTGGAGATCAGTTTTGTTGGCTATCTAACCCAGACAGTGGATGCTACCAATAATGTCGCTGTCGCGCTTGCATTAGACAACACCCGATTGAGTGAAGTAGTAGTGACCGGGCTGGCCTCTTCCGTCAAAAGGTCCAATCTCGCTAATGCGGTCGCATCAGTCACAGGGAAAGAACTTGTCGGTACTACCGTACAGTCAACGGTCGATGGCGCCCTGTATGGAAAGTTTACCGGCGCGAATATCTCCGCTAACTCAGGAGCGCCCGGGGGCGGTATTTCGATGAAGCTTCGTGGCATCACCTCACTGGTTGCTAATTCGCAACCCCTGTTTATTGTAGATGGAGTGTATTATGATAACTCTTCGATCAATGCCGGCCTGAATGTCGTTTCAAAAGCCGCGGGGCAGGGAAGCATTCTTTTCCAGGATGATCCGTCAAATCGTGTAGCCGACCTCGATCCCCAGGATATCGATCGTATTGAAATATTAAAAGGAGCATCGGCTGCAGCCATCTATGGATCGAGAGCAGCCGGCGGTGTGGTGATCATTACCACTAAAAGAGGAAAAGCGGGCAAGCCTAAAATCGAGATTGCTCAATCCGTGGGAGTACAAATGCAACTTCATAAACTGGGCCAGCGTACCTGGGATGATACTAAAGTTCAGGCTGCGTTCGGAGCCAACGGTCTCAGCTATTATATAGCCAATAACCGAAAGATATACGATTACGAAAAAGAGCTGTATGGTAATCATGGTATGATGCTCAACACAAGAGTCAGTGTCAGCGGCGGTAATGACAAGACCACCTACTATGCCGGTTATACCCGGAAAGACGACGAAGGCATCGTGGAAAGGACAGGTTACAGGAAATCATCGTTCCGTCTGAATCTTACCCAGAAGATCACCAACTTTCTGGATCTGTCCGTTAATTCCAACTATGTAGAGTCAGAAGCCAACCGCGGGTACTTTAATAATGATAACACCAGCACTACGCTGGGTGTTTCATTTGTATCCACACCTTCATGGGCCAACCTGTACCCGGATGCAAATGGTAACTATCCCAACAACCCGTTTGCCCCTTCCAACTTTATCCAGACAAGAGACCTGATGACTAATAAGGAAAAAGTCAGTCGTATGCTCGTGGGCGGTAACCTTACCTGGAAAGTTTTCAGTAACACCAAACAGGACCTCAAAATAATCGCTCGTGGTGGTATTGACAATTATACTTTGAATACCGAAGCAATCTTCCCGCAGGAACTGCAGTTTGAAAAAGATGGAAATGGAACCAATGGCGCTTCGATCTATGGTACTACCCTTACCCGGAACAGCAATTATAATTTCAATGCGGTACACGAATTCATTCCAAATGACAAGATGAGTTTCCGTACGCAGGTGGGTGTCACGGGAGAAAATGTAAACCTCAACACCGTTATCAATACCGCCACCCAACTGATCGGTACGCAAACCAACCTGAACCAGGCTGGCGCTATACAGGTAACACAAAACAAGATATTGCAGAAAGACCGGGGCTTCTTTGTACAGGAGGAATTCAATTATGATGATATTGCCATCGTCACTGCCGGTCTACGCGGGGATAAATCATCAAGGAACGGAGATGCAAACAAACTGTATTACTATCCTAAATTTTCTGTCGCATTCAATATTCACCAGTTGTCGGCATGGCAATCAGAAACCATCAGCCAGCTTAAATTAAGAGCTGCCTATGGACAATCAGGAAACTTTGCACCGTTCGGAGCGATCTATACTCCGCTTGTGCCCGTGGTATTTAATGGAACAACAGGTTCCCTTATAACACTGACGCAGGGCAATGAATTATTAGGTCCAGAAAAGCAATCGGAACTTGAAACAGGAGTGGATATTGGATTCCTGCGAAACAGGTTTACCATTGAAGCCACGTACTATTCCAAGAAAGTAGAGGACCTCCTGTTGAATGTACAAATACCTACTGCTACAGGTTACACGTTTGCCTGGAGAAATGTAGCCAATATCAATAATCATGGATTTGAAATCGCGTTGAATGCAGTACCTGTCTCCAACAAGACCTGGAGATGGAACTCGGGAATTAATTTCTGGAAGAACAAAGCGGAAGTTACCCGGCTTGATGTGCCTGCTTTCAATACCGGTGGCTTTGGTCAAAATCTCGGAACATACAGGATCCAGCAGGGAAAAAGTCCAACCCAATTAGTTGGTATAGCCGGCCCCGGCGACAAAGTGGATCCTGAATCGGGACTCGGTGTATTTGGCGATGCAGAACCTGATTTCCAGGTCTCGTTTACCGAAGGCGTGACCTACAAAAACTGGGAGTTCAATGTGCTGATGCATTGGAAACAGGGAGGTGACAATATTAATCTTTCGACTTTGCTTTCTGATATTTTTGGTACTTCCCCGGATTATGATGATAAGACGGCTGACCCGAGCGGGGTACTGGCCAATGGTCCTTATCGCCTGAATGCCTTGGGAACAACGGCTAAGCCAATGATCCAGGATGCCGGTTATTTCAGGTTCCGTGAAATCGGGTTGAGCTATCATCTGCCCAAAACATGGTTTAAAAACATGGCGGATGTAAAAGTTGGCTTCTCTGGGCGTAACCTGATCAATTTCTTTAAGTATAACAGTTATGATCCCGAAGTAAGCAATTTCGGAACGAATGCAATTTCCAGTAACGTGGAAGTAACACCGTTCCCTTCGGCTAAGAGCTTCAACTTTGATTTGGTCATTCTTTTCTAAAAACCGATTCGTCAACCGCAAATAAAATAATATGAATTATCATAAAAATATATACCGGTTCATTCTTACCCCCGCCCTGCTCTTCCTGATTTCTTCTTCCTGCCGGATAGAGCCGATCGCCGATCCCAATAACCCTGGGGTTGTTGCCATATCGACCAATCCGACGCTCGGAGAAATTCAAAACGTGGTGACCGGTGTTGAATCAGGTATGCGGGACAATATCAATTTCTATCTCGATGATTGTGGTGTGATCGGCCGGGAGTTTTACCGGTTCTCCACTTCTGATCCGCGGTTTACCTCCGATCTGCTTGGAAAAGGCACAGCCACGTTGGATAATAATACATTTTATATTACTAATCCCTTTGCAGCCAGGTATCGTGTGATCAAAAACCTGAACATCCTCATAGCCGGTCTCACTAATACGACTGCCGCCGGGGTTACTCCTGCAAAGCGCCTGGTGGGTAAAGCTTATGCCAACACTATAAAAGCGCATGAGCTGCTGATGGTGCTTAATCTCGAGTATGATAACGGGATCAGGATCGATGTGGCTAATCCCAATGCACTGGGTCCTTTTTTAACCAGGCAGCAGTCGTTGGATTCAATAGCCAGCATGTTGAACACTGCCTATACAGTTCTTACCGCCAATGCTTCTATCAGCTTCCCGTTTAACAGTACTCTATTTGGTAATACAGGCGATGAATTTGCCAGGTTCAACAGGGCCCTGGCAGCAAGGGTAGCCGTTTACCGGAGTGATTGGGCCGGGGCGCTCACTGCATTGAACAATTCATTCTTTAATCTCAATGGCAGCTTTAATACAGGGGCCTACTACCTGTTTTCATCCGCAGGTGGCGACCAGTTGAACCCAATGTTCTTTCCACAAAACTCCAACGGTGAAACCAGGGTGGCTCAACCTTTATTCATTACCCAGGCTGAAGCCGGCGATACCCGTCTCAGTAAGACACCGGCAAGAACTTCTTCTACAACGCAGGATGGTTTGACGAGCAACTATGATTTCTTTGTCTATAAAACCAATATCGACCCGATTCCCCTGATACGCAATGAAGAGCTGATACTGATCTATGCCGAAGCAAAAGCACAATTAGGCGGAGCGAACCTGGCGGATGCGGTCATTGCAATCAATAAGATCCGGGCAGCATACAATCTTTTACCTTTTGCCAGTGCATCACAGGCTGCGATCATTGATGAAATGCTAAAGCAAAGAAGATATTCATTGTATGGGGAGGGACATCGCTGGATCGATATGCGCCGATACAACCGGCTGAACACATTACCAATTGACCGTCCGGGGGACGATGTGTGGGTGCAGTTCCCGGTACCAGCAAATGAATAAGAAAGAGAGCGAAGAGCGAGAGCGGATGCCCTCGCTCCCGCTCTGTTCCTCCGCTCCTTCTTCTCGCTTTATTTCCTTGTACTTCCTTTTGCTCGTTTACTTACAACGCTGAAAAAATTTCGCGTTTAGAGATATCATATCGTAAATTAGAGTGTAAGCAGCAAGTTCAAACGAATCAGGAGTAATATTGTTCCCGGCGGTTATATTAGCTATGGTTTAGTATTTTAAACTGACAATTCAAAACGGGAAACTTATATGACTAAAACAGAGATTTCCGGCATTGCGCCATTCTTCATCGTAAGGAATGTTCCCGCGGCGCTTGCGTTTTATCGCGATCGACTGGGGTTTGATATCACGTTCCAGGGACCCACCGACGACGACATCTTCTTCGGCATTGTCAAACGAGGCGCAGCAATGATCATTCTAAAGGATATTGGTGTGGATCCGGTGCCGAACTACACACGAGATATCAAACAGGGCATTGCCCGCTGGGATGCCTACCTCTATGTTCCAGATCCTGATGAATTGGCGGCAGAATTCTCGTCGCGTGATGTAGAATTTTTTAGATCGATCAAAGACAGCGAGAACGGAGATGATGGTTTGCGCGGTTTCGAGCTCAAGGATGCCGACGGTTATGTCCTGTTTTTCGGTCGCCCGCGATGAAGCAGAGCGAGAGCGGAGAAAGAGAGCGAAGAGCGGTGTTTCCACGGTTCTTGCCCTTCGCTCTCGCTCTCTTCTCGGCTCTTCTATAAGCCGGCTCTTACCGTGATCGTTACATCATCTGTATCTGTTGCTCCTTTATCATCTGTGACTGTCAGCCTGAATATGTATGTACCGACAACCAAACCAGTAACAGTTGTCGACGCAGAATTTGGTGATGTAATATTTCCACCTATTCCTGAAACTTTACTCCATGAATAAGATACGATGCTGCCGTCGGGATCTGAACCACTACCTGAAAGCGTAGCCGACCGCAAAACAGGGAAGTTGATTGTCTGGTCCGGGCCCGCATTAGCAGTCGGCGGCTGGTTGGGCGGTGGCGGTACACTGTTCACCGTAACGATAACATCATCTGAAGCTGTTGCACCTTTATCATCCGTGACAGTAAGCCTAAATGTATATGTACCAGCCGACAACCCGGTAATGGTAGTTGATGCTGAGTTAGGTGACCCAATCGTTCCACCGGATCCGGAAATCTTGCTCCAGGCATAAGAAATAATGGAGCCATCGGGATCAGATGCGCTACCATTAAGGGTAACTGAAGTAGCCGTGGTTGTCACGTCTGCACCTGCATTTACTGTAGGCGGCTGGTTAGGGGGCGGCGGTGAACTGTTCACGGTAACGTTAACATCATCTGAAGCCGTCGCGCCTTTATCATCCGTGACAGTAAGCCTGAATGTATATGTACCTGCCGACAAACCTGTAACCGTAGTTGATGCGGAGCTGGGTGATGTAATCGTTCCCCCTGATCCGGAAACCTTGCTCCAGGCATAAGAAGCAATAGAGCCATCAGGATCCGATCCGCTACCGTTAAGAGTAACAGAAGTAGATGTGGTTGTCTGGTCTGCGCCTGCATTCGCTGTCGGGTTTTGATTGGGCGGAGGTGTAGAACTGCAACCTGTCATCTTAACATCGCTAACCATTTTTTGGTTAGCTGAATTAAGAGGCCTTGGTCCTGCCTGTGAAAGCACTAACTGTGCAGCTGTACATGCATCCTGTATAGAAACCGCGTACTGAGAAGCGATTGCATATTCAGCGTGATTGTTCTGGCTGTTAGGATTAACTCCACTGTTTCCGCTAACGTTTCCTGCAACATATGCGTTGCCTTTGGGAGTGCTGCCATAGCTACCATTAGTTACAACTGCATTGCCACCATCAGAGGGCGAATAATAGTAATTATTAACAACGTTTGCCGTTGCCGAATAGGCTACATCTGTACCATAACCCGAACCTGTAGCATTGTCTCTTCCAAATTTCCAGATCACATTGTTACGGAAATCGGCATTAGGACTTCCCACAGGCGAATAGTTACAATGAACCAGTGGGCAACGTTCGCCCACCACATTCGGACCTGCAGGTACAAATAAGTTATGGTGAGCCGTTACATTTTGGCCGGTGATCAGCATATCGCCTGAATAGTCAGAACCTGAAACACCGGTGCCAAGGATACACCATTGCACAGTTACATTCTTTGTGACGCCGCTGTTATCTCCGGCGATATCTATATTACCATCCCTGTTACCGTAAGAAGAACAGTTGGTGATCATGATATCGTGAGCACCACTAACGACATTGATACCATCACCGCCGGCGTTTGTTACCGTGAGCCCTTTTAAAATAATGTGATGTGTGTTGGGGCCGTCTAAACTGATACCGTCACCATTGTTATTATTATCTATGGTGATGTCCTGCCCGGTGCCGTCGATCGTCAAATAAGAAATACTTGCCAGATCAAATCTTCCTGTAATTGTCCCTGAGACATCAAAAATAATCGTGCGGTTGGAGCCAATTCCATTTGCGAGGGAACCCGCGCCTGATGAATTCAGATTTGTTACATGATACACCGTAGAACTGCCTGAGCCTCCTACAGCACCGGCGCCAAATCCCTCGTATGCCGCAGCAGCCTGTGCTGAGGCACTGCCCGGTTTGTCGCTCCCATTAGATTCTGACGTTAAGGAATTCCGGTTCGCTGATAAGATGTCTTTTTTGCAACCAGTGATAAAGACTACACTTGCTATCAAGAGGCCTAGCAAACTTGAGTTGCGGGTTTTCGTAGGGTTCATAAAATGTTTTCGTAGGGTTAACAAAATTTGTTTGCGTCCTGCTTTTCTCTTACAATGCCCGCAAACAATCAACATAAGTCAATTGGCATGCCGCGCTGAATCATTTTAATACACAATTGAATTGACTATTGATACAAAATGATTTAACGACATCTACTTCATTTGTATTTGTAATTGTTGCCCGCGATTATCCTGCTATTAATTATCTATGACAGTGTTGTGAATTGCGCTAACGATATCCACATTGAGCTAAGCAAGATCAAGTGTTCTAATTTGCTCAACAACGCCATTAAGAACCTCGCTTTGTAGAAAATTATGCATACACATAAAAGAAGGCAACTAAGCTGGACACCAGTGCTGGCGGGCATTTCAGGGGATTTTTGTATAAAAAAAACCCCGTAATGTCCCTATAAAGGTGGGAGCAGAAGCACATGGTAGTGTTGTATCCAACCTTGTACAACGTGTTTAATACTGACATTGCCAAAGAAAAAAGTATTTTGATGAAAAATGTCTTGAGTTTTGCCTGTTGCTGCTGTTTTTAGCAGCTGTGATAAAGACAATAATAATCATACAACACAAAATGGTTGTGATATCAAAAAAATATATTCGAGCAGTATACATAATAGCGATGGAATGACGACAATAATCGAAAACGGGAATTATATGCCAATATCAGAGATGGACAAGCGGACTCAGTTCATTTCTTCTTACAGGTGGCGCACAGAATCTCAATTTGTATATGACTTACAAGGCCACTTTCAAGGAACCTGCTACACATCCCGGCGCGGTCGGTTGAAGAATCCCGCAGATGTGAACAGTTATATTCTGGTCGTCCCGATCGCTAATCAACTGTCGCATTTAGCCCCTTTGATTGTCGCATACACACATCTCGTGGTATGATTTTTTCGCCGAGATTTGTCTAACGATGAAACGATACGATAAAAAAGAACAAGCTTTTAAAAAATCAACTTATAACTGGAGGTAAAATAAAATGAGAAAAATAATTGTCTTAAGTTTTATAACTCTGGATGGAGTCATGCAAGCACCGGGTGCACCTGACGAAGACCGCTCCGGTGGCTTCAAATTTGGCGGGTGGCTTGCGCCTTATAACGACGAGGCTTATAATAAGATCATGCAAAAACACATGGCACCTACAGACATTCTTCTGGGCAGAAAAACATTTGAGATTTTTGCCTCCTATTGGCCTGAACATGCAGACAACTGGCCAGGTATCAATGATGTCACAAAATATGTCATGTCAAAGACCATGAAAAAGTCAAATCCGATCGGTTGGAAAAACTCAATTTTACTTAAAACTCTGGCGGATATCAAAAAGCTCAAAAAATCAAAAGGTTCTGACATCAAAGTTTGGGGCAGTAGTAAGCTTACTCAGTTCCTGCTTAAGAATGATTTAGTGGACGAACTCTGGCTCAAAATTCATCCGCTGACTCTTGGTAAAGGAAAAAAGCTGTTTGACAATAGCGCGATCCCGGCAACATTTACATTAATAGAGAGCGCTGTAACACCAACTGGAGTAATTATTGCCAATTATAAGCGAGCTGGAAAAGTCAGGACAGGCACTGTTGGAGCTTAAGACCGGTCGCCCGTACCTGTTTCCATCAACGCTATCAAATCTAAATTCGAAAACCATTTAAATATTATGTTATGTCTAACAACGCTGTTTCACTTCACAGGGTTCTTAAAGCCTCTCCTGAAAAAGTCTACCGGGCATTTACCCAGGCAAATGCAATTGCATCCTGGTTGCCCCCCTATGGTTTCCTCTGTACTGTGCACGAAATGAATGTTAAGGTAGAAGGAACCTTTAGGATGTCATTTCACAACTTTTCTACCGGTAATGGCCATTCATTTGGGGGAAAATACCTCGAGGTTAAACCCAATTCATTTTTAAAATACACGGATAAGTTTGACGATCCTAACCTTCCAGGTGAAATGATCACATCGGTCGAGCTAAAAAAAGTTTTGGTGGGCACAGAAATAAAAATTTTACAGGAAAATATTCCTTCCGCCATTCCCGCAGAAATGTGTTACTTAGGTTGGCAGGAATCATTAGAAAAGTTAGCTAAATTAGTGGAGCCCGAAATTCCAGATGCATAATGCCTGGCAGCGGGCTAACCTGGGACTAAAAGATAATTCAGCAAAGAAAATATGGGAAAACTAATTGCAGCGATGAATATGACGCTGGATGGGTTTTGCGATCATACAGCAATGATTGCCGATGACGAAATACATCAACATTACAATGAGCTATTAAGTAATGCGGATACCCTTATATACGGCAGGGTAACATATCAACTTATGGAAAGTTATTGGCCAACTGTCGTAAAAAATCCCACTGGTAACAAGCCAATGGATGAATTTGCTGTATTAATAGACAATATTTCAAAAATTGTTTATTCCCACACACTGAAAAATGTGACCTGGAAAAACACTAAATTGAAAAAGGAAGTCATTAAAGAAGAAATTTTGGAACTCAAGAAATCCGGCAATGGCAGGAGTAAAAATATTTTAGTTGGCAGCCCGAGCTTAATAGCAGCCTTAACGCAGCTAGATCTAATTGATGAATACCAGCTCGGTGTTCAGCCCACCGTTTTAGGAAGCGGCTTACCATTATTTAAGAACATCAGGGATAGAGTTAACCTTAAACTCCTAAAAACAAAAACATTTGGTTGTGGGGCAGTATTTCTTTACTATGAGCCGGAAAAAAAATGAACCTGCCTGCTGCTCCTTCTCGTAGCTATGGCGACGCAAGGTCCACGCCGAATGAACACAACCTGGCTTTGAAATAAATCTTCAGCATTCTATCTTTACCAAAGGCAGCAGCAGAACGCCGGGGCGTTGTCGGAGCCATTGGGGTTCTAATTTGTAGTCAACCATGATAAATTAATTTTGACATTCAATAGCAATTAAAATGGACAAGAATAGAGTATATAGACTGGTTTTCGCCACTGTCTACCCATTGTACATAAAAAAAGCAGAGAGAAAAGGACGCACAAAAGAAGAAGTTGACACTATTATTTTTTGGCTAACGGGCTACAACAAACAAACATTGCAAAAACAAATTGACCAGAAAAATGATTTTGAAACATTTTTCGCCCAGGCACCTGCACTTAATCCGAATGTTTCAAAAATTACGGGTGTAATTTGCGGTTATCGTGTGGAAGAAATCGAAGACAAGGTCGTTCAAAAGATGCGTTACTTGGATAAGCTGGTTGATGAACTGGCAAAAGGAAAGGCAATGGAGAAGATTTTAAGGAAATAAGAAGAAGTGAATTAATGACAAGAAATTAGCGTGACTTGAATCCTCAATTTGTATTCATACATTTTGGTGAAACTATCATTAAGCTCAAGAACAAATGGAGAAAATACGCCACCTGTGCCCTCAAAACAAAGAAAAAATTCCGGATGGTGGGAGTACTGCATTATAAGAAATCTATTTAATTGTATATTGATGCTCAATTGGTTCTGAATTGCCCACCAACGCAGCCCATAATGAAAAGGAACTGCTCCGGTTAGTAGCTGAAGGCGATGAACTTGCCTTTCGTCAGCTATTTGAAAACTATACGCCAAAGCTGAAAGCATTTTTTTTGAAAATGACAAAGGAGACTTCGCTTGCAAGGGAGTTAGTTCAAGAAACCTTTCTCAACATCTGGCTTTATCGGGATTCACTTGCAGCTGTTGAAAAGCCTTCCACATATATTTATAGGATAGCATCGAATGTAGCGATAGCGCATTTTAGAAAAGAAGATTTGCAGCGCAAGTTAGTTGCTGCCATGCCAGATACCGAGCCAGTTGATGAAAGAGATTCGCATGGTATGCTGCGTTTGAAAGAAGTGCAGGAAATAATAGACACGGCCGTAAAACAACTGCCTCCGCAGCAACAGCAAGTCTTCCGACTGAGCCGGGAACAGGGACTTAGCCGCACTGAAATCGCCAACAAATTGGGACTGGCTGAAAAAACAGTTCGCAACCACCTAAGTTTATCACTCAAGTCAATACAACAATTTCTCCGTGAAAATCATTTACTTTATATACCCCTATTCTTTTTGATGTCCATTTTAATGAAGAACTGAAAATTTATTTTGAAAACGATTGGGACTTCCGTCCAGAATTCTTCTCTTATTAAAAAGACTAATTCAGGGTTAATCTAATATCATCAAACCGATAAATTTTCCAAAGTGGAACATTCAGAATTAAGAAACCTGTTTGCCAAATATATGGAAGGAATTCTTAGCCCGTCAGAATATGAACAACTTTCTGAGGCTGCACAAACCTTTCCGATTGATGACTGGCAGGAGGCCCTTACTCCGTTAATTGAAAATATTTCAACAGTCGAAACATTTGATGAACAGGAATGGAAAGATATAGTTGAAAATATATTGCGGCAACCGAGGCGTAAACCGACAAGGACAGTAACAATGAAATGGTGGCTTCGCCGCATAGCTGTTGCAGCCTCTGTTATTTTGATCATTGGTACTGGTATCTATATTGCGATTAATTTATTCAATAATAAACAAGAAACTGAAATTGTAGAAACGCAGGAAAAACGATTTAAGAACGATGTGCAGCCTGGTAAAAGTGGTGCAATACTAACCCTGGATAATGGACAGCAAGTTATTCTTGATAGCTTACAAAACGGAATGCTGGCAGAGCAGGGCAATAGCAATATCATAAAACAAGGTGATCGGCTTTCGTACAATCAGCAGCAAACAACCAAAGAGGTTGTGTATAACACGATCACAACTCCGAGAGGAAGACAATACCCGAATTTAGTATTAGCTGATGGCAGTAGGGTTTGGCTGGATGCGGCATCTTCTATTCGCTTTCCAACATCATTTACAGGAAGGGAACGTGTAGTTGAGATAACAGGCCAGGTATGGTTCGACGTAATACATAATGCTAAAGTGCCTTTCAAGGTTATTGCGAATGGAATTGAAATCAATGATCTTGGAACAGAATTTAATGTAAATGCTTACGATGATGAAGAAGTAGTCAAAACAACATTAATTGCGGGATTGATTAAAGTTGGTAAGAACGATAAGAGTGTAACAATGCAACCAGGGCAACAAGCTATCTTCCAAAATGATAACTTGAGTTTAAATAAGAACGTAAACCTTGATGAAGTAATGGCATGGAAGACTGGATATTTCCAGAGCGACAATGTTACAGTTGAATCAGTAATGCGACAATTAGCCCGTTGGTATGATGTTGATATAGTCTATGAGAAACACATAACAAAAAGAGTGAGCCTACTTGGTGTGCCAAGAACTATAACGATGGTAAATATTCTGAAGATTATGGAGGCGACAGGAAATGTAAAGTTCAAGATTGACGGAAGAACGGTGACTGTAATGCCGTAATAATTAGGAAGAGGATTTATTATTAGAGCGCCTGTTAAAAACGATAGCTCTTATCGTTAACTCATACAAAAAGCCAGAAGTGGTTGAAGCACTCCTGGCCGGATGCTTGGGTTAACCCAATTATAACAAAATCTCGCTAAAGAGTGGTTATTTGTATAACCCAAACTAAACAAAGTTATGGATTTAACTTTCGTAAAAGAGCCTTACCATGAGGCTATAATAAAAACGTTGCGGATCATGAAATTAACCGCAATCATATTACTCTCGGCTTGCCTTGCGGCAAGCGCCAAAGGCTTAAGTCAACGGATCACCTTATCCGTGAAAGACGCTCCACTTGAAAATGTATTTAGAGAAATACAGAAACAAAGCGGCTACGCCTTTGTGTATTTTAATGATGACCTGGTTAATACCGGCAAAGTTAACATTGAAGTAAAGGACGTTGACCTGGATGAAGTGCTGAGGCTTTGTGTAAAAAACCAACCGCTGACTTTTACAATTACTGGTAAGATTGTCGTTATAAAAAAGACTAACCTGCCTACATTAAACATTACCACTGAACCACCACAAATTGATGTTCATGGAAAAGTTGTGAATGAAAATGGCGAACCGGTGATAGCAACTGTGACCATAAAGGGAACAACCATTGCGACAAGTACAAATGAGAACGGTGAATTTGAATTGAAAAATGTTGACGAGAAGGCGACGCTGATAATTACCAGTGTAACCATTGAAACAAGAGAAATAAAATTGGAAGGTAAACCCGACCTGCTGATCAGTGTGAAGATCAAAATTGGTTCGGGAGAAGAAGTTGTTGTAAAAACAAATTACTGGGAAACCAAACAAAGATTGAATCCCGGGAATATCAGCACGATCACTTCAAAAGAAATCGAAATGCAACCCGTAAGCAACCCGCTCCAGGCAATGCAGGGGAGAATGCCGGGAGTATTTATCCAGGAGTCTACGGGGCTGCCGGGTGGACTGATCTCGATCCAGATAAGAGGTAGAAATAGCATTAATCCGTCTAGTGGAAGCAACCCGCTCTTTATCGTGGACGGTGTGCCCTTTTCTTCCGAAAGTTTTGGGACAGGCTTTGGCGGTATTCAGCAAAATTATGTCAGCCCTATTAATAGTATAAGCCCTTCGGATATTGAAAGTATCGAAGTACTGAAAGACGCCGATGCTACCGCTATTTATGGATCCCGTGGCGCCAATGGTGTGGTATTGATCACAACAAAAAAAGGTAATTCAGGTAAAACATCAATAGGCATCAATTTTTCAACAGGCTTTAGCCAGGTGCCACATTTCATGGACCTTTTAAGCAGGGAACAAAACCTTGAAATGAAAAAAGAAGCGTTAAAGAACAGCAATCTCTGGCCTTTATCCCCTGCTGATTATAGCAAGGCGCCGGATGTATTTCTTTGGGATACCACGCGATACACAGACTGGCAGAAAGAGCTTATGGGGCGAACAGCCAAAACAACTAATGCCCGTATTGCACTTTCAGGGGGATCTTCTAAAACCCGTTATTTATTCAGCGGAAGTTATTTAAAACTAGGATCAGTTTTCCCAGGAGATTTTGGCTATCAGAAAGGATCAGGTCTTTTTAGCCTCAACCATAGATCAGAAAATGACAGGTTTTCATTTTCATTTTCGGCCAACTATACAATAGATGATAATCACTTGCCCAAACTCGACCTCACCGACGAGGCCATTCACTTATCTCCGGGTGCGCCGGCTTTATTCGATCAAAATGGGAATATAAATTGGGAAAACAATACGTGGTTAAATCCAATGGCAACCTATTTAAATCCGAAATACCGGGCTACGGGAGAAAATCTTATTACGAATGTGGGTCTTGATTATGAAGTCATTCCCGGTTTACATGTCAGATCGAATTTTGGGTATAATAAACGGGACCTGGAGCAATTGGCTACCACACCTTTTTCGTCTATCCGGCCTGATCTACTGGCAAATTTCCAGGTAGGCAGTGTATTCGGAAACGCAAAGGTAAAAACCTGGATCATTGAACCGCAATTGGAATATACCCGTTCTCTTGGAAAGGGGAAGATCATCTTGTTAGCAGGCACATCCTTCCAGGATACAAAAAGTAATAGCGAAGTTAAGTCAGCTACCGGGTACACCAGTGATGCCCTGCTGGAAAATATCGGAGCTGCACCCAACGTCAGAATTTCCCTGGCCAATGCTTATCAATATCGTTATATGGCCGTGTTTGGAAGAGTCAACTACAATTTACATGATAAATATGTCCTGAATCTAACAGCCCGCAGGGATGGATCGAGCCGTTTTGGTCCGGAAAATAAATTTGGGAATTTTGGCGCAGCAGGTGCAGCCTGGATATTTTCCGAAGAAAAACTTTTTAAAAATCTCCGCTTTCTCAGCTTCGGTAAAATAAGAGCAAGCTACGGTATAACCGGAAGCGACAATATTGGAAATTATCAATACCTGGATTCATATAGTCCAACCACAAATCCCTACCAGGGGATCACTGGGTTAGTGCCTACACGATTAGCTAACGCCGAATATGGTTGGGAAACGAATAAGAAGCTGGAGGCAGGAATTGAATTAAAGTTTTTAAATCGCATCAATTTGGAAGTGAGCTATTACAAAAACCGCTCCTCCAATCAATTGGTGGGCTATGCATTGCCGGTGATCACAGGACAGGCATCTGTTCAGCGCAATTTGCCGGCAACAGTGCAGAACACCGGCTGGGAGTTTGAATTGAAGACTGAGAATTTGAAGGGGGCTGTTTCCTGGCTCACTGACTTTAGCCTTTCTATTCCCCGAAACAAGCTGATCGCGTTTCCAAACATTGAAAATTCTTCTTATCGAAATCTTGTAGTTGGTGAGCCATTAAGTATCGTCCGGGGCTTTAAATATACCGGGGTAGATTATATAACAGGTTTATACACGTTTGAAGATCTGAACCATGATGGCGCCATCACGGACGAAGATCTACAGGTTATTGAAAATAACGGAGTGGATTACTATTTGGGAATGAATAATAGCATAAGTTATAAAGGAGTTGAACTTAATTTTCTAATACAGGCAGTTAAGCAAACCGGGGTTGATTATTTTTCGAGTTTTTCCAGTCCGCCCGGATACCTGGGTTATTTATCAAATCAGCCTGCTCTTGTAATGGACCGATGGCAATATCCGGGGCATGTAACAGACATTCAAAAGTTTGGTAATGGCGGACTTTCTAATTATATAAATCTTAGTAGAAGTGATCGCAATTTGACAGATGCTTCTTATATCAAATTAAGGAATGTTCAATTATCCTATCAGCTACCTGTTAAGTGGATCAATAAGGCAAAGATGAAAAAGGCTGATGTATTTATTCAAGGCCAGAATTTGATTACCCTGACTGATTACGTGGGCCTTGATCCTGAATCACAGTACAGCTATAGGCTTCCCCCGCTCAGGACAATAACAATGGGTATTCAAATTTCATTTTAAGATTTAAAAACTTGTTATTATGATCAAGTATTTTAAGAATATAAGGTTTGGATTCATTGCATCCCGTTTGAATTCACTGGCCAGGTTGCAGGGAGGCTTGTTTTTATTAGCTTTTGCCGTTTGCATTTCCAGCTGTAAAAAATTTGTGGATATTAATCCTCCCGTTTCGGAAGTCGTTAGTGAAACTGTTTTTACCGATGACCGTTCAGCAACATCAGCTATTGTAGGTATATATAGTAAGATGATGAGTGTCGAAGCATTTGCAGGCCTTGATATGGGTTTTTATCCCGCGCTATCGGCTGATGAACTGAAGTTGTTAACTACTACTCCCGAGCAGAGCCAGTTTGAAAATAATACACTGCTATCCACCAATTCAGGCTTGCTGAGTTCTTTCTGGGAACCCGGATATCGTTATATATGGTATGCCAATTCTGCAATTGAAGGTCTTTCCAGATCAACCGGGGTATCCGAAGCGGTTAAAATGCAGCTCCTGGGAGAAGCAAAATTTATACGAGCTTTTTGTCATTTTCAGCTGACGAACTTATTCGGAGCTATTCCCTATATCACTTCATCTGACTATCGCTTAAATGAGGTTGCCTCAAAAATTTCACAGGCCGAGGTGTACAATAAAATTATCGAAGATCTGCTGGAAGCTCAGACCAACCTTCCTGATAACTATATAACATCCGGAAGGGTGCGGCCAAATCGTGGGGCTGCAACAGCGTTGTTGGCCAGAGTTTACTTGTACACCGGTGATTGGTCAAAAGCGGAAATAGAAGCATCAGCATCAATTGCTGATTCAAAATATCAACTGGAGGCTGATCTGAACAAGGTATTCATTGCCGGCAGCAAAGAAGCTATCTGGCAATTAATGCCGGTGAATCCGGGTCTTAATACATGGGAAGAAAAGTACATAACATCAGGCCAGGGAGCTTTGACCTTAACCAATGGGTTATTGAACTCTTTTGAAGCAAATGATAACCGCAAAAATAGCTGGGTCAAAAGCTGGACAAATGGCACTGGAACTGTTACTACATATTATCCTTACAAGTATAAAGCAGTTTCAGGACAACCTCTAACCGAGTACAATATGGTATTCCGCCTGGCGGAGCAGTTTTTGATCCGTGCAGAAGCAAGAACGAATTTGAACAAACTTACTGGTGCCGGCAGCGCGGCATCTGATCTGAATGTTGTAAGAAACAGGGCCGGATTGAATAACACTTCAGCACTTACCCAGGCAGATTTTTTAGACGCCATCCTCCGGGAAAGACGGGTTGAACTTTTTACCGAATGGGGTCACAGGTGGTTTGATCTGAAACGAATGAACAAAGCAACCCCGGTGCTAGGTCCGGTAAAACCAGGCTGGCAACCGACAGATGTATTATATCCAATTCCTCAGACAGAGCTCGATAAGAATAGAAACTTGTTGCCGCAAAATGCCGGATACTAAAAAATAAACAATGCAGACTAAAAAATCTTTTATGAGAATAAACAAATTATTCCTTTTAACAATGGTGATTGGTTCATCCTTGATTTCAAACGCACAGTCCAAAATTACCCGTATTGGCATCGGTGACAATGTTCCAGGCGACTTCCCGCTAATGAACCTGGTAAACTATTCGAAGCCTGAAGCCAGAATATCTGATTTTAAAGGCAAATGGCTAATCCTTGATTACTGGTTTACGGGTTGCGGGCCCTGCATTGCATCCTGGCCTAAGCTCATGCAACTTCAAAAAAAATACGGCGATAAGATCCAGATCATGTCGGTTGATCATATAGATAATCAGGTGAGCGTTGAGAACTTTATTGCAAGAAGAAACAAGGGTAGCAAGGAACCTTATTCAATTCCCTCAGTTACGGGCGATACCATATTGTACAAAATTTTGCCTCCATCAGGCTATCCTACCGTTGTATGGATTGATGCTGACGGCAAATACCGGGCTACCACTTCGGGGGAAGATTTTAATGAGGCCAATATCGAAAAAGTATTGAACAAGCAGGATATAAAAAGCCTGACGGTAAACACTACATTGGTGGATTCAAAGAAGCCATTCTTTCTGGATGGAAATGGGGGATCCGGAGAACAGATGCTCTGGTATTCTACCGTTTCCCGGTATTCAGAAAAATTAAGATCTGGAGCAACCATGTCTGCCAATGCATCCAGCACTTCTTATCTTAACTCATCCGGCTATGTAATGGCTATTAGGAATCATAGCCTTTTGGGCCTTGTCCAGTATGCATATTGCGATGGCCCTCATCCTGAACTTGCAGGTTGGATTGGCGAATATACCCGGCTTCCACAGACCCGGATTGAACTCCGGGTAAAAGATCCCGGCAGGCTAAACGGAGTCAGCGCTGACGGACTTTTACTTACTGATAGTCTTTACACTTATCAATTGATTTCTTATCAACCCCGCACAATGGATCAATTGAAAAAGATGATGCGGGAGGATTTGCAGAGATATTTTGATTTGGAATTTAAATGGGAAAAGGTAAAGAAGCAATGCCTGGTACTTACTGCCGAGGATACAACTTTATTAAGCAACAACAACCTGGAAGGAAGACCGACATATGGGTATAATAGAGATAGTGATTTTTATTACATGCGGGATGTACCGGTTAGTAATTTTTTTGGTTACCTCCTCGAATACACCAGTGGTTATTATAAAGCTGACAGCTATCCCCTTATTGATGAAACCGGCTTTAAAGGGGGCCTGGATTTGATCTTTAAAGGAATCACCATTGATAATTTCAAAGAAATCGCGAACGACTACCGGAAACTTGACGCGTTGTTAGCAAAATACAAAATGCATTTTAAGCTTGAAGAACGGGAGGTTAATGTGCTGGTGATTACCGATGCTGCAACGGATAAAAAACTTTAAATATTAATTCAATCAAAATAAAATCAAATGAGAAAGACAATGAAATATGCAAGCATGCTGGTAGCCGTTATAGGTTTTCTTGCTATTAGCTGCAAAAAAGATAAACCTAAGACAGTGCCATCTATAACCACTTCTGCAGTTACTGATATTACTCCAACATCTGCAAAAGGGGGCGGTAAGATCACCAATAATGGTGGTGCTGATATTACAGCAAGGGGTTTAGTATTTAGTAAAACAGTTGCACAGCCTACCATTGCCGATGACAAGACAGTTGAAACTACTTCGGCTGACGAGTTTCAGTCTATGATGAACAACCTCAGCTCCGGAGCTGTTTATCATGTTCGTGCCTATGCCACCAACAGCGTTGGTATTGGCTATGGACAGGTGGTTGATTTTACAACCGGTAATGCCCCGCCAACGGCTACAAATGTGATGATAACAGGAACAGCCGAGGTCAATAAAACACTTACTGTAAGTTACACCTATGCTGATGCGGAAAATAATGCAGAAAGCGGAACCATCATACAATGGTATGTGGCCAACGATGGGGCAGGCGCGGGAGAAACAGCGATTGCAGGAGCCACCTCATTGACTTTTATCATACAGGCAGCGCAACAGGGAAAATATATCCGTGCAGGCATAACACCCAAAGCGGCAACAGGCACAACAACAGGTGCCGAAGTAAAATCCGGTTTTGTAGGAGCCGTGGGAGAAGCCACTACCGTAACATTCACTTATAATGGCCAAACAGTTACTTATGGAATTATAAACAGCGCAGCCACAGGAAGAAAATGGCTTGACAGAAATCTCGGAGCTCCCAATGCTCCATCGGCATATAATGATTATGCAAACTATGGAGATTTATTTCAATGGGGGCGTTTAGCTGACGGGCATCAACTAATCAACCGTACTGGACCAGCTGATGCAAATATGTCTGCTGTGAATGTAGGCACCACTCCATACCCTGGACCATATGACTTATCCTCTACTGATAATCCGGGCCATTCAAAGTTTATTCTGTCTCCTGAATACAACAGTGATTGGCGGGAACCTAAGAATGATAATTTATGGCAGGGAGTGAATGGCATCAATAACCCATGCCCTGCAGGCTGGCGGATTGCGACAGCTACGGAATGGGCAGCAGAGAATCTGGGTAACTTACCATCGGCATATACCAAGCTGAAAATTACACTTACCGGGTTACATGCAGGAGATGATGACGGTATTTACCAGTCAGCTACAAATGGCCTTTACTGGACTTCAACTATAGGAACTACATTTGATTACAGGGCAAAAAGAACAGCTATCACTACGACAGCTACAACGCAAAGCGAAACATTTCGCTCCAATGGCCATGCGTGCCGCTGTATAAAAGATTAAATAGGATTTTTACAAAAGCGGGGTTTAAAAAGAACTCTGCTTTTGTATTTCTATTTCTTTTCTATTTGTGACGTTGACGTTTTGCCAAAAGGAATAAAGGCAGGTTTGAAATAATGAAAGTTTTATGAAACTGGTGAAAGGAGAAAAGAAATGAATGTGATTGTAGTCCACGAGCCTAAAAATTAACCAGCATTAATAAGTCTTGGATCAAAAAGCGAGGCACAGGATGTAGTGAAGAGCAATTTAATAACCACCGGGAGTTTCGCCAGTAAACTTATCTAAAAGATATTGACGGAACCGCTTCCAAAAGTTTTCAGTAATGTCTAATGGGGCAATACAATCATTTTTGATAAACAGTTTAAATTGTTTTAAGCTATTAGAAAGATGACGGTTGCCTTTGCGTTTATTTTGATTTAGATATTCCTCATAATATTCAAGAAAGTTGGTTTTGAACTTATATGAAGGGATATATGTGCTTCCGATCGCTTGTTTCTCTATAATTGCCTGGCTCTTTTTTGTTTAGACAAGAGCTTCTTTTCTTTTTTGAAAGCGTAGATAAGCGGAAAGAAGTAAGAGAAAACATTTTTTCTTACTCCAAATGCAGATGTATCAGTTTGTATTCTGTACATAAAAACTGCCAAACTGGATGTCAAAAAATTGGGGGTTCATTCAACCTATGCAGGTGAAGTCCCGGGTTGAGCCCAACAGAATTGTGTGTCATACTGTGTGCCCCTAGTGTCAAAAAATGTGGCAGAAAGCAAAAAAAGGGTCAATGTCTGGCACACAGTAAAAAGAATAGCCTTGTAAATCAAGACTTACAAAGCTATAAACGTGCCCGAGACTGGATTCGAACCAGCACACCCTTTCGGGCGCCACCACCTCAAAGTGGTGCGTCTACCAATTTCGCCACCCGGGCTCTGACCGAAACATTGAACTTCATACTCAAAAATGGACTGCAAATATAAGAGATTAGATGATTTAATAACCTACTGCATCCGATGCCGCCTCTCAAACAAATTAACCTGTTAACTAATAAACCAATTAACTATCCAACCAATCAACCTTTCCTCAATACAATCCTAAACGTCGTCCCTTTCCCAATCTCCGAATGCTTTACAAAAATTTCTCCTTTGTGGTATTGATTGATGATCCGGCGGGAAAGACTAAGGCCAAGCCCCCACCCTCTTTTTTTGGTAGTAAAGCCCGGCCTGAACACCTTGCGGATATTTTGAATTGAAATGCCTTTGCCGGTGTCGGTCACATCGATATTGACAGCATCCTTTTCGTCTTTGATGTCGATCGTGATGCTGCCCCGGCCCTCCATGGCATCCAGAGCATTCTTCAAAAGATTTTCAATGACCCAATCAAACAGTGGCGCCGATATCATGGCATTCACTTGCTGTTGACCATGTGTGTTGATGATAAAGCTGATCTTGCCCGGTGCTCTCTTCCTGATATACTCCACCATATTGCTGATCTGCTTGACGAGATCTGTTTTTTCCAGTTGTGGAGTGCTGCCAATCTTGCCAAACCTGTCGGAAACCAGGCGCAACCGGTCTACATCTTTAGACAACTCGTTCACGATCTGCTCTTCGCTGTTTTTTTCCTTTAACATTTCCACCCACCCTTCCAATGATGAAACAGGTGTGCCCAACTGGTGAGCAGTTTCCTTTGCCATGCCGGCCCAGACCTGATTTTGGGCGGATCGATAGTTGCCACGTAAAGCCAATAGTGTGACCAGGATGAACAGGCCGACAATGACAAGTTGCACCAATGGATAGTAGCGGACCTCATTTAATAGAGCAGTATGGCCATAGTAATACTTATTAAACTTGGTGGAATCTCCGGGATCGGTATAAATAATTGGTGTATTGATTGACCTGAAACTCCTGAGCTTTCCCGTCAAATAGCCTTTATCGTCCCGGACCTTTACCGAATCAATGTTGACATAACTGGTAATACTGTCCCGCTCATTTGTTTCAATAATCGGTATATCGTTGTTATCGATGATAATCTTAGAGGAAAGGCGCACATCGGTCACAAATGGATTTGCCAGCGATTTGCTCGCTTCCACCCACTGCTCCACTTTCTTTTTTTCCTGCCTTGCAATTTTGCGAGCCAGGTACTGGGAATAGACGATCGTACCACTCACGATCATGATCGCAACGAAGGCCAGGGCGGTTCTCCAGTTTAAAATTTGTTGAAACATTTTCCGAATATAATAAGGATAAAATGGCTTCCCGTAATTTTGGCAAATTTACTATGCCATCTCCTAAAGTAGCTGTTGTAATCCTGAATTGGAACGGGAAGAAATTCCTGCAACAATTTCTGCCATCTGTGCTCGCAGCTACCTATTCCAATCATGAAGTAATTGTTGCTGACAACGGCTCGAACGACGATTCCATTGCTTTTATGGAAAGCAACTATCCCCGTATTCGACTTATCCGGTTCGACCAGAACATGGGTTTTGCAAAGGGATATAATGAAGCATTGAAACTGGTAGAAGCGGATTATTATGCCCTGTTAAACTCGGATGCTGAGACACAGCCCCGCTGGCTGGAACCGATGGTAGACTTATTGGAAAAGGATAGCTCCATTGCAGCCTGTCAACCCAAACTTCTTTTATATGCGGATAAAAAAAGGTTTGAATACTCTGGCGCGGCTGGAGGCTGGATGGATAGGTACGGGTATCCATTTGCCAAAGGAAGGATCTTTGATGTGATGGAAGAAGATCATGGCCAATACGACCAGGTCGAACCTATATTTTGGGCTAGCGGTGCGGCGCTGTTCATCCGGGCCAGGCTCTTTCACGAGATGGAAGGATTTGATGAATATTTTTTTGCTCACCAGGAGGAAATTGACCTCTGCTGGAGGTTACAACTGGCAGGTCATAAGATCTACTCCTGCCCTGCTTCCGTTGTTTACCATGTAGGTGGCGGAACCCTGCCAAAGGGGAATTCTAAAAAGACCTATCTCAATTTCCGCAATAACCGGATCATGCTGTCGAAGAACCTGCCTCTTTCCAAAAAGATCTGGGTCATACCTGTTCGTTATTTGCTGGATGGCGCTTCGGCGTTTAAGGGTTTACTTTCGGGTGATGGAGGTTATTTTCTTGCCGTGGTCCGGGCTCACCTGGCCTTTATCAAATGGTGGTTTTTATATAGAAAAAGAAGTCCATTTCCTGCTTCAAAGACTAATCGCTTATATGGCTATTTTAAGGGGAATATTGCCTGGCTGCATTTTGCCAGGAAGAAGAGGTTCTTTTCAGAAGTTGTAGGCAAAACAAAATAAAAATATAAATCTGAACCCTTATTTTTGCATCACAAAATTTGACCATGAGCCAACACAGCCAATATCAACAGGAATTACAAAAAGTTCAGGACAAGGACTTTGCTCACGACTGGGTTTCCTCTTCAGCATTTTTATTTTACCTGCAAATAGCCTGTATGGTTGCTTTTCTTTTTGGTGGCTGCTATATGCTTTATACAAAGCGTTTTGAAAAGCCTGAAGTAAAGATCCAGGAGAGCACATTATATACTCCACAGTATAAATAAGAGGTTGAAAATATTTTTTTCAAAAAAGGCTAATGCCTTATTTTTGCCCCCCTTTAGTTCTTTATCAATTTCGATAAAAACGCGGAAGTAGCTCATTTGGTAGAGCACGACCTTGCCAAGGTCGGGGTGGCCGGTTCGAGCCCGGTCTTCCGCTCTAATAATCCTCTTGCCAACAGGCGGAGGATTTTTTTTGAAACTCTGGTGGTAGTCCCGACAAGCATCGGGATGGTAGACAAAATAGGACAATGCCCTGATGGTGGTCCCGATAGCTATCGGGATGGTAGACACGCCCCGATAGTTATCGGGGTGGCCTGCATCGACCGTAATAGTTCTTTCATCGTGATTTGTCTAGTTTTTTGTATCAATGTCTTTGCCCTGGTGGTGGAATTGGTAGACACGCAGGACTTAAAATCCTGTGCGCAGCAATGCGCGTAACGGTTCAACTCCGTTCCGGGGCACTTATAAAGCGACTTCATGGTCGCTTTTTTTGATTAATGTACCTGGTTTACATTTTATATTCAGAGAAGTGCGACCGATATTATATTGGGTATTGTTCTGACATGTCTGCCAGGCTTGAACGACATAATAACGGGTTTGTTACTGCGACAAGGAATTGCAGGCCCTATGTAATCAAAGCGACAAAATCATTTGCAACCGAAATCGAAGCAAGGAAGGAGGAATTCCGGATAAAAAGTCAAAAAAGCCGAAAATATCTTGAATGGCTGATCGCAGGGAATTGGTAGACACGCCCCGATTGCTATCGGGGTGACCCGCAACGGCCGTAACGGTTCAACTCCGTTCCGGGGCACTACAGAACCCTTGACTGCACTAGCTTTCAGGGGTTTTTGCATTTTTTGGGGGACGTTGGAGGCGCATTTTAATAAAAAATCAACTCTCTATTTGAGTTTTCTTAGCCGTTCAGTACAATCGTCCTGTCGGGTCGAGGACTAAAAGCGAAAAAGCGAAAGCCAAAACAACGAGGTGCCGAAGAAATTCACAATGACACTCGATCAGAAAACGCCTAACAAAAATATCACACAAGGAATAATTAAGTCGGATGGTACCATCATGGTTTATAAGGAAGGAACTCCAAAAAAAACCATTCGCAAGATAATAAAGCCTGACGGTAGCATCCCAGACTATATTTTAAACCGAGGCTGACTTGGCAGTTCATCCGCTGTGGATTGCATTGCCGATGCAAAGCCCTATAAAATCCAAATCCTTTTGATTAACCCCCGGAGGCATTTAAACTTTGGTAAGTCATTCAAATGCGTATTTATCCAAAAAGAAATATTGCGATTTACTGTAACCATTCGAAAAATTGAAAAAAAGTTCGCAAAAATAGGTATAGAAATTTTGTTCACCTTCCCCTGTATTACGTCTAGGTGCTCCAGGGATGAAATACATTAACGTTATCTCAGCACTTTCTCCCGGAGCTATTTTAACATTAAATCTCTTTCTATTCATAGAATTTAAATAGCTAAAAATGTCAGTGATACGATTTAACGCGCTTGTCAATGAATCGACGCTCAATGTAGTAGAGTAAAGAAGAACTACTGTTGAATCGGCCAGGCCATTACCAGTCTTCCTAAGCTGCAAGTAAGTAGGACCAGTCCGACCTTCAATACTGTTGAGGGTTAAGGTATTCTCGCCAGCATTGTTAATTAGTAACTGATTAAAACAAACTCTCCTAGAGTCTATTTGGTTGTTATCTTTTTTATAGGCAAACTCCCTGCAATCTATTTCGCTGGGCACTATAATAATTTGATTCCTTTGATCATGCTCTGCCTTTTGAACTAAATAAAATGTGTACCCTGTAAATAACAGTGTAATAACACTCATTATTTCACCATACCCAAATTCCTTTTTGAAACGAAACATGACGATCAAATATACTATAATGTTAGCCTTTACGACTTGTTCTCTCTATAACATAGAACAAGTCGTCTTACCGTGAAATCGTCTAGAGTCTTCCGGGAGTCCAATATGGAGAGGTCAAAATAGCTCCAGGTCGGTATTTTTGTCAAGAAAATTAGATCTGAACAAGTGTTCACCATGATACGGTCTTAAGTCCGTTTCAGCGCTGGGAATCCCATCGTCAGTCAACGGTATCAAATTATTTTCCTTTATTCCGGTTTCTGTAAATCTGCATCTAGAGGAACAACTGAAGGATGCGGCTTAATCAGACTTTATCAAATTATCTCAATCCATTCTATGTAATGCAGGTCAGCAAATGGTTTCATAGGATCATGCAAAAAACTGGATAAAAATTATTTAGCCTTTAGCTCCTTCGTTCCGGGGCACTTACAAAAGCGACCTAATGGTCACTTTTTTTATTTGTAGTTTTGAAAAAAGACCATTTTAAATGCCTACAGATATCAAATGTCCCAATTGTGGTCATCAATTCGAACCAAATGAAGCCATAAGGGAAGAAGTACAAAAAGAATTGCGTGCACAGGCCGCCGACTGGCAAAAAAAGAAGAACGAAGAATTCAACCAAAAGCTGGATGAAGAAAAAAAACGAATCCAACAGTCTGTTGAAGAAAATCTCCGTAAATCCATTTCTTCCGATTTTGAAAACAGGCTTCGGCTGGCCGAGCAAAACAATAAAGACAATGAAGAAAAACTAAAGTTGTCACGACAAAAGGAACTTGAGTTTTTAAAAAAAGAGAAAGAATTAAAAACAAAAGAAGAAGAACTCGAGTTGTCTGTACAGAAAAAAGTGTTGGAGGAACGGGAAAAACTTTCCAAGGAGATACGCAAGATCGAAGATCAAAGGATGCAGCAGCTTGAAACAGATTTTAAGCTAAAGCTGGCTGAAAAAGATAAGCAGCTTGAAGATCAAAAAAAGTTGGCTGACGAAATGAGACGCAAAGCCGAGCAGGGTTCTATGCAACTGCAGGGTGAAGTGCAGGAGATTGCACTGGAAGAAATGTTGCGTTCTGCTTTCCCATTTGATATGATCACTGAGGTTGGAAAGGGCGTTCGTGGAGCAGATTGCCTGCAGATTATACGAAACAATTTCGGGCAGGAATGCGGCAAGATCATCTATGAGAGTAAACGCACGAATGCATTTGCAGCTGACTGGATTGAAAAGCTGAAAGCAGATATGCGCAGCCAGGGTGCAGAGATCGCGGTGATCGTCACCAAGACAATGCCCAGGGATATGGACTGCTTTGGAATTAAGGACGGGGTATGGATCTGTTCTTTTGGCGAAGTAAAAGCACTGGCTGCCGCTTTGCGAGATTCCATCGTTCGAACATTCAATGCGACAAAAAGCAATGAGAATAAAGGCGATAAAATGCATTTATTGTACGGCTATCTCACCAGTAATGAATTTGCGGAGCAATGGAAAGCGATCCGTGAAGGATTTATGAGCATGAAGCTTTCCATTCAGAAAGAAAGAGACGCGATGGAAAAACTCTGGAAAGCCAGGGAAAAACAACTGGAAAAAGTTTTGTTGAATGCAGCTCATATCCGCGGATCTATCGAGGGAATATCCGGAAGCGATGTGGATCTGAATTTATTGGAAGCAGGAGATGACGAGGAAGAAGAATAATTCAACTAATCAACCCAGGCCAGTACCAGTTGCCCGAAATAACGATAATGAATTGCCAGTTGAGAGTTCGTTTTTGAAAAAAAACAATCTATCGATTCAGTTGCTTTATGATGCTTTTGCAATTGAATGTTCTGCTTGAAATCTACACCACCATTGCCATACCATTTGAAAACGGATTCCTTTGCAGACCAGAGGAGAGTCGTAAGTCTGGAGTCGATAGTCGATAGTCCAGGGCCAGAACCGGTGACTGCTGTCCCGATAGCTGTCGGGAGGTAAGTCGTTAGTTCTTTTTCGCTAAGGAATTTATTTTTTATCGTTTCGATCTTTGGCGAAACGTTTTCAATGTCTACCCCTACTCTTTTATCGCTGCTTACAATGGCGGCGGCATAGTCACCGCAATGAGAAATGGAAAAATGGTATCGCTCATCAGGCAGGTAAGGTTTCCGGGTATCGGCAATTTGGATCAACTCGTAGGGAAAGTCAGGAAACAGGAATTGTAATAAAAAACGACCGGCCAGGTGCTGGAGCCTTTTATGCGGATGGGTAACATCCCTGTGCTGAGGCACATTGGCTTTAAAAAAGTCTTCTGTCTCTTCTATTTTCCAGATACCGAGCCTTGTTGTATCGTTGATTTGATGTTGAAAAAAAACCGGCACGAATGTGATTTTAGATGATAGATTGCAGACTTTTACAACTAAGTTTTGAGTTTGGAACGTAAGTTCTATAGTTCTGGTAAACACTCCAAATTTTTAGCATCCTTACTCACAACTGATACCCGACACCTGACAACCGACAAAAATGATCTTATCAGACACGAGGATACTTGAAGAGATTAAAAAAGGAACAATCAAGCTGGAACCATACGACCGGGAATGTCTCGGTAGCAATTCCTATGACGTACATCTCGGCAAATGGCTGGCCACTTACAGGGAACATATACTGGATGCCAAGAAACACAACGAGATCGAGTATTTTGAAATACCCGAGGAAGGTTTTGTTCTATATCCACATATCTTTTACCTGGGCGTTACGCTTGAGTATACCGAAACTCATGCTCACGTACCTTTTCTTGAAGGCAAATCATCTACGGGACGGCTCGGGATCGACATACATGCCACGGCCGGCAAAGGCGATGTCGGGTTTTGTGGTCACTGGACGCTGGAGATCTCTGTCAAGCAACCGGTAAAAGTGTATAAAGGCATGCCGATAGGACAATTGATTTATTTCCCGGCGGATGGCGAAATTGCAGTCAAATACAATGAAAAGAAAAACGCGAAGTACAGCGGTCAGCCCGATAAGCCGATCGAGAGTATGATGTGGAAGAATAAATTTTAAATAACCGTTATTTATGAGGATTCTTTTTACAGCCATCGTGATCCTTTGGCTCTCACTTAATAGCCAGGGTCAAAAGAAGATCGACCGGCAAGGTTTTTCAATGAAATATCCCACCGGCTGGAATATCGACACCGCAGACGAAGATTATGATCCTGATGCTCTTTTTAGCCTCGATTCGCCCGATGGCGACAACATGATCATGTTCGTGCTCTATGATATGGCCCTGACTGATGAAAAACCAGGAAAAAGCGTTCACTGCTGAATTATTAAAAAACGCAGAGATCTCTCATTTCAATACCTGGGGAAAGTATAAAGGTTCCGGTAAAATACTGTCGGGAAAGCTGATGGGGGTATACAAAGGATTCGTCAGGATATTTATATATACCGATGGCAAAAAGACACTGACCGTGGTTGAGCAGTGCTTTGATAAAGCCTATGAAGCATTAAAGAAGGACTATGAACTTATGGCTTCATCTTTTGAATTCAAGAAAAACTGATCTTGTCGATAGTAGCTCATTCTTGTCATACCCTCCTTTAGAATCTTTGCTACAGATACACGGATTAGAGTGCTTCAGGTGTCTGTTGTCAGGCCTCAGCTTCCTATTAATTCACAGTATTTCTGTATTGTCAAACCTTTAAACCTTTAGACCCTTAAACCTTTGAATGTTCTACCATCAAATCGCCTCAATCCCGAATTTTTTATAGTAAGCGACCAGCCAGGCCACCACTTCATTGTAGGTCTCTTTTCCCGCAGGTTGATTATTGGCTTTTAGGAAATGACCATACCCCCACATGATTACCGGCTCAACGGGATTTTTATACTGCCGAAAAAAATCGCGAAGCTCTTTCAGGTCTTTTATTACCTGCGGATGTAGTCTTTGTTGGTAATTCCGCGCCATCGTTGTGTCGCGCCTGCCGATCTCCCGCACCGCATAACTATACAGGTCGAAATACATGGAATATTTTAAACCGGCCGAAACCGAGGACCGACAGGCAAGAAAAGCAACAAAGTTTGCCTCGTTCTCCCTGGCATATCCTACCTGGTGACCTATCTCATGCGCCGTCACATATGGTTCGAGAAAACGCGGAACGGTGGTATTAACCTGCGCTTCTCCGGAAAAAGGATTGTAATAGCCCTGGAAACCGAGATAATTTCCCAGATAACTAAACATAGAAGGCTTAACGGAACCCGGGTTATAATTCAAAAAAGAATATTCATGTGCCGCGTGCCGGTAAGCTTTTGTTGCTTCGCTGAACAACCTGCTTTTTTTATCCAACGAATCCCTTTGCGCTTCAGTGACCGCCAGGGCATATTGGTTGAGTTTTACCTGCAACGCAGCAGTCAGTGTGTCCAGGTCTGCTAAAGAATATTTTTTTACCTGGAGCCCGAGTTGCCGGGCGATACCAGTCCGGTTATAGTTTAGTCCCCACAAGGCGTTAAAAAATACATATACAAACAGGAAAAAGAAGATCGCCTGCTGGAGGCCTGAAGCGAAATATTTCCTCGTTAATTGCTTCTTAAACAAGAGTTTGAAAAAACGGAATGCCCTAAAAAGTATAACCAGTGAGAGAAATATATAAAAAAGGTCACCTACACTAAACGGTATCCATCCGAAAAGGAAACGTTGAACCTTCGAAATGAGTGGGTATATGCCATAAGTGAAGTTATTTTCCACCCAGTCGGGGTAGTAAGAAGACCATTTGATGAGAATAGCAGATACTATCAAAAGAACCCAGCTCCAGCTTTTCATCAGGTGATGAAACAATCGGGACAGAAATTTTTGCAAACCTAACAGATTTAATTCCTAAGGATCAAAGCCTTAAATTAATTACAAGCCCGAAAATAATCTAAATTCGGTCTCAAAACTTCATCAAATTCCCCTACCTTTGCCTCCCGATTTTCCAAAGTGAAATCTGAACTTCAGGCAAATTTTGGAAGGGAAGCAAAAGTTTCGAGACATGAATTATCGCCGGGAGTTTGAAATAGCGTTTGTAGGTCTGAAACCCGGTATTCATGAATATGAGTACGAAATAACTGACAGGTTCTTTGAAGAATTTCAGCAGCAGGATTTTTTCAACTGTAAAGCAACAGTAAGGCTGACCCTGGATAAAAAAACAGGCTTTATGCTGCTTAAGTTTGAAATGGGTGGCAGCCTCGAAGTCATATGCGACCGATGCAGCAACAACCTGCCGCTTGAGCTCTGGGACGATTTTAACATTACAGTTAAAATGGTGGATGAGCCCGAACTGATGAACAACCAGGAAGAGGATCCCGATGTGTATTATATCAGCAATGGCGAAAGCCATATTGATGTGGCGAACTGGATCTACGACCTTTGAAAAAATGGACGGTCCACATTGCAACCCAGCGGCAAGAGAAATGCTGAATAAGCTGAGCAACGGGGATAAAGAACAAAAGACCAACCCGATCTGGAAAGGACTGGAGAAGTTTAAAGATCTTGATAATTGAGACGATGTCCCGATAGCTATCGGGAGGTGAATCAGGGGTATCTGGCTATTGACCATTGACCATTCATTAATAAAAGTTTTTACAGATAATAAATAAATGAATCATGCCAAATCCGAAACGCAGACATAGTCAGCAAAGAAGTGCGAAGCGCAGGACACACTATAAAGCAACTTCTGCTACTTTGACGACCGATAGTACAACCGGGGAAACACATGTGCGCCACCGTGCTCATGTAAGTGAAGGTAAGTTGTATTACAGGGGTAAGCTGGTAGCTGAAAAAGCACCTCCAAAAAGCAAGTAACTCCTTATAAAAGAATTCTAAGTTCTGGGATACTTAATTGTATTTTTGGAACTTAGATTTTTATTTTACATAACCGATGACCATTGCTATTGATATGATGGGTGGCGATTTCGCCCCGTCTGAAACAATAAAAGGAGTGCTTCAATACTTGTCGGAAGACAACTCTGCTCATACTCTCGCGCTTGTTGGCCATGAAACTGAATTGACAAGACTGGTCCAGGAACATTCGGTGCCACAGGGCCGCTATAAAATTGTTCATGCAGAACAGGTCATCGAAATGCATGAACATCCCACAAAAGCTTTAAAGGAAAAACAAAAATCATCTATCGCAATTGGGTTTCACCTGCTGGCCTCCGGCAAAGCCGACGCTTTTATAAGCGCGGGTAATACCGGTGCCATGTTGGTCGGCGCTCTTTTTAGTATTAAGGCTGTGGAAGGTGTGATCCGGCCCACAATCTCATCTGTAATGCCGAAGGAAAACGGCGGCACAGGTATTTTGCTCGACGTCGGTTTAAATGCTGATTGCAAGCCAGAACAGCTGAATCAGTTCGCGATAATGGGTTCAGTGTATGCGCAATTGATTCTTGGCATTGATAATCCCCGGGTCGGCCTGATCAATGTAGGTGAAGAAGAAGGTAAGGGTAATTTACTTGCCCAGGCAACCTACCCCTTGCTCAAAGAAAACAAGCATATTAATTTTATCGGGAATATTGAAGGCCGGGATATATTGACGGACAAAGCCGATGTAATGGTTTGCGAAGGTTTTACCGGTAATATCATGTTGAAGTTTGCCGAAACTTTGTACGAGATCAGTCACCGGAAACAGGTTCAGCACGAATATTTTGAGCGGTTCAATTTCGAAATCTATGGTGGCACTCCCATCCTCGGTGTTGCCAAACCCGTTGTGATCGGTCATGGCATTTCAAAAGCAAAGGCATTTAAGAACATGATCCTCGTCGCTCAAAAAATGTTGGAAAAAGACGTATTGGGAAAAATGAAGGAAGAGTTGCAATGATACCGGCCGGGCAACGCTACGTTTTATATGAAACAAACTCTTTTATCATCCCTGAAAAAAGAATTGGAGCATAGTTTCGGGCGAAAAATAGTTTCGTCAAGGGATTGCATCCAAATGGTAGAAGACATTTATCGCAAGACCGGCGAAACGGTTAATGCAAATACATTACGTCGATTTTTTGGTCTCGTCAAAGCAGATTATCCTCCTTCTTCTTCTACAATAACCATTCTCTCCAGGTATTGCGGATTCAATTCGATTGAAGAGATCGAACATGTTTCAGCCGGAGATCATTCCAATGCGGACATAAACAAGGAAGAGGTGCTTCGTTACATGGTCTCACTTTTCAAAAATATCGAGGTCACTGGCAACGAGGAACGGACATTTTACCCGATAGTTGAACAGACCATTGTCTTCCTGGAAAGAAATCCATCACTAATTGATAAGTTCCAGCGGGAGATCGCAAAGACCACAACGGGCCAGTATTATTATTATGAAAAGATGCCCAATATTGACCGGCTGAACGGGTATTTTGGTGAAGGCTTGCGTCATTACCTTCGGTCAAAGGCCTCCGAGGAAGGCAAAGTGTTTGGCCATTCGATGCAGGTGTTCAGGGACTGGCTGACAAAAAACAACGAGCAGTTGCTTCATCATGCATCACAAATACCGAAGCCTGATATCACCCCGGCTTTTCCTCCACATATACTGGGGCGGTTTATCGCCGCAAGATTGTACCAGGCTGATATTACAGGCCGGCCTGCCGATGGTATTCTTGCCGATGCAAAAAAATACCATGCCGGGATCAAAGCCAGCCGTGAAGACTCCCCGTTTTCCTTCCCCGATTTTGAACTTATACTCTGCGAGGCTTTGCTGCTGACGGGTCATTACGAAGACGGGTCGGAATATATATGGCATGGTAAAAACTTCCTATCCGAGTCAGGCCTGGACAAAAATTCATCTTTTGATCTTTGGGAGGACTTCGCCAGCTTCCACAAAGAAGGCGATCCCCGGAAGAAAAAAGACTATGCCGAAAAGCAGGAATTGAATTATTCTTTTTCCAAAAAATACAGCGCCATCATCAAACTTTTGTCGGGTTTAAACACGAAGCGTATAAAAGTTTCCGATAAACAGCAACTGTCTGAGCTAATTAAGGAAACCGGCTATAAGAAACTATTATCATTACCGGTATATTAAATAATTATGTTTTATAGGTCAATTATAAATTCTGAACAAAAAAGAACAAAAAGGTGTTTCAATTAAACTATACTTTAGTGCGTCAATTCATTCTTCCTATAGAAGTCCAGTCTAACCTCCAGTTCCAATTCTTCTGAACAATCTTACAAGAAATCAATTAGATCTGATTGGTGCAAAAAAATCTCGTATTGTAAAAACCGATATTTTTTTGGAGTGTAAGTATTATGTCTAATGATAATTATGTTTATGAAGATAGGTTTAAATAACACATTGATTGGTTGCATTTGTGTCCTTACCCTTTTTACGTCTACTTCCTGTACCAGCGGTAAAAATCTCCGCTATTTTCCGGACCTTAAAGATGGCAGCATACAATCCAACACTCCCTTTCCTGAATCAGTGATTCAGAAAAGTGACATTCTCAGCATAACAGTTAGCAGTCTCAATCCTGAAGCATCGGCGATATTTAATCCGGGCGCAGCCGCTGCCGGCGGAGCTGCAGCCGGAGCCGCCGCTCCACAGGGTTACCTGGTCAACACCGAGGGAAATATCCAGTTTCCCGTTATCGGCAGCATAAAGGCGGAAGGTCTGACCAAAAATCAATTAAAAGACAAGATCGCAAAAACGTTAATAGATAGTAAGCTTTTGTTGGACCCGATCGTTACCATTCGGTATATGAATTTCAGGGTTACTGTGCTGGGTGAGGTCAATCATCCCACCGTGGTCAATGTGCCGAATGAAAAGATCTCTTTGCTGGAAGCGCTCGGCCTGGCCGGCGATATGACGATCTATGCAAAGAGGACCAACGTAGTGGTGATCCGGGAAGTGAATGATCAGAAGACCATCAAGCGTCTTAACCTCAATTCGGACGAGATATTTACATCTCCCTATTACTATTTACAGTCAAACGACATTGTCTACGTTGAGCCCAATAAAACCAGAGTTAACAGTGCTAGTAGTGGAATGCAGTGGGCCCCGATAATAATGAGCGGAGTATCATTAGTTCTGATTGCGGCGACGCTGTTTATCAAATAACCCATTTTATTCTAATTATATGCAACCCGGTAATCAAAAACGAAAAGTAAAGGAACAGAAGAACATGTTGACTGACGTGCTGTTCAAATATATTCCTTACTGGCCTGTCTTTGTCATCTTAATGGCAGTAAGCATGTTCGGCGCCTGGTTCTATCTCCGTATTACCCCGAAAATGTTTGAAGCAAATGCTTCCATCATGGTTAAGGACGAACAAAAAGGTGTAGAACCCACCAAAATGGAAGAACAGCTTGACCAGTTCTCAGGGAAAAAGATCATTGAAAACGAAGTAGAGGTGTTAAAGTCAAAGACCCTGATGGGTGAGGTGGTAAAAAACCTCGACCTGTATGCTACGTTTTTCGAAGAAGGGGAAATGGCTCCCAGGGCCGCATATACCACTTCGCCCATTATGATTGAAGCGGCCAATCCAGAAGGATTGAGAAAAGTCGACAAAGTTTATTTCAGTTTTTCAGCAAAGGACAGCAATGTCGTAATTGGCTCACAAAGATACCCGTTGAATCAAATGATAAAGACCCCCTGGGGTGAATTGAAATTCCTTGCCAATAAACATTTTTCCCGCCCAGCAGAAGATCCCCTGTATTTTTCATTAAAAAATGTAAGGGGTGCGGCTGCCGGCTATAGTTCCAAGCTTACAGTAACAGGTAGCAGCAAATCGACTGTTATTTCCGTTACTCAAAAAGACGAAGTTCCAGAACGCAGCGAAGATGTACTGAATGAATTATTCGTCGTTTATCAGAAAGCGACAATGATCAGCAAGACCCGCCTGGCTGCTACTACCGTGGATTTTATTCAGAGAAGACTTGATACAGTGGGTGCCGAATTAAAAGAAATATTGGAAAAAGCCGAGGCTTACAAAAGATCTCAGGGTGCTGTTGATATCGGTACACAGGGCGTCAATTTCCTTAAAAGTGTTTCTGAAACCGATGGTAAGCTGAATGAGATAAGCCTGCAGATGGCAGTATTGGACCAGGTAGAAAAATACGTTAACTCTAACGATAATTCATCGAACCTCTCCGTTTCTACCCTGGGAATAAAAGACCCTGTTTTAACGGATATCCTTAAACAGATCTCTGAAAAGGAATTAAAATACGAGAATCTAAAAAAGACTGTAGGTGAAGCCAATCCAATGATGATCTCCCTTAAGAGTGAGATCAACAAGCTAAAGCCCACCGTACTTGAAAACATACGCCAGGAACGGCAGAGCCTCCAGGCCAGCAAGCTTGACCTGAATTCGTCGAACAACTCGTATGCAGCGATGCTGCAGACCTTACCCAAAAAGGAACAAGACCTGATTGAGATCAGCCGCGAGCAAAACATCAAGACAAATATTTACAACTTCCTCCTGCAACAAAAGGAAGCCGCAGCTTTATCAATGGTTCCCAATGGCGATGATAATCGCGTCGTCGATAAAGCACAGTCAACATACATCCCGGTAAGTCCGAAGTCTACTATGATCTATATGGTAGCACTTATCTTTTCGATTGCCCTGCCTGTTGGGTTTATTGCTGCAAAGGGAATGCTGAACAGGAAAGTAATGTTCCGCAATGAGATTGAAAACCTGACCTCTTTCCCTATTATCGGCGAGATCATCCTGGACAAATCAAAAGATCCGCTGGTCATTAAAGAAGGTAAAAGAACTTTCATAGCTGAACAGTTCCGCAGGATACGTACTTCCCTTGCCTACCTGGGTACCAGTCACGCCGGTAAAAAACGTGTATTGGTCACTTCTTCTCTTTCAGGTGAAGGAAAAAGTTTTGTTGCACTCAACCTGGCTCTTAGCCTGGCTATGACCGGCAAAAAAGTTGTCCTGCTTGAACTTGACCTCGCCAACCCGTCCCTGAGCAAAAAACTGGATGTGAATTATGAACAAGGTGTAAGTAATTACCTGATGGGAGAATGCGAGCCTGAAGATGTGATCAAGAGAACGACAGCAAATAGCAACCTCTTCTTTTTACCTTGCGGCACGCTCCCGGAAAATCCTTCTGAGCTGATCATGCACGAAAGATTGAGAGAGTTGCTCAATTACCTTGAAGAAATTTTTGATCATGTAATTATAGACTCTGCGCCGGCCAGCCTGCTTTCGGATGCATATGTGTTGTCGCCGATCTGTAATGCCACTTTATACGTGGTTAAGCATAAGTTCACTCCAAAAGTTTACCTGGAAAGGCTGGAACAGGAAAACCAGGTGAGCCAACTGATGAACGTCGGAATAATATTTAACGGTATCAAGTCCCGTGGCTTTACCAAGAACGGGTACGGGTACGGATACGGATACGGTTATATTCATGATAACAGCGTCAAGAAAAAGAAAGGCAAGAAAGAGAGAGCATAAGGGATCGTGATTGTCATTTTTTTCAAAAACGCTGTGTGCTCATTTTTGTACCTGTAAGTGAGGTGGGCGGAGCCTTTTCCTAATAAAGACCAATAATAATTCCAATGTATTATGAACTTTTATAGACATAAAAAGTCAGTTCATGATCCCGATTACGAAGAAGAAATGGTATGCCCTTTACACCCGTCCGAGATGGGAAAAGAAAGTGGCAGATCTGCTTGAGAAAAAGAAAGTGGAAGTTTATTGCCCTTTGAATAAAGTGCAGAAACAATGGGCCGATCGCAAGAAGATAATTCTGGAGCCCCTCTTCACTTCCTATGTTTTTGTACACGTTACTGAACAGGAACATATCAGCATTAAACAAACCGATGGTGTTGTCAACTTTGTTTATTGGTTGAACAAACCAGCTGTTATCCGCCATGAAGAGATCGATACGATCAAAAAGTTTATCAACGAGTACGATTATGTAAGCGTTGAAAAAACACAGGTAAATCTCAACGACCGGGTGAGGATCATTAACGGCCCGTTGATGATGTGGGAAGGTAACGTAGTCGAGATAAGGACCAACACTGTAAAAATAACGCTGCCATCCCTGGGACGGACCCTGGTTGCCGAGATAAGAAAAGATAATCTTGAGACAATCACTCCATTGCAGGAAGCGCAATTAAAAGTAGGATAGATCGCATGATCCGTATCTGCCTCTTTTACCAATAATGGCCGGCCCGGCCAGCTCTGAGCACTATGGTTGACCCTATTTGAAAACAAAAATTGTATCTGTAGATGTTGTTGAAAGTAAAAAAGCTGCTCGCAACCGATCTTGTAAAAGTATCATCGCTTACCGCCGTATCTACGCTCGTCCGGATGATGACGGGTATGGTAAGTATTAAAGTGGTTGCCGGAGAACTCCACCCCAAAGGCGTGGCTCTTCTCGGCCAGTTAGCCAGCTTCAGCCTGATCTTATGCAGTATTGCTACCGGCGGCATTAAAAATGGGATGACCAAGTATATTGCCCAGTACGGTAATTCCAAAAGGATCTATACCATTTTCCTGTCAACAGGCTTCTGGATCACATTCGGGCTTTCGATCACCTGCGGTCTTGTATTGATTTTCGGGGCGAACTACTTCTCGATAAAAACACTCAAGGATGCACAATACACTCCTGTCTTCTACGTGTTCGGTAGCACAATAATATTATATGCATTGAACGAGTTGCTGCTCTCCGTTATCAATGGCTTTAGGGAATTTAAGAAATTTGTCACCATCAATATCACCGGCAGTATTGTCGGCCTGATCTTTACGGTCGTGCTGGCTCTTAACTTCGGAATTTTCGGTGCACTGATATCGCTTGTTACTTACCAGTCAGTGGTTCTCATGGTCACACTGGTACTTGTATCCAAATCTTCCCGCTTTACCTGGAAGATGTTCTTCGGAAAATTCAGCAAGTCCGCTGCTTTGCGGCTGGCTAACTATTCGAAGATGGCAATCGTGAGCCTGATCGTTCTTCCCCTGGCTCAAATGATCGTGAGAAATTACCTGATCGTTCACGAGACTGCAGACAATGCCGGTCTTTGGGAAAGCATGAACAGGATCTCAAATATTTACCTTACCGTGATCACGACATCACTCAGCGTTTATTATTTGCCCAAACTGTCCACTTTAAAAACAAACAGCCAAATCAGGGCGGAAGTGATGTCGGTTTACAAACTGCTCATTCCTTTCCTGCTAGTCATTTCACTGTTGATGATCGCATTCAGATATTATATCGTGATGATATTATTTGCAGATGGTTTCCAGGGTGTGCAACAATTCTTCCCGATCCAGTTGCTGGGCGATATATTGAAAATGTCAACCTGGGTGTTGGGATATATCCTGGTAGCAAAAGCAATGACAAAGACCTATATTATCGTTGAGATCCTTAGCTGTGCACTGTTCGTGGTGCTAAGCATGGTCTTCGTAAATATGTTTGGAGCTATCGGCGCGACGATCGGTTACGCGGCGGCTTTTCTCTGCCAGTTACTGATCATGGTCCTTATTTTCAGAAAATTATTATTCAGCCATGAGTAGTACCCTTATGATAAGCGTTGGCGTGATGGGATATAACCAGGAAAAATATGTCCGCCAGGCAATGGATAGCGTCCTGGCACAACAATGCTCCTACCCTTTTGAAATTGTTATCAGCGACGACGCCTCCCTGGATAATACCAGGGCTATTTTGGAAGAATACCAGCAGAAACATCCTGGTATCATCCGGCTGTTGCCCAGGGCTCCTAACAAAGGAGTGCTAAGAAATTATGCGGATGTAGTAAAAGAATGCAAAGGAAAATATATAGCCTTTTGCCATTGTGATGACTATTGGCATGATCCACTCAAGCTGCAAAAGCAGGTTGATTTTATGGAACAAAATCCGGGCTATGGGCTTGTTCATACAGACGCGGATTTTTATCTTGAAAAAAGTAGTTCAACCATTTACTCCTATCATTCCAAAACCCATCCGGACATGCCGGAAGGTGATGTGTTTGAAGCTTTACTGGCGAGCCGGTTCTCTGTCGTGACACCAACCGCGCTTTATACCAAAGACGCCATGGATAAATATGTCGACTTTGATGAATTTGAAAAAGCCGGTTTCCTGTATGAAGATCTTCCAACCTGGCTCGCATTATCGAAACATGTGAAGGTAAAATTTCTTAAGGACAGCACCTCGACTTACCGGGTGATCGATAACTCGCATTCACACCCAAAGAACGGGGACCGCAAACTGCAACTGTTGCAGGGCCACTATAACATGAAAATGTATTTCATAAAAAAATTCAGTGTGGCGGCCGATGTGGTAAAGGAATTCGAGATCAAATTCAACCAGCAAAAATTCACGCTGGCTTATTTATGGAAAAAATATCCTGAGGCCGAACAGGCATTTAATTATTTAAAGAAACAAAAGGCAGTTACTCCGAAGCTTCGTTTGAAATTGCTTTCGCTGCAGCTGCCGGTCCTTCATAAAACTATACGTAACATAAAAAAATTGTATCTGCCAAAAACGTCCGTGTCAAGATTATAAGGAACGGAATCGGCTGAACCGGAAAATAAAATAACAAGTGGCAAAGATTATCATGTTATTGGGAGGTGGGGGATTTTTCCTGTACGGGATGTTACGGAAACCGGACCTGGTGGCTATTTTATTATTTACCCTGATCATCGCCGATATCAATTTTGATCTTCCAGGATTGCCGCTGAATCTTCGTGCCACTATCACGATTGCACTGTTCGCAAGAATATATGGTGAGTTAAGTGCATCTGACCATCCTGGCTTTTTTTCAAATCCACAGGTCTGGCACCTGATGTTCTTTGTGATCTGGATACTGCTTGTATCTCAGTTTAATGGGTTATTTGATTTTACTTTATTTAAAGAGTTTATTCTTTCCTTTTTATCGGCAGCCCTGGCTTACTACTATTTTTTCAAACATAAGAACCACGAAATTTTAAAGAAAAGCATGATACTCGGCGGACTTATCTGTCTGGCTGATCTGGCTTACACATATGCTTTTTGCGGCGGGTTCCCGGTCAGGAGAGTCTACTTTCTTTTTACAGGGGCGGACCCCAGCTATAACAATCATAATTTCTTTGGATATATATGTGGCACCTGTTTTGTCTTTTTGCTCAAAGATTATCTTACCAATACAATTCCCAGGGCTGCGAAAATGTCACTGTGGATGATGCCCCCAATGTTCCTCGGTGTGCTATTGTCGACTTCGCGGGGAGCCCTGGTGGCGATGATCCTTGTCACCGTCTTTCTTATTGGCAAAGCCCTTTCATCCAGGGCAGAAGGAAGTGGTAAAAAAGCCGCAACACTAATAACGATCACATTAGTGTGTCTCTTACTTGCACTATTCATTTTTCAGATTGCGGCAAGCCTGGGAATACAAAGTGATTTCATGGAGACGATGACTGGCAGGTTAGTTGATGAGCCGATCGCCATGTTCAATAAAATGCTTGGCAACAAGTACAATGCTGGTTCGATGGACTCGGCGGAGTGGCGAGAAGAGGCTTCATCGCTTGCGTATAAATATTTTATGAGCCTCCCTCCTGCCGACCAGATGATGGGCATAGGTTATGGCGGCTTCCTGGCAAGAGATATCGGGAATGGTTATGATGCCCACAATGGTGTCCTCCTTCTTCTGATTGAAACCGGGGTGATCGGGTCTTTAATTTATACAACACTGGTGCTTTCTTTCTGTCCTTTATATAACAAGTCATAATAAAGAAATAACGTCTTTTTTCGCTTTCCTGATCATGGGCTCGCTGATCGCAGAATTACGATATGCAGCCATGCCGCATGAGGAAGTTACTGAGGAAGAACAGCTAGCAACGATGGAACTTAACTAAGAAAAAATACTTAATTATGATTGCAACTGTGCCTTGTGTTCTCTATCTTGTGGCTCTCTTCGCCTGAAAAAGCGATCAAGATCCGAACTTCTAATACCCTTCGCTATACATTGAAAACCATTGTCATCCACCTGATAAACCTGTACATTAAGCCACAATAATATAAGCATTATGAAGATTCTAATGGTGATAAATTGTCTGTGCAAAGGCGGCAGAGAACGGCGTTTGCTGGAATTGATACGAGAATTAAAACAAAAGGACCAGGGCTACGAAATCTACCTGGTGGCTCTTAACGACAGGATAGATTACCCGGTTGTATATGATCTCCCCATAAATTTTAAGATCATTACCAAAAAAGATAAAAAGGATTTCAGCCTGGTCTTCAAACTCAGGAGGATCATCAAAGAATTCAACCCCGATATTCTTCATTCTTGGGATACAATGTCTAGCGCTTATTTGACGGTCGCTAACCTGTTTATCAATAAAACCCTTGTCAACGGGGTAATTTATAATGCTGCGCAGAACTCTGACTGGTATGAAAGAGACTATTTCAAAGTAAAACTGTTTACCGCTATCTCCGACATTACTGTTGCTAACTCAAAAGCGGGTATCAAAGCATTCAAGGCTTCTTCCAAAAAAACGATCTGCATTTACAATGGAATTAACCTGAAGCGCTTTGAAAACCTGAAACCGGTAAGAGAAGTCGAGCTGGATGTGTTAAAGAAGGAAAAAGGAGACCATTATATCGGAACCATGGTAGCCGCTTTTGAGAACCGCAAGGACTACGATACTTTGCTGGCCGCAGCTATCAGGGTCTGTCGTTCCAACAAGAAAATGATATTCCTGCTTATCGGGCAAGGAACTAACAGGGACAGGCTGATGCAATTGGTGCCTCCCGAAATGCTAAATAACCAAATTTATTTCCTGGGCGTACGCGACGATATCGAATCCATTCTCCAGATCACCGATGTGGGCTTGCTGATCACTGCACCCTGCGAAGGATTGTCCAACTCGATCATTGAATATATGGCAGCCGGCAAACCGGTCATTGCTACAGAAGGTGGTGGAACTGATGAACTGGTACAGGATGGCGTTACCGGGTTTTTGATAAAAAATCAAAACAGCGACGAGATCGTGAATAAGTTGGAAGTATTGATGCAGGATCCACACCTTGCTGCTACTTTAGGTGAGAATGGAAGCAAATGGGTCCGCGAAAATCTTGATGTGAGAAAAATGACGGATGCATATATTAATATGTATTCAAACCTCATGAATAAAAAGAAAAGAAAATCAAACACCAAACTGAAAATACCGGCCATGACTGCCCAAACCGGTAGTATCTGAAAACAAGTTACCCGACCTTAATCAACTCTTATGTGTGGAATAGCTGGTTTTATCGATTTTAATAATCAGACCTCGGAAGGTATCCTGAAGAAAATGACGGACTCGCTCGTTCACAGGGGACCAGATGCCGACGGCTGTTTTTATACCAAAAGGTATAATTATGCGATCGGCCTGGGGCATCGCCGTTTATCTATTATTGATCTTTCACCGCTGGGCAACCAGCCAATGGAATTTGGCAATGGCAGGTACCAGATCGTTTTTAACGGGGAGATATACAATTACCAGGAGATAAAAGAGGAGCTGTTAAAGACCGGTCACCGGTTCAGCTCTCATTCCGATACAGAAGTCATTCTTCATGCTTTTCATCAATGGGGTCCGCAAGCGGTTAATCGTTTTATCGGCATGTTTGCTTTCGTGATCTACGATTCGCAGGAAGACAAGATCACTTGTTTCCGCGACCGCGCGGGAGTTAAACCTTTTTTCTACTATTGGAAAGATGGTCTCTTCCTTTTCGGGTCTGAGCTGAAATCCCTGGTGTCACATCCACGGTTTCAAAAAGAACTTGATCTCAACGCTATTGCTTCATATATGCAGTTCGGATATATACCTGCACCTCATTGCATTTATAAAGACACTTTCAAATTAAAACATGGACAATTCCTGATCCTTAATCTCAAGAACAGGGAATTATCTACCGAACTGTACTGGGATGTGTACGACCGGTACAACCGCGAAAAGATAAATATCGGCGAGGCAGAAGCAATCAATGAAACGGAAAAGGTTTTGGAGAAAGCATTTGCCTACCGGATGGTTGCGGATGTTCCTGTTGGCGTCTTCCTGAGCGGCGGCTATGATAGTGTTTGTGTGACTTCACTGTTACAAAAGAACAGCTCGCAAAAAATAAAGACGTTTACCATCGGCATGACGGACGCAAAAATGGATGAAGCTCCGGCTGCCAGGAAAATAGCCGGTGTGCTGGGCACAGATCATCATGAACTTTATTGCACCGAACAGGATGCACTTAATATTGTTCCCACCCTGTCTCATTTTTATGATGAGCCTTTTGGAGACAGCAGTGCTATACCCACTTCACTCGTGAGTAAAATGGCAAGAGAAAGTGTCACCGTTGCCCTGTCTGCAGATGGCGGCGATGAAATCTTCGGCGGGTACACTCATTATGACTGGATGGTCAAGTACTATAATCGATTTAATTCGATTCCCAACATATTCCGGAGAACAGGAACAGCTTTGCTGAATATTTTTCCTTCCGATACATTACCGGGAGTAAAGAATAACAATATTTCGAAAAGCAAATTTGAAAAGCTGAAATCGCTGATGAAAGATCCTTCCCCGAATAATCTTTTTATGGCGGCTACTGTTTTTTATTCGGACAAAGAAAGAGGTAAACTCTTTTCAAATCCCGTCGAAACCATCGTTTCCGACCATCGCAGGGAAGATCTAAAGAAAGAATATTTTGATCCCCTCTCCTACGCCATGGCATTGGACTACCAGACTTACATGGTAGATGATATTCTTCAAAAAGTAGACAGGGCAACCATGAGTGTAAGCCTGGAAGGCAGAGAACCTTTCCTCGATCAAAACATAATCGACTGGGCAGCCAAACTTCCCAATCAATACAAGATCAAAAATGGCCAGCGTAAATATGTCCTGAAGCAGATCGTTCACAAATACGTCAGCCCTGAACTGATGGACAGGCCGAAAATGGGCTTTTCGATACCGGTTCACACCTGGTTGAAAAACGAATTGAAGCCGCTGGTAGATAAATATACCAATCGTGAGTTCATAGAAAAGCAGGGCATCTTTGACTTTGCCTATGTAGAAGATATATGCCACAAGTTTTACAACGGCGGGAGGGAAAAGCATGAAAAAATATGGTTCCTGCTTGTCTTCCAGTTGTGGTATGACAAATGGATAAACAATCAGTGACCCTCTAAAAAATAAATTGTATGAAAATTCTGATGGTTATTGATTCCATCGTAAAGGGAGGAAGGGAAAGAAGGATGCTCGAACTGGTAAAAGCGCTTACCAGGCCCGGGCAGGACTATAGCATTTACCTGGTTTCTCTGACCAATGTTATTGAATACGACTATGTACACCAGCTGCCTATCAAACTGGAAATAATAGAAAGGAGAAGCAAGAAGGATCTCAGTGTAATTTTCAAGCTTAGGAAAATCATAAAAACATTTGAACCCGACGTTATTCATTCCTGGGGTTCCATGTCGAGCGTTTACCTGAGTATGGTGAACCTGTTTACCCGTAACAGTTCCTTTATTAATAGTACAATTGCCGATGCTTATTCCTGGAATGTATTCAACCGGCTTTACCTGCGCACAAAACTGACAGCTCCTTTTTCCAGGGTAATACTGGCGAATTCACAGGCTGGTTTGAAAAATTACAAAGTGCCCCGTCATAAAGCGGTTTGTATATATAATGGTATCGATCTTTCGCGCTTCCGCAACCTCGTTCCCGCTGATCAAATGGAACGCAAATTATTAGGCGAACCGAAAGGCAATAGTTTTATTGGCGCTATGGTGGGAGCCTTCGAAGACCGGAAGGACTATGATACGCTGATCAAAGCCGCTGTTAAACTCTGTTTATTCAACCGAAGGGCAGTATTCTTCCTGATCGGTGAAGGTTCATTGATGAACTCAATCAAGCAGCAGGTACCCGGTGAACTGCTCAATTCCCAGATTTATTTCCTGGGTTCACGAAATGATATCGAATCCATATTGCAGATCGTGGATGTTGGTTTGCTGATCACTCCGTGTGAAGGGATTTCAAACTCGATAATGGAGTATATGGCTTCCGGTAAGCCCGTTATCGCCTCCCGTGAAGGTGGTACGCAAGAGCTGGTAGTAGATGGTGAGACCGGTTTTCTCGTTGATCAGAAAAGAGCCGACCAGATCGTTGAAAAAATGGACTTGTTGATGAAGAATCCTGGACTGGCGAAGGCCATGGGACAAAACGGACTGCAAAGGATCAAGAAGCAATTTGATATTTCTAAAATGACCGAACGGTATATTGAAGTTTATAATAAATATGGGCGTTGGAACGCAAGACCCGTTAAAGAAGCCCAGCCAGCGTCTTATTTTTTGAAATCAACTAATTAATATGTGCGGAATACTTGGATGCATAAATTTTAAATACAAACCCGGATCGCTGGATTCGATCAGCCACCGCGGTCCCGATGGCAGCGGCGTGAAGCATTTTGCAATCAATGGCCATGATGTAACACTTGCGCACAGGCGCCTGTCCATTGTCGACCTTAGCGAAACCGGCGCTCAACCCATGTCATCAGGCGATGGAAATTCGTTTATTACATTCAACGGCGAGATATACAATCATGCTGACCTGAAGCCTAAAATGAAATTCTCGGATTTCAAAGGTCATTCAGACACGGAAACAATTGTCAATTTTTTCAACGAAGGCAATGTGGGATGTAACCTGAAACACCTCAATGGAATTTTTGGGTTTGCCATTCTCGATCAAAAAAATCAGAAGCTATACCTCACAAGGGATCGTTTTGGAGTGAAGCCTGTTTATTATTATTTCAAAAACAATCAACTCGTATTTTCTTCCGAAATAAGGCCGTTCAGGCATTATATTCAAATGGAATACAATAGGGAAAATGTGGCCGAAGGATTGAAAATGCGATATGTCGGCGCACCGGATACCATATTTAACGACATCAAAAAAGTAGAAGCCGGCCAGCTGATCACATTCGATCTTTCGAAGGAAGAGATAAATATAAGTACGGAGTACTATGTGCTGACCCCGAAAATGGGATCGAGAAAACAGGAATCCGCATCGCTGGTCAAGGAATATGGCGACCTGTTCGAACAGGCTGTTGAACGCCAATTGATGTCGGATGTAGAGATTGGTGTATTACTAAGTGGTGGTATCGATTCAGCATTGGTTGCAGCCGTTGCAAAAAACAAATCGGCCAAACCTTTAAAGACATTTACCGTCGGTTTCAAAGAAGGCCTGTTTGACTCGGATGAAATTGAAATGGCAAAGGTTACAGCCCAGACACTGGACCTTGAGAACATCCATGTTCGTACCGATTTCGTTGACTTTATTGAAGATCTTAAAAAGATCATTCGCATTGTAGAAGAGCCTATTGCCACTAATTCGATCATCCCGATGTATTCTCTTTCCAAACTTACATCGGAGCATGTGAAAGTCGTGTTGAGTGGGCAGGGCGCTGATGAACCGCTGTATGGCTATCGGAAATATAAAGGTCTTATTTTCCTAAAGCACCTGGAACGATACAATTTCCTGAGAAGAGGATTGAAATGGACAGGCATGAAAAATGTTAGGAAAGAAGACGTCAGGAGATTTTATGATGCAGCTGTAGAAAAAGATATGCTCACGGCTTACCGTGAATACAACAGTATTTCCTCCGGTAATGAACTGAGCATGCTGCTCAATAAAAACGGTCTTACTGACACGGCTACGATCTTACGGAAAAAACAGGGCTTGTTCAAGGAAAAATGGGACGCCAGGATACCCTCTGGTAAAGCGATCGTCACGTTTCCATTCCTGGACCTCCGCAATTCTTTGGCTGATGACCTGCTGATGTATACAGATAAACTGATGATGCATTTCAGCGTGGAGTGCCGTGTGCCAATACTGGACAACGATCTGATCGAATTCATCGAGTCTTTACACCACACTTATAAGTTGAGCTTCTCGAAGGGAAAAATCATTCATAAGAAGTTCGCCGAAGAATATTTGCCCTCTTCTATTATTCACCGTAAGAAGATCGGGTTTGCAACCCCCGCTTCGAAATGGTATAAGACACATAAGCTGCTTATCGAAGATATTATCTGTTCGAATAAGGAAATGGCTAAAATATTTAATATTGATGCGATCAAAGAGATTCTGAGTGCGCATGAACAGAATCAGAATCTTGAAAAGCAGATACTCCTGTTGTTGTCCATTTCCCTGCTGACCGAATAATCTTAACAAACACTGATTCATGCGCAGGCACAGCCAATCGGATCTTTTCAGGTATACAGGGGGTACCGGCTTTACCACTTTCCTGAAGACTTTCTTCAGGGAGCCCGGATACAGATACATTTCTTACTACCGATGGGTAAGAGCACGGAAGAACACACCGGTCATTGGGCTTATTGCGCGATTCCTGCTAAGAAATTGCAGTCATAAATTTTTATTCCAGATACCATACGATACCAGTATCGGTGAAGGATTTTACATCGGTCACTTCGGTAGTATTATTATTAACAAGGACGCGATCATTGGCAAAAATTGTAATATAGCTCCGGGCGTAACGATTGGGCAAGCCAATCGCGGGTCACGGCAGGGCGCTCCCGTACTTGGAGATTCAGTCTGGATAGGTGTAAACTCTGTGATCGTTGGCAAAATAACGATCGGTAATAATGTATTGATAGCTCCCGGTGCATACGTAAATATTGACGTCCCGGACAACTCGATCGTCGTTGGCAATCCTGCAACCATCAAGTCCCGCGAAGATGCAACGGTAGGATATATTCAGAATAAAGTGTAAGCAGGCCTACCATCCGTAACTTTTCCTCATTTGTTGATAACTTTTTAACAGAGTTCGATTAAACCTTTAAGCACGTCGTTATAAATTCCCTCGAGCTATTGACTACGATCAACTGCTTGTAGCGCTATAAATCATTCCATTTAAATGATAATATGAAACAGGACTAAGAAATGTCTTGTTACATATATCGTAAACCCTGATATGATTTTATTGTGTAGTTATTATATTACAACCTAAATTTATTTTCATTTACAATACCTGCGAATGTAATTTTAAAATCGAGCACAGCATTATAAAACGAAGCGGTTTCCTTGATTCTAGTTAATTGTTTACGGCACTGTTGTTGAAAACATGCGCGAAAACAATACATAATATGAAAAACAGGAAACCTCTTCTCTTCCGCACCACAGGATTGTTTACTGTCCTGGTCAGCGGGGCAATCTTTTTCGCAGGTTGCAAAAAAGATATCTCAGCAGAAAAATATGACGGAAATACAGATGCTTCGGATGAAACTTCACAATCAATATCTGCAGCGGCCGCGACCCTGAATGAAGGTTTCGGTTCACAGGCAGTAGGTGGAGCAAACAGTTCAACGGTTTATCATGTAACAAATCTCAATGCTTCCGGCTCAGGTTCACTCGCAGCCGGTATTGGTTCTAATAAAACAATTGTGTTCGACGTATCAGGAACGATAACAGCCAGGTTATACCTTGCCAGTGTATCTTACTTAACAATAGATGCAACCGGCAAGGATATTATAATTAATGGCAATAACAACGGGGACGCCATCAGTATGGACGGTCCTAATACGCATCATATTATAATAAAAGGTCTGACTGTAACAAATGCGGGAGGCGATGGTATGAACGTTGTCAGCGGCGCTCACGATATTCTGATCACCAACTGTTCTTCTTACGGTAACAGGGATGGTAATATAGATATCGCCGGTGATAACAGCAGTACTACCAAGAATGTTACCGTTCAATGGTGTATCCTGGGTACAGGTGTTTCCGGCTCTGATTATTCAGGCGACATGCTGATCACCGGTCAAAATGTAACGGCTCACCATAACTTATTTGTACCTGCAGGCCCGAACGTAGTCGGGGAACGTTGCCCATTGGTTCATTGTAACTATTCTCCTGTTGGCGCACCCAATGCAGATTTCCGTAACAATGTAATTTGGAAATTTGGAAGGAACAACGCCACTGGTTCAGGTTACGGCACAGATGTCGCTTACTCAGCAACTGCAAACGTCGTTAATAATTATTACTATTCTCCTTCTGATGGAGGTAATGCAGTTGTAGTTAATGGTAGCTATGGTAGCACACCCAAAGGCAATGCATATGTTGCAGGAAACGTTAGCGGAAACACCGGCGTCAATCCCAACAGCCAGAGCAATCATGCTGAATACGCGATCGCTTCACAGTATGCAGTTACTACACAGGATGCATGTACTGCTGCACAGCTCGTCCTTTCACAGGCAGGTCCAAGACCTCTTAACTCAGCTAACCTGGCCCTGGTTAATTCTGTTGCTTTAACAGGTTGCAGTGTTACACCTCCATCTAATCAAAACCCGACAGCAAACGCGGGGAATGATCAAACCATCACTTTACCGACTTCTCTTGTTTCCCTGAATGGTAGCGGTTCTGATCCTGATGGCAGCATCGCTTCATATGCATGGTCAAAAGTTTCTGGTACTGGTGGTACGATCACTTCAGCTAATGCAGCAACAACAACTATTACCGGTTTAACGGCTGGTTCATATACTTTCAAGTTAACCGTAACTGATGATAAAGGTGCTACCGCTTCGGACAATGTAACTATTACAGTAAATAATGCTGTTGTAAATAACATACTCCCGACTGTGAGCGCAGGAAGTAATCAAACTATCACGCTCCCGACAAGCTCAGCAAGCCTGAGTGGTTCGGCTTCAGATCCTGATGGCACTATCGCTTCTTATGCATGGTCAAAGGTTTCAGGCACTGGAGGTACAATTACATCACCTGCTACCGCAGCAACAACAGTTACCGGTTTAACAGCTGGCTCCTATACGTTCAAATTAACAGTAACTGACAACAAAGGCGCAACTGCTTCAGCCAATGTATCTGTTACAGTGAATGCAGCGGCTCCTCCATCGGGTGGCGGCGGGTATGGCACCGCAGTATTCTCTCAAGGATATAACAGTGCCTCTACTGTCACAACCAATCAGGGCAGAAGAAATTCAGTTTCGACTACTTTATACAGCGCAGGGCCTGGTTCGTTCCGCTCCGAAGTAAGGGCGGGTGATCCATGTTTGTCCGGAGGTTTCCGCAGTGAAATGGCTTATACCAGCACTGCTCAAAATCCTGTCGAAGGCGTGACTGAGTATGATGTTTACTACCAGAACTGGAGTGGTTTCGATGGCGGTGGTGGTACGATCGCCTGGAATCCCAGCACCAGCGGCGCTGGCTCACTGGTATCATTGCAGAACTATGGTGGTAAGTTTGACGTAGTTCGTGCTATCGGTTCGACAGTAACACACCAAAGCGGCACTTTAATGAGTGTTGCTTCTAACACCTGGTACAAAATGAGATGGGAATACAAATGGAGCACAGGAACAGATGGATATGTACGTCTCTATATCAATAATGTACTGTATTACTCATTCACAGGTAAAACTTCAGACGGAAGCACTATATCGTTCCGGGTGGGTCAGAACAGGTGGCCTAACTCAGGTAGCTCGATGCAGGTAACTTCTGTTTGCTATTACGACAACCTGACGATTTATAAAAAATAACCAAGAATAGGCCGGGTTTGGCATGACAATCGTAAAAACCCGTATCCGGCAGAAACTTTTCAAAAACCTGGACAGGCAACCCCGTTGAAGATCAGCCCACTGATTTTCAACGGGACTTTGCCTTTTAGTAAATAAAGATGTTACTTTTACTTGCATCAACCAGTAATTATTTGTACTTTTCGCCTCGTATAATTACGACCTTATTTAAAAAATTATTTATGCCCGTGCCTGTAACAAAAATGATTGAAAGCTACATTCTTAGCCTGGTTAATTACTTTAAACAACCCAGGTTTGTTTCAGCAGTCGTCATATTAAACAGGAACAGGAAAACTCCTCCTGCTTTCACACCATTTGGGCTGCGGCGCTAGAGCAATACCGCTTTCAGCGGCACCGCAATCAGTATTTCCTTCCTACGATAACCCATCCTTTCCAACTATCCCATTGAACGGGCCTACAGCCTGATCAGGCATCCATTTGCAACTTCCTATGGTAATCCATAAACCAATTGAGCAATGGGCCTTCTTAAAAAATATTCGGATAAACTCTATTTGAAACAATGGGGCATTGGCTTCCTTAAAGGAAATATCGCAGATATTATCCGCAACAGGCAGTCTGCACTCAGTTTCGAATGGATCTCATTAAACGACAAGAGCATTTCTTATGCCGATCCCTTCGTTTTCAAAACGGATGACGGCCGCGTTAATATTCTGTTCGAAAGCGTTAGCAGCCATAATCTCGATGGCAAGATTTCCCTGATGGTTTGTAATGATAACCTTGAGCCTGTTTTCGAGAAAGTTGTTCTTAACACAAATGATCACCTGTCCTATCCTTACGTGTTCCGGGAAAACGGGAAAATATATGTGTTCCCCGAAAATGCTTTTGGCGGTTCACTGAACGCTTATGAATTCGATCCTGTTACCAATTCACTGATCAACAAAAAAGAGATCATCAAAAAACCCTTACTGGATTCTACCATTCTGAAATATGAAAACAGGTACTGGCTCTTTGCCACATTCCTCGGGGATACGCTTAACAGCGACCTGCATATTTTCTATGCCGATCATTTGATGGGGCCTTATACCGCTCACTCAGGAAACCCGGTAAAACGACAATTGAATGGATCGAGACCAGCAGGCAATTTCATACAAGTTGACGGTGAAATTTACCGGCCAACGCAAAATTGCAGTAACTATTACGGAGAGTCTATCACAATTAATCGCATCAAAGTACTGACCACAACTCGGTTTGAAGAAGAAGAGCATATGCTCATTGAGCCCAACAAAAATGACGAATTCAACTATGGCATTCATACGATCAATGCCGTTGATGATATTATTATCGTAGATGGCCAAAAAGGTCATTTTGAACCCGTACAACAACTAAGTAGAAAACTAAAAAATATTTTTAACTGAGCACTCATGTCCCTATCCCTTTCCATAACGTCACCTTACGACAATGTTTTGTTTGTCGGCCCGGATTATAAAAATCACCGGGGCGGTATCGGAGCGGTATTGAGCATCTACTCAAAGAACATCAGCCCGTTCAATTTTATCGCCACCAACACATACAAGAACAAACTGTATGAGATGTTATATTTTTCCGGCTCGCTGCTGCGATTGTTCTTTCTATTAGTAAGAAACCGCCAAATCACGATCGTACATATTCACGGCGCAAAGGATGGAAGCATTCTAAGGAAGTTCTTCGTTGGTTTTGTTGCAAAAAAACTGTTTGCCAGGAAAATCGTTTTTCATATTCACGCTGGTGCTTTTGATGAGTGTTACCAGAACGGCAATCCCCTTTACCGTTTCATGTGCCGGTTCCTTGTCAATAATTCTGAAGCACTTGTAGTGCTTTCCGGCCGGTGGAATAATTTCTTCGAACAAAATTTCAGGATCAGGAAACTGCTGGTGATCAAAAACCCGGTAGAACACAAACGACCTGTTCTCGTAAGCCGCAAAAAAGACGCAGAAGTTGTATTTCTTTTCCTGGGCCGGATCGCAGATCACAAAGGTATTTTCGATCTCGTGGACCTCATTGTCCGTGAGCAGAAAACATTAAGAGGCAAATGCAAATTCCTGATCGGTGGCAACCATGAAGTGGAAAGACTTAAGAACACTATTGCTGAAGGCGGCATCGGAGACCTGGCTGAATATATCGGGTGGGTACAGGACGACGAGAAAGACAAGTTCTTTTATCAATCGGATTATTTTATTCTGCCCACATACGAAGAAGCGATGCCAATGACGATACTGGAAGCATTCAGTTTCGGCAAACCTGTAATCACGACGCCAGTAGGTAGCATCCCTGAAGTGGTAGAGAATTCCAAAAACGGGATCTTGTTTACGCCCGGTGATATGAACCAACTGAAAAAAATCCTTTTCGATGTAATTGATGACCGTTCGGGATATGACTGTATGAGAAAGCATGCGATGAATACCGCCACTTATTACTACCCGGAAAGTATAAAATCAGATTTAGAAAAGCTCTATTCAGAAATTTCTTAAACTTATGATCACAGGAAGATTAAAATGGTATTATAGCCGGCTAAGTACGATGAACGTACCTGAGCTTTTTTTCAGGGCGAAGCAGATCCAACAACGATCCTTCGAAAAAATGTTCACGCCCAAACCTGTTTATGACTATGTCACGGTAAACCGCGTCAACTTCGATTTTTCTTTTACAGAGATAATGATACCGGGAAAATTCCTGGTGTTTGGCCACCCGCTGGATATTCATGAAAACATGGATTTTCATATGGATATCTTTTCCCGCAAGAGATTCCCGCTTACTTTCTCCAAAACCATCGATATCCGCACAGACAAGTTTGGAAGCGCCAAAGCGGTGTGGGAAGTTAACAGGCTTCAATTTTTGATCCCGCTGCTTACGGATTATAAAATAACCAGGGACCGGAGTAAGCTGGACCTATTTGTATCCATCATGACTTCATGGAATGAGCAGAACCCGTATTTGAAAGGGATCAACTGGTACAGCAACATTGAAATAAACCTACGACTGATCAACTGGTACTGGTGCTGGATACTATTGGAAAAAGATGAAGCGTGGCAAAAAGAGGAAAAATACAAATCCTTCCGCGAGGATGTGTGGTTGCCGTTGATCTATACCCATTGCGTATACAGTTCCAGGAACCCGTCCTATCATTCTTCGGCAAACAATCACCTGATAGCCGAATATGCAGGCCTGTTCATCGCCTCTTCACTTTGGAAGTTCAGGGAATCGCATAGCTGGTTGAAAAAAAGCCGCCGCGGTCTCGAGAGAGAAATCCTCAAACAACACAGTGAAAACGGCATAAATAAAGAGGAAGCTTCAGGATATATCCAGTTCATCACAGACATGTTCCTGCTATCATATATCGCTGCCGAACATTCGGGGATTGCTTTCTCGGCGAGATATACGAACAGCCTCAAAGCGATTTGCAACTATATCAATAATCTACTGGACATGAACGGGAATTGTCCAAAGTATGGTGACGAAGATGATGGAAGAGTGATATTGCCAGATGGAGATACTGAAACCAACAATTTCCTTTCGATATTAAATACGGCAGCCGTCCTATTCAGCAGGCCTGAGTTGAAGCGTTGCGGCGCACGATGGGATATGAAATCTCATTTGCTGACAAGCCGGTTTAATGGCAAATCTGTCTGGGATCAGTTCAAGCATCACAGTTCCCCGGTTCGTTCCGCCTTTTATGAAAAAGAAGGACATTTCATTTTACGTAAGCACGTGGACCATGACAAGGAGATCTATTGTCATTTTGATGCTGCACCACTCGGTTATTTGTCGATTGCTGCACATGGCCATGCCGATGCATTGTCCATCATTGTACACATTGACGGTTTTCCATTCCTCGTAGATCCCGGTACCTATGCCTACCATACACATGCCGAATGGAGAAAATATTTTGTCAGCACGCTGGCGCATAATACCGTCACCATTAACAATTCGGACCAGGCATTGCTGTCAGGGCCTACATTATGGCTGAATCATTACCGGTCATCTATCCTGAAAGCAAAAACTTCGGATGAGTTCGATGTGATCACAGCTACGCATAACGGGTACAAAAAAGATAAAGTCACCCATACCCGGACTGTTGAATTCAATAAGGAGAAAGATTACCTGAAAATTTCCGACCTCGTTGAATCCAGGAAACCGGAATGCGTGATCAATATTCCTTTTCACCTGCATCCCGATGTATATGTCATGAAAACCTCTGGCAATACATATGTGCTCGGACGAAAAGACACTCCTTCCACCATCGAATTGACCTTCGATCCAGTTATAAGTTCACAAGCCATCAGGGCTTTGGATGAATATACTTTGGGATGGTATTCACCCTCCTTTATGAAAAAAGATAAATCCACGGTAATCATGGGCGAACATGTGTCCAATGAAGAATCATTAACCTTAATTACGTATATCAAAATCATCAACAGAGCATGAACATCAGCATTTTTGGACTGGGTTATGTCGGCTGTGTAAGCCTTGGCTGCCTGGCCCGCAACGGACACACTGTTATCGGCGTTGACGTCAGCGAAACAAAAGTGAAGCAGATCAATTCCGGTCTGGCCACTATCATCGAAAAGGATATTGACCATATTATCCGCGAGGAGCACAACAAGTGCAGAATATCCGCTACCACGGATTATAGCAGGGCTATTCTCGATACGGAGATCTCTATCGTGGCAGTAGGTACGCCTTCCAGTGCTACGGGTCATCTTAACCTCGAGTACATATTTAAAGTGGCAGAGAATTTCGGCCGGATATTGAGAGCCAAGGAGCAATTCCATGTCATTGTGATCAGGTCTACCGTATTGCCTGGCACTTCGGCAAAATTTGCGGACATCATCGAGGAGTATTCCGGCAAAAGAAGGAATGTGGATTTCGCCATGGTATCAAACCCGGAATTTCTCCGTGAAGGAACGGCTGTTCATGACTATTATCATCCGCCACTTACGCTTATCGGATCAGACAGTCCCGAAGCTGCTGAAAAAGTAGCATCGTTGTACAACCATCTTCCGGCCGAAGTGGTAGTGACCGAGGTGAAAGTCGCCGAGCTGATGAAATATGTCAACAATACATTCCATGCGTTGAAAGTTTCATTCGGTAACGAGATTGGCAATATCTGTTCAGCACTGAAGATAGATTCACATAAAGTGATGGAAATATTCTGCAAGGATAAAGAACTGAACATTTCCCCATATTATTTCAAGCCCGGTTTTGCCTTTGGTGGTTCCTGTCTTCCCAAGGATCTGAAAGGTCTTCAAACCCTCGCACATGATCATTACGTAAAGACGCCGCTAATAGAAAGCATCGACAAAACAAACGATCTGCAGATTAGCCGTGCGGTGGAAATGATCCAGCAAACCAAAAAAAGAAAGCTCGGTTTCCTTGGTCTCAGCTTCAAGGCCGGTACTGATGACCTTCGCAACTCCCCTGCCGTAGCGCTCATCGAAACATTGCTGGGCAAAGGATACGAGATAGCGATCTATGATAAGAATGTTCACCTGTCAAACCTGACCGGTACGAACAAAGAATACATTGATACGCATATTCCCCACCTGTCAAAGTTGATGAAATCGCAAATAAGCGAGCTGATGCACGAGTCGGAGATCATCATCGTAAACAATAAAGAAAAAGAATACATAGACATCCTGACGAATGTTGAATGGTCGCATCCTATCATTGATATGGTGAGACTGCCCCAGGAGATCCGTGAGAAAAAGAACTATAAAGGAATAAACTGGTAAACCGAACCTCATGTTTGAAGGAAAACATATACTGATCGTGGTGGAGAATCTGCCGCTACCCTTTGACCGGAGAGTATGGCAGGAAGCCAATACACTTAAGGAAAATGGTGCCGAAGTATCCATCATTTGCCCCAAAATGAAGGGCTATACAAAAAAATATGAGTGCATTAATGGCATTCATATTTATCGCCATCCCTTACCATTGGAAGCGAAAGGTGCAATAGGCTACTTGAGGGAATATTGTGCCGCCCTGTTCTGGGAGTTTGTCCTGGCGTGGAAAATATTTTTCAAAAAACGTTTTCACGTGATCCAGGGGTGCAATCCTCCAGACCTGATATTCTTTGTGGCCTGGTTCTTCAGGATCTTCGGTGTAAAATATGTTTTCGATCATCATGATATCAATCCTGAATTATTTATCGCCAAATACAATAAAAAAGGGTTTTTCTATCGCTTCCTGCTCCTGGCAGAGCGACTGACTTTCATGACAGCTAATTATAGCATTGCCACCAATGAAAGTTATCGCGAGATTGCCATCCGTCGTGGTAAAATGGATCCGGAAAAAGTAACTGTTGTAAGAAGCGGACCAAAACTTGACAGGCTGCAGATTACAGCGGGTAATGAAAAATATAAGAAAGGACGAAAATACCTCGTGGGTTATGTAGGAGTGATCGGCGAGCAGGAAGGACTTGACCTGTTACTCGAATCTGCCAGGCATATCACGCAAACAAGACAGGATGTTCAGTTTGCCATTGTAGGTGGAGGGACTGACCTCGAGAATGTCAGGAAAATGGCGTCCGATATGGGTTTAAATGGCTACGTGGATTTTTATGGCCGTGTAGACGACGCAACTCTTGTAGATGTGTTGAATACAGCTGATGTATGCGTGAACCCGGATAAGCCTACCGTGATGAATAACCTTTCTACCATGAATAAGATCATGGAGTATATGGCACTAAAGAAGGCGATCGTTCAATTTGACCTGAAAGAGGGAAGAGTATCGGCCCGGAAAGCGTCTCTTTACGCGATTAACAGCGATACAACCGATTTTGCTAATAAGATCAACTGGCTGCTTGATAATGAGGGTGCAAGAAGGGAGATGGGTGAATATGGCTACCAGCGTATCCTTCATGAGTTATCATGGGACTATGAAAAAAACAAGTTGATCGATTTTTATAAAAGAGTGCTCAGGACCGAACCGGTTCCCGAGCCGGAAAGAAAGCTTAAAGCTTCCCCGACTTACCTATCGTGAGTTTATTTTGTTCATCCAATACCAATGAGCGGCTTGATTAACGGCGATTATTAGATTCTTACATTTTTTAAAGAGAACATTATGAACCAGCGTCTCACAATTTTATTACGAATCAGCTTTGCGGTCCTGGACCTGATGGTGCTGAATGTGGCCTTTGTCATGTGCCGGTATATGTTTGAAGGATACATTGCCGCAGATGACAAGGTGCAATACACTTACTTCTGGTTTTTATCCAATTTCGCCTGGGTAATCTCCAGCTGGAGCACAAATATTTATAACGATAAGGACATTTACCTGTTTGAACGGTTTTCACGTTCTACTATGCAGGCTTTTCTCTATTTCTTTGGAATAGTCATGCTATACCTGGCTTTCAACAAGGAAGCCGATCTTTCCAGGTTGTTCGTGATAAGCGTGCTGACTTCGTTTGCAGTAAGCCTGCTTATAAACAGATTCCTGCACCTGGCTATTCACCATTTCTTCCAGAATAAGGACCATATCTCGCGCAAGATTATGATCATCGGGTATAATGAACGGGCTAAAAAACTGGCTTCATATCTTGAGCAGGAACCGGTAAAAACCGAGATCGTCGGTTTTTGCGAGGAAGAAAAGAATATTTATGAACTGTCGAACTACCCTATCATCAGCGGGCTTGACAATGTGATCGAAACCTCGAAACAGTACAAGGTTACCGAAATATTTTCCACGATATCACCGGAGCAACAAACCGGGATCTATTCACTGATCAACCAGGCTGACCAGGCCTGTATCCGTTTCCGCATCATCCCCGACCTAAGCCAGTTCATACGGAAGCCGGTTCATATAGATTACCTGAATGATATGCCGGTATTGTCCTTGCGCAAAGAACCCCTGGACGATGTGGGTAACCGGATCAAGAAACGTTTTTATGATATTATAGTCAGTTCCCTTGTCATCGCACTGGTGCTTTCATGGCTCATCCCGATCATTTCACTGCTTATCTGGCTTGAATCAAGAGGGCCGATCTTCTTTATTCAACAAAGAAGTGGTAAGAATGGCAAAACATTTAACTGTATCAAGTTCCGCAGTATGAAGGTGAATAAAGATGCGCATGAAAAACAGGCAGTGAAAAACGATGGCCGTATAACCAGGATGGGAAAGTTCATGCGTAAAACAAATATCGATGAACTACCGCAATTCTTTAATGTATTAATGAGCGATATGAGCATTGTCGGGCCCCGGCCGCATATGCTCAAGCATACCGACGATTATTCAAAACTTATCCGTCAATACATGATCCGCCATTTCCTTAAACCCGGGATAACGGGTTGGGCACAGATCAATGGTTGCAGGGGTGAAACAAGGACGGTCAAAGACATGAATGACCGCGTACAGTATGATCTTTGGTATCTCGAGAACTGGAGTCTCTGGCTGGACACAAGGATCATCGCCATGACAGCGTTTAACATGGCCAAAGGCGAAAAGAACGCCTACTGATTCGTCTCTTCATAACAACTGGAATACACAAGCACAACTGGTATCCTGCACCTGTCAAGGTGTGGTTTACCAGTTTTTTTTACTATCTACCCTAAGTATTTTTTCTCTTTATTGTTAACTTGTGGCTGCATTTGCTAAATTATCGGTCTACGCTATTGAGTTATTCTCATTGCTTTATAACTTAGCTGTTGGTTTTAAGCCATATCCTGATGCAGAAGCTGTCCCTGTTGGCCATATTATCCTTTATCCACTTCGCTATCGCTGCGCAGACCAGTGTTCAACTCGCAACACCCAGGGTCTATCTTCCTAAAGAATATTCTGTCTATTATAAACTGGGCGAACGGGTCATCCAGATAAAGCTCATCCAATATGGTAATTCACGAGACAGGGTCTATATCAACCTGCATGACGATGCGATTACCGCGGTAAACGGCGCCAAAAAGCTCCTTGAAAGAAAAGGCGGGTACCTTATCAAAATAGAAAATTATAAAACCCGCAATATCCGTTTCAAACTGGATGGTAAATATTATACTATCGATCCCAACAGGATGTTCTCCCGCGCCGGCATCGCCCGCAGTCTCATCATTTTTGGCACTACAAGCCCAAAGGCAATTGATGAAATAGAGAAATTTGCCACCCGCGTTTTACAACTCATACCACCCAATCCTTCCTGGATCATTGCCCTGCATAATAATACAAACGGGAAATACTCTGTCAACAGTTACCTGCCAGGCGGAGAAAAAGAAAAAGATGCAAAAGGACTTAATGTCAACCAGGACCAGGATGCTGACGATTTCTTTTTTACTACTGATAGCGTTTTGTTTTACCGGCTGGCTAATGAACGGTACAATACCATACTCCAGGATAATGTCAATGCAAAAAGAGACGGATCGCTCAGCATTTATTGCGGCGAAAAAAAAATCCGGTATGTAAACTGCGAAACCGAACATGGCCGTCAACCTGAATATGACCAGATGATCGTTGCAGCCGACAGGCAACTGGAAAGCAAAGGTCTTGATATAGGATTTGTCAGGAATCCGGATAAGATCGCTTATAGTTATCGTGTGGCTACGACAGGCAAACAATTTTTACCAAAAAACAATTCTGACATTTTATTTGGTGAAAGAAAGGTAGGCCTGGTGCGGACGGTGCAGGCAGATTCAGCTTTTGCCATTTCCGGCAAATTAGAAATGAATAAAGATTTTCCTCTTACTTCCGATATGGATTTTTTCCTGTTTGTATCCTCCACTCAACCGCCCCGCCTCGAAGTACGCATCGACCCAACTCGAAAAAAAGAGCTCGTTAATCCCTCTGCAACAGTAAGAATTACTACCCGCACTGAGTAGAGAGTGAGAAACAGTGCGAAAAGCGATGTTTCCTATATTTCTCATCTTCGTTCCGACATCCAGCATCGACTGATTCCTCGCTGCTCTCCCCTCCCCTTCAGTTCATTCAATTCTTCATCCAGTTCATTCATTCTGTCAATTTCCAGGATTGATGGCGTTTCTATTTTGCGCGAAAATCAAAACCATGACAAAGAAACTATTACTCATTATGATCTTGCTGGCCGGCAGTTTATTGTCACAGGCACAGCTAAGAGGCATTTTAAATAAAGTAAAAAATAAAGCAGAGCAGACAGCTGATAAAAAAGTTGACGCCGAGATCGATAAGGCATTTGCAGAGTCGAATGGCAAAAGCCAGCAGCCTGAATCAAATACAGCTGTTGCCAAAGAACCGGTGCAGCCCGCACCCGAGGACAGGTCGATACAATCTTTTTCCAAATATGATTTTATCCCCGGCGATTCTATTCTTTACGCAGAGGATTTTCAGCAGGAAGCTATTGGTGAACTTCCTGCTAATTGGAATACCAGCGGAAGCGGCGAAGTAACCACGCTGGACAAATATCCCGGTCAGTGGCTACGCTTGCACAAAGGCTTTACCTATCTCAGCAGCAATCAAAAACAGTTTGGTGAAAATTATACAGTCGAGTTCGATATGATCCTCCAGTTAAAAAATAATGGATGGATGTACCCGGAAGTATTTTTTGGCTTATTCGCCACCAAAAATGAACCAAATGGCGGAAATAATTTTTTAAAAGAATACAGGAAGAACGCCGCTATCATTGCCGCTCTTTTCCCCGCGGAATTCAAGGCCACCAAGATCAGGATGAACTCTTACTTCGACAACAAGGGGTATTTCAGTGGCGACAATAAAGCTTTTGAAGCCCTGGAAAAAACCTATGGAAGACCAGTACACGTGGCGATACAGGTGCAAAAGGAGAGATTCAGGATGTGGATCAATGAAGAAAAACTGTTTGATGTACCGAAAGGTATTCCCACCGGCAATATCATGAACCAATTGTTCTTCCAGGTAGGCTATACCAACTATGCCGAAGAACAGTATGGCATTTTCATCAACAATATCAAGGTGGCCACAGGTCGGCCCGATACCCGTCACAAACTGGTGGAAGAAGGTAAATTCTCTACCACCGGAATACTCTTCGATTTTCAAAGCGCCGTGATCAGGCCCGAGTCATATGCAGTGATAAAGGAAATCGCAACTGCTTTGAAAGACAGCGATATTAAAATAAAAGTTACCGGTCACACCAGCAGCGATGGTGATGACAAAGCGAATATGGAACTGTCGAAGAAAAGAGCTACAGCCGTCAAAGAGATGCTGGTAGCTGAATTCGGCATTGATGCCAGCCGGGTTGAAACGGAAGGTAAAGGTGAGACTCAGCCTATCGCCGATAATAAGACCAGGGAAGGCAAGGCGGCCAACCGGCGGGTTGAATTTACCAGGAACTAATTTTCCCGTAACCATAATTTGAAACAGCAACTGCGACCGTAAACCGGTTGTCCGGACCTCGTGTCGCCGAAGCTTTAGCGGAGGTACAATCCCCTGTCGAAAACAACCCTTAAACCTTATTCTGAATATTCAAGATTTCAAAAAATGCGTATCGCTTTCATTGTGATTTTTCTTTCCAGCTGGGTTTTGAATTTGCCAGCCCGTGAACTACCCGTAAAAAAAGACAATCTGCCCTTCAGCGAAGAGAACTTAAAGAAAATGCTGATAGAAAAAAGGCCTGCGGAATTCATACTTGGCCAGACCAAAGAACGCCGCAATATTGAAGCCTGGTTCTTTCCTGGCACCAGCGATTACAATGCCCTTGTCATTGGTGGTGTGCATGGTAGCGAGCTTTCGTCGATTGAAGTAACAAGAGCTCTCATCCAGCAATTGCTTGCAGGCAGCAAAAGCTACTATAATGTGATCATTATACCTTCTTTGTTCCCCGATAACGCCCTGAAAGCCCTGAGCTCTCCCGGCCGCATCGGTAGCACAGATAATCTTGGTCGTTATTCAATGACAGCCTCTGTTGACCCCAACCGCCAGATGCCCACACCCGGTAAGGCTTATGATGAAAACAATGGCCTCGATCACCTGGGTAGAATGATCGAGATCGAGAATCAGTTGCTGCTTCAACTGATCCAGACATTCAAGCCGCAACGCATCATAAATGTACATGCAATCAGGAATACCGGTTATGGCGGTGTGTATGCCGATCCAAGAACGGACAATACCGGTATCGCATTGGGCTATTTATCCGACAGCCAGTTGGCCATCACCATCGCCCGTTATATAGATGAGCATGGCGGCAATGTAAATGGGAATAACCTTTATAGCAATCCAACGGCGCTGTATTATAAAGACCCGGAGCCCGTTCCTACCGGCAATTTTCAAAAAAGAAATATGGCAGGGTCCATTCTGGATTCAAACCGCGGAAGCGGTGTATCCCTGGGAACCTGGGCTTCTACCGCTGTAACCAATGATATCGATCCTTCCAAAAACCGGGATGCGATGCGGATCATCACGATGGAATATCCTGGATGCAAAAGACCGGCTGACTATAAAGATCCTTCAGAACAGTTGTTCCAGCAAAAACAGGTGGACATCTATTCGTCCTCGATCCGCATTATTTTTTTAGGCAACTATTACGTGGAAGATAAGCCTGGCAACATGGCAAAGAAATAATTGAAACAACTCATACGCTTTTTACAACAATCTACCCATGACGCCATTGTCATGGCCCTGCTACGAAAGTAATTTGCATCGGTAATTAAAAACAAAAACTCAACCATGGAAATTAAGATCACCTTATTTTTTACACTGGTACTTTATTCATTTGTCGTCGGCCAGAGTTTCTTCTACATCCTGGCGATGTCGCGGGCAGCAAAGAACATGAATCCAGTTACCTACATCGAATCAAGACAACTGATAGATAAAAACCTGCAGTTCACATTGCGCCTCGTGTATTACCTGGCATTAATCGCCTCCATTGCATTGACATCTTTTTGCGTGATCAACCCTTCAGGTATATTATTTATCAGTTCAGTTATATCACTGCTTTTATTGATTACAGACATAGCTCTTTCATTGAAAGGCAATACACCACTCAATAAAGCTATCAATTCATGGACGGCATCGGATTACCCTGCCAACTGGAAGGAATACCGTTCGAAATGGTTTTGTGTGTACAATATCAGGCAGGCTGCCAATATCACAGGCTTTATCGCCCTCCTGGCAGGGTTAATATTCGGATTTTATTAAAGACAAGCCTGCAGCGATAGACGCATACAGGCAATATTTTAAAAACCTCAATTATGAAAAAAAGCGTTCTATTTTTCGTTGCTGCAGTTGGAGCATTATCTTTTGCCCTGACTGCCTGTACAAGTGCTTCGGCTGATGCCGGGGACGTAGTGATCACTAAAGACAGCATGATCAGGCGCGGGAGTTACCTGGTTAACGCCATTGGTTGTGATGATTGTCATTCGCAAAAAATTTTTACCGAGCATGGCTTTGAAGTCGACATGGAGCATCGCTTCAGCGGTTATATGGGTGAAAGAACCAAACTGGGCAAGCCTAATACCTCTGTCATGAAAGACGGGTACATGTTGTTTGCACAAGATCTTACTTCCGCAGTAGGACCCTGGGGACAATCATTTGCTGCAAATATCAGCTCTGATGCTACCGGCATTGGCAACTGGACGGAAGAACAGTTCATAAGAGCATTGCGTGAAGGAAAATCAAAAGGATTGAAAGAAGGCCGGCCGTTGCTGCCACCTATGCCGTGGTTCGTTTACCGCAACCTGAGTGATCTCGACCTGAAATCAATCTTCGCTTACCTGAAAACATCCAAGCCGGTCGAAAACCGGGTACCCGGCCCTAAATCACCAATGGAGTTGAAATAAGTCGCTAACCTGTTAAGATCATTGAGCTATGTTACACATATTCATGATACCCGTTGCAGCCTTCAATCGCGTCACCTCGTATCGCGGAGTCAACAGCCCGCAAAGCGAACTGCTGAGTTGCCGGATATACATCTTCAATATCGATCCCAAAATAATAGCATTGAATTGATAAGTTTGCATAGCCAATGCAGATAAACAAACTAAGAGCGGAGAGCGAAGAAAGAGAGCGAAAGTAAAAGTATAGGAACCTCGCTCTCGCTCTGTTTCTCCGCTCTTTCTCTACAGGTTATTCTTCACCTGGTGACTGTCCAGTATCTCCTTTAGCTTTGTCACATCTCCCGCCCAAACATCTCTTAGCGGAATTACATTCGCAACCTGGCGGCTTTGCCAGATCAGTAGCCAGTTCTTGGTCTTTGTGACCCTGTAAATTTTATCCCAGGTCAGTTGCGATGAGAAAGAGTCCCCTTTTACTTCAAGATACTTATCACCAAAATTATATTCGATGGTCTCTTTTATCCGTGCATTTGACCTGTAATTTAACACCGCTCCTAATAGCGTGAACAGCGACAGGAATCCAAGCGCCATGAACGGCCATACGATCACATCCAGGTAGAAGCCTTTTCCGTGACTGAATTGCATATAGGTGGAATAGATCATGGACAGCAGCGCAATCCCAAAAACTATTTTTAGTGAACGTCTCTTCCAGAGCAACACAAAATTGACGTTGATAAAATCGCGTTGGCTGAGATTAGTCTTGATTTGCATGATCAGGTACTTATTTGTTATAGCGGGGTTGATATAATTGTATGGTAAAATCACCGGGCACATGAAAATACGTTACGAGGCCATAACCATGATCTTCGATCTCTCCGCTGAACTCCACCCCTTTTTCACTCAGCTCTTTTACGGTTTGCCGGATATCATCGCAATAAAACGAAATATTAGCGGTGCCTGACTTACCCTCATTGCTATCGTCGGAAGGATGACAGCCCATATCGGCCTCCGGCAACTCAAAGATGAGCCAGCCATTGCCTATATCGGTTGCTTTTAAACCCAATTTATCCCTTAAGAAAGTCCTGAGGCCCCCAGCGTCAGAACTATAGAACATGGTATGAACGCCCCTGATCATATTGGTTGCTTTTGAAGATTAAAAATTGAATCTGCAGGGTTCCCGACCCTGGTGTCCGGATGCTGCTCCGTACCATTTATTTACTCCTTGATATTACCGGCGATTGCCGCGTATACAAGTTCTTTTCCAGGATATCCAACATGAACGAGGCAACGCTTTTCCGGTTAATGATCCAATTCGGTCTGGGATCGTTATTAAAACTCAGTTTCACTCTTTTTATCATTCCTCCATTGGTAAGACCTGCAGGCCGTACCGCTGTCCATTCCAATGTTGTTTGCCTGGCCAGTTCTTCCTGGTTTTCGTGATCAAGGTAAGGATAACTTATATTGCTGTGATCAATAAACCAGCGAAACCATCCAGGAATATCTTTTTTGGTCTCACCTACCCCCCATGCGGAGATAAAGATCAATCGACGAATACTACATGTTGGCATCAATTCGATCAGGGCCTTCATTACGGAAGATAAAAGGTCTTTAGGCGATCGTAGTTTAGACCAGGGCCAGTCACCAGTGCGGGATACATTCAAAGCGCTCAACACAGCTTCGCAACCCTTCATGGCATTTTCAAGGGCTGTCTTGTCTAATGGCGAACCTTCAAAAACGGTCAAATTGGTGGTATGGAATGCAATCTTGCTTTTGTCGCGGACCAGGACATGCACCTGGTGTCCGCGTTGTAATGCCTGTTCCAGCAAATGTTGGCCGGTCCGGCCAGTGGCGCCCAAAATAAGGATTTTCATCTCTGTTTATCGGTTGCAAATAACATTAAAATCACCATTTACAGAAAATAAAACGATCGCCTGCGCACAACCAGGAAGTATGTAAAAAGGTCCGCCGTTTGGCGGACCTGGTCTTTCAAGAACAAGGTTTATGCTAAAGTATATGATGAAAATTCCGTACTCTCCAACTGCGATGAAATAATCTTGCTATCGATTCATCCTTTAACACCATTGTCAGTGCAAACAATAAATAATAGTTCATATTGCCGGGTTTTGGTTTTAAGATTAAGCCAGCATTACTCCTTCTGTCAACCCTTCCAACACCAGCCTGAAACGTCTTTCAGGCAATTCCCTTTCGGCTGTAGTGAACAATGAACGAAATACATATTCGGGTGCATTTCTTTCGACGCTCTTCAGCCACCTCGTTATTTCGGCGTTGTTCAGGCCGCGCATCATCCATCTGTTATATTTCCCCACGTAGTCAGTCGGAACTTCGCTGATGATCTGACCGGTTATAGCCATCAGTTCGGCGTCCGTATAATACCGCCATAATATTTTATTTAATACATCTTCTTCCTTGGCCATGTGCTCCAGGTTAAACACCATGAACTTCACATAGGCATGCTGAACTTCCCTGGCTATCTCTGCTTTTTCTGTTATGATCGATGCGTTTTTCCAACGCTCGATGGAATTTGACAATAGTTCGCCCAGTAAATGATCCTGTACATGTTCCTGCTCAAAAGCGTCGGCGATAGCAGGATCGTATTTCTCTACGGCGGGGAAAACATGATTGTCCTCATGAAAAGCATGCATATCAAAAAGCCGTACCACTTCGTTTATATTTTCGATCGTGTCTTCCGTTTCATCCACATTCCAGAAATCGGCGTGCTGAACTTTGATAGCTGTTTCATAGAGCATTGCTCTTAGTCCTTTATGGATCTGGTGAAAAATGTTGTAGCGTTGCATACAGATGATTTTTTGGTTTAAGGCTGCACCGGTTATTACGAGACCGGATACAGGCAGGGTTAATAGTTAATGAATTTGATAAAGTAAAATTGGCCTTTCAATTCACGAAAGGCAATGTATGGCTGTATGAATTGTACTGTCAGTCGCATGAGTTGCATCGATTATATAAAACCCTGAACATTTCAATACCTCTTTTGCCGGACTCATCTTTAATTATCGCAACTCATCCACAGGTTTTCACATTTTATGCGGTCGAGAGTTATATTTGAAGATATTAACAGCCACTACTTGCTATTACGATATTTCATAATGTCTTTGCTCATTTCGATGAGCACAGCCCTCCTGGCCCAACCGAAGCAGCAATACCTTTTCTATCACCTGGGTTCGCGAAATGGGCTTGTGTCCAATGAAGTCATGTGTGTCGAGCAGGATACAACAGGATTTATATGGATCGGCACGCTGAACGGTTTGCAGCGCTATGACGGTCGCCGTTTTCTGTCTTTCAATCATGTTCCCGGTGATCCGTTCTCACTTCCCAATGACGGTATCCATCAGATGTTCATGGACAAAAAGAACAGGCTATGGATAAGATGCGGCGAGAACAGAATGGGCTATATGAATACTTCTGATTTCCGGTTTCATGAAATACATGTTGCATATCCCGAATTGCCTTTGCGGGATGCGGACAGCCGGCTTGCAAAAGATAATGACGGGAACCCAATACTCATCCTCGACAGGAAGGCCGCACTTACGTACAATGAGGCGGCGGGAATATTCGATTCAAAGTACAACCGCTTCCAGTTGCCGGCAAAATGGGGGCCACAGGGAATATTCCAGGACCGGGTAAATAATGATTATTGGATAAGCTGCGACTCGGGGTTGGTAAAATACAGTATAAAGGAAAAATTGATGTCCTATCGCGGACATAATATCACTCACGACCCGATCATAGACGTCTATGCGAATCTCATGCATACTGCCCTTCCCTATCGGGACAGATCTGGAAGGTTTTGGTTATTGTCATGGCCGGCTTCCAGTGCCGCCCAATTTTATAGCTATACTATTGCCACTAAGGAGCTGGTTGATTGGGATCCGAACCTGGGCGACATCACCAAAGGATACCACGAAACATACGCTTTAAGGGAGGAGGAAGATGGCACGCTGTGGGTTTACGGTGGTGGGATATTCGCCAGGCTTAATGAAGGAAAGAAAACGTTTGAATTGGTAGAATCCAATTTACCCGGGGAGTTCAGCATTCGTTATGACGGGGTTAGAAATGTATTTGAAGACAGGGAACATAATTTCTGGGTTTCTGGGTTTCAAGTAACAAAGGATTGTATCGCTTTAATCCTGCTGGCCAGTTCCTGCATACGATGCCCAATCTACGTGTCAATGACGAGAAAAAATATGAAGCGGATGTCTCCGATATTTTACAACTCTCAAATGGCGATATAGTCACCGCTACCTGGGGATACAGCTTATTCGCATACGATAAGAATTTTAACCCGGTACAAAGAGATTATGTTGACCAGGGCAGGGCCCTTGCCGAAGGACTTACCTGGTGCATACACCAACGTGCTAACGGTGATATCTGGAGAGGTAACCAGGACGGTTATCTTTTTATTTATCATGCCAATAAAAACCGATCCGAAAGACTGCATCCTTCCATTTTTGGTGGGTGGACTATACGACAAATAACTGAAGATAAGGAAGGGAATCTTTGGTTAGGCACACAGGGAGGCCATATTATTAAATGGACTGCCGCTACAGATAGTTTTTCGCTCGTGCAAAGATTTGGAAGCATCATTCATCGTCTTTACACAGACCGCCAGGGGAATATATGGGCCTGCAGCAGGAGCAATGGAGTATTTCAGATCAGCAGCAAGGATGGCCGCATTCTCCATAATTATAATGCTGCGGGTCCAAAAGGTTCCCGGCTAATGCTAACAACCTCCTCCGATATTATACAATACGATGACAGCCTGTATATCGTAGCCAGTGGGGGATTAAACATCATCAATATCCGCAATAATACTATCCGCTACATTACTTCCGATAACGGGTTGCCTTCAAATACTATTGTTAATATTATTAAGGACAAAAGTGACCGCCTCTGGCTGACCCTTGAAAGCGGGTTGTGTACGTTCAATATGAAAACGAGCACCGTCAGCACCTATAACGAGAATGATGGCCTGCCCACAATCAATTTCAATGTCGCCGCCGGGTGTGTATTGAAAGACGGGAGGATCGCATTCGGCGCTGCCCATGAGCTGACGGTATTCGATCCCGAACAACCTTCACAGGTTAATCTCACACCACCGAATGTAGTTATCACTGGTTTTGCACTAATGAATAAATGGCTGCTAATGGATTCATTGCAACACCTGCCCCGGATATCATTGAAGCCGATGGACAATTCTATTGTGATCGAGTTTTCAACACTTACTTTCCAAAATATGTATGGTGTCAGCTATATGCTGGAAGGACTGGATAAAGAATGGATACGTAAAGCCAGCAATCAAAACCAGGCGGTTTACAGTTATCTCCCTCCGGGTTCTTATACATTCAAAGTAAGATGCGAAAACGGGGAAGGCATTTATTCAGCGAAAATCACGGAACTGAAAATCAAAGTGGCCCCTCCTTTCTGGCAAAGCTGGTGGTTCTTTTGCTTGCTGGCCCTGCTCATTGCCGTTATTGTTTTCTGGCTGGATAAACAAAGGATCAGCAGGATGGTGGCGCTACAAAAGGTGAGATCCGAGATCGCCGGCAACCTGCATGATGAAGTAAATACCACGCTGAACAATATCAACCTGCTAAGTGAAATGGCAAGGATCAAAGCCGACAAAGACATTGATCGTTCTAAAGAATACATCGCTGAGATCAGTAGCAAGAGTCACAACATGATCCTGGCCATGGATGATATTCTCTGGAGCATTGATCCGGATAATGACAGCCTGGAAAAATCGTTGTTGCGAATGAATGAATTTGGTGATGTATTGAAAAATCTTTATGGCGCTAACATCGAGATCGCACTGGATAAAAGAGTAAGAAGTCTTAAACTGGATATGAAGACACGACATGAAGTCTTCCTGCTCTTTAAACACTCATTGCAGGCGATCG
>VBAT01000034.1:186524-210496 GCA_005884665.1 Bacteroidota bacterium
TGTTGATATCGACCTCTTCAAAAACAAACTCTCGATCAAACTACATGATGCCACCGCCTCACTGGATAAAAACACAGAGGAGATCGATCAGTTGGTAAAGGAGATGTACAGCCGCTCCGCCTATATCGGCGCCGATCTTGATGTACAGTCCAACGAAGTTGGAGTCACTATCATATTGTTGATCCCAGTAAGATGAATCAATAGTTGATAGTCAAAAGTCGATAGTGTGAAAATGCTGGCGGCTCCCGACTACGGACTGACGACCTGCCTACCGCCAGGCAGGCTCACGACTATCGACGCAAGGTTACCGACGAGCTCCTTCGATTCAAACACATTTTTCGTCAACCTATCCACCAATCTGTCAGTCTACCGGAAGAATCGGACATTTCACTACACCAATAGGTATATTTGGTAATATAATCATCGCAATTGCCCAAACCGCGGTTCTATATATTACTGCTTGTCCTGATTGCTCAATGCGTATATGGCCAGGATGCCAAACGCTATTCATTTGCTCACTACAGCATTACTACCTCCGGGCTGGCTTCCAACGAAGTAATGAGCGTGATACAGGATGATGAAGGATATATGTGGATCGCTACTACTGATGGGCTTCAGCGGTTTGACGGTGTTCGTTTTATCACATTCCGAACCAGGAAAAATGATCCAAGTTCGATCCCCGCCAATTTTGTCAGCGAATTGATGATGGACAAAGACAGGAATCTCTGGGTGACGATTGGCGGTCTGTATACCGGCATATTTGACCGTAAGAATTTTACCTTTCACCCGGTAGCGATAAAGCCGACAAGGGAAGCATTTATCTATGCCGACAAGTTTATGACAACAGATGAGATGGGGAATATCTACATCATCTTATGGGATACCGAGTTGCTTAAATATGACAAAGACCGGAACGCCTTTCTTCCTGTCGACTTTATTCACCTGCCCGAAGGATGGAAAGTGACCGGGTTTTGCCAGCTACCGGGTACAAAAAAATATGTTATAGGTACGAACAAAGGAATTGCTATTTACAATGCGCAAAGTGGCCTGACCAGTTACACCGGGCATAATGTCGAAAAAGAAGAATTTATTGAACAGGCAGGAAAAATAACCCTTTCCGGCAATTTCATGGTTGACATGAAGGGCCGCTTATGGTTTGACTCATGGGAAACTGGTGGTTCGACAGTTTGTGGTTATGATACGCGGAACAATTCCTTCGTCGTCCGGAATTATAATTTTCAGCCTATGCTGAACAGCTACCATGAATTGAAAGGAATGATGGAACAGCGTAACGGAGATCTCTGGATGAAAGGCCTGAATGTATTTGCCCATTATATTGAAACGGAAAAACGGTTTCAGGTTGTGTATAACGGCTATGAAAGCGAGCAAAGCATTTCTTACAATAGAGTGTATTGCCTGTTTGAGGACACGGAAGAAAATATCTGGGTTGCTACCGATCGGGATGGTCTGTACCGATTTAGCCCGAAAGAACAATTCTTTACGAATATAAGACAGGTCAACCGCGCGACAGGTAAGCTGGGCAATGGTGGTCCAATGTCATTCATGCGAACCCATAATGGCGATATATTGGTTGGGATCTGGGAAGATGGCTTTTACCGGTATGATAGCAACTATAACAGCAAACCCGTGAACCTCCCTCTCCTTGAAAAATCCAATCCTTCAGTTTGGAGCATGTTTGAATCGAAGGATGGTCATACTATTTGGATGGGAGCCCAGCCGGGTATTTGGCGCCTGGATCAAAATACGCAGGCTCTCCAGTTCTTTAACCCGGAAGCATTAAAAAACAGGACGGTCAGGCAGATCGCGGAAGACAATTTTGGTAATCTCTGGATCGGTACGCAAAGCATTGGCCTTTTTAAATGGACAAAAGAGAAAGGGAAAAAACGGTTTGACGATGGCATCTCAGCTTTTGATTCTATACCCCCTGGTATGATCAACCACATCAGCATTGATAATGCCGGACTGGTATGGGTTGCCACCCCTTCCATGGGAGCTTACGTGATAGATCCTTCGACGAATAAACTGTTGATGCATTTTGGTACCAAAGAGCCTGCGGAGAGAAAGCTGGCCTGGGATGGAGTGGCATCGACCTTACAGTTCGACGACTCAACTATCATCATAGGGGCCAACAGCATTACCCTCTATAACACCCGGCGAAAGAAGATCATTCAGACACTCAATCTACCGGATATCTTTATTGGCGCGATCATGGCCATGGAGAGAGACAGGCAGGGTTATCTGTGGGTATCGTCTACAGGTGGTTTATACAGGGTCAATGTACGTAGCAAGATCTTTGTTCGTTTTGACCGTACGGATGGAATCGCCAACGACCGGTTTATTATTTCCTCCTCATACGTATTGCCCAATGGCCAAATCTTATTCGGCGCCGATAACCAGTTTGTCGCTTTCAACCCGGGTCACGTGCAGATCAACGATGTGTCGCCGGATATCCGTATAACCGGGTTTAAACTTGCCAATGAATCACTACGAGTGGACTCGCTACTAAAGAAAGAACGTATTGAACTCTCACCGGAAGATAATTCGATTACCATTGAATTTTCGGGACTGAGTTTTACCAGCGCGTACATAATACGGTACAAGTTGGAAAAGCTGGACAAGGAATGGAAAGTAGCTGATAAAAATTACCAGGCTATTTATTCTTACCTGCCGCCCGGCACTTATACCTTTCTCGTAAGAAGCGAGGATGCGGAAGGCATTCCGGATAAGAATATTACCCGGCTTGTTATCCACGTCAATCCACCCTTTTGGAAGACATGGTGGTTCTTTTGCCTGCTGGCGCTAGTGATCGCCGCCGTCATATTCTGGCTCGACAGGGAAAGAATAAAAAGATTGATCGCCATGCAAAAAGTAAGAACCGAGATCGCATCTAATCTTCATGACGAGGTCAATACTACGTTGAATAATATCAACCTGCTAAGCGAAATGGCGAGAATAAAAGCGGACAAGGATATTGACCGTTCCAAAGAGTTCATTGAACAGATCAGCCATAAAAGCCATTCGATGATCCTGGCTATGGATGATATACTCTGGAGCATTGACCCGCAAAACGACAGCATGGAAAAATCCTTGTTGCGGATGATGGAATTCGCCGATGTATTAAAAAACCTGTTTGGTGCCCACATCGAGATCGCGTTGGACAAAAGGGTCAGATCATTAAAGCTCGATATGAAGACTCGCCATGACGTATTTCTCATTTTCAAGGAAGCATTGCGAATGATCGCGGAATTTGCCTGCGGTAAAGAAACGGTCATCCATATCGATCTGTTTAAAAACAAGCTCTCTATCAAATTGCAGGACGCAACCGCCAGTTTCGACAAGAATACAGCCGAGATCGACCGGAGTATCCAGGAAATGAGTGCCAAGGCCAGAACTATAAAAGCAGACCTGGATGTGCAGTATGATAAGAAAGGAATCGCGGTGGTGTTGTTGGTGCCAGTGAAATGAGTTCGGATGCAGGATGCGAGACGCTGAGGAGAGGCCGTCAATGCGAAGTAAGAGGTTTATCCTTGTAGTAGATCTGTACTGATTGACTGTGAGAGCCTGAAATCATTTTGGAGTGTTCGGCAAAAATGAGGTCTACCTGGGGGCGAGATGCTTTTTCGAAAACACTTCTGGCATAGCCACAAAAAATACTGAATTTATCCTGCCCATGCAATTTGTTCCATAACCGTTCCAACTGGAGAGCCGCACTCCAGTTGCCTTGTGCGACAAGCAAGCCCACCATTTCTCCACCAGCCCTGATCCAGGCCTTTGTGTTACGGCATCGATCAAAAATAGGCGCCATTGCATTAGCAAAGAGACCGTCGTCGACTGAGTCTTCCACCATCATTTTTGAAAGCAATTCATGAGCATTGACAGGGATGTACCTGTCTGAAGCCATCAATGTATCTATAGAAGCGCCCCAACTCCTGAGATGTCCGTTCAACAACTCCAGGTGTTCCGGAGTAACGATTGCAACACAACAATCCCCAACCTGGATCCCCGTGTTGACAAAGCCAGCAAGCGCTTCAATAAATATTTCTTCGGTATCGTAAGTCTGTATGACGTGGTCGTAAAATGCTATGTCACCCCAGAAGATATCAGCGTTACTGTGTTGCCAGCCGGCGCGGGAGCTCATAGCAATTCTCGGTGTTTTATCTAAAGTTAATAGTTAAAAGGAGTCATTACAGTTAAAAGAATAAAAAATTTATCTACACTTTCTCCTGAGTCACAACATGTGGGCCAAAGTGACCGATTATGTTATATATATTTTTTATGCGAATTAATTCGAGTGCCTTATAAGTCAACTCATTGACCTTATATAACTGGTTATTTGCCCATCCATTTCTTAAAATCAGTCACTTTTTCCCTGCTAACGATTGATTCTTTATCTACCGCCGGCTTTAAAGTCAACATCAATCGATTGCCAAAATAGTCATGGATCTGGTCAACACTGTCAACCGAAATATAGAACGAACGGCTGATCCGGAAATACTTGGCCGGATCGAGCATATCTTCCAGCTCATCCATAGTATAGTCAACAACAAATTTCTTATTATCGAAGGTTTTAAAAAAATTCAACCTGCCGTCGCTGAAAAAATAGGCGATCTCCTCCACCTCGATGGAAACTAATTTCTGGGCATGTTTTACAAGGAAACGTTTCCTGAATTCCTTTGGCTGCAGTTTTTGCTGCAATTCCTTCACAAGATTATCGATGCTGACATCAGGCTTTACTTCATCGCTTTTGTAAAGCTCTTTCATGTTCTTGAGTTTGCTCAGGGCAGTTTCCAGGTCTTCTTTCTGGATCGGTTTTAACAGGTAGTCAACGCTGTTCACCTTAAAAGCCTTTAGCGCATACTCATCATAGGAGGTAGTAAAGATAACGGGACTCTTAATTGTAGCCTGGTTGAATATTTCGAAGCTTTGTCCATCAGATAATTCAATATCCATCAGGATCAGATCGGGTGTATCGTTTTCTTCCAACCAATTAACAGTAGATAAGATACTATCGGTGACAGCTACCACTTCCGCATCGGGTTCAACCCCGGCCAACGTCTTCTGCAATTTCTTTACTGCCAGTTCTTCGTCTTCTACAATTAAGATTTTCATGTTCTTTTTATTTAGAGATTAAGTTATCATTTGTTTTCGGGCCTTCCATTGTCATCCAGCGTTTGTCGATAGTGCTGTTCCAGATCAGGGGCATCACTACGGTAAAGTTCTTGGGGTCTTCCATCACCTGGAAACCGGATTGTCCAAGCAATTTATACTTGGTCCGGATATTATCCAATCCAATTCGGTTGGAAGGGCCTTTTTTCGTCCTGCGTTGAAGATTATTGCTGACGACCAGTTTATTTCCTGCTACCAGGAAAATGTCAATGATCAATGGTTTGTTCTTCGAAAGCACATTGTGCTTCACCGCGTTTTCCACGAGCATCTGCAAACTCAATGATGGCAAAAGGTAATTATCATAACGGCTGTTGGACTCTACCTGTATCTGCACCGCTTCGCCATGCCTCGTTTTCAATAGCCGCGAATAAGACTCTATAAACTTAAGCTCATTTTCCAGGGTAGACAAACCCGTTTCATTGTTACGGAGTAAATACCGGTATACTTTACTCAACTCATCGAGAAAAACCTCCGCCTTTTTTGGATCTTCATTGATCAGCGATGATAGTGTATTAAAACAGTTAAACAGAAAATGCGGGTTTACCTGGCTTTTTAATACGTCAAACTCCTGCTGCAATGACATTTGCGATAGTAACTCTTTCTCCCCGATACTTTCTTTATTCTTATCCATGATGTACATCGCTTCCCACAACGTGGAAAATACAAGGTTGACGGCAAAACCTACCAGTAAGCCATTCATGAGATCGATCTGGGTCAGCGAATACCCCAGTATATGCAAAGCATCATACGATAAGAAAATTATCAGGACAGCTGGGCTCATCACAAAAATGTTGACCAAACATTTCATAATGATCCGCATGGTGCTTTGATTAAGCCCGGGATATTTTCTTTGCATGGAATGACTATACACTACATGAAAATACCATGTTATCACACCGGCCACCCAGATCAGCGGGAATGAGACCAGCCAGATGCGATAGTCGCTGAACAATCGGTCCTTATAGAGGATGTAATTCATTCCCAGGTCGATCAGGGGCATCGCAGCAAGAAAAGAATACCATTCTATTTTGGTGGATCGTTCGAATTTTATCATGCCATTACCTCCGTTGTTTTACTCATCAATGGCAGAATAATGGTTCTCTCAGTATTGGTTTCATGTATCTCTACCAGGCGACGGCCCATCAACTGGTATTTCATGATGAGATTGTCGAGTCCTGTTTCCTGGTCACCCGTTTCCGTTATCATTTTTCGCTGCACGTTATTTTTTATGACAATACTCTCGTTCCCGGACTCGATGCTGATACGCAAGGGAGAGTTTTTCGCCGTCTTGTTCTGGTAGATGGCATTTTCAACGATCACTTGCAAGCTGAGTGGAGGCAATGTTTTTTCCCGGTCGATCTCGTTCACGTTTATAGACAGCTCGACTGCGTCACAGTACCTTGCTTTGAGCAAAGAAAAATAAGAAGAAATAAACTGCAGTTCGGTTGACAAACTGACCAGGGGATCTTCATCATTGCGTAGCATGTACCGATACACCTTGCTCATTTCATCGAGGAATTTTTCCGCTTGTTCTGTGTCTTCCTGTATTAGTCCCGACAACGAATTGAGACTGTTAAAAAGAAAATGCGGGTTGACCTGGCTTTTTAAACCGATCAATTGGCTTTGCTTATAAGCCATTTTTAATTGCTCGGTCTCTTTCAGGCTGGCTTTCCAGTTCTCAAACCGATAAATGCCCTCATTCAAAAAAGTGAGGAAAATGTTCAGTATCCCTGTCGTGATGTAAGCCCAGGTGAAATTATTCTCCTCTTTGCTGTCTCCAAGCAAACCGACCCAGTGATATACCTGGTAAATGCCGTAGATCAGCAGGGCCGACATGGTCAAAAACAACAGGATCAGGATCACTGTCCGTTTTAAAAAATTATGGTCTCCCGGAAGACGTTGCCTGCAAGTCACGGCCACATGCCCGTAAAGGATAAAAGAACCGATCATTATCAGGAAAGTAAAGGGAGTAGCGATCAGGACTACGCGGCCAGATGAGAAATAATCGGTGCCAAATATTATGATATTCAATAAGATAGAGAAAGGAGTCATCGTCCAAAGCATGATCGACAGATCTCTGTTCGTGTATCGGGGTAAATGAATCATCGCGTTAAAGCAAATTACCACCTTTTAACCATCATTAACGTCTTCGCTGCTTTCGAATCGCATAATCCGGGGATGAATTGTACAAACAGGCGTTTGAATTGTATACCACAAACAGGTAATTGGGCGGGAGCCGCAGCATCGAGTACGGAGCCCGCATCCTGTTTCATCTCAATCCCTATCATAGCGGAAAAGATTTCAACCCGCATCCAGTATCCAACATCCAGGCTATCGATTACAGGCAAGCGATGAGTTTTCAACACTGGGCTTCCTTGCGGAGACCTTTTCTTATAATGGACCTCCAGTGTAGAAAAATTTTCTCTATTGTTACTAACACTAACTTTCCCGGCAACCGCCGAATATTTATCCGCAAGGAATATCTCAATTAATCATCATTCATTAATTCCCAGAAATCAAAGGGTATAGTTTTTGACTTAACTACCGGTATGGATCCATTCAACTGGGGCATCATTGGCCCAGGCAACATAGCCACGGACTTTGCGAATGATCTTCAATTTATCCATGCAGTGCCGCAACAAATAAAAGCGGTACTTGCCCATACGACCGAAAGCGGAGAAAGATTTTCGAAAAAATTTTCCGTGGAACAGGTTTTCACCGATATCCGGAAATTCCTGGATGTGGAGTTGGATGCTGTATATATTGCTACACCTCACACACTACACTATGAACAGGCGAAAGCCTGCCTGCAGCACCGAATACCTGTATTGTGCGAAAAACCGATCACGATAAATACCGAGCAACTGGAAGATCTGCTCAAACTTTCCCGGGAAACCAACACGTTTCTCATGGAAGGTATGTGGACCCGTTTCCTGCCAAGCGTGAAAAAAGTACTGGACCTGCTTCAAGAAGATAAGATTGGAAAAATCATTTCAGTAAGAGCAAATATGAACTATCGTGCGCCTCACGATAAGAGCAACAGGTTTTTTAACCCTGATCTTGGCGGTGGCTCATTGCTTGATCTGGGTATCTATCCTGTTTTCCTGGCTTCGCTTTTATTGGGGAAACCTTACTCGATAAAAGCGGCCGCTATTGTTTCGGAAGAAGGGATTGACCAGGCTTGTTCCATCCTGATGAATTATAACAACGATCAATATGCTATCCTTGAATCTTCATTGATAACTCAAACAGAGCTGGTAGCAGAAATTGCCGGGGAAAAAGGAAGGATCAGGATTCTTAGTCCCTGGACCGAAATGCCGGCAGGCCTCCTGCTTGAGATATATGACGAGGTAAAAATGGAATTTCCCTGCAAATGGGAAGGTAAGGGTTTCCAATTTGAAACAGGTGAAGTGATCCAGTGCATACAGCAGAAAAGAATTGAAAGTCCCCTAATGCCACATTCCCTTTCGCTGGAGGTAATGAAGATAATGGACGAAGTCAGGAGACAGGTCAATGTGAAGTATAAAAAATTTGAATGAGAAATAAAGAATAAACAATCTCAGGTAAAAATGGAAAATAAAACGATAATCCAGTTCTTTCATTGGTACATATCCGATGATGGCAATTGGTGGAACTATTGCGCGTCACAAGCCAAACGGATCGCTGAACTGGGATTTACCCATGTTTACCTGCCTCCGGCTTATAAGTCCGCCTTTGATGGAGAGCCGGGTTACGCCGTATATGATCTCTATGATCTGGGGGAATTTGATCAGAAAGGCAAAGTGCGAACAAAATACGGCACAAAAGAAGAATACCTGCGCTGCATTGATGAGCTTCATAAAAATAAACTGGAAGTTATCGCCGATATCGTGATGAACCATCGCAATGGCGCCGATGAGGAAGAATTATTCAAAGCCAGGCCAGTGGCCCATGAGAACCGGAATGAATTTGTTGACGAGGAAAAGGATATCCATGCCTTCACCAAGTTCACTTTCCCAGCGCGGCAAGACAAATATTCCGCATTCAAATGGGATTTTCGCTGCTTTAGCGGCGTTGACAAATTCGAAAACGGCGGCTCAACAATTTATAGTATTCTTAATGAATACGGCGACAAATGGGAAGATGTACTGGACAATGAATTCGGCAACTATGATTTCCTGATGGGCGCCGATGTGGAATTCCGGAACGAGCATGTGAGGGAAGAATTAAAGAATTGGGGAAAATGGTACATCGAGACAACGAAAATAGATGGCTTCAGGCTTGATGCAGTGAAACATATTACACCCTCCTTCATCAAAGAGTGGGTGAATGCGATGAAAGAATTTTTCAAGAAAGATTTTTTTTGCATCGCTGAATACTGGAACCTCGATGTAAATATTTTATTCCATTATCTAGATACCATTGAAAATTGCGCGTCACTGTTTGATGTCCCCCTCCATCACAATTTTCACCATGCTTCCCTGGAAAAAAAAGACTATGACATGACAAAACTGCTGGATGGGACATTATTTAAATTAAGGTCATTTAACTGCATAACTTTTGTCGAGAATCACGACACGCAACCGCTACAGGCACTCGAATCTCCTGTAGATTTCTGGTTTCAGCCTATTGCGTATGCAGTTATATTGTTAAGAGAGCAGGGTATTCCTACAGTTTTTTTCCCTGCATTATATGGCGCTTCGTATTCCGGAGATAAAGGTGGCCAGCATTTTGAAATAAATCTTGCAATAGTTAAGGAACTGGAAACACTGTTAATGATAAGAAAGGATTTGGCCTATGGCTTGCAGATAGATTATCTGGATCACGGTAATGTAATTGGCTGGGTGCGACAAGGTATTAAAGAAAAACCTAATTCCGGATGCGCGGTGCTGATCAGCAATGGCGATGATGGTTTTAAGACGATGGATTTGGGAAAAGACAATGCCAATAAAATTTATATCGATGCCTGTGGTCATATTGAAAACGAGATTAAGACCGATGAGAATGGGCAAGGGACTTTCGAAGTGAAGGGCGGATCAGTGTCGGTATGGATCTCAAAAAACAAATAAAGACCTTATGAAAGATGGAATCATCATATACCAGCAGCAGGCCGGTAACTTGTTTCGGCAAAAAACATCAGCAAAAAGACTGGCAACAGGTTTCCAGTTTGCCGAAGGTCCCTTATGGCATCCTGGCGGTTATTTATTATTTAGTGATGTAAAGGCTAACCGCATCTTTCAATTATTTCTCAGTGGGGTGATCCATGTTTTACGCGAACGAAGCGGGAGCCAATATGTATGCGGTAAATACCTTTCCGAAATGATCGGTTCTAATGGCCTGGCGCTGGATAATGAAGGCGACCTTGTATTTTGCCAGCATGCCAATCACAGCATCGCCAAATTGAATAAGCATAAAGATGTATTCAAGCTTTGCACCAGCTACAACGGACGGCCATTCAATAGTCCAAATGACCTGGTCATAAAATCCGATGGAGGTATTTATTTCACCGATCCTCCCTACGGCCTGCAAGGGGAAATCCTGAGGCCTGAAATTTTTCAACCGCATGCCGGTATTTACCAGTTCCAGGATAACCAGCTTTCCCTGCTTAGCACTGACTTCAATTATCCCAATGGTATTTGTTTTTCTGCGGATGAGCGTTACCTTTTTGTAGGCAGCAATCACCCGGATGAAAAAATGATCATGAAATACCTGATGTCTTCAAAGGGTATCGTTCTGTCGAAACAGGTGTTTGCTTCGGTGAACGCAGACGGTATCAAAACCGATGCCTTTAATAATTTATATGCAGCAACTGACAAAGGTGTACTGATCCTTTCTCCCGAGGGAAAGGAACTGGCGCTGATACCGCTATCAGAGCCTGCTACTAATCTTGCTTTTGGCGGGCCTGAAAAAAACCTTCTTTTCATCACAACCTATCATTCGATCTATTCGGTAGAAATGAATATGGTCATTCATGATCTGTTGCCAGCCAGGCGAAATCCGCTGCCCCTTACAAGAACACAATTGTATGGTTAATTCGATGATTTGTTTTGTAAATACTGATAGATGAGCGCAGCATTTCCTATTGTAGCATGGGGCAATGGCACCAATATTTATGAAGTGAATGTTCGGCAATACACCAAAGAAGGGACTTTGCGGGCCTTTATGGAGCACGTTCCGCGTTTGCATGATATGGGCGTCGACATTTTATGGTTAATGCCCATTACTCCCATCAGCCTGGAAAAAAGACAGGGTACCTACGGAAGCTATTATGCAGCCCAATCCTACACCGAAATTGATCCCGCTTATGGTACAGCTGAAGATTTCAAACAGTTGATCAGGACGGTGCATGCAAACGGGATGAAGTTGATCATTGACTGGGTAGCGAACCATACAGGTTACGATCATCAATGGACCCAGACTTACCCGGGTTGGTATCGCAAAGACGAGAAAGGCAATTTCACCGAGCTTTATGGATGGATAGATGTGATCGATCTTAACTACGAGATCCCGGAAATGCGGGCAGAAATGATCCGTTCTATGATCCACTGGATAAAAGAATTCGATATCGATGGTTTCCGCTGCGATATGGCAAGAACGGTACCGGTTGATTTTTGGGTGGAGGCCCGGGGCGAATGCGATGCGATAAAACCTTTATTCTGGCTGGCCGAATGCGAGATACTAGCCTACCACGAAGTGTTTGACGCGACCTACGGTTGGGAAGCGATGCGGGCCATTGATAAATACATGAAGAAAGAATTGATACTTGCCAATATCGTCCCTATCCTGAACAACTATTCGATGTATCCCGTCGGATCGGAAAAATTGCTGTTCACTTCCAATCATGATGAGAATACTTATTATGGAACAGAATACGAAAAGTACGGAGTTAGTGCAAAGGCAATGGCCGTATTTACCTGCACCTGGCCGGGCATTCCACTTATCTACTCGGGGCAGGAAAAGCCAAACAAAAAGAGACTGCCTTTTTTTGAAAAAGATTTTATTGATTGGGACGGGGAAGTTGAATTGCATTCTTTTTACAAGACATTGCTCAATCTCAGAAAAAAAAATAAAGCCCTGCAGGAGAGCGCTTCCGTATTCATTGTTCCATCAGGACATCCCGATGTGCTGGTCTACCTGTGCCGGCGCCAGCGGGATAAGGTATTGGTGCTATTAAATCTTTCCGATTCTGTTTCAGAATTCAGTTTCAATCACCCAGCCCTGCCTGGAACTTATACCGATTTGTTTAGTGACAGCCAGGTCAGTCTAAAACGCAAGGAATGTTTTCGTTTTACGGGCGGCGAATACAAGGTGTTTCACTCTACTTCGATACCGTGAGGAGTAAGCTCCAAGAACCAAATAGCAAGAACCAAATAAGCACCAGGATTTAACAATAAACTCGAATTATCAGGATGTTCTTTTTTTCGATATTCGAGTTTACGCTTTCGGATTTTGTTTGGTTCTTGGTTCTTAGGATTTGGTTCTTAATATTAGAATTGGCCGAAAAATTGAATATACCGCTGTGGATTTATAATGAAAGGATCAAATTGAAAACGGAAAAAAGATGCAGGAAACAGTCAATTACGCCAACCAGGATGCCACTACGCCCAGGGAGGAACTCACAGAATTGGCCGAACTGATACTTCCAACGAATCCTCCTGCCCGCAAATTAGGTGTTGCGCTTGTGGGATTGGGTAACTATAGCACTTCGCAACTGGCACCGGCGTTACAACAAACAAAGTTTTGCGAGCTAAAAGGGGTCGTCACCGGCTCTCCCTCGAAAATACCGGAATGGAAGAACAAATATTCGATTCCGGATTCACATATTTATAGTTATGAGAATTTTGAAGAGATCGGTAATAACCCTGATATCGATATCGCGTATATAGTCCTTCCCAACGCGTTGCATGCCGAATATGTGATCCGTGCAGCTGCAGCGGGAAAGCATGTGATCTGTGAAAAACCAATGGCTATTAGCATTAAAGAGTGTGATAGAATGATCGAAGCCTGCAGGAATGCAGGTAAATTATTATCAATCGGTTACCGCCTGCACTATGACCCGCACCATATTGAAGTGATGCGAATAAGCAGGGAAAAAGTTTTTGGAAAGATCACTTACATGCATGCCCAGCATGCTCTCAGTAAAGTTAGCGGATGGAGGTTGGATAAAAAACTCGCCGGCGGCGGTCCGCTGATGGACCTGGGCATTTATTGTTTACAGGCAGCCTGTTATGTCAGCAACGAAGAACCAGTATCGGTACGGGTAACTGAAATGGCGGCGATGCCCGGGCATGATATTGAACAGTCTCTTTCCTGGGAAATGACTTTTGGCGGAGGATTGATTGCGAAATGCGAAACAAGCTACAAATATGACATGAATCTCCTGCATGCGCAGGCGGAACATGGTTGGGTGCAACTTTCTCCGGCTTTTAGTTACAAATACCTCATAGGCAAAACAGCCACCGGTTTTTTAAAAATCCCATCGCTTAACCAACAGGCCCTCCAAATGGATGATTTTGCAAGATCCATCCTGGAAAACCGGCCGGTGAAATTACCGGGTGAAATGGGAAGAACCGATCTCCGGGTAATCACGGCTATTTATGAGTCGATGGAAAAAAAAGAAAGAGTAAAAATTAAAGCGTGAGCGAATATGCCCTGTACATTGGAATTGCTGCTGGTGTTTGCACAAGCATTTCTATGTTGCCGCAACTGGTAAAGATCATCAAAACGAAGAAGGCGGATGATATTTCGTATGGTATGGTGGTGGTATTACTCGTTGGGGTGGCCGCGTGGATATGGTATGGCGTATTGCGATCGGATTACCCAATCATTGTTACTAATTCATTTTCGCTACTGGTGAACATGCTGGTCCTGGTGTTTTCTTTGAGATATAAGAAAAACAGAGGCTAAAAAAGTTAACGGCTATGATCGTTGGTCTTAAACCAATAATCACAGCCGCATAGTATTGTTATTGTTAGATTCAGGCCCTTTGCTGCATGAATACACGACCCTTTCTCTTCCCGCCACCACTTCTTCCCGCGGACGAGACCGGGGTGGTTTGAGAAGATGAGTGTTCATTCCCATGCATCAACGGCACATCAAAAGCATGTCCTTTTACAACAGGAACTGTTTTATTGATGAGTTTCTGAATGTCCTTTAAATACATTTTTTCCTCGTAGTCGCAAAATGAGATAGCAACTCCTCCTGCTCCTGCCCTACCGGTACGCCCGATACGATGCACATATGTTTCCGGGATCTCAGGTAATTCATAATTGAAAACATGACCCATGTCATCGATATCAATACCTCTTGCCGCAATATCGGTAGCTACCAGCACCCGGGTCTTTCCAGTTTTAAAATTGTGAAGAGCAGATTGTCTTGCATTCTGTGATTTATTACCATGAATGGCCTCAGATCTTATACCTGCCTTTGCAAGATCCCGGGCAATCCTGTCAGCGCCATGTTTTGTCCGGGCAAATACCAACGCTGTCTTGATACTTTCATCTTTCAACAGGTGTATCAGCAATGAACGCTTATTGTGTTTTTCAACATAGTACAGTGATTGTTGTATGATTTCTACCGTGGTAGCGGTTGGTGTTACTTCCACTTTTACTGGCTGTCTTAACAACATAGCGGAAAGTTTCTGGATTTCCGGTGGCATGGTGGCAGAAAAGAAAAGTGTCTGGCGTTGCGAAGGTAATTTTGAAATAATCCTTCTCACATCGTGGATAAAGCCCATATCCAGCATACGATCGGCTTCATCCAGTACAAAAAATTTAATATCCTGCAAAGACAGGTGACGCTGGTTCATCAGGTCAAGCAAACGGCCCGGGGTAGCGACAAGAATGTCTACACCCTGGCGCAATGCTTTAACCTGCCCGAATGACGATACGCCTCCGAAAATAACAAGATGTCTCAGGGAAAGATATTTACCATATGCCTGGAAGCTTTCGCCAACCTGTATAGCCAGTTCTCTTGTTGGAACTAATATTAATGCTTTAATGGCTCGACGTTGTTCGCCTTCTTGTTTTTGCAGGTGTAATAACTGTAATAACGGAAGAGCGAATGCTGCGGTCTTCCCGGTGCCGGTTTGTGCGCAACCGAGCAGGTCTTTTTGTTGTAATATAATAGGTATGGATTGCTCCTGCACAGGAGTTGGTGTTGTATACCCTTCATGGCTTAGCGCCTTCAATACAGGCTCAATGAGCTGCAGATTGTTAAATGACAATTGAATAATGTTTAAGTAAATAATGTGGTAAGGCTATCAACAATAGAAGATACTTTACCCGCCTTACGTTAAGCCGTCACAATATTTGAATAGGGGAAACTACAAACTTAGTGGAGGAATAACATACAAGGATACAAAGATAACATATTTAATGGGAAATGGAAGGACTATTTATAATCGGATAGTAACCAGCTTCAAATGCTGTTTAAGGCAACCACGGTGGTCTTGATAACCGCCGGGTTTGGACCAGTGAACCTAAAATGACATTACCAATACAATATTAATATTAATGTCCTTTTTTAGCCAGTTGTATTTCCCCGTAAGTCGGTATCTGCTGCATGATCGATGCCCGCAACATGGTCAACAGGTATACTTCTGCCTGGTAAAACTCAAAAGCAACGACTGCATTAGTGGCTGCCCTGATCTTGGTGTAATACTCCTCCAGGCTTTTCTCGTGCACAAACCGGTTTTCAAAGTACCTGCGCGCCAGGGAATCAGCTTTCCCGGGACTCATTTCGCCATAAGTCAGCGCTGTTTGCTCGTATAATTTGATCCGGGCTTTAGCGATTTCCTTGTTTTTTTTCAAATACTCATCATAAAGTTTCCAGAAGGCGACAGAATCCTTTGCGCTCACCAAAACCAGCTTAGCGACAGCTTCCTTTTTTTGTACGCCCAGCAGGTTTACCATTGCGTCAGCTTCAGCGTCGGAGGTTTGTGCATAAAGCATAAAAGCAGAACAGGTAAATACGATTCCGAGGAATAATTTTTTCATGTTGTTTATTTGATTACAAAGCTTACCCATGACCGCTAATAAACTTTAATTATCGGGGAAGACTTTGCCAACAATTATGACATTAGGCCATTAAGGAGACGATATCGTTGAAACCGTGGATTAAATAAATGCAATTGTGGAGTCGTATGGCAAAGAAATATGGAAACGGGCACGAAACCGGTGGTAAATGGTGAGTAGTCAAAGGTCGGCCCCTGATTGACCAATCAACCAGTCAACCGATTAACTGGCGGATACTGGAATAATTGTTGTAAATATCTAACATATGATCGCCCTGGAGCAATGGTGAACAAACCGCCAACATTCATTAAAAACATTAAACCTTTCAAGAAATGTATCATGGAAAATCTAAATGAAATACAGGAGAAAGCAAAATTGGTTCGCAAATGGTGCCTGGTCTCAACTACCGAAGCCGGCTCGGGGCATCCTACTTCTTGCCTATCTGCCGCAGATATTACTACTCTTTTATTCGACCGTTATTTTACCTACGATCTTGACAACCCGCTCAATTTATACAACGATCGCCTGGTATTTTCAAAAGGCCATGCCGCGCCGTTGCTATACACTTTGTTTGGCATGACCGGAGCCTATTCACTTGAGGAATTAAAAACTTTACGAAAGTTCGGTAGCGTTTTTGAAGGACATCCGGTGCCTAAATTTAAATACGCAGAAGCTGCAACCGGTTCGCTGGGACAAGGACTTTCCGTTGGCGCCGGGTTAGCTTTGGCAGCCAGGCGGGAAGGCTATGACAATAAAATCTATGTGCTGACTGGTGATGGGGAATTGGCCGAAGGACAAATATGGGAAGCAGCCAATTTTGCGGCAAATCAAAAACTGGATAACCTGGTGGCTATACTGGACATTAACCGGTTAGGTCAAAGCCAGGAAACCATGTTTGGCCACCATATCGAAGAATATACCCGGAAGTTTAAAGCATTTGACTTTGAAGTGATTTCCATTAACGGGCATGACTACAAAGAGATCAACGAAGCTTTGGAAGCTGTTCAGCGACCGGCTGGAAAACCTTATGCCATTATTGCGAAAACATTTAAAGGTCATGGAATTTCTTTCCTGGAAAACAAAGATGGCTGGCATGGCAAGACGCTGGAAAAAGAAGAACTGGAAAAAGCGCTTAATGAACTTGGGCCGGTTGATGACAATCTTCGCTTTAAACTAAAAAAACCACGGCAAACCAAATTACCCGAACATTCGGCAAAAGTAACCAACCCGGAAATTACATTTGAAGCGAAAAAAGAATATGCAACACGAGAAGTATTTGGAGAAGTCTTAGCGAAACTTGGTAACCAGGACAAAGAGATCTATGCTCTTGATGGCGATGTGATGAACTCTACTTTTACGCAAACGTTTAAGAAAGATCACCCGGAAAGATTTGTTGAATGCTATATTGCCGAACAAAATATGGTATCGGTTGCGGCCGGGCTCTCACGTGTAGGAAAAATACCATTTGTTGCCACATTTGCTGCCTTTCTTACAAGGGCTGCCGATCAGATAAGAATGGCAAGAATTTCAGAAGCTAACATAAAATTTGTCGGTTCTCATGTTGGTGTAAGTATCGGCGAAGACGGGCCCTCTCAAATGGGATTGGAAGATATCGCTTTGTTTGGTGCTCTTCCCGATACAGTAATACTCCAGCCCTGCGATGCAGTTTCAACGGCGAAATTAGTTCCACAGATGGTCACGCAAAAGAGCTTTGTTTATATGCGTACGCTTCGCCCCAAGACACCCCTTCTCTATAAGAATGATGACAGTTTTGACATTGGCGGATCAAAGATTTTGCGTCAATCGGGCAACGATCAGCTAACTGTTGCGGCTACTGGTATTACTGTATTCGAAGCATTGAAAGCCGCAGACCAATTGCAAAACGAAGGTATCGGCATTCGCGTGGTGGATTGTTATTCCATTCGTCCCGTTGATGCCGTTACACTAAAGAAATGCCTGAATGAAACGGAACAAAAAATCTTGATTACGGTCGAAGACCATTTTAAACATGGCGGGTTTGGTGATTTTGTAGCAAGCGCAGTTTCAAACATACCTGGACAGGTAATTAAAATGGCTGTCTGGAGGATTTCAGAATCGGGCACAAAAAATGAATTGTTAAATGATGCTGGCATTGATGCATCCAATATCATAGCTAAAATAAAATCTGTTTTGAAAAAGCAGCCGGTAGCTTGAAAAAATATAAAATATTATTTTATGAAAGAGTATGAATTAAAAATAGAAGCTCCCTGGAATGAAGTAAAAGAGATGATCAAGGAAATCAATATGGATTTAACAGACGAGGATCTGTCCTACGAACCCGGCAGAGAAAAGGAATTGCTTGAACACTTATCCAATAAAATGAATAAGAGTATACCCGAGGTAAAAGGATGGATTGAAAGTGTTTCGCATAATAAGGGGCTTGCCTACTAATTTGAAAATTAGCCATGTTGCGTCTATTCCCCAAAGGTTTAGGCCTTATTGCCCTGTTTTTTGGCAACCTATAGTATCTATTCTGCGTTTCTCAGCTGTAAAAGCAGTTGGTGAAAAGTGAAAAGATCGTCATAAGAAGATGGATGAAGATTGTTGTGATAACGGCTCTTATTTTTGTCGTAGCAACTTTGTGTTGAATGCAGTTATCAGGCAAAGAATCAGCAGGCAATTACAATCCCTGGCGCCCTTCTTTACGCTCGGATCCTGTTGCCAAAATAGTTTATCAGTTAATTAGTTAAATGGTTAATCTGTACCGGCCAAATTAACGGATGCTCGTCTCCCTTGATTCCAACTCGGTAAACTTTTTTATTAAATAGCTTTCGAAGTCCTGGAGATAACCGGGATTATTGCGGGACGATGCGAGTAGTGATTTGATGTTTCCAGTAAACAGGGATCCTGATGTAACAAGGGTCGCCAATCCAGGATTCGCTTTTATCCAATTATTCTGAACCGAATGGTCCTTGAGGAAGGAAACAATGATCTCCGATTTGAAGGCTACAGGCAGATGCCCGATTTGCGCATTGATTGAATCTATCTCTTCATTTATTGATGAAAAATATTCGGGGTTAAACTGATCGTTGGTCTTAACCAGGTACTTGTTGAAGGGTTTCATAATGAGGTTTAACAGGGGTTAATGAATGTAATGTAACCCTTTAAAACAACATGCCTCTTTAAATTTCTCTGACTATCATAAAAGATCAGGATCTATAATCATTAATACAAAACATAATCGTGTGTAACTCTTATTAGGTCTACCTTTAGTATCCTCTCATTTACAGCGCAACGGATTATTTCAAAGAGTTTATTATGAAAATTGCATATATCGGAACCTACCCGCCGAGGGAGTGTGGGATTGGCACATTTACCCAGGATCTTTTTTCGGCAATGACAAATCCCGGGAAAGACACACGTAAACAACCTGAAGGAGTTGTCATCGCAATGGATGACCAGGAAGAATCTTATGATTATCCAAAAGATGTACAATTAACCATACGGCAGGAACAACAGGGTGACTACCTTGAAGCGGCGCGGTTCATTAACCTAAGCGGCGCAGATGTTTGTATACTGGAACATGAGTTTGGAATATTTGGCGGACAGAGCGGCGTATATATTTTGCCACTTTTACACAGGCTGGAAATACCGTTAATCGTTACCCTGCACACCGTGTTAAAAACTCCTTCTTATAACGAAAAAGCCATACTCACAGAAATCTGTAAAATGGCGGCAGGGATCGTGGTAATGACCCATAAAGCCATTGAATTTCTTGCAAATATTTATGGTGTCCCCGTTGCAAAGATTAACCTTATTGAACATGGAGTGCCTGATCTCAAGTTCAGTCACGCAGCAACTAAAAAACAGTTCAAACTTGAATCAAAAAAAGTACTACTCACTTTCGGTTTTATCAGCCGGAACAAAGGAATTGAAACGGTTATCAAAGCCTTGCCAGCCGTTGTGGCTAAATATCCTGAAACAGTTTATATCATTTTGGGGAAAACGCATCCTGCTGTCTTAAGACACTCCGGGGAAGAGTACCGTATCTTTCTTCTACGCCTGGCCAAAAATCTGAAGCTGGAAAAGCATGTACTCTTTCTGAATGAATTTATTGACCAGGAAGAACTGTTTCAATATCTCTATGCCTCTGATATTTATATCACACCGTATTTAAATGAAGCACAGATTACCAGCGGCACATTGTCTTATGCTATAGGAGCAGGAGCAGCGGTAATCTCAACTCCCTACTGGCATGCTGCAGAATTGCTCGGCGGAGGCAGAGGCTGTTTATTTGATTTCAATGATTCAGAAGGATTAGCTGTGATCCTGACAGATTTACTGGATCACCCTGCAAAATTGAAAAGCTTACGTGATAAAGCAGCTGAGTATGGACAGAAAATCGCCTGGCCAAAGGCCGGGGTAAAATATAATGAGCTGGTTAAGCTGATCCTGAAAGAACAAACGGAGAAGCAAGACAAAAAAGAAACCATTCTTGACCCGCTTTTGTTGCCGCCTTTTTTGCTGGATCATGTAAAGCGAATGACGGATGACACCGGTATCATTCAACATGCCAAGTTCGGTATTCCTAACCTGAAAGAAGGATATTGCCTGGATGACAATGCAAGAGCACTATTGATGGTGCTAATGGCTTATAAGCAGATGAAACTGCCACTTGCCCTGGAATTACTACCCATATACCTGAGCTATATTCACTACATGCAGAATGAAGATGGGACTTTCCGAAATTTCCTTAGTTTTCGCCGGGATTTTTTGGATGAACAGGGTTCGGAAGATTCTTTTGGACGGGCTATCTGGTCATTGGGTTATCTACTTGGCAATGCACCCAATGATGCTTATTTTCAATCGGCCAAACAAATATTCTCCGATGCTGTTCCGAATTTTGAAAAATTACAATCCATCCGGAGCATTGCCAATACCATTATCGGCATTTCTTATTACCTGCAAAGAAATCCGCATGATGAAGCTATAAGACAAGTGCTGGCACTCCTGGCCTCCAAACTTGTCAATCGATATAAACAAAACAAGACAGAGAACTGGTACTGGTTTGAAGAACTGCTGGCTTACGATAATGCGATATTACCTCTCTCACTACTACATGCTGCCGGTATATTAAATGATGAAGATATCCGTATTACAGCAGTCGAAAGCATGCATTTTCTTTCTGATATAACATTGAAGGACGGGTATCTGTCGCTGGTTGGCAACGAGAACTGGTATGTGAAGAATGGGGCATCTTCCATGTATGCGCAGCAGCCATTGGACGCAATGGCGATGGTGCTGATGTTTCATGAGGCGTTTCATCTGACAAAAGATAAAACATACCTCAATAAATTATATTCATCCTTTATGTGGTTCCTGGGTGAAAATGACATGCGGATGTGTCTTTATGACTTCGAAACAAAAGGCTGTTGTGATGGCCTGGAAAGCTATGGGGTAAACAGGAACCAGGGCGCAGAAAGTACATTAGCTTACCTGGTTTCTCATTTAACCGTGTTGCAGGCTTTTGATGATTTTTATAAAAGCAACCACTAATGCGCGTAGCGATCCTTTCACCTGTTGCATGGCGCACGCCACCGCGTCAATACGGCCCCTGGGAATTGGTTGCTTCCAATATTACGGAAGCTTTAGTGGCAAAAGGCATAGATGTTACACTGTTTGCAACTGGCGATTCTGTTACAAAAGCCAAATTGACCTATTGCGTCAATCAACCTTATGCAGAGAATGCTGCTACCGATGTCAAGGTGGCTGAATGCCTTCATATCAGCCATCTCATGGAAAGAGCAGATGAATTCGATATCATCCATAATCACTATGATTTTTTGCCACTTACGTATTCCCGATTGATAAACACTCCCATGCTGACTACAATACATGGATTTTCTTCCCCGCTCATTATGCCGGTATATAAAAAATATAATGCTGATACATTTTATGTTTCTATAAGCAATGCCAACCGGCATCCTGAATTGAAATATACTGCTACTGTATATAATGGCGTTAATACGGCTGAATTTACTTTTACAGAACTGCCGCAAGATTATTTTCTTTTTTTTGGCCGTATACACCCCGAAAAAGGAACGCTGGAAGCTATTGAACTGGCAAAGCAATGCGGAAAGAAGCTAATAATTGCAGGCCTCGTACAGGATACCGATTATTTTAATTCGAAAATACGTCCATTCATTGATAATGATAAAGTAGTGTACGTCGGTAACTGCGATCCGCAGCAAAGAAATCAATTGCTCGGAAATTCATTGGCATTATTGCATTTAATTTTATTTGACGAACCTTTTGGTTTAAGCGTAGCAGAAGCGATGTGTTGCGGCACGCCTGTCATCGCTTTTAACAGGGGCGCCATGCCAGAATTGATATTACACGGTAAAACAGGTTTCCTGGTTGATACAATGGAAGAAGCGAAACAGGCCGCCAGGCAATTGGGACAGATTAACAGGGCAGATTGCCGGGAATGGGGCATTACTATGTTTTCAAAAGAAAGAATGGCGGATGATTATATAAAAGTATTTAGCCAGATACTCAGCCGTTAATTACCTATTCGATTTTTTTAACTCCGTCAATAATTCAGTGAGGTTAACAGTAGCATATGAAGAAGCGTAATCAGACATAGCGTATGGAATGATAAGACTGTCTTCATGGATCATTGAACCGCAGGAGTACACCACGTTTGGCACGTAACCTTCTCTTTCTTTATCATTTGGTATCAGCAAAGGAGTGGATAAGCGGCCAATTTCTTTTTCGGGATTCTCCAGGTCGAGCAACGAAACCCCCAATACATATTCCCTCACCGGCCCAACACCGTGTGTAATTACCAGCCATCCTTCCGGCGTTTCAATAGGAGAACCGCAATTTCCCATTTGCACAAACTCCCAGGGATATTTCGGGGTTTGTAAAAGACTTGCATGTCTCCATACATTGATATTTTCTGAGAATGAGATGTAATTATTGACGCCATCTATCCTGCAAAGCATAGCAAACTTTCCATTGATCTTTCGGGGAAACAGTGCCATACCCTTATTCTGCGCCACTTCTCCATGCACCGGCATTACTTTAAAATGATAAAAATCTTTGGTGAGCAGCAACTTTGGCAATATGGTTATTCCATCGTAAGCTGTATAAGTGGCATAGTAAGTCACCTCCCCATCATCCCCTGTGAACCTGACAAATCTTGCATCTTCTATGCCTTTCATTTCTGTATCGGCGATGGGAAAAATAACCCTTTCAGAGATAGCGGTATCAACTGAAAAATGCATTTCATAATGTGATGAAGCCAGCCACATTATTTCATTTAACAGAGCCTGACTTTGGAGGTCGGTAGGAACAACGGCCCTGGTTTCTTCAACATATCTTTTTAACTCTTCGTAAGTAAAGGTATCGGTTAACTTATTTATCATGAGAGAATAGGCCGTATTGTTCCAGGATTGCATTTCTTCCAGTTTGCGGAGAAAGGAAGTTTTATGGTAGGTATGATTTTTCACATGTTCGGGGGATTCCAGCATTTTCCCGGGAGGTTCAATAGTAATATTATTTAGATTATTAATAATTCCAGAGCGAAATACAACTGATGATATATGACCTTCACCCGTGGCCCGGAAACTGAGGATCACTCTTTTTTCGCCAGTCACCGTTTCTGACTGGTCCGGGTCTTCCATTATAGAAGGATTAAAAAAAGCGGCTGATTCTATGGAATACTCCATGGTAAAATAGGCCCCGATCAATACTTTCTGGACAGAACTGAGTGCATGCGCGTCTATGTTAAGGTGTTTAAATAAAGAA
>VBAT01000034.1:210518-267733 GCA_005884665.1 Bacteroidota bacterium
AAAGAAGCCAGCCTGGCGAAATGTTTTTCAAATATGCGGGAGATGCTCCGGTGCCTTTTAGAATAGTCCCTCAATATCTGTGTCAGGGTTTCCTGCTGCTGCTTTTCGGTAAGTGACATTATGCGGGTGATCAATTCCATGCTTCTCGCATCATTCGTATAAAAAAACCGGGCGATCACACGGCTTGCATCGGGTTGGAATTGCACATCTTTCCTCGTGACATTAACTGGCATAAATAATTTCTTGCGGGAGTGCTAACAATGCTTTAAGATGGTCCCGGTACATATAATCCGGTAAAGTAGTTTTTATTGTTCATACTTTCAACTCCGCTCTGATGATAAGGGGTTTATCATTGTTCCGGCGGTATTGCAATCCGGCATGTTCCCGGTGATTTTCCGCCAGTTTGAAGTTATTTTAGATGAGACGCAGCCGGAAAAGAATTACCGGGTGATAATTTTGAGTTTAAAAAAAATCAAATTATTTAATTGCAATATCGATCCAACAACCATTTTTCTGTGCCATTTTTTTTAGCGCGTTTAGCTACGCTCCGAATGACAGGTAAAAGTAACGACATCCAGCCTGTTGCATTTGAATCTGATATTATCAAGGCCACAGCAAGATGGGCAAAGTTTTTTGGTTTCCCTTTTTTATTAGTAAGGCCATCAGAAGCAAGACCGTAGAAAATTTTTATAAAATTCTCCATACCAGTATGACCAGGTTTTAAAGTTATATGATTTGACCTTATCATTTGTCTCATTATAAAATCGATGAGGTGTTCCTGCAGGAACAGTTACTGATTCTCCTACCTTTAGAATTTTCTTATCTTTTCCTACCTGCATATATAAAACACCTTCCTGCACTTGAAATTTTTCGGAAAACGCGTTGTGATAATGTAATGGTGGGCCATCGCTCTTGCCCAGGTCTATTTCCATAAGTGTGTATTCACCGTTTGTTTCTTCCGATGTTTTTATAAACGTAGCAACATCATTTATAGCCGGGTTAACGAAATTCCTTTTTTCCATGATTCAATTTTTAAAACTGCTTTTTTTTCGAGTATTGAAATCTTCTTGTAATCAAGATAGGCTCTTTGTTTCTCGTATTACTTTTAACCATCGCATTAACTAAACGATAACCTGAAGAGCTTGGGAAGCTATAGATAACGGATGAGTTGGTGTCAGTTATCGGGGTGAGGTTGCCAGGTGTAAATAGATAGGCGCAGCAGGTAGGGACCAGCCGGGCCGCAAAGATTCTTCAGGTAGTTAGCCGTTCCGGTTCGCTGTGTATTCCTTATCTTTAAAAAGATTTGCACAAAAATGTTGAGGATGTCGCAAATTCTTTGACGAGCATATAATTTCTAGTGCGATGAACATTGACGAAATTACCTCGGGACCCCTGGAATCGCCATCAGACATGATCGATTTGGAGGAATCCTTTCATACAGCTAATCCCCAGATTCCTATTCTTTCTTCTGCAAGGAGTTGGGCATTTCGCGGACAATCACAGTCCTTTGGAACCTTGTTTCCTTCTTTTCAGAGGATATTTGGTGGGAAGCGTTCCCCCGGAACAGCCGAAGTCATGGAAAGTGATTTAATTAGAACTTTTCGCGAACACTATGCTAAACTTGAGGGACGCACTCTTGACATGCCTCAACCTCATTTGATCAATGAAGACTTCCCTCTTCGTTGCCTGAGCGTGATGCAGCATTACGGTGTTCCCACCCGGCTTTTAGACTGGACCACTGATTTCTGGACAGCAGTTTACTTCGCCTGCGCTGGTGATCCATCGAAGGAAGCAGAGCTTTGGTATTATAATAGAGATGCACTATTCTACCCCCAAAGAATAGATCAAGAATTGGGAGCCTTACTTGACCCCATCAACAATGGCCAAAAGCGTGAGCCTGTACTGCTTCAAAGAAATGAAATCAAAAAAATTGTCGAGTTTGACCCGCGAATCACTCCTCGTATGTTAAAACAGTCTGCGCATCACACACTATGTACAGATGTTTTTATTGATCACGCCGTTATTCTGTACGAACAATATAAAGTTGAACTTGCGCATTTCGCGAATTTACCGGAACCTTTAGAGATAAAAAATCATCCATTTCTTTTTCGTAGGGTTCTTATTAAACCGGGATGTAAAGAAAAGGCACTTCGTTATCTTGCTGATCAACGGAAGATCACAGCTTCGACTATATTCCCCGATGTTGAGGGGTTGAATAAATTCCTTCACTGGCATCTTGAATCATTAGTTACTACCCTACTATAATAACAATTAAGGGGAAGATACGTTCCGGAGCGTTGACGGGAATATGGCTGATAGTAAAATGGAAGATTTCAATTTATAATCTAAAATAAAATGAATATCCTACTTACAATTCTACTCATACTGGCAGGCATTATTGTCGCGTTGTTACTCATTGGGCTTTTCATAAAAAAGGAACATTATGTCAATCGTGAAATTATCATCAATGCGCCCCGCCAAAAAGTATTTGACTATTTAAAATTGCTCAAAAACCAGGACGAGTTCAACAAACATGCAATGGTTGCCCCTGACAGGCAAAGAGAATTCAAGGGAACAGACGGAACAGTTGGATATGTTTATTCCTGGAAAGGAAATAAAAGTGCCGGTGAAGGAGAAAAGGAGATTAAGAATATCATTGAAGGAAAAAGAATTGAAACAGAAATTCGTTTTATAAAACCAATGCGGGTCACTGCCACTATAATTATGGAAACCGAATCTTTATCCGATAATCAAACCAAAGTATCCTGGACCAATGCCGGCACATTGAAATATCCTATCAACATAATGATCCCGATGATGGAAAAAAATGTTTCAAAGGGTATGGATGATAGTTTGTTGACTTTGAAAGGGATTTTTGAAAAATAGTCACAGTATTTAAAAACGAGCCGCTAAGATTGGCCTGGTAATTTTTCAGCTGAACGAATAATGTCGGGCAATAGAATATAACATCAATCACTTAAATTTATTTGGCAACGGTTCGGACGACAATCACCGGATATTAGCATAGTAAAAAGTCCAGACTGTTGTTTGCAATTTTAAATCGTCATCATGACAAAACAGCGAGATTTTCTTAGAATCGGAGTCTTCTACGACGGAACATTTTTTGCAAAAGCCCAAAACTATTTTTGGGGTCAAAAGTATGGCTGGTTGTCGTTTCAGGAATTTCATAAACTTTTGGAAAACTACGTTAGATCAAAGGAACAAGGACATTCTGCCTTCAACGAACAAGAACAGTAGTTCAAAAATAAATATTAGTACGACCAGTACCTCACTATTTGGGTTTGTGAATTGATCATTTCTGTTGACTTGATCTAACCGCAACTTAGTGTTGGTGCTATATCAATAAAATCCGCTATCAGACCATATTTCTTAAGATCAGCCTCGATTTAGGTAGTTGATCTTCTATATTGATACCTACAACTCTTACATCCAGGAATATTTTCACGTTTTCTGCACTGTGACGGTTCATCATTTACCCATCCACGGTGAGACCATAATCGCTCGACCTCGCCGAATCCTTATGGACGAACGCGGATGATCGTCTTTCCCTTGGCCTTTTTGGTCGGATTGAAGGCCGCAACGGCATCGTCGAGGGTAGCGATGTTGCCGATATTCGTCCGCAGACGTCCCTCCCGCACTCGTTGCACGATCCCACCCAGCTGGGCGCGATCGGCCTCGACAACGAAATCAACCGCCGAGCCATAGGTGGGCTGCAGCTCGACCGGGCCGACGACGGATACTAGCGTTCCTCCGGCCTTGACCAGGGCCGCGGACCGCTTCTGGACGTCACCACCGATGACATCGAAGACCAGATCGACTTTGCCGATGTCTTCCAGCGCGTCTTTCTCAAGGTCGATGAACTCATGTGCGCCGAAGTCGATCACCTTCTGACGGTCGGCGGCACGTCCAGTGCCGATGACGTACGCGCCGGCCTCACGTGCAAGCTGCGTCACCATCGTCCCTACTGCGCCAGCCGCGCCATGCGCAAGAACGCTCTGCCCCGCCTGAAGTCGGCCGTGCTGGAACAGTCCCTGCCATGCGGTCAGACCTGAGATTGGTAGGGACGCGCCCACCGTAAAGTCGACGTCGCCAGGCAGGGGCGCAAGGTTGCGTGCCTCGATTGCCACATACTCCGCCAGAGTGCCATCGCGATACCAGTCGGCCAGGCCGAACACCCGCTGTCCCACTGAAAGTCCCGTCGTTCCATAGCCAAGGGCGCTGACCACACCGGCCAGCTCGTGGCCGGGGATCGACGGAGTTCGATTGCCGTCGGCGCGATCGGCCCAGGTCGAGGGCCATTCCAGTTCAGTCGAGACGAATCCCGACGCGTAAATCTGTACGATGACGTCGTTGATCGCTGCCTTCGGCTTGGACCGCTCCACCAGCTTCATCCCGGCTGTTCCAGCAGACCGGTCTGTCACAATGATCGCCTTCATAATACACCTCTCTTTTTGCTCATCAGCAAACACCCACTTAATGGAGTGATTTTGCCGTACACTATTGTTTTCAATCTTGTTTTCAGCATGATTTTAATATTTAACGTTGTGCAATGACTCTGTTAATCCTGGGGCAAAACTAACTTTTAACGTGGTTATCTTAGTGGGCCAGTTCTAAAATATATGAGGTCCAGTTATGATTAAAAAACTCTTGCGAGGGCAGCATAGTCCTTATACCTGCAATTAGAATCGGAAATTATTCAGGTGATTTGTCGTGGCGTTTTGAAACCAGGGCAGCCACTTCCATCTTCACGTGAACTGGCATAGAGCCTGCAACTCAATCGTAAAACAGTGTGGCACCCAATTAAAGAAAAATCTCATCGTGTCTAAATCGGCAATACTGAGTAACGAGCTTTTTCGATGCAAGACGAGATAGACTTCTCGTCCCAGCGAGCTTCAACAAATGCAAAACGCGCGGATAAAATCAACTTTCGAGTCTGTGATCCCGCTGGGGCTTCCCTTCTCTACTGTCAGTAACTGACATATCAAGATTGAACTAACTGATTCAATAAAACAGCTAACAATTCCAAACTCGGGATGAACTTCTCGTCCCAGCGGGCTCCATCAAATGAAAAACGGCGCGCACTTCGTCCGCGCCGTGCAACAACTGTGATCCCGCTGGGACTTCCCTTCTTTACTGTCAGTAACTGACATATCAAGATTGAACTAACTGATTCAATAAAACAGCTAACAATTCCAAGCTCCGGATGAACTTCTCGTCCCAGCGGGCTCCATCAAATGAAAAACGGCGCGGACTTCGTCCGCGCCGTGCAACAACTGTGATCCCGCTGGAACTTCCCTTCTTTACTGTCAGTAACTGACATATCAAGATTGAACTAACTGATTCAATAAAACAGCTAACAATTCCAAACTCGGGATGAACTTCTCGTCCCAGCGGGCTCCATCAAATGAAAAACGGCGCGGATAAAATCAACTTTCGAGTCTGTGATCCCGCTGGGCCTTCCCTTCTTTATTTTTATTAACTAGCATGTTAAGACTAAACTAATTAATTCAATAAAGCTAACAATTCCAAATTCGGGATGAACTTCTCGTCCCAGCGGGCTTCATCAAATGAAAAACGGCGCGGACTTCGTCCGCGCCGTGCAACAACTGTGATCCCGCTGGGACTCGAACCCAGGGCCCCAACATTAAAAGTGTTGTGCTCTACCAACTGAGCTACGAGATCAACCGATAATTTTTTTTATAAGAACTTCCCCTTTGTGCTCTACCATCCCGATAGCGATCGGGAGAGCTACGAGATCCTTTGTCCGCCGAACCCTGCGCACCCACTCGCACTTTATAGCACGTAGTTGGCGAAGACAGATGGCCCAATTTTTTTGGGAGTGCAAAAATACGGGCTCGTAACTTCTACACCAAAAAATATCTGCTCAATTGTTGAATTTCAACATTGATACACAAGGCCACGCGACAGGATCGTTCGATAATTGCCATTTTTTAAAGTAGGTTTGCGCCAAACAATCGTTGATGTCTTCTTATTTCAGAGACAAAGTGGTGATCGTTACCGGCGGCTCCGAAGGAATTGGCAGAGCCCTGGTGGAAAAACTGCTGGTATCGGGCGCCAAAGTAGCTACTTGCGGTCGCGATAACGACAAATTATACCGGCTTCAGTCCGATCATCCTTCCTATCCTCTCCATACCATGGTCGCGGATGTGAGCAGCGAAAACGATTGCCGCCGTTTAATCGAAACAACGACCAAATTTTTCGGCGGTGTCGATATCCTTATCAATAACGCCGGAATATCCATGCGAGCCCTGTTCAAAGATGCAGGCATCGATATCATCCGGAAAGTAATGGAGATTAATTTTTTTGGCACTGTACACTGTACAAAGTATGCACTGGATTCGATCATCGAACGAAAAGGAACTATCGTTGGTGTATCATCAGTGGCCGGCTATCGCGGGCTCCCCGGCAGAACGGGCTACAATGCATCCAAATTTGCGATGCAGGGTTTTTTGGAAGCGCTCCGGATTGAACTAATGGACAGCGGCGTAAACGTGATGTGGGTTTGTCCCGGCTTTACTGCTTCAAATATCCGTAATGCATCATTGACCAAAGACGGCGAGTCGCAGGGATATTCAACCCTTGATGAAGGTTCCTTGATGACGGCAGAAGAATGTGCAGCCATTACACTCAAAGCGATCGCCAAACGAAAAAGAACACTGGTCTATACTTTCGAAGACAAGCGAACGATCTGGCTGAATAAACTTTTTCCAGGACTCGCAGACCGGTTTGTCCGCAATTTTTTTTTCAAAGAAGGAAAACTCGTAAAATAGTTATGAATTGTGAATCGCCATTGCGAGCGAAGCGAAGCAACCTATGCCTTTACTAACCCTCACATCAGATATCGGCCACCAGGATTACCTCGTCGGCGCAATAAAGGCACAACTGCTACAGATCAATCCGCAATTTAATATTGTAGATATTTCGCATAATATTTCCCCTTTCAATTACCCGCAGACTGCCTACATCTGCCGCAGCGCTTTTAAAAATTTCCCGGATTACAGTTATCATATCATACTTGTAAACCTGTTTGAAAAAAAACCGGAACAGCTGCTGATGGCTTTTCACAAAAACCAGTACTTCCTTTGCGCAGACAATGGTTTGTTGAATATGATACTGGAAGAAACCCCGGATATGGTGATCGGTATTCCCCTCGGCAAAACCGCCAATAAAAATACCCTGCACTGCGCTTCTGTGATGGGAAACGTAATCAATCAGCTCGTGCATGGAGAGGCGATCCGGAATATCGGTACACCCGACGTGAGCTATATAGAGAAAAACCATTTGCAACCCCTGTTGGATAATAACTGGATAGAGGGACAGATCATATTTGTAGACAACTTTGAAAACGTTATCATCAACATCACCCGCGAACAATTCGAACAACAACGGAAAGGTAGAAGCTTCCGTATCGTTTTCAAACGGGATGAAGTGATCGATCGCATTAGCGAATCATATGCAGATGTGCCCGAAGGTGAAAAACTGGCTTTATTCAACAGCGCGGGATATCTCGAGATCGGTATCAATAAAGGCAATGCGGCCGGATTGTTTGGACTGAAAGATTTTTCTGAACAATCCACGCAGTTGTTTTACCAGACCGTAAAAGTGTTTTTTGAATAAATAAATGCTCTCGCCACGACACAACGGCGCAACGCTTTTGCTTCTCTGAAGCCACGCAAAGGCGCATCATGGAAACAACCCTGGTTTTCGTAGCGTCGTCGCGTCGCCGCGTGAAATAAAAAAAGCTCGTTATTCCATGGAACGAATTGCAATTGATATGGATGGCGTGATCGCAGATGTAGCCGAACAATTCCTCCGCTACGATGAACGCGATTTTGGCAGGAGAAAGACCTGGGAAGAGATCGCGGGACTGGAAGAACGGAAGGCATTTCCCCATTGCCGCGAGTATGTTTTTTCAAAAGGGTTTTTCAGAACGGCGCCCGTGATGGAACATAGCCAGGAAATCCTGCAACAACTGAATGCCAGTTATGAGGTGTTTATCGTTTCAGCAGCGACAGAATTTCCGCAAAGCCTGGCTGAAAAGCTCGAATGGCTGGGCGAGCATTTTCCGTTTATCCCCTGGCAACAAATAGTCTTCTGTGGGATCAAAACGATTGTCAGTGCCGATATCATGATCGACGACCATTTCAAGAATCTCGATCATTTTCCCGGAGCCACTTTCCTGTTTTCCCAGCCGCATAATTTCTCTATGAATGACGGAAAGCATAAACGGGTGTATTCCTGGCCGGAAATAGCCTCAATCCTATTATAGTTAAAAAAATGCAATCGGGGATAATCCGCTTAAAATCTACGATCTAAACCCCTATTTTTGCGGCACCTGAATAAACGGTCGCGTAATAGTTTGAACGGTTTAACCACAGAGATCCGCTGAGTTTGAACGGAGGACCACAGAGGAGATAAATCTCTGTGGCTCTCTGTGCCTGCTCCGTGGTTCTCTGTGGGCTATGTTTCAGCCTAGCACGCCACTGAATAAAACCTGCAGGATTAAAAATCAACCCACTTATGAACTTCAGAAAAGTCAATAACATTACCGGCTGGGTAGTGTTTCTTATTGCGCTTGCCACTTACATGCTTACCCGCGAAGCGAGGGGTAGTTTGTGGGATTGCGGTGAGTTTGTGTCAAGTGCCTATAAAATGGAGCTGCCCCACCCTCCGGGCGCCCCAATGTTTACGATCCTCGGGCGTTTCTTTATCATCTTGTTCGGCGATAATGGCCGTACTGCAGCCAACGCCGTGAATTTCATGAGCGCCATGGCCAGTGCCGCGACAATTCTTTTCCTTTTCTGGAGCATCACCCATTTTGCCCGCAAGATGTTTGTCAATGCAGGCGAACAGCTTACCGGCCAGCAACTGTTTCCTACTATGGCAGCTGGTGTGGTAGGTGCATTGGCTTATACTTTCAGCGATTCATTCTGGTTCAGCGCAGTGGAAGGTGAGGTTTATGCATTGTCTTCATTCTTTACCGCTCTTGTTTTCTGGGCCATGCTAAAATGGGAACATGCTGACGAGCACGCCGGCAACGACACCGCTGCCCGCACCCGCGCCGATCGCTGGATCATTTTCCTTTTCTTCATGATGGGATTATCTATTGGTGTTCACTTGTTGAACCTGTTGAGCATTCCAGCTATCGTGATGATCTATTATTTCAGAAGATTTTTCAAATACGATTCATATAAGAGTGATGCTGCCATCTTTAAAAAAGACAGCCTGCTGATCTGGACTGCTATTGCCACTCTCGGTATTACATTCCTGCTCGTAATTGCCAATGTACTGAACAAAGAAAATGACCTGGTAGGCATTGCCATGATTGTTCTTTTTATTGGCATTACTATCGCCCTGATCAGGATTTATATTAAGTACAGGTCGATACGATCGCTCATCACCGCCTTTATTGTTGGTTGCCTTATCACAGGTATTGTGCAGGTGGCCGTGATACAATATTCAATGAAATCAGCGGGGTTGTTCGATGTGTTTTTTGTGAACTCCAGCTTTCACGGGCCGTTCTTTTCCGGATTTACTTTTTATTTCCTTGCATTGACGGCACTGATCGTTTGGGCGCTCAGCTTCAATCAAAAAAATATGTCGAGGCCGAAGCTTATAATATGGTTCGTTCTATTTCTCGTCTTATCTACTCTCCCTTTCATTGTAAGCCTGGGTGGTCCCGCGGCCCAATTCTTTAAGTTTCTCTTAGTCGCTGGTGTCGGTGTATTGATAGGATATTTCTTTAAAGTCACTGGCCTGCGTATTCTCAAACTCAGCCTCTGGTGTTATGCATTTATGATGCTGGGCTATTTCATGTATTTTACCGTGTTGATCCGTTCCAGCGCCAACCCGGCCATCGATATGAACAATGTGGACAACCCGATCAACCTTGTATATTATTTGAGCCGCGAACAATATGGTAGCGCCCCATTGGTTTATGGGCCGCATTTTGATGCGCAGCCCAATGATGTCGTCCTGGGAGAAACGAAGTATATCAAAGGCAAGAACAGGTATATTGATATCGGTAAAGCCAAAGAGTATGCCTACCCGGCTTCCGACAAGCAATTGTTCCCTCGTGTTTGGGACCCGAGCAATGACCAGGGACACTATAATTTTTATATAGGCTGGTTGGGGCTCGAGCAAACCCAAAACCCGGAGACAGGGAGACCGCAGTACGTTCCAACATATGCCGATAATGCCAGTTGGTTTTTTACTTACCAGATGGACGTGATGTACTGGCGATACTTCATGTGGAATTTTGCCGGTAAACAAAATGATGTACAGGGATCCGGTAATGTACGGGACGGTAACTGGTCTACCGGAATTTCATTTATCGATAATAACCGCCTGGGCGATCAGAACAGGATGCCTGATAGTTTAAAGAACGATGCAGCGCATAATAATCTTTATCTCCTGCCTTTCATACTGGGGATAGTAGGTTGTGTCTATCAATTCCTCAGGTATAAAAAAGACTGGGCAGTTACCTTCCTGTTGTTCTTTATGACGGGTATTGCTGTCGTCTTTTACCTTAATCAACCGGGTCTTCAGCCGAGGGAACGTGACTATGCCTACGTTGGATCGTTCTATGCGTTTGCATTCTGGATTGGGCTAGCGGTAGTAGCTTTTGTAAAGATGGCGAGGGATAAAGCAGATAAAAAAGGCTTTAATAACATGCTTGTTTATGGTGGCGTCCTAACACTCATCATTGCCATTCTTAGCTCCGTTCATGGTTCCATGTCGAGTGCTATTTTATCGAGCGCAATGATCGCTATCTTATTTGCGGCGGTTACAGCAGGTATCACCTACCTGATTCGGGCTGTTTCCTCGCAGGGGCAAAACCTGCGGCTTGCGAATATCTCTACGGCTGTCGTGTGCCTTGTCGCCCCATTGATCATGGCCCAACAGGAATGGGACGATCACGATCGCAGCGGTAAAACAGTGGCGCCGGATATCGCCAAAGATTACCTGGAAAGCTGTGCTCCGAATGCAATTCTTTTCACCTTCGGAGATAATGACACTTACCCGCTTTGGTATGCACAAGAGGTTGAAAAAGTAAGGCCGGATATACGCATCATCAACTATAGCCTGCTTGGAATTGACTGGTATATCAACCAGCTTCGGTATAAAATAAACGATAGCCCCCCAATGGACGTGATCTGGGGGCCAGAACTAATAGAGGGTGGCAAACGCGATTATGTTATCTATGCTCCGAAGCCTGAGTACCCCAACAACAGGTATTATGACCTCTATACTCTTATGAAGAATTATGTCGGCACGGATCTATCTATTGACATCTCAAGAGGTGACTCGCTGAATTCATTCCCGGTAACGAAAGTTTCAGTAGAAGTCAACAGGGACAGCGTGATAGCCAATAAAACCGTAAAAGCAACGGATACAATAGTGTCGGAGCTCCGCTTTGAACTCCCGCAAAAGGCGCTGATGAAAAATGACCTGGCGATCCTGAATATTATTGCGGCAAACAAATGGAGAAGACCGATCTACTTCACTTCCCCATTTGATAACCTCGGCTTTGTACAGTACCTCCATAAAGACGGAATGACGTATCGCCTGGTGCCTGTGGCGCAAAAGAGCAACCTGGAAAACTGGATCATCAAGGTTTATGACAATCCCAGTAACCTGGACGCCATGAGCGATAACATTCAAAACAAATTTGTGTTTGATACTAAAAAAGATGCGTACCTCGACGAAGAGAACAGGCGGCACGCACTGATCGTTCGCGGTGTATTTGCCGAAGCAGCAGGCAACCTGGCCGATGCAGGCAGGAAAGAGGAGGCCATGAAGATCTTAAATAAAGGTGAGAGCCTGGTACCTGATAAACTTCTCCCCTATGCGATGACCAGCCGGGGCAATGCGCATAATATTACCGGTCTCAGCTATCTTGAAGCTGCCTATAAAGCAGGCAATTTCCCGCTAGCTGAAAAGATCAAAGCTTCGCTGAAAAAAGATATGGAACAGCAGAAGAGATATTATGAATACATCCGGACAAACAGGGAAGAATTTGCCAATGCATTTTACTCAAGGAACGGGAATGGTGAAGCGGAGAGGAATGAATACTTCCTTAAGCTGCTGGGGGATATAGAGCAGAAATATGATCCCAATGTAAAAAAAAACCCTAACACCGTAGAGAATCCCAAAACAATAATTAGTGGGGCGCCAGACAGCAGCTCCAAAAAGGACAGCACCCCCAAGCCAAATAGATAGATAATATTTTTATTTCATAAAAAAACCTCCATCATACGGAGGTTTTTTTGTTTGAACCAGCGGGACTCTAAGTTGTTGTTAATAGTTACAGGTTGCCGGAAGATTTATCGTAAATTGTATATTGAAGTCTGAGGTCGGAGGGCTAATGCAGTACAAAGCTAAATCCGCCGCCTCGAAGAATCCGGTTTCCGCAATCAATGCTATGAAAGGTTTCCATTTTACAAAATTTGATGCGAACAGCGAAGGCAAGTCCAGGTTTGAACAGTTGCTTGACCTTTTTATGCAATTGCTTACCTATACTAATGGAGATGTGGGGGAAGCGATGCAATGGCTCAATGAGTTGGACAAAAAGTATGAGCTGACCGATAATGAATACGGCATGGGCGATTTCATCGATGAGCTAAAGGACAAAGGTTATATTACCGAAGAAAACCAAAAAGGCGAAATAAAGATCACCCCAAAGACCGAACAGGGTATCCGCAAAAGAAGCCTCGAAGAGATCTTTGGCAAGCTCAAAAAAACCAAGCAGGGCGATCATCATAGTTTCAAACCCGGCCAGGGAGACGAGATCAACCCCGAAACAAGGAGCTTCCAGTTCGGCGATATGCTGGAGCAAATTGATTTTACCGAAAGTATTCGCAATGCGCAGATCAACCACGGCATCGACAGCTTTAGCATGCAGGAAGATGATCTGAGTATCCGGGAAACCGATTTCAAAGCGCAGACCTCCACCGTGCTAATGATCGATATCTCCCACTCCATGATCCTGTATGGAGAAGACCGGATCACTCCCGCCAAGAAAGTGGCTATGGCTCTTAGTGAACTCATAACTACCAAGTATCCCAAGGACACGCTGGATATCGTAGTATTTGGCAATGATGCCTGGCCCGTGGAAATAAAAGATTTGCCTTATTTGCAGGTCGGACCTTATCATACAAATACCGTGGCTGGTTTGGAACTGGCGATGGATATTCTGCGCAGGAGAAAGAATCCCAACAAACAGATATTTATGATCACCGATGGTAAACCTACCTGCCTGAAGATCGGTAAACGTTATTATAAAAATAGTTTCGGGCTCGACAGGAAAGTGACCACCCGGTGTATGAACCTGGCCGCGCAATGCAAGAAATTGAAGATACCGATCACCACGTTTATGATCGCTACCGACCCCTACCTGCAGCGGTTTGTGCAGGAGTTCACGGAAACCAATAGCGGTAAGGCATTCTTTGCTTCGCTAGATAAATTAGGAGCCTTCATATTTAAGGATTTTGAAAGCGGGAAAAGAAAGACCGTGTATTAATTAGTCTTAGCCAGGATTTGGGTGCATTATAAGATTGCAGGATTATGACCGACTTCAAGTACAAGGAGATTACTGAAAAAATTATAGGCTCTGCTATGAGAGTTCATGCTACTTTAGGTAATGGCTTCCAGGAAGTCATTTACCAGAGGGCATTACAAATAGAAATGCGTAAAGCCGGGCTCCATTTCGAAAGAGAAATGACTATGCCTGTTTATTATAAAGGAAGGCAAATTGGTGAAAGGCGCGTGGATTTCTTTGTTGAAGGAAAGATCATGGTGGAATTAAAAGCCGTTATTCAATTAGAAAATGTACACCTTGCGCAGGCAAAGAATTACCTGGAGGCTTATAATATGCAGGTTGGCCTGTTAATTAATTTCGGGAGTATAAGTCTCCAGTTCAAACAGCTAGGAAATTCCAAATTTTTAGAGAGCGGGTTTCCGCATAATCAACAAACCCATCCAATCCTTGACCAGGATTTGGATGAATCAGAAAATTGGAGGATTTATGACTGATGCCGGGTATAAGGATGAGCATAAGTCTGCATTTCAAACGGCTGGAAAATTCCAAAGTTCTAGAGGTTAACTTTCCTCTTAATCAACAAATCCGCCCAATCCCGGTCCAGACAACTATTGAGAAAACTGTTACCGAATGAACTTAACAATGAATACGCGAAAATGAACATCAAAAACATTAAAACCCTTGGCGACCTGAAAGCTTCCGGCTATCAGCCGAAAAGCATTAAAGAGGAATTGCGGCGTAACCTAATATGTAAACTGCAAAAAAAAGAAAACACATTTCCCGGGATCGTGGGCTATGAAGACAGTGTCATTCCCGATGTGGAAAGAGCTTTACTTAGCAAGCACAATATCCTGTTCCTTGGTTTGCGCGGGCAGGCAAAAACCAGGATGGCACGTCAAATGATCGAATTGCTCGATGAATACATTCCGGTTATTTCAGGTAGCGACATCAATGATGACCCCATCAAACCCATTTCGAAGTACGCGCTGGATCAAATTGCGGCGCATGGAGATGAAACACCCATTCATTGGGTACATCGTACCGAGAGATATGGCGAGAAACTGGCAACTCCCGATGTCAGTGTAGCTGATCTTATCGGTGATATTGATCCCATTAAAGCTGCAAATCTTAAGCTGAGCTTTGCGGATGAACGCGTACTGCATTATGGCATTATTCCCCGCAGCAACCGTGGTATTTTCGTCATTAATGAATTGCCCGATCTGCAGGCAAGGATACAGGTAGCCCTGTTTAATATCCTTGAAGAAGGTGATGTGCAGATACGTGGATTCAAGCTGAGATTACCTCTTGATATCTTATTTGTATTCACGGCCAATCCCGAGGACTATACAAACCGTGGCGCTATTGTCACCCCGCTAAAGGACAGGATCCAGAGCCAGATACTTACCCATTATCCCAAATCACTGGAAAATGCGTTGGAGATAACAGAACAGGAAGCGGAAGTCAGTGAAGAGCAAAAACAAAAAGTAAAAGTCAGCGATCTTATAAAGCGATTGATCGAACAGGTAGCTTTTGAAGCCCGCGGCAGTGAACTTGTGGACAAAAAAAGCGGCGTCAGCGCCAGGCTCACAATTTCCGCTTATGAAAATGCAGTCAGCGCCGCCGAAAGAAGAGCGATCATCAACAATGAGAAGAGCACGCAGGTATGGGTTGCCGATCTTGTCGGCATCATTCCCTCCATCACCGGAAAAGTGGAACTGGTATATGAAGGCGAGCAGGAAGGGCCGTTCCAGGTAGCGATGAACCTGGTGGATAAAGCCATACGTTCACAATTCATTCAGTATTTTCCCAATCCCGATACACTAAAGAAAAGAAAGAATCCGGAAGGTTATCGCGCCGGTAAGGCGGCAGCACAGCCAGAAAAGCCGGAGGACAATCCGTATAAATCTATTATCGCATGGTTTGATAAAGGCAACAACGTAAATATTTCCTTCAACACTTCCGACAAGGACAAGACATTACTGCTTTATCATGTGGATGCGCTTCATGCACTGGTCAAAAAGCATTTCCCACAGGCCAATGAGCCACAGTCTGCCCTATTGATGGAGTTTGTGCTGCATGGGCTGGCTTCCTATTCGCTGATCAGTAAAAAGATCTTTGAGAACAAGATCGAATTCAAGGACCTCATGGGCAGCATGATGAATTTTGGGAGTAAAGACTATGAAGAAGAGTTTGATGAAGAAGCGTAACTCCTATGTTGAATTTTGTATGTTCGCAAAGATTGATGTTGCATTGTAAACTCTACACTCTAAAGTCTTAGGTTGAATTATGAATCGCCACTGCGACTTCGACTGCAAGCACGCCCTATGAGCGGAGCGAGTAACTAGAAGCCGACTACACTCCCTCTCCTTTGGAGAGGGAGTCGGAGGGTGAGGCCGATTTAACATTCAACATAAATTTCTCTCACAATCACACGACATTCACCTCTCTCTCCAACTGCACCCCGAATTTGCCGTAGACACTTTGCGCAATCTTCTCGCTTAGATCGTAGATCTGTTTACCTGTAGTATGACCATAGTTCACCAGCACAAGCGCCTGTTTGGGATGAACCCCGGCGTCTCCTTCGCGGAAACCCTTCCAGCCGCATTGTTCGATCATCCAGCCAGCAGCCAGTTTATAATTTCCGTTAACCAGCGAGTAGCCGACAATTGCGGGGAATTTTTCGTTCAATGATTCGTACTTCGATTTTGTGACTTCAGGGTTTTTAAAAAAACTTCCTGCATTACCGATCTGTTTAGGGTCGGGCAGCTTTGAAGTGCGTATATTGATCACCGCTTGCGAAATGGCCTGGATCGTTAATTCTTTGACTCCCATTTTTTCCAATTCTTCCTGGAGAGCGCCATAACTGGTATGAAAGATGGGTTTCTTCCTTAATCGAAACGTGACTGTAAGGACGGCAAACTGGTCTTTGTATTTATTTTTAAACACACTTTCACGGTAGCCAAATGCGCAATCGCTTAATGTAAACGTTACTGTTTTCATTTCTTTTAAATGAAAAGCTTCCAGGCTCCAGAACACTTCTGCAAGCTCAACACCATAAGCGCCGATGTTTTGCATGGGAGAAGCGCCGACATTGCCCGGTATCAACGACAGGTTTTCAATACCCGCCCAGTCCCTTTTCAGGCAATACTGAACAAACTGGTGCCAGTTCTCGCCCGCCCCAGCTCTTACATACACATGCTCTTCGTCCTCATGTAGCTCTGTTATTCCCTTTACTTCATTTTTTGCAACAAGTCCTTCAAAGTCTCTCGTCAAAAGAATATTGCTTCCTCCTCCCAGGATCAAAAGCGGCGATCGCTTGCCAGCGCTGATCATCTGTTCAAGTTCCTCCCTGCTGGAAAAAGAAGCATAACGGCGGGCTTTTGCATCAATACCAAACGTATTAAAGGATTTTAATGAAATATTTTCTTCAATTTGCATGACGAACCAATTTTTAATTGCCTTTTATAAAACGGCAAGTGCATTGGCAAATTAACATTAATTCATGAGTGAAAAAACAGCAACGATCATTGGTGTTACAGGATTGATAGGCGGATACCTGTATGAATTACTAAAAGAGGATAAATGTTTTGAGACGATCCGTCTCATCGTTCGCCGGCCCCTGCCGAAAGACGATCCCCGCGCAGAAATAAAGCTCGTAGATTTTAATGACCCGGAATCTTTGATGCTTGCAATTGACGGCAGTAATGTCGTGTTTTGTACGGTTGGCACCACAAACAAAAAGGTAAAAGGCGATAAAGAAGCCTATCGCAAAGTGGACTACGATATCCCTGTAAAAGCAGCAAGGTTTTGCAAAATGACGGGATGTGAAACTTTTGTGCTGGTCTCTGCAGTGGGAGCCGATAGCAAAAGCAATAATTTCTATCTAAAACTGAAAGGAGAAGTGGAAGAAACCGTTAGGGAAGCGGGCCTGCATTCCGTTCATGTCATGCGCCCGTCCATGTTGATGGGTGAACGGAAAGAAACCCGTTCCGGTGAAAAATTTGGGATAACTGTTATGAAGGCTTTAAGTCCTTTTTTCGGCGGCGGTTTGCGCAGGTATCGCCCGGTCGCTGCCAAAGATGTAGCAAGAGCGATGATAAATGCGGCCAAAGAGAACAGGCCAGGTTTTTTTGTTTACGAGTACGATGAAATCAAAGCCCATAGTTAAAATCGGACCGGGACTTCTTTATTTACTTTAACCGGTGTAGCTTTAATACACAGCGCTGAAAGTTGTCGCCAACTATCGCCATGAACCTGAAACCAGCAGTATTATTTTCGGTTTTTGTTTTTTTGATCATACAGGAATCGCCTGCACAAGTCAAATATTCCAGGGTGAATGTCGACACCCAGCTAAAAGATACGTTTTCATTTGACCAACAATGGGACTACTCCTGGGATATTTTTAAGGATGATAGTACAGGCGAGTTTATAAAAGCAAGCGACCAACCCCTGGTACCCGCCGACACCGCGCATTTATTTTTTACTGCAAAATGTTCAACAAATGTGCAGGGAGGATACGAAATCCGGTACTGTTTTGCGGACAAAGACGGTAGTGACATCGTGCTGACATTTTCCGACGGTCTTCCCGGTTATGCAAGCGAATACTACATTTATATAAAAGGTGATAGTTTCAGCTTCAAACCAAGGACCATTTACCCGGCACCACCCATGCGGGGTGAAAAGACCTCTTACAGGATAACAAAACAAAAACTTGTATTGAACAGGGATGTTTATTCGGAAGGAGAAATTATTGTGGGTTATGTCGACATCAGTTTCCTGGAAATAGTTTCAGCACCTGGACATAAAACTGTGCAACACCCACGATATTTGAGAGGTTATATTAAAACACCACTTAAGAATAAAAATAACCCGGGCACGCAATGACAGGTATCATCCATTTTGAAACCTTCCTGATAGCGGGTATACTGCTAAATCTTACTCCGGGTAATGACACGATCTTTATCTTGAGCAAAAGCATCGCACAAGGCAGGAAAGCAGGCATCCTGTCAGTAGCAGGCATTGCTACCGGTTCGCTCATTCATACTACGCTGGCCGGATTGGGTTTGTCTATTATCATTGCAAAATCCATCGTGGCCTTTACAATTGTAAAATATGCAGGAGCTATTTATTTATTATATATAGGTTTAAAAATGATCTTCGAGAAAACCATCCTGGGAACACAAATTCCGCTCACAGCCCCCAGGGCCAATCCTCTTAAAATATACAGGGACGCCGTGCTCACCAATGTGCTAAATCCTAAAGTGGCCATGTTCTTCATTGCATTTCTACCGCAATTCATCGATCCGCATTATCAAAACAGCATTATCCCGTTTATGCTCCTTGGAATTACTTTCACGGTAACCGGGACAATTTGGTGCCTGGTCCTGGCAAGCTTCTCTGCATTCCTGTTTGCCCGGCTGCGGAACAATAAAAGATTTGCAGGATACCTCAATAAAATTAGTGGAGCTGTGCTCATAGCTCTTGGGATAAGGATTGCATTTACGAGCCGGGAGCAATGAGCCGGGGTTCATAAAAATTTAAACCAGCGGACAACCCTATTTGCTTAGTTTTGTCCACGCAAAAGCCTCCATGAAAGCGAATCGTTAGTCCTGCCACCGCTTTTATCAATTAACCAAAATACAATAACATGAAACAGATCCTTTCTTTATTTACAATTGGGCTGGCTTTTGTCCTTGTTTCCTGCAACAATGACAAAACAGCCGACACCGCCACTTCGTCTTCAGAGAAAAAAGATAATTCGATGGTCGAAAAAAACCTGGCAGCCACCCACGTGGTGACAAAGGCTTTTGAGACAGGTGATGCGAGTATGATCGACAGTGCAGTCGCAAGCGATTTTGTAGATCATACTGACCACGGCGATAAAAATCGGGATAGCTTAAAAGCGATGATAGCAGCCTCCAAAGCTGATACCAAGGACGCCAAAATAGAAATAATAAAAGAAGTCGCCGACAATGACTATGTTTTTTCCTGGATGCGTTTTACCGGCACTTCGTCTGGAAAAATGGGAATGCCAGCCGGCCCGTATGAAATGAAATCTATCGAGGTTGTCAAGTTCAAAGATGGAATGGCAGTGGAACATTGGACATTCATGCAACCTGCAGATATGATGAAGATGATGCCCCAAATGGGCATGGGCGAGCAGAAGAAAAAATAGATTGACTCATAGTTTTATTAATGATATTATCAAAGCCACTTGCCAACAGAGCGGGTGGCTTTTGTTTTGAAGTATGAGTGGATGTTCACAAATTCCCGGATGGCGGCAGGCTTTTTGTGAACAAAGTATAAAAGACATTGTTTGAACATTAAAACTTAAGTTTATGGCAACAACAAAATGGGTCCTCGACCCGGCACACTCCGAAGTGCAATTCAAAGTAAAACACCTGATGATAACGACCGTCACGGGTCATTTCCGAAAATTCGATCTGCAGGTTGAAACAGATGACGATGATTTTACAAAGGCCAAATCGGTAGTCTTTACATCAGAAATTGATTCTGTAGATACCAACAATGCCCAGCGCGACACCCACATTAAATCCGCGGATTTTTTCTCGGCAGAAGAATATCGCCACATAAAATTCATAGGTAAAAAGCTGGAAAAGAAGGCAGATGACAAATATGTCCTGACTGGCGATCTGACCATACGTGATACTACAAAGCCTATTACCCTCGATGTTGAATTCGGCGGAATCGTCACGGATCCCTGGGGTCAAACCAAGGCCGGTTTTACTGTAGATGGAAAAATAAAAAGAAAAGACTACGGCGTCGCGTGGGACGCGGTGACCGAAGCCGGACAGGTAGTGGCAAGCAACGAAGTGCGGATCCATTGCGAAATCCAGTTGATAAAACAGGCTGTACCCGCCGCTGCAGATGATAAAAAATCGGAAAAGGAAATTACTGTATAAACTCTATAAGCTAAAGATACTCAATACGTTTAAGGGTTTAAAGGTTCCGAAGGTGTACTCGACTTTTCAACCCTTAAACCTTTCAACCATTGAACGTTAAACCATCAAACCATTAAACCTTTAAACTGGTTCTAAGCATTTCTATGTAGTTGACATTCTACGTTTTTCCCCTATCGCCCATTACTACGAATAGGATGGGGACTCTATTTTATTCCAGCTGCCCAATTATTTTCTTTGTGCTCTTATCAGAACCTTAAAAGACGATACCCTTCAAAATACTTTAGTGCCCTGTGAATACTTAAAAAAAAAATTTATCGTTCTGTATTTGAAATCCAACTTCGAGATAACCGATATCTAAAAAAATCTATATGAAAACCCAATCTGTTTTTCCTGAAACGCTGGAAAATTCGATAACTACTCCCCTTTACAACCTGGTTAACCGCATCAGCGAAAGTCTTGCCCCGACTGCCCGACGCAATAAAAGCCATATTATTAACAACGTATCAGAAGAAATTTGCATCGAGGCCAATGAAGATAAAGTCGCATCAGTATTAAGCCGGTTGCTGAATATTGTTATCCTCCATTCTGAAAATAGCTGTGTAAGGATATCAGCTAAGAATTTCAGGAACGTAGTACTGCTGCATATCAAAGATGACGGATGTCTCAGCTATGATTCAATTTCCAACAGTCTTACACATATACAACAACAGGCAGAAAAGATCGGTGGCTTTGTTGGTTTTACCAGCTACCGGAATAAACTTACTACGATCGCTTTTAGCTTTACTAATTGTGAAAAAACCAATATTGAGATCCTGGAAAAAATATCGATACGTGCTTAATTCGACTGACTGACCGCCAGTTTATTTTCCGGCCGGCGTATGTTGATCTTATATCTCAACACGACGTAGCCATTGCAGACAACATATAACCAGTCCCCGGTTTGTTCGGTAACCTTATAAGTGCAGGTTTTTTTCTTTCCTATCATTGGCACTGGTTCATTATCATTCCAGATGGTGTCAATTGGACGATCTCCTGATACTACTTCCAATAATCCCTGGTTTACGGAAGCATCTACTTCAAAACGAATACTATCGCCGACAGCTGCCTCAAGCGTACCCCTGGCGGGCGAGAAAGAATGGATTCCCATTTTTATATAACCAATGTAGTGAAGCGGGGAAAGATTGAATTCGCTCAGCACCGGTGGTTGCTTCAATAATGTCCATCTTACATCCTCAGGATAATGTTCCTGTATAAACTCCTCCGGCGGAGTCAGGAAATACCGGTCGCTATAACTACGGGTAAACTGATCGCCGCTATAATTTGTAAATCCTGCGGCCCAGGTCACATCAATCAGGCGCCAGGCGCTGTCAACATAAACAGCATTCCAGGTATGATTGGAACTAAAGCCTGTTTTCCGGTTCCAGCCGAGCCTCGCATAGCCCGTGATGATCTCGCAAGGAATGCCGGCGTTGTCACACATCGTTTTAAAAAGCCGGGCATACCCGTCACAGATAGCCATTCTTCGCCTCAAAACTGTTTCTGCGACCCTCAGGTTTAAGGGTTTGATGATCCTTCCGGTATCGTCGTCATCCGGTTGCTCGTACACATAAATATTTCGATTCCTGTTAATTCTGATGTTATAAGAAATATTATCCGCTATCCACCGGAAGATTGCGGCGCATTTTTCTTTTTCGGTTTGTGAACCATTGATGATTTCATTTACCAGCAGTGCGGGCGTCGATTTTTTATAATCCCTGACGGACTGATCAATGTAGAAATTAACAGGAGTATTGATATCCTGGGCGAATGCAGGAAGAGCAATGCAGGCAAGTAGTAAGCAACCAGGCCACTTCATACGAGGTACCGTATTAACGTATACCAAGTTCCGAAATTATCTCACATCCGGCAATTTTAAATTAAAAATTCGGCAATTTGATAGTTTGATCCGCCTGCGGGCGGGAGAAAATGACGAAACTCCGAAACTCGGTGAGACAATCAATGATCGTATCAATAAAACACTATACCGCCGGACCTTGATCTTTTCACACGGCAGAAACGGAGACGATACAGGAATTGCAGGAATTCGCCATGATTTCCTTCTGTACAATCGCAGTTGACTTTAAGCTGGTAAATAAAATCGATCTTGGAGATCCACTTGTCTTCCTTCAGAAAAGCGGCATAAAATGTAAGGTTCGGTGACATAGGGTATTGATTTGCTTGCGTGAGAAAATTGTTAATGAATTCTTCCCGGCGCCGTTAAATTATACCACTGCCACTATGCACCATAATTACCAATCCACATTGTTTCCACATTAAGTGAAAACCTACGTCTGCATCTATCAGCCAACCGTGGATCTACGACTCAGCGCCTCAGAAATTTACCATTTACCAGTTTTTCCATTACCTCGTCCTTCAGGTTGCGACTGATAGGAATATGGTGTTGACCAATTCGGATATCATTGGCTTCAATACTGTCAACTTTGGAAGCGGAAATAATGTAAGACTTGTGGGTCTTAATAAATCTATTGGAAGGAAGATAATCTCCAACGGCCTTAAAAGTAAGATAGGTGATATATTTTTTTTCCGAGGTTTGGATGACGACATAGTTCTGGAGCGCTTCTACGAAGAGAATATCATCGTAATTGATCTTAACCAGCTTCCCGTCTGCTTTAATGAAGAAATAGTCAGCCGTTGCAACACCGGTTCCACCTTCCGTGCTATTTTTTTGCCTTACCTCATAGTATTCCTTGGCTCTTATGGCCGCTTTCAAAAAGCGTTCAAAAGAAACGGGTTTTACGAGGTAATCAAGAGCATTCAGTTCAAACCCTTCCAGTGCGTGTTGCGGGAAGGCGGTGGTAAAAATAACCGGCGGAGCATACTTCAGTGTTTTAAAAAAATCCAGGCCACTGATCTTTGGCATCTGTATATCGAGGAAAAGCAACTGCACTTCTTCCTTTGTCAACAGGTCCATAGCTTTTACAGGGTTATCGAATTCGCCTGCCAGTTGCAGGAATTCAACATCGGCGATATATTCCATTAAACCCTTTCGTGCCAGCGGTTCATCGTCAATTATAATGCAGTTGATCGTCATTGTTATAGCTATTGATCAATTTTCAATTTCAGGTCAACCTTGTAAATATTTTCATTACTATCGATACACAACTCGTGTTTGCCCGGGTATAAAAGTTCCAGTCTGCGTTTTACATTGTTTAATCCAATCCCTCCGTGTAATTGCGTTGACCGTTCCGTTTCCTTTGAATTCTCGATGTGGAATTTGAATTCGCCATTGTTGCGTGTCATGTCCAGCCTGACAAAATTCCCCCCGGTTGTTTTGTGAGAGATGTGTTTAAACGCATTTTCCACAAACGGTATCAGCAGCAAAGGTTCAATAGAAAACTCCTTTACTTCAGGTGAACAATGAAAGTCTACCAAATAGTTTTCGTCTTTGCGCAATTTTTGCAGGTCCACATAGTCTTTTAGATAGGAAAGTTCTTTTTCAATAGGTATCCGGGTCCCTTTCACTTCGTATAACTGGTACCGCAGCATATCCGAGAACTTATGCAATGCCTGCCGGGCTTCCGTGTTTTCTTTTTGTATTAAAAAATAAACGGCATTTAAAGAGTTGAACAAAAAATGAGGATTGATCTGGGATTTTAAAAAACTTAATTCTGCTTCGGCTTTTTCTTTCGCCATCTCCGTCAGCCGCTGTTGCATTTCTGTATAATCGAATATTAGCTTGAATGCAGCCCCCGACGTAACCAAAAAGAAATCCGATATGACATTCTCATAAAATTTAGTCTTCAGGTTGCTAAACGGGCCAGACAGAACGTTTTCTCCCGTCACTTCTCCCATCAGGATCATCTTTAGAAAACCACTCAGGGCGATGATCGCTAAAAAAGATGCTATAAATCCGGTATATTTTTTCCTGTACAGCAATCGAGGGATCAGCCGGTAATTGATGATATAAACAATCAATGCGAGATCTGCTACCTTAATCAACGTGATGGCCAATGCAATGGATTTTGTAGTATAATCCTGGTAACGGAGGTAGAACCAGCAAAGAAATACCAGCACCCAGAATACAACGTGGTGCAATTTGTAGGTAAAGAAAAATGAACGCTTGGGCATAAGTCAAAATAAAAATACAAATTCCGTGGGGTAAAACGGTTTACACGAATGGTGCATTTAGCGTTACCAGTAGGCCATTTTCGTCATTACTGGATGATAGTTACTGCTTACAGGCTACTGGTTACTGGTAACCTGTAACTTGTGACCTGTAACTGTAGCTGGTGACTTATTTGTAAATTGCCGGATACAAAAATGTCTATCATGCTTAAAAGAATTGTTCCGGCTCTTCTGCTGTTAACTCCCCTGTTTACTTTGGCTCAAAATAAAATGAGTCCCGAATTATTGTGGAAACTGGGGCGGGTTGCAGGACTCGGTATTTCAAAAGATGGGAAATATGTGATTTATTCCGTCAATACCCCGGATTGGGAAACCAACAAAGGGACCCGGAAATCGTATATGATACCGGTGAATGGCGGAACGGCAGTAGAAACCATGTGGCCGGATAGTTTATTGTATGATAAAAACGTTTCGCCTGATGGCAGATACAGCTTAACCAATAAGGAAGTAAAGATTAATAAAGTGGCTGGCAAAGATTTTTATCCTGAGCTTACAAAATCCAACGTCCAGATCTACGATAACCTCAACGATCGTCACTGGGACACCTGGGAAGATGGAAGTTTTGATCACCTGTTCCTGTCAACAGTTGGTAAACCCGGCGAAGAGAAGGACCTGATGCCCGGCGAACCTTATGATTGCCCGCAAAAACCTTTTGGTGGAGATGAAGATTATGTTTGGCGGCCAGATGGGAAAGCAGTTGTTTATGTAGCGAAGAAAAAATTTGGAAAGGACTATGCGGTAAGCACCAATACGGATCTGTATGAGTATGATATCGAAAAAGGAACGACCAAAGATCTTACGGAAAACAACAAAGGTTATGATCTCAGTCCCTCTTTTAATCAACAGGGACAATTGGCCTGGTTGCAGATGAAACGTGATGGCTATGAGTCGGACAAACAGGACCTGGTCGCCTCAACCGGCATGGGAACAGTCAACCTCACTGGACACAGAGATGATATTCACGTGGAAGGCTACCGCTGGAGCGATGATGGCAGGAATATTTTTTTCTGGGCACCGATTAATGGGACGTTACAATTGTTTGAAGTTGACTACACCGGGGCAACGAAGAAACTTCCTGAAATAAGGCAGATCACAAAGGGAGATTTTGATGTTACAGGTATTATTGGGCAAAGCAGAAATAAATTGATTGTTTCAAGAACAGACATGAACCATGCTGCCGAGCTTTATTCGGTTGATATCACGGACGGCAGCATGACGCAGCTAACCTATGTCAACAATTCCATTTATAATTCAATCGCTCAGTGTAAAACCGAAAGAAGGTGGGTGACTACTACAGATAATAAGAAAATGCTGGTCTGGGTGATCTATCCCCCGGATTTCGATCCGAATAAAAAATACCCGACACTTCTTTATTGCCAGGGCGGGCCACAATCGCCGCTAACGCAATTCTATTCTTTTCGATGGAATTTCCAGCTCATGGCTTCGCAGGGATACATAGTCGTTGCGCCTAACCGTAGGGGTATGCCAGGTCACGGAACAAAATGGAATGAGGAGATAAGCAAGGATCATGGCGGACAGGCAATGAAGGATTATTTATCGGCGATTGATAATGTCAGCGCAGAAAAATTTGTCGACAAGAACCGTTTGGGTTGTGTAGGCGCCAGCTACGGTGGCTATTCTGTGTACATGCTTGCAGGTATACACAACAACAGGTTCAAATCCTTTATTGCACATGACGGTATTTTCGATCTTCGCAGTATGTATGGAACCACGGAAGAATTGTGGTTTGTAAATTGGGACTGGGGTGGACCGTATTGGGATAAGAAAAATGCGGCAGCACAGAAATCATACAACCAGTTCAACCCAATTAACTACGTGGATAAATGGAACACGCCTATCATGGTCGTACAGGGCGGCAGAGATTATCGTGTGCCGATTGAACAGGGATTGCAGGCTTTCCAGGCGGCGCAGCTGCGAGGAATTAAAAGCAAATTGCTCTACCTGCCAGACGAGAATCACTGGGTATTGAGCGCTCAAAATGCTTTAGTATGGCAACGGCAATTTTATAAATGGCTGGAAGAAACACTGCCGCCGGTGGATAAAACTAAAAGCAACGATAAAAAGGGATTCTGATCAACATCTTTGTAACGCCAGGTTCGTGAGACACGAACCTTGGCGTATGTGCACTCGTTAGTGGTAACCCTTAAATATTACAGTGAAACCATTCAACTTCAGAAAACGGCCATCAAAAACAGATTTCTCACCCGAGCAGGCCATGAGACGTTTGGTGGACTATATGCCTGATTTTTATAGGACACACAGACAGTTTACTAGTTGCCTTGAGTCTTTAGATAACAGAGAATGGGAGCTTGCACTTAATACCCTTATCAAACTTGCAGACGAAACAGGGCATTATTTTGCAGAAGATTTTTGGTTTGAACTGGCAGATGCTGCAGACAAAATGGGTTTAACAAACAAATCAAATTATTGCAGGCAACAAATCAAGCGAAACGAAAAGGATATAAAATTTAAGACCCCCTTTGGCTGTACAACAATAAAAATCGATGACACACATTTTGAACGACATACTTCTGAGAAACTTAAAGAAGAATGGGCAACGGAAAGACGTAAAAAAGATAATGTTCGAGAATTGACGACGAAAAATGGAGTACACTTGAAATCACATGGTCGGAGTGGTTTTTTATACATCACTGAAAATAGGAAAATTGCCGAAGTGGAATTTGAGTTAGGAATGAATGGCCTTATACTTTATTTCAGCAGCTTAACTAATTGGTCATTACCGACAAAGCAAATGCTCACAACACAAGAGAAACAAAAAATAAAAATTGATATTAGTAACTGGGCTGCAGGGACAAAGAATGCAATCGAATTTGATGATTAAACGAGGTCGATTACTTACCCAGCCTCAACCTCAACCTTACCCTTAGCCTCATCTCTCTCCAAAAATTAAACTCCCTATCCTCACCATATTACTTCCTTCTTCGATGGCGATCTTATAATCAGACGACATACCCATTGAAAGAATCGGATTCTTTGAGCCGTCACTCAACAACCCGGCGTATTTATCGAAGAGTGTCTTCAAATAATGAAATTCATTTTTTATAACATCGCTATTCTGAACAAAGGAGGCCATTCCCATCAGCCCCTTAACTTTTATATTGGGCAGTGGAGAATTACTGAGACGGGTTGTTATTTCGTCCAATTCCTTTTCATCCAACCCAAACTTTGTTTCTTCCCTGGCAATATACACCTGCAGCAGGCAATCAATCACCCGCTTGTTTTTTGCAGCCTGCTTATCGATCTCCTGCAACAGTTTCCAGCTATCCACTACCTGGATAAGATGCACGAACGAAGCAATGTATTTTACCTTGTTTGTTTGCAGGTGTCCAATGAAATGCCAGCGTATATCTGCGGGTAACTGCGCTGCTTTTTCTGACAGCTCCTGCACATAATTTTCTCCAAAATCCTGTTGCCCGAGATCGTACAATGCTTTAATATCTTCTACAGGTTTTGTTTTGGAAACAGCTACCAGTTGCACGCCGGCAGCGTTGATTTCTTTAACAATCCCTTGGTATCTTTCTTTGTCTACAGGCATTAACTTAGTCTTTGAGTAAAAAAAATGTGGTGGTCAAATAAATGCTCATGCCACCCCGCCATTTGGCGGGACGACGACGCCACGAAAATCAAGGTGTCAATCTTTACCCGTTGCGACTTTGCGGCGTTGCGTGAAATAATCTTGGAACTTGACCATTAATCAAAATTATACCCTTCGCTACCCCTAAAAAAATTTGTATGAAAACATATCTACCTGTCATTGCTACTATGATAATACTTGCATCCTGCAAGTCTGCTGCCTGGTTTGAAACCCCTAACGACCTTTCCAATATCAACGGCACACTTTACCTGGTAAACGGAGAAAACCTGCAAGGAAAGCTGTCGGTTGATGACGGGTGGAACGGTAACGTTAGACTATATGTACCCGGCGAGAAAAAAGCCCGCAAGTATCCTTTTCACGATGTGAAGGGCTATCAATTGCGCGGCGACTATTATGAGCTGAAAGAAATTAAGGATGGGTCCTCTTTCAGTCGCAATTTCCGGTTACATTTTATGAGAAGGCTGACGCCGGAAAATTCAAGGATACACCTGTACGAATACCTTGATAAAGAAACTACCCATACCGGTTACAGGCGGGATAGAAGCGTCACCTCGCTGGAAAAAACTTATTACATACAACTTCCTTCCGAAAATGGAGACGGCGTTTGGGATATCGGGCTATCCCGGTTTGTTCCCAATTTTGATGATAAGATGAGTAAGCTAGTGAGCGATTGTCCTGTCTTAGCTCAAAAAATAGCCAATAAAGAAAAAGGATATTTCTATCCGCAAATCGGGTACAGCGACGAAAGCCGGGTCGATATATTGTGGAATATTATAAATGAATACAACAAATGCCAGTAACGAGTCGATAGTTGATAGTCATTAGTCGATAGTTTGGAAATGTAGGAGCTCTAATTGTAAATTATGAAAGTTTTGCTTTCGAATTGAAACTATAGACTATCGACTATGGACTATCGATTACTTCAAAATGCTTCTACTAATAACGATCCTCTGCACTTCACTTGTTCCTTCATATATCTGTGTGATCTTGGCATCGCGCATTAGCCGTTCGACGTGGTACTCTTTTACAAAACCATAACCGCCGTGTATCTGCACTGCCTCGGTAGCAGTCCACATGGCTGTTTCAGACGCAAAAACTTTGGCCATTGATGAGCTCAACGCATAATCCAGTTTATTGTCTTTTTCCCAGGCGGCTTTCAGGCAAAGTAACCTGGCAGCTTCAATACGCGTAGCCATGTCAGCAAGCTTGAAGGCTATGATCTGGTGATTCATGATCTCGGTGCCAAATGCTTTCCTGGTCTTCGAATACTCTTTTGAAAGTTCAAAGGCGCCGCTGGCAATGCCCAATGCCTGTGAAGCGATACCGATACGTCCGCCAGCCAGCGTCTTCATCGCGAACTTGAACCCGAAACCTTCCTCTCCCACCCTGTTGACCTTCGGGACTTTTACATCATTGAACATAACAGTATTTGTATCGCTGCCGCGAATACCCAGTTTGTTTTCCTTGGCGGCTACAACAACTCCGGGCCAGCTTTTTTCAACGATCAATGTATTGATCCCTCTCGAACCTTTCGCCCGATCCGTTTGAGCCATCACCAGGTAAACAGACGCCGTGCCACCATTGGTTATCCAGTTCTTGGTCCCATTCAGGAGATAATAGTCGCCTTTATCCTCGGCTGTCGTTCTTTGTGAAGTGGCGTCACTTCCAGCTTCCGGTTCGCTCAGCATAAATGCCCCGATATATAATTCCCCGTCTTTCTTACCCTGCGCAAGAGGTGTCAGGTATTTTTGCTTTTGCTCTTCTGTTCCATATTCCTGCAATCCATAACAAACAAGACTATTATTAACGCTCATAACCACGCTTACGCTTGCATCGATCTTGCTGATTTCTTCCATAGCCAGCACATAGCTGACCGTGTCCATACCGGCGCCGCCGTACTTAGGGTCTACCATCATACCCAGGAAACCCAGGTCAGCCAGTTTCAGCACCTGTTCTTTGGGAAATTTTTGTTTCTCATCTCTTTCAATTACCCCCGGCAAACATTCATTCTGTGCAAAATCCCTTGCCGCTTTTTGTATCATTAATTGTTCTTCATTCAACTGAAAAATCATATGACAATATTAAATATTATAAGCAGCAAAGATAGGGTTGAAACCTGCTCCTTTTAGTTATAAGGTCACAACTGGTAGTTTGTTTCAAACAATCCGTCCAATATTATCAGCTTTACAACCAGCAAAGCTCCCGGCATGAAGGTTTTTAGCCTAAATTTGCACCGGCTTGGACTAAACGGTGGTGTCTCAAATCTCACGCAACGTCGCGATGACGCAACGATCTTGTTATAATAGTACATGCGTGGCGCCTTTGTCCCGCATAGTTGCGGGATTGCGTGAAAGGAAAATGAGACTCACCGACTAAACTTCCTCCGCGGAGAAAATGAAAAAAATCCACATCATTCTACTTGTCAGCATAGCAGCAGCTATTGCGGTGCTCATCACGTTTTTAAGAACAACGACTACTTACGATACAGTTGAGACGGCTATGAATAAACCAGGAAGGTTTGTTCACCTGATGGCCCGCTGGGATCGTTCACAACCGCTGGAATATGATGCGATAAAAAATCCCAATTACCTCAGTTTTACAGCAGTGGACACAATGGGTAAATCTGTTAAAGTAATTTATCATAACCCCAAACCCGAAAACTTCGAGATCAGTGACAGGCTGGTATTAAAGGGAAAATATGAGAATGGTCTGTTTAACTGCGACGGAATCCAGACCAAATGTCCTTCAAAGTATAAGGATGATAAAAAAAATGCGGAAAAGAGTATTCAGCAAGCTTCAGGTTCTGCAACGGGTAACCCAGATACTAAATATTAACGAAGAATGAATTACCTCGACGAGCATCTTTTGCCTGGGCAATTAGGACGCTTCTTCATTGTGCTTTCGCTGGTAGCTTCTTTAGTGGCAACTTTCGCTTACTTCAAAACTGTTCGATCAAAGAATGATATCGACGGGGGCTTACCATCTTTGGATTGCTGTTTTATATTATTTCCCATCATCTCTTTGAATACAAATATGCGTGGCAACACAGTAGCCGGCAGTTGGAACCGAAATACCTTCTCGCCTGTTTTTGGGAAGGACAGGAAGGTAGCTTTCTGCTTTGGAGCATCTGGCATTGCGTGCTTGGACTGATATTGATAAAGACCGCTAAGAAATGGGAAGCTCCTGTAATGACGGTAATAAGCTTTGCGCAATTCTGCATTGCCAGCATGATCGTAGGTGTTTACCTGTTTGGAGAAAAGATCGGTAGCAACCCATTCGTTCTTATCAGGGATTCCGGTTTCCTGGATACAACTCCCATCGCCCACGTGGGTATGGATGTCAATGGCCCGATCAGGCCTGATTACCTTCGCTTGCCGTTTATGCAGGATGGCAACGATCTGAATGTGCTTTTACAGAATTACTGGATGGTGATTCACCCCCCTGTACTCTTTATGGGTTTTGCCTCCACGATCGTTCCTTTTTCATTTGCGTTTGCAGGCCTTTGGAAAAAGAATTTCGGGGAATGGACAAAACCAGCCCTTCCCTGGGCCTTATTTTCTGCTGCAGTATTGGGTGTAGGCATCATGATGGGAGCAGCATGGGCCTATGAATCGCTGAGCTTTGGCGGTTACTGGGCCTGGGATCCCGTTGAAAACGCTTCGTTGGTTCCCTGGCTGATCCTCATAGCAGGTATTCATACATTACTTATTTATAAACATACCGGGCATTCACTGCGCACAACGCACCTATTCTTTATCCTGAGCTTCGGTTTCGTGCTTTATTCTACTTTTCTTACCCGCACCGGTATCCTTGGAGATACATCGGTGCACGCATTCACCGGTGAAGGAAAATCCTTATTCTATCATCTCCAGCTTTTCATGGGTCTTTCGCTTATACCCGCTTTTGTTCTTTATTTTATCAACTACAAAGACATTCCATCGATAAAACAGGAAGAGAGTGGATCATCAAGAGAGTTCTGGATGTTTATCGGTTCGCTGGTTTTCTTTCTTTCCGCGATTGTAATCATCGGTAAGACTTCGCTACCCGTATTGAATAAAATAATGTCGTCGCTTTCGGGATTTCTTCCTTTTAAATTCCTCAAACAGGCAATTGCTCCACCGGAGGACCCTGAATTCGCGTATAATCAAATACAAATTTTTGTAGCGATCATTATTGCTGTTTTGACCGGGCTTACGCAATACCTGAAATACAAAAACACATCGTCAAAGTTTTTCTGGAAGCAGGTCCTGGTGCCATTGATCCTTTCTGCTGTGGCAGCTACACTCGTGCTGGCCTTTGGAGACGTCACTTATTATCATCCCAGGGGCGGTTATGGTTTTTTAGCAGCTATCTGGATGGGAATCGCCTGCAGTGTCTATGCCGTCGTTGCTAATGCAGCCTATATCTGGATCGGTCTAAAAGGAAAATTGAAATTATCCGGTGGGTCGATTGCCCATGTAGGGTTTGGACTGGTATTACTCGGCATTCTTCTTTCCTCTTCCAAAAAAGAGATCCTGTCTTATAACACCAGCGGAATTTCCATACCATTCGATGCAACGAGCAAGGAAAAAACCGGCGAGAACCTCACCCTGGTGAAAGGCGTGAAGAATGATATGGGCAGGTATTGGGTGACTTATGAAAATGACGAACAACACCCCGTTAAAAAAGAGAAATGGTTCTTCAATATCCATTTCCAGCGAAAAGACGGCAAAGAAGAGTTCATGCTCAGGCCTTCTGCATATATCAAAGTAAAAGGTAATGAAGGTATACAGCCCGAGCCCGATTCCCGGCACTATTTGGATCACGATGTCTTCGTTTATCTTACTGCTTTACCTGCCCCGGAAAAAAACAAGGATACCGCTTCGTTCAGTCCGAGAACAGTTTCCGTCGGAGATACTATCTTTTACACAAACGGGTTTATGATCGTTGACAGGGTCATGGCAAACCCCTCTGACGAAAAATATCATTACAGCCGGAGCGATACTGCTCTTGTAGCTAATATAACCGTGTTTTCCAAACAGGGTACCCGGTATCATCTCCGACCCGTTTTCTATGTCAAGAACAACCAGGCAAATTATATTCTCGATACGGCTTTGTCACAAAATCTGATAGTCGCATTCACACAGGTTACCCTTGATAAAAAAGTGGTTTTACAGGTAAAAGAAAGCAATTCGGTGATGAAATATGTCACTATGAAAGCTTATAAATTCCCTTTCATTAATGTGCTGTGGCTAGGCATTATTATCACGGCCCTGGGTATCCTTATCAGCATGGTCCGGCGTATCCAGTTGAACCGCAGCAGTAAAACAGGACCGTGACTTTTCACAAATCGGAAACAGCATTTCACCTGTTTTTCTTGTCCTTTTGGATTATTTTTACAACCTATAATAAGCCATTATGGCGCAGTCGCTTCCACATATCCCGGCCGGGAAATTAATGTTCGTATTCGTCTTGTTAATGAGTACACGTTTGTCTGCGCAAATAACTCCCGAAAGTGCACCGGATACTGTAGGACCCATGCCTTCATATGAAGAAAGGGCAAAAAAATGGGGCCCAAACGATACGATCGTGACGGATGCGATCTGGTATAACAAGGAAATGTTGCCGTACAAAGAAGAACCCATGGTATGGGTATCAAAGTTATCCGGCAAAAAACGGGACAAATACATGGAAGAATGGACCCGTCTCCGCAATGCAGTCTATGTGACCTATCCTTATGCGAGAACGGCAGGCGCAACCATAAATGATATCAACACTCATCTTACGGGTGTCAGTTCCAAAAAACAGAGAAAGGATTATATCAAAACCAGGGAAAAGGAACTGAGAGCCCAGTTTACAGAGCCGCTTTCGAACCTTTCTGTTTACCAGGGACGGATCCTGATGAAACTGATCAACCGGCAAACGGGTAATAATTGCTTCGAGATAATAAAAGAATACAAGGGCGGCATGAATGCCAGGCTCTATCAAACCGTTGCCTTCTTCTTTGGCAGTAGTCTCAAACAGGATTGGGACCTCACCGATAAAACCGATCGCCAGATCGAAAATTTTGTGAAAGAGATCGATGGTATGTGGTACGGCAACCCTTACAGAAAATAGAACGAAGAGCGGGTGCGGAGAGCGGCCCTAGTCTTTAGTCGCTAGTCTATACTGCTTAGCCAGCAGAACAGAAACGCAAATTTCCTACTCGAGTCACCGTACCCCGGATTTCATATTCGTACTCCCAACTCACGGCTCACCACTCACCAGTCTTCATTATCTTGCAATAATGAAACTTGACATACTTGCCATTGGCGTTCATCCCGACGACGTTGAGCTTGGTTGCTCCGGCACCCTGATCAATGAAATAAAGAGAGGAAAAAAAGTAGGTATTGTAGATCTGACACAGGGTGAACTCGGCACAAGAGGAAATATAGAAACCCGTTACCAGGAAGCAGCGAATGCAGCCAATATCATTGGTGTATCTGTAAGGGAAAACCTTAGGATGAGAGATGGTTTTTTCCGCAATGACGAGGCTCATCAATTGCAAGTGATAGAAACGATCAGGAAGTACCAGCCTGAAATTGTAATTGGCAACATCCTGAGCGATCGCCACCCGGATCATGGCCGCGCCGGGCAACTTATCAATAACGCCTGTTTCTTGTCCGGTCTGGTTAAAATTGAAACAAAGGATAAAACCGGCAACAAACAGGAAAAATGGCGCCCGAAATATTATCTCCAGTATCTGCAGGACTGGTACCATGAACCCGACCTGCTGATCGATATCAGCGATGTATTTGAGCAGCGGATGAAAGCAATTGAAGCTTATTCCAGCCAATTCCATACATCCGATTCTGGCAGTGAAGGTCTCCAGACTTATATATCCACTCCCGATTTCCTGGACAGCGTTATCGCGAGAGCCAGGATGCTAGGCAAAAGGATTGGTGTTAAATATGCAGAAGGATTTATCACAGAAAAAAAGATTGGGATCAAAAACCTGGATTCTCTTGTGCTTGTGGAAACCTGAGTGGACAAAATTTTCTCCTGATTTCCAATAATTAACAAGAGGAATGAGCGTTTATAGTAGGGTTAGGTTACCTTTGCAAAATAACCCGTTAAAGTGTCAAAATGAACATTCCGAAATTTTCCCAGGTATCTCACTCCTTTCATGCCGAATTGAAGAAAAGGATCAGTGATTATTTTAAAGAAGTAGGCAAATCCACAACAGGCAATTACAGCCTGTTTATTAAAGCCATCATACTGGTCGTTGGTTTCCTGTTTATTTACATCCACCTGGTGTTTTTTACGCCAACAGCTGTTTGGGCTATCCTGGAATCAGTGGTCCTGGGCGGGCTGACAGCAGCGATTGGGTTCAACGTAATGCATGATGGTGCCCATGGTAGTTTCAGCCGTTATACCTGGTTGAACAACCTGGCAGCCTTATCAGTGAATTTTTTAGGCGCCAACAATTTCATGTGGAAGACCAAGCACAATGTCATTCATCATGCTTACACAAATATTGACGGTATAGACGACGATATAGATGCCAAACCCTTTCTCCGACTTTGTGAATCCCAGAAATACTATAAAATGCATCGCTACCAGCATCTTTATTTCTGGCTTACTTACTGCCTGCTTTACCTCTGGTGGGTTTTTGTCACGGACTATAAGAAATACTTCACAGGCAGAGTCGGGAACGTTCCTATTAGAAAAATGAAGCCGGTGGATCATATTTCGTTCTGGTCCTTTAAATTGCTACACCTCGCGCTGTTTATCTTTTTGCCCATTTATACAGTAGGTTTTGAGGCCTGGCTTGTAGGTTTTTTAGTCTCCAGCCTGTTTGCAGGTTTCGTATTGAGCATTGTTTTCCAGCTTGCACATACAGTTGAACACACTCACTTCCCTCATGCCAATGAAGAAACCGGCAAAATGGAAGATGAGTGGGCGATACACCAGATCAAAACCACCGCCAACTTTGCCACAAAGAACAAAGTAGTCAGCTGGCTGGTCGGTGGTCTTAATTTCCAGGTAGAACATCATCTGTTTCCCAAGATTTCCCATATACATTACCCTGCTATTAGCAAGATCATCAAAAAAGCTTGCGAAGAATACGGCATCCGTTACATCGAGTATCGCCGATTGCATACCGCTGTTTTCTCTCATGTAGCCTACCTCAGACAGTTGGGAAAGAGATAGCTAAAAAGAGTTGAGAGCTTGCCCGGCCGCAGCTACGCGAAGGCGCAGTAGCCAGGTTAGAAGTCAGCGGCTTAACTAGTTAACCAATTAACTGGTCGACTAATCAACTAATTAACCAATCAACTATTTTTGCATTTCAATTTTAAAGAGCATGGCCAAAGTAAAAGTTGGTTTGGTTCAGATGAGCTGTTCGGGTAACAAGAAAGAAAATCTCGACAAAGCGATCGCTAAAGTAAAGGAAGCGGCTGCCAAAGGCGCGCAAATTGTTTGCCTGCAGGAGCTATTTACCTCCCTTTATTTCTGTGATGTGGAGGACTATGACAATTTTAAATTGGCCGAACCTGTTCCGGGCCCTTCTTCTGAAGCTCTGGCCAAAATAGCCAAAGAGCTGGGCGTGGTCATTATCGCTTCATTATTTGAAAAGAGAACGGAAGGAATATATCATAATACAACCGCTGTAATCGATGCTGACGGATCTTATTTGGGCAAATACCGAAAGATGCATATCCCGGATGATCCTTCCTATTATGAAAAATTCTATTTCACACCGGGTGACCTGGGATATAAAGTATTTAAGACAAAATTCGCCGCGATCGGTGTACTGATTTGCTGGGACCAGTGGTATCCCGAAGCGGCCAGGATCACTTCACTGATGGGTGCAGAGATCCTGTTCTATCCTACGGCTATCGGTTGGCATCACGCCCAGGACGACGAAACTAACAGCGAACAATACAATGCCTGGCAAACCATTCAACGCAGTCATGCCGTTGCCAACGGTGTGCATGTGGTAAGCGTAAACCGCGTTGGCCTGGAGCAAAACGGCACGATGAAATTCTGGGGCGGTTCATTCGTATCCAACCCGTTTGGCAATTTATTATTCAAAGCATCGCATGACATGGAAGAAGTAGCTGTTGTGGAAGTGGATACCTCTAAAACCGACAGTTACCGTACACACTGGCCATTTTTGCGCGACAGGCGGATCGATTCCTATCAGCCAATCACAAAGAGATTTATTGACGAAGAAGTTTAAATGACAAATAAGCACGAATATTAAAAGACGAAATGCGAAATAATCGAATTGGAAAAGGATTGATTGACGTTTAGGTAACATTCGGATTTCGAACTTAGTAAGATTCGGTTTTTTTCAAAAATGAATCATCCAACTCCCAAAACTCTTGGCTATCATTTTCCCGCTGAATTTGATCCGCATGTGGCTACCTGGCTGAGCTGGCCGCACAAAGAAGCAAGTTGGCCAGGTAAGATTCAAACGATCTATCCTTATTATTCAAAGTTTATCAAAGAGCTGGCAAAAAATGAGCTGGTTCGTATCAACGTGACCGACGAAGCGATGAAATCTTTCGCCATGGTTTGCCTGGAAAAAGAAAATGTTCCGCTTGATAGGGTCGAATTCTTTTTTCATCCCACCAACGACGCCTGGTGCAGGGACCATGGTCCGGCATTCTTGATAAATCCCGGGGCAAAAGAACCAAAGGTGATCGTGGACTGGGACTATAATGCCTGGGGCAATAAATATCCGCCCTTTGACCTGGATGATGTTATTCCTACTCTGATCGGCCGGCATTTCAATTTACCAGTTTTCCATCCGGGGATTGTAATGGAGGGAGGGTCTGTTGAATTCAATGGCGCAGGCACATTAATGACTTCGACAGCCTGCCTGTTGAATCCCAATCGCAACCCGCAGCTAAATCAACAACAGATCGAAGAATATCTTTTCAATTATTATGGAGTTGAACAGATCCTTTGGGTTGATGAAGGAATTGTGGGCGACGATACAGACGGGCATATCGACGATACAGTCAGGTTTGTTAACGAAGACACCGTACTAACCGTCATTGAAGAAAATAAAAGCGATGAGAACTATTCATTGCTTCAGCATAACCTGGAACAATTGAAACAAATGCGGCTGTTAAACGGCAGGCAATTAAACATTGTTGAGCTTCCAATGCCCGATGAACTGGTATGGGAAGACCAGCGATTGCCTGCATCCTATGCCAATTTCTATATCGCCAACAAATCGGTGATCGTTCCCACCTACAGGTGTGCAAAAGACGATAAAGCGCTGCAGGTAATACAGACATGTTTCCCCGGCCGGGAGATAATTGGCATTGATTCCACGGAGATCATATGGGGATTGGGTAGCTTTCATTGCCTGAGTCAGCAGGAGCCGGCAATACCCTGAGATTCGAACGCGATAAATATTTCCGGGCCACCGGCCCTGAAGAGTCCCGCCCAGCCTGCATTCCAGCCTTCTAACAATTATCTTCTATTTTCCGATTTTGCCATGTAACTTGCATTCCGTTTTTTCAATTTTTTTAAAATGTTCGATCTTTCAAATTACGATCCTGATAGTGTTAGTAATCCCAATAATAATATATTCGGGCTTCCCACCACAGAAGAAGATGCGCATCTGGTAATTGTGCCCATTCCGTGGGAAGTCACGGTCAGTTATGGCTCGGGGACTGCCCGGGCGCCTGAGGCCATTTGCAAAGCAAGTTTACAGATAGATATTTATGACCCCGACACACCGCAGGCATGGAAGCAGGGATTTTATATGCGCCCAACCGACAGGAAGATATTGATGAAAAGTGATTATCTCCGTAAAGAAGCTGAATTGTATATTGATTACATTTCAAGAGGAGAAGATGTTTCGGCCAACCAGTTCATGTCTAAAACGCTGAAAGATGTCAATAGCGGGAGCAATTATCTCAATAGTTGGGTGTATGATCAGACAAGTGCCCTGCTTGGCAAAAACAAACTGGTAGGTTTGCTTGGCGGCGATCATAGTATCCCTCTCGGTTTTTACAGGGCAATTGCGGAAAAGCATGGCGACTTCGGCATATTGCAGATTGATGCTCATTGCGACCTACGTGAAGCCTATGCAGGTTTTATTTATTCGCATGCCAGCATCATGCGCAATGCATTACAAGAAGTGCCCCAGATAAAGAAATTGGTACAGGTAGGCCCTCGTGATTTTAGCCAAAATGAAAACGACTATATTCAAAAAAGTAATGGCAGGGTCGTGACCTACTTTGACAGGATTATAAAAAACCGCCAGTTTGAAGGCGATACATGGAAGCACATTGTTGGCGAAATAGTCGACGAGTTACCAGAGAAAGTTTACATCAGCTTTGATATCGACGGGTTGGATCGAAAACTTTGTCCGCATACCGGCACCCCGGTACCCGGCGGCTTTGAAGTGGAAGAAGTGTATTATCTTTTCCGGAGAATATTGGAAAGCGGAAGGAAATTTATCGGCTTTGATCTTTGTGAGGTAGGCATTAGCGACACAGACTGGAACTCCAACGTGGGTGCCAGGGTTCTTTTTAAATTATGCAATCTATTAGTGGCAAGCAGCTTGCCGCAGCCTGCCTGATCCTGTTCACGCCTTTCACGAAAAACACTTTATGCCCCGGTTTGTAATACTGCTTAAGAATGAAAAGCTGAGAACTTATACGCTTATAAGTTGGTTGATCATTGCGTTGACCGTGATCTGCTTCATTTACGCAGGCATTTCGGGAAAATCAAGGATAACAAACCTTCCATTTTTCGCAGCTGGTTTGCTGATCGTGATATTCTGCGCCCGGTTCCTTAGCAAAAGAGAAGATTTTGAAAGCGACAGCATCAGCCTTGCTTTTTCAATAGCTATCATCGCCTGGATATTTCTCCAGTTCTATTGGATAGCTGCGCTCACATTTGTCCTTTTCCTGTTCCAGGACATCAGCCGCCGCAAACTCACAGTCCTGGTATATGATGACAGGATTGTCTATCCTTCATTTCCCAAACGGACAATTGAATGGAAAGAACTGAATAACGCCATCTTAAAAGACGGAATACTTACCATTGATCTTAAAAACAATAAACTGTTTCAAAACGAAGTTTTATCTCCAACGAGTGAAATGGAGTTTAACGAATTCTGCGAAGTACGCCTGAAAGGTTTAATAAAATAATCACGAACTTTGAGATCTATGTCACATAGGTCATGAAAGTCATACGGGTCATACTAGACCTACTTAGGTGACTGATATGATTGATGTGATTGATATGATTTATTTGACCTATGTGACCTATTGGACTTATATATGACTTCTGTAACTCCGTATATTCTTTTTTCCGACGGCAAAGGAAATATTTTCGAGGATACCACGCTGTTTGCCACTGGCAGAAGCGGCTGGGAAGCTTTACCTGTGCCTGCAGATGAATGGATAGAATTGCCGGACGGAGGTTCCCTCTATGAATTGCCGGGAAGAAGAGGAATAGGAATCGATGTTAAGACCGGGGAAATGAGATTATGTGAAAAAGGCTGGGCCGTAGCTGCATTTATACCGCCTGCCCATACCGGCTTTTACCTGGCAGCTTATGAAACACAGCCCAATGCTCCCACCCTTCCGTTGTTTTGCTATACAGCGGTTGGATGGCAGGCTGAAAGATTTTATATCCCCGCAACCAGGATCGAACCAGACATCCGCCAGGATTGTGCTGGGTATGACCAGGGCAAGGTGGAAACAGGTGTAAAGCGGATCATGCAAGCTTACCCGCACAATCGCCTGGTCAACCATTTAGCAAATAATTGCGCTTTAACTTATCATTGTCCCGCAGCCAGGAATTATTTTTTAGGAAGATGGGAATGCCCGGTACCTGCATCGCCTGCCTGCAATGCCAATTGCGTAGGTTGCATTTCGCTTCAACCCGATGAAGAACCGATCGTCTCTACGCAAGACAGGCTGACATTTAAACCTACATCTGAAGAAATCGTGGAATACACCGTGCCCCATCTTGAGGAAGCACCCTACCCGATCATCAGTTTCGGACAAGGGTGTGAAGGTGAACCGCTCCTGATGTGGGAAACCATCCGTGATGCGATCATAGAGATCAGAAAACATACTTCGAAAGGAAGCATCAATATCAATACCAACGCATCCAACCCGAAAGCGGTCAGGAAACTTTGTGAGGCGGGACTCGATTCCATCCGGGTCAGCACCAATTCTGCACGGCGGGAAGTCTATATGCCTTATTACCGCCCAAACAATTATGATTTTGATGATATCGTCGAAAGCGTCAGGGTTGTAAACTCATTCGGCGGGTGGACTTCGATCAATTATTTTGTTTTTCCAGGAATGACCGACAGTATTGCCGAGTATGAAGCTTTAAGAAAGTTAATAAGTGAAACCGGGCTGAAGATGATCCAGTGGAGAAATTTTAATATTGATCCGGACTGGTATCTTGGAAAGATCGGTGTTACCGATACCGGTGAATGTATGGGAGTAAAGCAACTGATGGAAAGCCTGAAGGAAGAATTTCCCAACCTGAAATATGGTTATTTCAATCCACCTATTGAAAGGATCAAAGGCCGGTTCGAAATGGATTTTGCGCATTAGAGCTTATCAAATGGATCAATAAGCAGCCCATTAAATTTTACAGTTCAACCCCTGCACGTTCTTATCTTCGTCGCAGCTTTCATGTCAACTTCAAAAAAGGATATCTACACAGGAATCGGATTAGCTGTACTTGCCGCCTTTATATGGTCTGGCAATTTTATCATTGCAAAAGGAGTTAACCAGCAAATTTCACCTGTAAGCCTGGCATTTTACCGCTGGCTGCTCGCTTCAATCATCCTGTTGCCATTTGTCATAAAAAAAATCAAACCGGAATGGCCCGTCATAAAACGATCGTGGTTTTATTTGTTTTGGGTCTCATTGACCGGAGTTGCGCTGTTTAACACGTTTGTTTATATCGGCGCTCATTATACCACGGCCATCAACCTGGCTTTGATCGGTACTACTTCATCTCCCGTCATGTCTATTATCCTGGCCCGCATCTTCCTGAAAGAATCCATTGGTTGGATGAAATGGCTGGGTCTGCTGTTTTGTATTACCGGGGTTTTATTCCTGTTATCAGGAGGTAATTTCCGAAGCCTGCTGAACCATCACTATTCTGCGGGTGATCTGTGGGTGCTGGCAGCCGCTTTTTGCTTCGCCGTTTACAACACACTGGTAAAGAAAAAGCCTGCTTCCATTTCCTCAACCAATTTCCTGTTTGTTGTATTTGCATTTGGGACTATAATGCTATTACCTTTTTATCTATGGGATCTTAGCCATAATGCCCCGGTGACCTGGAGCAGGAATCTTGTTATCGCGATCATTTATCTCGGGTTGGGCGCTTCGGTTATTTGTTTTCTCATTTGGAATATTGCCATCGGTAAACTGGGAGCAGGGAGAACGGCATTGTTTGGAAATCTTATCCCGATATTCGGAAGCGTTGAAGCTGTATTTTACCTGCACGAAGAATTTAGCTGGGTTCATATTGCGAGTATGATCATCGTATTTGCAGGGATCGTGCTGGCGAATCTTCGTTTAATACGATAGCATAATGAAGAGCGGAGAAAGAGAGCGGAGTGCGGTCATCTCAAACAGGTATAACGTTTTAAACCTTCAAACGTATTAAACCGTTAAAACCTCTCTCTTGCTCATTTCAAACATAATCATTTTTGTACATGACAAATCGGCCTAACCACATTTTACCATTGATCGTTTTATCGCAGTTCGCGGGCACATCGCTTTGGTTTGTTGGCAATGCAGTGCTTCCTGAACTAAGACAATCACTTCACCTGAGCCAGTATGCAGTTAGCCATGTAACATCTGCTGTCATGCTCGGTTTTATTGCTGGAACATTGAGCTTTGCATTCCTTTCTCTTGCCGACAGGTATTCACCCGTTAAATTATTTTTCCTCAGTTCACTATTGGGCGCCCTCTGTAATTCTTCGGTGGCCTGGTTTGCAAAAGACGCCAGCTCTCTTTTTGCACTGCGTTTCCTCACCGGCTTTTTTCTTGCAGGCATTTACCCCGTAGGAATGAAGATTGCTGCCGACTGGTATGAAAAAGGATTGGGCAAAGCGCTGGGTTTTTTATTGGGCGCTCTTGTATTAGGAACTGCATTTCCTCATTTGTTAAAAAATAGGGACTTCGAATTACCCTGGAAATCGGTTCTTTATTGTACATCATTATTTGCTCTTTGCGGAGGACTATTGATGCTATTTTTTGTCGGCGATGGACCTTATAGAAAAAGATCGGGAGGTTTTCAATGGAATGCTATTCCGCAAATATTCAGTTCGAAAAAATGGAGGCAGGCTGCCTTTGGCTACTTCGGCCATATGTGGGAACTCTATACATTCTGGGGATTTGTGCCACTGATCATTGAACTTTACAGCAAACAGCATAATCTTTCAATTAATATCCCGCTATTGAGTTTCCTGGTAATCAGTTGCGGCCTGCTGACTTGTATTGCTGGCGGTTATTTGTCTCAAAAATGGGGAAGCGCAAAGGTGGCTTCACTGGCTTTATTCATTTCAGGCTTGTGCTGCTGGATTTCTCCTTTGCTATTTCAATTACCTGTTTTCGTTTTCATCGGTTTGCTATTTATCTGGGGATTGACCGTTTGTCCCGACTCACCCCAGTTTTCAACGCTAGTGGCGCAACATGCTCCTGAACATTTAAGAGGCACCGCGTTGACTATTTATAACTCCATCGGGTTTTCAATATCTGTACTGAGTTTAATTGTAATTGATCATGTATTTCATTCAACAGGGTTTTTTGGCGGTCGAAACAGTTTCCTGTGGCTCGGGTTTGGGGCGATTGCCGGTTTGCCTTCAATGATAAACTTAATAAAGGGAAAATAGCTTTATTGGATAATTTCGGAGGAAAATAAATTCTCTCGCAATCCCGCAAGTATGCGGGATTGCGAGAGATAAAAATGAGGCCCTATCATAATTTCAGTTAACAATTACTGATGCCAAAAAAAATCATCATTATTGGAGCCAGTTCCGGTATTGGCCGAAGAATGGCGGAATTCTATGCTGAGAGAGGCGAACGGGTTGCGATCACCGGAAGAAGACTGGCTCTCCTGCAAGAAATGAAACATCAATATCCTGAAAACATCGAATACGGTTGTTTCGACGTTACAGGGAAAGAAAATATTTATCACATCCAGTCATTGATCACTAAACTCGGCGGGCTCGATATCCTGGTGATCAGTGCCGGCAATGGCGAAGTGTCGAAGGACCTCAACTGGGATATTGACAAGATGACCGTAGACACCAACGTCAACGCTTTTGTTGAAATAGCCAACTGGTCTTTTAATTTTTTTGTCATGCAGGGACATGGTCAACTGGTCACTCTCTCATCTATAGCTGCAGCAAGAGGAAATAGCTGGGCGCCCGCTTACAGCGCTTCCAAGGCATTTCAGAGCATCTATTTCGAAGGTCTGTCTATAAAAGCAAAACGACTGAAGAAAGATGTCACGGTTACGTGCATCGAACCTGGATTTGTAAAAACAAAAATGGCCAAAGGAAATAAAGTTTTTTGGGTTGTGTCTGTTAATAAAGCGGCACGGCAGATCATACGGGCTATTGATAAAAGAAAACGAAAAGCTTATATCAGCAGGCGATGGTGGATCGTAGCTAAATTGTTCAAATGGGCACCTTATGCCCTGCTTAAAAGATTAGGATAAATGGCAGTAGCATTAAAAAATAAGATGGTCGGCCAATTGGCGAACCATCTTACCTGTTAAAACTATATGTCTTACTGAGCTACTGTAGTCACCTGCCCGCGAACCTCTCCCGTTAGATAAGTTGCATTGCTGACTGTGTAATACCAGTGGCCAGCTAACAGATCTGATTCCTGCGCTTCTGTCAATGTTGTTGTTCCGCTGGCTGAACCGGCTACACCCGGAGTGGTAATAGCAGCACGAAATTGGGCATTACCTGCGGCATTCACACCTGCACTGGCTGGACCATAGAAACGAACTGAATCGGCCGTTGCAGCTAAACCTGTCCAACTTACGTTGTACTGGAATTGATTGGTCCCGCTGTTATATGTTCCCGTTAAATTGGAACTGGCTGTTGTGGACACGACCGGAACTACCTGCGTTCCGCTTCCACTTCCGGATACGGTGTACATTTTCGCATTGGTATCGTTATCATCGTTTTTATCACATGATGCAACGACTAAGGTACCGGCGATCAAAACAAAGGATACCGCTTTAGAAAAGAAATTCATTTTCATAAAGTCACAATTTAAAAAGTGAAAAAAAATTTCATAAAAAAAGACAAAAACGTTACCAATGTTTTTGCCTGTGGAAAACTAACAATGCCAGTCAGTAAAACATTCATCTCATTTCGTCAGCAATTTGATTGTAGAAATTAATCGTCATATTACATACGTCAATGGTGAGTGGTCGTGCTGCTATGGGTGTTGCTCTATTCATCATTTACCTCCCGGCAGCCATCGGGACACCGTTCACTGCATTATCAAACATTCATCAAAACCATCATACGAGCTTTTGAAAGGGGATGCCCATCGTTTATTGCGTCTAAATGGTGCTATTACGTGGAAATACCCGGTCCTTACCAAATCTTAACATTTCATAAATCATCCATTATACAACTCATTAAGTCTTTATCGTTTAATAACAGGTGTGAACAATACGGCCTTTTTTCCTAAAAATTGAAACTTTACTTTTGTATGAACAATTATCATGTTATGTCTGCATCCTTTGAAGCCAGGAAAAACACCCAGGCCGCTATGATCACAGCCGGTTTTGCCGGCCTGATGTTGCTGCTGATGTTTTTGTTGAGATGGTCCCTGCCTGCTATTGAACTGCCCGTCGCAGAAGAAACTATCGAAGTGGCCCTCAACATACCCGATGATCCCCCAGCCAAAGTACTGGGCGGTGGTGGGGGCGGTGGTAATCCGGTGCAGGCTACCGGAAACCCGGGCATAGCCAAGGCAACACCCCCTGAACCTGGTGTGAAAGAAGATTCAAGGGATATTGAAACAGACGAGGCCGATAAAGAGGCTCCTGTCGTGAAAAGGCCTCCCAATCCTAAACCCGTCGAAAAATATGTTCAGAATACTTCTTCCATCGTAAAAACAGAGCCGAAGCCAATTATAGAAACACCGGCTCCTCGCGTAGCAAAAGCCACAGTCGGCAGAACTCTGGCAGGCAATGGTCCTGGTGGCGGTGCAGCCGACAACTATGACAGAAGCGGTGGCCGTGGCAATGGTGGAGGTGTGGGCGAAGGATCCGGTTATGGTGGTGGCCGGGGTGGCGGCAATGGAGGTGGTAATGGTACAGGCAGCGGTACAGGGGTTGGCCCCAGGAGAGTTAGCGGAAGCCGTTTCGTGATCAATCCGAAAAATATGGACGCCGGCGAAAACCTGAAAGGGAAAGTGTTTGCAGAAATAAGTGTATCGCCCGACGGAATAGGCACGTTTGTCCAGACCAAGAGGGGATCAACGTATACGACTGGCGAGGCGATCGAGATCATCCGGGAATGGCTTAGGCGTAACCGTTTCGATAAAAAGAATGAAGAATCACTTGTAGTTTACGAGTTTAATTTTATAATGGGTGGCTAACCCGAAAAACAGTTTAGTTTTGATACAATGCCATTCCACGTTTTGTGGAATGGCATTTTTGTTTAACGCTAATTTGAATATTTAATCTAAAGTTCTCCCGCGCCTACTACCTTTATGGCTCAACCTTTAAATGCAAACGAAAACGAGACTGGTACTGGCGTTAGAATGGGTTTGCCTTCGGAGTATGCAAATGGGTGGTCTACTATTGCATATGCTATTGTGAGATTAGTGCGGAGGGTTTTTAGTTGGTGTTGTTCGAGTGTGGCAGTGTATTTTTGACTGGATAAATTAGGGAATCGAAAATTAGTTAACGCAAATAATGAAGGATAAAAGAAAGAAAATTTTCCTTATTTGTATCCTGTCGTTAATTGGCTTGAGCCTATTCAGCTATCTAGCCTTTAAGGTTAACCATGGCTTCAAACAGCTTCAGAAAGATTTTGCCGAAGACCTTCCTTCAACCTATGTACTTTCCTCTGAAGACTCTTCAATTATTGCAAATAGATACAGATCTAAAATGGAGGTGGTTGAAGTAAATAATAATAAAGTCCGGGGACCGGTTTCGACAATTCGATTTGACTCGACCTACAGCATAATCCTCTATAAAATCGCCCTGACAGACAATATATCTTTAGATACTGCTTTTCATACCAAACTTAAGAAAGTTGATCGTTCGGTGGGATACTCTTACCGGATTATCGGGAATAGATTTTTTACGTTTCAGTATAAAGCCGGGAAAGTGCCGTCTCCTTTGAGAATTTACCTGACAATTTCCGACACCCCGTTAAATTCTCTTTATAGCAATGATAGCCTGGTTTACTATCATCTGTCATGTGAAAACTTTTCTATCCGATACTCGGAAAAGGAACCTGTTGATATTTTTGTGGGCGGAAATGAAGGCATCTTTGGAACTTATTCAATTCCGATGGACCTACTATTTTTGAAAAGAAATAATGGAATTTATATATTACTAATGACCCCCCTTAATCGTAAAGCTGGAATACCATCAGATTTACTTTATAACATTGTTTTTGACAAATAGAGTTTCTTCAGGGAGAATATTTGTCCTATTCTCACATAATTGACAGAAAAATATGCATGAAACATCGAGCCATTGCTCAGAAATATTTCTTTCCCCTGAATTGGCACATTTCCGAGATTTGCACACTGGATGAATTACGAACAGACCCTTGAATATCTTTTTGAGAAGCTACCCATGTTCAGCCGCATTGGGGCCGCAGCCTACAAAGCCGACCTGGCGAATACTATCCGGATTTGCCAGTCACTGGACCAGCCGCAAAACAAATTCAAAACGGTACACATTGCCGGCACAAATGGTAAAGGGTCAGTGAGTCATATGCTGGCTGCAATTTTCCATGCTGCCGGTTACAAAACCGGACTTTATACATCTCCACATCTTAAAGATTTCAGGGAAAGAATAAAAGTGAGCAGTAATGGTGAAGGACTGCAGGAGATCAGTCAGCAATTTATTGTTGATTTTACCGAAAAAATAAAACCACTGATCGCAGAGATCGAACCGAGTTTTTTTGAAATCACCGTTGGCATGGCCTTCGATTATTTCAGGGAGTCCGGTGTGGATATAGCCATCATTGAAACAGGTCTCGGGGGAAGATTGGACAGCACTAACGTGGTGTTTCCCGAATTATCCGTAATTACTAATATCGGGATGGATCATATGAATATTCTCGGTGACAGCCTCGAGAAGATAGCCGGTGAAAAAGCGGGGATAATAAAAGAGAAAATCCCGGTTGTCATCGGTGAGGTGCTACCTCAAACAATATCCGTCTTTGAAGCAACAGCAAAAGAAAAAAACGCTCCTTTGCATATCGCTTCAAAAAAAAGACAGGCAGTTGACTGGAAATGGAAAAATCATGAGTTGATAGTTGAAGTGGCGGAAGAGCATGTAACCGACCACAAGATCTTCCATCTCGATCTGCCGGGAATCTACCAGCTCAAAAATCTTATTACTGTTCTGGAATCCTGTTATCAACTGAAACTAAAAGGTTGGAACCTGCAGGATGAAATAATCCATAAAGCATTGCGCCAGGTAAAAAAGCTCACAGGATTACACGGGCGTTGGGATATCATTCACCAACATCCCACGGTTGTTTTGGATGTGGCCCATAACCAGGATGGCATTAATCAATTGCTGGAGCAAATTGAAGTGACTGATCATCACAGGCTGCATTTGATAACGGGATTCGTTAAAGACAAAGAGGTAGACCGGATATTATCCATGTTTCCCAAAAACGCAGAATACTATTTTACACAGGCGAATATTCCCCGTGCCATGGAATCAGCGACGTTATTACAAAGAGCACAAGGACATGGTTTAAACGGAAGAAAATATCCTGACGTTAATACTGCACTGAAAGATGCTATTGCAGTAGCCGGCAAGGACGATCTTATCATTGTCTGCGGTAGTGTCTTTCTTGTCGGTGAGGTCCAAATCAACTAATTAACAAGCTAACGGATCACCAGGCAAAGCTGGGGCATTAAATTATAGCTTTCTAAATTCTCCTAGTTCGATCATCGCGTAGAGGAAGCAGGTAACGTGCATGGATTGCAGTATCTTATTTTCCCTTATCAGCTGTTTTACTTCTTCGATCGTCAGCAGGTCAACTTCTATTTCTTCATTGTGGTCGAGAGATTGTTCTGCAATTTTTTTGCCTCCTGTTGCCAGGAACATGTGCATCAGGTTGTTGTTGGTCGACGGGTTGGCCGATGTTATACCAAGTGGTTTATAAGAAGAGAATGAATAACCTGTTTCTTCCAGCAATTCCCGTTTTATAGCTGTCTCGAAATCGGGATCCGTAGCATCAACACAACCACCCGGAAATTCGATACAAACCTCCCCTATTGCATGACGGTACTGGCGAACCATGATGATCTTTCCATCTTCTGTTACCGGAACAGCAGTGACCCATTCGGGGAATTCGTATACATAATAGGGATCTACAATTTTTCCCTGCGGAGTTTCACAAATGTCTTTTCTTACTTTGAACCAAAGGTCTCTAAAAAGATATTCCGAAGACAGTATTTTCCATTTCATTTGAAAAATTCAACGCCCGATTCCAATATTCAACCGGGCATTGTTTGTTGAATACTGAGCACTAAAAATTCCTACCAGCTTTTTCGCTCCCGCAACCTTGTTATATGCGCCACATGATGTTTACCATGCCAGGCATATAATCCAAGCAGGTACCAAAGCCGCAATGTCTTTTTATGTTCGGGGTGAAAAACAGTGCGGTTATTCCATTCATCGTCTTTTACATATTTTAATGCTTCATACCAGCGGGCATGAAGCGCATGCAACAAAGTAGTAGAAATGTTGATCGGCAGTTTTTGCACGTCATTCAGCTCAGCCCAGCCCTTTTCATCATAGGGTTTGATAGTAGGATTGTCCTCGGTCAATGCCAGTTTGAACCTGCAATAAGCATTGATATGACTATCGGCTATGTGATGCACCAGTTGATGAACTGTCCAACCGTCCTCACGATAAGGTGTCTGCAATTGCGCCTCATCCAGGTTGAGTATAGCATTCTCCAGCTGCAACGGCAGGAATTTAATATCCGCCAGCCATTCCACTTTTCTATCGATGGAAAAAGGTTGCGGCTCATATTTGCCGATCGGGTAGCGGGGATCAACCGCAGTAACAGCCATATGATTTAATTAATTTATTTAACAATGTTGAGCAGTTCGACTTCAAATACCAGCGTGGCGCCGCCGGGGATATCGGAGCCTGCTCCCCTGTCGCCATAGGCAAGATCCGAGGGTATCCATAGTCTCCAGTGACTGCCTTCCTTCATCAGGGACAATACTTCCTGCCATCCTTTGATCAAGGACCGGAGAGGCGCGGTAAACGGCTGGTTACGCCGGAAAGAACTATCGAATTCTTTTCCATCCAGTAAGGCTCCTTTATAATGAGCCTTCACACTATCACTTATCGAAGGTTGATTTCCGGTTCCTTCTTTAAGGACCAGGTACTGAACACCGGAAGGTAATGTCACTACCCCTTCCTTGGCTTTATTGGCATTTAAAAAAACTTCTCCAGCGAATTTTTGCGCATTGATCTTGCCGTCCATGAAATCTTTTATTTTATTTTGAATACTCATTATTTGCTTCGCTTTGATCGCAATGACGCGAATCGTAATGTGAACTTATATTGTGATTATTCCTCTCTTAGGGAGTGACCGGTTAAATTGATGAATACATCTTCGAGATTGGCCGCTTTTACTTCCTTTCGTCTTTCAAAGCCTGTTGTCAGTAATTTATCGATCAACCGGTCCGGGCTGTCCAGTGCAATGATATTACCTGAATCAATGATCGCCACACGATCGCAGAGATATTCTGCTTCATCCATGTAGTGGGTCGTTATGATAACAGTAGTGCCCCTTTGGCGGATATTCCGTACCAGTTCCCATAGACTTCTTCTCGCCTGAGGATCCAGCCCAGTAGTAGGTTCATCCAGGAAAACGATTCTTGGTTCGTTTATCAGCGTTGTTGCTACCGAGAATCGTTGCTTTTGCCCGCCGCTTAGTTCCTTAACCTTTGCTTTTGCTTTATCTTTCAGGTTTACTGTTTCCAGCAATTCTATTGGGTTAACGTCGCGATTGTATAAACCACAGAACAGTTCGATGAGCTGTAGAAGGTTTAAGCCAGGGTAATAACCGCTGCTTTGCAATTGCACACCAATGATCTTTTTAATCTCGTTAGGGTCCTTGTCGAGGTTGAAGCCATCGACAATTACTTCACCACTGGTTTTTTCCCTTAATGTTTCAATGATTTCGAGTGTGGTAGATTTACCGGCACCGTTGGGCCCCAGCAACCCGAATATCTCCCCTTCAATTACATCAAAGGAAATTCCTTTTACTGCACGAAAACTGCCATAGTTTTTTACCAGGTCCCTGACCGAAATGATTGTTCTATTTCCCATAATGCGGCAATTTACAGCAAAAGCCCGAGCCTGCTTTCCTAACCGGCAAAAACCTGGGTATAATAAATGTGACCGCGGCGATCCGTTGCAATCCCAATGCCGATATATTTATATTTTCCCAGCATATTCCGCCGGTGACCCGGTGAATCTTTCCATTGTTTTACTACTTCTTTACCTGATCTAGCACCATACGCCACATTCTCTGCTACCTGGTAGACCCCACTGACCTGTTTGCAGACCTGCCGGTAACGCCGATCAAATCCACTATGACCAAAACCAATCCTGCCTCTTGCCATATTTTCGCTATGCTTCCTGGCAATTGCATTGAGATCTTCACGCATGACCAGGGATTTCAATCCATACGATTTCCTGAACTTGTTTGTGTAACTCAATACATCGTCCACAAGACCGTGTTCAGGAACAAATGAAAAGGAGGTTAGACTTAGAAAAAGCGCAGGAAGAATAAAAACTAAAGACAGATGTTTTTTCATGTCCGTCCGCGACAAGATTTATACCAAAGAGCCAACAGCCTTCTTTAATTTATCATAAGATCAACTCCATTCGTATATCTGCGGTTTCGAAAGGTGAGTTTACCAGTTCTATATGATGAAACCCGTATTTTTCATACAAGCCAATGGCTCTTGTCAATTGGTGGTTTGAATACAGAGAAATCTTCTTTGCTCCGATTTCCCTGGCTTTATCCAGACAGGTTTCAATTAGCAATTTACTAATGCCTTTTCCCTGGTGACCTGCTGTCACAGCCATTTTTGCCAGTTCATATTCTCCTTCTTTTTCTTTCATCAGGCCGGCAGAGCCTACAATATTGCCGTCAGCTTCAGCCATCCAGATAAACCCACCGTTTTCAAGGATGATTCCACGCGGATCGTCCAGTATCATCAGGTCATGACTTTCTTTAAGGTCATACTGGTCCAGCCACTCGAGATTGAGCTGCCTGAACATTTCGTGATGCTCGTCGCGGTATGGGATGATTTTGACTTGCATTTTTCAATGCAAGTTTAGGAAAGAATCTCGATTGAACTCTATATCAGAAAATGGTTTTAAACCTGTATCAGATGGATCGGCTCGGGACTATCTATTCTTTCTTATCCAGTTCACCTTCCAATTCCTCCATCATATCCTTACTGCCAATAAACAAGGGACTGCGCTGGTGCAGCTCGGTAGGCTGAATATCCAATATTCGCTGAATACCATTGGTTGCTTTGCCACCGGCTACACTAACAATAAATGCAAAAGGATTGCACTCATACAACAGCCGGAGTTTACCTTTTGGCTTATCTACGGTGCCCGGGTACATAAAAATGCCTCCTTTGATCAGGTTGCGGTGTACATCAGCCACCATACTACCGATATAACGTTGGGTGTAAGGTCCGCCATTTGACTTATCTTTTTTCTGGCAGATATCAATATAACGTTGGACCTTTTTATCATACTGGAAAAAATTGCCGTGGTTGACCGAGTAGATCTTGCCTTTGGGTGGGCATTTGATATCAGGATGACTTAACGTGAACTCCCCGATCGACTGGTCAAGCGTGAAACCATTTGCACCTCTTCGTGTGGCGTACACGAGCATAGTGGAGGAACCATATACCACATAACCGGCGGCTACCTGTTGGGTGCCTTTTTGTAAAAAATCTTCTTTGGCCGCTATGCTTCCTTTTGATGACACACGCCGATAGACACCGAAGATGGTACCGATGGACACATTTACGTCTATATTCCCGCTTCCATCCAGGGGATCAAAGCAAACAACGTATTTTGAATTCCTGCTGACTGAATCTTCAAAAGCGACATAATCGTCCAGTTCTTCGCTTGCAATGCCGGCGCAACTTATGCCGTGACGAAGTACCCCTGTGAACTGATCATTAGCAAACACATCCAGCTTTTTTACATCTTCACCCTGCACATTTACACTACCTGCATCACCCAATATATCCACAAGGCCGGCTTTGTTAACTTCTACATTTACTCTTTTTGCCGCCAGGCCAATATCTCTCAATAATGCGCTGAGCTCGCCGGTAGCATTAGGGATCTGGCGAACCTGCTGGATCGTGTATTCATCGAGTGTAAGCACTTTGCGGCTGATGTTCATATATGCAAGTTGGGTAAAGGACAAATGTAGAGAAAAGTTGATTAGTTGTACCTGTCACAATTGGCAGCGTTTCATCCAATAGCTATCGGATTTGAATTTGTCCACAGATGGCCACTGAGAAGACACGGGGGATGACTGAGAAGGAGGCTCTGTGGTTCTCTGCCGCTACCTTGCTGTAGCCATATCGAAGCAATGCCGGCAGACTTTGTTTTTCCTCTGCCCTCTCTGTGGCCATTCTGATTTTTCAAACAGGGATACTACCTAAAAAGATTATTCCGACATTTGCATACCTGGACCATTTAACTTATTAACCTATCAACGTTCAATGAAGGTCTTCAAATTTGGCGGTGCATCCGTCAATAGCGTGGAAAGAATCAAGAACCTGGGAAAGATCGTGAAGCAATACAAGGACGAGAAATTACTGATCGTCATTTCGGCTATGGGCAAAACGACCAATGCGCTCGAAAAAGTGGCCGAAGCTTTTTTCCAGGGTAAAAAGGACGAAGCGCTTCAGCTGTTTGATCAGGTAAAGCAGCAACACCTCAATGTGGCGAAAAGCCTGCTGGTAACCGAATATTTTCCCTGCGCAGTTCAACTCAAAAATTTTTTTACCGAGATGGAATGGCTGGTCCATGACAAACCTGTTCGTGATTATGATTACTACTACGACCAGGTAGTATGTATTGGGGAACTACTGTCAACATCCCTTATAAGCTATTACCTGGTTGAAGCGGGAATTGCAATTAAATGGTTAGATGTACGGGATATCATACGAACCGACGATAATTTCCGCGACGCAACAATTGACTGGGAGTACACGCGGTCAAAGGCTCAATCTGTAATCAGTCCGCTTTTTGATGATTCAAATATTGTTTTAACGCAGGGTTTTATCGGCTCTACTGATGAAAACGAAAGCACCACGCTGGGGAGAGAAGGCAGCGATTATACGGCGGCGATCTTTGCCAACATCATGAATGCTGAAAGTGTTACCATCTGGAAAGACGTACAAAGCGTCATGAATGCTGATCCTAAGAAGTTCCCGGATGCACAGCCAATCAGCGAGCTGAACTACAACGAAGTGATCGAGATGGCTTACTATGGGGCGCAGGTGATTCACCCGAAAACGATCAAGCCGCTGCAAAACAAAAGCATTCCGCTGTTCGTAAAATGTTTCCTGGAACCCTCGCTCCCCGGAACGATCATTCATAATAAATCATTGCAAAAACAGCTGCCTGCAATCATTGTGCTCAAGGAAAACCAGGCAATGCTCGAAATGAGTTCAAAAGATTTTTCTTTTGTCGGCGAGCGCCATGTTGGTGTGTTATATCATTTGTTTGAAAAGCTGAAAATTAAACCTAACCTGACGCAGAACGGCGCCATTAGCTTCCTTTGCGTGCTGGATGACAGGCCGGAAAAAATAGAAAGGCTGGCGATCGAAGCGTCTGAATTATTTGATGTAAGCGTAGTAAAAGAACTATCGCTTCTTACAATAAGGCATTACAACAAGCAATTGTTTGAAAAAATGACGGAAGGAAAGAAAGTCTTATTACGCCAACAAACCAATGAAACGATTCAGGCGTTGATCCAATAATTATTGACCAGCAGCCACTGATGGGGCCTGAGCTTCGGGAATTTCGATCGTTATCGTTTGTACCATTTTTTTGGCAACGGGCTTATCATTCAGTATGGCTGGTCCCCAGACAGGCATCTTTTCCATTTTGCTGATGAGCTCATCAATCAGGTCATCGTCGGTTGATCCGCGAAGAACTTTGAAGTTTACAGGCACGCCATCCTTATCAATGATAAACTCCACCTGCACATAAGCTTTTCTTACACCCCTGGGCAAATATTCGACCAACTGGGTTCCGAGATCGGTAAGATATTTCATGAAAGCCTCGCCACCGCCGGGAAACTTAGGCCATTCATGAACTGATTCAGGAAGGCTTATGATATTCCTGGCAATATGCTGAACGGGGATTCGCTTCGGTCTTTCTTTTTCTTCCTCTATCGGCCTCTTTGCCGCTGCAGCGCCATTGACGATATAATCGCCTTTGTCATCGATCATAATAATTGGCAACTGTTTAAACTTGTCGAAATAATCAAAGGCGTCTTCAAGCTTTGCTGCGAATTTTTTCAGCGAAGGATCATCCTTAGCCAGGTTGTTGAAATAATTAAGGCTTTTGGCCACATTGTACCTGATCGGAAAAATATGAACGGGGATGTAGTCCTGTCCCTGGCTTTTTGCCATGGTTGCGAGGATATATAATTCTTCGATCCCATCATCTGTGATCGGGATACAACCCACGCTTACACAACTGCCATGGATATAGATGCCGCCTCCAGGCCGCAATGAATCACTTAAAAGCTGGTCGGACAAATTGGGATAGTTAAGACCCAGGGATAAATAATAGTTACTGCGGGGATTGAACTCATTGATATAATAAAAACCCTCTGGAACCTGGTAGTCACCTTCAAGCCGTTTGGGACCCAGCGTACCAGCCAGCACACATACTTTATAAGTTTTGAAAAGCCTGAATTGCTCGCTTAAATCATTTTTGACCCACACTTCCATCTGGCTGTCGTATTTGAAAGAGCGGATATAGATATAGTTGGCAGGCCATTTCAACCCTTTGGCCGCGAATTGTTTTTGCAACGTATCCTCTTTACGCCTGAATGATTCATCTGGCCGCGCAAAGGTCTTCTGATACTCAATGAACGAGGCAAAAGAAGCAGCTGATGTTTGTGCAGACGGCTGGGCCTGTAACTGGCCTGCAAGGCATATCATCAGGGTTATGGATAACAGAGGGCTCTTCATATCAGGCTTTAATGATTAGGATAACGATGATATTGGTTATTTTATGCAGCAAAATTCCTAATTATATTGTAAAGATAATCTGAAATTAAATCAAAAATTCCTAACACTCACCAGTCTGAATAAAAACCCTGCCCTGAGTGGCTACCAATCGTACATTTCCTTAATATAAATTACCTGCCACTGGCGTACTATATGCTTTGCTACACTCGTAGCAGAACTGGGGCGTTGGGGGATAAACTCTGGATGCTGGATGCTAGATTCTGGATGATCGCTGCTAAGCTTAAGCTGTAGATTTTAGCAGGATGCATCCAGCATCAAGTGACAAGTATCCCTGTTCCCGGGGTCATCGCTCCGTAGTAATCATAAATTTCCTCTCGCCTCCTGCTCTCTCTCGATCGCCTCAAACA
>VBAT01000090.1 GCA_005884665.1 Bacteroidota bacterium
TACCATACGAGATGTTGTAGCCGTGTTGCCACAACCATCAGATGCGGTGAATTTTCTTGTTTTTGAACGGGCACATCCTGTGCTTACAATTGAACCATCAGAAGGAACAGGTGTTATTGCTCCACAATTACTTGATGCAGTTGCACCATCCAGCGCAGCCTCAATATCGCTGGCGACAGGATTACAACCTAATGGAACAGTTGAATAGTTACCAGTAAATACCGGTGGCGCTGGGTTGGTAGTCCAGTTTACTGTTCTTGATGTAGTAGAGGTATTACCACAAGCATCTATTGCTGTCCATTTTCTTGTTTGAGAACGACCGCAACCATCACTTGAAACAGGGCTATCAACTGGGGTGAAAGTTGGATTACTACATGCGTCAGTAGCAGTTGCAGTGCCGAGTCCCGCATTAATATCACTGGCAGATGGGTTACATCCCAGTGATGTAGCGGTACCACCAGAAGTTAAGGTTGGTGGCGTAATATCAGCGATCCAGCTTATAGTTCTTGATGCAGTAGAAGTATTACCACAAGCATCTCTTGCTGTCCATTTTCTTGTTTGTGTACGAGTGCATCCATCGCTCCCCACAGTACCATCACTTGGTGCAGATACAGTTGGATTACTACATGCATCGGTTGCAGTTGCAGTACCCAAAGCGTAGTTAATGTCGGGGCTGTAAGATCAGCTGTCCAACTTATAGTTCTCGATGCACTAGTTGTAATACCACTACATGCATCTCTTGCAGTCCATGTTCTTGTTTGTGTACGGGTGCAACCATCACTTAATACAGCACCATCACTTGGTGCAGATACAGTTGGAGTACTACATGCATCGGTTGCGGTTGCAGTACCCAAAGCACCATTAATAGCCCCGGCAGTTGGATTACATCCAAGATTTGCCCCATTGGCAACAGTACCTCCTGTAATTATTGTCGGCCCGGTATTATCTTCTGTCCAGTTAATTTGCTGACCACAGGTTGCTGCATTGCCGCAAGCATCTGTTGCTCTCCAAATTCTTGTCATTGTTCTTGAGCAACCACTACTTTGTACAGGACCATCGGCAGCAACCGGAGTAACTGAACCATTGCAATTATCAGATGCAGTTGTGCCACTTGGGCCAGGAATTGTTGGGTTACAACCAAGATTTAGTGTCGGAGCACAAGTAATAACCGGAGGAGTATGATCAAAACATGTATTTAGATTGAACGGTGAGATAAAATCTTTTAGCTCGGCAGTGTTTGCTGCTGAAGACTTTGTTTTGACATGTAAGGTTTTAAAAGGCTGCGAGCCACACTCACCGGGTAAACCAGCACCACCAATTAGAGCCGTAAGGTCAATGGCGCCTTCTACCCATTGTAGCGCGGTGTATGTAGTAGCACCAAATGCACCATAAGGTACATTGATAGTGCCAGCATTGGCTGCTGCGAATGCAGTACCAGCAGCTGGCGTGACCGGGAAATAATCAAAACTGCCCGCTTCAGCTCCTGGTTGCCATTGTAAATATTTTATGGTGGCAAGTGATCCACCACCGGTAAATTCCAATGTTAGATCTATGTCACCAACCGTTCTGCCATTAGCAGGACCTGCTGAGCTGAAACCACCACTTCCGCCCGGGATCGGGCCACCTGTTCTGGTGACCTCATTTTGAAAAAATTCAAAATCAATAAAGCTGGTACCATTTGTCGCCAAACGGTCTCCCGATATTGCTAACCAGATATGCGAATCTGCCGGGTTTAATGCCACCCAGCCCGTTGCAACGTTGATATCATCTTTTTTCGGAGGTTTTGAACTGGTCCAATGCCAATCATTCGGGTTATCATCAAGTTTAGCACCCTGGGTATAAATTTCATCATCGGTATTATCATAGAGATCCCTTGCAAAAAAGGAAAACTGTATCAGCGGAGCTGCTACACCTGCATTTGTAAATATGCGGTTGATACCAGCATCCGTTGCGCCTAACCAATCACCGGCAGCTCCTTGCCTCTGCAAAAAGCCATCGATCGCAAATGGTCCCGGAAAAGGTGGTAACTGTTGCATGGGAGCATTTCCTGCTTGCCCGAAAGATAAGGTACTAGCGAGTGTAGTACAGATCAAAATGAAAACCTTCAGTAAATTCCATTTACATGAAGGCAGGTCCATGTTTTGTTTCATAAACAATTAGTGGTTTAAGATAATAAATACTCGATGTCTCGATACTAATCAGATGCGATAAGCCTTTCAGAAACGATTCATGTAATCAAGAGGGGTAGAAAAACGAGTATTCAGGAAGAGGGGATCGGTGGAATTTTTCTAAGGAGGTTGGAAGAAATAAAATACGAATGCAAATACTAAGGTAGGATGTTTGATATATTTTACAATCAATTCAAAAAAATATTTTTAAAAATAATTCATTGTAATCAGTTCGTAATTATACGATAGGCATTGTCAAAACATCAATTGATCATTAAAATTTCATCTAGAAAAACCTATTACAATTTATTTCAAAAAAAAATTTCGATCTATGAAGATGACGAGTAATAAGGAATACATCTGAGTACTATCAAGAAAAAGTCCCCCGAAAAATCGGGGGACTTGAATTATCTGAGTTTTTCTTTTACCAGATTAGTTAGGACTTAGCACAATACCTTTTGCATTGTACGATCCAACAGTGACCGTATATACGATCCTTGTTCTGTAAGCAGCGGGTACATTGTAAGGAATCCATACATCTTTCTTTTCCACAACATCTCTTTTCATCTCACCTATTTTAACGCCATCCATTGTATAGAAACTGATAGATGCCTGCCCCGTTACCGGAGAGTTAATTTTTAGAGAGAAGTTTTCTTCGTATGGATTTGGAAATGCTGTTACAGCTAACGCTGGTCCAGTGCTTACATTGTTCACAGAAGAAGTAGCAATTCTAGCGCTGCCACCTTTTACCGGAACGTAACCTACCACCATGCGACATTCATCAAATGTTTCATTAAGTCCGCCTACTAAACCATGTACATCACCAATAGTTAACGGGCTAATCACCCAATGCATCATTGGCCAGTTGTAAAATACCTGCAGCAGTTGCCGGATACCCATGAGTTGACATATAAGAAACGATTGCTGGCGAAATAACACTGATAGTATCTTTTGTTCCAACCGGATTAGGATTGCCACATTGACGACCTTGTACAATTACGGAATCACCGTTAAATGCTACATCACCCAATCCATTGCCGGCGATCTTCGTATTGAAATAGAAAGTGAGTGTTTGAGCAAACAATTGATTCCTGATCTTACCAGTCTGCGAACCGTTAGGTTGTAACGGAACTACCGGCCATGACGCAGTATTGGTAAATTGTGGAGCACCATTGTAGGTGTCAAGTCCAAATATTGCCGGGGCATTTCCTCCAGGCAACATCTTGAAGATATTGCTGCCAGCACCCTGGTTAACATCGGTCAACTTAACTACCCAATATCGACTATTGCTCTTCTTACCAAATACAACTGAATCTCCGTCTTCACCATCCAGCGCATTGATCATGATCTGAGTTTGATTAACCGTTGTTCCGTTTGGTAAGCAAATATTACCACCAGCATTGCCATAAGCACCTTGTGTTAATGTACATACAGGGATACAACATTTAACCCTGATAGTTTGGGTGTATGTTGCTGTATTGCCACAACCATCAGTTGCTTTCCATGAACGTGTAATGATCCTTTGGAATCCGGTTGAGCAATTTGCTGGGTTGTCTGTAGTTCCAGTCATTGCTACAGTTGGTGTACCACATGCGTCAGAAGCTGTTGGTGCAACTGCACCCGGAATTGCATCTGCACAATTAAGATCTACACTTGCAGGTGTTGTTGTAAATGTCGGAGGCGTTACATCAGCGATCCAGCTTATAGTTCTGGATGCAGTAGAAGTATTACCACACGCATCAGTTGCTTTGAATGTTCTTGTTTGAGATCTTGAACAACCTTCACTTGATACAGAACCATCAACTGGTGTAGATAAAGTTGGATTGCTGCATGCATCGGTTGCAGAAGCAGTACCCAAAGCACCATTAATAGCTGCGGCAGTTGGGTTACATCCAAGGTTTGCACCATTGGCAACCGTACCACCTGTAGTTAATGTCGGAGGTGTAAGATCAGCGATCCAGCTTATAGTTCTTGATGCAGTAGAAGTATTACCACAAGCATCAGTTGCT
>VBAT01000006.1:0-21455 GCA_005884665.1 Bacteroidota bacterium
AAAATCATCCAGCACGGCGATAGACAGAGCGCCTGCTGGTTCTACAACGATCGCATCTTCGTTATATAGTTTCAAAATCGTGGTGCAGATTTTTCCTTCGGGCACCAGTCTCATATCATCCAGTACATCTTTGCAAATGGAAAAAGTAAGGTCGCCTACTTTTTTTACAGCAGCTCCGTCGACAAACCGGTCTATATTGTCCAGGCAAACAGGTCTCCCTGCCTTTAGCGCCTCTGACATCGAAGGTGCTCCTTCAGGTTCCAGTCCAATGATCTTAGTTTTCGGCGAAAATATTTTGAAATAGGAGCCGACACCAGCGCTTAAACCGCCACCGCCTACCGGAACAAAAATGTAATCAATGCCGGGTTTATCAGCCAGTATTTCCATGGCTACTGTTCCCTGGCCTTCAATGATGCGATGGTCATCAAAGGGAGGAATGAAGGTCATGCCATTTTCTTCGTTAAAATGTTTAGCCGCTACAGCGCAATCGTCGTAGGTATCACCCACCAGTTTGATTTCAATGTTATCTTCTCCAAACATTTTTGTCTGGTTGACCTTTTGCATGGGGGTAATGATCGGCATGAAGACGACGCCTTTGACACCGAGTTTTTTGCAACTATAGGCAAAACCCTGCGCATGATTGCCGGCGCTTGCACATACAACACCCCGTTGCAATTGTTCTTTGGGCAGGCTGCTCATCATATTATATGCGCCCCGCAACTTATAGGAACGCACAATTTGCAGATCTTCGCGCTTCAAATACACATTGCACTGGTATTTGCGCGAGAGATTGGCGTTTAGTTGCAGTGGGGTCCTGTTTACGATGCCATGCAGCCGTTCAGCCGCTTCTGCGAATTGCAGTGTCCTATTTGTCGCTACTTTTTCCATTTAACTATTATTCAACTCATTTTTATGAAACCAACTACATTAACACGGATCGTCGTTCGTTGCGTCGCACTCTTGTACGTTCTGTTCGCTGTTCATCGCAGTTACCGACATTTTGACCCTACGGGGCAAATCGAAATCACGGATAATTTCGTGTCTACCGATATTTCGTCCCGATGGGACGAGCATCCAGTTGCTTCGTCGCTGCTCTCCTCGCAATGACGGCATCCGGCATCCCTCTCGACTACCGATTATCCAATAGACTCCGTCTTTAACGCCTGCTTTCTAAACACTTCCTTTGTTGACGAAGTATTTTCTTTGGCCGATGCATTTTGATTTTCCGGTCTTAAACTTCTTACTGTTTTGCCTGCCTGCCACAATTCACTTTCCCGCAGCTCCTTCAATTCTACTTCGAGTTTTTCCCGGTAATCCGGTCGTGAGTTTGAATCAATGGAACGTTGCGATTCTTTTCCGGCTGCTACGCTTTCATATAGTTCATTAAAAACGGGCTTTGTTACATCTCGGAACTTCTTCCACCAGTCCAATGCGCCACGTTGTGCAGTGGTAGAGCAATTGGCATACATCCAATCCATTCCATTCTCAGCGACCAGTGGCATTAGTGATTGGGTCAATTCCTCAACGGTTTCATTGAAGGCTTCACTCGGCGTATGTCCTTTTGCCCTCAAAACTTCGTATTGTGCGGCAAAGATCCCCTGGATGGCACCCATCAGGGTTCCTCGTTCACCGGTCAGATCTGAATAAACTTCTCTTTTGAAATCAGTTTCAAACAAATAACCGCTACCTACCGCAATGCCAAGGGCTATCACACGGTCAAAGGCTTTTCCTGTTGCATCCTGGTAAATTGCGTAGGAACTGTTTAGTCCGCGGCCCTGCAGGAACATTCTCCGCAAAGAAGTACCGGAACCTTTTGGAGCTACGAGGAATACATCCACGTCTTTGGGAGGAATGATACCCGTCTGTTCGTTGAACGTAATTCCGAAACCATGGGAAAAATATAAGGCCTTGCCGGCTGTAAGGTGTTTTTTCACCGTAGGCCATAGCGCTATTTGAGCTGCGTCGCTTAACAAATAACAGATGATCGTTCCTTTTTGTAAAGCTTCTTCAATTTCAAAAAGCGTTTCTCCAGGTACAAATCCATCACGGATCGCTTTATCCCAGGTCTTTGAATCTTTTCGCTGGCCCACAATTACATTGATACCATTATCTTTTTGATTCAATGCCTGTCCGGGGCCCTGCACACCATAGCCTATAACAGCTACTGTTTCATTTTTCAAAACCTGTTGTGCTTTGCTAAGTGGAAATTCTTCCCGTGTTACAACGTTTTCTTCCACTCCGCCGAAATTGAGTTTTGCCATGTTTATAGTTTTTAGTTGATGATAGTTTATTGTTTCAGATTATTTATGAATATGAGTTGTTTTTTAATTCCACAACGACTGAATAGCAACCGCGCAATTTTCCAGGAACTCTGCATCCTTTTTACTGAATGCGTTTTTTTCTTCACCCTCCGCGTCAATCGTCCCTGCAATTCTTTTTCCGTCTGTTCCGAAAACCGGGACAATGATCTCCGATTTTGTGTTCGTGAATGTCAACAGGTAGTCTTCATCTTTATCGGTATCATTCACGATTACCGTTTGTCCTTTTGTCACAGCCCTTCCATTTAATCCCTTGTCTTTCGGGAAAGAAGTAAAGGCCGGGGCCCCTCTTCCTGCGCAGGAAATAATGATTATCTCATTTTCCTTAACATCATACAGTCCAACCCATTTATAGTTTCTGGCCGAACGGATCTTTTCAGCAACCAGGCCGGCTTTTTCCGCTCGGTTGCGATCCGATTCAAGTATCTCAGAAAAAGATAATTGTTCCATCGTTTCAGGTTTTTAAGTTTATCGTTTACCTGCACAGGCCATTATCCCTTTACATCGAGAACACCTCGTCTTTTTTCGCGAGGTATTCATTCTCTATTGCGTCTTCACCGGGTTCACGGTGTTCAAACTCTTTCAACTTTTCATGGAAGCCGTCACTGTTTTTAATAATAGCAACCCTGGCACTACGAACGAATTCGATCAGTCCATAAGGTTCCAGCACTTTAATGAGATTATCCGTTTCTTCCCTGTGACCTGCTACCTCAAATACTGTATAGTCTTTCCTGATCACAACGGCTTTCGCGCCATGTTCACGGAGCAATCTTTCTACCTTCACTTCTTCTGCAATTACATCCGTCGGCACCTTGTATAAGGCCAGCTCCTGCCACACGATCTCTTCCTGGGTATTATAATAGGCTTTTAGCACCTCTACCTGTTTTTCAATCTGCCTGCAAAGTTTTTTTACCACATCCTCTGTTTCATTGATCACAATAGTAAAACGATGAACACTGTCAACTTCAGAAGGAGACGTATTCAGGCTTTCGATATTGATCTTTCTTCTGGAAAAGATGATCGCAATGCGGTTGAGCAAACCAATCTGGTTTTCGGTGTACACTGTGATCGTGTATTCTTGTTTTAGCATAAATCAAAAATTAAAAGTCAAAAAAATCAAAGCTCTTCTTTACTCAACACAATCTCTGACACACCACGGCCCTGTGGTACCATGGGGAACACATTGTTTTCCTTTCCTACCATTATCTCCAGCAAATAACTTCCATTATTGTCCAGCATCTCTTTCAGCGCAGGTTTTATGTCTTCCCTTTTCGAAATGCTTTTTCCGGGAATCCCAAAACCCTTTGCCACCTGTACAAAATCGGGGCTGGTAATATCCACGAACGAATACCTGTTTTCATGAAACAACTGCTGCCACTGTCTTACCATTCCCAGGAAATTATTATTCAGGATAATGATGTTGACATTGGGTTTAAACTGCATGATAGTTCCCAACTCCTGCAGCGTCATTTGAAAACCTCCGTCACCAATGATGGCAACAGTGGGCCTGGATGGATCACCATAAGCAGCACCAATAGCAGCTGGCAATGCAAAACCCATCGTCCCCAAACCGCCGCTGGTGATATTGCTTTTTGTTTTGTTGAATTGGGCGTAGCGGCAGGCGACCATCTGGTGCTGACCGACGTCTGTAACAATGATCGCGTCAGCTTTTGTTAATTCATTTAGTTCTCTTATCACTTCACCCATTGTCAGTGTATCACCACTTGGGTTTAATTCCTCTTTTATTACCTTATCCTCTTCTTTTTGCATGTAGTCCCGGAACCGCTGTAACCATTGTGGGTAAACTTTTTGCTCGATCAATTCCGTCAGTAACGGCAGTGTTTCCCTGCAATCGCCCCATACCGGTACCGTCGCTTTTACATTTTTATCTATCTCAGCAGGATCGATGTCAAGGTGAATAACCTTCGCCTGTTTTGCATATTTGTCCAAACGGCCAGTCACGCGATCATCGAATCGCATTCCCACTGCAATCAATACATCGCATTCATTGGTCAGCACATTTGGGCCGTAATTGCCGTGCATACCAAGCATACCGACACCCAGCGGATGATCGGTAGGAATGGCGCTCATGCCAAGGATGGTCCAGGCGGCAGGAATTCCTGCCTTCTCAATAAATTTTTTAAATTCTTTTTCAGCTTTTCCCAATATTACACCCTGCCCGAATATTACGAAGGGCCTTTCGGCGCCGTTAATGAGCTTAGCCGCTTCTTCGATAAATTTCTTTCTTATGATCGGCTTGGGCCGGTAACTGCGTATATGTTCACATTTTTCATAACCCTTATAATCGAACTTTTGAAGCTGAGCGTTTTTCGTTATATCAATAACCACCGGTCCAGGTCTCCCGCTTTTAGCTATATAAAAAGCTTTAGCAAGAACCACAGGAATTTCCGTTGCATCAGTCACCTGGTAATTCCATTTGGTAACTGGTGTGGTAATATTGATCACATCTGTTTCCTGGAACGCGTCAGTGCCAAGAAGGTGAGCAAACACCTGTCCTGTTATACAAACAACCGGGGTCGAATCAATCATCGCATCGGCGAGGCCTGTTACAAGATTAGTTGCTCCGGGCCCGCTGGTAGCAAATACCACCCCGCATTTGCCCGAAACTCTTGCATAGCCCTGAGCTGCATGAATGGCTCCCTGTTCATGGCGAACCAGTATATGCTTTAGTTTTTCATTGTAATCGTATAGTGCATCATAAATGGGCATGATAGCGCCGCCAGGATAACCGAAAATCGTTTCCACGTTTTCTGCCACTAATGCTTCCATTACGGCTACTGCCCCCCCAACCCCCCCAAGGGGGGGGATTGAAGACTCCGATTTTTGGGGTGTCTTTATCTTTTCAAATGTTTCTGTCTCCGCTTTCATATTAGTAATGTTTTTATGAACTATTTAGGTTTCAAGTCCCCCCTTTGGGGGATTTAGGGGGCTTCCAGAAATAGGTCGACATATCTATCGAATGCACATTGGTAAATCCAACCTGTCTCAACATGGTCACTATTTGCCCCCGGTGATAAGTTGAATGATTGAACACGTGCGAAAATATTTCATGGAACTTCAACTGGTATGTGTTTCCATCGGGACGCTTAAAGCTTACTGTTTCTGCCAGTTGTGTTTCATCGAAATTGGCGATGAATGTTTTCAAACCTGTTGAAGAAGCTTTCCATGCATCCTGCACTCCCTTCTTTTCACCATTAAGTGTCTTCACCAACCAACGTGGTTCAGCCATCTTGTTCAGCCTGTCAAGCCAAACTGTTTCAGCTCCTGCCGTATGCAAAGCGGTTGCCGACAGGCTCGGAAAACTGCTGACAATAGCCTGCTGCCATTGTTCATCGGTTAATTGATCGAACCAGGAATGAACAATATCATTTGCCCAGGTATTATAATCGGCTAGTTGCATAAAATAATTCTTGGTCATAGTTTATTATGCTTCATCAGTTACACAACCTTCGTCTGCTGGTTTCACACTCATTGCGTATTTGAACAGAACACCTTTTGTCGCTTTCAGCTTTGGTTGTTTCCATTTCTTTTTTCTTTTCTCAATTTCCTTGTCACTCACTTTCAGTGTTATCTTATTTTTCTTAACGTCGATCTTAATGATATCATCGTCTTTCACCAGGGCTATCACGCCTCCTTCATAGGCTTCGGGTGTGATATGACCGACAACAAACCCATGCGTGCCTCCGCTGAATCTTCCGTCGGTGATGAGCGCAATTGATTTGCCCAGCCCGGCGCCAATGATTGCAGAAGTAGGTTTCAGCATCTCAGGCATACCGGGAGCGCCTTTTGGCCCCACGTTGCGGATAACCACAACATCTCCGGATTTTATTTTACCTGAATTGATTCCCGCGATCAATTCGAATTCTCCGTCGAAAACCCTGGCAGGACCTTCGAATTTTTCACCTTCCTTGCCACTGATCTTTGCCACGCTTCCATTCTCGGCAAGGTTGCCATACAGAATTTGCAGGTGCCCCGTTTTTTTTAATGGTTGCTCGAGGGGATAAATAATTTTCTGTGTGTTGAAGTCCAGTTCAGGCACACCTGCTAAATTTTCTGCTACCGTTTTACCGGTTACTGTCAAACAATCGCCATGAAGCAAACCGTTTTGCAATAAATATTTCATTACTGTCGGTACGCCTCCATGTTCATGCAGATCCTGCATGAGATATTTTCCAGAGGGTTTGAAATCAGCCAGCACGGGAACTTTGTTGCTTATTTTTTGAAAATCATCCTGTGTCAATTTTATGTTAACGCTTTTTGCGATAGCAATTAAATGCAATACCGCATTCGTACTGCCACCCAGTATCATGATGATCGTGATCGCATTTACAAATGCTTTCTTTGTCATGATATCTGAAGGCTTTATGTCTTTCTCGAGCAACAGGCGGATTGCCTGGCCTGCAGCTGCGCATTCTTTTTGTTTGTCTTCGCTTAGCGCCGGATTGGAAGAAGAGTATGGAAGACTCATCCCCAGCGCTTCAATAGCTGAAGCCATCGTATTAGCGGTGTACATGCCGCCGCAGGCACCTGCCCCGGGACAACTGTGGCGGACAATGCCTTTAAAATCTTCATCGTTAAGCTGACCCGCTATCTTTTTTCCCAGCGCTTCAAACGATGAAATGATATTAAGGTCCTCGCCTTTATATTTTCCGGGCGCAATTGTTCCACCGTAAACCATTATGGACGGGCGATTCAACCTGCCCATCGCGATGACGGAACCGGGCATGTTCTTGTCGCAACCCGGCACAGCGATCAAACCATCGTAATATTGAGCGCCGCATACAGTTTCAATACTGTCTGCAATGAGATCGCGGCTGACCAATGAATAGCGCATGCCTTCCGTTCCGTTACTGATACCATCGCTTACTCCAATCGTATTGAAGATCAAACCGACGAGATCGTTATCCCAGACACCCTGCTTGATCACTCTTGCCAGTTCGTTCAGGTGCATATTGCAGGTATTGCCATCATAGCCCATACTGACGATGCCAACCTGCCCTTTCTTCAAATCGTCATCGGTAAGGCCGATGCCATACAACATAGCCTGTGCAGCCGGTTGCGTGGGGTCCTGCGTGATTGTTTTCGAATATTTATTTAATTCCGCCATGTTACCGATATTTAGCCCCTACGGAGTGTCAATTCATTTGCTTCGCCACGCTCGCAATGACGCTTTCTCGATTCATCATTCATAATTCTTAATTCATTATGCATCACGCCAATTCAAATGTCGTCTTATATGCTTTCTCGACTACTTTATGTTTGTAGGCATCCTGTATCGTCCGGCTCAACGTTTGATCCCACGGTTTGGGAAAAACAGTTTCATCCAAACTTTCCCAGCCAATTACTTCAGCTGCTGTACCACAATAGAAAACTGCATCAGCCTTTTTCAGCTCTTCTATCGTGAATGATTTTTCTTCGACGGCAATTCTCAATTCATCGCATAACTCCAGTACGGTTGCTCTTGTTATCCCCGGAAGAATATTGCCGGGTGAAGGTGTGTATAGCTTACCATCTTTTTCATAAAATATATTCGCCCCGGGACCTTCGGCCACAAAGCCATTCATATCCAGGAGAAGTGCTTCATCAAATCCATTGGTCTTTGCTTCCTGGCTGGCCAGTAAAGAATTTACGTAGTGACCTGTTGCCTTGGCATGTATCTTAAATGCCTTCGGGTTCGGTCTTTCGAAAGAGCTCGTCATCACGCGCAATAATTTTTCACCGAGAAACGGTTGCATTTCCCATGCTTCTATGACAATGAACGATTCTTTGTTTTTTACAAAGCTCATATTAGCGGGAGCATAAACTACAGGCCGGATGTAGGCATCCTGCAGGTTATTTCGTTTAAGGGTTTCATAGGTTGCATCGATCAATTGTTCAGTCGTCCAGTGATACGGCATGTTCACCGCAGCAGCAGATTGTTCAAGACGATCATAATGTTCTTTTGCCTTGAATACCCTTGTCTCCCCGTTCACAGCTTTATATGAACGGATACCTTCAAACACCGAATAGCCGTAATGAAGCGACTGGCTATAGAGATCCATCTTAGCCTCGACAGCTTTCACAAACTCGCCGTTCAGGTAAACAATTGTTTTATCGTTGTAGTATGCCATGTTGAACCCTCTCGCAACCTCTCCGCCAACCGGCGGAAGGCTTTAATTAATTAATAATTTTGTGTTTCCTTCTTTAAGCGACCCTTAAACCCCTTCCTGGGAGGGGCTGGGAGGCCTAAAAAAAACCCGCCTTTTTGGAGGCGGGTTTTTGTATATCGTTGTTATTACTTTATACTTTATGCACCACCTCCTGTAGAAGAAGATATAATAATGACCACCACAATAATAATTGGGGTAATGGCAGGGATCACATTATATACTTTGTTCTTCAACATAAGAGTGTATGCACTACGAATATACACCCACCGTCCGAAAAAAGAACTTTGGCAAGCAATTATTTTTTAGAACCGCGAATTTCTTAGTTAAGACCTTCATTCATTTTGTCTTAGTCTTAAAATCCCAGTTATATTATCGTCGATTTCCTCAATTCAATGTTCTCTTTCTTCACCGATGCCGGGATCTTGCCGGATACGTAATCACTGATCAGCTCACCAATGGTGGAGGTGAAGTAAAAATTCACCGGGTCAATATCCTTTGTCACAAAACTGTTTTGCAGTGTCCAGTTCACAGCCTCCCGTACCAGTTCCGCTTCTTTTGCAAGGTTCAAATGATCAAGCAACATAGCAGCCGACAGGATAGAACCGAGTGGATTAGCGATGTCTTTCCCTGCAGCCTGCGGATAAGAACCATGTATGGGTTCAAACAGTGCATTGCCTTTGCCAACAGAAGCAGAGGGGAGAAGGCCCAGCGATCCAGTGATCACGCTAGCCTCATCGCTGATGATGTCACCAAACATATTTTCGGTCAGTATGACATCGAATTGTTTGGGATTGAGAATAATTTGCATTGCTGCATTATCTACAAACAGGAAATCAACTTTTACATCGGCGTATTGTGGAGCAATGGCCTGTACTACTTTCCGCCAAAGCCTGGAAGTTTCCAATACGTTTGCTTTATCAACCAGTGTCAGTTTATTTCTTCGTTTTTGCGCAGCCTGGAAAGCCAGGTGTGTAATGCGTTCAATTTCTTCGCTTGAATAAACACAATCGTCCGATGCCTGGGTTCCCTCGGCATTTATCTCTTTTTTCCCGAAATAGATCCCTCCGGTGAGTTCGCGGAAAATGACGAAATCGACTCCTTCTATATTTTTGGGTTTTAGCGGAGAAAGATGATGCAATGAAGTATAAGTAGTAACGGGACGAATATTGGCAAACAGTTGCAGCGATTTCCTGAGCTTTAGCAGCCCTTGTTCAGGTCTTACCTTAGCCGTTGGATCGTTATCATATCTCGGATGACCAATAGCCCCGAACAGTATGGCATCGCTGTTCAGGCAGGCTTCGATCGTTTCATCAGGCAGGGGATTACCCGTTTTATCAATAGCATCGGCTCCCATCAGGCAATAAGTATAATGGAAGTCATGATTGAATGTGTGAGCAATGGCATCCAGCACACGTACAGCCTGCCTCGTTACCTCGGGACCGATCCCGTCACCTTCTATTACCGTAATTTGTTTTTTCATAGCTGCATCCGCCGGTTGGCGGAATTTATAATTTAAAATTGAAAAGCTCTTTTCGTCTCGTAACTGTTAATATCGTCTTTGATGCTTAACAGGTAATCGATATCATCATACCCATTAAGCAAACAGGTCTTTTTATAGTTGTTGATCTCAAAAGCCTGCCAGCTGCCATCCGGCAACTTGATAGTTTGCTCCTGCAGGTTCACTTCAAGTTCGGTCGCCGGATCTTTTTCTATCGCTGCAAATAGTTTTTGTAAAAAACCTTCGCTGACGGTGACGGGCAACAGGAAATTGTTCAGTGCATTATTTTTAAAAATATCGGCAAAGAAACTACTGATGACCACATCAAAGCCATAGTCTTTGATCGCCCATGCCGCATGTTCTCTTGATGAACCGCAACCAAAATTCTTTGCGGCCACCAGTATTTTACCTTTATAAACCGGGTTGTTCAACGGAAATCCTTTTCTCGGTTTCGTATCATCGTCATTTTCATATCTCCAGTCACGAAACAGATTTTTGCCAAATCCTTCCCGGCTTGTTGCCTTTAAAAAACGAGCAGGGATGATCTGGTCAGTATCTACATTTTCCATGTTCAGGGGAACTGCCGGCGATCTTACTATATTTAACTGCTTGCTCATGTATAATTTCAATTCGTGACCAGTTCGGTTTCTTTGTAATATTCTCTTATATCACCAACCTCGCCGGTAATAGCAGCCAGCGCTGCCGTCAATGGGCTTGCGAGGAAAGTTCTTGCATTAGGGCCCTGTCTTCCTTCAAAATTCCGGTTAGATGTAGAGATGCAGTATTTGCCAGCAGGTATTTTATCTTCATTCATTCCAAGGCAGGCGCTGCAACCCGGTTGACGGAGTATAAAACCTGCCTCTGAAAATACTTTGTCGATTCCTTCTTCAATAGCCTGCTTTTCGACCTGTTTGCTGCCTGGAACTACCCACACTTCCACGTTACTGGCTTTGTGTTTGCCTTTCACAAACGAGGCCACCATTCTCAGGTCTTCGATACGGCTATTCGTACAGCTTCCAATGAACACATAGTCGACCTTCCTGCCTTTGATATTTGCTCCCGGCTGCAATCCCATGTAAGCAAGCGATTTTTCAAACGAAGGTTTTTCCTTTTCATCTATTTCGCTTAGAGAGGGCACATGACCAGTTACGCCAACACCCATCCCCGGATTGGTGCCATAGGTGATCATCGGTTCGATGTCTTCAGCCCTGATCGTTATTTCTTTATCAAATGCTGCATCATTATCGCTATAAAGCGTTTTCCAATATGCTAATCTTTTGTCCCATTCTTCACCGGTTGGAGCGAACTTTCTTCCTTTGATGTAAATGAAGGTTGTTTCGTCAGGAGCAATCATGCCGCAACGGGCACCCATTTCAATGCTCATATTGCAGATGGTCATTCTTGCTTCCATCGTCAACGAGCGGATCGCAGAACCTGCGAACTCGACAGCATAACCTGTAGCACCGCTGGCTGTGATTCTTGATAAGATATAAAGAACAATGTCTTTGCTCACCACGCCTTTATTCAGTTTGCCTTCAATGTTGATGCGCATCAGCTTGGGTTTGGTTTGCATCAAACATTGAGTAGCCAGCACCATTTCCACTTCGCTTGTGCCAATACCAAAAGCGATATTGCCAAACGCACCATGCGTAGAGGTGTGACTATCGCCGCAGACGATGGTCATGCCGGGTTGAGTAATGCCCAGTTCCGGGCCTATGACGTGAACAATGCCCTGGTAAGGATGACCCAGGCCATACAATTCAATCCCATGTTCTGCGCAATTGTTTTTCAGGGCTTCCACCTGAAGCCGTGATAATTCTTCTTTTATTGGTAAATGCTGGTTGAGCGTAGGCACATTATGATCGGCAGTAGCAACAACCTGGTGGGGACGTAAGACCTTTATACCTCGTTTATTCAGCCCGTTAAAAGCCTGCGGGCTTGTTACTTCGTGAATAAAATGTTTATCTATGTATAAAATTGAGGGACCTCCGTCAATTGTTTTGACAACATGTTTTTCCCAGATCTTTTCAAATAATGTTTTGCCCATAATCGTGTTTTAAAAGATGGCACGATGTAGAAACATCATGCCTTCCAAAACTATCTGCTTAAAAGAAAGATTTATGACGATACTGTGATCGTCTCAAAGCTTTTTGCCATCAGTTGCAAGTCGGCATCTTCCACCTCCTTTTTCCTGTCGGCTATTTTTAAAAATTCGGCGTACAGCACATCAATCTCGTTGCGGTTAAAAGGGTAACCTAATTTTTGAAAACGATGAGCCAATGCACTGCGGCCGCTTCTTGCTGTTAATACTATTCGTGATCCATCTGCACCCACTTCTTCGGGAGCGATGATCTCATAGGTTTGCGCGTCTTTCAAAAATCCATCCTGGTGAATTCCGGAAGAATGAGAAAACGCATTGCTTCCTACAATAGCTTTATTCGCCTGTACCGGCATACGCATGGTCTCCGACACCAGGCGACTGACGGGATTCAGCTTTTGGGTTTTGATATTGGTATAGTAGCCGAGGGTGTGATGTTGTTTCAGTACCATCACTACTTCTTCCAGTGAAGTATTGCCTGCTCTTTCCCCGAGACCATTGATAGTACATTCAATTTGTCCTGCACCATTCAATACGCCGGAGATGGAATTGGCGGTAGCCAACCCGAGATCGTTATGGCAATGACAGCTGATTGTAGCTTTATCGATGTTCGGGACATTATTGATAAGGTAGGCAATCTTTTCTCCGTACTGGTGGGGAAGGCAATAGCCGGTAGTATCGGGAATATTCACAACAGTAGCTCCAGCCCTGATCACGGCTTCAATCACTTTTGCGAGGTAATCATTGTCTGTACGGCCCGCGTCTTCAGCATAAAATTCTACGTCATCGACAAAGTTCTTTGCCCATTTTACAGATTGAACAGCTCTTTCCAGGATCTGTTCACGTGTGGCATTGAATTTTGCTTTAATGTGTGAATCAGACGTACCGATACCGGTATGGATACGGGGATGTACAGCTCCTTTCAACGCTTCTGCAGCTGTTTCGATGTCTTTTTCGACTGCACGGCTAAGGCCGCAGACAGCCGAATTCTTAATCACTTTGGCGATAGCTTGCACGGAAGCAAAATCGCCCGGGGAGGAAATAGGAAAGCCGGCCTCAATAATATCTACCCCAAGATCTTCCAGTGCAAGTGCCAGTTCAATCTTTTCGTTGGTATTCAGTTTACAACCGGGTACCTGCTCCCCATCCCGGAGAGTGGTATCGAAGATGTTGATCTTTTTGTCGGCCATAATATTTATATTGTTGGGTTAGAAAGCAGGCGGCTTATTTTTGTATTGCTTGCTATGGAAATTGAATAAACCGCCAGCCGCTCTAAGTTACCGATGCCCGGATAGCCAGTAAAAACATTATGGCCTGGATTTTACGGTTTTGAAGGGGGGTAAATCCACCAGAAACCCTTTACTGTAAAGGATTTAAAACAATTTGAATTACGATGCCCAACCGGTCTACAGATGCCCTGTTCCAGCTCATAAAATCGCTTGAAAAGTCAGAAAAGCGCAATTTCAAGCTTTTTGTGCGACGAAATTCGGCCAGCGAGAACCTGAAGATCATCCATCTTTTCGATGCACTGGATAAAATGACTGACTACGACGAAACGGTGCTGTTAAAGAGAACCAAGTCGATCAGCAAGCAGCAACTATCAAACATTAAAGCGCATTTATACCGCCAAATACTTTCCAGCCTTCGCATTATAAAAGATGAAGACAATATAGATATTCAGTTGCACGAGCAAATGGACCATGCCCGTATTCTTTATAACAAAGGCTTGTATTTGCAGGCATTGAAAGTGCTTGATAAGATGAAAGAAGTAGCGAAAAGCTTCAACCAGTTAACCTACCTGCAGCAGGTCTTGTTTTTCGAAAAAAAGATCGAAGCGTTGTTTATCACACGAAGTATGCAAAACCGGGCAGAGCAACTGTCTATAGAATCAGATGTGGTAAATGCACAGCTATCGCTGGTGAACAGGTTGTCCAATCTTTCACTGCAACTATATAGCTGGTACATTCAGCATGGTCATGCCCGTAATAAAAAAGATGAAGATGAACTGAAGCTGGTGATTACCACTTTTCTGCCGGAAGAAGCAAAAACGGCAACGGGATTTTATGAACGCCTGTATCTCTACCAAACCTATTGCTGGTATTATTTCATTCGCCAGGATTTTTTGCAATATTACCGGTATACCCAGCGATGGGTAGACCTGTTTGAACAGCAGCCGGGAATGATAGAAGCCGAAACGGGGAATTATATCAAGGGCATGCATAATCTGATGGGCGCTCATTTTGATCTTTTGAATTCAAAGAAGCTGGCCGAATCCATTGAACAGTTTGAAAAGTTTGCTCATCGCAGGATCGTTTTGCAAAACGATAATAACCGCATCCTGACCTTTGTTTACCTCTATACCTCGAAGATCAACCTGTATTTTTTGGAGGGAAAATTTACAGAAGGATTAAAACTTGTACCATATATCGAAGAAAAGCTGGATGAGTACAGGTTATACCTGGACCGTCACCGCGTGCTGGTTTTTTACTATAAGATAGCCTGTTTGTATTTCGGTAGCGGCAATAACGAAAAGGCCATTGAATACCTGGGCAAGATCATCAATCAAAAAGCTGACCTGCGAACCGACCTTCAATGCTACGCCCGGCTGCTTCACCTAATCGCTCATTATGAATTGGGCAATTTTGAATTACTGGAATACCTGACGAAATCGGTTTACCGTTTCATGGCTAAAATGGGAAACATGAGCGGGGTAGAAGAGGAGATGTTCAGGTTCCTTCGCCGTTCCTTTGCTGTCGGAGCAAAGGCATTAAAGCCGGAGTTTGAAAAATTGCTCAATAAACTAAGGCAATATGAAGGTAATATTCTCGAAACAAGGGCATTTGCTTATCTCGATGTCATCTCGTGGCTGGAAAGTAAGATCAATGGAGTAAATGTGCAGGATGTGATAAGAGAAAAGTATAAAAGACGAAAAAAGAGTTCACTGGCAGAAAGCTAATAGATTGCCACGGATTCCGAAACCAACACAGCAATGTGGAAATCATCTTCCTCTTTAGGTAATTATTCTGCGTACACACCCTTACCTTTGCGCGCCCGATAGCCATCGGGCTTGTTTTAAAAGCAGAACGAAAAAATGGCAGAAAAACAACTCCCCGCTATCTTATTACTTGCTGACGGAACAGTTTGTCACGGCAAAGCTTTTGGCGCTATTGGTACTACTACCGGTGAAATTTGTTTTAACACCGGTATGACCGGTTACCAGGAAGTGTTTACCGATCCCAGCTATTACGGGCAAATACTGATCATGAATACGGTTCATGTAGGTAATTATGGAGTGAAAAACGAGGATATCGAATCAGACGGAGTAAAGATCCGCGGATTGATCGGTCGCAACCTGGAAGACCAATACTCCAGGAAATTGGCGCAGGGTTCTCTGGAAGCATACCTGAAGACTAATAATATTGTTTCGATCGAAGGGGTAGACACGCGGGCACTTGTTGCCCATATCCGCACGAAGGGCGCGATGAACTGCATCATCTCTTCAGAGATAACAGATACCAATGAACTAAAAAAGAAACTGGACGCTGTACCGGATATGAACGGTTTGGAACTGGCATCTTTTGTGAGCACTAAAGAAACTTATGAAAAAGGGGATAAGAATTCAGCGGTTCGCATTGCGGTGATGGATTATGGCGTCAAACAACATATCCTCGATTGCATGGTTGACCGGGGAGCTTACGTAAAAGTTTTTCCTGCTAAAACAAAGCTGGAAGAAGTAAAAAAGTTCAAGCCTTCGGGTTACTTTATTTCCAATGGCCCGGGCGATCCTGCCGCTATGGATTATGCAATTGATACGGTAAAAGGGATCATGAAAGAAGATAAGCCCATATTTGGAATCTGCCTTGGTCACCAGTTGCTCGCGCTGGCCAACGATATTCCGACTTTCAAAATGCATCATGGTCATCGGGGACTTAATCACCCGGTAAAAAACCTGGTTACGGGTAAATGTGAGATCACTACCCAGAACCATGGCTTTGGGGTAGATCCTGAAGCGGTCAAAAAGGCCAAACACATTGAAGTCACACATGTAAACCTGAACGACCAGTCGATTGAGGGTATTAAAATTAAAGGAAAGAAGGCTTTTTCTGTACAGTATCACCCGGAAAGTACGCCGGGTCCACATGACTCAAGGTACCTGTTTGATGAATTTATTAATTTGATAACCGGGAAATAACCGGTCCACTACCAAACGGCCAGCACAAACACAAGTGTCAGCAGGGCGCAGAACGGAACCAGCAACCTGGCATTGGCTTTCCTTTTCACTTCATCAGGATATTCCATAAAAGCCTCAACATGCTTTTTGAAATTGGCTTCATTGCCGACACTTATTGCCACCAAAATATAAACTACGGCAAATATAGGAATGGCCAACATTCTTCCGGCATATTTACCGCTGTTTCCGAATGTGGAGTTGTTAACCTGCGTAGCTCCTTGTGCAAACCAGGGAATGACGCTTATTGCAAGCAGAAAGACTGCGACCAGTAAAAGGATTACCATTGCTGAAAGAAACAGGTTCCCGTTATGACGCCCCTTGTTTCCGTCCCTGCCCTTTTGATGGATCTCATAATACTGGCTCCCATATAGTGCTTCGAGAAAAGTCATGTGGCTGGTTTACTCAAAAGTAAATAAGTTTAAGTATCGGCGATAATGCTTCGTGAGAGGTATTTTCAATATTTGTTACATTCGTGTATGAAGAAAAAGATAGCCATCATCAACGGTCCTAACCTGAATCTTTTGGGTAAACGGGAAACTGATATTTATGGCGACCTGTCATTTGAGAAATTCTTTAAGCAGTTACAGGACAAATATCCCAAAGTAAAATTGTCCTTTCACCAAACTAATATCGAGGGTGAGCTGGTTGATGCTATCCAAAAAGCGGGCTTTGACCAGGACGGTATTGTCCTCAACCCGGGAGGCTATACGCATACCTCTGTAGCCATCGGGGACGCAATTGCTGCTGTGCCGGCAAAGGTGGTAGAAGTGCATATTTCCAATGTGCATGCCAGGGAAGATTTTCGGAAGCTTTCTCATGTTTCCGCCAAAGCGGCCGGAAGTATTTTCGGGTTGGGGTTGAAAGGATATGAACTGGCAGTAGAGTATTTACTTTCAGTCAAAAATGAAAAATGACGCATAACCGAAATCCCGCCTATAAGTGATATATGAGAAGTATTTTATACTTTCTGTTCATCCTTTTCTTAGAAATAACATGTGGAATTATACTTCTTTTCGTGTACTCGGAACTATCGTTATTACTTTTTGATAAACATGGTTTTGCTCATAGCTGGCTCAATGAATTAATAACTTACCTGGTAACCCTATTCCCACCAATCATTTATTGTTGGGTGGAGCATTCAAGATTCAAAAGAGAAGGTATCAAAAACAACCCGGTAATTTATCTGTCCGCAGGGATAGCATATTTCGTGGGCGGTCTGGTTTTAATGCTGATTTTGACTGACTTTTATTTACTTGGTATCTGATGGGTTTTCAGTTTTTTTCAAATTAGACATGTCCAGTATACTTAGAGATGGACTGCCTCCTGATTTTGCTGTAAATTTGCCGCATAAATAATGGGTTTCATCGTTAATAATATGACCTAAATAAGTTCATATGCGATTTATTTTTTGTGTATTGCTTCTCCTGTCGCTCAATAGTTTTGGCCAATGGAAGACTTTTATCATCAGCGTCAAAGGTGACACGCTGAACAGGGTGGATTTGAAGGATAAAAAGCAGGGCCCCTGGGTTATTCATGTGGATGATCTCCGGGGTGAAAAAGGCTATGAAGAAGAAGGATATTTCGAAAATGACCTGAAAGAAGGTGTTTGGAAAAGATATTCCCTGCAGGGCATTAAGATCGCGGAAGAAAATTACCGCTGGGGTAAATTGAACGGCAGGTCAAGATACTTTACCTATAATGGTGGGCTGTTGCGCGAAGAAAGCTGGAGGGCTTTTGATCCAGCCAATGCTTACGATACGGTCAACGTGTATGATGTGAACGATCCCACAAAGGTTATAAACAGGGTGGTGGTCAAAAATGAAGGAGTAGCTCTCAAGCATGGAGAATGGAATTACTATGACCCGGCGGAGGGCGTAATTGTGAAAACGGAAAACTACCGGTTAAACAAACTCGTCAACAACCAGGGAGAAGCTGTGGATGATGAATTGAAACCTATCGATGTCCGTACTGCCCGGTCAGCATCTGATACTACAGGTAAAAAAACGGCCAAACCACAGGCTGTTATTGATTACGAAAAAAAGAATTCCGGTAAAAAGAAAGTAAAGACGCGGGAAGGACAAACCGGATATTAAAATTTCTTACCTATTTATTCCTGTCAAAAAAATTCCTGAAAAATAACAGCTGGTATTTTACTGCGTTGGCCCAATAGTTCCAGTCGTGTTTCCCCGGACGCTCAATATAGTCGTGCGGGATCTTCAGCCGTAACATTTTCTCGTGCAGGGCATGATTGTTTGCATAAAAAAAATCGTCAGTTCCACAATCGATAATAATAGCCAATGAGTCTTTTGGATAGTTTTCGATGACATGGATCACTGAATACTTATTCCAGTTTTCCGCGTATTGAATCGTGTCGCCAATTCTTTTTATAACATCGAACCGGCTGCGTACCGATGCCAAATCAACACCGCCACTCATACTTCCACAAGCGCCAAAAAGATCCGCATGGCGAAAACCGAGGAACAATCCGCCGTGCCCGCCCATGCTTAACCCGCTTATCGCTCTTCCGTTCCGGTTACTGATAGTAGGGTAGTTGGCGTCAATGAACGCAGGTACTTCTTTACCAATATAAGTTTCATAGCGCATCGCCGAGTCGATGGGGCTGTCAAAGTACCAGCTACTGAAGTGGCCATCGGGGCAAACAATGATGATCTTGAACTCATCAGCATAAGATTTCAACTCCGGAACTTTCATAATCCAGTTGCTGTAGTTGCCGCTATAGCCGTGTAACAGGTAAACGACTGGGAAAGCGATGCCTTTTGTCTGCATCATGACGGCAGGCTTGATCACAACACAGTTGAAACTCTTATGCATGGCGTTGCTGTAGATATTTACTGTATCAACATTTGCCGCATAAATAGTTGAAATGCATGTTAGGGTAAAAGCAAGTAAGACCAGGCGGAGACGCATGAAAAATAATTTTTGGAATTTCAAGATACTAATATAATTTTGATATCAAAATGATATCAAACTTTTATTTATATGGAAAAAATCACCAAACCAGTTTCAGGCTTCCTGGCCCTCTTGCTTGCACTGGTATCTTTAGCTGCGGGCATATATCTTTTTAGTACTATACGGGAACATGAGAACCCAAACCCCTGGGTAATATTGGGTGCAATACTTCTTGTCATAGCTGCGATATTTATCCTTAAGGGTTTAATGATCATTCAGCCCAACCACTCGAGAGTGCTGATCTTTTTTGGTAAGTATTCGGGGACTGTCAAGGACAACGGTTTATTTTTTATCAACCCTCTTTACAGTACAAGGAAGCTTTCCCTTCGTGCGCATAATCTACAGGGACAAACTTTGAAAGTGAACGATAAAATGGGAAACCCCATCGAGATCGGTGCTGTAATCGTATGGCAGATTGGGGATGCGTATAAGGCTGCTTTTGAAGTTGACGATTATGAAGAATATGTAAAGGTTCAAAGCGAGGCAGCGGTTCGTCACCTGGCTAACAGTTTTCCTTATGATAATCTCGAAGATCAGCATGCCCACATCACGTTACGGGACGGTGCAGAAAAGGTGAATGAGATACTGGAGAAAGAGCTTAACGAGCGTCTCGCACCGGCGGGTATCATTATTCGTGAAGCCAGGATCAGCCACCTGGCTTATGCACAGGAGATAGCAGGTGCTATGTTACAACGACAGCAGGCAACCGCGATCGTTGCGGCAAGATTCAAAATTGTTGAAGGAGCAGTAGGTATGGTTGAACTGGCACTGGAAATGTTATCCAAAAAAGGTATCGTGGATTTGGACGAGGAAAAGAAAGCGGCTATGGTCAGCAACCTGATGGTTGTGCTCTGCGGGGAAAGAGGTGCTACACCTGTGTTAAATACCGGAACACTTTACCAGGGATGATGACATGAAAGTAAAAGGGAACATATTGTTTAAAGAAGAGCAGCAATTCAGGGTCATATGGCTCTGGGGGTTGATTATTGCCTGCATGCTGAGCGCCACAGGTCTGACTATTGGTATCGCCCTGACAGACAAAATCCAGATGAAAAAAGCATGGATTGCCTTGCTGATCATGGTCCCGTTTGAGGTCCTCCTTGCTTACGGCATGTATATAACCAAGCTGCAAACAGTGGTGAGCACCGAAGGCATTTACTATAAATGGTGGCCTTTTCAACGTTCTTATCGTTTTATAGCCGCGGCTGAAATAGAAAAAGCCGTAATGCGGAATAGCCCCGCCATGAGTTATGGATGTAACTGGGTGCCTGGCTATGGAAGGGCTCATACTACAGGACCGGGTAAAGGAGTGCAGTTTGTTTTGCGAAGCGGTAAAAAGATATTTGTAGGAACTAATAAGCAAAACGCTTTCCAACTGGCCATTGATAAAATGGTAAACGTTCCAACGAGAGTCTAAAAATTTATATCCTGTGAGCGAAAAGAAATCATTTGTTATACGGATTGATAATGAGACCTACAAGGCCCTGGAAAAATGGGCTGCGGATGAATTTCGTAGCGTCAATGGTCAAATTGAATATTTGCTATCCCAGAAATTAAAGGAGGCCGGGAGAATGAAAGATTCAAAGACAAATAAGCCAGGCGAGAAAAATAATTAAGATGCCTTGGTTGGTGCGACACCAACCAAGGCAAATAAAAACAATTAGAATCCTTTTTTCTCCTGCGCTTTCTGCATTGGATTTGGTCCAGTTTGCTGCTGGGCTCTCGGTGCGGCCGCTCGTTGTTTGAACACAGTGAATTTGGACGGAGCCGGAATGCCGTGCCAGGTATTGTTGTTTTCATCGATATCCGCAGTTTCCCTGTAGGGATCAAGCTTTACCGACTCAACTTCTTTGTTTTTGATGAAGGTCTTTATCACTTTATTCTCATTTGCTCTCCAAACCTGTGCCGGAATACGATCTACTTCTTTTGTCCCGTCCTTATAAGTCCATTCAATGATGATCGGCATTACCAACCCTCCTTTATTACTGAAGGTTAATTCGTAAGCATGGAGATTTTCCAGGTTTGTTTTTTCGCTGTCGCTAAACGTTTCGGGAGTAGTGGCCGGTATTTTGACCTCATATTGTGTAGAATCGTATTTTTCAATTCCGCGTGCATATCGCCAGTAAAAATCACGAAGGCTTGTATCCACATCTGTCGCAAAGGTTATCTT
>VBAT01000006.1:21520-144105 GCA_005884665.1 Bacteroidota bacterium
TCCAGGGCCTCTCGGAGCTGCACTCATATCGGGAACGGAATGTTTTACAGAATCCAGCGAAATATCGCAGGCTTCGGTTCCATAGAACCATCCTCTCCAGAACCAGTCAAGGTCTTCTCCGCTGGCATCTTCCATTGTTCTGAAAAAGTCTGCAGGTTCGGGATGTTTAAAGGCCCATCTCCTGGCGTACTCTTTAAATGCGTAGTCGAAAAGCTCGCGGCCCATTATCGTTTCGCGCAGGATGTTTAACCCTGTTGCCGGTTTGGAATACGCATTGGCGCCGAAGTTGGCAATATTTTCCGAGTTGGACATGATCGGTTCGAGGTCATCTTTCGAAAGCTTCATATAATCCGTAATAAGGTAGGCGGGTCCTCTCCGCACCGGGAATTTGTTATCAAAGAGTTCTTCGGTCAGGTATTCGACAAATGTGTTCAGTCCTTCATCCATCCAGGTCCACTGGCGTTCATCACTGTTGATGATCATTGGAAAAAAGTTATGACCTACTTCGTGTATGATCACGCCCAGCATTGCATACTTGGTCGCTTCGCTGTAGGTCCCGTCTTTCTCGGTTCTCCCATTATTAAAACAGATCATCGGATATTCCATACCGTTGCTGGCTTCCACGCTTTGAGCGACAGGATATGGATAAGGGATCGTGAATTTCGAATAACTTTTTATCGTATGAGCGACAACTTTGGTTGAATAGGGCCGCCACAGGTTATAAGCTTCCTTTGCATAGTAGCTCATGCACATGATCTTTTTTCCCTCGATGGTTACAGGCATGGCATCCCATACAAACTTGCGACTACTCGTCCAGGCAAAATCGCGGACATTATCTGCTTTAAAGATTAAAGTCTTTGTTTTCGTGCTTTTTGTTTTTTCTGCAGCCTTTGCCTCCGCTAAGGTTACAATTTCTACAGGCTCCTTACTCGTCTGTGCTTTTTGCCAGCGGGCCAACTGCGCAGCTGTAAGATTTGCCGCATAGTTCTGGCATTCGCCAGTAGCTCCCACAACATGGTCGGCAGGAACGGTCATTTGCACTTTAAAATTCCCGAATGTCAATGCAAATTCACCACGCCCTGTGAACTGGTGATTTTGCCAACCCTGGAAATCGCTGTACACGCAAAGACGCGGGTACCATTGCGTCATTGTAAATAAGTGATTTCCGTCCTCGGGGAAAAATTCATACCCGCCACGGCCGCCCATGACTCTGCGATCAGATATCTTATAGTTCCAGTCCAGCTTAAAAGCAAAACGCTGGCCGGGTTTTAAGGGCGCCGGCAACTCAAGCCGCATCATCGTTTTATTGATCGTATAGTTCAGTTTTTTATCGGTGACATCAGTAAGCCTGGTGATCATAAAGCCATACCCATTATCCTTATCCGTATCGGTCTCCTCGATCCTCGCCATTTGCTGCTGGCTCATTTGAGAAGTCATCCTGTTACTCCCCTGGTAATTGGCATTATTGACAGTGCTGTGCTCGTTCTCATCCAATTGCAGCCATAGATAAGTGAGTGTATTGGGAGAATTATTGAAATAAGTGACCAGTTCACTGCCATTGAGCTTTAGGTTTTTTTCGTCCAACTGGCATTTAATATCATAGTCACAGCGTTGCTGCCAGTACTTGGGACCGGGTGCGCCACTGGCGGTTCGATATTCATTGGGTGTCGGTATGATCGAGCCCAGCTGTTCGAACTTATTCCCGTGATTACTCCCGGGGTTGTTCTGAATGTTTTGCGCGGTAGCCCAATAGCTACAGCAAAGGATGCTCAATAGAAAATAGATTCGTCTTCTCATGATCGAGTGCATTTTGTTATTTAAAAGGGATTCTTTCAATAGCCATTTTGACCGCTAAGCTAAATACTGCTGCTGATAAAAATATCACCCATTCCCGGCGGTTCACTTTAAATAAATCGATTATAACTTCTGATACCAATAGTAATACAAGTACAACGGCAATCTGGCCAGCTTCAAGCCCGAGATTGAAACCAAATAGGCCCCAGCCAATGCTTTGGCCGGATGCCAGCGTAATGCGGATCGCATTGGCGAAGCCCATGCCGTGGATCAAGCCAAAGAACAGGGCGAGAAAATAGTTGATGCGTATTGACCTTGCAGTAAACTTTTTTTGAAACAAATTAGAAATCGCCGTTATAATGATCGTGCAGGGGATCAGGAATTCGACCCATTTGCTGTCAAACCGGATCACATCGTACACGCTGAGCGCCAGCGTAAGCGAATGCCCGATTGTAAAGGCGGTGACGAGGACCAGGACCTGCCTCCAGCCTTTTAGCAGATAGATGGCTGAAAGCGCGGCTATGAATAACTGGTGATCAAGGGCATCCCAGCTCATAATATGCTTCCAACCCCAGGGAAAATAAAATGAGAAATCCTGCATCTGGATGTGTGTTATGATCGTCCTTAGAAAGGAAATTTTAAAAGAACCATCATTAGAGGTTCAAAATAATCCCGGACTTTTGCAATTGTAAAAATTATTTTGTCAATGGCCGCATCTTTCTTTAAATGGTTACCTTTTTCGCTATTAGTCTATTCCTTTTCCATACAAGACCCGGTGGAAAAGGGAATTGGAGCGAAACCCTTTGCCGGTTCAGCGGAAATTCATCCTTTCCATGTAAGCACCACCGAAATTAATCACAATGCGACTGACAAGACGCTGGAGATTAGTTGTAAGATATTTGTTGATGATTTTGAGTCATGCCTGGCAAAACAGTACCATACTAAGGCGGATCTTTCCGCATCCAGCATGAAGACTGCTATGGACAGTCTCGTAAAAAAATACCTGTTAAGTCATTTGATGGTAAAAGCGGATAGCAGGACCGTTGCCATTCATTATCTCGGTTTTGAAAAAGAAGATGTAGCCGCAAACGTTTACCTGGAAGTGGAAAATATCAGTTCAGTTAAAAAAGTAGAGGTCTATGACTCCATCCTGCAGGATCTCTATGATGACCAGATTAATATCATCCACGTAGTGGTGGGAGGGAACAGGAAGAGTACAAAACTGGATGCTCCGAACAAAGATGCGAGTTTTACTTTTTAGATCCCGAAACCGAATGCTAGATACTGGATGCTTGATGCTGGATGATACCAATTATTCCAGCGTCCACCTGCAGTCAGCAGCATCCCGCATCTAGCGACCGGCATCCCTGTTTTAGTCGGCCATCTCTTCCCTAAGTTCTTTGCTGATTTTTACTAATACTTTATCAATCCTATGCCCGTCCATGTCAATAATTTCGATGGTAAAATCTTTCCATTCGAATTTGTCCCCGGTCTTGGGAATGCGTTCAAGTTTGTGTAAGATAAATCCCGCCAATGTATCAAAATCCTGTTCTCCCTCGTTCATCCAGTCTGTCTTTCCAAACTCGGACAGGAAATCATAAAAAGGTATTTGCGCATCCACGAGGAAACTACCATCTTCCCGCTCCTTGACCCCGTAATCGTCAATGTCAGGTTGAGGAATATCGCCGACGATCGCTTCAAGTATGTCGTTCAGGGTGACCAAACCCAGGATGCTTCCGTATTCGTCCACGATAAAACAGGAATGGATCTTGGATTGTTTGAATTTTTCCATCACCTGGAAGGGTGAATTGTTTTCAGGTACAAACAGCGCGGGCTTCATGATCTCTTTGAACAAAGTATTGTCGGGGCTTACGTAAAGATCTTTAATGGAAACTACTCCTTTGATCTCATCGATGCTGTCATCGCAAATCGGATAAACCGAATGCGGCTCGCTCATTATTTTTTCTTTGATCTTTTCTTCGTTATCGTCCAGGTTGAACCAGATGATATCGCTCCGGTGAGTCATCAGCGAGGTAATGCTGCGGTCGCCCAGGTGAAAAACGCGGTTAATGATGTCCTGCTCTGCCTCGTCAATAGTACCGGCTTCGGCGCCTTCGGTGATCATGGTCTTGATCTCCTCTTCCGTTACGGCATCATCTTTCTGTTTTTTGATATTAAAGATTAAAAAGAAAAGATTGCTCACTTTATTGAGCGACCAGACAATGGGATGCGTTATTTTGGCAAAGACGTTCACGGGGCCGGCAACAAGCTTGGCTATCCGTTCAGCCCTTAACAGGCCAATTCGCTTGGGGATCAGCTCGCCGAATATTATCGATAGGAAAGTGACGATGATAACGATGATTGTTGTAGAGATCGTAGCTGCATAGGGTCTCAGTATTTCTATCTTTTCAATCGTGGGCTGAAGATTTTTGCTGAAACGTTCGCCTGAATACACACCCGTAAGGATAGCGATCAGGGTGATCCCGATCTGGGCGGCAGAAAGAAATAATTCAGGATTATTAGAGAGTTCCAGGGCCCTTCTTGCGTGCGCATCACCTTTTTCCGCTTGCATTTCCAGTCTTGCTTTACGCGCAGAAACCAGTGCTATTTCGGACATTACAAACAATCCATTAATAAAAATCAGCACCAGCAGTATGATGATCTCCATTTATGCTTCAGGTTGGTGATCGAAGATAGCGATTCTGTACCGCTTATTGAACAATCTACCGGTCAGTAGCCCAACAAGTGAGCCAAACAATGCACCAGCCAAAACATCAAACGGATAGTGGATGCCGACATATACTTGTGCAAATGCAATCAACGCTGCCCAAACAAAACCTATCCAGGCCCATTTTGGCAACACGTCCCGGAATGTGATGAAGAAAAAAGTCGCCATTGCAAAATGATTGGCGGCATGATTGGATATAAAACTGGAACCTCCAGTACATTGATTGATCAGAAGCCGAACCTGGAGTGCAAGATCTGGCGCCAAACAGGGTCGCGGTCGATGAAAGTTTTGTTTGAACAAATTATTACCACCGAGGTCCGCCAGCGCCACCGTTGCCACAAAGAATAAAGACCACCAGGCTCCCCTGCTTCTAAAATTGATGATCGCAAATATGCCAAGAAAGAGATAGAGCGGAGCCCAGTTCATTCCATTTCGCATGAAGGGCATCAGGTTGTCAAAAAAAGGATTGCTCATCCCATTGTTCACTTTTAAGAACAACCATTTATCCCATTCGTCAAGCCTTTGCAATAATCCTGATTGAAGCAGGTAAAACATATTTGACAAAAATATCAATTGGAAGTTACATTCAGGCAAAGGTATTCAGAGATATACCCGCTGACCTGCCTGTCAGCAGGCAGCGAAGGGGATACGCAGCGGGCCGAAAAGGAACTAATTAATGATAGCGGCTCTGCAGTTTTCAAACTCATACTGGTGGCCCTGGAAAACCGCGGAGAACGCGTAGAGGGATTGTTGAGACCGGATCTGGTAAAACAACCCGGAGGCTTTGATCCAATTCCGTGCTTCCTTTTTAACACCCAGCCTTTGCAAAAGCCGGATAAATGTTATTCTTTTGTACTCTTTTTTACGAACCTGATTCTGGTAAAATATAAAATTCCAAAAACGATCCTGTGGATGATCAATCTTTTCCTGATCTTCCTGTTGATCTTTACATTATTCAGATTTATTACTTATTTCATTTTCAAACCCAGGGATTTTTCTTTTTTTGACCTGGTTCCTTCTTTCCTGATGGGCGTCCAGTACGACTTGAGATGGATTGCGATCATTTTATTGCCGATCGTCATCATCAGCATGATTCCTTCGTTGTCTCCATTTTATGCTGCCCGGAATAAAAAATGGTGGACCTGGTACCTGGCCGTGATTACTTTTATTGTTTTTTTCTTCTTTGCCGCCGATTTTGGAAGTTTCTCGTATAACCAGACAAGGATTGATGCAGGCACCATGAATTTTTTTGAAGACTTCAGTATCATGATACAAATGGTATGGCAGACTTACCCTATTATCTGGATGGTCCTTGGGTTGCTGGTGGCTGTGCTATTGTTTCGCTGGATGTATCACCGCAGTCATTGGAGGGTGATCAACCAGACCGATGGCCTGGGTATACCTTACCGGAGGAAGTATTTTATTGTGACAGCGATCATCCTAGGCCTTTTAGTTTATGGAAAATTATCGTGGCCCCCACTGAAAAGAGACGATTGCTTTAAGTTTAAGGATAGTTTCAAGGCTTACGTGGCGATTAATCCATTGCAAAATTTTTTTTCCACTCTCAAACTGCGATCACCGGAATACAACGAACAAAAAGCAAGGGCGGCCTTCCCCCTGATGAAGGAATGGTTGCAATTGCCGCCACAGAACGAATTCTCCTATCGCCGTGAGGTGTTTCCCGGCAGCATGGCTCTGGAAAGCCATCCAAACATTGTATTAGTGATGTGCGAATCTTTCAGCATGTATAAAAGCAGCATGAGTGGCAACCGGCTTAACACAACTCCATATTTCAAGTCAATGACTGAAAGGGGGATTTTTTTCGAGCGTTGTTTTTCGCCACATTTTTCAACTGCGAGAGGTTTGTTTGCATTGTTGACGGGCATACCCGATGCGCAACTGTTTAAATTCTCTACTCAGAATCCGCAGGCCGTCGAACAGCATACGATCATCAATAATTTTGAAGGGTACGATAAACATTATTTCCTTGGAGGAAATCCCGAATTCAACAATTTTGAAGGGTTATTGAAGAATATCGACGGGCTTCAGATGCACACTGAGAAAAGTTTTACATTACCTAAAATAAATGTGTGGGGAATCAGTGATAAAGACCTGTTTCTCGAGGCTAATGAAACATTTAAAAAGGAAACCAAGCCATTTTTTGCGATCATACAGACCTCAGACAACCATCGTCCCTATATGATCCCGGAGAACGATACAGATTTCCAGAAAATAGTGGTAGCGGATGATGATCTGCGTAAATATGGATTTGAATCATTGAATGAGTTCAACGCTTTCCGGTATGCTGACTATTGTTTCAGGACATTTATCGAGGCTGCGGAAAAACAGCAATATTTTCACAATACCATCTTTGTGTTCGTCGGGGATCATGGGGTAGCCGGAAATGCCAATGAAATGTACCCGAATGCCTGGACGGACTACCGGCTGACCGATGAACATGTGCCGTTGCTATTTTATGCTCCGTATATCCTTGCACCGCAAAAGAGGAGCGAGGTGGTTTCGCAGATTGACGTGTTACCAACCCTGGCGGGTATGGTACAGCAACCTTACGTAAACACAACACTGGGTCGCGATATTCTTGACCCGGCAAAGAAAAATAATTTTGCCTTTATTACGAATACGGCGGGTCGTATCGGTATTGTAACGGATGAGTTTTATTTTACCCGGGATCTCAATTTCCCCGACGGTCAGCTGGTGCCTGTTAAATACAACAGCATCTCTTATACGAAGGCTCAACGGGATTCGATCGAAAAAAAGATGTCCGAATTCACCAACGCCTTTTTTGAAACAGCGAGGTATTTAATTATGAATAATAAGAAGGATTAAGTTAAGGCGTCTGTTTTTCTCCCATCACTATATAGTCTTTTTTCTTTGTCCGTTTTCTGTTCACCGGCTTTTTTGGCGACAACAATAAGACGAGGTGTATCCCTGACATCGTAGTGGTTCAGTTGGTAGTCGCCAAATACTTCTTCGACCTGCATGCCCTGGTAACTCAGCATGTCGGTAAAATCACCAAGTGAAAATTTCGACACGATCTCTGTAAACTCCAGTGGTTCCTTTAATGAAGCATCGGTTATATTTATTTTTTTATAGAAATGAGATTCATTGTCCCATTTCTGGATGTCATAGACTGTACCACCGTAATGTTTGGTGAGCCCGGGCAATAAATGATCTTCGGCATAATGGACATTGAGGTAATCGAGGATGAATATGCCCTCCGGTTTCAGGCTTCGCGATATCGTCCTCATAGCAGCATCGTGTTCGCGACGTGTGCGGAAATAGCCAAAGCTGGTAAAAAAATTAAAAGCGAAGTCAAAATAATTTCCCCAGAAAGGCAATCGCATATCATGGATAAAAAACTGGAGATTGTCGGTTTCGAATTGTTTGGCGTATTCAATGCTACTAGGTGAAAGATCGATGCCTGTGACATCAAAACCCATTGAAGCCAGTATTTTGCTATGACGTCCCCGGCCGCAGGCGACATCCAGCACACGGCTACCCGGCTTTATCTGCAAATGAGAAACCAGTTTACGTATAAAAGTTTCTGCTTCCTGTTCATCCCGTTCAAAATAAAGCTTATGGTAAAAAGGCGAATCAAACCAGTCAACAAACCATTCCCGGTGCGCCATACATTATTATTTCGACAAATGTAAGGAGCAGTCGCTGAAAGGTTGAAAGGTTTAAAGGGTTAAGGGTTTAAGGGGGAAAAATCTTTAATTAAGCGAAACTCCGGCTTTATGAAACTTAGGCTCCTAAGCTTTTAGGCGGTTATCGGCATGAAATTTCGGAATGATTCATTTCTTGAACGAGGATAAAACCTAATTGGACCCGAAAACCGTATTTTTGCTGTCCCAAAATAAATCTACCACCGTGGCATTGATCAAGAGTATATCCGGTATCCGGGGAACAATAGGAGGAAGGCCAGGCGAAAATTTATCTCCCGTTGATATCGTGAAATTCACGGCTGCTTATGGCAGCATTATAGCGAAGGGCGATAGCCCCCGGATAGTAGTGGGTCGGGATGGCCGCATTAGTGGCGCCATGGTCCGCGACCTGGTGGTAAGCACATTGACAGCGCTGGGTATAGATGTTATCGACCTCGGCCTTTCCACAACACCTACGGTTGAGATCGCTGTTAAAATGGAAAACGCAGCCGGAGGAATCATCCTTACAGCCAGCCATAACTCAAAAGAATGGAATGCATTGAAGTTACTGAACAGCGATGGCGAATTCATTTCGGCCGAAACAGGCGCGCAGGTATTGAAAAAGGCGGCAGCAGAAGACTTTGTTTTTGTTGGCGTGGATAAACTGGGCGAAGTAACGATTAACAATAGCTATTTACAAAAACATATTGACGCTGTTGTAAAATACCCGCTTGTGGACCCTAAAGCCATCGGCCGGCAGAAGTTTAAGATCGTAGTGGATGCGATCAACTCAACTGGAGCTACCTATGTGCCGGCATTGCTGAAAGCGCTTGGAGTTGAAGACGTGGTGGTATTGAACAGTGAAGTAAATGGCAAATTCGCCCATAACCCCGAGCCATTGCCTGAACATCTCGCACAATTAAGTGCCGCAGTTGTCAAACAAAAAGCAAGTTTGGGCATCGCCGTTGACCCGGATGTGGACCGGCTTTGTTTTGTTTGCGAAGACGGTAGCATGTTCGGCGAAGAATATACGCTGGTAGCTATTGCAGATTATGTGTTGAGCAAACGAAAAGGCAATACAGTCAGCAACATGAGCAGCACCAAGGCGCTGAAAGAAGTTACGATCAAGCGCGGCGGCGAATACACTCCATCGGCAGTAGGAGAGGTGAACGTGGTAAAAAAAATGAAGGAAGTGAATGCCGTGATTGGGGGCGAAGGAAACGGTGGAATCATTGTTCCCGATTTTCATTATGGACGCGACGCTTTGATAGGTATCGGTTTGTTTTTGACGCATCTTGCTGAATATAAGAAAAGCATTAAGTCGCTTCGTGGCACTTATCCCGACTATTTTATCTCCAAGAATAAGATTGAACTGGAAAACGGGTTCGACCTGAACGGTATTTTTGAGAATATCAGGAAGAAATATAAGAATAACCCTGTCAATACCGAAGATGGTTTAAAGATCGAATTCGACAATGACTGGGTGCATCTCCGCAGTTCCAATACAGAGCCGATAATTCGTATCTATGCTGAGAGTGATTTTGAATCGAAAGCGAATAATATTGCGCTTAGGTTGATACAGGATATCAAAGAATTTATGTGATCGGTTGTCTATCGATAGTCAATAGTCGCTAGTCGATAGTACGGAGCCGGCAGTTTGCGATAGAGCAGGATTCATTCGTCAGCCAGCCATAGGGTCAAATCTCACGTCAGCAACAGCTATTTCATTTTTAATATTGTCAGATAGAACGACATTGCATTTACTTTTTGTTGTCATAACTGCAATGAATTTATTTAAGTCATCCTGCTTATAATCGTCGTGCTTAATCTCAATTTTTTTGGAGTTGGTAAATTCAGCGATATAAGTTTCATCAAAATCATCAAACCTTAAGCTTGTCAGTGTTTCCAAATTATAGGTTTTTAAGAACAGGTCGTTAATGATCAGATTGTTCTTGTCAATTAACAAGGTTGCTGTGCTTTTGGCTTTCACTATTAAGAATTGAATTATAAAGGAAAGAATACTAATTGAAATATACGTCACTAAATATTTTGTGCTAAACCACTTGAACAAAAGATTAAGGGCTACAAAAAGCACAATCATTATGGGGATTGCTAAAAGCAAATCTGTCAAAGTGAAAGATGAGTTCTTTTTGATAAGATATGCTTCATTTGTAATTGTCCTGTTGGTAGTAATATACTCATCAGCAATAAAAACAAATTGAATAGCTACGAACACAATTCCATAATAAAATTGAAAATTGTTCAGGTCTAGAACTATTACAGCGATAAGTCCTCCAAAATAAATAGTGTTGGTTAAGATTTTTGTTGTTGTCATGGTTGTGACTGTTTATAAACCGGTCACCTGATTGCCACTAACAATTTATCTGGTGTAATCGGTAGCTCTCTGATCCTTACTCCTGTAGCATGAAATACCGCGTTGCCCACAGCCGCCGCAAAGCCTACCAACCCAACCTCACCCATTCCTTTCGAACCTATAGGATTTAATATGGGATCAGGTTTATCGACAAAGATCACTTCGACTTTGGGTACATCGGCATTTACCGCAACATGATAATCAGCGAAATTATTATTGACCCAACGTCCATAACGATGATCGACCACACCTTCTTCCATCAGTGACATGCTGATCCCTCCGACAGCAGAGCCGATGATCTGGCTTTCCGCCGTTTTATAATTCACGATCTTTCCTGCATCTACTGCCGAAACCACTCTTGTCACTCTCACAACCCCGGTTGCTGTGTGCACTTTGACTATCACAAAATGAACTGCATAAGAAAAAGCAGTATGATTGGCCATTGGATTACTGGGTGAGCTTTCCAACATTTCAATCTGCGGAATGCCAGCAGATTTCATAGCGTCTGCATAACTTATTTTCCTGGAACGATCAGATGCCAATATCATATAGCCGTCTTCATAAACTAGATCTTCCGGTTTTACAGAATGAATAAGTTCAGTATGGAAGCTGGGATTGTCTTTGACCAGGTCAGCTAATTTTTTTCTCACATTCATACATACATTATGCACGGCAGTGCCTAACGTAGACGTGGTGCCTGAACCTCCCTGGAACGGCCCTGGCGGAAGGTTGGAATCTCCCAGTTCAAACCTTATGCGGCTGGGTGGAATTCCAAATATGTCGGAAGCCAGCTTGGTCATAGATGTAGCGGTGCCCGGTCCCATATCGGTTACGCCCGATTGCAGCACAAGGGTACCATCCTGTAAGAATTTAGCCGAGACTTTGGCATCGCCTCTCCAGGCACTGAAAATACCTGAACCCATGCCATAACCGATCAACCAGTCCCCGTCTTTCATGGAACGCGGCTCGCGATTACGGTCGTTCCACTTTATTTTATCAGCGCCCAATTGATACGCTTCTTTCAAAAACTTGCTCGAGTAGGGTTTACTGGACTCAGGATCTGTTTCAGCATAGTTCTTTAAACGGAACTCAATAGGGTCCATGTTCAACGCATAGGCCATTTCATCCATCGCTGATTCAAGACCATAAGCACCGGTGGTTTCGCCGGGGCCACGCATCCACGTGGGCTGGCTGAGATCGAGAGGATAAACTTTGTAACGAGTGGTCACATTGGGACAAACATATAACGAACGCGAACCATTGACGATCCCCTCCGTGAATACCTGGTATGAAGCGGTCATTGCCGTAGCCTCATGCAAGATGCCGGTGAGTTTCCCGTCTTTTGACGCACCCATCGCCAGTCTTTGTATTGCCTGGGGACGGTAACCTACCATAGTAAACATTTCGCTCCTGGTAAGCATAAGTTTTAAGGGCCTCCCGGTCTTTTTTGCAGCGATCAATGCAGCAATAGAATGAGGCCAGGTATTGAAGGCTGACCCAAAAGCGCCGCCTATGAATTGTGTAATGACATGAACGTTTTCATTCTTTAATCCAAATGCACGGGCTATACTTTGTTGTGTACTGCTTAAGGTCTGTGTTTTTTCATACACGGTCAGTTTATCATTACCTTCCCATTTAACAGTGAGGGCATGAATTTCCATCGGGTTATGAACCTCAAGCGGCATCCGGTATTCCACATCGATCTTCACGTCTGCAGTTTTCCAGGCATCTGTTTCGCCACGGATATAATCTTTAAAATTGTTTCCTTCAACCGGTTTGCCGGTTTTCATCGCTTCATTGAGATCCGTATGGGATTCGTCTTTTTTATAAGTCGCCTTCACCAGTGAGGCAGCGTATACTGCTCTTTCATATGTATCTGCTGCGACGATTGCGATAGGCTGATTGCTGAATCGCACGATATTATCCTGGAAGACACGAAACCCGCGATTGATTTCCGGGCGTTTGGCAATATCTGCCGCGGTGGATTCATAGCCAGGTAGCTTAGGACAATTCAGGTGAGTGATCACCGCGAGTACGCCGGGTGCATTTTCAGCAGCTTTTGTATCTATGGCCGTTATGGTTCCCCGGGCAATGGTACTTTCGGATAATACGCCGTAGACCATTCCAGGAAAATCGTATTCAGCGGAATATTTCGCCGTACCGGTTACTTTTTGAACGGCATCGACACGGTCAATGAATTTTGGCGAGTCGTTTGAGATAGCTTTATCCATAAAAAAATTTATATCGACAGTATTGAGAAAATCTTTTGACAGCGATTTCATTTATCCCTTTCCTAACCTGCGTTTTTCCAGCGCTAACCTTTTTCTTTTTACAAATTCACCTACACCATTCTTTTGTTCGAACAGCTGAATCCATTCTTCAATTTCCCTTAGCGGTAGTTCCACCTTATTAATTATCAGTAAAGCGTCGAACCTCAGGAAACTTACTCCGGTGCTTTCCAGCTCTTTTTGCCTTATCGAGTCGCGCACAGCCACCTGTTCTTCAAGATGGGTAATACCATCAACTTCCAATGCCAATTTCAGGTCCTTACAATAAAAATCGACTATGTACTTTCCAATCATTCTTTGCCTGTCGAAATCATAGCCCATCATCTGGCCATTTTTTAGTTCATTCCACAACCTGACCTCGGAAAACGTCATAGTCTTCCGAAGTTTTTTTGCATATTTTTTTAGATACGAATTATAAGGAATGATCTTTCTTCTCATCGCTTACTCATCTCGCGTTTGACTCCAAGTTTCTCAATCTGCTTCTACTAACAACGAGAAAAACCTGGAATCTGAACGTTTTTGTCTCTTTCAAACCTGATGATTCCACGATAGAAAGATCTTCTCTTTCCTTTTCAACCGCCTTCGATTCTGTAAGAACTCTTCCAATAGCACGACTCCCCTCCTCGGAGGGGTAGGGGTGGGTCAGCCCGCCGCTTTAGTGAGCGCCTCTGCAACTGCAACCTTCCCCATCTTCAACTTGAAATTATTATGCCCATAAGCTTTCGCTCCTTTCATCGCCAGTTCCGCTGCTTTATCGAAATTTTCTTTTGTCGCCGCCTTACCAATCAGGAATTTTTCCGATTCAACCAACCGCCAGGGTTTATGTGCCACTCCACCCATTGCAAGCCTTGCATTCCTGATAGTATTACCATTTAATTCCAGCGCGGCAGCAACCGATATCAATGCAAATGCATAAGAGGCCCGGTCCCGGATCTTTAAATAGTATACATTTTTAGCAAATGAATTTTTGGGAATGGTTATGCTTGTTACCAATTCACCTTTTAACAGGGTATTGTCTTTTTCAGGATTATTGCCCGGCAAACGATGGAAATCGGTAAATGCGATTTTTCTTTCCCCTTTAGGGCCGTTTACAGTTACCGTCGCATTCAATGCGGCCAGTGCCACACACATATCGCTGGGATGAACTGCAATACATGTATCACTGGCGCCAAAAATGGCATGCATGCGATTATATCCCTGCAATGCTCCGCACCCGCTTCCCGGTTGCCGCTTATTACAGGGCATCGCGGTATCATAAAAATAAGTGCATCTGGTACGCTGCATCATGTTGCCTCCCAGGGTGGCCATGTTTCTCAACTGGGGCGAAGCGCCAGCTCTCAATGCCATTGCCAGCAATGGATAATTATTCCGGACGATCTCGTTCTCCGCGAGGTCGGAGTTGATTACAAGGGCTCCGACAGTTAAGCCCGTTGCTGTTTCCCTGATATCTTTCAACGGCAGGTTATTGATATCGATCAGCCGTGTGGGCGACATGATTCCTTTTTTCATCAGGTCAACCAGGTTGGTACCGCCCGCAATAAATCCGCCTGTTGGATTTTTGGCTGCCATATCTATCGCAGCCTTTATCGATGATACCCTGGAATATTCAAAATTGATCATGATTATTGCCCTCCGTTTTTAGCTTTCATAATTGCATCCACGATATTGGGATAAGCGCCACAGCGGCAAATATTCCCACTCATGAATTCCCGAACTTCATCTTCGCTGCCGGTATGACCTTCGTTGATACAGGCCACACCCGACATTATCTGTCCCGGTGTACAATAGCCGCATTGGAAACCGTCGTGTTCAATAAATGCCTCCTGGACGGGATGAAGCTTATCTCCATCTGCCAAACCTTCAATCGTAGTTATTTTTTTTCCCTCGTTCATTACCGCCAGGGAAAGGCAGGAATTGATGCGTTTGCCATCAACATGCACGGTGCAGGCTCCGCATTGTCCGTGGTCACAACCTTTCTTGGTGCCTGTGAGATGTAAATGTTCCCGTAAGAAATCGAGCAAGGTCACCCGCGGTTCAATATCCAGTTTATGCGCCACGCCATTGACTTCTATCTGTAGGGGTATCTTTTCAAATAGCCCGGCGATCCTTTCATCATTTTCCGCAGCTTTGACAATTACCGGGGAAGCTACTGCCAGTGCAGCAACAGCTGTTGTCTGCTTCAGGAAGTTTCGCCGGCTCTCATGGAGATTTTGAGAATTGCTTCTGCAGGTCTGGTTTTCCTTTTGCATAAAGAAATAGTATTTGAGGTTTGCCGGCAGGGCACAATTTACCGGCGCAATGAATTTGCCCGGTTAAATTTACTTCTTCCGGTAAGCCGGAAAAAATTATTATTGCGTAACCGCGGGTTGGTAAGAAGAGGAAACGTTCTGCAAATGCGTATCGTCGGACGTATTTACTCCAACCCTAAGCGCCTTTAACCCGCTTACACCCTGCAGTTCTTCCAGGTCAAGATACTCGAGGTCGTCGCATAAGATCTTTCTCTCCTGCAGGTGCTGGATATAAGAAATGTATTCGTCTGCATCTTTCTGGTTGAAATAAATGAGGGATATTTTGCCCGGCTGCGTCAGCCTTTCCCTGGAATTCCTGAGAGTTACCTTGTCAATTCTTTTTTTAATAATGTGATAACGGATATTGTAACCTCCTTCGACGTCAAACCTTCGCTCGTCATTCCGGAAACTGATATCAATCGTATTGGAATAGATAAAAATAAGCTGCGTTGTCACCAGTGGCACTTTGATCTTGGGAACCAGCGCGGCAGATAACTTGGCAATAGCGGCCATAGAGGTAAGCTGCCATAGACGAAGATTCTTCAGGTAAACAATGTCAAAAAGTTTGTCCGGGGAAATGGATTGGCCGATATAGATATCATATTCTACACCGTCCGTTCTGAATTTTTCAAAATAGCAGGGATAGGCCCTTTGTAGTTCGGCATTCATCAGGTCGAGATAGTTATTCACTGCATTATTGATCGCCTGCATCGAATCTTCCAATTGCTGCCTGTACTGCCAGGCCTTTCCTTTTCCTGGTTCAATGACTTCGAAGTAGGCATTTATCACAGGAGCCAGGTCAGGATTGGCATCTTTGAAATGATTGAGAAAAGGATGCGCTTCTTCGGCCAGGAACTGATTCAGGCGGATCTCATCGTTGGTCGTAAAAATTCCCTGGATGATATTTTGCCATTTGTTGCATTTGAAAATGAATTCATCAATCAGGCCAAACCCTATCTTTTCCTTCAATGTGTGAAGTAATTCATGCAGCCTGTCAAATTGATATTGAAGGTCCAGCAATACCGCGCGGTTACGTTCAATAGTTGAATTCCTGATATCTACGGCGCCATACAAAGGATAAACATTTTTAAAACCTATTTTCTGCACTTCAGCCTGCTTCCCTTCAAGTCTCGAACGATAAATATAATCCCAGGCAGCTTCATTGAATTTCCATTGGACCGAAGGCTGTAACGATGTAAATTTACCGCGGATCGTATCATTGATTCGCGTTTCAAACTCTTCGACACTGTTGCGCATTAGCTGTGCGATCAATGGCATGGCCAATTCTATCTTGGCAAAAATTCTCTCGTCAAGCAACTCCTTGCGTTTTGTATAAATTTCAAACGAGCCTGTCAGCTTGTTGTTGAAATATACGGGCAATAACGCATATGATTTCAGCCCGGCAGATCTCAGCAATTCGCCAACCTGGTTTGTCGAAGGAGCAATCGTTTCAAGGTCTTTGAAACAGATAGCCTTTGGGTTTGCGATGAACTTTTCGATAAGAGGAAGAAAGAAATTCTTGCCCATTCCCTGTTCCTTGCCAACGCTAAAAATGATGCTGTGACAATAAGCATCAATATCTTCGACGAACTTATTATTCACACGGAACAGGGGCAGCAGGGTAAATTCCAATTCATTTGAGCCTGTGATCGATTTCAATGACTGAACAACCTGGCCATTGCTTATTTCATCGGCCTTGCCATGACTATTAACCAGGATATCTTTTATCTTTTCCAGCGCGTAGTCTGTCGTCACATCCGTAATTGTAATGATCGAGAAACCGGAGAACCGAAAGAGATTGAGCGGTAATTTTTTTTCCAAGGCTTCCGAGACGACATCTTCTGCCAGGTTACCGTGCAATAATTCGGGGCTGATCTCGGGTAACGGTTGTTCAGCAGTAGCCTTTACAAACCGGGTATCCAGGTTCACGCGGAAGTATTTGACAAGAGAGCATTCCTTGTCAAATATCTTATGTATCATCTCAGTCTTTTTGTTAGAATTTAGATTATAGAACTGGTCCAGGAGAAAGGAGTAGAGCATGGAACTTTTTTCCCTGTAAAGTTCTTTGGCGTCGGGGAACATCGCTGGGTTTACCTGCTCTGTCATGGATTCTGTCAGCAGATTGTACAAAGGATCGGAACCATAAAAGATGGCAGGCGTTACGGGCACAGAAAGACCCCAGAGCACATTTTTTTCATCTTCAACAACAGTTGACAAAGCGATATACAGAAGGTCAAGCAGGTCCTTGTATTTGCCTGTATCTTCTACTTTAACTTCCCTTTCCAGTTCGGGATATTTTTCAAAGCGTCGCAGAATGAGCTCGTAAATTTCTGTTTTAATGCTGCGTACATCATTCTTTCGCTCGCGGATGTAATCCAGGAATGGTTTAAATGTAAGAGTAATGGCCGGCCTTGGTATCGCCGGATCATATATGTCGGGAATCGAAATAATCTTATGTTGCATATGATCAGGTATTGATTAGCAATTTGCCACATGTGAACGGGCTATGGCGAGATCGATGATACAGGTTTGGTCAAAACCTGAAACCCATCGTGAAATTCGGATACCAACCTTCGACAGAAAAGCCAGCAACCAACTGCAAAACTACTAATTGTGCCGGAGCAAAATAAAATCCTCCACCGATCCCGTTATGCCATTTGTGGGAATCTTCATTTTTTTCCCAAACCCGGCCAATATCATAGAAACCGGTGAAGCCGAACTGCCCGGGCAGGATATAACTGGCAAACTCGGCCAGCTTGATTCTTAATTCGAGGTTGTTATAGATAGAGTGCTGTCCAGCAAACCGGTATTGGCGATAACCCTGCAAATTTTGATGACCGCCCAGGAATAATGACTGGTAAAAAGTTGTATTGCCCAGTGTAATACCTCCGCCTAATCTTTCACTCAGCACGATGGTTTGAGAAAGGTTCAGTGATTTATACAGTGCTATTTCTGGAATAATCTGGATAAATGATTTGGAATAGCTATTCAGCCCCATATATCCCTGTACAAGTATATGCACATAAGAACCCCAGCCTGGCAGCAGCGGATGGTTTTTCCGGTTCCTAATGAAATTGATGACAAGACCCAGGTGCGTCCTGGCTTTATCAAGGGTACTACTATCATAAGAACCGATAAGCGAGGGATCAGAGGTAAGTCTGCCTTTGTTTTCCTCCTGATCGTACGAGTAATGCTGCAGTGAAGGACCGATGCTGAAAAATGAATTCTTATCACCTCGCCACCTGACTGCCGGGTCAGCCTGGTAAATGGTGAACCGGGCCCGGTAGTATTTTTTATAATTTTCGGTTTTCTCGAATTCGGTTTCATTGCCGCGTCCAAAAAAATTCTGCGTGTTATTCGGGGCCCTTGCGACCAATTGCATGATAAAATCGGGCTTGCCATTATAGCCAAGCCATTCGCCATGATAATTGAAGCGATAGGCCCTGGTAGAAAAAGAATGAGCAAAGCCAGCCTGCTGGACACTTGCATAAGGCAGCTTCCTGAATCCCTGGTGTGTATGTTTGAAACTTAATCCAAAAAGCAAGCCATCATCGGGGTTCAGCCCAACCAGCAGCATGGGCACGGTAACATTATACCGGCGCGTAGGTAAAATGGCTGTATTGGCGCTGTCATTCGATAAATGTTTTTTGATCTTATAACTCATCCCGTCAAAAAAAACATTTGTCTCTTTGCCATAAACATGCATCTTCCTGCCAGCCTTGATCACGTTATAATCTTTTTTACCCTCACCGCCGACAATCCTGAATTTAATAGAAGTTTGTTGGGTATTCACCACTACACTATCATCTCCGCGACCAATAAAGAGTCTTATTTCTTTGGTAACGGAGGGAGTAAAGACTTTTGAATATAATTGTTCTTTTACTTTTCTTTCTTTCGTGAGTTTATGGATCGTCAGTAAAACCCCGCCGCCCGTCGCGTCGCTGATCTCCACCAGCTCATTCTTATCTGATACACGTATGTCGGCGATCTTGTTGATGAAGAAATAATATTTTTCGGCTGCGTCAGCAAGATGATCACGGCGCTTTTTCATTTTATTAAGCAGGTCATCATGTCTCAGGCGATAGGATTCCGGTGGAAGTTTGCTCAGGCCAGTTTCCAATACACTGTCAGTTAGCGCTGCTGAGAATTCATGAGATATTTTGATCCAGGTTTCATGATCCAGTTGATTGAGAAACCTGTTGTCAAGAGTTTGCCCGTTCAAAAAGAATTCATTGGTTTTCTTGAAATCCGCGCGGAAACCTCTCAGGAAAGGAGCAATCGCCCGCGTAGATGCGATCCGCGGAAGAAATCCTCCATTCCGGTAAAAAGCCTGGTCGCGGTCACGCGGTATCGCGATATATTTTTTCTCACTTCCTTTTTTCTCATCATACCAACGCCACTGGTCATCGTGACGGTCCCAGTCACCAAGATAGAGATCGAGCAACCGGGCTCTGAAAAAAGCGACACTATCAACGCTGTTATCGTTGTCCTGGTTCAACTTCTGGAGCATTTCCGGGGTATTGTCTGAATTACCGAAGGGCTCCCGTTCTTCAAGCAGGCAGAGCCTGTTGGCAAACGTTTTTTGATAAATGCCCAGTTGTTTATCGGGCGCTACGTAACCAATCACCGGATTTGCATGAGGCACACGAACTGCATTGGCAAGAATCGGCACGACGAGCGGACCGTAAGGATGTTGAGCAGACATGGCATCTCTTGCGATATCCCTGGCAAATGTTTCTCTCAGTCCCTCGGGGAGCAGGACATCCGGAAACTTTTCGATGCTTCTTAACACCCATTCTTTTCCATCCTTATCTTTTAACCGCAACGACAATGTCTGGTGCCCGCCTCCACGTTTATAGGGTGTCAGCCCGCCTTTTAATTCTGAGATCCTGATTACTGGCAATTTGGTAGGTACTCCCCATTCCTTACGATACCCTTCGCCGAATATGTTCCTGTGCAAACCGCTAACATGATCATAAGGAGCATAGGCGCTCACTTCAATGCTGTCTTTTGTTATGGCCTCATAGGATGCTTCTTCCTGCGTTTTCAGGTCCTGGTAAGGGTGAGTGTAAGAAAATGCAATTTTCGCCCCGGCTTCCCCGTAAGTGTAGTAGTCGAATTTGGTATCATTGTTAGGTAACAGGTCAATCGTCACATAACCCTGTTGAGCTTGCGCAAAAACTGAACTCTTCCTGCGTAGCGCACTGCTTGCCTGCGAGCCACTACCGCTGACGATTTGCAGATGGTTGCTTTTGATGAGTTGCAAACCCTGTTCGTGTCCGGCTGCATAGGTAAGATTGGGAAAACTCCCAAAGACATTATTTACTTTCCTGATCATCTCCTTATACAAAGGATGATGAAGATCCTCCGGGCTTGTAAATGACCTGCGAAGCAGCGGATAGAGTGACCCTACGACAGGCAATGGAATATATAAGTTCTTATTCAGTGCAGTAAAAGGAAAAATATGATCCTTCCAGGTAAAATTGCCTCCGCGGATACCATACGATTGGAACGGATGATGTGAAGCAAGGATGATTACTTTAAACCTGTTTTTGAAAAAGAGATCGTCGAGTTTTGCAGCTACTTCTTCTTTGGTTGTACAATCGCAGTCTGCTTCGAAATTGAGTTTACTGTAAGGGAATAACCACCACTCTGAGTCAAACACAATAATTACGAGCTGGTCATTGATGTTAATTTCCACGGGATCGGGACAACCATTAGCCGGCACCAACTGGAGCAAAGGATCGTTTTGTCCGCGCAAATATTCCCATTGTTTCCTGACGGAAGACAAACCATTCCTGCCTGAATTGTCCCAGTCCCTGTTACCAGGAATAAAATATACCGGGGCGCCTTTGCTGCGCATCGGCTGGTATTGGGATTGCAATACCTGTTTCTCCATTATGCTGTCACCGGAGAACGAAAGCCCGCGGGGAAAAATATTGTTTCCGAGAAATAGTACAGTAGTTTGGCCGGAGATGATCCGCGATGCAGCATCAGAGATCACAGCCTGTTGTTGCTTATTGATAAAACCTGCATCGCCAATGAGAATGATCCGATGTCGTATGCTGTCCTGGCCGGCCGCAAAGCCTTCCAACAGGAATAGCGGTATAAGGCCAATCCAAAACTTTCGCATAAACAGTTTTTAAAGCCCTTATTTTTTGAAAACGAACTTAAGCACATTCCCGTCTGACAATTCATCTCCTTCATTGGAAATATACAGATTATTTTCGTTGTCAAATGCAATACCCTCAGGTTGCCGGAACACGGAAGGGTCCAAAGGATACACTTCTTTCACATTCCAGTCCTTGTCTGCGATAACGAGCATTTTGTTGACCGCGGAAACGATAAACCATTGGCCGGTTGCCGGGCTTCTGCCTAACGCGGAAGGATGGAATTTGAATTTATCTTCGCCTGTCAGTTTTTCGATAGTCTTTACGCTGAGAGTGGCGCTTGCACCTTTTGTAAGACTACCATCAGGCTGCATGGATAACATATACGCAGTTATCGCTTTTGTAGTTTCATCGTCTCCACAGTGTTTGCATAATATCCAAAGCTGGTTATTTTTTTCATCAGCATACATCCCTTCGAATTCTCCTTCCGGTAGCAACCCTTTCCATTCTTTTGTATCAGTTATTTCGTCACGGGATCTTTCTGTGAAAGGAAAGGTGAATATTTTGCCATCACTTTTCAGAATGATAACCTGGTCATTCAGGATGGCCATATCTTCATAGTCGCCGGCCTTCGCAAATTTGGAAGAGGAAGCTTTTTTATCCCCCGGGTGCAGGTAATACAACCGTCCCTGTTCGTCCTGCTCGGCATATAAAGTGTCTTTATTCCCCTTGTAAAAACTGATGCCCGATATCTCATGCAATGATTCGGGCATAACAAATTTTTTTGGTTTGTTTAAATCATAACCCGCCGGGCTTTTGTATTCCTTTTTTTGTCCCGAACAGGACAAACCAACTATGAGCAAGGCCAGTAGATAATTCTTATTCATGACGCTTCAACATTTGATAAATAATTTCCTGCGATCTTATTTTTTCTTCCGCGGTGGCGACGATGGCGTCATTGGATTGTTCAGTGATATTTACTGCGGCAACAGTATCTTTTAATTGTATCGTAATAATTTCTTGCAATTCCTTTTTGATCGCTTCATCGTAGATCGGGAAGCAAACTTCGATGCGGCGATAGATATTCCGGTTCATCCAGTCGGCGCTGCCGGCATACATTTCTTCCTGCCCGTTATTGTGAAACCAGAATAGTCGCCCGTGTTCGAGATACCGGTCCACGATCCGCTTGGCGGTGATATTTTCACTCATACCTGTGACACCGGGAATTATCCTGCAGATGCCTCGTATGAGCAGGTTAATGGTTACACCCGCGTTGGAAGCCTCATACAACTTATTGATCAACAGTTTTTCTTCCAAATTGTTCAGCTTTATCGTAATAACTGCTTTTAATCCCTGTTGCGCAAATCGTATCTCCCGGTCGATCATCTCGAAGAAACGTTGCTGCAGGTTAAACTGGGCCACCAACAAATGCTTAAATGCAATATCGTGGTGCCTGGCAGATTTTTTTCGCTTGGCAAGATAAATAAACAGCAACTCCAGTTCCCTCAGCATTTCCTTATTCGCCGTCATCAGGATATGATCCGTATAAAATCGGGCTGTGCTTTCGTTGAAATTGCCGGTAGCCAGCAACCCATAGTATTTTGTACGTTTATCCTTTTTCTTTTTGACCAGGGCGACCTTAGCGTGGACCTTCAACCCGGGTATGCTGTAAATGATCCTGACACCGGCTTCTTTCATTTTTTTTGCCCAGCGTATATTGTTTGCTTCATCAAATCTTGCTTTTAATTCAACAAATACTGTCACGCCTTTACCATTTTTTGCGGCGCTGATCAGTGCATTGGCAATTCTCGAATCACCGGCGACGCGGTACAGCGTTACATAAATTTCCTCGACATCCCGGTCGATAGCCGCTTCATTGAAGAAGCGAAGCACCAATTCATAATCCTGGTAGGGTGTATGCAGCATTATATCGTTTACCGCGATCTCACTGAACACTCTTTGCGCACCATTGATCTTCTTCCGGGCAGGAGGCCATTTGGGATAAGCCAGATCGGGGTCTTTTAAAGGGAAGCCGGAAAGATCTTTCAAATTATGATACATTCCGCCTTCGACGACAGAGGCATTGGCTAAATTAAAAGCCGCGATAAGTTGTGTTAGTAAATGTTCCGGCATGCCCGGAGAATACAGGAAACGGGTAGCGAAACCCTGGTCTCGCTTGACGATCTGCTTTTCAATTTTATCAGCGATATCACCTTCGTATTCATCCTGCAGATCCAGTTCCGCATCTCTTGTGATCTTGAAGCTATAAGCTCCCTTTACCGCTGCACCTGGAAAAATAAAGGGAAGATTTTCTTTAATGATATCATCAATAAAAACGATATAACGGATGCCATTGGTTTGGGTATCGAAAAAACGAGGGAGTTGATCGGAAGGAATATTAATGATGAATGTTCTTTCTTCTTCTTTCTCCTCCAGCACGGCCGCGATATATAATTTATTGCTTTCCGGGAAAAAATCACCGGCGCCCGAAACTCGTATAGGCTGCAGAAAAGCCAGCAGTTGCGAAAGAAAGTATTCCTGTGTAGTTCGTTTAATACTTTCGGGAATAGGCTCCTTATAAATGAGGTGGACAGCTTTTTCTTTTAATAAAGGAATCAACTGGCGGGTCAGTATATCTCCATATTTCTCCAACTGTTGTTGCACTTTTCCCGTGGCTTCCTGCAATGGTGTCCCTGCATCTCCTTTTTTTATTTTCTGTAAAGCCGTCAGTGCGGGGATTCGTACCCGGTAAAACTCGTCGAGATTGGAAGAATAGATAGAAAGGAAATTTATCCTCTCCAGTAAAGGAACATCTTCCTTGGCTGCCTCGAGCAAGACTCTCTCGTTAAAGGAAAGCCAGCTAATATCCCTGTCGAAATAACTATACTCCACGATCAGCTATTGAATAAAAACTATTTTCCTGCAATGATGGTGGCTAATACAAAGGCGATCACAGATGTGATCAGGCCATACATAAAAATATTGTAGGATATGCGCAGCAACCTGAATTTCCGGCCCAGCACCACACCCTGCGAATAAACGTCTTTAATCAGCGTACCATATAAAAAATCCCGGTCATTCATTACCTGTAACATGCCGGCTGTGTAGTCAGAAAGGTTCATCCGGTAAAAATTTCCAAAGAACAGGAGGTTTACTTTTTTCTCGTCGAGATCCGCCTGGCTGAATTTCCCTCCGGGAAGACTGGGGCGGGTAGCGACGATCGAAAAAATAATGGTCATCACACAGGTGACCAGTATGAGATAAGTGGGATAGCGGAGGAAATCATATTCCTCCAACTTGCGCAGCAACAAGCTGATGATGGCGGAAAGAATGATCGAGTTCACCGTGATCATAATATGTGCTTTGTTATCCGCCATATCGCTCAATCGCTGGTTGTTCCCGGAGGTTATCCTGAACATTGTCTCGATGCCTCTGTCAGGCCTGGCATTTTTTTCTACTTTTTTAGTCTTTTGAGGCTGGATTCCGGGGATAGCATTAATATTATCGGTAACCATTGGGATTACCGGCACCGCAGTGCTCTTCGCATCAGCCGTTTTTTGTCCGCCCTTCTCAGTGTTCTCTTTTTGGTTTTCTTTTTTATCAGCCACTTTGTTTTTCAATTTGTTCAGGATCTCCTGTTTTTGGTCGTTCAGCAATAACTGGCAGTAATCGGTGAAATAATGATGCATTTCAAACAGCTTGATGGTCCCTTTCCGCCAATCGTCCTTGCTGATATTAATAGCCTGTTTAGCTTCGGCTTCTTTACGCATTAGCTTATTGTTCTTCGGGAAATCGTCGGTTCCTAAATGAAACAGGTCTGCATCACAAACTATTTCCTCCAGCCTGTTTTTTGGAGTTTGGGGAATGCGGGTGGCAAGAATACAATTGATGACTGCCTGGATGGTTTCTTCGTCAGTGCCATTGAGGCGAAGGAAGGCCGAGGCCATTTCCGCACTCTTGGCTTCATGGTTGGAAGGGTCGGCAAAATAACCCGCATCATGAAACCATGCCGCGGAGGTCACGATGAAGAAATCTTTTTCATTCAACTGGTAATGATTCGCGATCTGGGATGCTGCTTTCACCACGCTTTGTGTATGCTCCAGGTTATGATAAATAAACGTCTTATCTTTTTGAGACTTGAAAAGGGACTGGATATGATCCTGGATTTTTGTCGATAACTCCGGGTAGTTCATCTGTGATTATTTGAACTCTAAATGTAACTAATGTCTACGTAATTCCCATTGCTATTTAACGAGTTCGAGGTGCAAGACTCTTTTAATGACCACTGGGATTTCCGCATCGTAAGTGCTAAAGTCAGGGGACGAATTATACCTCATTCGAAGGTTCAGCAGGTTGATCATTTCGGCCTGAAGGATCATACCTGTATGATTGTCTAGCGTGGTGGTGATGATGAATCTTTCGACGCCCCAGAGCAGGTTGACTTTATCGCCAGAGCCTTTACGTACCATTTGAAAATTATTCGGCATTTCAAATGACTGTTTGCCTATCGTGTCAATGTAAGGTATGATGCCGGTGTAGTAAGGCGGTAGGAAAGATGTTTCTACGACTGTCGTTTTTTTATCTTTTATTAATAGCCGTTGTTTCACCTGTATACAATCTTCGCCATTTATTATTTGTTTGCCATCGGCGAAATTTCCTTTTAACACAGAATCAAGGAAAGACAAATGCCGGGGATCCAGCTTATGAACATGCAATGCCGGTGATACGGCCACGTAAAATGTATTAAGGTCAGTGATCTCACCAGTCATTTCAGGGATTGACAGGGCTGGCAATTTCAACTGGCCGCCTGGCATTAGCGAGATCTTATAGGAAGGTACTTTTTGAGCTATGGAATCCAGCTGGGCTGTTTCTTTGCCGACAACCTTTTTGCTTATCCATTTTATTTCTTCAACCAAATGCCCCGAATCGACTACGATGCTGTGATGAGAAACCGATATTGTTTTTGAATCTGGTTGGTTGTTACGGAATGATTCGGTGGTAAGCCGGTATTGAAAATGTTCGCCTTTTTTATAATGGCGGAATTCGATGGATTGGCTAAGGCCGGTAGATGGGATGATATAGATCAGCCATAGCAGTAATTTCATGACAGCTTATTGCCTATGAAGTTATGAAATTAACAAAACGATAGGGGATTAGCTCATTAAAATCATAGACTACCATTTACCAAAAAATCGCTGCCATTCACTCAAAATCTTTCCAGCCCCGCAGGCATTGATTATCTTTGCGACGTTAAAAAATGGAGGGAAATCTAAAAAATGAACTTTATTTTGATAATGCTGCCACTACAGCGCTTGACAAGGAAGTGCTGGACGCCATGCTCCCTTATATGACCACTCATTTCGGGAATCCTTCCTCCATTTATTCCTATGGAAGAGAGAGCAGGTTGGCTATTGAGACGGCAAGAAAGACTGTTGCCAAACTATTAAATGCACATCCGGGCGAAATATTCTTCACCAGTGGCGGCACCGAAAGCAACAATACAGCGATTTTATCGGCCATCCGGGACTTGGGCTGTACTCATATTATTACTTCATCTATTGAACATCATGCTGTATTGCATACGGTTGAATACTATGATCAAAGCAAACAGGTCACCAGCAGTTATGTCAAATTGCTACCCGATGGGCATGTTGACCTTGAGGACCTGGAAAACCAGTTAGCCTCGCATAAAGAACAACGTTGTCTCGTTACCCTGATGCACGCCAACAACGAGATCGGCAATCTTCTTCCTATAAAAGCTGTGGGTAATCTATGTCTTAAATACAATGCCATCTTCCATTCGGATTGCGTGCAGACGGTTGGTCATTATCCTGTTGATCTCAAAAAGATCCCGGTCCATTTTATTTCGGCGGCAGGCCATAAATTTCATGGGCCTAAAGGCGTCGGCTTATTATACGTTAATGATACTATCAGGATCAAGCCTTTTATTTTCGGTGGCGGACAGGAAAGAAACATGCGTGCCGGCACAGAGAATCTTTACGGCATTGTGGGTTTTGCCAAAGCCCTGGAACTGGCAATGGCCAATCATGAGAAAGACAGCCAGTACATCCAATCACTGAAGACCTATATGATCGGTGAGTTGAAAAGCAATTTCAGCGGCATTGAATTCAATGGCGACCAGGAAGGCAAATGTTTATATACCGTGTTGAATGTTGGTTTTCCAAGGACCGAAAAATCCGAAATGATCCTCTTCAATCTCGATATTAATCATGTCTGTGTCTCCGGTGGCAGCGCCTGCAGCAGTGGGGCAGATGTGGGTAGTCATGTCATACGGGCAATTAAAAAGGACTCTAAACTTGTTCCTGTCCGTTTTTCATTCAGTAAGTATAATACAAAAGACGAAGTCGACGCAGTGATAGAAAAATTGCAAGAACTTATCTGATGGCCTCACCCTCCGGCTCCCGGCCTCACCTTCCAACTCCCTCTGCAAAAGAGAGTGAGAGTAAGCAGCATTTAGTTGCTTCGGTCCGCTCGCAATGACGAGAGAATAAGCGGCATCCCGTTGTTCGCTACGCTCCCTATGACACCTTTTCAAGGACTGCATCCTGCATCCAGCATCTAGCGCTCAGCATCCAGTCAACATCTTTTTTTGCCGTTTACAAAAACAAATTTGGCTTTCTACGAAATTTCCGTAGATTTACGAAAATTTCGTAGAACATGGAAAAACTCACCCATTCTGAAGAAGAAACCATGCAGGCCGTATGGCGAACAGGCGAAGGCAATATAAAAGCGTTCATGGAGCACCTCGATGAAGCATTGCCTTATACCACGGTGGCTTCAACTGTCAAAAATCTTGAAAAGAAAGGATACCTCGAAAGTCGTTTGGTCGGCAATGCTTACCTGTACAAACCCGCGATCACTGAAGATGAGTACAAGAAAAAGTTCATGGGTAATGTAGTGAAAGATTATTTCGACAACTCTTACAAAGAACTTGTGAACTTCTTTGTTGAACAAAAAAAATTATCCGCAAAGGAATTAAAAGATATTATCAATATGATCGAGAAAGGAAATAGCTGATTTGGAAGCAAACGATTGAACATATTTTCTGGAATACAAAAAAATAATTATGTTGCTGCTGATACAATATCTCGTAAAATTATCGCTTTGCCTGGCCATCCTGTGGTTGTTCTATCATTTTGTCCTGCGAAAGCTCACATTCTATAATTCCAACCGTTGGTACCTGCTTGGATACTCGGTGCTGTCGTTTTTTATCCCATTTATCAATATTTCACCGGTATTGGAAAAAAGCGAAACTGCTTCGGCTGGCATAATACAGATCATCCCTTCGGTGCAAAAATACACGACCGTTCTTGGAGAAGTATCAAATAACTCTGCATCCACCTGGTTCAGTGACTATGGCAAATGGGATTGGATCTCGTTCGCCATTATCGCCGGTGCGGTGTTTTTGTTATTGCGGTTCCTTACCCGTTTTTATTCATTCCTGGGTATGCGACGCAAAGCCAGGTTGATCTCGGACAATGGCATAAAATTGTACCATGTAGATAAAACGATCATCCCTTTTTCATTCGGTAACGCCGTTTTTATCAATGAGGCCTTGCACACGGAAAATGAATTGCAGGAGATCATCCGGCATGAGTTCGTGCACGTCCGGCAAAGACATACCATGGATATTGTCTGGGGAGAAATACTCTGCATGATCAATTGGTACAATCCATTTGCCTGGCTGATCAAAGCAGCCATCCGCAGGAATCTTGAATTCATAGCCGACGATAAAGTTGTTCAGAATGGCTTCGACAAAAAAGAATATCAATACCTGTTGCTGAAAGTGATAGGCAACGCACAATATAGTATAGCCAACCAGTTTAATTTTTCTTCATTAAAAAAACGTATAGCCATGATGAACAAAATGAAAACAACAAAAATTCACGTGCTTCGGTTTCTTTTCCTGGTGCCGCTGCTGGCCGTGATCCTCGTTTCCTTCCGGCAGGTCGCGGGGCAGAAAGCAGATACCGGCAATCAGGATCAAAAATCTGCAGGCGAACAAAAGCTGTCTTCACCACAGGTTGTGAAAACCGGGGGAGATAGTTATTCCTTCGACGATACAATACCGGATATTAATGAAAAAGGATATGCGATCGAAGTTGTCGGCAGTAACAGCAATGCCTCCGTGGTAATAAGAGACAGGAACGGAAAGCTGGTGGAAAGGATCCCATTCAAAAAATGGAAAGGAAATGAAAAACTCTATAATGATAAATACGGTGAACTGCCTCCGCCGCCGGAGCCTCCCGCACCCCCGGAACCGCCAACACCGCCCGTACCCATGGATTTGCCCGAATATGTCAAAAGCATCAATGTCACCGACAAGAAAGCGACCGTTATCTTAAAAAACGGTACGGTGGAAAAATATGATCTCGCAAATCCAAAAGAGAAAGCAGATTTTGAAAATAAGTATGGAGCTATCATTCCGCCACCACCCAAGGCACCCACGGCACCGAGACCTGGAGTCTATGAAGAGGTTAGTGCAGTGCAGGAATTGAACAGGTCCAGGATCTCCGATGATTTTGAAATTACCGGGAGTAAGGCACATATTCGGTTAAAGGATGGAACGGTAGAAGACTACGATCTGAAAAATGAAACAGAGAAAAGGAAATTTGAGACCAGGTATGGGACACTGGTTCCTGTCTCACCACCCCTGGAGGGTCAGGTGACCACGGTACCTGCTATCGAAGACAATGAGATGTTGGCACCGGTGCGCAGACCGATGGCTATGATCGACGACCAGGGAAATATCATTGGCGAGGAAGGCGAGGTGTTGGTGACAATTACAAGGAAAACAACGCAGCAAGACCTCGAGAATTTTGTCAAAGAAATGAAGGCAAAGGGTATCGATCTGAAAATCGACGATACACAATTTGAAAATGGCATCCTGATGCATGTCAGCGGAACTATGAAGACCAGGTCCAGCCATTGTAATTTTTCGGCCACTGACTTCAGCAAGGTGATCCTTTCGCGGGTAAAGGATGGGGATCGGATCTATTTCCAGATTCACACAAGGAATGAAAAACAGGTGAGCTGATGACATGTAACGACCGGCATCAACCAATATGATTTAATTCTTCAATATTATCCCGGCTTCGGCCGGGATTTTTTTGCCACAATCCGGGATAATCATTGCCCTTAACAAATCACCGCGAACGTCAGTTCAGGAGTTGAAACTGCATTCGGCAACGGGCATAGCTAAAATAAAAAAGCTCCGCGTTAGCGAAGCCGGTATATATGGAAGCAGGCGAAGCCCGCATTATTGCGGTAATACAGGTCCGATCTTAAGTTTCCGGAATGTTCTTCTCTTTTTCGGATATAATACGTCAACAGCTGTTTCAAAACCTTCGGAAGCGATTTTCCTCAGCATTTTACTATTCTGGATCCGGCGTACGATATATAACACCAGCCAGGCTGCGACACCGGATGCTACCAAAAGTATAAGTAAAGTTTTCATCATTGTCTTATTTGTGCTTTTCTATCTATACGAAAATAGTGCCAGTTCAGTTTATGTTTTATGGATTTCGTGCAAGTTGGTCATTTGAGCGTGCAAACGGCCGGAATCAACCGCTATCCGGCGGAAAGCAACATCCATAAATAAAAAAACTGCTGACGCAAATATCAGCAGTTGATGTTATCGGAAGATAAACTTCCTAATACGATTCTGTTACTTTATAAAAAAAGAAAGCAGGAGTTCCTTCAACACCGGCCTTGGTCATTCTGTCTTTAAGGTCCCTGGACGCGAGTAAGGCTTTTGCCTTCGCAAGATCATTGATGGCAAAAGCAACGGTCACCATGTGGTTATCGTTCGAGCCGTATCCAAATCCAAGGTCTGTCAACCCCGCATCCGTCCTGACTTGCCGGCTAGCCTCAAATTCTTTTCTCCAGGATTCGAAGTCCTTTACCTTATGCGTTACCAACAGTTGTTGGGGCTGATCGACGTTGGCAGGGTTGGTCCAGACTACATCAACCATCGAAATGGATGGCTGACCAATGACCCCGGCTTTCTTCATTGCGTCCTTTAGTCCGGGCATGTTGGCGAATTCTTTTGCTTTGGCAGTGTCGGCAGCCCGAAGTATCACCAGGACAGTATTTGAATCCGGCGTTCCTCTCCCGATTAAATAATTGGAAAGACCATTGGCAGCGCGTGCTGAATCATGACTATCATAACCTGCTTTCCATTTGGAATAACTGCCCACCTTGTGTTTTACAATGACAACGTTCATTAGTTGACTGGCGTTGGCGGCAGCAGCTTTGTTTTCCTGGCTGGTTTCGGTTGACTTTAGCTGCGAAGAGTCAGTTAGGGTGTCCTCCGTCTTTTTTTCACTATCGCCGGAATTGCAGGAGAAGATGAAAAGGCACATTCCTGCCAGGAAGGATGCCGGGAATTTGAAAGGCTTCATTTTTTTAAATTTGATTTTAATAATAGAATGTAACATGAGGCGGTACATAGCATTAATAATCAGAATAGCCCATTGCTTTCATTAATGTAATATCCACTCTCGATACGTTATGCTGGTAAAACGAATCGGTGGAAAGTTTTTTCCATTCGGGATCAGCGCCAAAGGATTTCCAGTGCGCATCCCGGTCAGCCATATTCTCAAAGCTGGTCATGTAAATAAGATTCGGCATGTTTGGACCGGCTATTACCTCGGCATAAAAAACGGCATTAAAGTTTAATCTTTTGAACAGGTCTACCTCACCTCCCTCATTGAACATATGCACCTTGTTTCGGAACACTTTTTCGGAGGGGCTTTCATAACTGCGGAATTCGTATACCCGGTCAGCCCTGGGCGAATTCAGTTTGGGTAACTGCAACAGCGGGGCTTTGGGGAAAGCGTAAGCGATCGCTTTCTCCATCCGGCTATAGGCCGGTACATTGTAAGCAGCATCCAGGAATTTGCTGCCTGCCGACTGAAATGTTCCATCCTTCAGGAGTTTACCTGGCAGATCAGCTATTATCTCCAGTGATTTTGCAGGAAGAATTACCACGACCTTTTTATCAACGGCAGTGTCGTTAGCTATGGGACAAAACACGCCAATATTAGTTATCCCGGCGCGATGCACGGCAGGGAGCCAGGCATTTTCCAGGTAATTATCTATTTCCTGTTTTTGCTCAGGGGTTCGGAAGTGATAAATCGTAACCTGGTAATACTCGCGTTTATCTTTAGTGCCGGTAGTAAACGAAAAACAAAGGCTTGCTATTAGCAAGACTATAACAATTTTTTTCCCCATAAAACTTAATTAGGATCATAAAATTAAGGGGTGTTGACGTTGTTCTCCAAAAACTCCGGGGATTATCCGGACCGTCGCTGCCAATCTGGCAAATAATCCTGCTTTGGAACAGCTCTTGTATCTTGCGGCTGACTAAAATTAAATCCAGAATATATGGTGCAGGAAAAAGGAACAATTTCGATTAATACAGAGAATATCTTCCCGATCATCAAGAAATTCTTGTACTCGGATAATGAGATTTTTTTACGGGAACTGGTCAGTAATGCAGTCGATGCTACCCAGAAAGTGAAACGGCTTGCTGCGCTGGGGCATTATAATAAAGACCTGGGTGAACTCAGGGTAAAAGTGAGTGTGAATTCCGGGGCTAAGACCATTACTATTAGCGATAGTGGTATCGGGATGACAGCTGACGAGATAAAAAAATATATCAACCAGATCGCTTTTTCCGGGGCCACTGAGTTTTTGGAAAAGTTCAAGGAAGCCAAAGATGCCAATGAGATCATCGGGCGCTTTGGACTGGGATTTTATTCCGCGTTCATGGTGGCGGATAGGGTAGAGATACAAACTCTTTCTTACCTGGATGACGCCGAACCGGCCAAATGGGTATGCGATGGCAGCACTTCCTTTGAAATCACTGAGGGAAACCGGACAGAGCGCGGCACTGACGTTATTCTTTATATCAATGAAGAGTCAAAGGAATTCCTGGACGAGCACCGCATCAGCGAGATATTAAATAAGTACGCGAAGTTCCTGCCCGTTCCTGTTCAATTCGGCACCAAAAAAGAATCTGTCCAGGATGGTGAAGATGAGAAAGGCCAGCCAAAATACAAGACAGTCGAGGTAGACAATATCATTAATAACACCGTTCCGATCTGGACAAAGGCTCCCGGCGAACTAAAGGATGAGGATTATCTTGAGTTTTACCGTGAACTGTACCCGTTCGCTGAAGAACCGTTGTTCTGGATACACCTTAATGTAGATTATCCATTCAACCTGACAGGGGTCTTATATTTTCCTAAACTGAAAAATGATTTTGAAATTCAAAAGAACAAGATCAAACTGTTCAGCCGCCAGGTATTTATCACCGACGAAGTTAAAGACATAGTTCCCGAGTTTTTGTTATTGCTGCACGGAGTGATCGATTCTCCCGATATTCCGCTGAATGTTAGCCGTTCTTTTTTACAGGCCGACAGCAATGTAAAAAAGATCAATAGCTATATTTCCCGTAAAGTGGCCGATAAGCTGGCTGAGTTATTTAAGAAGGACCGTAAACCGTACGAGGAAAAATGGACGGACATCGGTTTGTTTGTAAAATACGGAGCCCTGTCCGACGAAAAATTTTACGAAAAGGCTAAGGAGTTTTTATTGTTGACCAATACGAACAACGAGCATTATACATTGGAAGAATACAATGCAAAGGTAAAAGACTTCCAAACGGATAAGAATGGGACTCTTGTGTATCTCTATACAATAGATGCTGAGCGGCAGCATAGCTATGTGCAGGCAGCACAAAAGAAAGGGTATGATGTGCTGCTGATGAATTCCCCGATCGATACCCATTTTATTCACCACCTTGAAATGAAGCTCGAGAAAACTTCGTTGAAAAGGGTGGATGCCGACGTACTTGACAAGCTGATTGAAAAAGAAGAGCAGTCGAAACATGCGCTGACGGATGAAGAAACCAGGAGGCTCAAAGAGATCTTCGAAAAGGCGATCAATAACCCATTGATGAAGGTTGAGATCGAAAGCCAGCAGGCCGAAGGAATGCCGGTAACGATCACGATGGAGGAGTGGATGCGTCGCATGAAAGATATGTCCAGGGTTGGCGGCGGTTTGAATTTCTATGGTTCGATGCCGGATACTTACAAAGTAGCGATCAATGCCAATCACAAAGTCGTTGAAAAGATACTGAAGGCAGGGGAGGAGCAACAGACCCGGATGGCCAAGCAGGCGTTTGATCTTGCTCTTCTATCCCAGGGAATGTTAAAAGGTGCAGACCTGACTGCGTTTGTAGAAAGAAGCGTGGAGGTGATTTGAGAAGGCGTGTGAAGCAAACCCCAGAAAATACTTCTGCTCCAGGTTCTTCAGGGAGAAAATTTACTGTTTTGAATTGCCAACGCTTTTCCTGGATGGATCTATTACCAAAAATTCAGGCGGGTGAGGATATTGTAGTATCAGCTCGCGGTATTTTTGTTTGAGGCAACGTTTGAAAGTGCCCAGGTAGCCTGGTTTTGAAAGTCTTTTTTCATCCAGTTTGATAGATTCGATCAGGTCGTTCCCGATATACATCATTAGTTCCATAAGGGAATAAATTACCATACAAAACAAATCCATTTTTTAGATTCATACAATCACACAAGTACTCAATTTTAAAAAGTAAGTTTACGGAATCGGTTATCGTAGATTTTTGAATTTGATAATTTGAAAATGAGATAATTTGAAAATTTGGGGGTTCCGAGATTTGGGGGAGTTGTTCATTTTCAAATTATGGAATTAATAATTTGTACAGAGGTGGAAAGCTTTTTTTTCATGTATCAGCTGCTTCGCTTACATTGATCAACAAACTGCTTAATGATTAAAAGAATATTTCTTTTTTTAGGAGCAGCCATCCTGCTTTTGGTTGCCATTCTTCTCATCAATACCTTTCGCAAGAAACCCTGGCCTGTTTACTCTTCGCAGGCATTGCCGCCGCTTCCAGATTCTGCTGTCCTGCACCTAAGCCAGGCTGTGCAGATACCGACGATCTCGTTTACTGATTCTACCGCGGTGGATACGATTTCCTTCAGAGCCTTCAATTCTTTTATTGAACGGGCATATCCGTTCATTACCGAACATTTGTCGAAGACTTTTATAAGAGAGTTTTCAATCGTCATGGAATGGAAAGGACAGAATGCCTCATTGGCCCCTTTTATATTAATGAGTCATTATGATGTGGTGCCAGTCGAAGAGTCTGCATTGGATAAATGGACGGTTTCTCCATTCAGCGGCAAGATCACCGACAGCTGTATTTGGGGGAGAGGTACCACCGACGATAAGTTTGGCGTGATATCCATCCTGGAAGGGGTAGAGGCCATGTTACGGAAAGGTTTTTCGCCACAACGCACGATCTACTTGTGTTTCGGGCACGATGAAGAAATCAGTGGACGGGGAGCCAGCGCTATCGTCGAATACCTCAAACAAAAGAATGTTCATCCCGAAATGGTGTTAGATGAAGGGGGGCAATTAAGCGAAAGCCGTATAAAGGATGTAAAAAGACCTATTGCCGTCATTGGTGTTGCAGAAAAAGGATATGTTTCGTTTGAGTTGTCGGTAGAAAAGGAAGGAGGGCATTCATCTATGCCCGCGAAAGAAACTGCAATTGACATATTGAACAAAGCTTTATACCATCTAAGGGAAAAGGTTCCACCATCGAAGATGACACCGGAATTACAGGAGTTTGTTGAACGTATAGGAACGGCATCCGATAATTTTATTAACAGGGTTGCTGCCAGTAACCTGTGGTTGTTCAAACCCATTGCTAAAAGCAAGCTGGCTGCAGAACCGGAAGGAGACGCTATGATGCATACCACTATCGTCCCGACAATAATTGAAAGTGGTATTAAAGATAACGTCATTCCAACCAATGCACATGCAATTGTCAACAGCCGCATTATGCCCGGGGAAACAGCTGCAACTGTTGAAGAGTTTATCCGAAATGCCATTAAAGATGAGCGGGTGAAAATAAAACAGGTTGGCAATTATAATTCGGATCCATCGCCGGTTACTTCCCTTCAGTCTTCTGCGTTCAGGAGAGTCGAAAGCGCTTTGTATAAGAACGTACCAAAAGTGATCCCGGTACCTTACCTCGGTATAGGTGCAACGGATTCGCGTCATTACCGGGCGATTTCAGATGGAGTAGTTAATTTTTTCCCGATGACGGATGCCAGGGGATATCATGGTATCAATGAAAGAATATCCCTGTTGGACCTGCAAAGAGGCGTGGCATTCATTATGACAATTATTGAAGAGAGCGGGACAGAGTTCAAATGAGCTTAACAATCAACCATATTGACTGGGCGCCACGTATTTGTACTATCATTTGCATCGTAAATGTGTAAAAAAACAGATCGTAAATATTGCGCGAATCCGCGGTTAGACTTATTTTGTGCTAGTTATAATTCTGCCTTATGAAAAGTGTAAAAACCTTGCTCTCCGTAAACATTCTTGGATTTTTAAAATGTTTACTCATCCCTGGCTCCTATCAAGGATTACAGCCGATATTTACACTCGTCATCAGGAATCAACGATCACTACCCGGTAAACAAAATGTTCCGAGGTAATTGCTTCTTAATAGCAATAGCCCCAAGATCCAAGAATAACCCCCCTGAAGGAAATTCCTTCTCGTAACCCAATCCCGTTGAACAGACCTCCAATATTTTAGAAATCTCATTCATTTCTAAAAAAATGTCCATGCCGTGAAGGCGTGGGTACTGTATGGTTGCGAGGAAAATTTTAATACTGTTCGCTATTTTAGGTTTCATTGCCGTCCCGGCATACAGCCAGGATGCGTACCTGAACACCAATGACGGAATCTACCGGTTAACTGGTGGACCAGGTAGCGCCAACCGGGAATTGATAACAAACGAATGCGGTGCCACCAATCTCTTGCTCAGCATCGCTGTGTATAAAGACACATTATATTTCAATACATGGACAGGCCAATTGAAGCGGTTCAAGATAGGAGTTCCAGGCAGCGGCGAGACCTTAATGGAATACGGGGCTTTGTTTAACTCGATGACTGTCGACAAGAATGGAGTTCTTTATATGGCAAGTGAAGGTCTTTTTCGTTACGATCCCGCTACACATGATGTGGTCGGGCTGGGACTTATGCCTTTTAACAGCATGGGTGACCTGGCTTTTTATAAAGACAAACTTTTGCTGGCAGGATATGATCCCTTTGACTGGTCAATGGGTATTTATGAGATTAACATTAATGACCTCTCAGCCAGTAAACTTTATATGCCAACACCTTCTTTTTTTGGCTTGCTCTCTTATCCTGTCGCATGTGGCAAAAGCAGATATTTTGGGTTGTCCAGTAATGGCTACGGTAGCACTGACCTTGTGGAGGTCGATCTCGACAACAAAACCGTTGCAGGCAATGCAGTGCAAATACCCATGGACATACTTGACGCGGCAAGCGGGACAGAAACGGGAGTAGATGAAAGAGTCGTTATTACCAACCTGCAGATAAACAAGCTGTGTCAGTCGGCGACCGGCTCTGTAAACATTTCAGCAACCTATCCAGGGGCCGGGAACATTAGCTATACACTCGATAACAATAGCACAAACACTACCGGTGCATTTACAAACATCGGGGCCGGCTTACATTCGGTCCGGGTTTCCGCACCTAACAATGTATGTGCAATGGATACCTCGTTTACGATAGCGCCAGTTTATAGGTTGATCGATAACGTTGTGAAAACAAATGCTGATTTCTGCACAAAAGTGACGGGCAGCATAACCATCAATGCTTCCTCGCCGAATGGAACAATTAGTTACACATTGTTGAACTCTGGTTTGAACCAGTCAACAGGAAATTTCACCGACCTGCGGGGAGGACGATATGACTTTCGCATCAGGGATGCGGTTGGTTGTTTACAGGACACAACTGTTGCGCTAGCGGAAAATATTCCGATTGGCAGTTGTAATGATGTTTTTATTCCCACCGCATTTACACCGAATGGCGATGGAAAGAATGAACTTTACACCATAAGTCTTCCGACCTCTTTCAAAAATATTACGCTGCAAATATTTGGTCGCTGGGGAAATCTGGTTTGCCAGGCCAGGGGTAATCAAATTTCCTGGGATGGAACTTATAAAGGAGTACAGCAACCCATCGGAGTGTATATCTACAATTTAGTTTATACAGACCCATCCGGTTCGGAAAAAAGAGAGAAAGGAACGTTGACGTTGATAAGATAGTAGTAACCTGCCTGCATGCCATCGCCAAAGGCTTTGGCAGCGCGCGGTCGCTGAAACTACTACGCAAGTGACCGGAGACCGGCAGGTTATAAGTTATAAGCGTTTTAAAGTAGGTGAGTAAAAAAAAGCCACGAATGTAAATCCGTGGCTTTTTTATTTGTATGTCATCAATTTGCCTTAAAAACCTCTTTTCTCTACTGAAGGTCGCTTGGGCGTATTGAAAGCTTTTGTTTTTAATAATGCTTTTATTTCAGTGATACCTCTTTCCAGTTGTGGATCGTTGCCTTTCGCCATAGCTGCCAGGTCTTCCGGCACTGCGATATCTGGGTCTACACCATGACCTTCCTGGAACCAGGTTCCGTCTGGATTATACATACGGAATGTAGGAACGGTTACACCGCCACCATCTATCAAACCTGGTACACCGCTGATGCCGATCAAACCGCCCCAGGTCCTTGCGCCGATAAGCGGCCCCAGTTTTTTTCTCCTGAAATAATCGGGGAATGCATCACCGCCTGAACCACTCCAGCCGTTGATCAGCATAACCTTCGGTCCGAAATTGGCGTAGGGAGGCCAGGGCCAGTCACTACCATCACGAATAGCCCAGAATGCCAGTGGATCACGGTTCAGCATTTCAATAAAACGATCAGGGATCTGACCGCCATTGTTGAAACGTTCATCAATGATCAGGGCCTTTTTGTCCCACTGGGCATTGAATTGCCTTATCAACTCATTTTGCCCATCTACTCCTGTGCTTGGTACATAAATATATCCTACTTCGCCATTTGTTTCTTTGTCCACCTGTTTGCGCATATTTTCTATCCATGCAAGATTTCGCAAGCGTCCCTCATCATCCATCGTTTTCACCACGGCTGTTTTGGCACCCGTCCATGAAGGAGTGGAATTATAAGTCAGCTCAACAGTTTTATTAGCAAGACCTGTAAAAGCAATAAAGGGTTCCTGCGCTGATGTGAGCGGGATACCATTTACGGCGAGAATATAATCGCCTTCCTTAATGGTTACACCAGGCTCATCCAGCGAAGAGCGAGCTTCCGCATCCCAGGGCGCACCCCGGATGATCGTTTTTATCTTATAATGATCACTGCCAGTCAACGCCGAGATACCCTACAGCTTTATTCTTGGGTATTTCTACATCACCTCCGCCATGATAGGTATGGGAGGCATTCAATTCACCGATCAATTCTCCAATGATAAAATCTGCTTCTTCGCGGGTCATGGCGCCTTCCATCATTTTTAAATAACGGTCCCTGGCTTCTTTCCAGTCAACGCCATGCATACCTGCATCATAGAAAAAGTCTCTTTCAAAACGCCAAACATCCATGAAGATCTGTTTCCATTCCTGTGCAGGCTCTACCATTACCTGCATATCCGAAAGCGGCAGGGTCTTGTCGAATTTCTGACCCTCTTCCGGTTTCAATACTGCAAAAGTGCCAGACTTGGCTACCAGCATTTTCTGGTTGTTGGCCGCCATTGTAAAATTGTCTACTGCATCTATTATTGTCTTTTCTTCTTTCTTGTCCAGGTCAAAGAACTTCAGAGAACCTCTGCCACCCGGTGCACCCGTGTTGGGATAACGCATATAAACGATCTTTCCTTTTGCAACTGCGAGAGCTCCAAAATTGCCTGCAGCGGGAGGCAGCAATACCATTCTTTGTTCAATTCCGTCGAAGTCTATGTCAACGGCTTTGCTGTCCGTTTTCTTCGCGGCAGAATCTTTTTTCTTTTCTGCTTCTTCTTCTTTTACCGCCACCATATCGTTTTTAGGTGCCAATATGGATGGGGTAGCTTTTTTCAAAGAAAGAGCTGCGATCTGTGTAGTGTTGGCATAAATGAATGTGTTGTCCAGGTCGCTGTAGTTAGGATTGAAATTCTGGTTGGTATAGAGATATAAATATTTCCCTTCCTGGTCAAACACGGGGGTGTTGCATTCATAAAAACCATTTGTCACCTGGTTGTTCTTTTTCGACTGGTAGTCATAAATAAAAACAGCATTGTGCTGGTTCTCCATATCGCGGGCATATGCCATCCAGCGGCTATCGGGTGACCAGCTCAGATTAAATCCATCCAAATTTCCATGTGTATAGCGCAATGCATGATCCACATCGGTGGTCTGGTTAGTAGCGATATCAAATATCTTTATCTTCATCGCCTTGTCGATAAAGGCGATCTTCTTGCTATCAGGCGACCAAAAAGGCCGATAGCGATAACCAGGTCCATAGTTCGTTAATTTTTTAGCAGGTGTTTCTTTGTCTGCTTCCATCAGCCACAATTCATATTCACCGGACTGGTCACTCCAGTAAGCAATATATTTTCCGTCGGGGGACCAGGCAGGATAACGTTCAGCATAACCGGAAGTGCGCGTAATATCTTTTACATATCCATTTTCCGCCGGAACTGAAAAAATATCACCTCTTGCCTGTATCAAAACGCGGTTACCATCACCACTGATCGACAAAGACTGGATCATTTTATCCGCCGTTTCGATCTTCGGTTTGAGCATAGCTTTATCGGTAACAACATTCACACTGATAGCTTTTTGTTTCCCGGAAGAAATGGAATAGAGATAAAGTTTGCCTCCTGCTTCAAAGACGATATCATCAGGCCCGATGGAAGGATAATGCACATCATCGTCCTTAAAAAATGTCAGTTGGGAAAATGCTTTTGAATTCAGGTCGTATTTCCAAAGGTTCATTCTTAAATCAGATCCGCGATCCGAAAGGAAATAAATATTATTGCCATTCCACATCGGGAATTCGCTGCCTGCATCCGCCTCCACGCCGATAGCTTTTGATTCTTTTGTGGCAAGGTTGAATATCTGGATATCCGCTTTCCAGCCTCCGCGATACCGTTTCCAGTTGCGACCCACCTGTGTACGGAATACGACAGCGATCTGTTTGCCATCGGGTGAATAAGACCCAAACTCAGCGTAAGCTAACGGCAGTTTCTCTACCACGCCACCTGTTGATGGTACCGTGTAAAATTGATTGAACCTGGCTTTACCGCTTTCACGACCGGAAGCGAATAAAACTCTTTTGCCGTCCGTTGTCCAGTCGACCACGCGATCAGAATAACCATGCCCAGTCAGGCGCACGGGTACTCCACCAGTAACGGCGATTACATAGGCATCATTGTTACCATCGTAGTTACCGCTGAAAGCGATATTTTTCCCATCGGGTGAAAACTTAGGATAGCTTTCAACGCCTGCAGGGGAGCTGAGCTTGATAGCCGTGCCGCCTTCCTTTGGCATTACCCAAAGATCATTGGCATAGGTAAAGACGATTTGTGTTTGCGATACATCGGGAAAACGAAACAACCCGGCATCGATCTGCGCGAAAAGATTTGAGGAAATAACTAAAGCGCTGATAAAAGAAGCGATGACTTTTTTCATAAGCTGATATTTGGTATAAAAAAAATTTTGAATGTCCGTGGGAGGATTTTAAAACTAAGGAAAAAACGAATAACAAGATGAAGAATAGTATGATCGGTCGATCGGGGAAAGATCACCTGGGGTAGAAGGCGCCGGGTTGCAAGTCTATTTTACTTTGACATACACGAGCTTGATATTTTTGCGGCCTGATTCCCGTTCGTCTATCTCAAATTGCCCGAGACTTTTTATCAGCGGCAATAGTTTGGTGAAGCCATAGTTGCGGGGATCGAAATCGGGACGTTTTTTCAAGAGCAGGTTACCCAACTCACCCAAAAAAGCCCAGCCGTTTTCATCAGCTATGTCGTTGATGCTGGCGGTGATCATGTTGACAAGGGTCTTGTCAACCTTACTGATCACTTCTTTCTTACGCAGGTCAGATAGTTTTATCTGTTTGGGCGATGGTTGTTGCTCTTGCTCGAGGATCTCGATATAAATAAATTTATCACAGGCTGCCCTGAAAGCAGAAGGCGTTTTTTGTTCACCCATGCCAAATACTTTCATCCCGGCTTCTCTGAGACGGGTGGCCAATTTGGTAAAGTCGCTATCGCTGCTCACAATGCAAAATCCGTCCACGCGGCCGGTGTAAAGAATATCCATTGCGTCAATGATAAGGGCGGAATCGGTGGAGTTTTTCCCGACGGTATAACTGTATTGCTGAACTGGTGTTATTGCATGATCCAACAAAACAGATTTCCAACCAGAGACGTGTGGTTTTGTCCAGTCAGCATAAATACGTTTGAAGGTAGGCCCTCCATATTTGGCTATTTCTTCCAGGATCCCGCTGATCAGGCGGTGAGGAACATTATCGGCATCTATTAAAACTGCGAGGCGAAGATCTTTTCCATTGTCCATGTTGGAAAGGTAAGTAATAAGTTGTAAGTTATAAATCGTAAGTTGTAAGTAGTGAAGCAGCCGATTTCATGAAGGTCGCTAGTCGGGAGCGGATGCCGGATACTATGCACTCGCTCTCGTTCTGTTTCTTCGCTCTGGCTCGTCCCAGAGGGACGAAATATCGGTAGACGCAAATATCCGTGATTTCCAGTTGCATCGATGAATAGCGAGCGGAACGATGAAGAGTGCGACGCAACATAAGCTGAGCAAAGAACGGGACGATGGGATAAAAGCAAAAAATATCAGCATGCAAATAAATAATTCATACACATGAACCGCAGAAAGTTTTTAGAAAATTCGGCCGCGATCGGGGCGGCAGGATTGATCGCACCATCTGTTATTTATCAATCAAACAAAGAATCTATGACATCACCTGCATTTAAAGATGATATTTCCCTCGCCCAATGGGCATTAGTGGAAGAGATCAGGGCCGGCAAATGGAAAAACCTGGATTTTCCGAGAATTGCACGCGAAGATTTTGGATTGAACGGGATCGAATTCGTCAATACCCTGTTCGAAGTGCCTACGGAAGGCTATTTAAAAAAACTGAAACAGAATGCCGCGACACATGGCGTTACAATGGTATTGATCATGTGTGACGATGAAGGCGATGGTTGTTCGGACACTAAAGAAGGCAGGAAACAATTTGACATCAATCACAGGAAATGGATTGATATTGCCCATTATCTCGGTTGCCATGCCATACGTACCAATTGCCGCGGACCGCAAGACGTAGATAAAAAGGAAGCGCTCAAATGGTCAATCGAAGCCTATAAGATGCTGCTGGAATATGCAAAGCCTGCAGGTATCAGTCTAGTGATCGAAAACCATGGTGGCGTGTCCAACGATCCGGACTGGATGGTTTCATTGGTTAAATCAATAAATGACCCGGCATTCGGGACTTATCCAGACTGGAGAAAGCCATCACCCGAATTCGATAATTATGTGTACCTGCAAAAGACAGTACTCTATGCTAAGGGCATGTCTTACCGCAACCAACCGGAGGATGAATTAACAGCGAAGATGATAAAGCTGGCACACGACTCGGGTTACCGCGGCTGGTATGGCATTGAATCCAGCGGAAGAGAAGAAATTAAAAAAGGAATTGAATTGCTGAATAAATACCTATTGAATAAATCATGAAGAAATATCAATGGGCTTGAATAGCTGTTTCATTAGGTTCGGCCAGTAACCGCCTGGCAATCGCAAATAAAATGAAGCCAATGATTCCTCCAGTGGTATTCAGTAAAAGATCGTCCACATCAAAGATTCCAACACCTGTAAGCAACTGGACTGTTTCGTAAGAAAGGCTAATAATAAAAACCGCGAGGATCAATCTCCACCATCTTCGAAAAAATGGTAATACGATAGGCAATAAAACACCCAAAGGGATAAAGCCAATAATATTTCCGCCGATATTCATATAACTGTATTCCGAACTCACACGGTCGGAAGAGAACAGTGTGATGGTATGGAAAGGCCGGAGGTTAGCCTGTCTCAACCCCTGGTTTACGGTATAATGTTTATACTCATGGGCAAAATAATGCCTGTAATAAGGTGGACTTTTCTTAAACAGGATATATTTTGAAATGATAAGCATACAGAATAGCAGGGCAGTCCATGACGCAATTTTTACGAGCTTCCTGTATTCTTGCATAAATAGCTTGGTTTTTAGATAAACGATCTGCATACAAAATTGGTATAGATCGGGACATTTTTAAGAAAATATGCTTACTTTTTGAACTCAAAAACAATACACTATGTCAGAGTCACGCCGCGATTTTATCCGAAAGACAGCCATTACCACAACCGGTATGTACCTGGGAGCTTCGGCTTTCAGCGCCAGCAGCTATCGCAAAATTATTGGTGCTAATGACCGTGTAAGAGTGGGAGTCGTAGGCTTCTCCGACCGGCACCGGAGTTCGCATATGCCCTGCTTTATGAACCACTACAAGGAAATGAATTTTGATCTCGTCGCAGTTTCAGATATCTGGAGAAAAAGGAGAGAAGATGGTGCTGCGATGTGGAAAGAGAAAATGGGGCATGATGTCATAGCGTGCCAGAATAATGAAGAGTTGTATAACAAAAAATTAGTGGACGCTGTTTTTATCAGCACGGCCGATTTTCAGCATGCACTTCATGCCATAGAAGCCGTGAAAGCCGGTTGTGACGCTTACGTAGAAAAGCCTTTTGCTGAAACAATGGAGGATAACCGCGCCGCCTTGAAAGCGATAAAAGCGACTGACCGGGTAGTGCAGATCGGCTCTCAACGAAGAAGCGGACAAAATTATACGGCTGCAAATGATTTTATTAGATCTGGAAAGTTCGGCCAGATCACAATGGTTGAACTTACCTGGAATGTGAATCAGCCCGGCCGCTGGAGAAGACCTGCATTATTAAACCAGTTAAAGGAGGAAGACACAGACTGGAAAAGATATTTAATGAACAGGCCGTTCGAAAAATTTGATGTCAGGAAATACCTCGAGTTCCGTTTGTTCTGGCCTTATTCATCCGGGTTGCCCGGGCAATGGATGAGTCACCAGATCGATACGGTTCATTGGTTTAGTGGATTGCAGCATCCAAGGTCCGTAGTGGCCAATGGAGGTATTTACATGTGGAAAGATGGAAGAAAGAATTGGGATACGATCACCGCTGTGTTTGAATATGGTCCTGTAAATGATCCGGCAACAGGCTTCCAGGTGACTTTTGCCTCCCGCATGCACAATGGTGATGAGAAACCGTCAGAGATCTATTATTCCAACGGCGGTGAATTAAATCTTATCACGAATAAAGTATCACCTGCGGGAGGTTTGACCAAACGTTTTGCCGATGAAATGAAAATGCAACCGAATTTATTGCCTGAAATGAGCCTGGCAGAAGCGGCACCCGTAGTAGCATCTGCCAATACAGGTGGAGATAAGCTTACTTCCAATCATGTGCGCAACTGGATGGAATGCATCCGCAGCCGCAAGCAGCCTAATGCGCCTGTTGAAGCCGGCTACAGTCATTCTATTGCCACGATCATGACCAACGCGGCGGTGCATACAGGAGAGAAAGTGACTTTCGACGAAAAGACGCAGGAAGTAATGGCTGGTAACAAAGTTTTCAAATTTTAAACCGGTATGCATGCAACGATATATGAAAGTATTTAGTGCGACAGTGCTGACATTTGTTTCCTTTCAGTCGTTATTCGCCCAGCAAAAGGAACAATTAATGATAATCGAATCCCCAGAAGTAAAAGTGGTGCAGGTCCCTAAAGAAAAAAGGGTTGACATCATTATTGGGGGACATCCATTTACTTCTTTCCTTTATGGCGATAGTATTGAAAAACCAGTACTATATCCTTTGCGCACTTTCAACGGTACAGTTGTCACGCGCGGCTTTCCTCTCAACCCACTGCCGGGAGATCCCACGGATCATCCTCATCATTTAGGACTTTGGTTCAACTTCGAGAATGTGAATGGACTTGATTTTTGGAATAATTCCTATGCTATTCCAAAAGAAAAGAAATCATCCTATGGATGGATCAAGACCGATAAGATAGTGGAGACCTCGGGCGGATCCAAAGGAACTCTTACTTATCGTGCGAAATGGACCAACGAGCAGGGTGACGTATTACTTAACGAGGCAACAAAATATGAGTTCAGTGGTGAGGGCAACCTGCGCATCATTGACCGGACCACCAAATTAACGGCGAATACCGATGTTGTTTTTACCGACGCAAAAGACGGGATGCTAGGGTTGCGACTGGCACACGAGTTACAGATACCTACTAAGGAAGATCAAAAATTTACCGACAATAAAGGCAATGTGACGATCGTAAAAGGCGGTACAGACATGGTTCCTAATGGAAATTATATTACGAGCGAAGGAAAGCAAGGCAATGATGCATGGAGTACGAGAGGGCGCTGGTGTAAAGTGTACGGCAAGATGGGCAATGATTCGGTGAGTGTGACGATCATTGATCATCCAAAGAATGTTAATTATCCCACTTTCTGGCATGCCCGTGGATATGGTTTATTTGCTGCCAATCCCCTGGGTGAAAAAATATTCACGAATGGCAAGAGTGAAAAGAATCTTCACCTGAAAAAAGGCGAGTCTGTAACCTTTCGTTTCCGGATAATTATTGATGAAGGAGCCAGAACGGTTACAACCGAACAGATAAATCGCCTGGCAGATTGGTTTGCTGCACAATGAAGACGATAAGATCCAATCCCGCCAATGGCGGGACAAATAAATTAAAAGCACTAAATTTTAAATCAAAAATTACCCGATACTAGAATCCTTAATTTTTGATTTGAAACTCCCCTGACACACCCAGATTGGTTCTTGGTCTTTGGTTCTTGTAATTTGTTTCGTGGTGCTTTTTCCAAAAGAGCCAAAGAAGTCAAAAAATCATATTATCTATTCAAAAGCTTACCGACATTCTCTGCTCGGATTTCTTATTTAATATTTCGAATTTTTTTGGTTCTTGTCCCGCCAATTGGGGGGATTGGTTCTTGGTTCTTTTAATTCTTCTTCTTTTTAGAAAATAAATAGAGCAGCACGGCAATCGCCACAGTCCCGAGCGAACCATATATTATATAGCTTAAAGGCAACTGGTCTTCGTAGTTGTTATGCTACAAAAATGCCTAATTTATTCATTACAGTCAAATGATAGGTTCGTCTATTTTTAAGGGCCGGTTTCCCCCTTTACTTTATGGTATAATAGGAACTCAATCTCAATCCCTGTATATGAAAAATAACGATCGCCCGGATTTGCCTGGTAATTGCGCCTCGTTGGCCGTTTCTGTTACTGTCGACGAACCTGTGATGTTGCAGGCACTTGTGGAGAAACTTGCCCATCGCCGTTACCATATTGGTTATAGCCGTCAAGCCGTTCCTCCCGGACTGCTTGCCATAGATACTTCTTCTATCGAAGCGTATGTCAGCGGTGACCTGGGATTGACCGTTCCTTTTGAAGAGTTTTCCATTCCGTACTGTACCTGTTTTCATTTTACCTGTGTTAAAAATCGCGCGGGCAAGAATATGCTCTCCTGGGTAAATTCTTTATCCTGACCCTCCTTTAGGATTTCTTTGCGCCGGTATAAGTCTTCTCTAATTCCACTGAACCTACTGTGGTATAGCTTTTGTGTTATCATGCAAAATTGCTATATGAAAAAAGTTTTACAGGTTATATCCGGTGTTGTTGTCTTAGCCGGCATCGGGGTTTTGATAATCCGGAGAATTAATACGCGCCGCAGCCTGGACCGGGTGGCGGACAACGGTTATGAAACAGCACATGATGTCCTTTTTCCAAAAAGAAATATAAGGAGCAGGAAGCTTCGTTATGGGCCAGTTCATCCCGACATGAATTAGTAGTTCATATCACTCTACCCATAAATGGATCGGTTTTGCCGTCTTCCAACGTTTCAACTCTCCCGGCATACCTTCTTTCAAAACTTTTATTGCCTTTTATCCTCACACTGAAATCGTACCAGTTGTAACTTTTATAATTGTCAATATATATAGTTTTTGGTTTTTTCCTATACCGCTCGATTTTATAAGTTTTAACGCCGGTTTTGTAGGCATTGTCAGTTATTTCAATCGTCTGTGAAATTTTAGTTCGGTTGGTTGCAAGAATCATCACGGCACCGGGTGGGACATTTAGGGGGATGTCCCATCTTTTAAGACCCGATACATATTCGCAAACAAGTTCGACGGCTGGATCGTTCGAATTCCCCTTGAATTCACGAAAGAACCCATTTGGCCCGTACACGTTCAAATGATAATTACTGTTTTCAAATTCATCAATAGACCATTTATCAGTCACTTCCTCACCAGCGGCCACCGCATAATCCCAAACCCGCATGATCTCATTTTTGTAAATGCCGGGGGCATAGACCTGGAAAGGTGAGCCCGCTGAAGAAGCACCGAAAAGCTGGTGGCCGCTTTTAAAGGTTATTTCGATCGATCGATTGTCGTTGTTAAGCTTTTCGGTTACAAATAATTCATAGGGCAAAGCGCAGGATGAACGTATCCCTTTTTCCTGCGAAGGCATATGGGGCGACGAATATGGAGCCTTATTAACCTTTTCGATTTCATCCTTACTTAATTTCCTAAAATTGGAAGGAGGGTTTTTGTATTGCGCTTTATGAATGCTTTCGATGAATTCTTTCTTATCCAAAAAATCCGGTTTATCTAACTTTTCCCCATTGTATGGCCTGAATGCAGAACTAAGATCGCCGCATACAGCTCTTCGCCAGCTGGTGATGTTCGGCTCTTCAATTTTCTTTTTCATCTTATGCGAAAGGAATTTTTCGAGGAACTGTAAAGAAGAGGTATGGTCAAACACCTGCGAATTCACCCAACCTCCACGACTCCACGGTGAAGCAATTACCAGGGGCACCCGGTAACCAAGCCCGATCGGACTTTCCCTCTTGTGTTCTTTATTGCTTTGCTGATCTTTATTAGCCACAAAATCCAATTCAGTATTAATGCTTTTCGAGGTCAACCCGGATTCCTTTTTGTAAGGGTGAGGGGCGACAAACGGCGGCACGTGATCAAAATAGCCATCGTTTTCATCGTAGGTAAGAATAAAAATTGTTTTTTTCCATACCTCCGGGTTTTGAGTAAGTATATCCATCACTTCGCTGATATACCAGGCGCCATACCACGCTGAAGAAGGATGATCGGAAAAATTCTGAGGCGCTACTATCCAGGATACAGCCGGCAATTTTCCCTTCGTAACATCCTGCCTGAATTCATGCAGGATATCACCCTTCGGAATTTTTACTTCACGGTCAGCATTCCCGTCTTTATATCGAAGAGTTGTCAGTTGATGATAAAAAGGATCTTCCCGGTTTGTTGAAAATGCTTTGCGGTGCAGGCTTTTCTGGTTATCAGATAATTCTTCAAATTTCTGCAGCGTACAATTCTTTTGGTCTTCCCGGGTGGTCGCCAGTCTTTTTTTAAGCCATTCGATTTCGCCTTTGATATTTTCAGCTTCTTTACTTCCGACAGCTATTGAAGGTAGTTTTTGCTCTCTTTTTTGTATGTCTGCTTCGAGTTGCGCGATAGCCCTGGGAATATTGGCGATATATTCTGGTGACAGCTTAACATGAAACTGTGAAAAATATTCAATTGGATTGTCTCCAAAATTAGCGAGCCAGGGGTCTTCTTCTTCATTGAAACCAACGCCGACACTTATTTCATTCTGGTATATCTTCCAGGAAACTCCATTTTCTTCGAGGCGCTCGGGAAAAGTTTTCCAGTTAACCATAGTTTCATAATCAGCATCTTCGTTCCACACCCTGGCAATCGCGTTCTCATCCTGTTTCTCACGAATAGTACCAGTCCAGAAATAAAGACGGTTAGGTGTCGTACCTGTTAGTGAGGAACAAAAATTCTGATCGCAAACCGTGAAAGCGTCTGCCAGGGAATAATAAAAAGGGATATCGGCCCGGGTATAATATCCCAATGTCAGGGGCATTTGCCGGTAATCATCATTCCAGGGATGTTTTGTGATGAGCCATTTATCGTATTTGCCATTGTTCCGGGCATCCACCTGGTCGGTCCATGTGTGGGGAAGCGAATCCATCCAGGTGATCTTTGTGTTTTTAATATCGAAACGAAATGGAGCATAGGTGTCTCCATTTTCATCCGGTTGCAGCCACACACGGTTTTTATTAGGCAATGGGATAGCTCTTGGATCATTAAAGCCCCGGACACCCTGTAAGGTTCCGTAAGTGTGATCGAACGACCTGTTCTCCTGCATGAGTAATACAACATGTTCCGCATCCAGGTAAGTACTGCCGGGAGCGGGATCGATAGCAAGTGCTTTCGCAATGGATGCAGGCAACACATGCAACATTCCGGCGCCACCGGATAAGATCGAAGCTTTTTTGATAAATGATCTGCGGGTATCCATGATGGGTAGACTATTAATGCCCTAAAATTAATTGCTTGCAGCGAAATAGGGAGTAAGAAAATTGAACCGTAATGATTACTGATTTTTGACTATTTTCATAAGCATGATGAACAGGTTAAAACCGGATGTTGATGTGATAAAGGATATCCTGCAGGCAGTATTGGCCGTACAACCGGAGTCATCTTTTGTGCAAAGTCTTTTGGTTCAATACCAGGAACGCGGAGGGCTAAGTAAAAAACAATTACAGGGACTATACGACAAAGCTTCCCGGGTCAGGGACATTCCTGTCAATAAATTGGCAACACTGGAGGCTGTGATATTGAAGAAACCGACAAAGTACAGGTCATCACTGCCGCCTTCCGAACCGCTGTTTATGAAAGATGGTGCGATCGGTCAACTCATTGAGTCGATACTGGCAAAATACCCGCAACATAAACGTGTATTGTTTCTTAAGTCAAAATATGATAACAACGATCCTATTTCTCCTTCTGAAATGAGCGAGTTGGAAAAATTCAGCAAATTGTGAATTGGTTGATCCGTTTAATGGGTAATCATTAATTGGTATTTCATAGCTGTCGTTATAATAAAGCCATTTGCTATTCGCGAATGGCTTTACCATTTTTATTAGGGCCAAAACAATCGATAGTCAACTATTAACTAATCAACCAGCAGGGTCGCCAGTTGCCTGCCTTTTGGTAATTGGTCGGAAGAATAATAAAGCCCGAATTGCCCGGGATTGTTCTTTTGCAGGCTGAGAACATCAGCTACCTTAAAGATCATTGACGGATCTTTGGAAGCAAGGCTGGAAGCGGACGCATCGGCAAACCGCCATTCTTTTAGGATTTTATTATTTGCATTCCTGATCGTGATACTCCGGTTTTTCCCGGTTTGACCGCAATGAAAATACCTGACGCTTATCTGGCTGTTGGATATGCTTTTCTCCAGCCGGATGCTTTTTACGGTCGTCAATTCTTTGCCGAATTGCTGCAATACGAGTTTACTGTCGAGGAATATTTCAAATCCTTCACCTCCTTTGGGAGAAGAAAAAGAAAGAAGGGCGATGAACAAGACGAAAAGCAGGGATGACATCGCCATTGATTTTTTGATGAGCTGTTTCATAAACAAATTTTTTTAATGATAAATCGCCAGGGGCGTATTCATGTACAAAAAAAGGCCAGCAGCAGCCAGGAAAATAATTCCTTTGATGATGGGGAGAGGATGCTTGACGAAATACAGCTTGTAAGAACCAAGAATCAAATAAATTCGAACTTAAGAAAACCAAAATTCGAAAATGATTGTCGGGCATTTTCTGGCTACATATTTTGCCTTTTGATTTCTTTGTGCCACGAAGTAATAGATTGGATTTTCAGAAGCTCCAAGACCCAATCCTGCGGTTGGCGGACAAGAGCTAAAAAAGCACCAATATTCAAATAAGAAACTGGAGTGACTACGAAGTGCTTTTTCGATATTCGGGTTTAATATTTCAGATTTATTTGTCCCGCCAATTGGCGGGATTGGATCTTGGAATTTGGTTCTTCATCTACCTGTTGCTGACAATAAAACACACCCATTTTCGTTCTGGAATTCTCAAAGCTTCACTATGAGACGGACCACACTGACGCTGCTTACAGCAATCTTCTTTATCGGCTCCTTTGCGCAAAACGATTCCTCGACAGCAAAAGTCAATGTCGTTGTCACAGACATGAAAGGAAAACCTTCGAAAGGAGAACAGGTCCTTTTTAAAGGGGTGTCTTCGCAAAAAACGGTCAGTGGCATATCGGATGCATCCGGCCGCTTCAGTCTGCGCCTGCCGGTAGGAGACAAGTACGTTATTAATGTCAAAAGCATTACAGACACCGCCAAATATGGAGTGATAGAAATACCGGTGTTGGGCGCCGACGAATTTTATACAGAACCATTCAAAGTGAATGTAAAATATGAAGCTTCCCGGACCTATACGCTGGATAATGTTCATTTTGATTTTGGTAAAGCCAGCTTGCGGCCCGATTCATATCCGGAGCTTGAGGAACTGATAGGTTACATGGAACACAAGGACAATATCAAAATTGAAATAGCCGGGCATACAGATAATGTCGGTAAAGAGGCCGATAACCTTAAACTCTCCCAGCAAAGAGCTGAAACAATCAGGAATTACCTGGTAAAAAAAGGCGTTCAGCCAGGCAGGGTGGTAGCAAAAGGATACGGCTCTACACAGCCTGTTGCCGATAACGACACAGAAGAAGGCCGGCAGCTAAACCGGCGTACCGAAGTAAGGGTGTTATAAATTATTGGCAGAGCTTTATCGCATCTGGACCCACCACACTGAATTGAATCTTATTTACTTTATTGGCTTTGCTATAATAGAGAATGAGTATTCCGTACTCCGTTTCAAACGCATCCCAGCTCACATCTTTTATTTTAGGATTACCCAACCATTTAAATAAACCGGTACGGGCAGCGCCCATTAAAGGCAGGCTTAGTTTTCCTTTGAAATTGGGACCAATTTCAACATAATCTCTTGCGGTATAAAAATAAATGTCTTTGTCCTTGAAGAACACACCACCACCGCATTTGGCTGTAGCGCTTTCATCTTCGGCGCTGGTGAAACAGGGAAAGGCTGTTTTGATTTGTCCCACGGTGGATGTTGTACGAAGGTCATTTACTTTTCCGCCAAGAAGATCTACGGTGAATGCGGGGCAGATGGCTGTTGTCTTTAATTGTGCCCGTAGAGTTACGTTAAAAACTACGAACACAAGGATGGTAAGAACGGCGTTTTTCATGATAAAGTGTTTGGTTTCAATCAGCAGCTTATAAGGTCTAAGCGGCCGATCTCTACCTGCAAAATCCTTGCTAAAGATTAATTATCCCAGTCTTTTTCCCATTCGGTATCGGGTAAGCCGAGGGCGTATACCAGCGTAGTGCCAAAACGCCAGGCTTTGAAGGTGTGGCCATTTTTTGTGGTGCGGGTCCACTGTTTGCCGGCATTGGCTGTTCCCAGTTTTTTTGAGCAGTGTTCATTTAGACTTTCAACGCTATTGAATTAAATGATCATTTCGTAAAGAGATTTGTTGTCGTCAGCATCAAAATAATATGTCACTTTCCGGATGTCTGTAGTGGGAGCGATTTCCTGGTATTCGATCCGGAAAGATTGTTTTCCATCAAGAAGGGTGGCCGTTTTATTTTTCCCCGTAAAATCATCGAGGCTCATTCCAAACCTGTATTGTGATAGTGATTTGGGCAATACATTTTTCGGATCAAAATTTTGGGCGCGTATAGTAAATGAAACCATTAAACACAACGCACAGCTTGCTATGCTACAGGCCTTCATCTTATTTTTTTATGAAATTTACTGATTATTATCCAAAACATAATGTGCACGGCCACCAGATTTGCACGTATTTCACCTATTTCGGGGATAACCTTGCATTCTAATAAACCTTAGGTTTGAGCCAGCCAGGGACGGGAATGGGCATTGGCCGGTTGTTGATTTATTTGGAATAAACTTTGAAGGATAGTTAAAAATCGCTCCCTGTGAATTTGTTGTGAAACCGCTCTCAAAACTCGTCGTTATCACGTAAATTGTACTGTAAGGCAACCTATTAGCATGGCAGACCGATATAACAAGGAAACAAAAGAAAACTTGCTTTCTGCAGACGAACTAACTTATCATTTAGGGGCTTGTGCTTTGAATAAAAGGGAAAGCCAGAAAGTGATTTACAACTCTTTCTATGGGTATGCTATGGCAATCTGTGACCGCTATACGAATAACCAGGAGGATGCAGTAGAAATCCTGAATGACGGGTTCCTTAAAATATTCAGGGAAGTGCATCATTACCAGCCTGCCTACTCAGATGTAATTAGTTCCTTTAAGGGCTGGTTGCGCAAGATCATGGTTTATACGGCAATTGATCATTTCCGGAAAAATCAGAAACATAAGGTCGTTACGGAGCTTGACAATGTGGTTTATCAATTGGAAGCCGTCAACGAAGATGCGATTGACAAGCTATCACATGAAGAGATCATCCGCGCTATACAGGAGTTATCACCCGGCTACCGGACTGTGCTGAATCTTTTTATTATTGAGGGGCTGAGTCATGAAGAAATATCCAATAAACTGGGCATTTCGACGGGTACCTCTAAATCAAACCTTTCAAAAGCAAGACGACAACTGCAAAAGATATTATTCCGTTACCATCAACCAGAAGCTGCTAAAAATGCCATTTGAAGATTTTGATAATAAACTGAAGCAGGCTGCTGATCAGCATCATCCGAGTTACGATGAGAATGCCTGGGCAAAAATGGAAAAGTTGCTTGATCAGCATTTGCCGGATAAGAAAGACCGGAAGAACCGGTTTATTTTATTTTTCCTGTTGTTTTTACTCCTTGGCGGAGGCGCATGGCTATTTATAAGCCGCCCATGGCAGCAAAGCAGCAATGCTACAAGCGGGTTGAGCCAAACTGAAGTCAGTGCTAAGGCTCCTTCACCCAAAAACACAAATCCCACTACCGTCGATGATCAAACAGCAAATGCGATCAATGGTGAAAAGCCTGCTGTCGGAGATAATGGAGATCATCAAAATGATCTTACACCCATTGATGCCGGCAATGTAAACGATGTAACAGGCAAATCGGCGAACCAGCCACGTGTGATCCAAGATAATTCCAAACAGGTGCCAGTGAAAGCGGCAAAATCTTTGAAGCCTAACAATAATGGGACAAACGATGTAGATATAGCTGTCACAAATGCCGGAAAGGGAAAAAGGGATAACCAGGGCGCAAACGATGCAAATAATACTTCAAACGCTATTCCGCCTGTTACCGGTACAAGTAATACTGCTTCAAAAAATAACCAGGTGCAAACTGATAATATTACGCCTGCCGTTACCCAACCTGATAAATTGACGGATACAAAGACGGAAGAAAATAAAGAGAACTTGGCAAAGCAGGAAGCGAATGAGAAAAAAGCAGTAGCAAATAATAAGGGAGGCAGGAAAAAAAGTAATTACATGTCCTTTTCCGTATCTGCAGCTCCGGATATAAGTTCTGTGAACTTTAACGGCAGTGGCAAATTCCAGTTGCTGGTCGGAGCGGGCGTTGGTTATACGTTCAACAATAAATGGACGATCCGGACAGGATTTTATACGGCAAGGAAAGTGTACTCTGCCAATAAAGAACAGTATAAACCGGATGGGGGATTGCCCAACTACCGCTATCTCGATAATATAGATGCCGATTGCGACGTTTACGAAATACCGGTTAATGTCTCTTATAATCTGAGCAGGTCAAATCGCCAGAGTTTTTTTGTCACCACCGGACTTTCTTCGCTTATTATGAAAAAAGAGGTCTATCGTTATTTATATAAATATCCTGGCAACCCGCCGCCTACTTACACTTATACGAAGACCATAAATAATGAGAACAAACATTACTTCTCTGTTCTTACTTTGTCGGCTGGATATGGAAGGAGACTCAACAACACCTTTGCAATTTCCGCTGAACCATACGTCAAGCTTCCATTGACAGGAATTGGTTATGGAAATGTAAAATTGAATAGCGCCGGGATCCTGTTCTCGGTAAATATCACACCGTTTAAGAAATAATAGAGCGAGCCAGAAAGAATAATCCACCTGACACCCGGCACCAGTTACTTTATTTTCCCCAGCGAAAAGTATTGATATCAAAACCTGCAAGGTCAAGCACCCGGTCTACCACGGTGGCGGCCACCTGTTCCAGCGTTTGCGGTTTGCTGTAAAACGAAGGGGTGGCGGGACAGATAATACCACCTGCCAGTGTTATTGTTTCCATATTGCGGATGTGAATGAGATTATAGGGCGTATCCCTTATCGTACAGATCAATTTTCTTTTTTCCTTGAGAATTACATCCGCCGCACGGGTGGTCAGATCGTTGGAGATTCCCGAGGCAATCCTTCCCAAGGTCCCCATGGAACAGGGGATGATGATCATTGTATCATATTTTCCTGAGCCCGAAGCGAAGGGGGCATTAAAATCCTGCACGCTATAAAATTTGAAAGAATAATTTTTATAGCTCTCATCGGCTAGCTCGGTATTCCAAACCTGTTTTGCATTCTCAGTCATTATTACACCTATATCTGTCCACTGTTTTTGCAGGGCATTTAGTTTATCCAGTAAAACCCTGGCATAAATGGCACCACTTGCACCTGTAATTGCTACTACGATCTTTTTCATGCGAGAGATTAGGTTAAAACTTGCATTAAGATTGAAGATAAATCATTCCACAATCGTTTGCAAAGCTCTACTTGCGTTTTTTTGCGGATTGATCGGTGTTCCGACATTGTGTTTAGTCAAGAAAAAAGCAGTTATTTTCTAAAAATGACAAAAAAAAATTTTGTATTAAATCTTAATTACCGATATTGGCAGTGAATTTTCATAGGATAAGGTTTAATGGTTAATGGTTTTTGATTAGGGCCCCCGACGCTTCCGTCGGGGTTCTTTTTTATAAGCATCTTTCTTTCTGCGATAGATTTGTTGCTGTATAGAACAAATTCGACAACCCCGTTATAAAGACGGGGTTGAATCGAAAAAAATTTCCAACAGTGCTTACTTATTCCGGGGCTTATCTGTCAGGTAATCGAAGCGCTTTCCAGTCACTTCGGCCATATCTGGAATAGCTTCAACTTTATACTCGCCTGCATCCAGTTTCTTCTTGGTCGCGGAAAAAGCTTCAAGAGTTTTCTGGATATCATCGTCGGAATGTGCAGCAGTAGGAATAAGCCGGTAAATGATGTGTCCTTTGGGTATGACAGGATAGACAACAATAGAGCAAAAAATATGGTAATTCTCCCGGAGATCCATGACCATTGCCGTGGCTTCTTCCACGCCGCCTTTCATGTATATCGGTGTGACCACAGAGTCTGTTTTACCAATATCAAATCCTCTTTGCTTTAAACCATTTTGCAGTTTTAAAGCGTTTTCCCAAAGCTTGGCCTTCAATTGTGGCTGCGTACGTAACAAATCCAGCCGTTTCAGGTTTCCAATAACCAAAGGCATTGGAAGGCTTTTAGCGAAAATCTGGCTCCGTATATTGTATCGGATATAATTAATAATGTTTTTGTCACCGGCGATAAACGCGCCGATAGAAGCCATTGATTTGGCAAAGGTGGAAAAGTAAAGATCGATCCGGTCCTGGCAGCCTTGTTCTTCTCCGGCCCCGGCCCCGGTTTTTCCGAGCGTTCCGAAACCATGTGCATCATCTACCAGCAACCTGAATTCATATTTATCTTTGAATGCAGCGATCTCTTTTAATTTTCCCTGGTCACCTGCCATGCCAAAAACGCCTTCAGTGATAACCAAAATCCCTCCCGTATTTTGTTTTTCAATTAAAGCTGTTGCACGTTGTAGTTGCTTTTCGAGGTCGTCAATTTCGTTGTGCTTGTACACGTAGCGATGTCCCGGGTGAAGCCGCAGCCCATCGATTATGCAGGCATGGCTTTCCGCGTCATAAACGATCACATCATGCCTGCCGCAAAGAACGTCAATCAAACTAACCATACCCTGGTATCCATAATTGAGAAGGATCGCATCTTCTTTTTGCTCAAAGGCAGCCAGCTCTGCTTCCAGTTGTTCGTGGTAGTTACTGTTGCCGCTCATCATCCTGGCGCCCATAGGTAAAGCCAGGCCGAATTTCGCTGCCGCTTCGGCATCTGTTTTTCTCACTTCGGGATGATTGGCCAGCCCAAGATAATTGTTCAGGCTCCATACGATCATTTCTTTTCCGCGGAACTTCATTTTGCCATTGATATCACCTTCCAGTTTGGGAAAAGTAAAATAGCCATGGGCCCGTTCACGATGTTGTCCTATGGGGCCGTAATGTTTTAGTAGACGCTCAAAAATGTCCGCCATTCTTTCTGGGTTTTAGTACCATGATCACAGAAAATACCCGCACTGGTACAGTGAATAAGGTAAACAGTATTGATCTGTAAATCAAGGGGTGTGAAAATGGTGCAAAGGTAAGGGATTGAGGCCTTACCGGCAATCTCTTTGACCGTAAGGTGGAAAGAATGATGATATTTTTAAAAGGAACAACTGGCTTGCGTTTAAACTAATGAGTTGGTTTTACCTGCAGCACAATTATTCACCTTCTTTCTCTTTCTTCCCGAATAAACGGCGTAAAAAGCCTTTCTTCTTTTTGGGCTCTTCAGAAGGTGCACCAATCGGTTTATCGTCCCTTTTGATCATTGATTTATCTGTGCTGTCTTTTCTGGGAACCCTGTTATCCTCATCCTTGGGCAAAGGTTTTGATTCGGGTCCTATATAGTCATGACTGATATTATAGTCCTGTTCGTTGCCCACGCCCTGGTCTTCGCCCTGGCCACCCGGGGGTAAAGAATCTATAAAAGGAAGCGCATAGTCAGCGCCGATCTGGCTTTCCATTTCTGCCGGCTTCGCAAACTTCGCATCCTTGGTTATACCTAATGTCTTGTCGGCATATACTTTTTTAAAGAATTCTTCCCAGATCGGTCTTGCTACCGAACCGCCGAAGTATGCATTGCTTTCAAGAGTAATAAAGCGGTCGTCGCAACCAACCCATGTTCCTGCTAGCAATTGCGGTGTATAACCCATGAACCAGAAATCAGCGTTGGAGTTAGTGGTCCCTGTTTTACCACCCATCTCAGCAGCGCCAAGCCTGTACATCAGGCCTGCAGCTGTACCTTTCGTGACCGGTCCTTCCATCATCATTGCCATTTTATAGGCTGTCAATTCGCTCACCACTTCTTTACGGTTGCTGCTATAGTCAAAGCGTTTGATCACGTTTCCGTTCCTGTCTTCTATACGACTGATAAAATAGGGCTTGGTGGAAAAGCCGTGCCCAGCGAAAATGCTATAGCCCCACATCATTTCAAATAAGGAAAGGTCGCAGGAACCCAGGGCAATGGAAGGATAGGGCTCTATTTTAGTCGGGATGTTCAATTTGCCAAGAAAATTGGCAAATTCTTGCGGACCCACCTGTTTCATGATAAATGCAGTGGCACAGTTCTTTGACCAGGTCAATGCCGAAGCCATAGTCATCGTTTTACCGCTACAACTCTTGGAAGTGTTAGGCACCAACTGATTTTTCCCGAATGATTGTTGTACGTCCAACACTTCGGTTTCTGCAGAGAAACCCCGTTCTTCGACGGCTTGTGTGTACAACAAAGGTTTTATGCTGGATCCCACCTGTCTTTTTGTTTTCAGGTTGGCATGATCGTACTTAAAAGTTTTGAAACTGATACCGCCGACCCAGGCTCTCACCTCACCGGTTACCGGGTCCATGACCATAAAAGCGCTTTGCAATAGCTGCCGATGATACTTTATGGAATCAAAGGGAGTCATCATTGTATCCTTTTCCCTCTTAGTATTCCATGCAAATATTTTCATAGGTACTTTTTGCTGGAAAGTTGCTTTGATCTCCTTGTCACTTAGTCCTTCCTCCGCCAGATTTCTCCAGCGCTCGCTTTCTTTCATCGCTTTTTCCAACACCTCGGGGTGTTCTTTCCAGATCGTTCCATTCTTTATTTTGGATTGAGAGTTCAACGCTTTTTGCAGTACTGGCAATTGAAAGGTCACTGCTTCTTCTGCATACTCCTGCATCCGGGGATTGATCGTAGTATATATTTTCAATCCGTCTTCATAAATATCATAAGAGTCGCCGTTCGGTTTTTCCACATCTTTTAATGCGTCTCTTATTTCGTCCTTTAGCACTTCCCGGAAATAAGGCGCATAGCCAGTGTTCTCATCCATTTTTTTATAGTTGAGCTTAATCGGCAATGCCTTCAGTCTTTTCGCTTCCACCGCAGTGATGCTGCCATTTTCCTCCATGCGGGTAATAACGAGATTGCGGCGATCCAATGATCCTTTAGGATTGCGGCGTGGATTGTACAAACCCGGTCCGTTGATCATACCAACTAATAAAGCGGCCTCTTCAACGTTAAGCCTGTCGGGTTCTTTCTGGAAAAAAGTGCGGGATGCATTGCGAATGCCGAATACGTTTTCCGAAAAAGGAACGGCATTCAGGTATAGCGCTATAATTTCCTGCTTGGTGAAATTGCGCTCAAGCTTTATTGAAATAATCCATTCCTTTAATTTTTGAATTGCCCGTATCGCTTTATTGGAAGCCCGTTGATTAAACAAGGCAAGGGCCAACTGTTGGGTAATAGTGCTGCCGCCTCCTTTGCTCCCGAGAAGAAAGATAGCACGCATGGTGCCTCTCATATCGATACCCGAGTGCTCATAAAATCGCTTATCCTCTGTCGCCACCAGCGCATCGATCACATTTTTTGAGATGTCCCTGTACTTGACCATGCTGCGGTTGCCATTGGGCAAATAATATTTTCCCATCAATGTTCCATCGGCTGCATATACCTCGGATGCCTGCTGGATGCTGGGATTTTCCAGTTCCTCCATGGTGGGCATTTTGCCAAAGACACCGAAATTGGCAAGTGCGATCAATAGTATGAAGGCGCCAAATCCGAAAAGGAAGATCCGCCAGAAGATCCGTACCGACCTTTTTACGTTGGAGTTCGAGGCAGACTTATTGGATGGTGTGTTTTTCCTTGAAAAGATATTAAATGCCATAGCAACCTGTTTGGAGTTTTACAACGATGATCAGCTATCTGTTAGCGCTCCCGAAATTAAGCAAAACGCTTACCGACATATAACGCTTTGAATTAATTTTTTCCTAATCTCGTTCACATTAAGAAATTTTACTCAGGAGGAAGAGGGAAAATCAGCAGCTTAGAACTTGCCCGGGAAATTTTTATCCAGGAATTGCTTGTATTTGTCCAGGTCTTTACTATTCTTCAATACCTCCAGGTTTTCCTGGGTAATGATCGAATAAAAGTATTTTCCACCTTTCAGCCACGGGACGATTTGGGAGGCGGTGAGCGGTCTTGTTCTGTCCACATAAGCTATTGCTTCCTGCGCATCTTTAAACGGACTGATAAGCAGTAGCCGATTGTCGGTATCCACATCTACGAGTTCGGTGTTCATTTGTTTGTTGTAATAGGTGTCCCGGTTGTACCCCGCAAAAGCATTCTTTGCTTCATTTACAAAGACAGGATCAACCTTGTTCAGTACAACCACCACGTAATGCGGCGCGGTAGGCGACGAGCTGTAATTCTTTGCAACGACCGCCGGTGTTGTGGCCAGCAGCTTCTTTGCACTGGTATCGATCGTAGATCTGTCGTTAATAGCGAGTGGCGGTTGCTGAATGACCTGCTTTGTTCCCGCGCTATCCTTCCTTACTGGCGGTAGGGTTGTATTGGCAAAAGATGCAGGCGCTTTTTTTGCCGTATCCGGTGCCGGCCTGTTGATCACAAGATTATTGAGCTCCTGTTCAATCTGGCTACGGCGGCTCAACACATCCTTCATCGTCGTTGCCTTTGCTGCCAGTTGGGATTGGGGGAACCTGCTTATGATATTATTTAATGCTGTCCTGGCGGCACTATCCTGCCGCTGCCTGATATAATATACTGCCTCGATGTATAATAATTGCGGCGTCCAGAAACTGTTGCTGTATATACTATCTGCGATTTTCTTCTGCGCGATGGCCTCATCGAATTTTCCTTCTATGAACAGGTCATAGATCCCCTCATACATTTTTGTTGCCTGTGTGTTGGTAGTGGTCGCGGGATTCTTTCCTGTTGTGACGATCGTAGTGAGATTGCTGCTGGAATATTTTTCATTCATCAATTTCTTTATCGCTTCAGCCTTTGCTGTTTCACCATTCTTGTTGTAGCAATAATAAAGATTGAAAAGCACTTCATCCATCTTTGGATGAGCTGGAAATCTTTGGCGCACGGCTTCAAGAGTTTCAGTGCCGATCGGGCAGTCCTCGAGTTTTTGGATATAATCCAAACCCAGAATGAACATTGCGTGCTGGATAGAATCATTGGATTTTTGGAGCAGTTCAGGTGTCAGGGGCAATTTATCATACAAACCATCAAATGTGATTTCTGTTGGTTCATATGACGGTTGATTACTCTTGTAGTTCACTATCGGATCGTTTGCGGCGTTGTTTCGAATTATATTGGAAATAGCAGCATTTCGTCGCCAGTTATCCTGGTTGGGCCGGTTGCCCCATTTTGCCTTGAACTCCGCAGCGCCTCTTTGCCTGTTGGCTTTATTATAAAAATACCATTCGCCTTTAGTGGCTGTGGTATTAAACAGGGGAGGGGGCTCTTGTGAATTAAAGGGGGTTGTTGCAGCGCCATTGTCTTTATACCCCTGTTCGCTACGAATTTGCCTTAAGATCTTTTTTACAAAATCCTTTCTTTCCTCTTCCGGCATATTGGCGACACGTTGCAGGCTATCCTGTCTTTCGATGATCTCGATACTGTTGGCGATCTCGCCCAGTACCGCTTTGCGGGCCAGTATAGCATCCGGGTCCTTTAAAAAAGGATCGTCCATCTTGAGACTATCGTAGAAATTATAAGCCTTGCGGTACAGACGTTTTGCAAATGATAATTCAGCCAATTGCAGAAAGGTCTTATTGCGTAAGTCCGGGTCATTGGAGCTGTATTTGGTGCTTTTTTCCAGTAGCGCCAGCGCTTTGTCAGTATTTTTTCGCTCCAGTTCCATTTGCGCTGCCATATAATAGATGATGTCGCGGTAATCCTGGTATTTATCTCTTTTTGCCATCTTGAGCAACATGGCAATATTCCTGTCAGCATAATTCTCGTCACCATCTTTGTTTACCCGGATCATATAGAGACGGGCATAGATATCGAGAATAGGATCCGTGGTATGCCCGATCGCTTTTGAATAATAGGTTTCGGCCTGTTTGTACTGCCCGCTCATTTCATAAAGCTGGGCAAGCAGGTATTCCCACCTTGCCTGTTCCTGCTTGTTGGTCGCATTGCTTAGGGCGTTGGCCAGGTGTGCAGCGGAACTGTCCCACATCTTCTGTTTATAAAACCAGTAAGCCTGAACTTCTTCCAGGTCATTTTTGAGACGTGATGGAAATACAGGGTCATTTCTCAGAATAATAATAAGGCTGGCCGCTTCCGTATAGAGATCCTGGGCAAGGAAATTTCTTATTTGCCAGATAAATGCTTCGTTGCGGCTGGGCGGCGTCGAAAAAACCTGGCTGGGCAGACTGTTATTTTCTTTTGTGGCAATGGTGAATGCGTTATTCCCGTCCTGCTTGCTACCAATATTCTTGTAGTACCCATCTTTTTCTTTTTTGGCAAAAGCGTAATTGATGAACTGGAACATCATGAACGCTGAATCGAAGTCTTTTTTCAGGTAATAAGTTATACCCCATAGCAGGTAAAGGTTATCGGCCCAGTCATTGCGAAGATCATGGAGCGCCAGGCCTGTCTGGGATTTATAACTTATGGAGTCCAGTTGGGTGGTATCGACGGCGGTTACATCAAGGCTGTAGTTGTAAAAAGGAAGCAGCTGTGAATAATCATCTTTAAAAGCCAGCTTGGCCCTGCCGAGTATCTCGTTCAGCTTATTGTTGGCATTATAAACATAGTTATAATGTGTAACGGTGTTCTGGATAAAGCGCTTGGGGAATCCGAATTTACCCTTATCTGATTTTTCAGAGCGAAGGGTCCGGTTATCAAATTCCGGGGGTTTTTTTAATTGATAAGAAATACCCAACTGCCCATAAGCATCGGCAGTCATTTGGCAAAAACTAATAAGCAAAGCAGCAGCAAAGATTATGTTTCTGGTAAAACGCATTTTCCGTCGCAAACTAAACCCTTAATAACTGAAATTCAAAAGATTTAGTATAAAAGTAGCCCAATTTTTTTCGAACGGATTCGTTGATTGATGAAGGAAAAACATATCCTTTTATCGGGTGGCATTCTTACCTTTAAAGCATTAAAATTCAAATATGGCAAAACTGGATGCCGGCTCCACATTAAAACGGCTGAGAAACCGCTACCGTCTGGTAGTAATGAACGATGATACGTACGAAGAAGTTGTGACCTTTAAATTGTCCAGGTTGAGCGTATATGTTGCTTTTTGCACAGTTTTTGTGTTGCTGATCGGCCTGACCGTGGGGCTGATGATTTTTACCCCCCTGAAATATTATATCCCCGGGTATGATGATCTCAAAGTTGGCCGTGAATACCAGCAGGTGAAGTACAAGGCTGACTCCCTGGAAAACGCGGTAAAGCACCAGGCAGATTATATCGACAATCTAAAACTCGTATTGAGTGGGCAAACCCCTGCAACGCTGGATACTGCCCGTTTGCAGACGCCGAAAGAAGATCTATCCGATGATTGAGGTCCGTTAAAAGAAAGAGACGAATTAATAGGGAAAGATCAATTTTTTTTCTATTTTACCCGGAACCATTCCGGCTGACAATAAATTTATAAATCACAACCTATGTTTAACTCAAAAAAAACCGACATGCAACCCGAAAAAACTTCTAACGGCAACGGCGGCGCCACATTGGTAAGCGCCGGTACAACTCTCAAAGGTGATATCAGCAGCAACAGCGATCTTCGAATTGATGGAACCATCATCGGTAATGTCAACAGCGCGGCTAAAATAGTCATCGGAGCTAACGGATCAGTGGAAGGAAACATCAGCGGCAACCAGGCTGATATCGTTGGTAAGGTGACTGGCAATATCAAGACAAAAGACCTGCTGCAATTACGCGGTGAATGCGTAGTCAAAGGAAACGTATACGCAGGCAAACTCCAGGTTGAGCATACTGCTATCTTCAATGGTCAATGTCATATGGGCACAGCTGCCAATTCCGGGGAAGGCACGACTATTGTGGAAATGAATAAGAATGGACAAACCCAGGCAGTCGCCAACGGATAGTAATTCAAGCTCACTTCGCTATGCAGGACTCGGCGCCCAGTTTTTGGTCGCAATAGGGGCCGGTGTGTTCGCCGGTCTGAAGCTCGACTATTGGTTACATACTTTACCATTGTTTAGTGTTGCCTTACCTTTGCTCATCCTGATTGGAATTTTTTACAAGCTGGTAAAGGAAACAAGCAAACGAAAAAACGATGAACCGAAGTAACCCTCTCCGCACGATGATCCTTGTTTTTGTTCTGATGAATGGTCTTCTTGTTGCCGGGAAAAATATACTGAGCCGGTGGGGAATTGACCAGGATGTGGCGATCATAGGTAATCTTATCCTCTTTCTTGTAAGCCTTGCTGCTTTTTTGATAACCCGCAATTCATTAAAGTCTGACAATCCAAATGTTTTTGTCCGGGCTATGTACAGTAGTTTTATGATCAAGCTGTTTGTGTGTGCGGCAGGTGCATTCGCCTATTTTATGATAGCCCGGCCCGACATCAATAAACCCGGATTGGTTTTTTGCATGATCCTGTATATCGTGTACACAGCGATTGAAGTTTCAACCCTCACCAAATTACTCAGGAAGAAAAAGAATGCCTAAGCAGGAAGTTGACATTTCGTTATTACAAGATTACCTGCCAAGTGGCACCTATGAACCCGTTTTAAATTACCTGCGGCAATATAAAGTCCATCTTACTGTGGCTAAAGAGCGAAAAAGTGTTCTAGGTGATTATCGCCATCGCACTCACCACGACAACCATCGAATAAGTGTAAATGGCAACCTGAATAAATATTCGTTCCTGATCACATTATTGCACGAACTGGCTCACCTGCTGACCTTTGAACGATTTGCCAACAAAGTAATGGCGCATGGACGGGAATGGAAAGCGATCTATTCACAATTGCTTGACCAGTTTCTAAAACATCATACTTTTCCGCCGGATATTGAAAAAGAGTTGCTGTTATCCCTTCAAAATCCCGCTGCAAGCAGTTGTGCCGAAGAGGGCCTGTTGAGAGTACTTCGGAGATACGATACCAATGCCACGCACCTTCAATTGGTTGAAGATCTCGCGGCGAATGCAATCTTCCGTACCGGTGACGGCCGTGTATTTCAAAAAGGAAAAAAACTGAGAAAACGATTTCAGTGCAAGGAAGTCAGCACGGGGAAGGTCTACCTGTTTAGTCCCGTCTACGAAGTAGAAATGGTGAATGGTAAGTCGTGAGTTTTAAGTAGTAAGTTGTAAATCGCAAGTTCTGGATTGTCCCACTAAACTCACAATTCATTGGGGTCTTTCCTCATTTATAATTCATAATTCACAACTCATAGTTCTTTAATCATCCATAAGCTGCATCCGGTATGCCCGCTATTACCCATCGGTCCTTTTAAATATTCAAAGCCGAATTTGGCATAGACTTTCAGTGCCTGTTTTAATTCTGGCATGCTCTCGAGATAAACTTTTTTATAACCCGTCTCTTTTGCAAATGCCAGGCTTTTTTCGATCAGGACCCTGCCCAGTCCCAGCCCCCGCGCCTGCGGCAACAGGTACATCTTGACCAACTCACAAGTATCTTCGGGCAATCCGTTTGTAGGATAAACACCTCCGCCACCAACGACTTCGCCATTTACCTCTGCTACAAAATAGCCAGCGCCGTTTTTTTGAAAAAGTTCATATAACGCATCGGTCGTAGGATCATAATAGACCGTGTTGGGATGATTGGCGCCAAATTCTGCCAAGGTATTCTTTACAATTTTTGCAAGAAAAGGATTGTCTGCCTGTTGAATATTCCTGATAGTTATGTTCGAATCCATGATGTAAAAATAGAAATTCATCATGTGATCCTGGTCCCGTTCAAAAAAAAGAACAGCTATTTTATCAATTATTCCAGCTGAAGGATCTTGTCCTTGGGGTATTTTACCGCATATCCCATCTGTAGCTTATTCTCTTTCTTGCTATCTACTGAAAGACTCCGGGTAATTCTTTTTGTGTCATCGTCCAGCTTGGCGTTATCGTAAGACAGCTTATCTACCTCGATATCTTTATTGGTTGAAACCGGGAATTGATCTTCGACGACTATTTTTATCGGCTGTTGCTTGTTATTCCTCACAGTAATTTCGTATTGACGGCTATCTGTTTTATTACTTCCGAGGAATTTTTTCGAGCTATACTCCTTCATTAATGTTCTTTTTACAATGACCCCTTTATCTTTTCCCAGCGAGAGGTTCAGTGTATCGCCAGCATTCACCACATCCAGTAACGAATTACCGAGGAAGGTTCCTTCGAAGAACAGGTTGGCTTCACCCGGGAGCAGGTTCAATTCCTGCCAGTCCAGCACCTTGGCTGTAAGAAACGCATTGGCATCCAGTTTCGGCACGCTGTAATATTCATAAAGTGCGTTCAGCTCATAGTTATTGATGTCAACGGTATACAGCTTTCCGTCATTGGGAACAGAATAAGGATTTTCTATTTCAAAAATGGTGGTTGTGGGTTGATACGACGTAGTTGTGTTTATCGATGTTTCCTCCCTTTGCTTTTTATAATTTTTGTTATCATAAAACCTATCCTGATCCAGGGATGTACCGTAACCGGTAACTACTACTTCTTCAAGTTTGTTAGCAGATGCTTTCAATGCAATATTGGCATAGCTACCTGGTGATGCCGATATTTCCTGCACGTTATAACCCACATAGGATATTACGAGAGTAGTGGCATTTCCCAGCGTCTGGAGAGTGAAATTTCCATTGGCATCGGTAGTAGTGCCAAAAGATGTTCCTTTGACATTTACGGTTGTTCCTGGTAGTGGTTGTCCCTGTTCATCTCTTACCGTTCCTGAAACCGAATTCACACCAATAGCGTTTACACTGCCGGTAAGACCGCTATTACCGCGGATAACTAACGGTTTGGCAACCGATGGATAATAGTACCTGAGATACCAGGGCACCAACGTAGGTTTAGTACCATTTTCATTGGGATTGCCGGTAGAAAGAAAAAGTTTTACATCTTTCCAGTCCTCACCCGACTGTTGATTAATATTCGCCTTCATCTGCAGGTTGATCGGTTTGGTGATGTCCTGCACCCGGATATCATAAGTGGGGAACCAGTATGATTGTCTCACGAGGTAAGTGAGACGAAAATTTGCATTAGTAACTTCTTTCACATCCACTGCCACGATCACTTCACTCGTGGAAAGATCTTTTTTCTGGTTCAGCTCATTCAATTGTCTATTGATCTTTTGCAATTCGATTTCCATTTTTTTCAGGTTGCGGTCATTCTCCTGCAGCTTCTGGTAAATTTCTGTAAGACGCTGCCGTTGGAAATCGGCTGCCTCCCTTAGTTCGGCTGCTTTTAACGTAGCATCACCTTTTATACTTTGATTGGCGAGGATCATTTTTTCTTCCTGGCTATATACATTTCGCATGTTTTTCTCCATGGTGATCTTATCCAGCCATTGTTCTTTTTGGCCTTCCAGTTGCTTGATTTCATCCTGTACTTGCTGTTCTTTCAAAAAATTCACCTGGTGAGTGACCGAGAGCACCGTTAGTTTTCCTTCCGCCTTTAGCTGGATGCTTTGTTTATCTATCCTCGGTGAAATTTCATCGAAGACGACATTGTATTTTCCCGCACGTAAAGATTGTTGCGCAGTTCGTTCCACCTGTGCTCCCTGCATGAACACAGTCACTTTTTCAATTTTGCTGGAAACCTGTTGATTGTCTTTTTGGGAAAAGCTGCATAGCGATAGTAAACATGCCAGCAGGACAGGTATACATCTTCTCATATTTATTTGTTTATGGGAAGATGCAGCGAAATGAATAATTACATACCTGCTCTTGAAGCCCGGAAGTGTCTCACTTTGACTTGATGCGTGACGCGACGACGCCACTATCTCATTAGACTCCTACCTGCTTGCGGCTTTGTCCCGCCTAATGGCGGGATGAGATTAATTTCAAACGAGACATTGTCTGGAGCCCGGACTGACTTACATCAAACTATCTTTTTTCTACCCTGCGAAGGAATTCATCCAGCAGGCGATTGAACTCAGCCGGCTTATCGAGTTGTATCCAGTGACTGGTTCCTTCCACCGTCCTGTAAGGTATAGTGGGAAATTCACTATGAAGTGAATTTGGTTGCTCGTCGCCTGACCTTGAAATTATCAATTCCGGTCCCGGGTACCGGTGGAGATCAGGCACCGGATTATAATTGAAGACAGATTTGATAATGCTGATTGAAGCTTCTTTGGATACATGGTTCATACCTTCTCTTTCGAGTTTATCCGTTTCCGGTTTTGCATCTTTTAACAGTTGATCCATGTATTGTGACATTACCGCATCATATTTTTCCGATTCAAGCGAGCTAATGATAGGTTTAGATACAGATGCTGGTGATTTGCCCGGGGTACCGGTGATCACGAGCCCCGCAACCTTCTCAGGGTGCTTGCCCGCATAAGCAATGGCAGCAGAACCTCCCATGCTATGTCCTACCAATATAAACCTGTCAAGGTTGAGGCTGTCAACAACTGTAGCGATATCCTTTGCCAGCGCTTCGACGGAATAATTATTATTCTCTGGCGCCGCTGATCTGCCGTGACCCCTAAGATCGAAAGCAATTGCTCTCCGGTTCTTCCTGTAATACTCCAGTTGATTTTGCCAATGTTGTGTGTTCCCTCCAAATGAATGGACGAATAAAATGGGCAGTTTGCTACCCCTACCGCCATCATCCACATACAAATGCCCCGCAGGACCTTTAACCTCCTGCGCAGTAGCAGAGATCGTATTCGTGTTCATAGAATCCATTTTTAGCTCATTTTCTTTTGTGGAATCGCTGGTGTTGCATGCAATAGTCAGGGTGAAAATCAATGAGGCAAATAATACACATTGTTTATGAGCAATAACCCACATAAGCTATTATTTAAAACATAATTGCTGTGTTACTGCAATAATTGTGGATATGTCGCACAATTATAATGCCACCGGGTATTAAAGGAAATAACAGTGTTTTGTCAATCGTTTTCGTGCCAAATCAGCGATGGTATGGGCATAAAAAAATCCCGGCTTTAACCGGGATTCTTTTTCGTATGTCTTTCAAGCGACAGCTCTCTTTACCAGCTCCGCTGCTTCACTCAGAAGGATTGCGCTTTGTACTTTCAACCCGCTTTCGTCGATTAGTTTCTTGGCTTCTTCGGCGTTGGTTCCCTGCAGGCGAACAATGATCGGGATCCTGATATTGTCAAGATTATTATAAGCATCAATAACACCCTGGGCTACACGATCGCAACGAACAATCCCACCAAAAATATTTATGAGGATCGCTTTTACATTTGGATCTTTTAATATGATCTTAAAACCGGCTTCAACAGTTTGCGCATTAGCAGTACCTCCCACGTCCAGAAAATTAGCGGGCTCTCCACCACTCAGTTTGATCATATCCATTGTGGCCATGGCAAGCCCGGCACCATTTACCATGCAACCTACATTGCCATCCAGTTTCACAAAGTTCAGGTTGTATTTTCCTGCTTCCACTTCGGTAGGATCTTCTTCGGAAGTATCTCTCATGGAAGCAAGATCAGCATGGCGTACCAATGCATTATCGTCAAGGTTCATCTTGCAATCCACAGCGATGATCTTGTCATCAGCGGCTTTGAACAGGGGATTAATCTCCAGCATGGAGCAGTCCAGCCCCTGGTAGGCATTGTACAGGTTGGTGACAAACCTTGCACAATTCTTAAATGCTTCTCCTGTCAATCCAAGGTTGAATGCGATCTTACGGGCCTGGAATGCCTGCAAACCACCGGAAGGGTGCACCCATTCTTTAAAAATTTTTTCCGGAGTATTGTGAGCGACATCTTCGATGTTCATGCCGTCTTCTGTGCTATACATGATTATGTTTTGTCTCCTGCTGCGGTCTAACAGTTTCGACAAATAAAATTTTTTGCGCGGAGAGGTGCTATCATAATACATGTCCTGCGCCACAAGTATCTTATGCACCACTTTACCTGCCGGTCCTGTCTGGATTGTCACCAATGTGTTGCCAAGGATCTTTTTTGCGATATCAATAATGTCATCAAGGCTTTTTCCAACTTTCACTCCATTGATACCGGTTTCCTTTACTGTTCCTTTTCCGCGACCACCTGCATGGATCTGGGCTTTCACTACAGCGAAATTGCTTCCATACAACGTTTTGATCTGGCGATATGCTTCTTCGGCTTCATGAACTGTGCCACAGGCAAAACCTTCCTGTACGGGCACATTGTATTTCTTTAGCAATTCCTTGGACTGATATTCATGGAGATTCATACGACTATAAAATTTTGCGGCGAAGATAAGGCTAATAGTGAATAGTATATAGGCCGGAGTTCCTGGTTTTGTTGCGGCAAAATGCAGGGGATTATTTTTTTTGATAAAATCTTGAGTTCATCACCAAATGCATCAAGGCTTCTTCGTCGTCACTATTGTTGAAGTTCATGCTCATACTAAAGACGTAGCCGTTGATGAGGGCGCTGAACAATTTTTGTTCAAGAATGATCTTTTTTTTATCTACGGTATAAAGCTTTGTACAGAAGCGGTCGAACATAACACCATCTATCCTGACCGCACCCAGTTCATGTTCTTCCGGGACTCCTTTTGCCTTATAGAATTCCAGCATCATGTTTTGAATTGCCATGACATGCTGGTCATAGTCACCTTACGTTAATTCTTTAAATGGCTGTATGGTTGAAACAAACAAGTTGAACTGATCTTTTTCAATGCAGATGAGATTGACCAGACCGGAATCGCTTAGATCGGTTCCTAAATCATCTCTAAAAACATTTTTTGTTTTTTGATTGAGGAGGTAATTTTCCCTTTTTGTCATCACCTTCCAATCTCGTGGCAATGCTGCGGTCCATCCAATCTCCTCAGCTGTATAAATATTTTTTTCATCAAGCTTTCCTGCATCCAGCTCCTTTTGCTTTTCCTGTAAAGTTTGTTTGGACTTTGGCTGGGTATTACAACCAATGACCATAAATGTCAACAGCAGGCAGAAGTATAAGAGAGCTTTCATGAAAGGCTAATTTAGTAAGAAACATCATAACTTGGGCAAATGAAATTGGTATGCCTGTTGGTTGGAATTGTATTTTTTTCTGCCTGCTCTGTCACCAGGAAGATGCCTTTCCCGCCGAGAACATCCTCTCTCACCGGCAACGAATTTTACCACCAGGCGTTTGCCATGAAATGGAAAGAACGGGATTCGTTTGCGCTGAAAGAAATACTGGCTGGCAATGTACCCGGGTTTTTAAAAAGATTTGTCCCGGTCCATGTATCGATGGTTGATTCCGTGACCGGTAAAACCATAAAGGCGATTTATTATGTCGCGCCCGATTATCTTAGTATTGGTACCGATGACGATTGGGCCAGGATCAATATAACGCCAAATGCAGCACAACAGGTAGCAGATAGTTTCGATTGTTTTTTACCAACGAAGAAAATGGTAGATGATATTTATACCGCAGCCAAACTGAAACTGGAACCGGTTCCTTTATATGCGTTCCGGGATAGTACACCAATCATGTGGCACCATCACCTGATCGTGGAAGGCCAAAGAAAGGGAAGAAAAGGATTGATCGCCGGTATTCAAAAAGATGTGGTCATCAGTGGGAAAATTACAAGGGATCCAAAGCCCGATCGTGTCGCTATCTATGGTTGGCATAAGCTGGATGGCCAACCGATCCAGCCTCTTTATACCGGGCATATTTACTGGTGGGTGGATTACAGCCAGGGAATTCGGCTGGTGTATCGCAAAATAAAAGTGGAGAACAAATGGATGGATTATATCGATGTTTTAAAAGACCCGGTTTTGCAGAAATTGCTTTGCGACGAAGAGGTTTGTGATTTTTATCGTTACAGTTATTGATCAGTGCCTGTTGCAAGCTATCTTGAGGACGAGGCCTCGCACTGGCAACTGACAGCCGACGTCTGAAATTTCAGTATTTTCCCCCCTTATTTCAAATGATATGAGCAGCAAGAAAGTATTAAAGGAACTGAACCAGGCGGTAAAATTTTTGCAGAAACAAAACAAGCATACGCCACAGGTGGGGGTAGTGCTGGGCAGCGGCTTAAGCAATTTCACCGGGGAGATAGAAATCGAAAAGGAAATAGCATACGAAAAGATCCCTCACTTTCCCATTTCTACAGTTGAAGGCCATAAAAGTAAAATGATCTTTGGCAAGCTTGGCGGCAAAAGGGTAGTGGCTATGGCAGGCCGGTTTCATTTTTATGAAGGATACGATATCCGGGATGTTATTTTTCCCATCCGCGTGATGAAATTACTGGGTATAGAAACCCTCCTTCTGTCCAATGCGGCCGGTAGTGTGAATCCTGAATACAAGGTGGGCGACCTGATGATCATTAACGATCATATCGGGCTTTTTACACCCAATCCATTGATCGGTAAAAATGTTGATGAACTGGGACCCCGTTTCCCCGACATGAGTGAGCCATATAAGCAAAAACTTATTCAAAAAGCAAAAGACATTGCACTGGCAAATAACTATGCTGTCAGGGAAGGAGTGTATGTGGCAGTTACCGGGCCCACATTTGAAACCAGGGCTGAATACAAAGCGTTGCTCACACTGGGCGCTGATGTGGTAGGTATGAGCACGGTGCAGGAAGCCATCGTTGCCAATCACATGGGTCTCGATGTATTTGCCATGAGTGTGGTCACGGACATTGGTATCCGTGAAGATCATTCCATCATCACACATGAAGAAGTACTTGAAGCGGCCAGGCATGCTGAACCCAGGCTCGCGACTATTTTTAAAGAGCTGATAGCAGCTATTTAACAATTTTAAGCCTCCATTGTACCTTTGCAATAGTAATTTGCGCCGGGAGTTCTGCCGCCCGGTAATAAAACAAACCAGTAAGCAGGGTATAACCTTTTAAACTTTTTGAACCTCTTAAACCCTTAAACCTCTCTCATCTGGTCAACAAACTTACATACCTGGTAATTTGTTTTTTTATTTTTTCATCCAGTGCCTTTACGCAGGGGGGGATCACACGGGGTATGGACAGGGTTAAACAGCTTGGCAGCAATATGCGTTCTTCAGGGTCAGGAGGCGATAGCCTGCAACGCCGTAATCACAACGAAGATTCTATTACCGTCCGTTTTCGGTATTCGGATTCTACCCGGTATTATTCATTGGATTCAACGATTACAGATTTTACGACGAGGTTCCCGATCCCGGCAACAAATGTTTTCCTGGGCAATACGGGCACTGCTTCGAGGTCAATATTATTTTCGCCAATCATGAGGCCTGGATGGGACCCGGGTTTCCATTCTTTTGATGTTTATAAGTGGACCCTGGAAAAAGCAAGATTCTTTAATACTACAAGACCTTATTCAGAATTAAGCTATCAGCTGGCCAGCAAGTCCGAACAGGATATCGAGCTGCTGCATACGCAGAATATCAAGCCGAACTGGAATTTTTTATTGCAATACAGGCTGCTCAATGCCCCTGGATTTTTTAATAATCAAAAGACGAATCACAATAATTACCTCATCACTTCTTTTTACGAATCCATTAATCGCCGCTATAAGAATTATGTCGTGTTTGTTGGAAATAAGTTACAATCAGGCGAAAATGGTGGTATACGTGATGACGAGGACTATCTCAACGATCCCGATTTTAAAGACCGGTACCTGATCCCAACCAAAGTAGGTGGCGAACCAGACGCCAGCAGGAATTTTTTTGACACCAATGTTGGCACAGGCAACCGATATAATGAACTAACAATACAGCTAAAACAACAATACGATCTCGGTAAAAAAGATTCTCTTGTTACAGACTCCACTGTCGTTCCTCTTTTCTTTCCCCGGGTCCGGTTTGAACACAGCTTCCAATATGGCAGCTATAAATATGAATACAAAGATTATGTTGGAGATTCGGCATATTATAAAAACAATTATGGACTCACCCTGGGTTCAACGACTTCAGTATTTGACACATTATACCTGAAAGATCAGTTCAAAGAATTCATCAATGATTTTTCAATTTACCAGTTTCCTGATGCAAAGAACCTGCAGCAATTCATTAAGCTCGGAGCTGCTCTTCAAAATCTCCAGCAACAACTGCCGATAAAAAAAGGGTATTATAATGTTTATGGCCATGCAGAGTACAGGAATAAAACAAAAAATCAAAAATGGGATATCGAGGCATTGGGTAAACTGTATTTCGCTGGATTGAATTTTGGGGATTATTCCGCTTATGCAAGCCTGCAACGGGCTACTGGCGGAAAGGTCCCGGGTTATGTTCTCATCGGTTTTGAGAATGTCAGCCGTACGCCCTCGTACATCTTTAATCCCAATAGCAGTTTCTACCTTGTTCCTTCGTCCACCGGGTTTAAAAATGAAAATACAACCCACCTGTTTGCTTCGTTGTATCAATCTTCATTTCGGTTTAGACTATCCGGCGATTACTATTTACTTACTAACTATACTTATATCACAAATTTTGACCAGCTTAACCAGTTCGGGGCTTTATTTAATGTGCTGAGGGTATCGGCTCAAAAAACATTCAGGATAGGCCGGCGCTGGAACTGGCATGCGGATGTTTACTTCCAAAAAACTATCGGGGATGCGCCGGTCAACCTGCCACTGATCTTTACCCGAAACCGGTTTGCATATGAAGGCACGCTGGGGTTCAAGAACCTCAATATCGCAATGGGAATAGAAGCACGTTATCATACTCCTTACAAAGCCGATAATTATTCTCCTGCGCTTGGACAGTACTTTTACCAGGAAGACGTAACGATCAGCAACCTCCCGGATATCGCTGCCTATATACATTTCCGCATCCATGCATTTAAAGCGTATGTCAGGGCGGAGAACCTAAATACGGCTGAATTTGACGGCGGAAGCCTTTCCTTTACTCATAATAACCTGGCAGCCCCCGGCTATCCTTATCCCGGGCTTCTCATTCGCCTGGGTATTTACTGGGGATTCGTGAACTAACCGGCTGCAGTTCAGGGCTTATATATATGAGGTAAATCAGGGAATCTTTAACCTTTTCCCATTTTTAAATCTTAAGCTTTCGATTATCTTTGTCCAGTAGATGAAAAAGATCATTACTTCAATAGCTTTAGCCTGCTATCTCGCGGCAACCAGCGGTGTGATCATTAATTTTCATTATTGCATGGACCGCCTGACTTCCATGGAGTTTTTTGCATCTGAAAGCAAGGTCTGCGGCAAATGCGGAATGAAGATCAAAGATTCCGATGGCTGTTGCAAAGACGAGGTGAAGATCATCAAGATGAATGCAGATCAAAAAGCGGCTGCTACTATTGTTTTTGAACTACCTGCGTTAGATGCAGTGGCATTAACTCCTTCAGCTTTTATCTCTGCTTCTTTTATTAATATTTTTGAAACAAGGCATTACCGGAATCATTCACCGCCCTTGTTGACAAAGCAGGACACTTACCTCGATAATTGCGTTTTCAGGATTTGAGATTTAAACAGTCAGTGAGTCAAACGGGTCAAATAAGTCAACCGAGTGATATTGAATATTTGAATTTGCATTTGGCTGATTTGTCATAATCATCTTTAATAAATCTCAAAATAAAAAAAATGAAAACGCTTAAAATAGTTTCTCTTCTTTCATTGTTCATGTCTTTTGCCGCTGTTTCTATCGCGCAAACCAAAACAGAATCGATACCTGTTTCCGGCAATTGCAACATGTGCAAGTCGAATATCGAAAAAGCAGCTAAAAAAGCCGGTGCTACTACCGCCAGCTGGAATAAAGACTCAAAGGTTCTCACAATTAAATACAACAGTTCTACCACGAACACTGCCAAAATCCAGCAGAGTGTGGCGGACGCGGGGTATGATACCCGTGACATTAAAACTACCGATGCAGCTTACAATAAGCTCCATGCCTGTTGCCAGTACGACAGGTCTCCCGAAGCAGCCAGTGCGGCAGGTGTAAAACCCGCTGAGGATAGTAAAATGGACTGCTGCAAAGATGGGAAATGTAGCAAACCAGGGCATAACGGGAAGGACTGTTGCAAGAAATCCTGATTTTAAACGTTAAATTGGAAACCATGAAAAAGTTATTATTGCTCATGGTGGCGGTCCTGGTAACTGTATGCATGAATGCCCAGTTCAAAAGGGCATACCTGCAGGCAACAGGACTTACATGCGCCATGTGCAGCAATGCGATAAATAAAGCTTTACAGGCAAAACCCTTTATTCAATCGGTCAAATCTGATATAAAGAACTCGGCCTTTGATATCGTCTTCAAAGAAAATGCAGATGTGGACATAGATGAGATAAGAAAGGCTGTTGAAGATGCCGGGTTTGGAATAGGCAGTTTGAAATTGACGGCGAATTTTAATGAACTGAAGATTGCAAACGATGCCCATGTGGAGATTGGCGGCCGGCATTTTCATTTTCTAAGCGTAAGCGACCGGGTATTGAATGGGGAGCAAACCATCACCATTGTAGACAAGGATTTCCTGACGGCGAAGCAATTCAGGAAGTTCAGTGAATCAACGAAGATGAAATGTTTGCTGGCTGGCAAAGCTGCCAATTGTTGCCCAGGTGTTGCAAGTGGCACGAGAATTTTTCACGCAACGATCTAAATCTTGTAAACAATCCCGCATGAACTGGCGGGATTGTTTACAAATTCAATAATTATGAAACTACGAACCCTGGTACTTTTTTTCCTTGCGGCAGCATTGTCATTTACCGTCAAAGCACAAAAGCAACAACTACCTAATATTGCAGACCCGCGTGTGCACATCAAATTGCCTGACCTGAAAGGCGATTCACTTACCCTTGTTTCATTTACAGGCAAAGTGATCGTACTTGATTTCTGGGCAAGCTGGTGTGGTCCCTGTAAGTTGGCGAACCGTGACCTGGTTAAATTATACAACAAGTATAAAACACAGGGGTTGGAAATATTCAGCGTATCTCTTGATGAGAGTAAGAAAAGCTGGCAAAAAGCGGTAGACAAGCAAAAGCTCACGTGGATACAAGTGAATGATCCACGGGGCTGGGATGCGCAGACTGCTGCCCGGTGGAATATATTCCAGTTACCTACAACTTACCTTATCAATAAAAAAGGTGATGTGGTAAGCATAGACCTTGAAGGGAAAGAACTGGAAGAGAGTATCAGGAAGCTCTTAGTAGAGTGATCAACTAACTATCATGAAACAATTTTGTGTTCTGCTTTCTTTCTTTTTTGCATTAACGGCAAAGGGGCAGGAGCTCTATGTCTTTACTGAACCCGCATCCAACATGCCTGCCAGGTCTATCAGTATCAGGGTCAGGTCTGAATTCATGGCACCGCAGCCCTGGCACAATCTTCCTATGCACCGACTCATGCCGGAGATCATGTTTGGTTTAAATAAAAAATGGATGTTGCATACCGGGCTCACGTTTGCCGATATGCATACTGCAAATTTTGGATGGGAATCAATTTATGGGTATCTCAAATACCGGTTCCTTTCGAAGGATGAGATCCATCAGCATTTCCGCATGGCTGCCTTTATCGAAGCAACTTATTCCAGGGCCCCTTTCCACCAGGATGAAGCAAACCTGGGAGGTGATAAAAGCGGTGTACAGGCGGGTATAATAGCCACGCAGCTCTGGAATAAGCTGGCTATATCTGCTACACTAAGTCATACACAGATCCTGGACGAATCCAGGAATAGCAAGAATGTAATTTATGTACCATCGCGGATCTACCAGGTCATGAACTATTCGCTGTCGGCGGGATACCTATTATTACCCAGGAGCTACACAGACTATAAACAAACAAACCTGAACATTTACCTGGAGTTTTTGGGACAACAATCGCTTGACAGGAAAGCTTATTTCATTGATATGGCGCCGGCCTTGCAATTGATCTTTAACAGCAATACAAAATTGAATGTCGGTTATCGTTTCCAGTTAGATGGCACCATGCAGCGAATGGCTAAAACAAGCTGGCTGATCAGCATTGAAAGAACATTTTTAAATGCATTAGGGAAAAGTAAATAACTAAGTTATCTTTATAATGATGAAAGCCGGGGCGTTTATATTGACCATCATACTGGGCGTGTTGCTGATCCAACCGCTTTTCGCAGGCCTGGACACAAGGCTTAGCGGTTCCTGCGCGCAGATGAAACGGGCAACTTCATCCTGCTGTAAAGCGACCTGCCATAAGCAGGAGCCGGCAAAAGAAAAGAACGATTGTGGACCTAACCGGTGTAATCCATTTATGGGTTGTTCCGCCGGCAATTTTTATGTACACAATTATTTTTCGATTACGTTTACCACGATCATACTTCCTAAAACGAAGATTGCATTGTTTGATGATAACCGTGTTTCAAAACAGTTATCGGAATGCTGGCACCCGCCAGAAATGAATTCCTGATTCTCCGAGCAATGATATTTTATAACAATTAAATCTAAAAAATGAAAAATATATTTTTAGGGATGATGCTTATTGCCCTTTTGTCATCATCAGCTGCCTATGCAGATGGTGGTAAAAAGAAGGACAAGAAAAAAGCGAAAATAGAATGCAAAAAGGACAACTGCTGCGATCCGCAGAAATGCAATCCCGGCACTTGCGATTCCAGTTGTTGCGACATGAAGTCTTGCGGGTCGAAAGACGAGGCAAAGACCTGTTCAAAGAACACGCAATGTGCTTCGGCGCCTGCTTCTACTGGTAATCAATAAATGTTGAAAGATACATTTGAGACCGCTTCCGAAGGGGAGCGGTTTTTTTTTGCGGCCTAACCCTCCGGCCTCACCCTTCCGTCCCTCTCCCAAGGAGAGGGAAACTACTTCCTGCTTCTACCCGACACTCTTAATGATTCAGCCTCTATTTTTTTTTATCTACGCTTTGACGGATCCAATGAGGCATTTCAGTATGGAGCATCCAGTTGCGTCGCCGCTTCACTCCTCACAATGACGGCGGCCAGCAACTGGCATCCATCATTTAACCGGTCTCGCGTTAACACGAAAGGAAATTCCAAGGGCAAAATAATTTTTGCGTGAAGCTTTAGAGATGCCAAAGCCTGATGATACATCTATTTTCACATCTTTGGTGAAGTAGTAGGCGACGCCGCCATCAAGATTATGCTGTGCTGTCTCACCTTTCATGATAAAACCAAATGCCTCGATATAGGCGTACCAGCGTTCACCGAGTTCGAAACCCGGGGAAAATGTATACAGCCATACGGGTGTTGAACTGAACCCATCCCATGCGGCGCCAAGGTTGTAACCCAGGCCAATATTCTTCGTCAATGAATTTTGCATCGTAAAACGAAAAGAAGGAGCTATATGATCCGGCTTGAATGCCTTGGATGAAAGAACAGGCAAACCAAAATGAGCAATGAAAGAAGTTTTTGGGATCCATTTTTTTTCTTCCCACAAGGCAGCTTTAAAACCTATTTCGACGGGTTCAAGACCACTGACCCATTTGGGATTTGGTATTTGTTGTTGGTAGGAACTGCGGGCCGTGGCTTCCAGTCGCAATTCCCATCTTTTGAACCCGTATTTCAGCAAGGCGGTGGGATGGACAAGATCGTAGTTATCATAAAAAGTATTTTCCTTATTGAAACCAAATTCAGCCTGGAAATAATTTTTAGGTACCGTTTGCGCCGATTCAGTTTGGTCAGGACGATCCGTGTCTATTTTTTCTACCTGTGCATAAAGACAGTGACAGCAAAAGCTAAAGGCCAGGATGAATAAAAAAAATTTAGCCATATAGAAAATAATTTTTAGGCTATCCTAAATTTTTTTCCAAATATAGGAAATATTGATATTCGAAGATGAGATAGGGCGGGCAAAGTATGTGCCCTGGGGAATTCCCTTCCTGCAGTTAACTTTTTGCGGTGCCGGTGTGCTTCCACTGAATTCTTCTACCAATAAGCAGTTTAAAAATGAAACCGTCGGTGGCGGGAGTAAGGCCAAAGCCGGGGCCGACATTTATTTCCCACCTTGGGTCAGCATAAATGTCGGCTACGACAAACAAGGCATGACTTTGCTGATCAACACCCGGCACCCGGTCGAGCTGACCCAGGTCACCGTAGTATTCCACGCCTAAAGCAAGGTTGTTGATGGTATAGGACGCTTTGATATTGGGTTCAAAGGCTGGCGTGTGCCCGGAAGCTGTTCCTTTTAGACCGATCCCAAATGTGGGGTTAAAAGAGATATAGAAATTAGCCAGTTGTTTGTCAATGATGGGTCTTATTTCGATATTCCAGGTGTCAGGTGAGTATTCTTTGCTCTGGTATCCGAATTCTAAAGACAGGCTGAGACCTATTGGCCAACGCCATTCAGCAGGAGCACTTACCCGTGGCCGGAGATGAGTGCCGATTATCTTATAACCATATTGTGCAGTGTAATTGGTGAAAAGATAAAAACCCAACTCAAAATTTTCAGTAATGCCATGGGTGACTTCCACTGTTTCGTGGAGGGAATGATAGGCAGGACGAACTCCTTCTAACACTTTCCTTTCACCGGCAAACGTAAAATTGCTATGCAACTCAAAGATGGTACTTCCTTTTGTCATAGTTGGAGAAGCATATACCTGGATCTCATAGTTTTCCTGGGCGAAAACAGGAATACTTATAGAAAGAAGTATAATGGAAGCCAGTTTTCTCATTTGCAATCTATTTATAATCTTCTCTTACCGGGTGAAATACGTCAATGGCCTTGCAATCGGTTACTGCAAAAGCTCCATGAGATACGTTAGACGGGATTACATAATACATTCCTGCGGTAAGAGAAACAACTTTCCCATCGATCACCATGTCCAGCTGTCCTTCGACAATATAAGTGATCTGTTCGTGGACATGATGGTGCTGAGGCAAATTACTGCCGGCTTTTATTTCCACATAGCCGAAAGTTAACTCTTTGCCATGAGCATAGTAGCCCGTAATACCCGGCACCAGTTTTTTCGCAGGAATACTTTTTATAGATTGCATAAAGAAATAGTGAGTATTTATTTATCTGGTTTGAATTCCTGGTTTGTTACGGGTAGGCTGGTGGGGACGGTGACTACATTAAACGCATGTTCAGTGGCCTTGTGACAATTGTTACAGGTATTAGTTAGCAGGAGAAAACTGTTCCTGAATAACACGGGATTTTTTTGTTGTATGGCATTGTTTATACTGTCAATAGCCGGGTCGATCATGCCGATTGATTTTATCTCCGGGCGATCTCTGCAAAATTCCAGGATGTCATGAAGCGACTCCTGTATTTCGTGAACTTCAAAATCCGCCAGTGGCCAGTTTTGATTTTGTCCCGCAAACCACAGTTTTGCATGATGTAATTGAATTCCCAGCATAAATTCACCGAGCCCGGGTCTGTAGGTTTTCGTTAATTCTTTCCTGAGGCTATCATTCGTTGCCTGCATTTTTTGTTCTTTTCCCTGGTTACAGGACAATATCGTGACTGCTATTACTACGTAACTTAACTTTTTCATAATCTCATTATTGTGCTACTTCCTGTACCGGTTTATTTTTTGAACAGGCAGTAGCTGCCACCCACCCATTCTTTATCCTTGTTATATCTTACACCAATCATCTTTCCTTTGCTTAAGCGGGCGAGATTGTTCGCTGGAACCGGCCTGGGAGTCTGGTCCTTCCAGAAATAAAAAATACGTATCTCGCATTTGGCGGGAACGTCGGGAGTTTCGATCGCTTCGGCATACCTGACCTTTCTTTGTAATATCCAGTTCTCCGGGTCTTTTACTTTGTCAATATCAGCTCTGGTAACATCGATCACCACGCCCTGGCCGGCAAAAGAGAACAGGGGTTTCAGTACATAGTTCTCTAAATCATTTGGTGGCTCCTTTACTTCGTTTAGAAAAAAAGTTTTGGGAACATAAGGATGACGGATAAACGGTAGGGTATATTTACTAATTCGGTAGAACCAGTTGGGATGCGGCACCCATTCCACATCGAGCTGTTCAAACAATATTTTTCCTTTTTCCTGTACATCGGGAGCCTGTTGTAGCAGATCGTCAAAGATCACCCGGTTGTAGATGCGATTCACCACTGTTTTTATCCCGTTATTGAAATAGTAGAGCCTGTTTCCTTCCTTTACCAGCTTCGTCAGGCAGACACTTTTGATTCCCACGTATTCTTCGGTACAAAAAAAATCAATTCTTGTCTTTTGTTTTTCCGGGAATATCTCGAGCAATATCACGTTTTCCGGATCATGATTCCCGACAATAATATCTTTCAATTCATTGAGATAACTTTCGCGGTTAAATCTTCCGAGGTAAGCCTCGAAATTGGAAGGAAGGGGAAAATGCCTGCGGAATACATCATCCAATAAAACTTCATAAGCAAACAGGGTAGGGAAGCCCTGCATCTCTATCAGTTGAGGCTCATATTTTCCTTCCTCGTTGATACAAACACCGAAGTCAAATGCGATAAAATGGGAATGATCATTTTCTCCCGGTACCTGCAGTCCTTTAGGGATTGCATTTTTAGTCATTTCTTTAAACCTGGGATCAACGATGATATCGACAATGCTTTCGCAAGCATCCAGGATCTTTTGAGTAAAATCTTCCGGAACGAATACCGGCGTTTCAGCTACCCTGAATTCAATGGCCCCTGGATGTGCATTATCAAGGTCTTTTAAGAATGCCTCATATTTTTCAGCGGTGAAATTTTTATTGAACTCCTTTCGAAATGCCGGGATCATGGAAGGTGTAAGTTGTAAGTTATGAGTTATCAGACGCGTGTTTAAAACTGTACTTTGGGTGGTTCTTCCATTTGCCGGCGGGTATCCTGCCCGAGATCAAATAATATTTCGCGATTGAAGCCGAAATTTTTCGCAACAAGATTACCCGGGAATGATTCAGCGGCAGTATTATACTCAGTGGTAGCTCCATTAAAATAACGGCGGCTAGCTGCAAGTTTATTTTCGATTTCGCTGAGCTGTTCCTGCAGTTGCAAAAAATTCTGGTTGGCTTTAAGATCGGGATAGGCTTCTGCCTGTACTTTCAATCCCTGCAGGGCAGAACTCAATTGTTGTTCAGCTACAATTTTATCGTCGATTGTCCGTGCCGACATGGCAATGGAGCGAGCCTGTGTTATTTTGGTCAGGAGCTCTCTTTCATGGCCGGCATAACCTTTAACGGTTTCCACCAGTTGCGGTACCAGGTCGTGGCGTTGCCTCAATTGTACATCGATATCAGCGAAAGCATTTTGCCTGTGATTACGAAGTCTTACCAGCGTATTGTATGCGCTCATTATCCAGAACGCCAAAACCAGGAGGATCACGAGGAGAATAAGTACCGGCATAAATAGAGGTTTAACCGACCTGAAGTTACCGAAAAATGGTGTGTACTGGTCAGGCCACTTTTAGTGGCCTGACCAGTACAAGCTTATTTGAAGATCGTGCTGAAGAATTCCTTCATGTCTTTCCAGGAAGCAGAATCTGCCGCTGCATTATACATAACATTAAGATCCGGGAATTTTTGATGCATGGCCGTGGCATTGGGATTGGTAAATGCATGGACAGCGCCGGGATATGATTTAAATGTGTAAGAAGCGCCGATAGAATCCATTTGCTTTTTAAATTGAGCTACTTCCGCCGGGGTGACATAGGTATCGTCTGCACCATGACATACCAGGATTTTTGCTTTGAGCAGGTCCTTATTGGCCGGAACGATATTCAGGTTTCCATGAAAACTGGCAACACCAGCAAGGTCATCTCCCAGTTTGGCCATAGTCAGCACCATACCACCGCCAAAACAGTATCCGATAGCCGCAACCTTATCGCCCGCCTGCGGGTAACTTTTTATTTTAGCTAATGCCGCATCAAACCGGGTTTTTGCCATTTGCGGATTCCCATAAAAAGGTCCGGCCAACTTCATTGCGTCTCCCGGGTTATCGGCAGTTTTGCCGTTTCCATAAAGATCAACAGCCATGGCCAGGTATCCCATTTCAGCGAGCTGTTTGGCGCGCATACGGGGATAATCATTTTGGCCCCACCATTCATGCACAACCAGTACCACGGGTCGTTTTTCCATGCTGCCTGAATCATATGCCACGTAGCCATTCATTGTAACACTATCAGCAGTATAAGTAATGTTTTCCTCCTTAATACCTGCTGTTTTTGTTTCAGCTTCTTTTTTGTCTTCATTATTGCAGGAAGATGTGCCAAGGGCAATTACGATGGCACCAATAGCGATAAAGCCTGGATATTTCATGATATAAATTTTTTAATGCGGGGAATTATATCGGATAAAGGTCAGTAAAAGTTTCTTTGCCCGAAAATTTTTTGGGAAACCCGTGATTTTTAGATAGCGATTGAATATATTTAACTTTAAAACGAGAAGCTTATGAAGAAAGTTCTGACGTTCGCCTCCCTGCTGGCGACTGCCGTTATATTCTATAATTGTCATGGATCAAAAAAAGCAACTGCGGCGGCTCCCAAAACTACTTATGATGGAAGTCTTAAAGCTGTGATCGCTGCAAACTGCTCACCCTGTCATATCGCGGGCCAGGGCAATAAAAAGCCTTACGACAATTATACCAACGCAAAAGCAGATATTGATGATATGATCCGCCGCATTGACATGAACCCAACAGACAGGGGATTCATGCCTTTCAAACATCCCAAATTACCAGATGCCACAATTGCTGTTTTCAAAAAATGGAAAGCAGATGGCACACCTGAGAACTAAAATGCATACTAAAACATACCTGTTCATAAGAGCAGCAGTTGTACTGCTGCTTCTTGTTTTATCAACCGCTGGCCGGTCGCAAAAAGTAATTGACAGCATATCACGCGAATCGTGCGACTGCATGGAAAAAATGCTGTCGATAATGAAGCTGCCTGTAGAAGATTCATTGACAAACTGTGTAACTGTTTCGCTAAACAATCACCTCGGGGCCCTTGGCAAAGAGAAGAAGCTGAATCCGGGAACCGAAAAAGGACTCCAGGAGATACATGAACGAGTGCGAAAGTCTCTTAAGAAGAAATGCAGGGTGTTTACAGGTTAATAGAAAACTTATTCAGCGATATACCATTTGCCCTGGTCATCTTTAGCATACGTGAAGCCATTACTCATCAAATGGACTTCACGTTTGTGTTTTTCACTATAGCTGCTGCTTTTTTCATACACTCTCACGCCATTGTTTTCCCTGGTCAGGTAAGCGATCAATGCGGACAAAGTTGGAAGCACGTCGTGCAGCCATTCACCCTCGCTTTCTTTTACAAATGCCTGGCTCATGCGATAGATTTTAGGGCAAAGTTATAGGCGAAGACTTAATGTAGGATGTAGATGGCTTACAGTTGTTGGATGCTGGCTGCTGGATGCAAGATGTTGGGGCAATCGTTGTCATTGATTATGGGATTAATAGATCTCCGTATTGGAAATAAGCGGGCACGCCCTTGATGAATAAATATTGACCCTGATGCGATGGGTTTCCACGGGTTTAATGGCCAAGATCCTTTTATATCCAATCGTCGTCCCTTCGGCTACCTTTTGCCAATTGTTATCTTTCCATATCTCTACAGTAAATCCTTTTACACGCTGACCCAATCTGATATATTCCTGCAGCACAACATATTTGATCGTCGAGGTGTTGCCCAGGTTGATCTCAAAGCTGCCGGTGGTAATAGCATCATCAGTCGCCCAGTAGGTATTTTTGTTTCCATCAGTAATGTTGGAAGGCGAATATTCTTTTACATTTCCTCGGAAACTACCTGCAGTTACTTTTGCCCTACTGGCAAGATTGACCGCAAATTCTTTGTTCAATAATTTCCTGAACCCTTTTAGTGCTTCGATATCATTTTCATGAAATAAGCCACGACGGTCAGGCGGAATGTTTAATAGCAATGTAGAACCGCGTCCAACAGATGTGAGATAGATATTGAACAATTGTTGTGGTGCTTTCACCAATGAGTCTTCTTCCTTATGATAAAACCATCCTGGCCGGATGGAAACATCTGTTTCTGCCGGTATCCATTTATCACCGTCTGGTGAGCCGGTGTTCAATAAACCCTCAATGCCAGCCTTACCCGCGAACAGTGTATCGGCTGAAATAGTATTCCAGTTTGTTTCTCCCGCAGATCCTTTCTCATTTCCCACCCATCGCACTCCGGGTCCTGCATCACTGAAGAAGATTACATCAGGCTGCATACTCCGAACCAATGAAAGAGTCGTGGGCCAGTCGTAGTAGGTAGCACCATTGATCTTTCTCGTTTCGTTAGCACCGCCATAGTAACCTTTGCCTCCGTTGGCGCCATCAAACCACATTTCGGAGATGGGACCATAGAGCGTGAACAATTCTTTCAACTGGTTGCGATAGTAAGTAATATAGGCAGGCTTGCCGTATTCTGCGTGGTTGCGATCCCAGGGAGAGAGATAGACGCCAAACTTCAATCCGTATTTTTTGCAGGCTTCGCTTACTTCTTTTACCACGTCGCCGTTTCCGTTTTTGTAGGGACTGTATTTTATAGAGTGTTTTGTGTACCGGCTGGGCCAAAGGCAAAAACCGTCATGATGCTTGCATGTCAGTATTAAAGTTTTAAAGCCAGTTTCCTTTAATGTTCTAGCCCATTGTGATACATCGAGCTGTGAAGGGTTGAAGACAGATTCGCTTTCATCTCCATTACCCCATTCCAGCCCGGTGAACGTGTTGGTGGTAAAATGAACAAACGCATTCATCTCCATTTCGTGCCAGGCTAACTGGGCCGCGGAGGGGATAGGCAACAGGGGCTTTGGCGGCGCTATTTTTTTATGCTGGCATGATACAGCTAATGATATTCCCAATGAAAGGAGGAACGTGACTACAGGTTTATGGTTCATTATGAGATGGCTTTATCGGTGATCAACAGGTTCCAGGTCCAGGACCTGGTGAAGATGATGCCGGAGATGTCTGACGTAGTCCTTTGCTAGCCAATCAATGGTGTGTAAGCTTTCGGTCTGGCAACTTCGTTGCATCGTCTCAGGCGTCATATTTTTTAAGATGATGACAATATGTTTGTTCAACAGGTACCAAAGATTGACGAGATTGGCCAGGTCGTAATGCTGGTAATTAGAAAGAGCTACCCAATTATCCTGTTTATATACAATTATTGGATTTTCCTCGTATTGGGCGACGATGAAGCGCCGGATATTATTTTGCGCCGAGTCAACCATATGCCCCAAGATCTCTTTCTTACTCCATTTTGAAGGAGAGGGCTTATATTCCATTTTATCCTTAAGAATGGCACGCAGGGCTGCCAGGTGCTGGTCAATGACCGCTTCGAGTTCAAAAGCTGTCGATTGCATAATTGTTTGTTATAAGCAAATCTAAAGATTAAATGATCAGGATATGCAAAAATGGGTGGCCTGATAACTTGCCGGATCAGTGCATTAATCCGGTAAGGTGGCCGGCGGCTTTAAAAAATCGGCTCGAAATTGCATAAAATCATAGTGCATTTTTTATAATTTGCATTATTTACATAGTCAAAACAGACTTGCCATGATCAGAGTCAGAGAAATCCTGGATAAAAAGCAGAAGGTAAATAACATCATTACGCCCACCGCTCTCGTTATTGACGCATTAAAGATGCTGACCTCGGTAAATTTGAGTTACCTGATAGTAATGGATGGGAATGAGTTCAGGGGAATTTTTTGCGAGAGGGATTATTGCCGTAATGTGATCTTAAAAAATCGTTCGAGTAAAACCGCTATCGTGGAAGAAGTAATGACGACCGATCTTCCGAGAATAGAGGTGTCTGATACAGCGGAGTTTTGTATGGATACAATGAACGAGCATAAGACGCGGTACCTGCTGGCCTATGACAACTCTCATTTCGCCGGTGTCATAACCATTCATGATCTGCTCCGACAGGTGCTTAGCAACCGCGAATGGGTGTTTGATCATTCCATCGCCGAAAAATTACTGGAGCAGGAGGAAGGGGATAAGATTTTTTAGTTGACTGGTTGATTGGTTGATTAGTTAACTAGTTTATTTTAAAGAAAGTTCATTGTCAACCTTTAAACCCTTCGACCGTTAAACCTTTCAAATCGTCACTTCCAGTTCAAATATTTTTTGCTGTTTAGTTTCTTTAAAACCGGTTTGGAGATAAAACTGGTGTGCGGCTATGCGTTTAATATTGGAGCGGACACGTAAGACAGAATACCCTTTGGTCCCACACCATTTTTTTGCAGCCTCAACCAGCATCCTGCCGATTCCCAGTCGCTGATGATGATTGTCTACTACCATCCCGCCGATCTCACAAAAGGGTCCCGATTCCAGCCGGGTAGTATGAAACAGATGGATCCAGCCAACCACTTCCTCATGGACAGCCACCATGATAATCTCGTTTTCATTTTGACCGATAGTTGTAATGTTTGTTTCTGTATCCTGTTCAGAGATGGGATAACCTAATTGTGTAGACAATTTTGCAATGGCTGCGGTATCGCCGGTTGTTGCTTTTCGAATGATTAAATCCATAAGGCGAGTGAAGATAAGTTTTATCGGGTGATGTCCGCGGAGTGATAGTAAAAATTATTTTTCACTACCTGTTTTTTACCGAACTTACTGTAGTGAATTCTATAAAGTTGCTATATGAAAGAAATAGTCAACTGTGCGGCTTACGCCAGCGGTCGCCGAACGGCTGATGTACAGTTGAACAATGTACATGAAGTATTAAAAGATAGCAGGCAATTTGTCTGGATCGGTTTATATGAACCATCGGAAGAAGTACTGGCCAGTGTGCAGAAAGAATTCGGGTTACACGACCTGGCGGTCGAAGACGCACATATAGCTCACCAGCGTCCAAAAGTCGAGATCTACGGCGATTCACTATTCGTTGTTCTCCGTACGGCGCAAATAAACCATGAACGTCATACTGAATTTGGTGAAACGCATTTCTTTGTCGGAACAAATTTTATTGTGGTGGTCCGCCACGGTTCCAACGTTCCTTATACAGAGGTGCGTGCCAGGTGTGAATCGATGCCTGACCTGTTGTGTAAGGGCCAGGGTTTTGTCCTGTATGCGGTAATGGATTTTATTGTTGATCGTTATTTTCCAGTAGTGCATGAGCTGGAAATGGAACTGGAAGAAATAGAAGATAAGATCTTTAAAGAACGACCCAGCCGGGAAACGACAGAGCAGATCTATATGCTGAAGCGAGAGTTGTTGGAGATAAAAAGAACCGTGTCGCCGCTGGTAGATATCTGCAATCGCCTGATGCGTTTTGATATCAAAAGCATTTCATCCGAAACACAACCTTATTTCCGCGATATCTATGATCATGCAGTACGAATCAATGAAATGGTGGACAATACCCGTGAACTGTTGAACACAGCGCTGGAAGCAAATTTTTCCCTGATATCAATTTCCCAGAGCGATGTTTCAAAAAAATTTGCAGGCTGGGCCGCCATTATCGCTGTCCCTACCATGGTAGCTGGTTTTTATGGGATGAATTTTAAGTTCATTCCGGAGACCAACTGGCATTTTGGTTTTTATGCTGTTTTGTTGGGTACTGCCGGCGCCTGCCTTCTTCTTTATTATTTGTTTCGGCGCTCGGGCTGGCTGTAGTGCAGCCGATAGTTCGCAGTCGTTAGTCGATAGGTTGTACCCTGGATTAGGAGCTGATACTGGATGCTGAAGTCGAAATTTAGCAGCAGTACTGGTGACTAACGACTATCGGCTCAAAACGGCGGAGCTTTAGTAAGTATAGGCGGGTGGCGTAATTCCTTTGCAACGTAAATAAACAGTGGCCTGTCCACGATGATGGGTAATATGATCCATCGTAGCGTGAAATCCTTTTATGGCATCATTACTGGGTTTTCCCTGGCTGATTGTTTCCTTTAGCGATGCATAGGCTTTGTTGAGATAAGCGATAACATCCTTTTTGGTCGCTTTTGCAGGAGGCTGATTCCATTCGACATTTTTGCCTTTAACGAAATTGTTTTCCCACCATTCTATGCCATAGGCGATGTGGTGCAGCAATTCTCGGAAATTCCAGATTGTATCAACCGGCTTAAATTCATATTCTCTTTCCGGCATCAGTTCTGCGACGCTCAGGGTGTACGTCCTTGAGTTTTCCAGCGTGGTGATCAAAAATTCTTTCATGTGTTTAAGTATTTAAGGCGAAGCTATCAATTCAATGAACTGAGGGGTTAAGGAATCTTGCTCTTTTGGGAAGGATACTGGATGCTGGGTGTCAAATGTTGGGTGCTGTGAGGTTTGTTATTCTGAATTTGGCAGGAGGATATTCATACTTCTGGCGAAAAGCGGCTGTAAAATATTCAATGCTGTTGAAACCGGAAGTAAAGGCAATGTCGGCGACAGGTAAAGAAGTATTACGCAAAAGCATGGCGGCATGCTGAAGCCGAGTTGCAAGCAGGTACTGGTGTGGTGAAGTAGATGCGAAATTTTTAAACAGCCTGCTGAAATGAAAAAGACTTACATAGCTATATTCGGCTATTTCTTTTAGCGAGATGTCGGAAGTAAAATTGGCTGCAATATATTCCCTTGCCCTTTCAATGGTAGCCAGGTGATTTTTCTTCAACCTGGAATTTATCTTTTCATTCGGGGTATATTCGGTAAGTGCTCCAAGGATCATCGAGGTCATATCCATTACCAGGTTATCGATCTGGAGTTTGCTGCCGGCCCTGGTTTGGATCAATTGCAATATGTAAAAATGGAAGAACTCCATTTCGGGAGTGGTATGTACCAACGTTGAATGAAGGTCATTGCTGAAAAAAAACCGTGCGGGCCCATAATGTTGCAACAGTTCGGCATAAAAGTCTTTTTTGAATTCAAAGATGCTGCATTCATCAGGCACCGTATGGATATGAGTGACAGTATGATCATAACCCGGCTTGGTCACCAGCGCACAACCGCTATAAGAATCGAGGGATTGCCTGAACACATTGAATAAAAAATTTCCTTTACGAACAAAGCTGATAGCAAATGCCTTACTGTACTCCGGTTTGGAGGTATTACAGTCCTTGCACCGGCATCTAAAATCCAGTACCCTGTAAAAATCGGATTCATATAATGTGTGGATATCAGCCTGCATCGATCATAAAATTATTAAATTTTGAGAGAACAAATACCAATGAGATTTCCCAAAAACAGCCCTGCTTTAGTAACTGGCGGAACGCAAGTATCATTGTGCTAAATTTGATCTTTAATTTTCACTATGGCAACAACGACACGCAAGCCGATCAATCCAGGTTTAAAGACCAATAACGATACCGGCTTTGGAAACAACGTCTCATCTTATGGCGGAAGATTCATTAACCGGGATGGAAGTTATAATCTTCGAAAACAGGGACTTCCTTTCCTTCAGCGTTTCAGCATATTCCATACCATGCTGAATATGCCCGCATGGAAATTTATGGCAATAATGGTTGCAACTTTTATTTTGGCTAACCTTGTTTTTACCGCAATTTACCTGCTGGTTGGCTTAAGCGGCTTTACGGGAATGATCGGCACAACTTCCTGGCAAAAGTTCAGAGAAGTATTTTTTTTCAGCACAGAAACTTTTACAACTGTCGGCTACGGTAGGGTAAACCCGGTAGGAAGCGGCGTCAATTTTGTGGCTGCCATCGAAGCTATGAGCGGATGGGCTTCATTTGCTGTAATTACAGGGCTGATCTATGGACGTTTTGCCAAACCTAAATCGCATATAGCTTTCAGTGACTATGCGCTGGTTGCTCCTTACCGGGATAAGACAGGGCTGATGTTCCGGATTGTATCTTTCAAAGACAATCACAACCTGTCCGATGCGGAAATAAAAGTAAATCTTGCCCTGCAGGTGCTGGAAGGTAATGAGCTGCGCTATAAATTTTATGAGCTCGGCCTGGAAAGAAGCAAAGTGGATACTTTGATGATGAACTGGACCGTTGTTCACCCGATCGACGAAAATAGTCCACTATTCGGCATGATGGACGAAGACTATAGAACATCAGATGTAGAGATATATGTGCAGGTGAAAGGGTTTGATGATGTTTATTCAGCCACAGTTGTGCGCCGAACTTCCTATATATACGATGAAATAAAATTCAATGCCCGGTTTGCACCAATGTTTCATGAAAGCGAAGATGGAAAAACAACTATTGTGGAGCTCGACAAATTAAGCCACTTTAAACAGCTATAATAAAAGCAGAATTTGCAACAGTTGCTAGTGAGCTTATAAGTTCTTCTCCAGGATTATGAATTCCAGCGGCTGGGTAGGTGTACCGAACCTGTTGTCGACGGGAAATGGCTCTGTTTCCCCCGTTTTAGAATAACCCTTTCGCTCATACCAGGCTACCAACTCGTGGCGAATGTCTATTACTTTCATGAAAATGGAGGAACAGTTTTTATCTTTTGCATACCTCTCGGCTTCGGCCATAAGTTGCTTACCGATTCCTGTTGCCTGAATTCGCGGCAAGACACTCAACATGCCGAGGTACAATTTATCTTCTTTTGTATGTAGAAATACGCAACCCTTCATTTTGTTATTGTCATCAACATACTTCAGGAAAACGGCGCCGTTTGTCTGCATCAATAGCAGCAGGGTAGGAGCGTCCGTTCGCAAATTTCCTTGCAGCAGGTCTGCTTCAGTGGTCCAGCCCTGTTTTGAATCGTCACCGCGGTAAGCGCTATTCAACAATTCTACCAGGGCAGGAATATCTGCTACTGTGGCTTGTACAATCGGCATTTAGCAAAAATAAGTGGAGTTATCGTCAACGAAAAACCGGGGCTGGCTGAAGCCAGAGTTTTATTGCTTCAAATATGCCAGGCTTTGGGGCTATAATCACCCTCCTGGCTCCGTTGCCGGAGGACCATCCTATATTAAAGAAGCCGCCATCGATAGCATTAAAATGGAAATTACTTGCTGGGGTTGTAGGAGCTATAGCTGCTGCCTGGAACGATAACAGTATAAAGATTGTTGCGTAAAAAATCTTCATAAACGAGGTTTGCAAACGAATATCTGCAGGGAACTGCGAAGAAAGAACGCAAACAGGAATGCACTGTTATCTATACCGTACTAATTGTCGGTTTGAAATTACGGGTAGCGTTGTCATTGCCGGCTCAATCATTTTCCAGGCCATAATTTTCTTCCAGGAAATGGATCAGGCTCGCGGCCTGGAGATTGATGGAATAAAGTTGCTGCGTATAGTTATTGATAACGAGCTTCGTATTTTCCAAAGTAGCGCTGAGATCTGTTAACACATCTTTGTCTGTTGTACGCAGATGCAGATCATGCCAGTCGAGATTGGCCCAGTGCAAAGTCGAATCAGTGGTATTCAATTGTTGTCTCAGGTAAGCTACGTCAAGTACTTTATACATAGCGCTTAAAGCCTGGTTGAGATAGTTTACATATTGCTGCTTTTGCTGTTCGATTCTTTTTACTGAATTGTAATAATCCATGATACTGTCCGCCGCGCCGTTCTTTTCTATGATACGTATGCTGCCGGACGAGGTCAATTGCGGGAAAGTTCTTTCATTGAAGACCGCCGGGGAATTCCAGGTCAGGTAAAGGCTCAACTCATAACATCTTCCCACTTCCGCTAAATTATTTTTCAGGTCATGGGAAAATAGTATCTGCAAAGAATCGATCTTTTGGATCTGTTCAAAAGAGAAAGCGTAGCGGCTGCGGATTTCGGCGGTATCCTTTTTAAGATCGCTGACCAGGGAAGCCATGTACGTTTTTTCCCTGCGCAGGTTCAACCATTCTTCCCGTTTCGTTGCTGCAATCGAGCCGAGAAAGACAGCCAACAGTAAAATGATAAACTGGATCAGGTACTCTCTCCATTTAGTTTTTTCGTGTGTATGAATTTGAGGAGTCAGTTCCCTTTCTATTTCTTTTTGCGCGGGAAGGCCCGGAGAAATTGTAAGATTGCCGGCATCACCGGTCACGGAAAGATCTTTTTGCCGCAAGGGCGTGTTCTCACTCATGAAGCGTCAGGTAGCTTGGTTAATTGGCTGCAATGTAAGGAGAAATTGAACCTTAGGCGGTTAAACCTGTAAAATTATTAACAGCAAATAATTCACACCTGCCTTGATCGATTCATATAAATGCGAAGGAGCCCGTAATTGAAAGCCCATAGCTCGCTGGTTTGCCTTACCTTTGCGCATCCTGAAAACGAGGTATTAAGAATGATAAAGAGTATCCGCAATTTTTGCATTATCGCGCATATTGACCACGGCAAATCCACCCTGGCTGACCGCTTGTTACAATCTACCGACACGATCAGTGAACGGGATATGATGGACCAGGTGCTGGATGATATGGACCTCGAAAGAGAGAAAGGCATTACGATTAAAAGCCATGCGATACAGATTAACTATAAACACAAGGATGGCAAGGAATATATCCTGAACCTGATAGATACACCCGGGCATGTGGATTTTAGTTACGAAGTAAGCCGGGCACTGGCAGCTTGTGAAGGTTGTTTGTTGCTGGTAGATGCTACACAGGGAATACAGGCCCAAACTATTTCCAATTTATACCTCGCGATCGAAAATGATCTTGAGATCATACCAATCATCAATAAGATCGATATGGATGGCGCCATGATCGAAGAGGTAAAAGACCAGATCATCGAACTGATAGGCTGTAAACCGGATGACATATTACTGGCCAGTGGCCGCACCGGGCTGGGAGTGGAGGCTATACTAGAGGCAATTGTCCAACGGATACCGTCGCCAAAGGGCGATCCCAAAGCTCCGTTGCAGGCATTGATCTTTGATAGCGTCTTCAACTCTTTTCGCGGTATCATTGTTTATTATCGGATATTAAACGGATCAATAAAGAAAGGCGATAAGGTACAATTTGTTTCTACCGGCCAGGAGTATGAAGCCGATGAAGTCGGTATCCTGAAATTAAAGATGGTAGAAAAAGCCGAAGTAAAGACCGGCGATGTGGGTTATATCATTACCGGTATTAAGAATGCGAAGGAGGTGAAAGTAGGGGATACCATTACAACGGCTAATAACCCGAACCCCGAAATGATCCAGGGGTTTGAAGAAGTAAAGCCCATGGTATTCGCGGGCATTTTCCCGGTTAATACAGATGATTTTGAAGAGCTCCGTGATTGCATGGATAAACTTCAGCTGAATGATGCATCGTTGACATTCGAACTGGAAACCTCGCAGGCGCTGGGCTTTGGATTCCGTTGTGGTTTTCTCGGCCTGCTTCACATGGAGATCATACAGGAACGCCTGGAAAGAGAATTCAATCAAACGGTTATTACTACTGTACCGAACGTGAGCTTTATAGCGTATACCACATCCGGGGAAAAGATCATTGTTAATAACCCCACAGAATTTCCCGACCCGGTAAAAACAGATCATATTGATGAGCCTTTCATCAAGGCACAGATCATTACCAAGCCTGAATATATCGGTAACATCATGACGCTTTGCCTGGGCAAAAGAGGGATATTGATCAACCAGAGTTATCTTACTCAGACTCGCGTAGAGCTCATCTTTGAAATGCCTTTGACAGAAATCGTTTTTGATTTTTATGATAAACTGAAATCACAAACCCGTGGATATGCATCATTCGATTATCACCCGATCGGGTATCGTGATGCTGACATTGTGAAAATGGATATTTTGTTAAATGGCGATAAAGTGGATGCATTGAGTGCACTGATCCACCGCAGCCGTGCGCAGGAGTTTGGAAGAAAATTATGCGAGAAATTAAAGGAGCTGGTTCCTCGCCAGCAATTCCAGATAGCTATACAGGCAGCCGTTGGTGCTAAAGTCATTGCCAGGGAAAATATTTCGGCGATGCGTAAGGATGTTACTGCCAAATGTTATGGAGGAGATATCAGCCGTAAAAGAAAATTATTGGAGAAACAGAAGGAAGGTAAGAAGCGTATGCGACAGATAGGGAATGTTGAGGTGCCGCAGGAGGCGTTCCTCGCGGTGCTGAAGCTTGATGATTAGATGCCGGATGCTAGATGTTGGATGCTGGTTGTTATGTAGGATGCTATCCAGTATCTAGAAGCTAGCATTCTGCAATCAATGAGTTTCAATTATCGTGGTTAACGGGATTTTTCTAATCAAGGTTATTAAAATCCGGCTAATGTTGTGACATACGCATTTTAGGAGGCTTTTGCCTTCTGGGCCCTCCCCAGCCGATCCCTCCCCCGCCGCCGCCGCCATCGGCTATCGCATGAGAACAAACAATAGGCGATCATCGCTTTGCGGGTCATTGCGAGAAGCACAACGACGAAGCAAAACAATCAGTTGCTTGGCAATCATTCAACATAGTCTTTTCGATACGGATAATTATAAAAACGTAGTCGCGACTTAAGATGTAAACATCATATCGCAAATATCCTTTGGTAGAAAAATGGAACCATGAGAAAAACACCAGAATAAATGGGAAAAAACTGATCATTGCATGATCCAATAAACAAATTTCAGGGAGAAAAACCCATTGCAACATCCAGTTCAGAAATCACCACGAGTCAAAGTCTATTCGGATACTCTTCGATACAAGCTCACATGTTACAAACGATTTTAAATACTTTTCCGTCTCCGCAATTATTTTACCAGCTTTATGACTTGTACTATTCAGCCATTTTGCGTCTTCCATGGTAAAATCAATATATTGTTGATGATTCTCCAAATTGACCATGTAAAAAGCACGTAATTGTGCTCCGCGAAGATTATTGGCTGGGAAACGATACCGGTTGGGCAGAGAGTATGTACAAGGACAGGGACCGTTTTGATAACACTCTTCGACTTTTAGATAGATAATCATCGAATCACTCGGCCGAAGTATAGCCGGATCCGGAAAATTATTTGAACTGCAGAAACTGGAATAATACAAATTATTAATCGAATCTTTTATTGTCAATTCCAACCGGATAGCATCATCTCCCCAAAGATTCCAGGTTTTATGAAATGTCGCGATCGTGTCAGTATTGTTTACGATTGTAAGTTTAAGATCGGGATCAAGACTTTGCCCTCTTGACACATTTTTGGGACGAGGTAGCCCTTTCATTAGCGAAACAAAAAGATCAACTGACTTTTCGGCTTTCCCTTGCGAGAAAGCACTCTCAAGAAAAAGAAGAGAACTAGCTATGAGCAGAAAAAACTTTAACGTCAAATATGATGATTGCGGTGACAATTGGGATCAACAGGGGGTTAAGGCTATCCTCAATTATCGTTGTTGATCTGATCCCTTTCCTTTGTCTTATTCTTATTCGATTTGTCTTCCAGCTTCTTTTCATTCTTGCCGCCCTTGGAGTCGAGCAGTGGATCACCCATAGGGGGCTTGCCCATATACGGGTCAGCACCTGTCATATCTACTTTAAAGTCGAAGGCTTTATTGACATGTACCCATTTTCCATTTTCCCATTTGAATGCTTCATTGTCACCATCAGGCACGAATGTCCATTTGTTTTCAGGCTCTTCAGTTTCCGAAATAAGATGGTCCACCAGGATCACATCCAGGTCAGGGATATAATTAGCCAGCACCCTGGCGTCTTTTTTATATTCGATGGCGATGCGATATCGGGGTTTTTGCTGGACACTGTCGTTCGCGTAAGTAAAGAAACGGGCACTTCCAAAAACGGGTTCCTTTTTCTCATTAAACGTGAGCACTTCAATCCATTTTTTTGTGCTCATGAAACTGTTGTTATCCAACCCGAATAATGTGTAATAATTCTTTCCGTTGAATTCTGTCTTTAGAATGTTATAATAAACAGCGCCTATCCAATTTTTATTAGTGCGTACAGAATCTTCCGGGTCGGCAGTGTCGTCAGAAACATCGAAGAGGGGGAACAACTTCAAAGACCCATCTTTGGTTGGTAACTGGATCGCTCCTTTTTGCCTGGAAAAATAGGGGCCATCTTCGATTCGGACGTTCCAGGTAAAGATCCGGAAGCTGCTATCGGGAGCATATAATTTCGATATACCGTCAACCGTTTCAAAAGGATAGTAGAACGAATTTTTTGCCCTCAATGCCCTTACCAGGATTCGTGTAAAAAAACTGTCCGCAATCATGCGGGAATGCGTAAATGAATCCATCACCATGAACCGGGCATATACTCTTAGTGAATCTTCCTTTCCCCTCAAAAATTTCTGGTCGGTCGGGGCTATCGTTTGTGAAATAACTGCCTGGGAAAAGACGAACAGAAGGACAACAACTACGGAAAATTTCAGAAAAGTTGATTTCACAGAAATAATTTGAATTTGTTGCTACAAAAGTAAGCTTTCGGTCACAGGACCTGCTTAAAATGCCGGTTCAGAACAGGGGCATAACGGGAAAATACAGGTAAAATTTTGTGAAGATTACAAAGCTTTTGCAAAATCTGCAAGGGATTCAAAGACCAGGTCAATATCCGGATGTGGAAAAGCCTGATCGGGATTCGTAGTTTTTACAAATACCGTATGAATGCCCGCAAACCGCCCGAAAAGCATATCGCTGGGTTTATTGCCGATCATGACCGAGCGGGAAAAATCGGTACCAGGGAAATCTTTTTTAGCCAGGAACGCCATGCCCGGGTTGGGTTTGCGACAGATATGTTTGTTATCAGTGCTGGTGCAATAATATATGTGATCGATTCGCCCACCTGCTTTTTCAATGGCGCCCTGCATATTCCGGTGAATATTCGAAAGGTCTTCTTCCGTCATCAATTGGCGGCCAACACCGCGCTGGTTGCTGATAACGATGACTTTGCCGAATTTATCGCCAAAAATTTTCATGGCTTCCTCAACGCCTTCATAAAATCTGAACTCGTCCCAGTTCCGGATATACTCTTCTTTTTTTTCGTGGTTGATAACGCCATCCCTGTCGATAAACAGTGTCCATGATTTATCAATAGCCCCGATATCGAGAGCGCCCGGTTGTAGTTCCAGTTGGGCCCGCACGTAGTCAGTTGGAACACCGATATCAATGAAATACCCGTCATCAACGACGCCAAAGAACTTCCTGCTGGGATATAATTTTTCCAGGTAATCTTTTTCAAAGGAGAATTTTGCCGGTAAATTCTCAGATAGAAATTTTCTTACATTCAATACATAAATGCCTCCATTGATCAGTCCGGAACTATAAAACTGTTTTTCTTTAAAATTTTTGATAGCATTATTTTCATCCAGGTCCACCACACCATAGCGGTCGAAATCCTTCATCGGCTTCAGGGTGACGGTACAATCGGCATCTTTATCGAGATGAAAAGATATGAGCCGCGATATATCAGATCTAAAAATTGTATCGCCGTTAGCCACGACAACGTTTTCGTATTTTACTGCGCGACAGGCCATGGAGATTGCACCACCGGTACCCAGCGGTTCTTCTTCTATGACGCATTGATAGTCTAGCGTAGGAAACTGCTCAGCCAGCCATTGCTCAATGACCTCATGTTTATACCCAAGTGAAAAAATAAATCTTTCTAATCCCTGGCTGCGCAAATAATTGATGACATAAAACAGGAAAGGCCTGCCTGCTACCGGAGCCATGCATTTCGGGAGATCGGGGACAGTATCCCGCAATCGGGTACCTAAGCCGCCTGCCAGTATTATCGCTTCGTTGGACATCATTGATTTATTAAAACCGTCCGGGTCTTGTTTCCATTTCTCAGGCAAAATATTTCTCTTCCACCAACTGGCAAATGATATGACCCACGGTGATATGACTTTCCTGAATACGCGGGGTATCCGCTGAAGGTATATTTATAAGATGATTGGTAACGGCTTTCATCGCGCCACCGGTCAGTCCTGTAAAACCAACGGTGATCATTCCTTTTTCCTTTGCCGCTTCGAATGCTTTTACAATATTGGCAGAATTACCCGAGGTAGATAGTCCTACGAGTACGTCACCTTTTTCTCCAATTCCCTCTATGATCCTCGAGTAGATCATATCAAAGCCATAGTCATTGCCGACAGCAGTGAGGTAGGATGTGTTGCAGTGAAGCGCTTCGGCCGCCAGGGCTTTCCGATCCTTATAAAAACGCCCCGAAAATTCTGCGGCAAGATGCTGTGCATCCGCGGCGCTACCGCCATTGCCACAGAAATAAACCCTTTTACCATTTTTAAAAGCTGTTGTAATGGCGTCTATGGTTGCTTCAATTGTTTTTAATAGCCCTTCGCTCTCCAAAACCTGTTGCTTGGTTTCTATCGAAGCCCTGATAATATTTTTGATTTTTTCCATAGTACAGAAATATGTTGGTTAATAATTTTAAATAGTCCATGTTGTCAACCCATGTTCCGTAAACTTATACCTTCTATACCTGCCGCCGAATTTTTCCAGGCTTTTGATCACCGCATACTTGGTATTGACAGGACAATAGAAGATCATAAAACCACCACCCCCTGCACCTGAGATCTTTCCTCCGGTTGCTCCTGCTTTCCGGGCTGTTTCATAGATATCCTCCATCAGCGGATTGCTGATCCCTTCCACCATCTGCCGTTTTTGTTGAAATCCGAAATCAAGTATTTCCCCCAGGTCATGCAATTTGCCTTTGAGTAACGCCTCTTTCATCAGTTTTGCCTGCTCTTTCAACTGGTGCATAGCCTCGATTGAGCTATCTTTTTTATCAATGACATTCTTACTCTGCGCTTTGATGATATTGGCCGACTCACGGCTTGTGGAAGTGTAATAGAGAAGAAGGTTATTCTCCAGTTCAAATAAATACTGTTGCTTGATGCGAAGAGGATTTACAATCACTTTATCGTCCGCATAAAACTCCATAAAATTCACACCGCCAAACGTAGCAGCATACTGGTCCTGCTTTCCGCCAGCCAGCTTCAGATCCTTTCGTTCAATTTCGTAAGCATAATGTGCCATGTCATATTCACCAAGTGGTAGTCGAAGCATTTCGGTAAATGCGCCAATGATGGCCACAACCAGGGTAGAAGAAGTGCCCAGGCCCGAACCGGCCGGGGCGTCAACATAAGTAGACAACCGGAAACCCTGTTGCGGTATGCCATAATCCTTTTGGATCCGGTTATAAATTCCTTTTAATAGATCGAGTTTTCCATCGATGGGAAGTTCTTTCATTAAATCGAACGATAGTTGCTCATTCCGGTCGATAGCCTCGAGAATGATTTTATTCTCGGCAAGCGGTTCGATCGTAGCGTTTGCATATAAAGAAATGGTCGCATTCAGGATAGCTCCGCCATAGAGATCACTGTAGGGGCTTACATCGGTACCTCCACCAGCCAGGCCAATTCGAAGAGGAGCTTTACTTCTGTAGATCATAGATCGTGAGATGTCAAATGTCAGACGTGAGACAAGAGCACCTTAATTTATTGTATCATTTTTGATAACATTGCAAGACATTTATTCAAGAGGTCGCCTGTCTTTTGCAATTCAGTTATTGTTAAATAGTTCAAGTCGACAGCAGTTTCCAGGCAGCATCAATTTCAATGACTGACCCCCTTGAAACCTCGAAATATCTTTTTCTTTCAGCCTCTGAGCGCCTGGAACATCCTTCGGCCAGGTTTGACTTTACAGATAATGCAGCCCTTCGTATCTGCTGCACAAGATTAAATCTCTCCTCTGAAGGTAGCATTAGTGAAACTTTGTATACTTCCGTAGCAAGTTCCCTTACTGCACTGTAAACATCGAGTGACTTGTGTTTTAATTGAATAAACATAGTATAAAGGTTTTGGTTAAGCCCCAATCTTTTAGAATCTACCCCCTAACGTCTCACATCTCACGTTTCACATCAGCCAGTCGAGTAATCATATTAGCGAGATTCTTCCAGCTGTACTTTAATTTTTCGGTGCGAAGATGAGGAATAAAATAATTTTCGCCTAATTGATAGAATTTCAGGATTCCTTCGGCTATGGCTGTTGGTTCGGGTAAAACAACAAGGCCTGCTTTCCCATCAGGAACCAGGGCAGGCAAACCACCCACATTTGTTACGATCATCGGTTTTTCGAAATGATAGGCGAGGGGAGTAACCCCACTTTGCGTGGCTGCACGATAAGGCTGAATTACTGCATCGGCGGCGCAGAGATAATATTTTACTTCCCCATCGGGAATAAAATCCGTTCTCAAAAGTAGTTGGTCATCGATACCCAGTTTTTTTATTTGTTCCAGGTAAGATTTCTCGTCTTCATAAAACTCACCGGCCACCAGCAATTTTATTCCTGAATCTTTTAAATGACTCATTGCTTCAAACAAGAGGTCGAGTCCTTTGTATTTCCGGATGAAGCCAAAGAACAGGACCAGTTTGTCATTTTCCGGCAATCTAAGCTGTTTGCGGGCTTCCGCTTTCGGCATAATATCACCAAAGGCATCATATAAAGGATGATGAACCAGTTCTACAGGTTTTGTTTTTTCGAATTGCCGCAGATCGTTCATTACTTTTTCACTCATTGTAACAAATGCATCACAGCTTTTCAGGAAATATTTGGTGAAAGGCTTATCGCCAAACCTTTTTTCATGAGGTATTACGTTGTCAGCGATGCATACGATCCTTGTATGTTTATTCTTTCGAACTCTTCTCAATATTGTTCCCAGTGCAGGTCCCATGAATGGCAACCAATAGCGAACGACAATGATATCGGCTTTTTCTTTTTTCAGCCTGTTCCCAATCGTGATCCAATTGAATGGGTTAACAGAGTTGATTACCGAATGAATGATTATTCCTTCGGGCGCTCGTTCGTCTGTGTATTGTGTTTTACCGGGAAATAAAAAGGAAGGGTACTGCAGTGAAAAAGAATAAATGCAACAATCGTTACCTGTATTGATAAATTCTTTTGCGAGGCGATGGTCGAACGTAGCCAGTCCTCCCCGTAACGGGTGTGCAGGGCCTATGATCACCACTCGTGCCATTATAATCCTGTTTTCTCCTCGATGAGATAAGCGTTACGGCCGGGTGCATTTCGTGACACGAGTTCACCGATAAAACCTGCGAGGAATAATTGCATACCAACTATCAGTGTTGTTAGCGCCAGGTAAAAATCCGGGCGATTTGTAAGAGCAAAGTTGACGGGGTTTAATAATTTGGAAATGATAAGATACAGGGTCAATCCAAAACCTATAAGAAAGAAAATGCTTCCCCAAAGCCCGAAGAAATGCATGGGTCGCTTGGCAAACTTGCCGACGAATCGAATGGATAATATATCAAGGAAACCATTTACAAACCGCTGCCAGCCAAATTTCGACGTGCCATATTTCCTTGCCCTGTGCTCTACTACTTTCTCTGTTATTTTAGAAAAGCCAGCCCATTTAGCCAAAACGGGTATATACCGGTGCATCTCGCCGTAAACTTCGATGCTCTTTATTACTTTGTTTTTGTACGCTTTTAACCCGCAGTTGAAATCATGAAGCTTGATTCCCGACATGCGACGGGTTGTAGCATTATAAAACTTTGAAGGAAGATTTTTAGTAAGTGTGTTATCGTACCGTTTCTTTTTCCAGCCGCTGACCAGGTCATAGCCGTCCTCCACGATAATTCTTCTTAATTCAGGTATCTCATCCGGACTGTCCTGCAGATCGGCGTCCATAGTAAATACCACCTGTCCCTGGGCCGCGCGAAAACCTTCAAATAGTGCTGCTGATTTGCCATAATTGCGTTGGAACTTTATCCCTTTAATATTTGGGTTGTTCTTACGGAGACCCTGGATGACGCTCCATGAGCTGTCGGTACTACCATCATCGATAAATATCACTTCATAGGAAAAGCGGTTCTCATTCATCACTTTTTCAATCCAGGCAGTCAGTTCAGGCAGCGATTCCGCCTCATCCAATAAAGGTATTACGATGGATATATCCATTTTTTAGTTTCTTCTTATTAAAAGTATCCCTGACCCAGCCGCAGTGATGATACTGCCCAAAATCAAATATCCGAAAATAGCAGACCAAATAATCCCTGTTGTATAGTGTTTTTTTAGACCGGTAACCATCTCAGCTTTCTCGGCCGGTGTTTTATTCGTTACTTCCTTGTCAAGATATTCCTTGTAGATCTTAGCATCATTCTCTGCAAACTCAGGATGAGTAGCAGTGAATATTCCCGTGAAGGTTACCAGGAGTGCCGCAACGACAATAAAACAACGAAAGCCCTGGCCAAACAATTCCCCAAATTTTGCCTCAGGATTAATAAAGCGTCTATAGTTTACTAATGTCCAGATTATTCCACTTGCAAATATTAGGTAAGCTACCAGGTTGAGTTTTGAACCGGCTCCCTGTTTTGTATAATAAATCAGGAATTCAAGTACGATCATTGCTACAGCGGTGATGAGTCCTTTTGCTAATGGTGTAAGCCTGTTCATTAAAATAATTAGTTAGTGAGAACCTGCATTTTGTTTACGATACCAACGATCTTCCCCGTTAATTCTTTACCTATAAAGGGACTGTTTTTTGATTTGGACCGGATATCTTTTTCAGTCACTTTCCATTTTTCACTGGGATTGAAAAGCGTCAGCATGGCTTTACCGCCTTCCTGTATTTTTATTGGTTCGAAGCCGAATAATTTCCGGGGGTTGATTGATAATAACATAACCCATTTATCCTGCGACAGTCCCGGCATGGCAGTGTTTAGTACCGCATAAGCCGTTTCGAGACTGATCATTCCATTCCGGGCATATTCAAACTCCAGGATCTTACTATCATACTCATGTGGCAGATGATGAGAGGCGATACAATCGACTGTTCCATCACTGACGGCGATACGTAGCGCTTCCCTGTCTTCACGGGTCCTCAGTGGCGGGTTAACTTTAAGATTGGTATCATATTCCTTCAAATCCTCGTCGCAAAAGAAAAGATGATACGGAGTAACCGAGCAACTGATACCAGTGTTTGTTTCCTTACCGCGTTTTATATACTCCAGCGATTTTTTGGAAGATATTCCCGTAAAATGAAGTTTTGATTCCGCATACCTGGCCAGTTTGATATCTCTTGCTACGACAAGTTCTTCCGCCATGGCCGGCTTCCCTGGCAGGCCCAATTGCGTCGAGATGATTCCTTCATTCATCAGCCCATGCGGGTTGATGCTTTTATCATCAGGGACCTGGATAATCGTTCCGTTAAAAGCTTTTACATATTGCAGAGCCTTTACGAGCAACCCCGATGATTGCACGCTGTTGATCCCATCGCTAAAGGCTACGGCACCGCTTGCCTGCATGTCATACATTTCGGCCAGTTCTTTTCCCTCAGTGTTTTTTGTGACAGAGCCGATAGGATGCACATTTACGGGTAATGATCCGGATTTCCGGACAATGTATTCTACGCCTGATTTATTATGAATAGTGGGACTTGTATTGGGTATGATCATCACATCGGTATAACCGCCAGCAGCTGCGGCTGCAGCACCGGTTTCCAGGGTTTCCTTGAACTCATGGCCCGGGTCGCCGAAATTGGCGAAGAGGTCCACGAAACCGGGGGAGACATGAAGCCCTTTGATCTCAATGGTCTTATCAGCTTTATCAGCCAGGCCGCCGCCAAGTTTTCGGATAATACCGTTTTCAATAAAAATATCTGTGATTTGCCCGTTGATAGGTGAGGAAGGATCAACAACCTTAGCTTGCTTAATGAGGAGCTTCATTAAGGCGCGAAGATAAAGGAATGTTTTTGATTTTATAGTTGCCTGATTCTGCTGTACATTTGCCGTCCAAATTACCGGTTAGACCTGAGCTATTTGGGTCTATGGGTTCGGGTGGTGGCGTCCCGCCAAATGGCGGGAGTAGCGCATCCCGCCTTGGCGGCGGGAGGGTCGCAAATCAGGGGCGAATGAAAAAATTGTCAGGATAATAGTATATCCTGCGTAACATAGGTTCACAATTACCGGTTAGACTTAGTTGCGAAAGCAAGTTGAGTCTATAGGGTTCGGGTGGTGGCGCAGCCCGGTAGCGCACTTGCATGGGGTGCAAGGGGTCGCAAGTTCGAATCTTGTCCACCCGACTTTTTTTAAACCTATGAGTTTTGCGAAATTCCCGGGAAACCTCATAGGATTTCTTTCGGGCAGTAGCGCAGCCCGGTAGCGCACTACGTTCGGGACGTAGGGGTCGCAAGTTCGAATCTTGTCTGCCCGACAAAACGAAGCTCTGTGACAACAGGGCTTTTTTTTGTGAAATAGATTCAGAGAGCTTATAGGGCAGTAGCCCCGCTCAGCGGGGCACTACGTTCGGGACGTAGGGGTCGCTGGTTCGAATCCAGTCTGCCCGACAGGTAAAATGATAGAACTCGCTCTGGTAGCTGGTTTTGTCGTTTCAATAGGAAGCAAGGTGGAAGAAAGGGTAGTATAGTGATACCTTGCTTGACAATTTTTTCCCCTATGTTAACGCATCCATAACTTTTCCTGCCACTGCAGCCTCCCGCAAATTTTGGTATTAATTTTACAACCATTCACACTCTTCACCAGACCAACATCCAACCTGCTCAGGGATTTTTTTTTAATCATTTAACCTTTATTTTATTATGAAGAAAAAGAATGTTCTTTTTACGACGATTGCTGTATTGTCGCTTGGATCAATGATCTTATTTTCTGCCTGCAATAAAAAATCGGGTGTTGATAACACACAACCCGATGCTGCAGGATTGATGGGTTTTAACCTGGTACAGGGTAAATCGGTTCAGATAACGATTGGTGGCAATGTACTGCCCGGATCGCCCTTGGCCTTTAATAACTATACCGGCACCTATCTGCCTATTTTCCCAGGCACCAGGACGATTGAATCATTTGATTATGCAACCGGCAGTTCATTAGCTACCGCCAACGATAGCTTTGCGGTCAATAAATACTATTCTGTTTTTGTTGTCGGCACGACTGGTTCTTACAGGAATGTTATCGTTAATGACAATTTTGATAGCCTGACCTCTGCCAGCAAGGCTTATATCCGTTACATTAATGCTATCAACGGTCCATCAAATGTTGCAGTAACCGTTTCAGGAACAGGTATCAACAACAGCAGCGCAGCTTTTGGAAGCGTTTCAGGTTTTGAAGCGATAACACCGGGTAGCACTAGCATCACAGTAAGCGATGGGGCATCCGTGAATGTTAACAGAACGATTACTACAGAAGCCAATACGGTTTACACCGTTTTGTTGTCATCCGGTGCAACTAGCGCGGATTCGGCACAAATAAAATATATTGTCAACGGAACGCTGGACAATACAAGTGGTCAGCGGGTTTCTTCTGCCGCACGTACAGCTACCATCAAATAGCTAGACTAAGGATTACATACAAAGTCGCCGGCCTTTTTTAGGGCCGGCTTTTTTTGTATGTCAAATAGATTTACCGCTGTATAATTATTTTTTCTGTCCTGACGAGTTTACCTTTTGCGTCGGTGATTCGTAAAATGTATAATCCATTTGAAAGTTCACCGACTTCGACCCTTGTTGCAACGTTTAGGGCCGTTTGTCTTTTGACCGGTTTACCATTCATATCCAACAATTCGATATGACGGCTCTGCTCAGCCGAATAATCATAAACGATGAAATAACTATTCGCTGGATTGGGGTAAACGTCAAGACTTTTATCCTTCACATCTTCCACTACCTTGGTTTCCGCGATCAATTGGGTGATCATCCTTCCTCCCTGCGGTTGATAAGTAAATTCCAGGATGCTTCCAGGATTAGCCGGAGTAGTTGTTACACCACCCGTTGGGCCCGATGTGGATCCGCTGGAATCACAGGCTACATATATTTTTAAACCATCCGGCGATACTACCACGTCCCTGAATCTTCCTTTACCCTGGAAATAATGAATAGTATCTGAAATAATGCTCATACCATCGTTGCTTAATTTAAACCTTGTGATGGCGCCTCTTTTCAACTGCGCAACCAGCAGCGAATTCTGCCAACCTGGAATTGCATTGCTTCCATAGAAGTCCGTGCCCGAAGGAGCTGTAGATGGCCATGTAGTATTGCTGGTTGTTGAATCCGGCGGATTTGATACCGGGAATAAAGAACGAATTGGTTCCCTTACATTCAATGTGATGCAATTGTTTTGTTCGTTACCAACCCATCCACTACCTACATAGCGGCCATTGTAATTGCCATCACAGAAGCCAACGACCAGGGGCCAGCCATAATTTCTGCCCGCTTCAATGATATTCATTTCATCGTCGCTGTAGGGCCCATGTTCGCTGCTATATAAAATGTTCACTCCATTTACATTACCCCAAACCAATCCTTGTGGGTTTCGGTGACCAAAACTATAAACAGCATTTCCAAATGGATTGTCGGTGGGTATCCATGAACTGTTGACAAGCTCCGTATTAAGTCTTAAAATTTTTCCTTCATAAACAGATGTGTTTTGAGCATTATTCACACGCCCAAGATTTTCAAACTGCCCGGCTCCCATATCGCCTACTGAATAATACAACTTCAGATCAGGTCCAATAGCCAGACGTGCGGAGTTGTGATCATTACTTCCCGGTATATTCTCAAGAATTGTAACAGCCTGGCCCAGTGTTTTGGCGACAGAATCATAAGTATACCTCGCAATCCTTGTTTTACGTACCGTGCTGCTGATTGATTGATACGTATAACTAATATATACATAGGGTTTACCCTGCCTGAACTGGGGATGCAATGCAAGACCTAACAGCCCATCCTGGCCACCAACATTTACAAAGTTTGAACCCAAAGAAAGAACGGTCGTTTTTACACCGGTAGCGGGATTGACAAAACTGACTTTTCCTGCAAATCTTTCTGTATACCAAATATTATTATCCGGCCCATACACAAGATCATGCGGCATACGCTGATTAGCGATCACGGTACGCATAGTAAAAGTTTCTCCACCCGGCGCAACATCCAGGGTCGTAACATTTATACTTACGCTTGCAACACTTGAATTACCCGCAGCATCTTTTGCTATCACATAAAATGAATAGGCAGTAGAAGCAGCAAGACCTGTAACATTATAGGAAGTTGCGCTTACAAGCGATGCATTGATCTTTATTCCATTACGATAAATATCATAGCCTGTTACACCAACATTGTCTGTCGAAGCAGCCCAGGTAAGGGTAAGCGTGGTTTGCCCGATATTAGTTGCTGAAAGATTGGCCGGTGCAGTGGGCGCCTGTACATCGGGTATTTGCGCTACCAATTGAGATCCGGGTATGACTTCACTTGGAGCCGTAGTTGCCTGGCCAGGTTTAGCCCAACCAACGGCCATATTATCTCCCTGAGTACCATCCTTCATTAATGCTTCCACATAATAGAGCTGCCCGGCGGCAAGAGTTATCGCTACCGATTTTTGCGTGGTAAATTTGTTCCACTCCCTCGAGTTAGTCCATGAAGTTTGATAAGCGATCTTTACTTTATTGGCAGAACTGCTTGTAGTACTTAACCAAAGTTCACTGTTATCATCGCTGGCAATCCAGAAAGTATAGCTGCCGGTAGTGGGGGGGCAGATATATCCGTATACTTTCATTCCATAGTTATCGGCACTATTGGAAGGTATCTCAAAACTTGTCAATGTTCCCGATGAACTTGGATTATTAGGATAGTTTGCATTCGATGTTAGATTGCTGACCGCTGAACCCGTTATATTGAGCCATTTCTGGAAATTAATTGCGCCGGTTCCGGTACAACCTTGTTGAGCAGGTGTTGTTACGTTCACGGTATTACTGTTAGTGGAAATATTCCCGGCGGCATCTCTTGCCTGGACAAAAAAGCTGTAAGCAGTAGAAGCGGTAAGTCCTGTGGCATTATACGAAGTAGTCGTAACTACTGAACCATTGATCTTAACTGAATTTCTATACACATCATACCCGGCCACTCCTATATTATCCGTTGAAGCTGTCCAGTTCAATGTGAGAGTCGTCGAAGTTAGATTAGACGATGTAAGACCGCCAGGTGCTGTTGGCGCCTGGATATCGATGGTTGTTACATTGATCGTATTGCTGTTCCCGGATATATTGCCTGCTCCATCAAAAGCTTTTACAAAAAAGCTATAGGATGTACCCTGCGTCAGGCCTGTTACATTAAAACTGGTAGCTGTAACCGGGCTGGTATTGATCTTTATTGAGTTTTGATAAACATCATAACCCGCTATGCTGATATTGTCAGTTGAGGCGTTCCAATTTAGCGTCAGAGTTGTTGCCGTGATATTTGTCGCGGCTAAACCAGTCGGAGCAGTGGGTGGCTGGGTGTCGGGTGTAGTAATACTGACTGTATTGCTGACTGCAGATGTATTTCCAGCCGCATCCTTCGCTACTACATAAAAATCATAATCCGTTACTGCGAATAAACCAGAGGCTATATAAGTTGTTGTTGTGACCAGGGAAGTATTAACTTTTACACCATTCTGGTAAATGTCGTATCCCGTTACTGCAACATTATCCGTAGAGGCAGTCCACGACAGTGTTACGGAGCTTTGAGTGATATTGGATGTTGTTAAGTTAGTAGGAGCCGTCGGGGCCTGCGTATCGGGAGGTGGGAGAGTAGTAATATTTAATGTACCACTGTTTGTAGAATTACCCGCAGCGTCCCTGGCCTGGATAAAAAATGAATAGCTGGTATTTGCCGTTAAGCCCGTTACGGCAAAGGATGTAGTTGTCACCAGTGTTGAATTGATCTTTACGCTGTTCTGGTAAACATCATACCCTATTACTCCCACATTATCCGTTGAAGCTGTCCATGACAATGTAAGTGATGTTTGGGCAATTGCGGAAGCTGCAACATTTGTTGGCGCTGTTGGAGCCTGCGTATCAGGAGTGGTGATATTTATGGTATTGCTGTTTGCCGAAATATTACCGGCCGCGTCTCTTGCACGTACAAAGAATTGATAAACGGTGGCAGCGGTGAGACCTGTTACATTATAGTTAGTAGTCGCAACCGGCGATGAGTTGATCTTTACGCTGTTCTGGTAAATATCATATCCAGTAACGGCCACGTTGTCTGTAGAGGCGGTCCAGGATAATGTAAGAGATGATTGAGTTATGGCAGATGCTGCCAGGTTAGTGGGTGCTGTTGGGGCCTGTGAATCTGCAAGCACTAAGACCAGGTCTCCGAAATTCCTTGGGTATTGCCAGTTGTCATTATCACCTGCCCACATTTGCTGGCTTTCGCGAGCGGCGCCGTCATCATCATCGTCAACGGCCACATCAAACCCTATTGTGAACCCGGGCTGGGGGTTAATGATTGCCATATTGCTCCATGGTATCAAATATTCCACTGCATAGCCATTGGTAATATTCGCCCATGCATGCTGAACACCGGTTGTTTTGCTACTCTTTTCCCAGATAGCTGCGTCATTCCATCCTTTAACAAACTGGCGATCATTGACACCATAAGCAGTACCGCCATTATTGTCGGCATCAATGTATACTTCAGCCGCATCGTCATCCCAGGCATTGGGAGAGTCATTGAATTTATTGGCATCGATAACCTTGATCGCCACATAAAGATTCAGGCTATCCCATAACACGGCAAAGGTGACAGTGTTATTTGGAGTGCCGACAATAGGTTTGGTCACATTGTTGGTAAACTCCCAGGTACTTTCACTGGGATTACCATCGATAGTAATCGCAGCAGTTCTTTTTTTTGCGTTAACGATTGGGGTTTGAGAATAGAGGGCAGTGGTTGCAGTTGCCAGCAGGCAAGCAAACAAAATGCGTAAAGTCATAATCAGATTAATGGTGGTTTAGTAAAGCAGCTAAAATAAGTTAGTTTGATAGTTCAAAAAAACTTGTGATAGAAGGCATTGATGTTTATCAAACAACTAAGTGGATATGCTAAGAGAATAAGCTAGGAGAAAAAGAGTAAAGGAGAGAAGAAGTTTGCCAGGAGACTTTCTCGTTATCTCCTTTCTCCTTAACTCCTGGCTCAATTATTTGCTAAGAGAAAAAGAGAATAAAAGGAGTTTGCCAGAGGCCTTTCTCTTTGCCTCCTTTTCTCCTTTACCTCCTGGCTTATTGTTTGCCTGTAGTATCAGCCGGCATTTTTTTCTTCTTATTGAGGAAATTATTAAGCGTATTCTTTAGTGTTTGCTCCGCCTTGCTCTTAGTTTCGGCAGGTGCATTGCCCTTTATAGAATCTTTGTTGCCCAATAGCCGGTCCTTTGCTTCATTTTTAAGATCATTCAATACCTGGTTTTTTACTGCATTCAAACTATCCTTTACTGTTTGCTTTGCGGTATCAACTTTTGCTTTGGCAAAATCGACTGCCTGTTGCTGCATATCCTTAATGGCATCGCCTGCGACTTCTTTTAATTCTGTTTTGATAGTGGGATCGGTCATCTTTCCACTCATTTTAATGTTGAGGTTAACCACGTCGCCCAGTTTCACCGGGATACCTTTGCCGGTTGCTTGTGATGCAAGATTGTTGACAATGTTATTACCTTCATTACCCAGGTATTTTCTCGGCACCTTCATCTGGATGGCATAATCGAGTGACTGATCGAAACCATGAGTACCACCAATCTGCATTTCAATATCTTTTACTTTCACCGTGAAGGGTTTTACGAGTACCCGGCCATTGGCAAATTCCACAAAATTCTTTACATCTTTTATAGAGATAGATTTTAACTCGTCGATTTGCAGGGTGCTGGCTAGCTTTTCGAGTGGCGCAAATTTCTTCAACACGCCTTCCAGCAATAGCAAATTGCCTTTACCAGTGAGGGAATTCAGGTCGGGCATCATATCTCCCTGGAGATTACCGGTCATCGAAAGCTCTGAACTCAGTTTGCCCGCCAGGAATTGACCAATCGGCATCAATTTTTGAATAGTATTGAAAGAATAAAATGCCTTTTGTACATCCACATTTTTCACATCGTAACTCAGGTTGATAGCAGGATTCTTTTTATTTGTCCTTGTTGAATAAGAGCCATTGAAAGTAACGGTCCCGTCCAACGCATCTGTGCGTACATTTTGAAGTGTTACGGTCTCGTCGTTTAATAGGAGAGTGCCGTTGATATTATCATAATCTACCTTGTCATATTTTACTTGATCCGCCTTGACATTTATAGTGAGGTTGATACCCGACGGAACCACGAACGGCTCCGATGTTGTTGTTTCGCTTGTTGAAGCTGAACCTGCGCTTGTTGTGTCAGTTCCTATCCAGTCATCCAGGTTAATCTTATCGGCAGTTACATTCAATGTTCCAGTCAAAGGCTGGTCTTGCATGGCATAGCTTACCAGGTTGCTGAATGTTCCATTTGCAAGAATATTTGTGTTCAGGTAATTACCGGATAAACTTTTCAGCGCCATTGCCTTTTGATTGAAGCCCAGTTCCGTGTTAAACAGCGTGACCCCGGTGGGATAATCTTTTGAAACATACTTGGCATCCTTCAAGTTTGCGGTGCCATTGATCAATATCTTGTCATATTCTCCTTTATCAATCGCCGTTTTATTTCCATTGAAACCAAGGTCCGCATTTAATACGCCGCTGACACGGGTACCAGGATCAAGCTGCACAAATTGTTTGATGTTATCCAGCGTAAATTTTCCTTTGGCGGTGCCCATAAAATCAACTGACGACATAGGTTTGCGAACCTGTAAGGTAAAATCAACCGGGTCCTTGCCTACTTCAACATGTCCTGAGGATATGTTAACCGAAGTATTATCCGCGATACCGCCCCTGTTCTCCAACTGTACTTTCATATTTCCGTTTCGTACCGCTTGAGGAAAAGCGCCGGAAGAATAAAACAGGTTACTGATATCCAGGAAACCCCCAGCAGTAAAATCACCTTTTTGATTTTCCAGGTCGTTCATGTTCCCTTTTGCAAAAACGTCGGCCCATACAAGACCGCCGAGTTTTGTGCCTTCTTCCAGTTTGACAAACTTAGAAACGTTGGCAAGATCAAGTTTTCCTTTTGCTAAGGCGTCTACGTATTTCGTGGTTTCAGGATTTTTAAAGAGGAGTTTGAAGTCAAAGGGTTCATTACCCATTTCGATATGTCCTTTTGAAATATCGACAACCGCATTATCCGTTTTGCCATCGATATTGCTAACGTGCATATCGACCTGGATGTTCTTTATGGGTTCGGGCAGATCAGGATATTGAAACAAGCCATCTTTTACGGCAAGGTTTACATCATAAGCCGGCATATTCTGTGGGCTATAAGTTCCTTTTACAAAACCATTGAATGCTGCCTGGCCGCTTGTTTTTATCTTATCAAAATCCTGTTTGAAAATGGCCGGTATCATTGACAGTATATCTTTGAACTCATTGGACGGGGTATTAAATTTTATGTCCATGTTGTAGGTACTGTCGTTGGCCAACTGGAAGAAACCGTCGGCGTTAAGCTTAAGATTGTTCAGCTGGATATCGTTCGTCTTGAATATATACTTGTTTGTTTTATTGTCTATTTGTATGTCGGCGTCAATATTTGTTTTTGTATTGATGAGATAAGGGACAGATTCATAGTTGAAGCTAACCGCTTCCGCCTTGGTTTTTGTAACAAGAGTAAAAATATCGGCTGTAAAGTCACCGCTGCCTTCATGATCCAGCCCGGATATTTCAGCCGTCATATCACTGCTTTCATCTTTGTAAAAAATATATCCATCGCTAATCTTGTATTGCTGCAAATTCATTTTGAACTCAGAGGGAGTGTTGTCGGAAGGAGTTGCCAGGTCGTCACTTGCTTTGGTGATGTCCCAGTTAGCTTTTCCATCCTTATTCACTATCGCATGTATCCGTGGCGATTCGAGATAGACGCCATACACTTTAATGTCTTTACCTTTTATAGCACTGAAAAGATTGACAGAAACATCAAGTGTTTTTGCGGCGAATAAGGTGTCATTGGCAAAATTATCGATGCCCACGACAAAAACATTCTCCAAACCGATTGATATTTTCGGAAAATGGCGGAACAAAGAAAGGTCCACATCCTGGAAATCAACTTTAGCCACAAGGCTTTTATTGACCTCCCTTTTTACCAGGGCCACTATTTGTTTCCTAAAAAGAAGTGGAATGAGAAATATAAGTGCGAGTAAAACGACCAGCGTGATGCCAGTGATTTTTAAGATTTTTCTGAGTATGTTCTTCATAATGCAGGAGTTAGGATATTGGTCGGTCCAAAAATGCAAATATGAAGCCAGAAATAAAAGGTAAACTTACTTAGTGGTCATTCAATGGCAGGCCTCGTTTCTGCCATTCCTTCCAGTTGATGTATTCTTCTCCTTTGCCACGCACTTCTATGGTCAGAGATTTACATATCCGGAATTTCCGGCTCTACCAGTTTTTTTAATTTTCCCAATGATTCCTGCGATCCCAGGTAACACGTTTCTACTGGTATCAGAAATACCTTCCTGTGTTGCTGTAAGTTCTGTGCCCACAAAAACTTTCTTAAGCGAAATCGTAGTGACCATTTCTCCCGGCAAATCGGATCATCAAATGTATCGGTGTACTTTAAAATTCTTTTGGTTTAAGTTCCAAATATTTTCCGCCGAAGGAATGTCCATTGCCGGTAGTAAAATTTATGAAAGTCATCTTGTAGCTGCGCCAACTTTTGCATCCATGTTATGAACTACGCATAAAAATCCATAAGGCGGAAGCCAGAATGCCATAGCATTGGCGTCAGTAAAGGCACGATACACCTTTTCGGGGCTTGCCTTTAAAACTCTGTGTAGTGTTACGCTGGGTTTAGTTAGGATTTATTCGGCTTTCCATTTCCAAAATTACAATTCTGCCAATTGCATTCAATGCATCTTGAATTTCTCTTTCGCTGTAATCCTGATGATATAATTTTGTAAAAAGCAAAGTACCATTTAGAAATACGTCATATTTATGTTTGGAGAATTTGCAGTTTAAACCTAATGTTAAGCTGAAAGGGTTGTCAGGATCTTTTGTAAAATCGTCAAAGCTTAACTCTAAATCTAAATTATTTAAAAAATTACCTGAGTTAAAAAGTTCTATACCAAATCCAATACCTTCTGTCATTTGACTTTTGCTGCCTCCATAGATCATAAAAACCTTTCTATGTAAAAAAAGTCCGTCTAATTCAGTTATTTTCTTCATTAAATTTATTGCAAATGGGATTATTTTATTATTTAATAGTTCTATCAATACTTCTTTGGACTTGACTACACTTATTGTTTCTTTGTCTGCTAGTCGCTTTTTGATTAAAGAAAGTTTTTTCTTCCAATCTTCTTGTTCTTCTAAGTTTTCATTTTTTGCAGCCTTAATGCTTAATTCAAGTGACCATATTAACTGTTTAGCTATGTATAAATTAAAAGATTCTATATTCCCGGCATCGGCATCATGCAACGCATTTAAATAATTATTTTTATCATCCGACCTAATTATTACTGGTGGAAAACCATTTTTAAGTAATATATAATTCATTAGTAATCTTGAAATTCTTCCATTACCATCATCAAAAGGATGAATACGGACAAATTTATAGTGTAGGCCAGCAGCAACTTCGACAGGATGAAGTTGTTTTGTTTCTTCCTCAATTCGAAGCCATTCAATTAATGAGGCCATTAAAGATGTTGTTTCGGCAGGTGAAGCATAATTAAAGACTTGACCATTTGCCAGGAGAACAGAATTTGGATATTTTTTATAGTCCCCTACGGTTATTTTTCTTCTTGTATTTTGACCGTCAGAAGTAACAGCTTCTTTCCAATATGACCTAACTAACAATACTTCATTCAGATTTTTAATAAATGCTTCCGTTAATGGATGAGCATCATCTTTAGCCAACTGTTCGACCATTTCTAATGCAACATCACTTGCCTTCATTTCCTCATAATCTCTGTGAGGATGACTACCTCTGGTTTCATCAAAAATTAATAGTAGCTCCGTTTCGGCATAGGTTAATGTATTTCCTTCAATATGATTAGAGTTGTAGTTAAACTCGAGCCTAAATTTTTTGTCAAGAGTTTCTTGCTGTTCCTTTGTCATAGGAAGTAAACTCTGTAATTCATTGTTTAATTCTGTGATCTGTTCTATAGTTTCTTGCAATTCCATCTTTCTCTTGTTGATTTTTCAAATTACAACTTTTTCCGTAATTAGAAGTAATCGTAATTATTGTTGAATAGCATACCGAACATGCAAGAATGCGACGCAACAGGCGATGATAGTAGCAATGCAGCTGGGCTAAGAATTATGTTGAATGAGGAAGGCCATTTAGCATTCAACACACAACATTCAACATAACTACTAATGGTCATTCAATGGCAGGCCTCGTTTCTGCCATTCCTTCCAGTTGATATATTCATCCCCTTTGCGATGCACTTCCATCGTGATACAATCGTCAACCGGGCAAACCAGCTTGCAAAGATTGCAGCCTACGCATTCCTCGTCGATCACTGAATAGGTGTTATAAGGTTTTCCATAATCCAGCCGTATGGACTGGTGCGAAGTATCCTCGCAGGCGATATAGCAAAGCCCGCAATGGATACATTTATCCTGGTTGATCTTCGCGATAATGTGGTAATTTATATCCAGGTCTTCCCAGTGTGTGATCGATGGCACAGATTTGCCAATAAAATCATCCAGTTTTTTAAATCCTTTTTCATCCATCCAGTTATTAAGCCCCTCGATCATGTCGTCAATGATCCTGAATCCATGCTTCATCGCAGCCGTACAAACCTGCACATTGCCGGCACCCAGCAACATGAATTCCACCGCATCTCTCCAGGTGCTGATACCACCAATACCTGAGATGGGAACCGTTCTTGTCAATTCATCCTGAGCGATCGTCGTAAGCATTTTTAACGCGATCGGTTTGACCGCCGGTCCGCAATACCCTCCAAATACGGATTTACCTCCTACATTGGGATTGGGAACAAATGTATCCAGGTCAATACCGGTTACCGATTGTATCGTATTGATCAACGATAGTCCATTGGTACCGGCCTTCACTACTGATCTACCTGTTGGAACAACGGAGTGAACATTTGGAGTGAGCTTGGTTATGACAGGTATCTTCGCCACTTCCATTACCCATTCCACGACCATGCAGGCGATCTCGGGGTCCTGTCCTACGGTGGCACCCATACCGCGTTCGGTCATGCCATGGGGACATCCAAAATTCAATTCCAAACCATGAGCCCCGGTATCTTCGACTTTTTTGATCAACTCATGCCAGCTATTACGATCATTATCGGCCATCAGCGACACAATCATCGCACGGTCGGGAAAGAGCTTAACACATTCGGCAATTTCTTTCAGGTTAATTTCCAGTGGTCGGTCCGAGATCAGTTCAATATTATTAAAGCCCATCACCCTGGAACCGTTGTAATCCACTGCCGAGTATCTCGAGGAAACATTCTTTACTTGTGAGCCCAATGTTTTCCAGACCACGCCACCCCAGCCCGCTTCAAAAGCACGGAGTACATTATATTTTTTATCGGTAGGAGGGGCACTCGCCAACCAGAAGGGATTGGGAGATTTTATACCTAAAAAACTAGAGCTGATGTCTGCCATGGGTTTTTATGTTGAATGTTGTATGTTAAATGTTGTGTGGTCGAATTATTGACCGGCCAGAGATTGCTGAGACGTCTTTACAATTTTGGTTAGGATATTTATAATGTGATCGATTTTTGTCAGGTGACCCGAATAGTCATGTTTTACAATTTGACTTTTGTCTAAAAGCCTTAGCCAATATTTCGTTTCTCTAACCTCTTTGGAAGCGATAGACATTTTCATTATAAAATCTCTCTTAGTTTGTGCAGCATTTCCTTCTTCTACATTAGCCCCAATACTAGTCGCGCTTTTAAGCAGTTGCTTTGAAATTACATATTCGTTGTGTTGTATCAGCATCTTATATAAATCGATGATCTGGATTGCGAAATCAAAAGTCAAACTCAGTATTTTATTATCTTCTTTCATTTAAAATAATCTCTTCAATTTTTGAGGAAAGCCCTCATTCAACATTCAACATGCAACATTCAAAATAGTTTCAGGTACCTCAAAATAGCAGCGGCGCCATCTTTCCCCGCTTGCACAGCATCTACCACTTCTTTCCCGCCATTCACTGCATCGCCGCCGGCAAATACTCCTTGAATATTGGTGGCCGAATTATTATCTATAACAATTTTTCCGTTCTTGTTGTCAAGGCTACTGCCTTTTACCAAATCTTCAAATGGAACTTGTCCTGCCGCTTTAATAACCATATCAACATCCAATGTGATGGTTTCACCTGTATCAACCGGTGAACGCCGGCCACTGATATCGGGCTCGCCAAGTTTCATCACATGGCAGACCAGTTGTGTGACCTTTCCATTTACTCCTTTTACTTCTTTTGGCGCTGCCAGCCAGATGATCTCACAGCCATCGAGTTTGGCAATGTTCAATTCATACTCAGTACAGGGCATTTCTTCCTGGGTTCTTCTATAGATCATTGTTACCTCCTTAGCCCCAAGCCGTTTTGCCTGCGTGGCAGCATCAATAGCCGTCATGCCCATACCGATCACAGCTACTTTATCACCAATGGGTATGGCTGAATAGCCTTTATCCCTGAGCTCATAAATGAATTTGATTGCATCAACAACCCCGAGAAGGTCTTCGCCGGGAATATCCAGTTGCCTTGCCACACCAACACCGATTCCCAGGTAAATGGCGTCATAATTTTGTTGCAAGTCACTAAGTGAAAGATTTTTTCCCAGCTCCTGGTTATATTTTATTTCAATCCCGCCAATTGAAGTAATATAGTTCACCTCATCTTCGCAGAATTGAGGTGTTACTTTATAGGCAGCGATGCCATAAGTCATCAGGCCACCGCCTTTTTCTTCTTTTTCATAAATAGTCGCTTCGACTCCTTCTCTTGCCAATACATGGGCACAACTTAACCCGGCAGGTCCTGCTCCGACAATCGCCACTTTTTTTCCATTCGCCGGTTTACGTTCAAACAGCTGCCAGTTTTCCTGGAGAGCCTTCATAGTAGAATATTGTTGAAGTCTCGCGATTTGTATCGGTTCTTCTTCGAGTAAATTATAGACGCAGGCTCCTTCGCATAATTTCTCAACCGGGCAAACCTTGCTGCACCCTGCCCCCATGATATTCGAGATGAAGATCGTGTGAGCCGAGCCTTTTACATTATCGGTTGAAATTTGCTTGATAAACTTCGGGATATTGATACTGGTGGGGCAACTCTTGGTACAGGGAGCGTCATAGCAAAACAGGCAACGATTCGCTTCAACTACGGCCGCAGTTTTATTTTCAAACGGCGGGCGTATGTCGCTGAAGTTTTGTTCGTATTGTTCCTTAGTTAACCTGTTATTAGTGATGGCCATGTGTGACTATGTTGAATTTTAAATGATGAATGTTGAATAATTGCTTCGTTGCGGTCGCAATAATTCAACACCTGCCTGCCGGTAGGCAGGTTTAAAATAATCAGAGTTCAACGAGCTTTCCATATGTTTCTGGTCTACGATCTCTGAAGAATTGCCAAACACTTCTGACCTGTTCGATCATGTCGAGATCAAATTCTGCAATTAACAGTTCATCGTTGTCTTCACTTGCCTGCGCAAATATTTGCCCTCTTGGATCCACGAAATACGAAGAGCCATAAAATTTGCCGAGGTTCCAGGGCTTTTCCGTTCCCACACGGTTGATACAACCCATGAAATAACCATTGGCCGCAGCATGAGCAGGCTGTTCCAGTTTCCAGAGATATTGTGACAGGCCTGCAACCGTCGCTGAAGGATTATAAACGATTTCTGCCCCATTCAATCCAAGTATCCTCGCACCATCCGGGAAATGACGGTCATAACAGATATACACACCCACTTTTGCATACTTTGTCTGGAAAACAGGATATCCAAGATTACCCGGCTTGAAAAAAAATTTTTCCCAGAAACCCGATGTATGTGGTATATGGTTCTTGCGATACTTTCCGAGGTATTTTCCGTCAGCATCAATGACTGCTGCCGTATTGTATAAAACACCGGCTTGTTCCTTTTCATACATCGGTACGATCATGACCATATTGTACTTCTTGGCATAAGCTTGCATTCTTTCAGTGGTTGGACCGGGGATTGGCTCAGCGCTTTCATACCAGGCCTTATCCTGTCCCGGGCAGAAGTAAGGCGTATTGAAGATTTCCTGCATGCAAAGGATCTGTACACCTTTTTTCCCTGCATCTTCGATCAGCGGGATATGCTTCTGAACCATTGCCTCTTTTATTTCCTCAATCGTTCCTTCGCCTTCGCTTTTCGGAAGACTCATTTGTATTAAACCGGACTTGATGATTCTCGCCATTTCGCTAAGTTTAGAGTTTAGAGTTAAAAGTTAAGAGTTGCCCTTGTTGAAATATCTTTCCTTGGTCGTTATGATAATGCTTGAGAGCATTTTC
>VBAT01000006.1:144156-146387 GCA_005884665.1 Bacteroidota bacterium
AATTCAACAAGACTAATATACAGACTGTCTTTTAAAAGATTGAGCCAATAGTTGGTTTCCCTGGCTTCTTTTAATGCGATATGTAATTTATAAACAAAATCTCTTTTTGACTGACCAGCAACGGCTTCATTGATGTTGGTGCCGATTGAAGTTCCTGATCGTAGTAATTGTTTTGACAAAACATATTCCTTTTTCTGTTCAACAAGGACTTTATATATTTTTACGATCTCTAAAGCAAATATGTAAGCCTTGCCGGCTATGATACTCTCGCTTTTTATTTTTTCACTCGCCATAACTTTAAACTCTTAACTCTAAACTTTTAACTCCTAATTCATAATTCTAAATTCTTTGAGACACTTTTGATCGTTTAACAAACCTTCCGTATCCTTTCCTCAACAGACAATTATTATTCTCGATCGCCACTTGTCCCCTCAATACAACTGTTTTCACTTTACCCGTCAATTCCCATCCTTCGTATGCTGAATAATCAACATTCATGTGATGGGTTTTGGCTGAGATAGAATGTTTTTCTTTTGGATCAAAAATTACAATATCTGCATCACTTCCCACAGCGATGGTGCCTTTCTGCGGAAACATTCCGAAAATTTTAGCAGCATTGGTAGAGGCGACTTCTACGTATTTGTTGAGCGTGATCCTGCCTTTATTAACACCCTCACTAAACAAAAGTTCCATCCGGTTTTCGATCGCAGGATGGCCATTGGGTATTTTCGAGAAATCATTTTTTCCCATTAGCTTTTGTTGCCATTTGAAAGGACAATGATCTGTAGCTACCACTTCCACCAATCCCTGGTTGATCCCTGCCCAAAGCGTCTCCTGGTCTTTCTTTTCACGTAAGGGCGGGCTCATCACCCATTTGGCTCCTTCAAAATCCCTTTCATAAAGAGAAGCATCAAGTAACAAATATTGTATGCATGTTTCCACAAAGACCTTCTGGTTCCTTCTCGTTGCGTTGCGAACGGCATTCAGGGCACCTTCGCAAGTGAGGTGTACGATATATCCGGGACAACCGGTATAAAAGCTCATATCAGCAAAGCGCTCGGCAGCCTCTGCTTCCGTTATTTCGGGTTGTGATAAATAATGATAAAGCGGTGCAAGCTTTTCTTCAGCCCTATGTTTGGCGACCAGGTAATCGATCATATCACCGTTTGTCGCATGCACATTGATGAGCCCGCCATGTTTCTTAACTTCTTCCATCAAACCGATCATCTGCCTGTCGTCGATCATCAGGGCTCCCTTGTAAGCCATAAATGTTTTGAAGGACACGATTCCTTCTTTTTCTATAAAATCCCTGATCTCGGCTTTTGTTTTTTCGTTGAAATCAGTTACTGCCATATGAAAACTGTAATCACCCACGCAGTTGCCGTTGCTTCTTCCTCTCCATTCATCCAGGGCGGCATGCAATGAATTGCCCTGTCTTTGGAGAATAAAATCAATGACCATCGTTGTGCCGCCAAATAAGGCAGCTCTCGTGCCGGTTTCGTAGTTATCACTTGAAAATGTTCCCATGAACGGCATATCAAGATGCACATGCGGATCAATACCGCCGGGGAAGACCAGTTTACCAGATGCATCTATCTCTTTATCTGCTTTCATCGGGAGATCCTTCCCGATCGCTCTTATGGTTTCGCCTTCAATAAATATATCGGCGACCTGGTCTGCATCAGCAGTGATAATCCTTCCGTTTTTAATCGACAGCGACATAACTTGATTCTTTAACTGGTTGACTGGAGGTTTTGTAACGCATTAAGAGGGTATATGTGGTAGCTGAGACAAAGAACCCGACAAACCAGGCATAATTATACAATTGTGATATCCATGCAGGAAATGTATCGGGACTAATAAGTTTCACCTGGAGCAAGAAGCCGGGAATGTTCGGAACGATGCCGGCCACTAAGGCAATGACAGCTGCCGAATTAAAACCGTTTGAATAATTGTACCTCCCGCTGTAACTATACAACTCATCTACAAACAATACCTGTTTCCGGATAAAGTAATAATCGGAGATCAGGATACCGCCGATTGGACCCAAAAGACTTGAATAAGCGATCAGCCACTTGAAAATATAACCATTGGGGTCGGCCATTAACTTCCACGGAAAGATCAATACACCGATGATACCGGTGATATACCCGCCTGTCCTGAAATTAATTTTCCGGGGAGAGAGATTTGAAAAATCATTGGCGGGACTGACTATGTTGGCTGCAATATTT
>VBAT01000006.1:146411-202111 GCA_005884665.1 Bacteroidota bacterium
CACCATCCATTTGTTCTCAAATTTACCGGCTAATTGTACAGGATCCCATTCGGTACTTCCGTAGATGATGGCTGTTGCCGAGGTCACCACCACACCAACGAAGGCAAACAGTGTCATTGAAGGAGGAAGCCCGATGGCCTGCCCGCTTACCTGTGCTTTCTGGCTTTTTGCATACCGCGTAAAATCCGGGATGTTCAATGAAAGTGTGGCCCAGAATCCTACAACTGCTGTCAACGCCGGTAAAAAAAACTTAAAGAACGAAGAGGTAGTTGTAAACTTTGAAGGCTCATCAAGTATTGGTCCCAGGCCTTTAGCAGCTGTCACGGCCCATGCAAACAGTGCCAGTGCAGCAAGGGGAAGAAAGATCGCCTTGAATACGAGCAATTTTCTTATGCTTTCAACACCTTTATAAACAATAAACATATTTAACAGCCAGAATGCGAGAAAACATATTACCGGTATAGTTTGCGGAAATAAAGTTGCAGTGTTAATGTGCGCCAGTGAAGGATCCCAGGCCCTGATCAAATTATACAATGAAGCCCCGCCGATCCAGGTTTGAATGCCAAACCAGCCACAGGCAACAATGGCCCTTAGCATAGCTGGTATGTTTGCCCCGCGGACTCCAAAACTCGCTCTTGCAAAAACAGGAAATGGTATTCCATATTTAGCCCCGGCATGACCATTTAGCAACATTGGTATCAAAACGATCGCGTTGCCGATAAATATGGTAAGTATCGCCTGCCACCAATTCATTCCCTGGTTGATCATGGAACTTGCCATGGTATACGTCGGAATACAAAGACTCATGCTTATCCATAGTGCCGCATAGTTCCAGGTACCCCATTTCCTCTTTGCCTGTGGAATCGGAGCAAGATCTTCGTTGATGAGCGAGGAGTTGTATATGTCTTTGTTTTCGTTCATATTTTTTTAGAACACGGATGGCACGGATTTCAATAATCGCTACTGTTTTTACTATTGCAGCGGAGTTATGCGTGTGGTGTGCCACTCTTTTTTTTCGTTGTCATAAATTTTTCTTCTTATTCTTTCAGGCTTTTTTCCGAAATTCAAAAGAAGTCCCACTTCAATATCGGTCGCTTTTAAATAATTAATTAGTTGAAACTCGTTATCGCTTACGAGAATTTCGTTTGCCTTTAGTTCACAAATAACAAGATTGTCGACAATAAGGTCTGATCCAAAATCGCCGACCACATGGTTTTTATAATGAACAAGAATTCTCTTTTGCCTTTCAACTTTAAAGTCCATTTCAGTTAGTTCTATATCCAAGGCATTCTCATAAACCTTCTCCAGAAAACCATAACCGAGGGTATTGTAGACTTTATAAAAAGCTTTAATGATTTGGTCCGTTATCTGCTGATGTTTCATGTCGCTCATTTTTCACTATGAGAAAAGGGCTAGAAAAAATTACCAACAGGTAATCCGTGAACATCGGTCTGATCCGTGTCATCTGTGTTCCATCTCTCCGTCGGCTATCGAAATAGCTTCGCTGATGATGGCTAATCCTTCATCGATTTGTTCTTTCGTTATGATCAGTGGCGGTGCCACAAATATGTAACTCCACCTCACAAATGTGTACATGCCCAACCCTTTGATCTTCGCCGCGACTTTATTCATCACAGCCATTTCATCTGGTTTTGCATTAAATGGGGCCATCGGTTCTTTTGTCTTCCTGTCCTTCACCAGTTCGATGCAACCCAGCAACCCGGTGTTCCTGAAATCACCAATGCTTTTATGTTTTTGTCTTAATTTCTCAACCTGGGCTTCCATGTATTTACCCATTGCTTCGGCATTCTGTATCAAATTATCGTCTTCATAGATCTTCAGCATTTCGAGGGCAGCAGCACAACTGACCGGGTGAGCGGAATAGGTGAGACCAAGCGGTAATACCGCATCATCGTATTTGGCAGCGATCTTATCCGATACCATTAAACAACCAAGCGGCAGATATCCCGAAGTAAGTCCCTTTGCCATACAGATCATATCGGGAATGATATCATGATGCTGGAATCCGAACCATTTGCCGGTTCTTCCAAATCCACTCATCACTTCATCCATGATGAGCAGTATGCCATGCCTGTTACACAGTTCCCGGACTACTTTCAGGTAACCTACCGGGTATTTCAAACAACCAGATGAGCCTGATTCACCTTCCAGTAAGATCGCGGCAATATTATTGGGTCCTTCATACGTTATTAGTCTTTCCAATGAAGCGGCGGTTTCTTTCAGTAAGTTCTCTTCACCGTATTCCCAGCGGTATAGATAAGGAAGATCAAAATGAACAAAATTTGGGGCCTGTTGGGCATCTGCGGGCAAACGGCGTGGATCACCACTGGCCGATATTGCTCCATAAGAAGCTCCATGATAAGACTGGTAGCGGGTCAGGATCTTATGACGACCTGTATAAAGTCTAGCCAGCTTGATAGCGTTTTCTATGGAGGTGGCGCCGCATAACGTGAAGAATGCTTTATTGAGATCGCCGGGACAAATCTCCGCCAGTTTCTTTCCTAGGTCCCCGCGCACTTTTGTGACACAGGAAGGAGTCACATAGGTCACTTCCTGCATTTGTTTTACCACGGCTGCTGTTACCCGCTGATCAGCATGCCCGATATTCACGTTCATCAATCCCGATGAAAAATCAATATAGCGCTTGCCATCATAGTCATACAGGTAAACGCCTTTGGCGGATTTCACCGCGATAGGATTGGTATTTTTTTGTTTGCTCCAGGAGAATAGGGTGTAGTCCTGGTTATTTTGAATAACGGTCCCTCCACCTCCCGAGGGAGGATTTTCAGACTCTGATACTTTGGAGATTGTTTGTGTACTCATGTATTATCTGTTATAATGTTTTATTTTTTATGTTGCCGGCTGCATTACTATCCTGAGCTTGGCGAAGGATATGCTTCATTGTGTCCCTTTCCAACGTTCGGTAATTCTACTCAGCTAAAACAGAACCAGCTCTCAGGCTGAGTCGTTAAATCTTATCTGGATGAATTCTAAAGCATCCATATCAAAGATGGCTTGCCAGTAGGTTGGACCACCGTCACGAACCATCACCGGGTCATTTTTCCAATTATTGCGTCTAAGTTCAGGATCTGATTTAGGGTCATTATAAAATGCATTAATGTAAATGTATTTCTTCTCGTTGATGATAAAGCCGCTATACTGGAAAGCAAACGCTGCAAGATTGTTAACTGATATTTCTTGTGATTTGAGCTTTAATACCTTTTTAAAATTATTCTCGAGCTTTTCAAGGTCGGACAATCGAATATCCCAATATCCGGTAATAGCTTGTTGTTGACCATTGGCAGCTCGTCTGCACATATATTCACGTTTAGACGAATTAATGATCGTGCTATGTGCAGGCTTAAAATAATTATCCTGGCCTATAGCCGTCAAATAGCCGGCTACGACAATGAAAAGCGCGGGAAATATTTTTTTCAAATTATCCATGTCACGTCAGTTAACTAGAGAGTGCATTTAAGCCCCTCCTTTGGAGGGGTTGGGGAGGCCGTCATTAACTCATCCAATTCACTCCCGCTTCCGGGTTCCATTTGGTCGTCGACTTCTTCAGCTTCGTCCAAAATTCTATGGAGCTTTTCCCGGTGATATCGCCTACTCCAAACTTGCTTTCATTCCATCCGCCGAATGAAAATGGTTCCCTGGGAACAGGCACACCCACGTTGACACCGATCATACCGGCACTTGCCCTGTCGATGATGTATCTGGCCATACCACCGTTTTGCGTAAATACAGAAGCCGCATTACCGTATGGACTTGCATTTTCGATGGCCAGGGCTTCGTCAACTGTTTTGGTACGCATAATGGAGATAACGGGGCCGAATATTTCCTCCGTTGCCACAGCCATATCGGGCTTTACATAATCGATGACGGTAGGACCTACATAAGTTCCGTTCTCCTTGCCTTTTACTTTTGTGTTTCTTCCATCCACCAATATTTTAGCTCCCTGTTTTTCAGCTTCGGTTATATATCCCTCGATCCTTTCTTTTGATTCGCGGCTGATCACTGCCCCCAGGTTTTCACCTGGAACTATCTTTTTTGCTTCCTCGCATATCTTGTCGATGATATGATCTACGTTGCCGACACCAACCATCGCGCTGGCTGCCATACATCGTTGTCCTGCGCAACCACTCATAGATGCTGCTACGTTCTGTGCCGTCATCCCCGGAATAGCATCCGGCAACACCATCAGGTGATTTTTGGCCCCACCCAGCGACAAACATCTTTTATAGTTAGAAGTAGCCCGTTGGTAAACGATCTTAGCAACTTTAGTTGACCCCACAAATGAAACCGCTTCTATACCCGGATGATCGCAGATGGCCGTTACGATCTCGCTGTCGCCGTTGACAATGTTAAATACGCCGTCGGGCAGTCCTGCCTCCTTTAACAATGCAGCTAACCTTGCAGAACTCAACGGAACTTTTTCCGAAGGTTTAAGTATCATACAATTCCCAAGTGCTACAGCATTCGGGATCGTCCAATTGGGAACCATGCTCGGGAAATTAAATGGCACAATGGATGCAACAACACCCAACGCCACATGCTCTGTTCTGCATTCAACTCCTCTACTGACTTCAAGCACTTCACCTGTTACCAGTTGTGGCAGCGATACGGCGAACTCGGTAAGCTCAATACTTTTTTCAATTTCCGCCACAGCTTCAATATAGGTTTTACCGTTTTCTTCCTGCACAAGTTCAGCGAGCTCTTTCATATTTTTTTCCAGCAAATACTTGTAGCGGAAAAAAACCTGTACTCTCTCTTTGATCGGCATCCGGCTCCAGGCTGGAAAGGCTGCTTTGGCAGCTTTTACGGCTTCATCCAGGTCTTTGGAGGTCGACATCGGCACATCCGATAAATGCCGGCCATCGATAGGAGATATCACCGGTATTGTTCGGGCGGAAGAAGAAGCAACAAATTGACCGTTGACATAATTCGTAAGAGCGGGGTATTTCATGAAACTATTTTTTATGTTAGCCCTGTGGCTTTATAATATTTGTTTTGAACCGGCCAGTGTATTGACCGGGCTATGATTGGTATAATTGCCAACTATAAATATACTTATTTTGACGAAGTTTGCAAGCTAAAGACTTCTAATTCAATGACACCTGAAAGAAAGGACAAGATCACTTCGGTATTGGATAAAAGACAGGACGACATCACGGTTGTGTTGGAAAATGTATTTGATCCGCATAACATATCAGCGGTGATGCGGAGCTGCGATGCGGTAGGCATACAGGATATCTATATACTCAATACAAAAATACCCAGGCATAAAAAATGGGGGGCCAAAAGTTCTTCCAGTGCCGCCAAATGGCTGACCATTCACCAATTTGAAAATGCAGAGGAATGTTTTTCGGTTCTCCGGAAGACCTATTCTAAAATTTTAACCACTCATTTAAGCACTGATGCAGTAGATTTATATTCGGTTGATCTGACCCGTAGCGTAGCCCTTGTTTTTGGAAATGAGCATTCGGGTGTAAGCGATGAAATAAGGGCGCTGGCCGATGGAAATTTCATTATACCACAGTCAGGCATCATTCGCTCCTTGAATATCAGCGTGGCTTGTGCGGTGAGTTTATATGAAGCCTTCCGGCAAAAAGCAGAAGCCGGTCACTACCGGCAACGAAAACTGGATGAAACACGGTATAAGCTATTGTCTGATGAATGGGGCTTGAAAGAATTTTGAACATGCCTGCTATTGCGCAAGCGACCGGAGACCGGTAGGCAGGTGTCGAATTTAAAACTTAAAACTTGCAACTTTATCGTGCTAAAATCATTTATCATATTCCTTGTCCTGCTTATCGGTATCGAAGGGTATTCCCAGGCAATAAAAAAAATCAAGGCTACTGAGCTGGAAAAAACGATTAAAGAAAGTCGAACACCGTTGATCGTGAGCTTTTGGGCAACGTTTTGCGTTCCCTGCATACAGGAAATACCCTATCTTGAAAGATTGGTGAAGCAGCATGAGAAGGACAGCATAAAATTATTGTTGGTGAGCCTTGACTTGCAGGAAGATTATGTTAAGATCAGGCCACTTGCTTCGCAGAAGAAATTTAGTTCGCCAATTGTCTGGCTGAATGAAACCAACGCGGATTATTTCTGTCCTAAAGTAGACAGCTCATGGTCAGGCGCCATTCCTGCGACACTTTTCATAAACAACAAAACAGGGTACCGGAAATTTTACGAAGAACAGATAAAAGAAGCCCAGCTTGAAAAAGAGATCATGGCTATACTTGGCTCCCGGTAAGCAACCGGGTTAAGCAGTTTCTTCTTTTTCCCGTTCCAGTTCCTGCCTGGCTTTAACCAGCAGATGCAGACAATAGATACCGGCGGTAAGGCTGATCACGGACAATATTAATCCGGTTACGCTTTGCGACTGGATTGCATATGCAAGCGAACAACCTACCAATACCATAAAAATTAAAGTGACAAGCACTGTGATGTGTGGGCGGGCGATCATAAGCCTAGGTTTTAATTCCCGCACCGGGGCGCGGAAAGGTTAAGTGTTGAAGTTCGGCACAAGTTGGATGCAGGCTTTTTTTATTTCCATAAAAGTTTTCATAAAAAAACCTGCTCCGCCGGCGGCAGAACAGGTTTTTGAATATAGAAGGGGTCTTAAAGTCGTTTGATCGAGCAGCCTACGGACCGGGTGACTTTCATCGAAACATCTTTGCCAGACATGATCTCATCAACTGCTATTCTCAGGTGTTTACGGGTCACTTCGTCGGGTCCGTTGGAATTATCGTCGATGGCGCCATGGTAAACCAGCTTCCCGTCTTTATTAAACAGGAAACATTCGGGGGTGCGATTGGCACCAAATGCATCAGCCATTGTGGAGTTTCTGTCGACGACATAGCTCCAGGAATATCCGTTCTCTTTTCCATAATCTTTCATGTCATCGTATGAATCGCCACTTTCCCTGGAACCTTCATTTGAATTCAGCAGGATGACCCCGATCTGTTTATCTGCGGCATATTTACAGATCTCGTTGGTCCGGGATTGATATTTTCTTACCACCGGGCAGGTATTACAGCTAAACATCACCAGAAGCCCGTTCTTTTTGGTAGCGTCTTTAAAAGATACTTCCTTGCCTGAAATATCTTTCATTTTTATTTCAGGCTTTGGGATAGTTGAACCGATCGGGAGCGGCTCGCCTGCTGGCTTTAATGCGAGTACTGTGAAAGCCATTACCGGCAATACTGAAAGAAATATTTTTTTCATATACCTGGTTTTTGCGTTCTATACAAAGTTCCGGAAAATTTATTCCGCATGGGGACCGCCCGCCAGATTTTTTTTCCTCTCATCCACCTCGTGTTTTAAAGAGTTAATACTCACATTCAATTCAAATCCAATTAGCAATACAAGAGAGTTGGAGTAGATGAGTAGCATGAGTATAAGCACAGTGCTGATGGACCCGTATAGTTCATTGTAATGAGCGAAGTTGCTGACGTAATAAGAAAACCCGATGGTGAATACGATCATCAGGAAAGTTGCCAGGATAGAGCCCGGGCTAACGATCTTCCATTTTTTATGAACTGCCGGGGCATACTTATAGATAAATGAGATTGAAAAAAAGAAGAGCAGTACGATAAATGCCCAACGGAAATCGTTGATGATGGTGATCAATAATTTCCTGCGGACTCCCATCCACTTCAATACTGCTCCCTGCATGATCAGTAACGTAATGCAAAGAAAGAAGAGGATAAAAAGTATAAATGTCAGCCGTAGGGCCGCCCATCGCTGGTGAAATCCTTTTCTTTTCACAAAACCGATGTATTGCCGATCGAAGGAACGCATGATCCCCATCACGGCGTTGGACGAGAAATACATGGCGAGAATGAAACCTGTAGACAGAAGACCAGTCCGTTCTTTGTTAAACATGTCTCTAAGGAACTTTATAAGACCAGCATGATTTTTCTCCCCTGGTACAATATCTTTTATGAATAAGAACAGCTGGTTGATGAAATCTTTTGAAATGGGCAGGTAGGGGAGCAGTGTAAAAAGAAAAATGACCACTGGTGGAATAGTCATGGTAAAGTTAAAAGCGATGGCTGATGATCTTTCTGTGAAGCCTGTTTTTTTTGCCTGTAAAAAGAAAAATCGGATAACATCAAAAAGCGGGATACCCTGGAAACCCGGGAGAATGATCCTTTTGCTTTTCCTGATTAAAAAGCTTACTGGCGGAGACACCAGTATTTTTCTTTTTAACCTTGTAAGGAAATGCAGTGATATCATTTCACGTTTCGTTTGTTCAATTCTTCCTGGTAAAGCCGCGCATATTTCAAATGGTCTTCGTAATTAGCTGTAAAAATATGTGAACCGCTGAAATCACTATTGGCAACAAAGTATAAATAATCGGTTTTTGGAGAATCCAGGACGGCATCAATCGTTTCCAGGGTCGGGGTGCAAATAGGACCTGGAGGCAATCCTTTGTTGATATACGTGTTGTAGGGTGAGGGAGTTCTCGTATGGCTTTCATAGATCCGGCGAAGACCGAATTCTTTCAACGCAAACTTTACGGTAGGATCAGCCTGCAAAGGCATTCCTTTTGAAATGCGATTGAGATATACACTGGCTATATCGGGGCGGTCGTTGGGGTTATTGGTTTCTTCATCAATAATAGAAGCAAGGGTTGTTGCTTCCAGCGGGCTGAGATTGTGTTCGGCTGCTTTTTGTTTTCTTTCCTCGGTCCAGAAATTTTTATATGCGGCATAAAACTGTTGGAAGACTTTTGAAGGAGTCGTATTCCATTTTATCTCATAGGTAAGAGGCAATGCCGCCGCCATCACTGTATTCGTGTCCAGTTCATAGGCCTTCAGTGAATCGGGGTTGGTCAGGAACCGGATCATTTCCAGGGAGTCAAATTCAAATGAGTTGCCGGCCTTGCCAGCCAGGATTTCCCGTGTTCTTATCTTGGTTATTACAAAGTTTACAGGGGATTGTTGGCCATTCTTCAGCATGCGCACAAGGCTCATAAGACTCATACCTTTGGTGATCTTATAGCGGCCGGGTTTTACCGTTTTATAGCCGGCGGCTTTAGATACCATCCTGAACCAGACCGGGCTGTTCAGGAATTTGTTATTGACCAGTTCATCCTGTACGTCTTTAAACGAGGAGCCAGTTTTGATGTATAAGTATTTGGCTTCTTTTTCAGTGGAGACAGGAGCCGCGAAGAATTTCCACAGGAAGAAGGCAGCAGCCAGGGCAAGGACAGTCAAGGTACCGAGTATGATTCTCTTTTTCATAGATATGTATAACAAAATAAACAAAAAACCCCGTCCTTTCAGACAGGGTTGAGAAAATTTATACTAAGGTTAATTACCTGATTATTTACCCTGGTTAGGATTTCCTGCTGGAAAACCGGATGATTGTTGTGTGGGGTTGGAAGTTTCAGGGATATGTGCTGAACCGGCGCTACCTGAAATAAAAAAAGTAGAAGCGAGACATAACACGCCAATAATGGCTGCAAATATCCAGGTTCCTTTTTCAAGCACATCAGTGGTTTGTTTCACACCCATAAACTGGTTGCTAAGACCAGCGAAACTGCCGGCCAGACCACCGCCTTTTGGGTTTTGAACCAATACAATAAAACCCAGCACCACAGAAGCAATTATGATAAGGATAATAAATAAAATAGTCATATCAACTCGTTTTCTTTAAATCTTCAATTTTCGCTGCAAAATAAGCGGTTTTGGAGGGATCGAGCAAACTTAATTTGCGGTAAATCTCTTCAGCGCGAGCCTTATTTCCCTGTTTTCTCCAGACCTCTGCCATAGCTTCCGTAATAACATGCCGTTCGGCAAGAGAAAATTCTGCCATTTGTTCCACTTTCTTTTCTGCATTGGGATCGGCAGTGGCCGCAATTTCAGTTGGAGATGATTTTTTGAGCAATTTCAGCCATTCTGTAAAGCTTTTTAACTGGACGCTGAAATGATCCTTTGGCTTATCTTCTTCTTTGAAGCGGATGCCCTGGGAAGCAAAATAATCGACAGTATGGTATGGCTCGAATATTAACTTTTCATTTGCCGGTTCAGGCGGGTTATTCAGTGTTGAAGACTCAAAGGCCGGTAGATCCGGTGCCGGGAATTCCTCCTTATCCATGGTGTCACCGGGCTCCTTAATTTCATTGTCTGCCTGTTCTACAACCGGTGGGATAGTATCCGAAATCATCTCATTAACAAACCCGGTTTGTTCAATGACTATCTCCGCGGGTATTTTATCTATCGGCCCCGGTTTCGCGGTTTCATCTGTTTGCATTTCTGCAGCTGTGCTTTCTTCAGCAGGCATCGGTAAAGGATCGTGCCTGGAAATACTTTCATAACTACTGTTGCTGTTGTAATCATTCAACAAATGATCCTGCCAGACGCGGTTGGGAAAATAGAGAGATGTTCTTTGGACTTGTTCGTTATAGGCAGGCGATTCGTTTTGTTCGACGGATAGTTTCTTTGCCAATAACAACTGAGCCGGGGCAAAATAAGGATATTGCCGGGTGAGATGCTCTAGTTCTTCAAGACTGCAATCGTGCAACGGCTTTTTGAGAACTGCTTTGGCTAATTCATGGATAGCAGAATTCATGGGCACAAGTTAAAACAATACATCATAATTTGAGAATGCTGTTTGTTTTTTTGAAGCGGGAAATAAATTACCAGTTTGAGAAAATCTGGTTAAAAATATCATCAGCCATTCCTTTGATCATGTCGGGAAGAAGGACAGATTCTGCCTGCTGTAGCGATTGACCGGAAGAAAAATCAAAACTTCGGGTCACATTGTATTCCTTGGTTTTCCCGGCCTTCTGGTCATTGAGAATAAGATGCACCCCTACATTTATCCTGTTGGTAGTAGTTTGGTTGTTGGATATACCTGAAGTGCTGAATGAATAATCTGTAATGGTGCCACTGATCTCCCAGTCTGCATTGTCACCATTGGTTTGTTTCAGTCTTGTCTGGCTGACTATTTTCTGGCGGATCTTGTCAGTTAACTGCGGGCTAAGTTGTGGATTAATATAGGGCGCCCGGTTTTCAATGAAATTAACCTTGACCGTATTAACGCCCGGTGGAATAGTTATGTCCTTAAACCCGTAATGAACCTTGCAACCGCTGGTCATTGAAGCAGCTACCACTACTACCATTCCTAAAGAGATAACACGAATTATTTTTTTGATTGCGTGCATTCCAAAATCTTTTATCAGCCGGTAACTATCAACGAACCACTCGCCACTCACGTCATTGCGAGCCTGCCTACCTGCAGGCAGGCGGAGCGTATCGAAGCAACACCACTCACTCTTCAATATCATATTCCTTCAACTTCCTGTACAGCGTTCTTTCACTTATTCCCAGGTCAAGCGCGGCGTCCTTTCTTTTTCCTTTATGTTTTTTAAGAGCCTTTATGATCAGTTCTTTTTCCTTGTCCATGATGTTCAGGCTTTCTTCCACTTCCACGTGCTCGTGGATATCGTTGTTCATGCTGTAATTGTTCATCGGTACAGCAGGGACGGATTGAACGGACGGCTGCATCAGCATCGGTTGCAAGTTATCCTGGCCTTTCAGTTCCTTTAATTCATTCATCAACGCCGGGTTTTGCGCCACGATATTGGGGTTTTGCAACACTTCGAGGAACATGCGTTTTAATTCTGTTACATCTTTTTTCATATCGAAGAAGAGCTTGTAGAGAATTTCCCGTTCATTCGAAAAATCCTGTTGATTGCCATTGCTGTGCGCCAGCACCGGCAAACGATTGCTCGAATAGGGTTGCAAAAACTTGGTGAGTTCTCTCGCTGAGATCGATTTATCCTGTGAAAGAACTGATATTTGTTCTGCAATATTCTTCAATTCCCTCACATTGCCCGGCCAGGGATAATTTATTAACAGGTTTTTTGCTTCGTCGTCCAGCTGAACGGAAGCTGTTTTATACTTATCGGCAAAATCGGCGGCGAACTTGCGGAATAATAAGTGAATGTCTTCTTTCCGGTCATGCAGGGCGGGGACGCGGATAGGAACAGTACTTAAACGATAATAAAGATCCTCGCGGAATTTTCCGTTCTGTACGAGTTGTAAAAGGTCTTTATTCGTTGCTGCGATAACCCTTACATCTGTTTTTTGCACTTTGGATGAACCGACGCGGATATATTCTCCTGCTTCCAGGACGCGGAGAAGGCGGGCCTGTGTACCGAGGGGCAATTCCCCAATTTCATCCAGGAAGATCGTTCCCCCATTAACAGTTTCAAAATATCCTTTTCTTGAATCAACAGCGCCGGTGAATGATCCTTTTTCGTGTCCAAACAACTCGGAGTCGATAGTACCTTCCGGTATGGCTCCGCAGTTGACAGCGATAAAAGGATTGTGCTTCCTGTTCGATAATGAATGAATAATAACGGAGAATGCCTCCTTCCCCACGCCGCTTTCGCCCATGATCAGTACAGTGAGATCTGTATTGGCAACCTGCGCAGCCACCTGCAACGCATAGTTAAGGGAAGGAGAGTTACCTATGATCCCGAACCGGTTTTTTATTACTTGAATGTCCATTCTTACTTCTTTGATTTGAATTCGGCAATTTCCATCGTGCTAAAGGATATAAATGTTCCGGCAGATACAATACGTGCAGCAATATTTCCATTATAAACGGCCATAGCTGCGGCAACCATCCCAAAAGCCAGGAAAAAATATTTCGCCAGCATATTCATATCAGGCTATTTCACCTAAAAGAGTTGCTTGTGTGCAATCTGTTACTTTAACTGTAACATAATCTCCCTTTTTTAGTTCATAATTTTCCTTGGGAAAAACGATTACTTTGTTTTGCGAGTTCCTGCCGGTCCAGTTCTTCTCGCTTCGCCTGCTGTCACCCTCGATCAACACCTTAAAAGTCTTGCCGACATCTTTTTTATTGCTTTGAAGTGATAGCCTGTTTTGAATTTCCACTATTTCCTGCAGTCTTTTCTTTTTGATCTCTTCCGGTATATCGTCCTTATATCTCTTTTGCGCAAGTGTGCCGGGACGTTCACTGTAAAAGAACATATAGCTAAAATCATAGCGGCTGTATTCCATAATGTCGAGCGTATCCTGGTGATCTTTCTGCTCTTCGGTACAAAAGCCGGCGATGATGTCGGAACTTAAGCCGCAGTCAGGCATTATTTCGCGGATGCGATTCACTTTTGCCATGTACCATTCCCTGGTATATGTCCGGTTCATCAATTGAAGGATCCTTGTAGAGCCACTCTGTACCGGCAAATGGATGTAGCGGCAAATATTTTCATGTCTTGCCATAGTATGAAGTACCTCATCAGTAATATCCTTCGGATGCGAAGTTGAAAAGCGTACTCGCAACAGAGGAGAGATCATTGCGACGCGTTCGAGCAACAAAGCGAATGTCACTACGCCAGCCCCAACGGCCCCCTCACCCCCCAGGAAAGCCTCCCCAAGCCCCTCCAAAGGAGGGGCTATAGACTCCGATAATTTGAAAGAGTTTTCAATCTTTGATGATTCCCCTAATCCCCCCTTGGGGGGTGGGGGGGCATAGTAGTAACTATCCACGTTCTGCCCCAATAAAGTAACCTCCCGGTATCCTTGCTCAAATAATTCTTTGCATTCCTTCACTATACTATCCGCATCCCGGCTTCTTTCTCTTCCTCTCGTAAATGGCACGACACAAAAAGAGCACATGTTATTGCAGCCGCGCATGATGCTGACGAAAGCGGATACGCCGTTACTGTTAAGACGAACCGGCGATATATCTGCATACGTTTCTTCACGGCTCAATAAAACATTCACTGCTTTTTGTCCACCTTCCGCTTCTTCCACAAGGCCAGGCAAGCTGCGATAGGCATCGGGACCGACGACTATGTCAACTAATTTTTCTTCCTCTAAAAATTTTGCTTTTAGCCTTTCCGCCATACAACCAAGTACACCCACCAGCATTCCCTTTTTTTCCACTTTCAGCTTCCTGAATTCCGTCAGGCGCTTACGAACGGTTTGTTCAGCTTTTTCCCTGATCGAACATGTATTGATGAAGATCAGGTCGGCTTCTTCAACATTCCGTGTGGCACCAAAACCCTCTTTGTTAAGGATAGAAGCCACGATCTCGCTGTCGGCGAAATTCATCTGACATCCATAGCTTTCGATATAAAACCTTTTTCTATAGTTATTAGGATCATTGGCAAAAGGGGCAAGAGCCTCGCCCTGCCTGTTCTCATCCTGCACTTTATCTGAAACGTAATCAAGCATTCAATTAATTTTTCCCGGTTAATTGGGATGCAAATATACCCAAAACAGGCAAGATTGTGACAGGATGACAGCATCAGGTACATCAAGCGTTTAGGATCTGGGAAGTTGAGGATTACTGGCAAACGGGTAGCCGGTTCATCACACTGCAAAACTTACTGATCAACTTAGCCTTATCAGCAGGTTCAATTTATCTTTGTCGTCTAAATGCCGATGTTCAAAGGAGCTTTTTGCCTAGTAGCCACTACGCTGTTCGTCACATTAATAGTTGCCCAGGATAAACCTGCCAATGGTTTGATTACCGGTAATGTAATGGATGAAAGAAATAAGCCATTGGAAGGCGCTTCCTCCCAACTTGTTTTATTAACTGACTCTTCAAAAAGACAGGCGACTCTTACAGATAAGGAAGGCAATTTTTCTTTTCAAAATGTTCCACATGGCTATTACCGCCTTCGTATTTCTTATGTAGGGCTTCAGCCTTTGACCATTGACAGTATTTATTTCCGGGCCGAACGATCCGATTTTAATCTCAGCGACCTTGTTCTAAGGCCAGCTAATTCAGAAAGCCTCGGAGAAGTAATCGTGTTTGCGGAAAAGCCCCTGATCCAGTCCAAAGACGGCAATATCACATTTAACGCTGCTGAATCTCCTTTGAGTGCCGGCAGCAATGCAAGCGATCTATTAACCAATGTACCACTGGTAACAAAGGATCCTGACGGCAAAATTTCAGTAAGAGGAAAGGAACCCAAAATACTGATCGATGATAAACCGGTCGAATTAAACCTGCAACAATTGCAGGATCTCCTGGAATCCATGCCAGGCAGTTCGATCGAAAAGATCGAAGTGATGACCAACCCACCGCCACAGTATGCTAATGAACAGGGCGGCGTTATAAATATTGTTACTAAAAAAGGTAAGGTGGGCAAGACCGGAAGGCTGAGCTTATCAGCTGGAACCAGGGGTGAAGCCAGTGTGAATGGCAACTATACTTATCGAAAACAGGGTTTTGCCATGAGTTTTAATGCAGGCGCCAGTTATGGACGCTATCTTGGCAATGGCTACTCGCAACGAACTAATTTATACAACGACTCGTCCAATTATTTCAATACCGCGAATAATTATACAAATAACTTCTTCCGGCCCAGTTTCCGATTCAACATGGACTATGACTTTAATAAATTCCAGTCCATCAATGTCGTCCTTCAGCTAAATTCAAACGATTACCTGAACAGGAGCAATACGGAATACACTAACATCAATCGTTTTGGCGATGTCTATAAAATAAGCGACAGGAGCATCCGAACGGATGGCAACACTTATAATGGTTCGCTAAATCTTTCTTATTTGCTTAGAACAAGAAGACCGGGAGAGCAATTGAGGGTCATTGTTTCCACCAATTTATCCAGTAGCAACAGCGATCGCGATTTTTATCAGCAGTTTTTCTATGGCGATCACACTCCAAACGGGATAGACTCCACGCAGCAACAGCTGAACAGGAATAAAAATGAAGGCCATGTTATAAGAGCGGATTATGAAAGGCCACTCGGCAATAAAAAAACATTTCTGTCACTAGGCTCCTATTATAACCGTAGCAATAGCGATGTTGATGTAGCGGCCAGTTATTTGAAAAAGCCTGAGGTCATTTATGTTCCTTCTGCTCTTTTGAGCAATGATTTCCGGTTTCACCAGACGGTGATCAATTTCCGTTCTTCGATCAGGCAGATCATTATACCCAGCTTCAGTGCAACAGCAGGGATCGCCACCGAACAAACGAATATCTGGTTCGAATTATTCAAGGAACAACGGGATGCGAAGAATGATTATTGGACCTTTTTGCCTTTTGCCAATCTTAATAAGAGCTGGAAAGAAAAGCTTAATCTAACTTTCTCCTATCGTCGCAGCATTCGCCGTCCAGGGATCAATGAGCTAAATCCTACCATTGATTTTTCTGATCCTTACAATATCCGTTTTGGAAATGAAAAATTACGGGCTTCGACCGCGGACAATTTTGACCTGGTGATTGGCCGAACAAAAATTGGCTCTTTCGTCAATTTCGGGCTGGGATATAATCTTGTCAAAGATATTTTCAGCCGGGTAAGGACTTTATTACCTGATGGCAAAACCCAGATAACCTGGGAAAATATCAGCGGAAGAAAGGAATATGAAGCAAGCACCTGGGGAGGACTCTCTCTTACAAAAAAACTGCGGGTAAATCTTAGCGCCAGTTATACCTACAATCAATACAGCGCATTTGACCGGAGCTATAATCATTATCGTAATGGTGGTTCCTTTACCTCCAATATCAATTCAACCTTTACTCCAAAAGATGTATGGAACTTCACCGGCAGCTTCACATTTAATCGTTTTGCCAATCCACAGGGCTATGCCCGTTGGAACTGGAGCATGAATACGGGTATTCAGAGAAAATTACTTGACAGGAGGTTGACGATAACCTTCAACCTGATCGATATCTTTTCGCAGCAGCGCAACCGGAATTTTACTTACGGAACAAATTTCAACGTCGAAAGTTTCAGCGAGACAAGGACAAGAAATTTCCGACTGACCGTTGGATATAATTTTACGAAAGTTGCGAAAAAGAAGCCGATTAATTTGCCGGTAAAAAAATAGTCAATTTTTGGGACTTATTTACCGACAGTGGACAACGTTCTATTGGATGAATTGTCAAAAACCCTTAGGCGGCGAAACAGTTATCCGTTCCCGATCTTTTTTCGATACGCGTTGCTCTCCTGGTCCAAAATAACTTTCATATTTAACTATAAAATCAAAGGACTCAACATAGGGCTTAAAGAGTCGAATTTGGAATTCCCTTTCCTCATTTTGATTTACGAAACTTCTAAAGCCCAATACTTCAAAATTTGGATTTGGGTCCGGAATTGTCACTTCCAAATTATAGGCCAGCATTCCGATATTCCTTAAGCTGATGGTGTAAATTCCACTGCTGACTCCCTCACTACCAAGTACTAAAAAAGGGGAACGATTGAGAATCGTGGTCTTTTTATTTACATCCAGTTCTTGCTCGTAAATTTCATTCTGCTTATTGAGTTTATCAACTATATCCCCAAGCTCCTTGATTTTCGTTGTTTGTAGCATTGCAACTATAGCGAGGATGAGAGACGCGATTGCAGTTATTCCTTGCGCTATTGTCGCGAAGCTTACGAATTTTTCCATTTTGGGCAGTTTAGGTGAAGAAATTTTCTGCTTTTGATCCTGTCTTTCAGAACCGCTATTTTTATTTTTGGCTGGTTTTCTATTCATATAATCGACGTGAAAAACTTCGCGAAATTATTTTAATTAGAATGAACCTTGTTATTGATAGTCTCATGCTTTCTTCGTAATATTTTGCCCCTATGGGGCAAGGTCGTATATGCGCGAATTGGCTGCCTCCGATATTTCGTCCCTCTGGGACGAAATCAAATTGAGGACTCTAAATTTCTGCAACGACATAGCGTTGATATTAATGATATATCCTACGAATAAAAATGAGACCACGGGATAGCAAAGTGTGCAGCTTCACCCATCGGGGGAGATATCGGAGGCTGCATTTATTAAATTGTTCAATTTGCCCCAGAGGGGCAAAATATCGGTAAAAAATAATCGTTGGCTTTTTTATTCTACCTGAGCTGATTGAGTCAGCGTCTCCGAATGGCCACGATGTACGATGAGAATTGACAGTATTGCGGCCATTAACGCATATTTCATAAAAAACCTCAGAGCGGAAGACGGGACTCGAACCCGCTACCTACAGCTTGGGAAGCTGTCGCTCTACCAGGTGAGCTACTTCCGCTTGTTCTATTCGAATATACAAATCAGCCTTCAACGTTTAGCCTGATCCGGTTTTTGATCCAGCTATCCTTCACCGGGACGATCCATTTTGATTCCAGCTCATCCCTGGTTTGCACCAAATTATTAAAATACGGAGTATCGGCGCTGATAAAACCATTGTCGAATGCGTATTGCAACTGGGCCATCGGAAGCAGCTGCACTTTATCCTTTATCACAAAAGCCAGCGTAGTCCTGTCAAACATGCTTACGTTGAACTTTTGCTCAATGTCTTTAATCAATCTCACCGAGCTATCGGTGCTGCAACCGCTAACACCGGAGGCTGTCTCATCTGCAATCAGGATAATAAATTGCCCGAAGAAAAGATGGGCATCCGATTTTACGGGTACACCGTGGCTTTTCCAATCCATGACAAATTGTTTCAGCAATTCTTCAATCTCCAATGCCTCACCGATGGTAAACAGCCGGCTGCCCTGGTAGATCCATACCCGCGAATCAGCGGAAAAACTACTGTCGAGAAGATGTTTATATTCAAGATTCATGTTGCTAAGTTACGCCATGGAAATAATTTCATAACGAATGTACCGTAGTGCCGGCTTTTTAGGACTACTCCATTGACTGGGCGATCAATTCTGCAACATCCATGACCTTCACGCTCTCTTCTTTTTCTGCATTCTTTACACCATCGGTGAGCATTGTATTGCAAAAAGGACAGGCAGCAGCTATTACCTGCGAACCGGTCTCCATAGCTTCGTTTGTTCTTTCAAAATTGACGCGAATGTTTCCCTTTTCTTCTTCTTTGAACATTTGGGCTCCGCCGGCACCGCAGCATAATCCATTGCTACGGCAACGTTTCATTTCAACCAATTCTGCATCCAGGACCTCCAAAACTTTTCGCGGCGCTTCATAGATATTATTACCACGGCCAAGATAACAACTGTCGTGAAAGGTGATACGTTTGCCCCTGAATGCGCCCCCCTCTTTTATTTTTATTTTTCCTTCATCGATCAGCTGTTGCAGGAAAACTGTATGATGGATTACTTCATAGTTGCCGCCCAACTCGGGATATTCATTTTTAAGGATGTTGAAACAATGCGGGCAGGCGGTCACGATCTTTTTTATTCCATAATTATTCAGGACCTGAATATTCTGGTAAGCCATCATCTGGAACATAAATTCGTTACCTGCCCTTCGTGCCGGATCGCCATTACACATTTCCTCTTTCCCTAATATAGCATAGCTGATCCCGGTCTTATTAAGGATAGTAGCAAATGCTTTTGTGATCTTTTGTGCCCGCTGGTCAAAACTGCCGGCACAACCCACCCAGAATAAAACCTCTGGTTGCTGTCCATTTGCAAATAGTTCGGCCATCGTGGGGACATCCATGCTATAAAAATTTGTTTCAAATCTAAAGAATATCGCGGATTATCGGAGATTAAGGAATATTGTGGATTATCGCGGATTAAGAAAGACCAGAAGATGCCGGTGGAACCTATCTAAAAAATATCGCGGATTAACGGTGATTCCAGGAAATATTATAGATTATCGCTGATTAAAATACAGCAGGATGATACTGCTATGGACCTGATGTGCCCGTTATCCCCACAATTAGAGTTTAATTAGCAGACTATGCTGTGAAATGTTTTTAATACTAATATTCCATGCTTATTTTTGCAACCCAGAAAATGGGTATAAAAAAAATTATTCAACGACTGACAAACTGGGAGCTCTGGCATTTTAACGTGTTATATTTTCCCATCGGCCCTGTGTGGCTATGGTATTGCCTAAGAAGCCGTTCGTTTTGGTTCTTCAGCACATCCAATCCAACGATCACTTTTGGCGGGCTTCATGGTGAGGGAAAAAAAGAAATGTACGACCAGTTGCCGCCGCACCTGTATCCCCGCACTATTTACATCATGCATGACCTGCCGTTCAACGAAGTAAAAAAGAAAGTGAGCGATGCGGGTTTCAATTATCCTTTCGTTGTAAAACCGGACGTGGGAATGAAGGGTATCCTGTTCCGCAAGATCGAATCGGAGGAGCAATTGATGAAATACCATGAACGCATACCGGTTGAATATATTATCCAGGACATGATAGACCTGCCGGTGGAAGTCAGCGTGTTTTACTACCGCTATCCCAATGAAGAAAAAGGAACGGTCAGCGGATTTATCCAAAAGGAACTGTTGCAAGTAAAAGGAGATGGGAAATCGACACTCGAGGAGTTGATCCGAAATCATCCCCGGGCTAAGTTCAGGTATGATGAGATGAAACACCGGCATGGTCATCGCTTCGACAGGGTGGTCCCGCAGGACGAGATCTTTTATTTGTCTTATGCCGGTAATCACAACAGGGGCGCTCATTTTATCAATTTGCATAACGAAATAGACGAAAATCTTCATAAGGTTTTTGACGAACTAAGCCATTACAACAAGCAATTCTTTTATGGCCGATACGATATTAAGGCAACATCTATCGAGGAGCTGAAGCAGGGAAAGAATTTTTCTATTCTTGAATTCAATGGGGCAGGGGCGGAGCCCAATCATATCTACGATTGCAATATGAGTATCTGGAAGGCCTATGGCACGATCCTGAAGCACTGGAAGGCACTTTACCGGATCAGCCGGTATAACCATAAGCAGGGAGTCCCTTACTGGTCTTTCCAAAAAGGCAGGCGATTCATCAAGGAAGCCAATAAACACTTCAGGTTACTGGAAAAATTTGATTAACGAAGCACGAAATTCAAAAATCGAATTTCGATTTTCGAATTTTTGGAATTCGTCCCAATAACTATGGAGATTCTTTGTCAGTCTTCTTCGTATTTTCGTTTCATGCGACATTTATGGAAGATATTCTTCACCGGGATGCTTGTCAGTTTTCTCGGTTCTCTGCCACTCGGCACCCTGAATGTTGCAGCTATGCAGATCTCGGTCAGCGATGGAATTATTGCTGCTATGCTTTTTTCAGCTGGCTCGCTTACGGCCGAGATAGTTTATGTCCGGCTCTCGCTGGTAGCCATGGATTGGGTGCGGAAACAGCAAAAAATCCTGAAGATACTCGAATGGCTTACATTGGTCATTGTGTTGGCACTGGCTGTTTCCAGTTTTTATGCAGCCCTGCATCCTTCCGAAGGCAAGAACGCCATTCTTAGTAAATCAACGCTACCTCATTTTGTGCTGGGCCTGGTCATGAGCGCGGTTAACCCGGTACAGATCCCGTTCTGGTTTGGCTGGAGCACTATTTTATTTTCCAAAAAGATCCTGCTACCCCGCCATGATCATTACAATATTTATATTATCGGTATAGGGCTGGGCACTTTCGTGGGGAATTGCGTGTTTATTTTTGGAGGCCAGTTGATCGCAAATAAGATCAGCAATAACCAGCATATCATGAATTGGGTCATCGGCGGTATTTTCACGGCCACGGCGATCCTGCAACTGTGGAAGATACTTAAGAAGAAAGACACCGTTCATCGTATGGCACATCCCGAGCACGAGAAGCATGACCTGGAACAAAAAATACTGGGTGTTAAAGACACGGATAGCACCGCCTGATTTTAATTCAATAAAAAAACATTATGGCTCTAAAAGACGCATTCATCGGTGAATTGAAATATGAGGGTTCACTGACACGTAAAATGCTGGAACGTGTTCCGCTGGATAAAAAAGATTGGCGACCGCATGAGAAATCAATGGCGCTCGGACGCCTTGCAACACATGTAGCCGAGATCCCGCATTGGATATCCCGGATCATTACGGTCGATGACTGGGACTTCGCGGTTCGTGGGTTCAGTTCACACACCGCATCCACTTCTACTGAACTGGTAAACATTTTCGAAGAAAAACTGGCGCAGGCTATTGTCGATCTCGAAGCCATGAAAGATGAGGATTTTAATAAAACCTGGATAGTCAGGAAGGGTGATCAAATGAGAAATGAGCTAGTAAAGAAAGTGGCGATCCGGGGCTGGGGCTTTAGTCATCTTATTCATCATCGCGGGCAATTATCCGTCTATCTTCGCCTGCTTGATGTGCCGGTGCCAGGCATGTATGGTCCAAGTGCGGATGAAAAGACATAAGTTCATTTTTGTAAAAACTGTTTATGAGTTCTCAACAGCTTAACCGTTCACTTGGATTAAGATTGGTCGTTGTATTCGTCATCGCCAATATCATCGGTTCCGGTGTTTATAAAAAAGTGGCAGTAATGGCTGCTGAGTTGCATTCTTCCGGCTGGGTGCTGATCGCATGGGTGTTGGCCGGGATCATCAGTTTGTTTGGTGCGCTTACGTATGCGGAGGTAGCCGGATTACTTGCCGATACGGGCGGTGATTATGCTTATTACAAAAAGATATATAACAAGTTTTTTGCGTTCCAGTTCGGGTGGTCAACATTTACGGTCATTGAATCGGCAGCTATTGCGTCACTTGCATATGTTTTTGCCCAGTCCCTGAACAGTGTCGTTCATCTGCCACCGATGCTTGCTTCCTTATCAAGCATAAATATCGGCGGCGTAATCTATCCATTCCAGGATTTCAATATAAAGTTTGCAGCTGTCGGTCTCATTATACTGTTAACGATCATCAACACACGGGGATTAAGAACGGGTGCATGGCTTGGGACCTTTATTCTTGCGCTCGTTTTCATCGGGATATTCATCATCGTCATTTTTGGGCTGAGCAGCGCTGAATCCCACCTTTCAACGGCTTTCAATCTTGACACGAATAATCACCCGGTAACGCCGAGGGCAATGTTTAATGCAATGCTGGCAGCCTTCTTTGCATACCAGGGCTGGGCTGCTGTCGGGTATATTGGTGGAGAAGCAAAGAATGCAAATCGAACGATACCCCTGGGGATCACTATTGGTATTTTTATTGTCATTGTCGTGTACATGGTCGTCAATATCAGCTATCTCTCGTTGCTGTCCATTGAACAACTCGAGGTCGTTAAATCCAGTAATAACGTAGCAGCTATAGAAGCGGTCAAAGTTTTCTGGGGGCGAAATGGAGAATTGTTTATCGGGATAATGATCGTTATCACGACACTCAGTTGCAATCATGCTACCATTGTTGCCACCAGCAGGGTTTATTATGCTATGGCCAGGGAAGGCCTGTTTTTCAAAAGCGCCGGCAAACTGAATCGCCAGGGAGCGCCGGCCAACTCGTTGATCATTCAATGCGTGTGGTCATGCCTGCTGGTATTCTCAGGTTCTTTCGACCAGTTAAGCGACATGATGATCTTCGTGGTCTTTGTATTTTATGGGGCCACTGCATTTGGACTATTTATCCTTCGCAAAAAAATGCCGGATACTCACCGCCCCTTTAAAGTTTGGGGTTATCCCGTAGTGCCAGCCATTGTTATTCTTTTTTCAATTGGACTTTTTTGCAATACCATCATTTCGCATACCAGGGAAGCTGTATTTGGGTTGATCTTAATGCTTACAGGGATACCGATGTGGTCCTGGTTCAACAAGAATAAAAAGGAAGAAATTGGGTTCGATTTTGATGAAGGGGCGAAGCCTTCTTAAAAATCAAGAACCAAATAGCAAGAACCAAATAAATTCCAAATATTAATCCCGATAGTTATCGGGACGAAAATCGAAATGCTCCCGATCATTCGGTTTTATTGTTAAAAAATTATTGCTTTTTTGGTTCTTGGTTCTTGAGATTTGGATCTTACATATCAGTCCACAATAAATAACTTACAGCCGCTTTCAGTAAATGTCCGGTGTGCTTCATTATTATCTCCAACGAAATAACACATGCCTGCATCGAGTTTCATGATACGCCCGTCATCCAGCTCCGTATTCATTCCGCCTTCCAGGCAAAAAATGACATGCCCCTTGCTAGTGATCTGCTTTGTAACCAGCGGAATATTCAACCTTTCTTATCCTGATATCATTTACCATTTGGATTTGCCAGTAAGCCGTCCCGGTCTCTCCTTTATGCTCTTCCCGGGGAAGAAGCGACCAGTCAATAGTCTGGAATGGAAAGGATGCGATCTTCATTGGAATAAGTTTGATTTTATCATGAGTAACGCATGAAATATTTGCCGTTCACTTTCTTTTGAGAGGTTTCCTGGATCTCCGCGGTTAATTTCCTGGTCATATAACGGAACAATGTATCAATGTCCTTTGATTTTTTAATGCATTCTTTCTCGGTCAGCTCCTGGACGCTTAGTGAAAGTGCATCGTAGAGTACAAGCAGGCTGCTCGCACCATGCTCTTTCAGGCTTTCCGGAAAATGAGGCGTTGCTTCCTCAATAAACCTTGTTCGTTGACCATCCTGCTTATAAGAATTGAAAGCTTCGGCAAACTTGCCGCCCGCATCCGAATAAGTATTCGACAACGCTTCGATGATCCTATCAACGCCATTTGCGAGCATCTTTTTGATATAAGCCAGCGTTCCCACGCCATAGTCAAATTCGAGATTGCTCAACGCTTTCCGATAACATTCGCGTCCTTCATCGTCGAGAAAGCCGGCGACATCATCGGGAAGTTTTACCGCAGTAGATCCTGGGGCAGGGTCCTGTCCGATCTTACGAATGAAGTAACGCGGTGGCTCCTCGCCGGACGCAGCGTTGATAACAACAGTTATTTTATATTCTTCGCAGGACTGGCAGACGCCGGTAAAGATTTCCGTGAAGCCCTCAGCAGAATGATGCGGTTGTGACGACGGATGTATACCATTGCCGTTTGATGATGGAATAGAAAGTCGGAAAGGTTGAACCTCTTTTTCTTTCTGGCAGAAAAAATTAAAGGCTAAGTTATCCAGGTCGGCGGTTTCAATGGGTTGGTCAGTTCCAAACCTGGAATAAAGAGGATATTCCTCAATAAATTGAGATAAGGATGAACCCGGTGTGTTCATAGTATGTTGTTAGCTCATTTCGCTTGCCCATTTGTCCCGTTCGTCGGGACTGAACTTCCACGGTGCAAAATTGTTCTCTACGTTGCTGAACATGGCATTCCATTCCTGCGGCGCATTGCTTTCTTCCATCACAAGATACCTGCGCATTTGCAAAATTATATCCAGTGGGCTGATGCTGACAGGACATTCCTGTACACAGGCATTGCAGCTCGTACAGGCGCGCAATTCTTCCGTGGAAATATAATTGTGCAACAAACTTTTGCCGTCGTCTTTAAATTCGCCATTCTTATTAATGTTCCTTCCGATCTCTTCCATCCTGTCCCTCGTATCCATCATGATCTTCCGGGGAGATAAGAGTTTGCCGGTTATGTTGGCAGGACAGGCAGCAGTGCATCGTCCGCATTCGGTGCAGCTATATGCGTCCAACAGGTTTTTCCAACTGAGATCGACGATATCTTTTGCCCCGAATTTTTTGGGAGGCGCTGCATCCCCTGTTGGCGCTAATCCAGGTTGCATAGCATACAGTACTTCCTTTTGTACCGACGGCATGTTTTCCATTTCACCAAGTGGCTCAAGCCGCGCATAATAAGTGTTGGGGAATGCAAGAATAATATGCAGGTGCTTGGAATAAGGAAGGTAGTTGAGGAACGCAAATATCCCGACAATATGCAACCACCAGCAGGTTCTTTCAACTCCAACAAGCGTGGAAGAGCTTAGACCAGTAAAATATGGCGCCAGGCTTCCCGAAATAAGAAAGTTTCCCAGGTTGTGGTAGTGCCCATACTCTCTCAGTTGCAGGGCGCGGTCAGAGGAGTTCATGGTGAGAAAGAGCATCATCAGGATGATCTCGGTAACCAGGATATAATTTGCATCGCTTTTCGGCCAGCCATTGAGCTCCTTCATCGCAAGTCTTCTTACTTTCACAATATTTCTCCGGATAAGGAAAATAAGACGACCCAATAGTACCAATACAGCCAACACTTCGAAAGCATCTATCAGCAAGACATAAACATTTCCTAACGCACCGGTAAAAAGGCGATGTGTTCCCAGGATGCCATCAAGTATTATCTCCAGCACTTCTATATTGATAATGATAAAGCCGGCATAGACAAAGAAATGTAGAATGGCCACCAACGGGTTGCGGAACATTTTTTTCTGACCAAAAGCGATCAACAGCACATTTTTCCATCGCTGTGATTTGTTGTCACTGATATCTTCATCCCTGCCCAGGTTGATATTGCGGCCGATCTGTCTTACTTTTTTTACAAAAAGCCAGATGGCAACAGCGGTAATAAGTATGAATAAAATTTGTTGGACAATTTGCATTCCAGTCAATTACAAGTGCTAATTTACGTCTTGATCGCTTCGGATTACGCGTTTGAGACAAAATGTTTATAATTGCTGGCCGGAAAGTAATTCGTGGTGAAAAAATAATAGCGTGGATTCAAAAAAATACATAGCCGATCAATCAGTCGCTGAAAAAAAACTCCGCAGGATGGCGCTTGAGATCATTGAGAATAATATGGATGAAAAAAATATTATTCTAGCCGGTATCCGCGAAAGCGGAAGCGTAGTTGCAAATTGTATCCGGCAAATACTTTCCGAAATATCCTCGCTGCAAACCGAAGTCATCAACATTACACTGGACAAAAAGGAGCCCAAGGAAGTTACGCTCAGCAAAAAAATGGATTTTAACGGTAAGGTCATTATCATTGTGGATGATGTTGCCAATAGCGGGAAAACATTGCTGTATGCATTAAAACCTTTTCTCGATTTCCTGCCTAAAAAAATACAGGCTTTGGTGCTTGTTGCAAGAAGCCATAACTCATTCCCCGTTCACCCGGATTATGTCGGCCTTTCCATCGCCACCACTTTACAGGAACACATTTTCGTGGAAGTAAGTGATGACAAGGTACTGGGCGCCTACCTGGCCTGATCCGCCTGCCGTTCATCCCAATGCAGGTGTTACAACTATCTTCTTGGATCTCCCGGCATGCCTGTTTGGATAAGTATCTTTCTGCTTTGCATGAATTGAGCAGGTTTTGACAAACTTCCCATCACTTTTAACTGGCCTGAGCAGAATGGATTAGCGAACTTCTCATCATGTCTTGTACGTGATGATGTGATTCTCTTCCGCTAAAACCAGGTCGTATGCTACGTAATTACTTTTTGATTGCCCTGCGCAATTTCAGGAGACAAAAGCTTTTTTCCGTTTTAAATATGTCTGGCCTTGCCCTGGGTCTTGCCAGTTCGATCCTGATCTTTTTATATGTCAGCGATGAGCTGCGATACGATGGTATGCACCCGCATTTTCACAATACTTACCGCATAGGCAGTACCTGGTCAAACCCTGACGGACGCAGTTTTGATAATACTGAGGCCCCGGGATTCTGGGTCAAACATTTAAAAGATACACGTTCAGAGGTTACCGGCGCCACCCGTATAGCCTATATCGGATATCCCACATCGCTTAATTATAAGGCGAAGGAGAAGATCATTCTTACAGAGGAGATAAAATGGGCGGAGCCTGGGTTTGATAAGATCCTGGAATTTCATCTTACCCGCGGCAACCAGGAAAAAATGTTTGAAAACAGCAATAGCATAGTGCTTAGTGAAACAGGCGCCAAAACATTATTTGGGTCTGCAAATCCCATTGGAGAAGTAATCACTGTAAAACATTTCTGGGCTACGCATGACCGGGAGATTGATGTGATCGTAAGCGGTGTTTACCGGGATCTTCCTTCGAATTCTCATTTCAAACCTAAATATATCCTCAACATAAACGCATTTCGTTCGGTCCAGGATGATTTTACATCATTTATGGAAGGAACAAGGCTTGATCATGACATGGCCTTTTTGGAAAGTTATATCGTCTTGAAACCTGGTACTGATGCAAAGCTTATCGAAGCTGACCTGAAACCGCTGGCAAACCAACTTCTTCAGTCCGACTCGGGAGCCGTTGCGGCAGGATGGAAACTGAATCCCTTCCTGGTAAAAATGTCCGATATGCATTTTGACCAGAAAAATTTATGGGAAAATGGCATTCGCGGCGATAAGAAATACCTGGCCATATTCAGCGCCATCGCGTTCCTGATCATCCTGATAGCATGTATTAATTATATGAACCTGGCAACAGCGCGTTCAGCCAAACGGGCAAAGGAGGTTGGACTCCGCAAATCGTTCGGAAGTAACCGCGTCCAGATCGCCCGGCAGTTCTTCATTGAATCGCTGGTCACCACAGTAGGGTCATTGATCATGGCGATCCTGCTTGTTATACTTTTCCTGCGGCCATTCAATCACCTGGCCGATAAATCATTTACAGTTGCTTCAATTTTTAACCTCTACATGCTACTGATCGTAGGCGCCATAGTGTTGTTCATGGCGTTGTTATCGGGCAGTTATCCTGCGTTGTATTTATCAAAATTCAAACCGGTAGAAGTGCTGAAAGGACAGATCATAAGGGGAAAGGGTGCCGAGTTTTTCAGGAAGAGCCTGGTCACCATACAGTATTTTGTTTCACTTGTATTGATCATTTGCACATTGATCGCTATCCGGCAAATGAATCATATGCAAAAAACGAAACTGAACGAAGCAGGGAGCCAGCTTTTATCCATACGCTACGGCGGAATAGCGCCCCAGGAGAAGTTCACGGTTTTCAAACAAGCAGTATTAGCGGATAAGGATATACAACACGTGACGATGGCCAATCATTTGCCGCGGCTGAATTATTTTGGATGGATCGGGGCCGATGCCCGTTTCCCAGACCTTGGGAATGCCGTGATGCGATGGAACCAGCTCAATGTTGAATGGGATTTTGCTAAAACATATGATCTTGAATTTATCGCGGGCCGCGACTTTCAACAGGGAAATACGGCTGACTCCAGTTCGCTCGTATTGAATCAGGCCGCCGTTCAGGCATTACATCAGCCGCTCGATAAGGTAATTGGCAGCACAGTCAGGTTGGAATTCGATACAGCACATGTTTATAAGGTCATCGGAATTATTAAGGATTTTCCTTTCCGTTCTATGCACCAGCCTATTGAGCCATTGATGTTGAACCCAAGAGTTCATTTCATCGATCGGATCGCTTATATAAAAATCCCACCGGGCAGGTTTTCTGAAAAAATGGATTTTATCGAGAAAAAATGGAAGGAAGTATTTCCGAATATCGGTTTTGATCATTGGTTCCTCAATGACGAGTTTAACCGGATGTACCTCGTTGAGCGGAGGGTATCGGCACTCGGAAAGGTATTTGCCATCCTTGCAATATTGATAACCATACTTGGTGTTTTCGGTCTTGCGTCCTATACCGCGGAACAAAAGACCAAGGAGGTCGGGATCCGGAAAGTGCTGGGCGCCGATGTCAGCCAGGTGATCGGGATGTTTGTTTGGTTGTTTGTCAAGATTTTCCTGGCTGCAGCATTGATTGCAATTCCTGCGGCCTGGCTGGCGGCGTACAAATGGCTCGAAGATTTTGCCTATAAAACTTCGATAAGCCCGCTGGTGTTCGCATTCAGCCTGCTTGGCTTGTTGGTTATCACACTTGCAACGGTCGCGTATGAGATTTGGAGATCGGCAGTTGCCAATCCAGTGAAGTCGTTGCGAACGGAATGAAGAATTATGAATTCAGAAATAAGAATGTTGAATTGTGATAGTTTATAGTTGAGAGTCATCATTGCGAGCGAAGCGAAGCAAAAAACTACTGCATCATGAAAAAATATCTGCTGGTTGTTATCATTTTATTTGCATCGACATTTTCTTTTTCGCAGACACCACCACTGACGCTTGAACCGGATGGCGGGAATAAAAAAGCAAGCGTATCAGAACAGATCGGCATTGTTAAGATCGCGATAAGTTATAATCGCCCGGGTGTTAAAGGTCGCGAAGGAAAAATTTGGGGCACACCCATTGCCTACTATGGTTTTGTGGACCAGGGACATGGCACCAGCTACGCTGCTCCATGGAGGGCCGGGGCCAATGAAAATACAACGATGTCATTCTCTCATCCTGTAAAAATTGAGGGACATGATCTGCCTGCCGGGACTTACGGATTCTTTATTGCGTTGGGGGAAAAAGAAAGCACGCTGATCTTTTCAAAAGTCAATAACTCATGGGGTAGCTTTTACTATGATTCCACGCAGGACGCTTTGCGCGTAACAGTAAAGAATGAAACACTGGATAAAAGCGTAGAATGGCTCAAATACGAGTTTACTGATGAGACGCCATCCTCCGCCGTCATTTCAATGTCGTGGGAAAAAAGAAAAATACCGTTTAAAGTGGAGGCGGATGTGCAGCGGTTGCAAATGGAATCATTTAAGACCGAATTCAGGACTACACGTTCCTATTATGATTATGTGGATGCCGCAAATTATTGCCTGCGAAATAACATTGAGCTGGAACAGGCACTTGCCTGGATGGACAGGGCGATCTATTTTAGGGTCATGGGTGTAAAGAATTTTTATACTCTGAGCACTAAAGCTGCGATATTATTTAAAATGAACAGGCTGGAAGATGCAAAAAAAATAATGCAGGAAGCCATTCCGTTCGGCACCATGATCGAAGTGCACCAATATGCCCGCACTTTGTTGATCAATAAAGAGACGCAGGAAGCCGTCAAAGTTTTTAAAATGAATTATGATAAATTTCCCAATGTTTATGTCACCAATGTAGGTATGGGAAGAGCCTATTCTGCGACTGGTGATTACCAGAAAGCCCTTGATTATATAAAAGCTGCCCTGCCGCAGGTCCCCGATGAAGGCAATAGGACCAATGTAACCAATATGATTAAAAAACTGGAGGAAGGGAAAGACATCAATTGATTTGTCGCCTATAATAGCCGGCCGTGGAAGAAGAGGTTGAGTAAAAAAACATTTAATATCATTTGCGGGCGGCAGTAAAAACAATCGCCAAATAACTTCAGCTTTGTCGAATCCTGCTTATTTTACTCGGGCGGTATATCATCATTACGAACGGGATCGTGTTTCAGGATATTAAGTATAGCTTGCGAGATGGCATCTTATTTTCATACCATCACTGAAAACAATAAGCTGACCCTGAATAAACCATCTGATTCAGACCTGGTATATTATTCCGAGTTGAACGAGTGGTTTACCCGCAATGCTTTTCGCAGTTTTAGTTTGAAATATGTTGTTGACCGCTGTATTTATTACAAGGTGGGCAGCCGGGAGCATGCTGTTCCCCAGGGTAATTTTTTGCTGGCCTGCAAGCAGCCTGATGTGAACGCTTATTTCGATTCAAAGAATACAGTTAAGAGTATTTGTATTGATATCTGCCCGGCAACAGTAGCCGAGGCATTCACAGTGCTGACGGCGCAGGAGGATCATGATTTTGATAACTACCTCGCCGGATATTTTAAAGTGCCGGAGTTTTTTGAAGCAGTTTGCCCCGTGAATGCCGCCAACTTTGGTAATAAGCTAAATGAACTGGTCCTCTCTATCAGGGAAGGGAGGGCAGGAGATTATATCGACAGGGAATGGTTCCTGGATCTTGTAGAGAAGATCATTTTTCACGAATATGGGAATTACCTGGCCTTAAAAGGTATCCGGTCAGTGAAGCTGGAGACAAGAAAGGAGATATTACACCGATTAAAGATCGCCAAGCAGTATATGGACGGGGAGTATCTTTCTATCGATGAGATAAACCAGGTAGCTGTTTTTTGCAATATGTCCGAGTTTCATTTTTTCCGCTCATTCAGACAGGCTTTTGGCATTTCACCTTATCAATATTTGCTGAACAAAAGACTGGAAACAGCCAGGCAACTTATTATTTCCGGTCACCGGTCTGTCACGGATATTGCAGCTCACTGCAATTTTCCTGACATTTATACATTTAGTAAGGCGTTTAAACGGCGTTATGCTATTGCTCCTTCCCGGTTATCTGCCACTGATAGTTGATTGTTGCTGTTTGTCCCTTGTTTTTATTAGTTTATCAAGCAACTTATGACAAATAAGTTAGGTGTTGTGTAATTATTTTTATGCCGGCATCAGTAATTATATAATTGCTTATGTCAAAACAAATACCCCATGATCAAAACAATTCTTATCGAGGATGAAAGGCTTATTGCCGAAGAGTTTAAAAAAATACTCAAAAGAGCTGCTGATGATACCGAGATTGTCGGTTCGTTCACAACAGTCAGGGAAAGCGTTGAATGGCTATCTACCAACGAATCTCCCGATCTTATCTTTTCCGATATCCAACTGGCGGACGGATTGTCCTTTGATATTTTTTCAAAGGCACATGTGCAAAGCCCCGTTGTATTTATCACGGCCTATGATCAATTCATGGTAAATGCGTTTGAACATAATGGTATTGACTACCTGCTCAAACCTATCGATGAAGGAGACCTGGTCAGGACATTGGCGAAATACAGATCGCTGGAAAAACATTTTAATCCCCCGCTGCCTTTCTTAAGCGGGATCAACCGGCCGCAAAGGACGAGGCTGATCGTTCGAAAAGGGATCGAGCATGTGGCTTTGAAATTAACCGACGTGGTATTGATCTATACTGAGGAGAAGATCGTCTTTGTGCTTGACAGGGATGGAAGAAAATATATGATCGACAGGAAATTGGCAGATCTCGAAGATGAATTGGATAAAAGTATTTTCTTCAGGGCCAATCGCCAGTATATTGTCAATATAGGTTATGTAAAAAGTTACAAGACGTATGAACGAGTGAAATTGCAGGTTGACCTCTCGATGGTTAATTTGAATCATCACATCGTTGTGAGCCAGGAAATGGCGCCCATGTTCAAAAAGTGGATCAGCGAACTTTAAGTTGACTGGTTGATTGGTTCATTAGTAGATCAGGTAACGAAAGCGTCAGCCCCCAGGAAACTAATCAACTGTAATATTTATTTCACCACATATGCATAACCGGCTCCTCCTCCTGTTGGTAATGATTCTGTTTAAGAATTGTTACAGCCAACCCGTTCATACTTCAGCTATGTTTCGCGGCGATGCTGCACATGACAGCTATGTCGCCACCACCGATCAGCTTATTTATGATACAAAAGCCTGGCAATACGATGCGGGTTCACCGGTCAGGTCTACACCGCTCCTAAATAACGGCATTGTTTATTTCGGGAATGCCGGGGGAACTTTTTTTGCTATCTATAAAAAATCAGGACAGCTTAAATGGAAGTATACGACCGGGAAAGCTATTCATTCGTCGGCCGCCTGCCAGGACGGGAGGATCTTTTTTTCTGATAATGGGCAGACGATCTATTGTCTCAAAGAATCAAATGGACAATTGTTGTGGAAAACAAAGATGGGAGAAAAGCAGGCCTATCCCTGGCGCTACGATTATTTCTATTCTTCGCCAGTGTTGTATGAAGGAAAAGTATTCATTGGTGGGGATGATGGTTATTTTTATTCATTGGATCAGCAAAGCGGAAAGATAGTTTGGAAATTTAAATGCAAAGGCATCATACGTAGTACAGGCGCCATTTACCGGAACTCAGTTGTTTTTGGCGATACTGAAGCATCTCTTTATTCGGTGGATTTAAAGACAGGTAAAGAACGCTGGCAATTCAAAATTGTAGGCGATTCAATGAACAATGACAATTATGGGTATGACAGGAGAGCCATTACATCTAGTGCAGTTGTTGTTGGCAATAAAATAATTGTTGGTGCAAGAGATGGATATCTCTATTGCATTAATGGGGAGCAGATCTGGCAATTGAATTATGTGATTACCTGGGTTATTTCAACGGCAGCTGTGAAGGATTCGCTGGTTGTGACCGGAACATCAGACGGTCGCTATGTAAATGCCGTCAATATTGAAACCGGGAAGGAAACCTGGCGATTCAGAACGCCATCAGCTGTGTGGTCATCCCCGCTTATTGTGAACGATAAAGTTTATGCGGGAACGTTTGACGGTCATTTGTTTTGCGTGGACCTTAAAACCGGGAAGCGTTTATCGGAGTTCAAAACAAATGGAAAGATATTATCATCGCCCGTTTGGAGTGATGGATTATTGTATGTGGGCTCGGATGACGGTCATCTTTATGCATTGACTGGGCATGAAGACAAACGACAATATAAAGAAGGCTTTACTAAATATGTTTTTTATGAGAATGGCATAAACGCTTATTTTAAGAACAACAGTGACCTGGTGATCAAGAATTACCTCCGGATGTACGGATATAAACTGATCGGTTCCGATTCACTGGCTTTTTATATGTCTAAAGAACCGGCGAACTCTTCTGTTTTTGTTTTTGCGAGTTGCTATTTTCCTGCTTCCGTTACCGGTAATGGTAAGAGCAGCATATTGCGGAAATTCCTCGATGATGGTGGCAAGATCATAATGGCTGGTATCAACCCGATCGTTTACCAGTTTGATGAAAGCATGAAAACACCGGTAGGCTTCCGGTTCAATGCTGCCGACACTCTTCTCGGCCTTGATTATGGTAAAGGTGATACCCGGAGCTTTATGGGTGATCTGCCCTGTTTCCCAACAACTGCGGGTAAGCAATTGGGGCTACCTGATTCCTGGACGACATCTCTTTTTATCAATGAGAAGAATGTCGATGTTGTGTTAGGAAAAAATGAGAACGGCGATGTATCGGCATTTGTAAAAAAATATAACAATGGCGGACAGTTTGTGCAACTCTGGATGGATGCCGACAGGCCAGACAGGCTAGATGCGATTATTAAGGCCGCCGAATGGCAACTTTAATGTAAGCCCCAAGAACCAAAAGACAAGAACCAAATAAATCTCAAGCCCAAAATCACAAGCAGTACAGAAGCTACTTCTTCTATTTGTAGTTTTTAATTTGAATTTTTTTGGTTCTTGGTTCTTGGAACCTGGTTCTTTCCTTCTCTCGGAGTTTATCAAAAATAAAATACGAATGCCCTGAATTTCCCTTTGCTGTCAATCATCAATGCCGGTGCGGGACATTTAAAAGCATTGAGGACACTAAAAACGGTTTTCAACCATTTCTTATTAGTCCTGATCCTGGTAAAATCAATATCGGGTGCCAGGTAAAACTGGCGTATCCTTGGAATATCCGTCCGGTCGATCTCATTGCCCTGTTCATCGAGCCATTTATTTTCAAAACCGCCGAACATTCCGTCGGCGCCATAACCAACAGAGATATTCAACCAGGGAGGCAGACTGCTTTTAGGAAAAAATGATTTCAGGTTAGCGCTGAACCAATAGGTCTGTGCATTATAGTCTTTCAGCATTCGTTCATACCAGGTTTCGCCGAAAAGGTCATCGGCTCGTTGTTCTAGTTGGGGATCTGAGTAATTTTTTCTATGAAATGAAAATTTATATTGAATTCGTTGCTCACGCCAGCCGGTTTCCTGTGCTACAAAAATACCTGCACCTACAAAATTGGCAGCGATATCGCTCCAGCTCCATCCCCACTTTGATGAATGGGCATCGAGGAATTCGATACCTGTGAGAAAAGCTGTGCTGGTCAATGCTCCTACCCAGGCTGCTTTTTTTTGTGGTAGTCCTGCCCATCTCCACATGGCCGCCGACACTCTGCCGGCGTTATAAGCTGTCCAGCCATGGCCTACCTTATCTACCTGCAACCATTCTTTGCTGTCGTTGAAAGTATGAAAGCTCGTTTTTGCATAGCCGCTGTACCAGGCGCTGTTGAGAAGGATCAGTGATCCGCCATAGCCAATAACGTTTATTGCTCCAACAGTCCACAAACGTCCTTTATTGGGATGAGAAATATCAGCGATCGGTCTGGAAAGGACGATAGAACTATCGGTCTGGCCAAAACAACAATTCAGTGCCAGCAAACCTGCAAGAATAAAGCTGAGTTTTTTACGGGACGATGATATTGTTACCACAGCCTGACAGTAAAAAAATAGCGGTTCAATTTTCATTCGGTAGTTTATAGATTGCTGCGGCTTAATTCATAAAACAAAAATACGTTTCCTTGCCCGTTTAAGTTTTTTTTAAAGCAAATTTGGCAGTGCCTCAGTTTAATGAATGTGTCCCCATTGACATAATAAGGCTGCCATGGATACCCGGATGACGATAGAGAGAGAAACAGAGCGACAGCGGAGAAAACATCGCTCTTCGCTCTCGCTCCCCGCACTTCTTTTATCCGGTGTATCCGTGGCAAAGACCTTTCAATCCGTGCATCCGTGGCAAAAACGTTTTAATCCGTGTATCCCTAACCAAATTTTCAAATCCGATAGCTATCGGATGATGCACTATCGCAAAATTCAATAACTTTCAGCCCCGATAATAACGTTAAATTTTGTTTTATGGATGCGGCAATACAGGAAAAAATTGATAAATGGCTGAATGGAAATTTTGATCAACCGGTCAAAGATGAGATCAAAAAGCTGGCCAGGGAAAACCCTGATGAACTGGCCGATGCTTTTTACCGTAATCTCGAATTCGGCACGGGAGGGCTTCGGGGGATAATGGGAGTAGGCACCAACCGTATGAATAAGTACACGGTGGGAATGGCAACGCAGGGATATGCGAATTACCTGAAACAATCTTTTCCCGGCCAGCAGGTGAAAGTTGCGATCGCTCATGATAGTCGTAACAACAGCCGGTTCTTTGCTGAAACTACAGCCTATGTTTTTGCAGCGAATGGGATAAAGGTCCACCTGTTTGAATCGTTGAGACCGACACCGGAATTATCCTTTGCTATTCGGCACTTTGGTTGCCAGGGAGGTGTGGTTTGTACAGCTTCGCATAATCCTAAGGAATATAACGGTTATAAAGCATACTGGAATGATGGGGCCCAGTTGGTGCCACCACATGATAAAAATGTGATCAAAGAGGTTGAAAAGATCGCAAGTGTGGATGATGTAAAGTGGAAAGGAAGCGAAGAGAACATCGTGATCATTGGGAAAGAAGTTGACGAGGAATATATCAAAATGGTAAAAGGACTGAGCGTATATCCCGAGGTGATCGCAAAACACAAGGACCTTAAAATTGTTTATACACCAATACATGGTACGGGCATAATGCTGGTGCCGGAAGTATTGAAGCGTTTTGGTTTTACCAATGTTAATATCGTAGAAGAACAGGCTAAACCTGATGGAAATTTCCCAACCGTGGTTTATCCCAATCCCGAAGAAAAGGAAACGATGAGCATCGGGTTGAAGAAGGCAAAGGAAATGGAAGCGGGGATTTTATTAGGTACAGACCCGGACGCAGACAGGGTAGGCATTGGTGTAAAGGATAATCATGGTGAATGGGTGTTGATGAATGGCAACCAGACTGCCGTTCTGGCATTTAATTATATGATAGAAGCAAGGAAGGCCAAGGGCATTGCCAGACCAAACGATATGGTGGTGACAACGATCGTGACCACGGGAATGATCAATCGCATTGCTGAAAAAAATGGAGTGAAATGCTATAATGTATTGACCGGTTTTAAATGGATAGCTGAACTGATCCGTTTAAAGGAAGGAAAAGAAAATTACGTGATCGGCGGAGAAGAAAGTTTCGGATTGATGATCGGTGATAAAATAAGGGACAAGGATGCCGTTAGCGCGGTAGCTCTTTTATGTGAAATGGTCGCTTATGAAAAAGAAAAAGGAAGAACCTTGTTTGAAAAAATGGTCGATCTCTATGTCGAATATGGTTTTTATAAAGAAGATCTTATTTCAATAACCAAGAAGGGAATGGATGGACAGGAGCAAATAGCAGCCATGATGGAAACTTATCGCAGCCAACCGCCTAAAAGCATCAATGGCTCGGATGTTGCGCAGTTGCTCGACTACCAGTTGCAGAAAGGGAAGAACTTAAAAACAGGGGAAGAGTGGAAAATTGAATTACCAAAATCAAACGTTTTACAATTTATCCTTGCCGATGGTAGTGTCATTTCTGCCAGGCCATCCGGAACGGAGCCCAAGATCAAGTTTTATTTTAGTGTAAATACAAAACTGGCGAAGGCTTCTGATTTTGACAGGGTAAATAAGGAGCTGGATGAAAAGATCAGGGCGGTCATCAGGGATATGAAGTTGTAATAGTACTTGCTTCTGGAATAAAAGTTCGCGCTGCTTGAAGGAGGCCAAAGCAAGCAGCAATAGAGTTAATAACATCAGTGTGTTCATGTGAAATTTCAGCGCTTAGCGTTTAATATTGATAATGCGGACCAATGGGCCGTACTTCTCATTTTCATTCATTTCCCAGGCTGTCATGGAATTTAAGAGATCAATAATTGCTTTTTCCAGGTCCTTGTCAAGAGGGTCAATCAATTTAATCTTGTATGGTTTTCCTTTTCTGTTTAGATAGAATGAGTACCTGATCGATAGATTGCCGTAACTGTTAGTTGCAGCCGGCAATTTTAAATTATCCCGGATATACTTATCAAACTGCTCTCTTCCACCAGGAAAATCCGGATGAGCAGTTGGTATCACAGGAAAGGGCATGGGAGGCATGTTATTATCGATATATATAATTTTGATATTACGGTATATTTCATTTTGAAATTCTTTTTCAGTTAATTCTGATCCATCTTCTTTGAATCGTTTAAGTGAGATCCGGTCACCACGGTCGTTGAACTTTACAATCTGAAAGATCCTTCCACTGGAATAGTAAATTTTGCTTGTGCCTTCCTTTCCCATGAATTCGTGTTCAGAATCAAGGATTCCTTCATCGGTGTATGTCAAATAAACTTTTTGGCCGGTATTCCTGTAGAACTGGTATGCTTTTAGGACATGGGCTTCCGAATACTGCCAGTTATAGGAGAATTTGATCCTATTGTTCTCAAAAAAAGTGGAATCGGTCAAATGCCCGTTTTCATCCCAGCCTTTCCACAATCCGGCTTTGACACTTTCGTTATAGTAGCCTCTGGTTTTTTTCTCGCCCTGGTCATAAAATGCTTCAAATAATCCTTCGTGTTGACTCAATAGCGAATCTTCATAATAAGCTGATACTACTTTTTTTCTGGAAGTAAGATGAAAAATTGTCAAATGCCATATGGCATTATCCCTAATGGAAATCCCCTGGTACACGGCTTTGGCAGGTTTCGATTCATTCAAGTCCTTGTTCCAGAAAAAATGGATAGTATCATTTTGAGCAAACGAGCGGAATGAGTGAAATAGAAAATAAATAAGAGCCAGAGTTATTGGCTTGTAGAGTGCCTTTCCTATAAAAAAGGTTTTGGTGGCTCATTAAAGATAATTTTTTTAAGTAAATTTTTAAACGCGCTTCGCACTTATTGAAATAGCGATTTATTTATACGAACTTCGCATACATCATGAGACCGATAGAAGATAGCTACCGTCACAAGGGACTACGAAAGAAATTAGTTGAAACAGTCCGCAGCAAAGGCATTACAGACGAAAAGGTCCTGGAAGCGATCGGCAATGTTCCCCGGCATTTTTTTCTTGATTCGGCTTTCGATGAGGTAGCCTATGAGGACCGTGCATTCCCGATAGGCGAAGGGCAGACTATTTCCCAACCTTATACAGTTGCTTACCAGACCCAGTTGCTGGAAATAAAAACCTTTGAAAAAGTGCTGGAGATAGGGACCGGGAGCGCTTACCAGGCCGTCATTCTCGCGGCGATGGGTGCGCAGGTGTATACGATCGAACGTCAGAAGAAACTATTTGAACAGAATAAATCATTTCCTTTCCTGAAAAAATATCCTTCGATCAAATTTTTTTATGGTGACGGCTATGAAGGACTTCCTACCTATGCTCCTTTTGATAAGGTGCTGATCACGGCTGCCGCACCGGAAATCCCGGAAAAATTAATTCAGCAGTTGAAAGTAAAAGGAATGATGGTCATCCCCGTAGGCAGTGGTAGTGTACAGCGCATGATGCGCATCAGTAAACTGGAGAACGGTGCATTAAAAGAGGAAGTGTTCGATAATTTTTCTTTTGTGCCGATGGTGGAGGGCAAAAAAGGTTGACTAGTTGATTGGTTAATTAGTTGATGCAGGACGCTAGATGCTGGATGCTGGATACTGGAAGCGAAAAAATATAATGATCAAGGTGCCATAGGTACCGTATGTCGGTGGTAACAACTATTTTGTTGTCACTCGCGCCGTAGGTGCGAAATGTGATGATTGAAGCTAGATACTGGATAGTTGTCAGTGCGGGTGAAGCATCCGGATACTGAAGATGCTATCTTATCTGACATCTAGCATCTGGCCATCCAACATCTATCATTTACAGGTGAATCGCTTCTCCGTATGCAACTTCAATCGCATCTTTCACACTTTCACTAATGGTGGGATGCGGATGTATGCTGTTCAACACTTCGTGATAAGTCGTTTCCAGTTTTCGGCCGACCACTGTTTCAACGATTATCTCGGTTACGTTGTAGCCGATCATATGTGTACCCAACCATTCACCGTATTTGGCATCAAAGATCACTTTGACAAATCCTTCAAGGTGTCCTGCTGCTGATGCTTTGCCGCTGGCGCTTAGAGGGAATTTACCAACCTTTATTTCATAGCCGGCATCTTTGGCCTGTTTTTCTGTGTAACCGACTGAAGCGACTTCAGGTACACAATAGGTACAACCCGGAACATTATTATAATCTAGCGGTTCAGGTTTATGATTGTATTTTTTTTCATTGTATGCAATCGCTTCAACGCAAATGATGCCTTCCTTGCTGGCGACATGAGCCAATGCCTGGCCGGGTGAGCAATCGCCGATGGAATAAAAGCCGGGGACATTGGTTTGATAGAATTTATCGGTCAGAACTTTTCCTTTATCCGTTTTAATTCCCAGTTCTTCCAAACCTATTCCTTCAATGTTGGCGGAAATACCCACGGCGCTCAACAGGACATCTGCTTCAAGGGTTTTTTCGCCGTCGGCTGTTTTAACTTTGGCTTTAACGCCACTGCCTGAAGTGTCAACAGATGTCACTTCGCTGCTGGTCATGATATCAATGCCCTGCTTCTTCAGATTTTTTTCCAGCTCTTTTGAAATGTCTTCATCTTCTACAGGCACTACTCTCGGTAGAAATTCGACGATCGTTACTTTAGTGCCCATACTGTTATAGAAATATCCAAACTCCACCCCGATAGCGCCGCTGCCCACGACAATCATGGATTTTGGTTGCGAGGAGAGGTTCATCGCTTCACGATAGCCGATTATCTTTTTTCCATCGATCTTCATCGCCGGTAATTCCCGGCTACGGGCGCCGGTGGCAATGATGATATGTTTTGCTTCTACGGTTTGTTTTTTACCATCGTTCGCAGTCACTTCTATTTTTCCTTTCCCGGCCAGTTTGCCGAAGCCCATTATGACGTCGATCTTATTTTTCTTCATCAGGAACTGAACTCCCCGGCTCATCTTATCTGCCACTCCGCGACTCCTTTTGATAACAGCAGGAAAATCAGGTTTGCCGCTAGCTTCGATGCCAAAATCCTTTGCGTGTTTGATATACTCATTCACCTGGGCGCTTTTCAGCAGGGCTTTGGTGGGAATGCAGCCCCAGTTGAGACAAATTCCGCCAAGGCTTTCTTTTTCAATGATCGCTGTCTTAAATCCTAACTGTGATGCACGGATGGCTGCCACATAACCGCCGGGTCCGCTACCGATCACAACTACATCGTATGCCATGTTACTTGATTGATTGATTAGTTAATTGCCTGAACTGTAAATGAGTGGCGAAGTTATCTGAAAACAGGGAATTGCACAAAAAGGGTAACTGGACGGCCAGGAAATGGAAATAATGAATAAATGGCGGCTCTTTTTCGGAAAGGCTGACCTGAATAATATCGTAAAAAACCCGGTTGTTTTTTGGGATTCTTAAAAGGGTTTATATAATTTACGAAAGCTTCTAAGGCAATTCTAATCCTCCTCCTTTGGATATCTTTTGGACAGTACTCAGGTCCATAATCTTTAGCATCAATATCTGTCCAATACCCACTGCATCTCCATCCAATGTTTCCACGGCTGAATACCGCGATTAACAATCGTTGCTAAGACAAGAACATTTTTGTAGAGAATAAAACAATCCAATGAGACGAGTGATTCTATTTATTGTATTGCTTGGGGTCGCATGGGCATCGTCGGCACAATTGCCGCCAGACGAGTTAGCAAAACTCAGAAAAAAGCGAATGAACAATTATGCAATTACCGCGACAATGGTATTTTTTGCCGCGGAGCTGCCGATGGCCTCAACCAGGCGTTGATGTATCATTACGGTGAATTTAAAACCGTATTCCCTGGTGCCAATGACCAGTTTTGGAAACCGTCGAAAAGCGGCGCAAATAAATACAAGAACGGGGATCCGCGGCAGGGTGCAAAGTTTCCGGGGAGCACGACCTGGGCGGTGTTTCTTACCGATGGCTATCATTTGACAAGGTTCACCGATCATCTCCTGTGGTCAGGAGCAATAGCACTTAAGTTTTCCTGCGGTGAAAAAAAGAAATGGTACATGTATTTTGTTGAAGCCGCCGGGTACTGGATGGTTAACCGGGTAGGTTTTTGCATGACCTACAACCAGTTTAAAGGAACACCCTGACGCACAGTCCATAAATAATCCAATTTTTTCAATCTCTCTCTTTGATCCAATCCTATCTCCCGGCCGGGAATCAACCTGCTTTGCCACCTGTCACAACTATAGCGCTTAATACCCAACTAATTTTGATCTTGCCGGCAAATCACTATTATGCGCACGTATCTCATGATGATCGGGATGATCATTTTTTCGTTCCAGTCGGTCATTGCACAGGATTTATTTATGCCACGCGATATCCAGGCGGCCTATAAAAAAGGCACCCGTTCTTCCGATGGGAAACCTGGAAAAAACTACTGGCAAAACCATGGCAGGTATACGATCAACATCACAGCCATGCCTCCAGATCGTACGATCAAAGGAACCGAGACCATCACCTATTTTAACAATAGTCCCGATACGATAAGAAATCCCAACATCAAACTTTTGCTCAATATTCATAAACCGGGAGCACCGAGAAACGGGGGTGCTGATCCCGACTACCTGACTTCAGGCGTTCATGTTGACAAGTTCATGGTAAATGGACAGACAAGACCATTCCGGGGTGACCCTGCTGTCTTTACCAACGTTGGCGTTGGGTTGCCAAAGCCATTACCGCCTCATGATTCCGTCCAGTTATATTTCGAATGGCATTATGATGTATCGGTTGAAAGCGGTCGTGAAGGCATGATCGATTCCACTACTTATTTCCTGGCTTATTTCTATCCAAGGGTTGCTGTATTTGATGATTATAATGGCTGGGACAGGATGCCATTTATGGATTCGCACGAGTTTTACAGCGACTTCAATGACTATAACGTCACTGTAAATGTTCCGAAGAATTATATTGTCTGGGGTACGGGTACATTGCAGCAGCCGGAAAAATTATTGCAACCTGTATTTCTTAAAAGGTATAAGGATTCCTGGGTTTCAGACGATGTGATCCGCATAGTAACAAAGGAAGACGTGGCTGCAAAAAATGTGACTGCGCAAAACCAAGTGAACAGTTGGCAGTTCACTGCCGCTAACATACCGGATATGGCTTTTGGCCTCAGTGATCATTTCGTTTGGGATGGCACCAGTGTAGTAGTTGACGATGCCACGAAGAGGAGAGCGAGTGCCCAGGCAGCATATAATGATACAGCGGCAGATTATCATCACGTGGCTCGTTATGCAAGACATTCATTGAACTGGTTATCGCATAACTGGCCAGGTATACCATATCCGTATGAGAAGACCACGGTATTCCATGGTTATGCGGGAATGGAATACCCGATGATGGCCAATGATGAAACATACGGTGACACTACTTTCTCGCGGTTTGTCGCCGAGCACGAAATAGCTCATACATACATGCCTTTTTACATGGGCATCAATGAAACCCGTTATGGCTTTATGGATGAAGGCTGGGCCACAACCTTTGAAATACTGATTGGGCGGGAAGATCTTGGAAAGGAAAGAGCCGACGAATTTTACAAGCGATTCCGTGTGAATGGTTGGAGTAATAACCCTTCTTCTGATCAACAGGTGCCGATCGTTACGCCTGGCGATGCTATGACTGGTGGTGGTTTTGGCAACAACGAATATGGTAAAGCATCCCTGGGTTACCTGGCTATGAAAGATATTTTGGGAGATGAGCTATTTAAGAAGTGTTTACATGAATACATGAATCGCTGGAACGGGAAACACCCGATTCCCTGGGATTTCTTTAATACTTTCAATGATGTTGCTGGCAAAAACCTCAACTGGTTTTGGAATAACTGGTTCTTCGGCACGAACTATATTGATTATTCGCTCACGGATGTAAAAAAATCTTCATCAGGATATACGGTTTCGATAAAAAATATCGGCGGCGCATTGGCGCCGGTAGATGTCGTAGTCAAGTATACTGACGGTAGTTCAGAGACAAAACATCTCAGCCCGGCCGTATGGGAGAAAAATGCCAGTCAAACAAATGTGTCTATTAGCACCAAAAAGACAATTGAATCAGTGCAGCTTGATGGCGGCATTTTCGTGGATGGGGATAAAAGCAATAATAAGACTCCGGCGGATAAAAAAGCGTTTTGACCCCCGACCTATAAGGCTTTAAAAGCCTTATAGGTCTATTTTTTTAAAATAGGCCGCCCATGATATTCTAAAAATCCCGCCAGGCCTCCAAAGCAATTTAAAACTTCGTCCCGTTTCAGACTGGTTGGAATATCGGCGATAATTGTATTATATGAAGACCATGGCCATTTTTCCAACTTGTTGCAATATCCATGATGAACGGCGTTTCGGTGAACATAAAATATGGTTGCCCGCAATTGCTCATCACTTTCGATTGTAAATCTTCGCAAATAATCTATGAACAATCCTCCTTTTCTGTTAAACATTTTATTAAAAGCCTTCGTATAACTGTTTAACAAGTTGGAGAATTGTTGCATCAGAAACCTGGATGCAATGTCTATTGAATAAGACTTTTGGGTAACCTGTTCATAGTAGGAGCGAATGTGAGACTCATCCTTCATGCTCGCGAGAAAATGAAAGTGATTGGGAAGAAGAGAGTAACAATAAGTCTCTGCGATTGCCGAGATGTGTTTGTCATAACGCGAAAGAAAAAAATCGTAATTCTTGTCGCATCGAAAAAGTTTTTCATTTCCGATGGCTCTGCTCACGATATGATATTTTTTGCCTGGACACAGTGGTTGATGATAGTCATTCATGATTGAAAAATACACGAAGGTGAGTTGGTATTTATGGGGATTTGAACTGGCTTTTGGGTGAAAAACCCCAGCATTTTAGAGAATTCCGACGCTTAATACAGTCCTCCAAAACATTATTAAATTGCATTCATTTATGAAATCTATCCCTTTTGCTGTCGTTCTACTGGTTGGCACTGTCTCGCATGCCCAAAACCTTTTGCCCACTCCGCGTAATATACAGGCTGCTTATGATAAAGGAACAAGGTCTGTTTCGGGAAAACCGGGGAAAAACTATTGGCAAAACACCGCCAACTATGATCTCAAAGCGAATTTCGATCCAGTAACAAGATTGCTTTCCGGTACGACAAGCATCGATTACACAAATAACAGCCCTGATACATTAAAACAGATCTGGTTCAAGCTCTATCCCAATTACTATAAAAAAGGCGCGCCACGACAGGCAAAGGTCTTACCCGAAGATCTGACCGATGGTGTGATCATTGATTCGCTATGGATAAATGGGAATGCGATTGCCGCTTCGCGAATGATGATTGACGGCACTAATGCGTTTATTGGTCGCCAGTCTGTAATTCCCGGCCAGAAGATCGGGTTTCGCATCGGTTATCATTATACGCTCAATAAGCGATCGCATAACCGCATGGGTGAAATAGAACCCGGCGCTGCTTTTATCGCTTACTTTTTTCCGCGAATAGCGGTATATGATGATATTGATGGCTGGAACAGGATCCCATATACCGGTACACAAGAGTTTTATAATGACTTCTGCCATTTTTCAGCCGCAATCACAGTGCCTGCGGGATATGCAGTATGGGCGACAGGTGATTTGAAAAACGGGAAAGATGTTTTAAGCGCCGACTGTTACGAGCGTTTGCAACAGGCTGAGAAAAATAACGCGATCATTTCAATTATTGATAGTAATGAAGTGCGGACACGGAATGTAACATCTGCTATCAATGCGGAAAATACCTGGCATTTTGATGCAGATGATGTCACCGACTTTGTATTTGCAGTCAGCGATCATTATATGTGGCAATCATCCAGCCTGGTCGTAGATCCAAAGACGAACAGGAGAACCAGGGTTGATGCCGTGTTCAACCCAAAGCATAAAGATTATTTCAATGTAGCGAGCGATGCCAGGAAAACTGTGGAGGCAATGAGTTATGTTTTCCCGGGCTGGCCTTTTCCATATCCGCATGAGACGGTGTTTGATGGATTGGACCAGATGGAATACCCAATGATGGTAAATGATAATCCCCTTGATGACCGGGCTGAGAGTATCGAACTCACAGACCATGAGATATTTCATACTATGTTCCCGTTTTATATGGGTATTAATGAGACCAAGTATGCCTGGATGGATGAGGGCTGGGCTACTATCGGCGAATGGTTGATTTCGCCAATGATCGACAGCAGCCTGGTCGATTTGTATGGAGTAGATCGTTATGCAGTTACCGCCGGAGGCGAAACTGACCTGCCAATTACAACGTTAAGCACGGAACTTAATCAGGGTTATTTTACCAATTCGTATCCAAAGCCAGGAATGGGCTATTTATATATAAAGGATTATCTCGGTGATTCGCTATTCAAGAAAGCATTGCATTATTATATCAGCCAATGGCATGGCAGGCACCCAATGCCCAATGATTTTTTTTATTGTATGAATGCCGGTTCTGGTAAAAACCTCAATTGGTTTTGGGAAAAATGGTTCTTCGATAGTGGCATTCCCGATTTGGCTATTAGTTCAGTAAAAAAAGTTGGCAATAAATTGTCGATAGTCATTACCAACAAAGGTGGTAAACCTGTTCCGGTAGATCTTGTCGTTTACCATTCAGACAATACTGTTGATAAAATACATCGCAGCATTGGCGTTTGGGAAAAGGGGAGTAGCACTATCATCAACTTTGTTTCCGCCAAACGTGTAACAAAACTTGTATTGACAGGATCACAGACGTCCGATAGTAATCCAAAGGATAATATCTATGAGATGAAATGAAGACAATGTGCTCCCGCCAACGGGCGTGAGCACATTACCACATTAAATTGGCAGACTGTTGATCGCAATCATCGTATAATTTCTAAGTAAAAACTGCATTACGACCGAATTTCATGCAAGTTCTGGTGTTGGGTTATCAAACGTATTAGTAATGATGATAACTTTTGCCCGTTAACAATTTTCAATCAAATCGGTTTGTTAACGGAAGGTCGGCGGCAACGCGGGCCTTTCTGATTTTGTGAATTTCAGTGACCGGCGAATGTCCATGTCCACCTTTAAAGGATGATGAGCATAAACCTTTAATGGTAACCGGGTGAAAAAGTAAGTGGTTATGCTTAATGAGGAAAACTTATAACAAAGCAACTGATGCTGTATTTGAAAAGCAAATACATTAGCGCGTCAACAATTTTAATCGAATCGGTTTGTTACAACAGGAGAGCCTGAAAATGGCTCTTTTGTTTTTTAGGCATTCCCAAAACAGCCACGGAGAGCCGCAAAGAATAAAGTCCAGAAAGCCACGAGTTTTTCAGCCAATATATTTTTAGATCATCTGGGAGTTTAGGTACTTTAATTTCATCTCAGCGGTTCTCTCGTATTCGCCGTGGCTCCCGGTCTGCCGGCAGGCAGGTCTGCGGGCTATGCTGTTCATTCGGAATTTCTCAAGCGCTTTATACAATTAGATAAAGATCGAAGATGATGATAAGTTCCTTTCCAGATATGACCTTTCAGTGCAGTTTTTCTTTCCGGACGCGTATCCAATCCTTCCTCATACCAGTCTCCATACCGGTGATCTATCATGTAAGTTTGTATGTATCCCCACAATTGTTTGAATTTTTCAAAATACTGCATTGGGTCAAGCGGAAAATAATCCGCCATCAACAGCAATGTGTTTAGTCCTTCTGCCTGCGACCACCAGTTTTTGCTGTCCCTGATAATCGTAATATCGTTTTTACCTTTGAAATAATACCCTTCATCATAAAAGCCGCCGCGTTTACTATCCCACCCGTTTCGCAAAGCATGATCCACCATTCGTTTGGCGACCTTCATTGTTACAGTATCGTTCCGGAGCCCAAGAGCATGTGAAGCTTCGAGCATCAGGTACGCTGTTTCAACATCATGCCCGAATGAAACATGGTCTATATAGCGGTGCTGCAGGATCACAGCCTCGGTAGAATCCCGAAATGATATGGGTGTCCAGTCAGGTAGCAGGAATAAAGTAAGATTTCCCCGGTCAGACGTGATCACATCGCGGATAAGTAGCAACATTTCCTTCAACCGTTCTTTTAGCAATGGGTCCGGCCATATACCATAGAGTTCAGTGAATGCTTCCAGTAAATGAATCGAACTGTTTTGATCTTTATAGCCGACGGTTGAAGTGGAAGGAGTGGCCGTAGTTCTCTTCAAAGGAGTGCCATCCAACTGCAGATTCTGATAATACCCCTTGTAGACCGGGTCATGGCAGTGCTTTTCGAGCCACAGGAAACAATTCCTGGCAAGGTCCAGCGCATTTGTATCCCCGGAAGCTTTGAACCAGGCAGCCAAAGCATAAATGCCGAAAGCATTTCCGTATGTCGTCTTTTCACTGTTATCTATTAAATGTCCCTTACGGTCAACCAGTGTGAAAAAGCCCCCATTAGCCTTATCCCACATCATATTCTGCAAAAAAGAAAAACCTTGCCGCGCACAGTCTTTATAGTAAGTAACTGATGGATATAAGCCCGAAGCTATCGCAGTTGACCATATATGACGGGCCTGCGTTACGATCATTTTATCCTGCGGACCTGTTGGGTGGAAATCGTAGGTAAAACTGCTGAGAAACCCACCATATAAGCTATCAACGCTTCGCGGATACCAGCAGTTCAGTAGCTCTGTCCGGATAGATTTATCCATTTGTTCAGCAAGCTGCAGCTTGGTTTTTGAAGTATTGTTCTTTACCTGAGGCTGCGCTGAACTGACCAGGACGATGAATAGTATTGCAAACAGTCCCAGGTTCCTCCCAGTAAAAAAAACTTTCATGCTTAAATATAACATTATTGCTCTTCAGCTAATTCTCACATTCTTTTAATAATTACCCAGGACTATTACAAGTAATTTGCGGCCTGTTAGTTTGGCATTATAAAATATGTAATGCTGATAGGGCCTGTTTTTACAGGCCCTTTATTTTTGCCCCTGCCTGGCAATTTGCTCTTTTCTGGTTTTTCCTGACAAGGCAAGCCTGACTGTTAACTTTGCAGCCGTATTTGCCGGGATCAGGGCAAGGGCCTAGTTCCCAAGACCTAAGCTTCTTCAAAAAAAGTGAAAAACCTTTTCAAATTTTCCGACCCCTTGCCGGATTTCTCGGTTTGAATCCCTACCTTTGCCGTCCTAAATTTCAAAACCGTTATGGCCAGAGTTTGTCAGGTTACAGGTAAAGTTCCGGTAGGTGGACATAAAGTGTCGCACTCAAATATCAAGACCAAGCGTCGTTTTCTGCCTAATCTCCAGAAAAAGCGTTTTTACCTTGCCGAGGAAGATAAATGGATCACCCTGAAGTTGACAACGGATGCTATCCGTACCATTAACAAGAGGGGATTATATACTGTAGTGAAAGAGTTAAGGGCGCAGGGACAGCATATTTAACCTGGTTCATTATTAATTATCTAATAAGGAAATTAAAATAAAATGGCAAAGAAAGGAAACCGTGTACAGGTGATTTTAGAATGCACTGAGCACAAAAACAGTGGCAAGCCTGGCACCAGCCGTTATATCACGGTAAAGAACAAGAAGAACAATCCTGAAAGGCTGGAGTTGAAGAAATACAACCCCATCCTGAAGAAAATGACAGTTCACAAAGAAATTAAATAAGTAATCAGTTAATAAGTTATTCCCCAATAACCGTTAACAATAATCGAATACTATGGCAAAAGCAGCTAAAACAGCGATCAAGAAAGACCCGAAACTGGCAGCCGAAGCAAAGAACTATACCAAAGTGATCAAAGCTGTACGCAGCCCAAAAACCGGGGCCTATACGTTCAAAGAACAGATGGTGCACAAGGATAAGGTAAAAGAATTCTTAGCGCAGAAATAAATAATTTCTTCGTCCCTATCGAAGGCAACAATTGATATTGGTAAGCTGTCACGAACTTCGGGACAGCTTTTTTATTGGCTGTGCCGCTTTTTAATAAGTATCAATAATTTTGAAAGCTGTAGGTCAACTTTAAACAAAATCATTTCCCGCCCGCTGGTGGGATCATTAAACCCTCCGGGGCCAGGCACTATGGGATTATTCAACAAGCTTTTTGGTAAAAAGGAAAAGGAAAGCCTCGATGAAGGATTGCAAAAGACCAAGCAGGGATTCCTGTCGAAAATAACAAAAGCGATCGCCGGCAAAAGCACCGTGGATGAAGAGGTGCTCGACAATTTAGAAGAGGCGTTAGTAGGAGCTGATGTCGGTATCGAAACCACGATTAAGATCATTGAAAGGATAGAGAAACGGGTGGCAAAAGACAAATACATGAATTCTTCAGAGCTCAATACGATGCTCCAGGAAGAAATTGAGGCAATCCTGGTGGATGCAGAAGAATCAAACAGTTATGCTTTTCACTCTGAGCTGCCCTTCAAGCCGTATGTTATACTGGTCGTTGGGGTAAACGGCGTAGGTAAAACAACAACTATCGGGAAGCTGGCATATAATTTCAAGAAAGCAGGAAAGAGCGTCTTGCTGGGTGCTGCCGATACATTTCGGGCTGCCGCCGTAGAACAGTTGACGATCTGGAGTGAAAGAACGGGTGTGCCGATAGTAAAACAGGCAATGGGATCGGATCCTGCGGCTGTAGCTTTTGATACCGTTCAAAGTGCCGTTGCCAAACAAAGCGATATAGTACTGATCGACACGGCAGGGCGATTGCATAATAAGGCTCACCTGATGGAAGAACTGACCAAGATCAAAAGGGTTATTCAAAAAGTCATTCCTGGTGCCCCGCACGAAGTTATGCTGGTCCTGGATGGTTCTACCGGTCAGAATGCTGTCGAACAGGCCAAACAGTTTACAGCAGCCACGGACGTAACTGCAATGGCCATTACAAAACTGGATGGAACGGCAAAGGGAGGAGTAGTATTAGCAATCGCCAATCAATTTAAAATACCGGTAAAATTTATTGGTGTAGGAGAAAAAATGGAGGACATTTTGGTTTTTGACAAACATGAGTTTGTCGACAGCTTGTTTAACCTGGAAAGTAAACAGGATCGATAGACTTTGAGAGATTTGATATGAAAACAAAAACATTAAAAAAAGATAAGGTCAATATCATCACCCTCGGGTGCAGTAAGAATATGGTGGACAGCGAAGTGTTGAGCGGCCAGTTGCTGGCCAATGAGATTGATGTGGTGCATGAAAACAAGAAACTGGATCATAATATTGTAGTAGTAAACACCTGCGGTTTTATTGAAAAAGCAAAAGAAGAAAGCATCAACACTATTCTCGACCAGGTTGAATTGAAGAAGAGGGGCAAACTAGACAAGGTCTATGTTACCGGTTGCCTTAGTGAACGATATAAGAACAACCTGGAAACGGAGATACCCGAGGTAGACGCTTTTTTTGGCACAATGGAATTGCCGCTGATCCTAAAACAATTCGAAGCTGATTATAAAAGCGAATTGATCGGCGAGCGGTTGTTGGCCACGCCCAGGCACTATGCCTATTTAAAAATATCGGAAGGCTGCAATCGTACCTGCGCATTTTGTGCTATTCCCCTAATGAGAGGCCAACATATCAGCAGGCCCATTGAAGAATTGGTAAGGGAAGCAGAAGGCCTTGTGAAGAAAGGAGTGAAAGAAATAATGCTGATCGCCCAGGAGCTTACTTACTATGGCCTGGACATTTACAAGAAAAGAATGCTCCCTGACCTGTTGAATCGTTTGGCCGATATCCGGGGATTGGAATGGATCCGCCTGCATTATGCCTATCCTTCCAAATTTCCACTGGAGATACTGGATGTGGTAAGACAAAGAGAAAACATTTGCAACTACCTCGATATTCCCTTGCAGCATGCCGCCAATAATATGTTGGCTGCCATGAAGCGCCAGATCACCCGTGAAGAGATGGAACAATTGCTTGCAACGATCAGGGCAAAAGTTCCGGGTATTTGTTTGCGTACCACGTTGATCGCCGGTTTCCCGGGAGAAACCCGGGATGATGTCGAAGAATTAAAGACATTTTTGCAAAAGGAGCGTTTCGATCGGGTCGGCATTTTCACTTATTCTCATGAAGAAGGTACAAGTGGTTACGCACTGGAAGATAATATAACCCCGGAAGAAAAAGAAAGGAGAGCCCAGGAGATCATGGAAGTGCAGCAGGAGATCTCTTATGAAAAGAACCAGGAAAAGATTGGAAAGATCTTCAAAGTACTTATTGATAAAAAAGAAGCGGGTCGTTATTTGGGCCGCACCGAGTTCGATAGCGTGGAGGTAGATAATGAAGTAGTGATACATTCTTCAAAAAAGCTTACGACCGGCGAATTCTACAATGTAATGATCACGAAAGCCTATGATTATGACCTTGAAGGCGAAGTGGTTTGAGCCTGCCTGCCGGTAGTGTAGGTCAATAGGTAATAGCCGTAAGTCCGGAGTCGTGAGTCGATAGTTGCGATTTTCCCTACAGGGAAGTCGTCATTGCGAGCGTGTCATTACGACCGAGAGCGATGCATGTGGCAATCTAATTTTATTTCCTCGATCTCGCCCGGGATTTAGTAAATTCATTCCGCGATTTGACTGTATAAGATTTATCGATTCCCTAACCTTGCCATTATCTATCCGGCAATTAAACAAATCGCTATGAATCGCAAATCAATTTCGAGTCAGTATTCCCGCAGAAAATTTATTCATGACCTGTCCGTCAACGCCGGCATGGCTGCGCTGGCAGTGAATGGACTTAATCTTTTTTCCTCGTGTGACGATAACAAAGAAAAAAATAAAGGTTCCGCTATGGCAAAGGACAATCAAAACAAATTAGGTATCGCCCTGGTAGGGCTGGGTAATTATGCAGGGGGACAGTTGGCACCGGCCCTGGAACAGACCAACGATTGTTATTTGGCCGGTATTGTCACCGGCACTCCTTCCAAGATCGATACGTGGAAAGGCAAATACAATATCCCTGACAAGAATATCTATAACTATCAAAACTTTGACAGCATCAAGGATAACCCGGACATTGATATCGTTTATGTTGTTCTTCCTAACTCGATGCATGCCGAGTACGTGATCCGGGCAGCCAAAGCAGGGAAGCATGTCATCTGTGAAAAGCCGATGGCCATCACACCTGAAGATTGTGACAGGATGATAGCAGCTTGTAAAGAGGCCGGAAAAATGTTGTCGATCGGCTATCGCTTGCATTTTGAACCATACAATGTTGAAATGGCCAGGCTTGGAACAAAAAAAGTATATGGCAATGTAAAGAAAATGAACGCAGGTTTTGGTTTCCCTATCGGTGATCCTACTCAATGGCGACTGAATAAGAAACTCGCCGGTGGCGGACCGCTGGAAGATGTTGGCATCTATTGCATCCAGGGATTCTGTTATACCACTGGCCTTGATCCCATCGCTGTGATCGCGCAGGAAGGGCCTAAAACGGATAAAGAAAAATTCAGGGACGTAGAACAATCTCTTACCTGGGAACTGGAATTCCCTGGTAATATCATTTGTCATGGGAAAGCGAGCTACTCAGAAGGATTGAATTACCTGCAGGCAGAAGCGGAGAAAGGTGTATTCGAATTGACATCCGCGTTCAATTATTCCGGCCAGAAAGGCAATACACCTGCTGGCCCAATGGATCTGCCTAAAGTAAATCAACAGGCGAAGCAAATGGATGATTTTGCACAGGCGGTAAAAAACAAACGTCCGACACCTGTTCCAGGTGAAATGGGAAAGCGAGATGTGAAGATCATCCAGGCGATCTATCAAGCGATGGAGACAGGAAAAAAAGTTGAGATCAGGTAGCCTTTTAAAATATTCATTTATCAACACCGGTTTTAGTTGTACAGGAATAGTCAAATGATTTACATTTATCGGCAACATTTCGTGTCCAAATAACTTTAACTATGCAAACCTCTAGACGCAGTTTTATCAAAACTACCGGCGCAGGCACTTTGGGCTTCAGTTTGCTGCCGATCTTAAATGGCCTGGATCATTTAATTTATGACTTGCCGCCGGTTGTTCTGCCACGTACAAGCCCTGAATCGCAGGGAATCTCTTCCAAAGCGATCAGCACCTTTATCAAAGCCATCACTGCTTCCGGTATTCAATGGCATAGCTTCATGTTGCTCAGGCATGGAAATGTTGTTGCTGAAGGTTGGTGGAAACCATTTGATGCCAGCTATAAACATACCTTGTATTCTTTGTCGAAAAGCTTTACCAGCACAGCTGTCGGCCTGTTGGTAAAAGAAGGTAAGCTTTCGGTGGATGATTATCTCGTTTCGTTTTTCCCGGGCGAATTGCCGGCAGAAGTGAACGAGAACATGAAGAAGATAAAGATCAAGCACCTGCTGACGATGAATTCCGGTCATGCCGAAGATACTCTCGGTAAAATGCGTGATGCAAAGGACAAGACCTGGACAAAAGCTTACCTGGAATTGCCGGTACAATTCGAACCCGGAACTCATTTCCTTTATAACACCGGTAATACATACATGCTTGGAGCGATTGTACACAAGGTGACCGGGCAAACACTGGAAGAATACCTCGAGCCACGATTGTTTCATCCGCTGGGTATTGAAAAGTATGACTGGGAGAAATCACCCGACGGATTGAATACTGCCGGCTATGGGCTAAGAATAAAAACTGAAGATATTGCCAGGTTCGGGCAACTCTACCTGCAGAAAGGAAAATGGAAAGGAAAAGAAATATTGACAGAAGCATGGGTCCATGAAGCTACCAGTTATCAAACAAAATCGCAGGAAGGTAATGGTGACTGGGCCCAGGGATATGGCTATCAGTTCTGGCGCTGCAAACCTGGTTTCTATCGCGGCGATGGAGCATATGGCCAGTTTTGCATAGTCATGCCGGAACAGGATGCTGTATTGGCTATCACGAGCGAAAGCTGGGATATGCAAAAATCTATGCTCACTGCATGGGAAAACCTGTTGCCTGCCATGCAACCGGGAAGTATTGCAAACAACGAAGCCGATCTCATTGTATTAAAAAAAGACCTTAATGAATTAGTGCTTCCGGTAGTCAAAGGTTCGATGTCTTCATCGTCAGCTTCCAGGTATCATGATAAAAAGTTTAAACTGGACAGGAATGACTACAACGCTTCGGCTATGAAATTTAAGTTCTCAAAAGATGGCTGTGAATGGATCATCAAAGCCGACAAGGGTGAGACAGCTATCCGCTTTGGTTGGGAAAACTGGATAACCGGCAAGAATAGCCTGGTTTACCCATTTGCTGTTGCGTATCGTGTGAACGTGCCTTCGAAAATTGCCGGCACGGCTACCTGGATCAATGAAAATACCTTGCAGTTGAATGCCCGGTTCGTAGAAGCGATACATGGAGATAAGATAACCTGCACATTTGACGGTGAGAAGGTTTCAGTTACATTTTTGAATACTATTTCGGAGAATACGAAGAACAGTCCTGAAAAGAGAAGCAGCTTGTCAAGCATAATAGAATAAGTGCAGAGAAACAGAACGGGGAAGAGGGTTTAACGGTTTAAACGT
>VBAT01000006.1:202132-229358 GCA_005884665.1 Bacteroidota bacterium
TATGCCTTATCAATCAACTTCACCAGCTTCTTAATGGCGCTTTGCAGTGCTTTTTCCCCAGCTTTCACCTCCTTCATGTCATGAAAGAAAGCAAGTCTTCGGCCATCGGTATACTCGCCCTGCAACAAGCCTGATTTGTCATTCACCATCGCGCCTCTTAAAAATATCAACCGGATGCAATCTTTTTTAAAAAAGTTAAAGACGACAATAAAGCGCTTGTATTCCTTTGGCTTGAACGGTTTCATTTTGCCTGTGTAGAAAAAAGAAGGTGCATTCCAGGAGATACCTTCCCCGATTGATTTGTCGGCAGCTAAAATTATTCGTCGTAACGATTCTGTTACATCTTTAAGTGGATGTCGGAGCTTTGTCATAAAAACATCGACTTCTTCCGGCTGTGAAGCTTTGGTCAGCAGCGGTTCTTTGGTTGCAGGCATAACCAGTATGTTTTATTGTTGAAATAAGCTGGCAGGATTTTATTTGTATAACTCCCCGTTTAGATATTTCAGTCCTGAATCGACCACCAAGGTAACAATCTTTTTTCCCGCACCGATGACCCTTGCACGCTGGATCGCCACCCATACATTTGCTCCAGAGGTGGTGCCGCCGAATATTCCTTCCATCCTTGCGAGCTTTCTTGCCGTGTCCATCGCATCTTCATCCTTCACCGCGATTATTTCATCGGCCAGGTCAAGCCGGCAGATAGATGGGACAAAGCCTGTACCGATGCCCTCGAGTTTATGGAACCCGGATATATCGCCGCCTGAAAGGGCACGTACATTGAAAGGTTCAATCGCGATGCAACAGATACCTGGGATCTGGGCTTTCAGGATTTCCGCATTACCAGAAAATGCTCCGCCGGTACCAACTCCCATGATGAATTCATCAATTGTATTTCCCAAACTGCCGATGATCTCCCTGGCCATTCCATGATAGGCATTCCTGTTGTCGACATTGTTAAACTGATCGGTCCAGAATGTATTGGGTTCCCGGCTGAGTTCCCGGGCTCTCGCTACCATCGAGTCAATAAGTTTGGCGGTTATCTTTCCATTTTCGCTGGGAAAAATCTCGAGCTCAGCACCAAACGCTTTCATCGTTTGTAATTTTTCTTTCGCAAAAGCATCGGATGAAACAAAATAGGCTTTGTATCCTCTCGTAGCACAAACCATGGCCAATGAGCTACCTGTGCTTCCGCCGGTATAGTCAACCACTTTTCCTCCTGGTTTCAGCTGGCCACGCCGCTCGGCGCCTTCCACCATTGAGAGGGCCATGCGGTCCTTCATACTCCCGGTCGGGTTAGCGCCTTCATATTTTACAAAAATGTCCGCGCAACCGGGTTCAGATAAATGTTCCAGTTTAATTAGTGGCGTATTGCCTATTGCTCTCATGGTTTAAAATTAATTAAATAAGAAAAGCTTCGGTAAATGGCCGTCTACTTCTTTTTGTTCAGCCAAAGGCCGATCGTCAATTGTCCCAGGAAAGTAAACACCCCTTCATTACTTGTGACATATTCTCCCGAAGTATCCAGGGAGGTTGACCTGGCAACAAGATACCCGGCGCCAATGTTAAAGTCTACGCTAAAACGTTTTGGCCGGTTTCGCTGCAGACCCCAAACCAGTCCAAACCTGTGCATGGGCCTGCGGTTTGTTTCGACATAATAAGAAGAAGAAATAGCATTTCGCGAAAAACTCAGGTCTTCTATGGCCGCGATATAATTCAGGCTGTTCATTTCGGTCCTTTTACCTTTTTCGGATCTTTTACCGGAATTATAATAGTAACGGTATTGCAAGGCGACTGCAGGATCGAAATAAACGCTTGACATATTCCCCAGCGATGAAGAGTAACCAAGATAGATGGACGGACTCATATAGGCATGTCCAAGCAACGATTGCAGCTTTGCCACTCGTTTTTCATAACTGAAACCGGGGTTAACAAAAGTAACTTTAGAGACGTCTGTAATATCCGGGGGTCGATCATCCTGTGCGAAACAACTTGTTGAAGTCAGTAAGAGCAGTAGAGGCCATTTCTTAAAATATGCCATCTGGATTTAGATTGATTCGGTAATAGTTCAGAATTCCCACCGGGAAGCGAGTAATTGTTGATTTTTAGCTCAACGTTGACATCATCGAGGTGGTCTGCTTGTTAAACGATGAAGATAAGTAATTGAACAAAAGAAGAAGTATCTTTTTTCAAAACTAACCCGGAACCAAAAAATAATTTAGGCGATCTTTAAATAGTACCAGATGTCAATTGTCATAGTCAACTGATCAACCCAATCAACCGGCCGCAGGAATTTACAGGGAGAATGTTAGATGCACCATTCCCCTCACTTTAGCAGTTGTTTGTCCGTTAGAGAAATTTTGTGCGAGAGGTAATTGCGCATTGAAGCCGATAGTCAACCTCTTAATCCCAATCTCCAGACCAGCCGCTGCGAATAACGCGTTGCCACCTGAATCAGGTACTTTTTCTCCGTCCAGTTTATTGGATTGAAGGCTTTCATACAACAGCCCGGCATTCGGATTAAAAACAGTGTTGCCGGCAGTTAAAGAACGATAGCCAAAAGCCGAGCCGCTGAAACGGTCACCGAACTTGTAACCATTTGCCTTACGATTTATCTTATAGTTGACATTGCTGGTTATACCCCAGTTTTTGACGTGAACGCCGTACATGGCATTCAATAGGTAGTCGAGGCTTCCGCTTCCTGCCTGGTTGCTTGCTGTAGGGATGATATCATTAGGATCAGGAGAGAATTTGCCGGTGGGAATCTTTACACCCGCACCGACCCACAACTGCTGATTGATACTGCTCCCTGCTTTGTCAGTTGATTGCCTGTTGAGCAGATCATAGTTTAGGATCAGGGAAATGTCTCCAATACCGCTGCTTGTGGACAGACCATCATCCGAGTTTTGACGATTGAAATTATAGGGAATAAAACCCAAAACCTGCCACCTGCGTCCAATATTCCATCCTCCCCAGAGTTCAACTGTTTGGTAAAAATCCTTGCTATACTGGCTGGGGTCATCGGCTATGACGCTTTGAAAGCTCCTGAAAGTGTAACGTGTACCAACAAAATATTTATGGAAATAGGGGAAGGGCCCGATAAAATAGCTACCTGTGCTACAACCACAGATATCGCATCCATAACTAACGCCGGCTGAGAAGAACAGGATGCAGGCCAACAGAAGCTTTTTCATTGAGTTGTTTTAGGTTTCAATTAATAACGTGTTCAGGGTTTTCATCGTTGCCTGATCTGAAAGTCTGCAACAGGGCAGCGACAGGAGAGGGGAAACGATTTCATAGGTGGCGATCAGTGAACACGGCCACAAAGATAGGAGATACCAAAAACAAAAGCATCCGGCGTTGGATGCTTTGTGACTTTGCTGATATTGATAGTTGGGTTATTTGATTTTCAGGACCGGCTTTAATTTGTATTCGCTGGTGCCTGTTTGTAAAATGGACAGAGCGGCGTCAAAATCAATCACCAGCGAGTCAAGAGCCGCGTTGAGCTGTTTATTGAGTTTTATTTTCAAACCTGATTCGCTGCCGCTTGGAATGGTTAGGGGGTAAACGACACTGTCGATCTTAATACTGTTGTCGTTGCCCAGAACAAACCTGACTTCTTTTAACGTGGTCGTAGGCACAGTTCCCTGTGCGAGTACCGTGTCAATGCCATTCTGAAGATCCAGTAAATTATAAATACCGGGGACGGTTGCAAGATTTATCCAGCCGGTTGAGTCATCCCGGAAATTCACCCTGACTTCGCGGATATCAACGTTTACTTCGGATGCGTTGAAAGGATTATCTGTAAGATGGATCTTTAATTCAGTTGTTCCTGTATTTTCCTTTTGACAACCGGCAAACATTGTTGCGATTGCTATTAGCGATAAAAAGCGAACTGTACGGACTTGCATAATTGAATGGTTTGCCGCAAAACAGAAAAAATCATGCCGTTGACACATATTGCCTCGCCACAGGGAACAAAAAAGAAAATTCCACCAGAAATTTTACGATAATAAGTCCGGGATAAACCGGACTACTTGTTAGGCGCAAGCGATTTATGTCGATGGATTAATAAGTTACCTGGTACGGCTGAGTTGTCGAAAATATTCATGCGGACTCAACTTCTAAAGCTGCTAACTCCGATGATATCATTTGTCTCCGCGTTGAAAGCAAGCTCAACAAAAAAGTCATATAGCTTATACAACAGGTAATAATGCCGATCATGAGTTATGTGATCGTGCAAAACGCCTTTATCCCATATCAGGTTCAGCTGGTCTTTCAGTTCCAGCCTGGTAAATTCAGAAAGAGTCATGCCTTTAACGTTGCTACCAGTCGAAAATACGTGGATACACTTAGCAAACTTCAAGCCATAGTTGAAAATTCCTTGTCATACGTTCCTACTACTGCAACAAAAAAGGCCTTCACATCGTGAAGACCTTTTTGATGAGTGACATTCCCGTTTACTGTACCACTATCTTACTGGTAACAGAAATACTAGCGGGCTCATTGACAACTTTTATTAAATAGCTTCCCTTAGCAAGATCAGGAAGATTAATGTTTTCAATCTGCATTTTATTGTTGACTACAACGTCCTGGGAACGGATCAGCTTTCCCGTGAGATCCAGCAACTGAACCTGGTATTTTCCTGCTGGTATATCGTTGAAAGAAACCTTTACATTACCGGTGGTTGTGGGGTTGGGGAAGACGGAAATACTGTTTTCAGCCAGTATTTCAGGCTTGCGCGTCCTTGCATTTTCTTCCGCAGCCGTCGCCTGCTTTTGTTCTTCCGTATTGTTTACCACCTCTTCTTCTTTTTTATCCTTTTTCTTTTTTTCAAAAGCAAGATTACCATTTGCCAGGTCTGAAGCATTAAATACATTTCCTTCTGCAGACACTTGTTCTGCCTGCATGGTATTCAGGTCAAACCTGTAATAACCAACTGTAGATTCCGAGCTGGCCACTATCACCTTGCTTCCTTCTTCCACCATCGCGCCATTGGTGCTGAAACCTCTGGGCAAACCTTTTATAGTGCCCACATGCGTTGCTACTTTCGTGTCGACAGGGAATTTGTAGACATTCCGGTTGGCAGTGACCAGGTATAAATTGTTATTGACATCGGCGATCATGTCACCACCGTAGCCGCCAGAACTATGAACAGAGAAATTTCCGTTCGCGGCATCATCACTTACAGGTCCTAGGTCGGTGATAGTTGGTTTCTTGCCCGTGGTAAAGCGGATCAGGTGATTGGCGTCATTGGTCAGCGCATAACCATTGCCGTCTGATGCGATCACCATACGCGTGATCTGGTTTGCAGCGTCACCGAACCCTTTTACAGAGCCAAATGTTTCATCTTCGAAAAAATAGATCTTGCCGGACTTCAGATCAATGTAACGAAGCTGGTTGATGGCCATCGGGGTGTAATAGAGACGTTCATGTTTTTTGTCATAAGCCATCGCAGCTGAGTTGGTCGCAAAAGGTTTGTCGGACTGGATCTGTTGATTGATCATCACCACGGTTCTTACCCTGACTGCATTATTAATATTGTAATTAGCGTTCGCATTGCTGTTGCCATTCGCTTTGTCCAACTCATCATCGAGGTTGACTACTTTCTTCGTGTCTTTGTCAGCTGTTTTGACCATAACTGTACCGGTTACATTACCTGAACCGTGAGGAGTACCGAGAGAGGTGATTTCTTTTTTTACAACGGGCTTTCCCGTTCTTGCATTTAGTGCTTCGGTTTCCTGGGAGCTTTGATAAACCGATCGCAGTTCCTGGCCGGTGCTTATATCTACCAACCGGACTTCTTTCCAGTTTCTGCCACCTTTTTCAACGGCTGTAATTGCGTAACCCGTGATTTGTTTTTCTTTTTTCTGGGCGTTTACGGAGATAATGAACAATGTCATTACACACAAGAGTAGAGTTTTACTTTTCATGGTTGTCTGGTTTTACTATCTGAATGTACGATAGTTTTCGTTGACAACCCAAATTAAATTAAGGTTAATCCTAATTTTTATATGAGCGGTTTTTAAAACCTATAAGGTTTATTCGAACCTTATAGGTTTCTTGTCGGCGGCTTGCCGCCTGCCGGGACAAAGATCAGCGCTGCTGAATTGATGCAATACCTTTTGCCGGTTGGATCTGGTCCGTCGTCAAATACGTGACCAAGATGAGAACCACTTTTACTATCCACCACAGCCCATCGTTCCATTCCAAAGCTCACATCTTTTACGAGGCGGACGGCATCGGGTGTGATCGGCGCATAAAAGCTGGGCCAACCGGTACCGGAATTGAATTTTGCATCCGAACTAAACACAGGTTGCAATGAGGCAGCTGAGTAATAAGTTCCTTTCTCATAGAAATGGTCATACTTTCCTGTGCCTGCCCGTTCAGTTCCTTCCTGGCGGAGAATATAGTATTGTTCGGGGGTTAATCTTGCTTTCCACGCAGAATCATTCAGTTTCATCGGGTAGACTGTTTTGCTTGTAGCCTCAGGCGGATCAGGATATTTATTGTCCTTTGTTGTTTGCCCAAGCCCGCATTGGGCTATCAATGAAAAAGCGGCCAGCGCAATAAAAGAGACGTATTTCATACTGTTCTTTTGTGTTAATAGATAAACGAAAAGAAGACGTGCCCGGTTTGATTTAATTGTTAAGGTTTCGTCGAAACAAAGATAATTTTTTCGTGGGAAGCAAAGCGCCCGGCCCCTGTATATCCCGGCCTTCTTTAAAAATTCATAACAACAGGCATTTCTATGAAGTGATGCAGCTTTCGACCCGGCTAAATCTCTCTTGAATGTTTTACCTTAGGAGTCATTGATGCTAACCAGGATCTTATATCACAGCCTTTTTCTGCTACTGCTTTTCATCATCGGTGAAAAAACACAGGCACAGGTGTGTACATCACACTTCAGCGATCCTACGGTCAGTATTGATTTTGGTTCCGGCGCCCCGCTTGCAAACCCGATCCCTCAAGTGCCGGCAGGCTATGTGTTCAGTCCCGGCGACTGTCCGGCTACGGGGCATTATTCCGTTCGTAACTCAAGTTTCCAATGCTTTAATAATCTCTGGCAGGTATTGCCGTTCGATCACACTCCGAACGACGTCAACGGGAATTTTTTGTTGATAAACGCACTGGGCGGGCCTACCGATGTTTTTATCGATACTGTCAGCTTGTGCAGCGGACTTATTTTCGAAGCTGGCGCATGGTTCTCCAACCTGGTTAACCCCTTCTCCTGTACCAGCGGCGAAACGAGGCCTGATCTTACTCTCTCCGTTTACAGCCTCACAGGAATTTTGATCGCCAGCTACAATACAGGCGAAATACTTGCGCTGCAACCTGCAGGTTGGACCAATTATAGATTCAGATTTGCTGTTCCAATTGGAAGCGGTGATGTGGTATTTAAAATAACGGATAAATCCTTCCAGGGATGCGGAAATGATTTTGCAATAGACGATATCAGCTTCAGTCCCTGTGCTGGCGATGTTAAAGCGTCCTTTAGCAATACTGTCGCACCTGAAATTGCTGTTTGCGAAGAAAAGCAAGTCAACTACATTCTTACCTCTTCCTATGTTGGCTATGCAAGCCCCTTAATTCAATGGCAGTTCAGCACGGACGGAAACAATTTTACCGATATACCGGGAGCGAATGGCACAACATTTATCCGGACGCCGACACCCTGGGGCATTTATTATTACCGGTTTTCGATTTATGACCCTGGATCCGCCAGCTGTAAGGTCAACTCGAACATTGTAAAGATTGATGTCAGCCGTTCTCCTTTTGCACAGGGAGTTAATTATGTTTATGGATGTTTTGGTTCAACGGTCACTTTGGGTTCGGCCGGCGGCAGCTTTTATCACTGGATCGGTCCAAATGGATTTGACACGCACGTCGAAAATCCATCGATACCAAATGTAGATTTTGATGATGCGGGAACATATATCGTACAGGTCACGACCACCGAAGGATGCTCAGCCTATGATACTACCGACCTCAAGATTTATCTCGGGCCTGCAGCATCGGTGGCATTTGCCGAACATGCCATGTGTGAAGGGCATTCCGTTCAACTGAGTGCAATAGTTGATCCCACATTGCGGTATCGCTGGAGCCCGGCTGAAGGATTGTCCAACGATACTATTTCCAACCCGGTTGCCAGTCCGTTAGAGACAACAACCTATATCGTCAAAGTATTCAATGAAACCATCACTTGTTATGATACAGCCAGTGTCAAAGTCATTGTTTGGGAAAATCCAAAAGTCGATGCCGGGCCTGACAAGTTCACCTATAACCAAAAACCTGTCCTGTTAGTAGGTGTCGCATCCGGCAGTGGGATCAACTATTCATGGTCACCTCCCGTCTACCTGAGCAGCTCGCTTTCATTACGTCCGACGGCGACGCCTGTGCAAACCACTACGTACACACTTGCAGTTACGAGCAGCTATGGATGCGGAACAGTCACAGACACGGTTACGGTGAAAGTAATTGACTCGCTGCTCATACCGACAGCATTCACACCCAATCATGACGGCTTAAATGATTCCTGGGAGATCATAACTTTTACAAAATACCCGCAAGCCATCGTTGAAGTCTATAATCGTTGGGGAGAAAGGGTATATGGCAGTACCGGCAGCAACTATAAACCCTGGGACGGAAAGTTCAGGGGACAACCCGCAGATCCGGGTGCTTATGTGTATTATGTGAGGCTTAGAAAGAATGCTGAGGTAATAAAGGGAATATTGAATCTTATAGAATGATCCCCGCAGGATTTGTTTCTTATCTGATCTTTAGGGTTGAAAGCATAGTGTCCGCTTTCGCTTCCCAGTCTTTCTGCAGTTTTTCAATACAATTAAACGTGAACAACAGAACCTTTCCCTCAACGAGAGCAAAAAAGTAATAGTTGAAGACTTTTTGATCAATTGCCTGGCTCAGGAATTTAAAATAAGCAACTTTTTTTCCGTTGACTGTCTTAAGTCCTTTATCTTTTATTTCGAAGTCCGACCTGTTCTTTTTTATTTGTTCGATCCTGAAATCCCGGTAGGCCGCCAGGTCATTTTCGGTAGCAGGTTGCGGCGTCAGGTCGGCCAGGAGATTAACTTCAGCATCTTTATCCGATAAGATAAGAATGGGCTTTTTTTTGTTTCCATATTTGATCGCAAACATTTCATCACTCATTGGCGTGAGCTCTTTGGGTACAACTATTTTTACTTTAGCATCAAGAATAGCAATGGTGTCGGCATTTTTTTGGGAAAACGAATAAAGGGAGACGACAAAGGCCAGGTTACACGAGATAAGTTTTTTCAGCATAGCGAGTGTTTAAAGGAGGATAAATTTACCGGTTTTGATATTGGTTTAGTATTACTTTTTTGAATTTATTTCATAGGCCCATAGCACGATCTTTCTTCTTTGCTCCCTACCTTTGTTGTCCCAATATTAATACATGGAATATACTGATGCTACATCACAGGAGATTGATGACGTAATGCAGGAAGCGTGGATCGCTTTTCATCTTTATCGCAAGCTTCCGCTGAAACAGAGGGCCGCATTTATGCGTGCCATCGCGAAAGAAATGGAAAATCTTGGTGATGAAATATTAAAAATAGCTGCCGAAGAAACGAATCTACCGGAGGCGAGACTTCGCAATGAAAGAACAAGGACAATGTTTCAACTGACTTCCTATGCAGATGCCTGCGAGCGGGGCGACTGGCTGGACGTAAGGATCGATACTGCTTTACCTGATCGCAATCCTCCAAGGGTGGACATCCGGAAGATGTTGGTTCCATTAGGACCAGTTGTTGTATTTGGAGCGAGCAATTTCCCTTTCGCTTATTCAACCGCCGGTGGAGATACGGCCTGTGCTTTTGCCGCCGGTTGTCCTGTAATTGTAAAGGCTCATCCAGCCCATGCAAAGACAAGCGAAATAGTGGCTTCAGCGATTTTCAAAGCCGCAGCAGCCTGCAATATGCCAACAGGGATTTTCGCACATGTACATGGTGCCGGTAATGAAGTTGGCGAAACACTTGTTAAACATCCCCTGGTCAAAGCGGTTGGATTTACGGGTTCTTTCATTGGCGGCAAACAATTATTTGATTGGGCCAACCAGCGTAAGGAGCCCATTCCCGTATTTGCCGAAATGAGTAGCATAAACCCCGTGTTCCTCCTGCCTGAAAAAATAAATAAATCCGCGACGGATGTGGCAAAACTGTATGCCTCATCCATTACACTGGGTGTCGGGCAGTTTTGTACTAATCCCGGCCTCATTATCGGCATGGAAAGCGACGAGTTGCAAACCTTCATCTCCGCTCTGGGAACGGAAATAAAAAATACTTCACCCGGGACCATGCTTCATCCCGGTATTTTTAAAAACTACGTGGAAAGAAGAGCGAACTCACTCGCTCAGGAAGATGTGGAAACAGTTGCGGTCGCCGAGGGAGAAGCTTTATTTAACCAGGCTGCGCCAACGATTGCCTCTGCAAGCGGGCAGGCTTTTTTAAATAATCCTGTTTTGCATCTCGAGGTGTTCGGTCCGTATTCCATAGTTATTCGTTGCAAGAATGAAGCGGAGATGCTGGAAGTGGTCGATAAGCTCGAGGGGCAGTTGACTGCGACATTGATGGCTACTGAAAATGATATCCGCTCCCACGAAGAACTGGTGGAGAAAGTAAAAAATATCTGCGGCCGCTTTATATTGAATGGAGTGCCTACCGGTGTTGAAGTTTGCCTGAGTATGCAGCATGGCGGACCTTTTCCCGCTACTTCCGATTCAAGATTCACTTCTGTTGGAGCCGATGGCATCCGGCGTTTTGCAAGACCGCTGGCATACCAGAACTGGCCGGATGAATTGTTGCCCGACGAACTAAAGAATACAAATCCCCTGGGTATGTGGCGAACGGTAAATGATAAGTTAACGAAAGACAAAATTACTTCGTGATTTTGCCGTGTTGGGTGAACTCAATTCCATCTCATAACTTAGAAGGATGAAAAGGTCCTACTGCTTCATCCTGCTGTTGATTGCGACAGCTCCTCTTCCCGCACAAAAGAAAACCGCCGTCCAGGAAACAGCCATTGAAAAGGTATTAAAGGAGATCAAAGAATTTAATACCCGCGAAAGAAAAAAGGATAGCGCTGAAGGACATCCGCTCGGCTCTTTAAAAGAAGAAGATTTTTTAAGACGTTACACATTCTACAAGTCAATTGAGACTGGTTTACAGCAAATAGATAAGTCAAAGTTGGCGTTTGATGAGGAGATCAACCTTGAATTGATCGAATATGATATCGAAGACGAGATCGCAAATTATACATTCAAAGTTTACCTGAATCCCATCTTATCTGATGAAGGATTTCATACCCATCTTCCGGGATTGGCTTCGGGTGGGTTTACCACGAAGAAGGATTATGATAATTATATCCGGTCACTCAGGGATATGCCGAGATATGTACGGGAAAATCTCGACCTTATGCGGAGAGGTTTGCAATTAGGCATTTGCCAGCCACGGGTCATCCTGGATGGCTATGAAAATACCTATGAATGGCAGATCGTCGACACCATTGAGCAAAGCGTTTTCTGGAGACCTTTCCAAACGAAGCCGGCGTTCATTAGTGATGGTGATTGGGCAAAGATCATCGAGGAGGGCAGGAGAGCGGTCAGGGACGACGCGATTGGATCGTTCAGGCAGATAAAAACTTTTTTTGATAGTGAGTATTTGCCTAAAACGAGAACGACGATCGGTGTTTCCAATTTCCCTAATGGACTGGCTTACTACCAGGAGCGGGTTCACCATTATACCACGACGGACATAAGCTATGAAGAGGTTTACCAGTTGGGTTTAAAAGAAGTGGAAAGGATCAAAAAGCAGATGGAACAGGTGTTGAAGGATGTAGACTTCAAGGGAACGATGCAGGAGTTCATCACTTTCCTGCGCACAGATCCCAGGTTTTATGCTACGACTCCTGAGCAATTATTGAAAGAAGCCTCTTACATAGCCAAGAAGATAGATGGCAAGTTGCCACAATATTTTGGGAAGCTGCCCCGGCAGCCTTACGGCGTTGAGCCTGTACCTGATCACCTGGCCCCCACTTATACGGCTGGAAGGTATGCCGGTTCGCCCATAAGCAGTAAAAGAGCAGGTCGATATTGGGTCAACACTTATGATCTCAAAAGCCGTCCATTGTATGCGCTTGAATCATTGACGATGCATGAAGCTGTGCCCGGACATCATTTGCAGATCGCTTTAACGCAGGAACTGACTGATCTTCCTGAATTCAGGAGGAATCTTTATGTGAACGCTTTCGGTGAAGGTTGGGGGCTGTATTGCGAATATCTTGGTGAAGAGATGGGTTTTTACAAAGATCCTTACTCGAAATTTGGGCGACTTACTTATGAAATGTGGAGGGCATGTCGCCTTGTTATTGATGTAGGGTTGCATGCAAAGGGATGGACGAGGGAGCAGGCGGTAAAATACCTCGCGGAGAATACCGCATTATCGCTTCATGAAGTAAACACGGAGATCAACCGTTATATTTCGTGGCCGGGACAGGCACTTGCTTACAAGATGGGTGAGTTAAAAATAAAAGAGCTGCGAAAAAAAGCCGAAGACACCCTTAAAGAAAAGTTTGATATAAGAGAGTTCCATGATCTTATCTTATCGCAGGGAACGGTTACTTTGAAGATCTTGGAGAAAATGGTGGACAGATATATTGAGAGCAAGTTGAAGAAAGATTGAAGGAATTATTTTGAATGTTAAATGTTGAATGTTAAATGAAGGACGCTCCAGATAGATTGAAGAGATTATATTTGAATGTTGGATGCTCGTTGATGTCCCTGTCCCGTAGGGACAACATGTCGGTGGCAGCAACACATACGGTGTTGCGATTCGCGCCGTAGGTGCGAAATATAACTGATGTGGCTAGGAGATGAGAATAGGAGAGCGATGATCTTCGTTATAGTGTTTATAAACAAACCAGCCTGTAACGAAGACAGAAATAATAAAATAAACCCCAAGTATATATTTAGCTGGAGAAAAATAAGTGCTGGCGCCAAACCAATCATTCTGCCAGCCCAGCATTCCAATACCAAGTCCGCAGCGAAGGATGTCCCAACCAATTGCAAAAGGATTACGATCCATTAGTTCGGTCATGGAATAAACGCTCAGGAATATGAAAGCCCCATACCAGAATATCCAATAGCTGCCCAGGTTATTGATCAACGCTATATTGCCAAAAAGATAACTGACGGAAAGCAGGATCATCAATAATTGAACCCAGCTCCAAACGTTCAACGCCCTCGAGGCCGGTGGTGCATATTTATTGAAACTATAAACATCCTCTATTTTATAAACCGGGTATTTTTCTGCTACATCGGCGGGACGATAACCGGTCGGTTTAAACCAAAGCGTGAATTTGTCATTCCAGCTTTTTGTTCTCCAGGCATCTTTCACCAGGAGCCACAGGTGCTGAAAATTAATTTTGATAGGGTTCCATGTGGCAGCAGGCCGGGTAATACCATACACAGGTGGAGTTTCCTTTAATTCTTCCTGGAAAGTGCCAAAAAGTTTATCCCAGAAAATGAATATCTGCGAAAGATTTTTATCCAGGTATTCTTTGTTGATAGCATGATGAACGCGATGATGGGAGGGTGTTACGATGATCTTTTCCAAAAACCCCATTTTATTGATATGCTGTGTATGATACCAGAATTGCGCGAATAATTGCAGTGGGGCCACGGTAGCGATTACCAACGTTGGGACGCCCAACAACGCGGCAGGAATCAACAGAAAATTAAAAGGGTTTACGATCGTGGAGATGCTTTGCCGCAAGGCACAGGCGAGATTGAACTCTTCACTGCTGTGATGAATGATGTGAAGGTTCCAGAAAATATTGATGTGATGGCTCCAGCGATGTAACCAGTAGCCGGCAAAATCAATGGCTATGAAGGCAATCACATAAGTTAGCCAGCTTGCCTTGATATGAACAAGCGCAATGTGATTTACAAACCAGCTGTAGGCAAGAATGGTGAAAGTGAGACCGAGTACATCCTTTGTAACATTGGTCACGCCACTGCTGAGACTGGAGATCATGTCCATATTGCGGACAGTATCCCTGCCTTTGCGCCAGCCGTACCATTTTTCAAATAGTACGAGTAACAGGAAGATAGGCATCGCGATCAATAATATTTCTCCATATTTTTCCATCTGTGGCGAAATTACAAAAGGTTTGAGCAGAAGTAAAGAGAAAAACTCCCGGAAATTACATTTTATCAATTGTGTATCATAAGTATTTTCAACAAAAACCACCGTTGATATTTGAACTTTCTGTTTAGCGACCTGTTAGTACCTTTAGCAAAACCAAAATCATGAAGAAGTTATTGACTACTGTCGCATGCATTGCATGTTTTCTTTCCATTTCATTTTCGCAAAAGCACCAGTTAGTTAAAAAATGGGAAACCGATTCAGTCCTCAAAGTGCCGGAGTCGGTTTTATATGATGCCGACAATAAAGTATTATATGAATCCAATATTGATGGCACCGATCCCTGGGGTGCGGATGGAAAAGGCTCGGTGGGAAAAATCGGGCTGGATGGCAAGATCATTAAAGTGGATTGGGTAAGCGGTCTGAATGCACCTAAAGGAATGGGCGTGTATAAAGGAAAACTGTATGTCGCTGACCTGGGCAATCTCGTCGTAATTGACATTAAAGATGGAAAAATCGTGAAATCTATCGCAGTGACGGGAGCGCAGGGTTTGAATGATGTTACGGTTGATAAGAAAGGAGTAGTTTATGTTTCTGATTCAAAGACCAAACAGATATTCAGGGTGGAGAATGAAAAGCCTGAATTATTTCTTGATAACCTGAAAGGTCCTAATGGAGTACTGGCACGAGGTGATGATTTTTATATTTTGGATAACGGGGGCGCCTATAAAGTGGAAAAGGATAAATCGCTGACTAAACTCGCCGACGGCATGGACGGCGGTACCGACGGAATAGAAAATGTGAAGGGTAATGATTTCCTTGTTTCCTGTTGGGCTGGTGCGATCTGGTATGTCAGTGCTGATGGAACAAAAGAAAAACTGTATGATGGCCGCGGGGAAAAAAAGAATACTGCCGATATCGGGTTCGATCCCAAAACAAAGACCGTATATGTTCCCACTTTCTGGAGAAACTCAGTAGTGGCATATGAAGTAAAATAATTGTTCTTAAAGAAAACGAGGACCGCTGAACCTGCCGATAATACCTGGTACCGTCTTGCATATTTGGTCAATTACTATTTGAGAGTATAACCAAAGTAACGTTAATTTTGAAGGGTGAGCTGGAAAACCAGGGCAACTATTTTTATTTTTATCTTATATGGATTGTATTTCTACCCGACTACCTTACCGCCAGGCCGGAGTATTCTCAAAGATCGCCACAGATTATATTGACCAGGTAGAGGCCATCAGACCATTCTTTCATTATTCGCCAACAATAAACGGTATCCGGCAATCCATCGAAGCCCGGAAAAAATACCCAACTAACAGGAAAGTCCTGGTGGAAACATTAAAGACGCAGTATGGCGATTTATTAAAAGGAAAACTGGCAGAGAATATCGATGCCTTATTATCCCCGGATACATTTACCATTACAACAGCCCATCAACCTAATATTTTTACAGGGCCTTTATATTTTATTTACAAGATCCTCCATACCATTAAATTGGCGGCTCATTTACAAAGCTCTTTACCGCAATACAGGTTTGTTCCAGTGTATTACATGGGTTCTGAAGATGCCGACCTGGAGGAATTGAATCATATTTATATTGAGGATGAAAAGTTGGTTTGGCAGACCCGGCAAACCGGCGCTGTAGGAAGAATGATAGTAGATGCCGGCTTACTGAAGTTGATAGACATCGCGGAAGGGCAGCTTGCCGTATTACCTGCTGGTAAGGAAATCGTAGGGCTTATCCGGAAGTTTTTTGTAAAAGGCGTTTCGATACAGGTGGCTACATTTCAAATGGTGAATGCACTCTTTGAAGAATTTGGCCTCGTTATCCTGATACCAGATAGCGCTGACCTGAAAAAACTGGCCGCGGCGGTTTTTGAAGACGACCTGCTACACCAACATCCGTCCGGGCTGGTGAGCAAAACAGCAGAGAAGATACAGTCTGCGGGGTATAAAGTACAGGCTCATCCAAGAGACATCAACCTGTTTTACCTGGAAAAGGGAATACGGGAAAGGATCGTGAAGGAAGGTAATAAATACAAAGTACATAGCGCCGCCCTGGAATTTTCAGAAAAAGAACTGCTGGATGAATTAAGGGAACACCCGGAAAGATTCAGTCCAAATGTGATTTTGCGGGGAATGTTCCAGGAAATGATCCTGCCAAATATTGTTTTTATAGGTGGAGGAGGAGAGATCGCTTACTGGTTGCAGTATGGTGAAATGTTCAATCGCTATCATGTTCCCTATCCGGTATTGGTACTGCGTAATTCTTTTTTAATCGTGGAGAAAAGCTGGCAGCAAAGAATCTCTAAATTGGGATTTACGATTGAAGATTTCTTTTTACCGGAACAGGAGCTGCTTAAAAAACTCGTCGATAAGGAAACAAAGCATGCCATCAAATTGAATGGTTCGCTAAGCCAGGTTGAGCAACTTTACGAATCATTCAGGAAACAGGCCAGTGCTGTTGACATCACTTTATCAAAACACGTGGTGGCATTGAAAGAAAAAGCGGTTTACCGCTTGCAGGAACTGGAAAAGAAAATGCTTCGTGCCGAAAAGAGAAAATTTTCGGATCAACAAAGACAGATAAGCGCCATTCGTGCCAAATTATTTCCCCAAAACGGTTTGCAGGAACGGCATGATAACATGCTTTATTACTATGCAAAATGGGGAAAGGAATTCATTCAGATGTTATTTGAGCATTCGTTGGGATTGGAGCAGGAGTTTACTGTTGTAAGTTGCAAGTAATAAGTTGTAAGTGCTGAATAGCGTCCCTGGCTTCCACAATTCATAATTCTACATTCATGACCTGTCTGCCGGCAGGAGGTTCTTCTCAGCTTTGGATATAATTCTGCAAATGATCAATCGTGTCTTTTTGCGCAAGGATCGTTTCTTTTACCACGTCGCTCATGGAGATAATACCAGTGAGCCTGTTATTGTCAAATACAGGCATGTAACGAATGTTCAGGTTGGTCATCAGTTCCATGCAGTGGTCTATACTATCAGAAGGTTTTATGACGGGAAGATCGGCAGACATGATCTCTGACACATGTGTATCGGTAGAGTTTTTTCCCTTCAATATTACTTTTCGTGAATAATCCCGCTCCGTCATGATACCCAGGTAGCGGTCATTCTCCATTACCACAACGGACCCGATATTTTTTTCCGCCATTATTTTCAATGCTTCCATGACCGAAGCCGAAGGGGAGACGGATGCAACAGATGCGGATTTACGGCGGAGCACTGCGGATACGCTTTTCATAATGGCAAATTTTTATGCTATGAATTTACGGAATTGCCGCGGCCATGGCAAATTTCTTAATGCCAGGTGGTGTATCATTTCGAAAATTTGGCCATGGAATACACGGATAAAGCGAATAACATGTTCGTCATCGGTGTATCCGTGGCTGCCCTATTATGTTAAAGGCACCAGGGATCGAAATAACACCGGGTAATCCTCGTGAGTCTTAGTGTCTTAGCGGCGATTGTTATTTAGATACCTCGCAGCCATTTTTCAAGGAATTCCCTGTCTTTTGTCAAAGAGATCAACCATCTTGTTTTGGAAAATCTCAGCGCTTCAGATGCCAGTACTGTCTCTTTGGTTACACCTTTCCTCCCAATATAGTTTGAATGAATGAACCAGTTGTCCTTTCCCTCATGCACGATAAAGCCTGTATGAAAATCGAGGCCGACTATATAAACACCGTTTCCCCACCGCCCCAGGGTGTCATTGAAATTGGCATAGCTCAGGTAACTCAGGTTTTTCAATTTTTGATGTGGTACGAGGCTTTTCATCATTTCAGAAGATGGGCAAATGGACAATTTAACCCGGTTTATTTTACAGTCCATGGCCTGCAGCAGCGTATTTACAAAATAACCGCAGGCGATGGTTCCCTTACCCGGTTCCCTGGCAATTCCATTAAAATCCCAGGGTGTGCCTTCCCATTGATTGAAAAGATCATGGCTGACTGTGTGTACCCAGAATTCATTGATGAGCCTTTGAGCCGTATCAGTCAATACGGGGTATTGCGTTGCAAATTTTTTTCTTTTAGCGGCTATGTCTTCCTTTATTTCCGCGTATGTTTTTTGTTGGAGAGAGTCAGAATAAGTAGTATACTGCTTTTGAGAAGATTTATTTTCCCCTTTTGACTGGTTACATTGAACGAAACCAATAGCGATAATAAATAGAATCAGGCATCTCATGTATTGCAGGTTGAAACGTTGAGATGCCATCGGGATGTGTTTCCATACACAGTTACCAGTTCCGGACTCGATGCTGGATGCTGGATACTGGATTTTCGATGCCAATAGGTTGCGCCAGCATCCAGAACCTGCATCCAGTATCCCGACTCCGTAGTCCCGGCTCAATCAAAATTATTCTCCCATCCGTCTTTCTTCATTTTCCTGGCCTTTTCTATCACTTCATTATTGAGAGAGCTCTTATAGTCAGCTATTTTTTTTGAAACGGCTTCATCAGATGATCCAATGATCTCTGCAGCCAGGATCCCGGCATTTTTTCCCGCATTTAATGCCACCGTAGCGACCGGTACTCCATTCGGCATTTGCAAAATGGAAAGAACCGAATCCCATCCATCTATCGAATTGGAAGATTTGATAGGTACGCCGATTACCGGAAGTGTGGTGATTGAGGCCACCATGCCGGGCAGATGCGCTGCACCGCCAGCCCCGGCGATGATTACTTTCAACCTTCTTTCCTTTGCTTTTTTTGCGTATTCCATCATGCGCAGAGGGGTGCGATGAGCGGAGACAACAGTAACCTCGAAGGGGATATCAAATTGTTTCAATATGTCAGCAGCTGCCTCCATAACAGTCAGGTCGCTGTCGCTGCCCATGATGATACCAACGAGAGGGTCCATTAAATTTGTATTAGAATAGAAAACAAAGAAACAGGTTTTTTATCGTGTAAAAAACTTCGCTGTCAATGGCCGCATTGCCACTTATCAATTAAACGCATAATCGAGCAAGCAATCGGGATTTTCATCGTCCTATCCGCATATTTTCCCGCTACTTGTGGCGACAATCGAATAAGAAGGAAAACTATATATATTTGGCCTATTATCAAAAAGGAATTCATGCACCGGATCAATAAGTTATTTACTTTTTTCGCCAGTTTGATTTTTGTTGGAAGTCTTTTCGCCTGCAAGAGCAAATCCGCCACCAATAAGCCCAAAGAAAATCCACCTACTGTGGTGGACGTGATGATCGCCAATGCCGAGCCTGTCAAAAATATTATAGAAGCTAATGGAACTGTAACTGCCAACGAGTCGGTCGAGTTGCGTCCCGAGGTCGCGGGCAGGTTAACCTATCTGAATGTTCCGGAAGGAAAACGGGTAGCACAGGGAGCTGTCCTGGCCCGTATAAATAGTGCAGATCTCCAGGCACAACTACAAAAAAGCAGAGTGCAGCTTGAACTTGCCGAGACCAATGAAAAAAGACTGAAAACCTTACTGGACGTAGGCGGGGTCAATCAAAGCGATTATGATGCGGTGGTCAACCAGGTTAACAGCCTTCGGGCAGATATCGTTTACACCCAAACACTGATTGAAAAAACGGTGATCCGTGCTCCGTTTAGCGGCACGATCGGGTTGCGCCAGGTAAGCCCGGGCGCATATGTAAGTTCGGCGACAGTAATTGCCACACTTCAGAAATCCGGCGATTCAAAAATCGATTTTACGCTCCCCGAGCAATACGGTGATCTGATAAAAATTGGAGGAGCGGTAGATGTGGTGATAAATGCAGCAAAAGAAGTCCGCCATATTGCAACGGTGATTGCCCTGGAACCGGAAGCCAACAGGCAGACACGCAACCTGTCTGTAAGAGCCATTTTAAAAGAAGGTTCGCCCAATCCCGGCGCCTTTGTAAAAGTGTATGTCGGATCCGGCAATCCGAAACAGGCGATCATGGTGCCCACTAATGTCATTATCCCTGACGACAGGAACAACCAGTTGATCCTGGTAAAAAAAGGGAAGGCCTCCTTTGTAAATGTAAAGACCGGGTTACGAACCGAAGCTAACGTGGAGATAACCGAGGGAGTAAAACCAGGAGATACGGTCGTGGTCACCGGGGTGCTTTTTGCAAGACCTAATGCGCCCGTAAAGATAAGGAGTGTGAAGACCCTCGAGCAATTACAATAAATCAAAACCTTACGGATTTCGATACCCTTTTTATAACCTGTTTTTAGTATAACGATTGATGAATATTTCCGAATTATCTCTACGACGGCCTGTACTGGCGACAGTGATGAACCTGGGCATTATTTTGTTTGGGGTGGTTGGTCTTACATTTTTAGCGGTAAGGGATTATCCAGCTATCGACCCGCCGATTATTTCCGTCAGCACTTCCTATACCGGCGCTAATGCAGACATTATAGAAAGCGAAATAACGGAGCCGTTGGAAAAACAGTTGAACGGTATTCCCGGCATCCGGACTATCACCTCATCGAGTTCACAAGGCAGTAGCAATATAAGTCTTGAATTTAATTTAGGAGTCGACCTGGAAGCTGCCGCCAGTGATGTGCGTGATAAAGTAGGACAGGCAGCCAGGAGCCTTCCTGACGATATTGATGCGCTACCTGTGGTTTCCAAATCAGATGCCAACAGTGATTTTATATTGATACTGGCAGTGCAAAGCCAGACAAAGAGTTTATCGGAGCTCAGCGATTATGCGGAAAACGTACTGCAACAACAATTACAGACGATCAACCAGGTAAGTGCCGTCAATATTTTCGGGCAGAAACGCTATTCCATGCGAATCTGGCTGAACCCTGACAGGATGATCGCCTATAATGTTGCATTCTCGGACATACGCAATGCGCTGAACAGCGAGAATATTGAATTGCCGCCAGGAAGGATCTCCGGAAGTAATACCGATTTGACTATTCGTGTCCTCGGAAGATTGACAAAGGAAGAACAGTTTCGCGACCTTATAATCCGGTCAGACAGCACGGGGATTGTTCGGCTTGGTGACGTTACTAAGGTGGAATTGGCTCCTGAACAGCTTGAACAATCATGGAAATATAACGGGGTAAATGCTGTTGGCCTGGCTATCGTGCCTCAACCCGGCGCTAACAATATCGAGATAGCCAATGAATTCTATAAGCGAATCGAACAGATTGAAAGAGGATCTAAATCTGATATCCAGTTAAAAGTATTAATTGACAACACCAAGAACATCCGCAGGTCTTTGGCAGAGGTAGAAGATACGCTGGTGATCTCATTCATCCTTGTGGTGCTGGTCATCTTTCTATTTTTCCGCGATTGGCTGATCGCCATCCGGCCGTTGATAGACATTCCAATTTCACTGGTAGCTACTTTCTTTATCATGTACCTGGCCGGGTTTTCGATAAACATTTTGACTCTATTAGCAATCGTCCTGGCTACTGGGCTGGTGGTTGACGATGGGATTGTTGTTACCGAAAATATTTTCCGTAAACTCGAGCAGGGAATGCCTATCCGTCAGGCTGCCGTTGCGGGAAGCAAAGAAATATTCTTCGCTGTTATCTCAACTTCTCTTACACTCGCGGTTGTGTTCCTGCCCGTGATATTTCTCCAGGGTTTCGTGGGACGCTTATTCAGGGAATTCGGAGTTTCCCTCGCGGCCGCAGTATTGGTTTCTGCATTTGTTTCGCTGACCATCACACCTGTATTGAACGTTTTATTGCATCGAAAGAAGACTGGACACGGATGGTTTTATAGGAAGACCGAACCGTTTTTCAGCGGATTGGAAAACGGTTATCGCAATGCACTGACCCGGTTTATGAAAGTCCGCTGGATGGCGTTTGTGATCATCGGTATCTGCGTAATCGTTGGGGTGATCTCATTTCTCAATTTAAAAAGTGAACTGGCTCCAATGGAGGACCGGAGTAGTATCCGCTTTAATGTCACAGCACCGGAAGGAACCAGTTATAATTATATGCAAAAGGTTGCCGACAGGATCACCAATTACCTGTATGACTCGGTACCGGAACGCGATTTTGTATTCACCCGTACGCCGGGCGGAGGCCCGGGCGGCGGCAATTCGAACAGCGCGTCCCCACGTATTGGTTTAGTTGACCCAAAGGAACGTAAACGTTCGCAAAACGAAATAACTAATGACCTGCAACGAAAGCTATCCCGTTTCAATGAGGCCAGGATCTTTGCCACCCAGGAACAAACCATATCAGTTGGATTCGGTGGTCGCGGAAGTTTACCGGTACAGTTTATTTTACAAAACCAGGACCTCGATAAGCTGAGAGATATTATTCCGAAGTTTCTCGAAGAGGTGCGAAAAGATAAGACGTTCTCAAATGCAGATGTCAATCTCAAGTTTACCCGGCCTGAACTACAACTTACCGTAGACAGGATGAAGATCAAAGACCTTGGATTATCGACACAGGATGTGGTCTCCACCATACAGGCAGCATTTAGCGGGGGCAGGCTTGCTTATTTTACAAAAAATGGATTTCAATATTCAGTCATTGCCCAGGTCGAGCGCAGCGACCGGGATAAGCCCGGCGATATAGAAAGGTTGTATGTGCGAAATGCCCGGGGCGAAAGCATACCCCTGTCATCCGTTATCAGCTTGCAGGAAAGCACCAATCCGACAACACTTTTTCACTACAATCGGTATAAAGCGGCTACTATTTCGGCTTCATTGGCGGAAGGCTATACGATTGGCGATGGGGTTGCAGCGATGAGAAAGATCGCCGCACGCTTATTAGATGAATCTTACCAGACGGCTCTATCGGGTCCTTCGAGAGATTACGAAGAAAGTTCTTCCAACACATTTTTTGCTTTGATGCTCGCCCTGCTGCTGATCTACCTGATCCTGGCAGCTCAGTTTGAAAGTTTCTTCGATCCGTTGTCGATCATGTTCACTGTGCCCCTGGCATGGGCCGGGGCCTTGCTAAGCTTGTGGATATTTAATATGACATTGAATATTTTTTCGCAGATAGGCATGATCATGTTGATCGGTTTGGTAACGAAGAATGGTATATTAATTGTTGAATTTGCCAACCAGCGCAGGCGTCATGGATTGAAAAAAATGGAAGCCGTGATCGATGCTGCTGCACAGCGGTTGCGGCCAATCCTGATGACAAGCTTAGCGACTTCGCTCGGGGCACTACCGATCGCATTGAGCCTTGGAGCCTCTTCAACCAGCCGCGTTCCCCTCGGAGTGGTGGTTGTTTGCGGTATTTTATTTTCATTGATACTTACCTTGTTTGTAATACCTGCTGTTTACAGCTATATTTCCGGTAAACACGCCAAAGGAGAAGGTGATGCAATTCCAAACGAGGATTCAACTACGGAAACTCAAACCGAGCCCCAAGGGAAATAGTTTTGATTATGAAGCAAACGCAATTATCACTGTACACGGTTATAGAACGAAAAGGATTGAAGTTTAAAAAAGGCTTCCTACTGGGAACCATATTTCTTTGTTTTACCGCTGGTAGCTTTTCTCAGAACCTCAACTTGCCGGATGCCATCAATATAGCTTTAAAAAACAGTCTTGACATCCAGCTGCAACGAAATAATCTCGAGATAGCAAAGATCAATAATTATGTCGGCGTGGCTGGTGGACTTCCTCAGGTGGCAGCTACGGCATCAGACAATGAACAGTTGATCAATGTAAACCAAAAACTGAATACCGGCCAGGAAATAAAACGTTCTGCGGCGCCCGCCAACAACCTGTCGGCAAATGTCACGGCGGGCATGCTGTTATACAATGGATTTCGAGTGATGGCTACACGGAAACGATTGGAGCAACTTGAGTTACAAAACGAAAAATACCTGAATTCGCAGGTTCAAAATGTAATAGCGCAAGTGATGACTGCTTACTATGACGTTATTCGTCAACAGGCTTATGTAAAGACGTTTGATCTTTCGATTGATGTGGCGCAGAAAAGGCTGGAGATTGTAAAAGCGCAACAATCGGTAGGCATGGCCAACAATGCGGATCTTTTCCAATCGCAATTGGACCTGAACAACCTGCAACAATTAAAGACGTCCCAAATGTTGGTGGTAGACCAGGCAAAAACCAGTTTACTTACATTACTTACACTAAAGCCCGATTCAGCGATTTCCATTGTTGATACTATCATTGTCGATAGAACGCTCGTGCTCGGCGATATTCTTAGCAGTATTCACCAGAATGCGGATATCCTGGCCGCCATCGACCAGGTACGTATCAATGAGCTGATAGTAAAGGAAACCGGGGCTCAGCGCTACCCGACGGTCCGCGCTACGGCTGCTTATAATTTTACGCGTAACCAGGTAGCCGCCGGCAACGTGTTGCTGAACCGGAGCTATGGACCCTCAGGCGCTATTGCCCTGGGCATCCCTATTTTCAATGGGTCCATATATAAGCGGCAGGAAAAAGTAGCTGAAATAAATGTGCAAAATGCCGGCTTACAAAGAGACATTTTGATAAGGGACTACACCTCCAATGCGGTTAGAACTTTTCAGGCATACTCCACAAACCTGCAACAATTAGAGACAGGCAGGAAGAATTTGGAACTGGCCCAAAAACTCCTGAACCTGGTCCTGCTACGGTATCAATACAGAGAAGCTACTATTCTGGAAGTGAGACAGGCGCAGGAGAGCTTTCAAAATACCGCTTTCGCATTAACCAATCTTACCTTCGCAGCGAAATCTTCTGAGATTGAATTACAGAGGCTGATTAACCAGATTAAATTCTAATAGCAAACACTGAAGATTCATTAAGCCTTGGCCTTTAATGTGTGCTTAACGATATTTGCTTTATAAGTAAGATCCTGTTTTTCGCGGCTCATAATGGTCACATGTCCCATCTTCCTGCCGGGCTTTGTTTGCTTTTTACCATACAGGTGAACAAAAGCATTTTCAATCTTCAGTACCTCATCAAGCCCTTCATATTTCACATCGCCAGTGCATCCATCGGCGCCGATGAGGTTGACCATGATCGAAGGAAGGATCAATGAAGTATTGCCCAACGGGTAATTCAGCATTACTCTCCACAGCATATCGAACTGTGAACTGTAATGAGCTTCTATTGTATGGTGACCGCTGTTGTGTACCCTCGGGGCAGTTTCATTTACCAGTACATCACCGTTCCTGTCAATCAACATTTCTACGGCAAAAATACCAGGGGATTTGAAATTCCTGACAACAGACAGTGCGATAGCTTCCACTTTCCACAATGTTTTTGTTTCAATATCGGCAGGACAAACCTGGAAGTCGAGCAGGTTCAGCCGCTGATCAAAAACCATTTCGACCGGGGGATACAAGGCGGTTTCACCCTTTGCATTGATCGCTACCATCTGGGCGATCTCCTTGTGAATCGGTATGAATCTTTCCAGCACGGAAGGTTTATCAAAACCTTTATCGAGATCTGCCTTTGATTTCAAAACCTGTACGCCCCGGCCATCATAGCCTCCTTCTCCCAGTTTGTGAACAGCCGGGAGAAAATCCTCCTGCTGTTTTAGTTCGTTGATGTTGTTGGTGACCAGGAATGTTGAAGTAGGAATATCGTGTGACCGGTAATATTCTTTCTGCAGGATTTTATTCTTTATCGTTTTTAACACCGCTGGCCGTGGAAATATTTTTTTGCCTTCTGTTTCCAGTTTTTCCAAAGCCTCAACGTTTACATTTTCAATTTCGATGGTAATGGCATCCAGGTCTTTTCCGAAACGATATACGTCATCAAAGTTTTTGATGTCGCCTTTTGTGAAATGATGGCAAAGATGAGCGGCGGGGCATTCCGGGTCGTTCTCAAGTACGAAGGTTTCAACAGGGTAGTTGGCTGCTGCCTGAAGTAACATCCTTCCCAATTGTCCTCCACCGAGGATGCCTATTTTTAACATGGCGCAAAGATAGGGGCTGGTAATTGCCTTATTAAATAAATGATTTTACCAGGAAGTAAGAACGCAGATCCCGCAGATATTTATGATTGAAATGATATCCTAAGAAATCATGATCATCATAACAATCAGCGTTCCAGGCCCGGAAACGAAATAGCGACTCATGAATTTATTTCGTCCCGGATGATTCACTGGTAATTTTTTCTAATTTTACATTATGCGGCCCGACTATCCTCATAAATTATTCAACGACCATCGCAATCAGTTCAGCCTGCTGATGGAAACACTCGCCATCGATGCATCCGGGTGCTAAATGGAGCCAAACCCTTCATCCTTTACATTACTTTACTTCAAAGAAATTTTTTGATATGGCAACAACTATTAAAACGGATAACAGGCAAAACACGATTACGGATTTCCTACCATTGGAGGGAACGGACTACGTTGAATTCTATGTGGGCAATGCCAAGCAGGCAGCCCATTATTATATCACCGCATTTGGTTTCAAAGCACTGGCGTATGCTGGTCCGGAGACGGGTGTAAAGGACAGGGCCAGTTATGCGGTACGACAGCATAAGCTCACATTTGTACTAACTACACCTATAAGATCCGGCAACGCACTCGCAGATCATATTTACAAACACGGTGATGGTGTAAAAGCAATATCACTACGAGTTAGCGATGCAGCCAGTGCCTGGAAAGAGACTACTGAACGCGGGGCAAAGAGTTACATGAAGCCAACCATTTTAAAAGATGGCGATGGAGAGCTTGTCATGAGTGGAATACATACCTATGGGGAGACAGTACACCTGTTTATCGAAAGAAAAAATTACCAGGGTGCCTTCATGCCGGGATACAGGGCCTGGAGCAACTCTCATTTTAAAACCACTGATACCGGCCTTCTTTATGTGGACCATTGCGTGGGCAACGTAGGGTGGAACCAGATGAATCCCTGGGTGAAGTTCTATGAAGATGTCATGGGGTTTAAAAATATTCTTTCTTTCGATGACGAGGATATCTCAACAGAATACTCAGCCTTGATGAGCAAGGTCATGAGCAGCGGGAACGGTTTTGTCAAATTCCCGATCAATGAACCGGCGGAAGGAAAGAAAAAATCTCAGGTCGAAGAATACCTTGAATTTTATGACGGCGAAGGGGTGCAACACGTGGCGCTGGCTACTAATGATATTGTAAAAACAGTGCGTGA
>VBAT01000091.1 GCA_005884665.1 Bacteroidota bacterium
TCACTTATTTCACTGCGGGCGAAAAAGAAGTTCGCGCCTGGACAATCACAAATGGGATGTTAGCTCCTCAGGCAGCAGGAGTCATTCATACTGATTTTGAAAAAGGATTTATCCGCGCCGAAGTGATCAAATACGCCGACTTTATTAAATATGGCTCCGAAGCAGCTTGCCGCGACGCGGGCAAACTTGCAGTGCAGGGAAAAGACTACTTGGTTGAAGACGGAGACATTATGCACTTCAGGTTTAATGTGTGACCCACCCGCATCCTCCTAAAGGAAATAAGAAGAATCGAAATGTTTCTGAATTTGTCGACTAAGATTTTCATCCTGAGAGACATCAGAACTAAATTAAAAGGCTCCCCAAGGGAGCCTTTATATCGTACTAACTAAAATCCATCGTGAATTAGAATACATTATATCCAAAGCTCAGGTAATACAATCCGCCGATTTTTGGATTGCCGAAGCCCGTTTGATAATAATCGTTCAGGATATTCATTCCACCGAGCTTGATGATGGAACGTTGAGCAGGAATCTTATAACTTACCTGCGCATCAAATGTGCTATAACCTTTCACATAACCCTGCCGGAAATCGCTCTCATAAAAGAAACCATCCTGGTCTCTCATAGAAATGCTAAATCCAAACCTGTTTTGCGAACCAAATCCTGAATTACCCACTGTGATGTTTAACCGATAAGAAGGCACGTTAAAGAATGCAACAAAATTGGCAGGTACATCAGTGATCCTATCCGTGCTTGCGTTAATTCCAACAAGGAAATTTTTTGGCAGCAACCAATCGATGCTTCCGCCGAATCCATATGTTTTTACTGTACTGCTGCTATTCACTGCAACTGAGAAGTTCCGCTGTTGTGGCGTACCCGGACTTTGAATTACAATTCTGCGACCGAGGAAATCTTCATATTTGCCAACATACCCATACAGATCAACAACAACTTTTTTCGCATAAAGGCCTTTATATCCGGCCTCAAAAGAACGCATTGTTTCCGGTTTGTACTCAGGGAACTCAGCAACTTTCGGCGCTCCTGCCTGTACGCTCTCGAGGGATACAGGTGGATTTGTATCGAAGTGATAGAACTTCCTTAATTCAGGTAATCCTCCAATAAGAGTGGTTCCACCTCCAATGATAAGATTGATCCATTGATTTTGTGTTGTAGGGAAACGATAGGCTGTTTGATAAGAGGCGCGAATGTTGTGATTCTCCGCTGCTTTCACTACTGCAGTAAATCTTGGAGTGAATCTGCCGGGAAAATTTTCGTTATAGTCGTATCTGCCAGCTGCACTTAATTTCAACCTGTTATTCATGAAGCTCTTTGAAACCTGCGCATATCCGCCCAGTTCATTGATGGCAATCGGTCCTGTTGAATCAGCAAAAAGAGTTCCCTTCGAATCCAAATGATATTGTCTCCAGTTTCCGCCCACAATTAATTCGACAATCTTAATCTTATCCGAGAAATTATATTGGCCTTCTATTGCATATAGATCGGATCTGTCAAGGAACATTCCTCCTTGAGGTATAGGTTTCTTACGCACCTGGTCGAACAATTGCTTAAACTGCGTGGAACCGGAAACTGGTCGTCCAATGTCTGCATATGAGCGGGCAATATTACTCGCGTTAGTATTATCAGCTCCTAATCCGGGAATATAGCCTGGAAGCAATCCAGCCCTCGCAAGAATGTAATACTGGGTGTACTGCGGATACCAGCTTCCGGCAGCGTTGGCCGGATTATAACTCGGCTTCCACGCTTCATTAAAAAGCTGCGTGGTCACCGTTGAATTATATGATTCACCAGAATTCTCCTGCGTTGTATATGCACGCAAAAACCAACTAGCGGCTCTTAATTCCAGTTTATATTGCGCCATTTTCAGATCCTTGAGGGAATAACGGTCACTCCCGGTGTACACAGTATTTCCTGTTCCCCAATTGCCCATCAGGGAAAGTTCCAGTCCCGGAGTCAGTTTGTAATATACGCCGCCTCCCAGCCTGAAGTTGACAGTGTATTTATTAACTACTTCCCTCTCATAATAACCAGTGCGTGAAACATTGGTAGTACCCGCAGGCGCTGTATTTATTGAATTCACAACCGCATCAATCAATGGAGCTGCAGCCGGAGGTATTCCAGCTTTAATGGCCGCACCAATACTTGATGCAAACAGTTTCATGTCCAGGGAGGTTTCGTCTCCATACACATTCACTCCATTGTAATTGGTGTACCTGGAATCACATTTCCATATTGTCCTGCTGCGACGTTTCCAGCAAGGTAATTGGAAGTATCATTGGCAAGCCAATCCACCGCATGGATCATTTCAGCGGTAATTTTAAAGGCAAGTTTTTCTGACGCCTTCTGTCCCCATCTGAGAGCCCAGTCATAATAAGGAGTTGGACCACTTGTTTGCTGATGATCCGTGTGCATGATACCCTGCTTGATTTGGAAACTCAAACCCTGGTATTTGAATGGGTTCTTACTATTGATCAATAAGGTTCCGTTCATTCCACCCGGACCATATAAAGCTGAAGAGGCGCCCGGAAGAAGCTCCATGCTTTCTACATCCAACTCACAGGGACCAGTAACCGAGCCAACAGAGAAATTGAGACCCGGGGCCTGGTTATCCATTCCATCAACAAGTTGATTAAACCTCGCATTTCCACTGCCATTGAATCCGCGGGTGCTGGGGGTAGCATAAGTAAGACTCGAATATGTTACGTCAACACCTTTTATATTTCGGAGGATATCGTAGTAGTTAGCCGCTGGCGCGTTCCTTATGTTCAATGAGCTGATCCGCTCGATAGAAACAGGTGACTCGAGGATCCTTTCCGGAACACGGCTTGCTGAAACAACCACCTCCACGCCAAGACTTGCACCAGGTTTGAGATCCGCCTGGATAACATCAGTTTCGCTCCTTACCTCTATCTCCTGTGTTTCAAATCCTACCGATGATATAACAATTGTAAATGGAGGTTTCTGATTAGTGACGAGTTTGAAATTTCCTTTCTCATCTGTAAATGTGCCCGATACACCGCCCT
>VBAT01000092.1 GCA_005884665.1 Bacteroidota bacterium
ATCGACTTTTACTCTCCCTTTCTTTCCTTGTTTTGTAGTGATCAGTATTACCCCGTTCGCCGCCCTTACCCCGTAAATCGCCGAGGCAGAGGCATCTTTCAAAACAGAGATTGATTCAATGTCGTTAGGATTAACGATCGTATAAATATTTATCGGGCCCCTTCGGGTAGGATCATTTGTAGGATCCACCACGGCTCCCGACCCGCCCTCATAAAAAGGGACGCCGTAAATGACATACAAGGGGTCCGCGTTATTAAAAGAAGTGGTACCGCGGATGCGAACGATTGGCCTGGCCGTTGGATTACCGCCAGCCGACGTTACATCCACACCAGCCATTTGTCCCTGCATAGCCAATTCGGGTGACAAAGCAGTACTTTTTTCAATGTCTTTGGGCTTAATGGTTGAAATGGCGCCATTGATATCCTTTTTCTGCCGGCTACCGTAACCAATAACCACCACGTCGGATAATTCTGACGCTTTTGAATTAAGTACTACGTCTAGCTGTTGTTTATTGTTAACAGCTACTTCCCGCGGGTCATATCCGGATGAAGAAAAAATTAACGTAGCATTTGACAAGACCTCGATTGTGTAGCTGCCATCATCACCGGCAACGGTTCCCGCATTACTGGTACCTTTTACCGAAACACTCGCACCGGCCACCGGGTTATTATCAGCGTCTTTTATTTTTCCGCTGACACGAATGCTTTGCTGGGAGAATGAAACTAAAGGAAATAACAGGGATAAAAAAAATAGCGACAGCGTTGTTCGCAGAAATTTTTGACACATAGCAACCGTATTTAAATCGTTTAAGCAGGCAACAAAACAAATGACGCTGAAAAATTAGAAAGATTAAATACCGAAACTATCCTGCACTATGCTGCAAATATTCCTTTATTTTTTATTTACCGGTATTCAGCATAGTGTTTTCAGTATTGGTTTATTATTGTTTGAGTTTATATTTGATAAATACAAACGAGAGTTCAACCGGAGAAGAAAGAGGCGGGTACGCAGAAACAAATAACCTGCCATTTCCGGGGTGATTATCGGCCCTCCGGCAATTGGTCAAACAATAGCTGAGATTAATCTTAATGAGATAAAAAATAATTATCATGAAAAAAAACCTGCTTTCTGTATTCCTATTCTTTCTTATAGCGATAAGCAATGCCCAGACCAAAACAATTACAATAAGCAAACAACAGCTACGTGATAAAATTAAAGGTGGGTGGGCCGGGCAAACGATAGGTGTGACATTTGGCGGACCCTATGAATTTCGGTTCAACGGTACATTTATCGGGGATTACCAATCATTAAAATGGTATGATGGTTATTTAAAAAATACCATGATCAATAATCCCGGATTGTATGATGATCTGTATATGGACCTGACTTTCGTAGACGTATTTGAAAAATATGGCTTTGATGCGCCGCTTGATTCGTTTGCCAATGCGTATGCCAATGCGGGTTATATGTTATGGCATGCTAACCAGGTTGGTCGTTACAATATTCAGCATGGTATCAAAGCACCTCAATCAGGCTATTGGATGAATAACCCTCATGCAGATTGCATCGATTACCAGATAGAATCCGATTTTGCCGGATTGATGAGCCCCGGCATGCCCAATACCGCCTCGGCGATGAGTGACAAGATCGGTCATATCATGAACTATGGCGATGGCTGGTATGGGGGTGTATATGTCGGCGCTATGTATTCATTGGCCTTTACTTCCGGTAACATTAATTATATAGTTAGTGAAGCGCTGAAAGCAATTCCCAAACAAAGTAAATTTTATCGATGCATCAGTGATGTAATTAACTGGCATAAAAAATATCCTGGCGACTGGAAACAAACCTGGCTGGAAGTACAAAAGAAATGGGCAGATGATATTGGTTGTCCCGATGGCGTATTTGCTCCCTTTAACATTGATGCAAATGTTAATGCTGCGTATGTGGTAATTGGACTTTTATACGGGCAAAAAGATTTTACAAAAACCTTGGAAATAACTACCCGCTGCGGACAGGATGCGGATTGTAATCCATCTACGGCCGGCGGAGTGTTAGGGACAATTGTTGGTTATGATAAAATACCGTCCTATTGGAAAATGGGGTTGAAGGAAGCAGAAAGTATAGATTTTAAATATACTACTATGAGCCTGGAAGATGTCTATGAAATTGGTTTTAAACATGCATTAAACAATATTCAAAAAAACGGAGGTACAATTAACAATGAGGCGGTAATCATCAAAACGCAACAACCGTTGCCTGTAAAATTTGAAGAAAGTTTTGCCGGGCTATATCCAATTGACAAAATTCCAGTAAAGTGGTCAGCCGGCAAAGATGAGATCAGTTTCGAATTTGAAGGAACCGGCTTTGTATTAAAAGGTGAAACGGCCAGTTGGGCAAACGCATCCGGGTATATTTTCAATGTTGAATTATATGTAGACGGCAAACTTGTTGAATCACCACAGTTGCCAACCAGTTATACTACCCGTCGTTATGATCTATGCTGGAAATATGATCTACCCAAAACAAAACACGTTGTAAGGCTGAAAATATTGAACCCCTCGAAGGATGAAGAATTTAGAGCCTATGAAGCAATAGTTTATTCCGATAAACCTTTGGCTAGCGTAAAGGTAAATGAAGAAGCATCAAAGAAATTTAGCTTCAAAGAAATTAAGCAAAAACTAATCAGCATATCCATACTAATTTACCACTCAACACTACTGCCATGAAAAAACTGATCTTTTTACTTTTGGCTTTTGGTTCTGTTTTGATCTCATTGGCACAATCGCCCGGCAGCGATATGTATTCTATTGCACAAATCAAGAACGGTATTAAATCAAAAAGAGTCAGCAGCTATGATACCAGTGGCAACAATAACGACCGCTTTGAAAATATAAAGCCAGGAGAAAAAAAACAAATTTTCAATATAAAGGGATCGGGAATCATCAATCATATCTGGATCACAATAGCACCGGGTCCGGAAAGTTTGAAAAGAGATGACCTTGTGATAAGAATGTATTGGGATAATAATGATTTTGCTTCGGTTGAATCACCGATAGGTTCTTTTTTCGGACAGGGATGGAATGAATCATATCCTTTTTATTCGCAACCGCTGAATGCGGCACCGGGTGGCGCAAAAGCCCTGGTTAGTTATTTTATGATGCCTTTTGAAAAAGGAGCAAGAATTGAAATTGAGAACCAGGGTGAGAAACCGATTGATGCATTTTATTATTTCGTGGATTATTATGAAATGGAAAAACTCCCTGCTGATATGGGCCGTTTTCATGCCTGGTATAATCGTGAACTGACTGAGACGGATAACACTGAAAGAGAAAACGAGTGGGGCGTACTAGGCCCCCAGAAAAGCAACCGTGACACCAAAAGAAATTACCTGATAGCAGATATAAAAGGGAAAGGTCAACTTGTTGGCGTAAACTATTATATCCACTCTCCTACACCCATATGGTACGGAGAAGGTGATGATATGATCTTTATCGATGGAAGTAACACGCCGGTATTGCACGGTACAGGAACCGAAGATTATTTCAATACATCGTGGAGCCCTAAAGAGCCTTTCCAAACTCCTTACTTTGGCTATCCGCGGGTTAACACAAGCGACCTTGCTTATACAAGCAATGGCTGGCTTGGCAGAACACATGTTTACCGGTTTAATATTGTTGATCCTATCTATTTCGACAAATCCTTAAAATTCACCATTGAGCATGGGCACAACAATGTTTTGATATTGGATCTTCGGAGTGTAGCATACTGGTACCAGTCACAGGCTGACAGGGTACCCGCGATCAAACCAAAAAAAGAAAGAGAACCCATGCCGCTGATCAACCCGGTTGATATTCACAAATGGCGTGATGCCTGGAGAAAATCAAAAGGAGATGGAACAAAACTTTGGGGAAATGAAAACTAATTTTTTTTATTACTCTATTTAAAAAACCACAAGCGGTAATGGTCATTAATGAATCACTTTGTTGAAAAGATTCTCTGTCATTTTCTGAACACGGAAATCA
>VBAT01000093.1:0-2636 GCA_005884665.1 Bacteroidota bacterium
GGGCTAGTCGACAAAGCCGCTGTTTGACCAAATGAGACAGACACTGTCGCGAAAAGGATACAGCAGACAATCAAAGTTGTGAGTACTTTCATGGGAGCTCCTAATTGTGTGAACTTTTGCGATAACTGTATATCATTCAGCCATAACGAGCAAGTCAATTGCTCATAACGGCGACAGAAACTATCTTAGATTTGAATTTAAGGACGAAATCGGGGGAATAAACGAAACCCTGATCCCTTACCCAGAATTTCTTCTGGGTAAAGGAGCCGCCTCGACATCCCCATATTATTCAGTTGGTGGAGATCCAGGGAGTTGCTCTTTAGCCCGGTTACAGAATTAGAAAACTGCAACTTATGAGCTCGATTTAACAATAGATAAATGATAGTTTTATCGTCAAGTCTTCGGGAACTTTTTATGACTTCGTTGATGTGTTGGACAGGGGTTGATCAGCGTCGGAACTCTTCATTGTATCTAGCAAGCGATAGTCGCATCTCGACCCCGACGGGAGGTTGGAATGCGGGTCGGAAACTATTCGCCTGCAAGTTTTCTCCCGATGTACTGGGGTATTGTGGCGAAGCATTCTTTCCGACTACGGTTTTAGGCCAAATAGCTGAGTCAATCGATCTGGGTTTACTTTACGGCCCGGAGGATTCGCTAACGATCAGACTCAATAGAATAATTGAAACCCTGCAAAACTCACTGGTTGACTATTTTTATGAAAACGTCAGATTTGACGTCATTTACGGGTCACGGTCCGGTTCCGAAATGGAAAGCAATTTCCATGTTGTTTTGATTTCCTGTCGCGAGAAACAAATTCAATGGCGTATTTTACCTACCCCAGAAAAATCTGACTTAGTTCTGGTAATAGGAAGTGGTAAAGATTCTGTAAATAAATCCGTTTACAATTGGAGAGATAGCGATGCAGCTGGCACAAGTCGGATGTTTTTCTCTGCGTTTTGGGATGCGGTAGAATCTGGCGATGATCCTCGAACTGCAGGTCCGCCTCAACTTGTCGGAATTTACCGTAAGGGTCCGGCAAAAACTTTCGGGATTATCTATAACGGCGGGCGATTTATCAATGGCCACTCCCTTGGAAATGAAATCCAAACTGACGCGGTTAAATGGCACAATGAGCTGTTTGAGATTTGCGACGGCAACTCGAAGCTTCGAAAACCCACGGCCCAGCTACAACCAAGACCCTTAAATTTAGAATAGGGTGGTGACGCTGTTAACCAGTTCGGCGTGTTTTAGAAGTCGCTTTTCGAGTTTCGCATGGCACCGCTCATGAAGTAGAATCGCGTGATCGAGATCGTCTGTATTTCCACCTGCTGAATGAGCTATTACGTGATGAGCCGATGTGAGGCTGAATTTCATATCATTCTTGCACTCTGAACAAATTCCCTTCTGGCGAAAGTACATAATTCTTTTTTGCTCAGCGTCATGCAATCTTTTTTTGTCCTTAATTATCATAGGATGCATGCGATTAAATTCTTCCACCATGATTTCTAACCTTGTACGAAGCGAATCTGACGTGGTGAGAACTTTAGACTGCTCCTTGAATCTGCGGTACGTCGAAAACAATGTTTTTGACATCCCAGATGGGGGTTTTTCATCGTACATCGAAAAACTATTTAGATTCTTCAAAAAGTCTTTTCCGAATTCGGCAAATTCATTTTCCAAATCGATATTACCGGCCTTTTTCTTGCGCAAATACGAAATTAAAAGGTAGAAAGCTATTGCTTCACGCGGTGTAAACGCGGTCAAAATTATATTCAAACTGCGGTCTAGGAAATCTAGGTTGCCCTTGAAAGCTTTGACTCTGTTGGAGGGAATAGTCTTTTCATACTTCGTAGAGGCCGCCTGCAGAGCGGGTAGGTCAATATTGGTTAGCACCATGCGGTCGAAATCGCTTTCGAGCTCAATAAGAAGCATTTCTGCTGCTAGTTGGCGCCATCTGAATCGTTTTTCTGTCCCAAGATATGTAAAGAATCTATGAGTTTCCCTAGTCTCCTTAAACGTATCTTTAAACTTTCCCCGGTATGCATTAATTTTTTCCGCCTTATTCAGCGGAGTTCCTTCTTGTAAACGAAGGAACGTTTGGACTATATCCTCTTCCTTACTTTCCGGATCATGGCTTTTTAGTTTCAAGTAAAAGATGCAGTACGCGTCGAGCAATGTTTTTTCCGCAAAATCGAGTTCTTTATAATATGGAAGGTCTGTTCCGCTCAAGGGAAGCTTGTTATCAAGATATTGGTTAATCGTTAAAAGTCGTTGTTGCCCATCTAGAATTTCAAATTGTTCATCGTCATTGATGAAAAGCACGAGTACGCCTATGGAATATCTATTTTCAATCGATTTAATTAGTTCGACTTTCTGACGAAGTTTCCATATATCGCCTCGCTGATATTCTGAGTTAATTTTGATTTTGTTTGAGGCAAAGAGCCGCGGGATTTCTGCAAATACGAATTTACTGAAACTAATGTCAGGAACTGTTTGTTTTGGCATAGACTAAATCAAAAAAGGTAATTTTATTTGTTTGATGGTCCGAAGAATACGCTGGAAACGAATATTCGTCAATAACTCAAGATGAGTTTCCTTGACACCAACCAAGACTAAAAAGATTCTCGCTGTAGAAT
>VBAT01000093.1:2729-3025 GCA_005884665.1 Bacteroidota bacterium
AGGCGGCTGCCACCCCTCCTTCGTAAGGAGGGGAGCCTTTTTGCGTTGAGTGTTACGCCCTTACTAACGTGCAGGCTTCTGCAACGGAGTACCAGTTCACGACTGTTAGCGAACTGACTCACTTCTTTGGGGCGAAGGTTGTGTCTTCGACGGGGACGTTGAATTTTATTGATCTTATTGTTGTGACGATGTTGCCGTTGGCGATGTTGTTGTTTGCGGTTTTGAAGGGCAATTTTACGCCTTCGATCTCGCGGTAGTCGGAATAGAGGATCGTGAACGGTATCTGTTGTTCGCTG
>VBAT01000035.1 GCA_005884665.1 Bacteroidota bacterium
CGGATCTGTTATTAAAGACATTTAAATCGGTAAAAAATATCAGGGAAATTCTTCAGAAGGAAAATGGCCTGGCTGAGCTGGAATCATTGATTGGCAAGTCTAAAGCTGGGCTTATTTCAAACTACTTTAAAGGCTGATTAAGCGCCTATTGAGAGAGAAATCGTTCGTATATAGGGCAAAAAAAAATGGGGCCAGGATAGAAATCCAGCCCCGTTTTTAAAATCCAATATCCTATGAAAAACCGAGACGAAAATACAACAATTATCCAATTTTCCTATAGGGGTTCTACGATTTTCGAAAGTTTTTTTAAACAATTTGAACGAATAGTTTTTAAAATGAAAAATGCCCTTTACAAAAGGGCATTCATCAATATTATTAATCTTTTATTTAATCAATAAGACCAAAGATCCTGTTCGTAATTGAATATTTTATCCTTTACGTTATCACCTTCCAGTAAAGCCAATATCGGGTCTTTGATGTATTGCCTGATGTTGCGGTTAGCTGCATTATCAATAGTTGATTTGGTAATATAGCTGCTGAACATCCGGCTTTCGAATAACTCTTCCCAGGTTAAGCGGCTTTGACCCATATTCTTAGGATTATATACCTCGTACTTGGTGAGGATCGGCCTCATGTCGGGGTAGTATACCCAGAACAAAGTAGATGTTCCTCTTTCCTTATTGGTATTGGGAATATATTCAGTTTTCAAAACACCGATTCCTAAAATACGGCAAAACATTCTGCTGGACTCCCTGTCAAATACCCATTCTTCTTTTAGCCTGAGCTTAGTGACGCTTTTTGCGTCAAAAGTAGCGCGGGTAACTTTATAGCTTTCGATCTTGGTCATGTCCGTAAGGCTATAAACAGGAGTAGTATCTGCCGTTCCCGAGGTCAAAAGCTCCACTTCGTTAACAGGCATCGGGATCGAAAACCTGTCGTCCTGGAAAGCTGTAACCTGGCCTGTTTTTACTGCTTTTAAAAGAATATCTACAAACATTTGGCTGCCATTATCGTCCCTTGCTTCATAACGGAAAGGCTGGTTCATCTTTTCCCGAAGGTCCAGTTCTCTCCATACTTTTTCAGCAAATAACGCATCGTCAGCTCTCAGGTGCTCATACACCAGGGGTGTGCGTGCATTGATACTGCTTTTATCGTAGGCGTTATCATTCCGCAATGATTTGCGGATGATCGTATCTGCTATACCGGATGAATCTACTGTGATCGGAAGACCACCGTAGGGATCATAGTTTGCAGGGCGGTTATTATTATTGGTTTGCTGCGTAGGATTATTAGTCGCAGGTTGTTGAGTATTACCTCGCCTGGTTGGCCTACGTTGCGCATCCGATTCTTTTACAAGGACAACTGCCAGCAGAAAGCAAAAGCCTGATTTTAATACAATGCTTTTCATGACACACTTATTAATTTATATAGTAAAACACAGCCGGTACTGAAGCTATGCGCCCGTCCGGATTTCTTACCTTGATATTCTCGATGGTTACCATGCGGCCTGGTTTTACGTTCTGATCGATAGCTCTTTTCACCGGGCCCTGGAACAATGCTCCAGTAACCGGGATTGAGACGATATCGTCATCTGTATCGCAGGTAAACGTATAACTTACCACTTCATAATTGAGCTGGAAAGGGAAGTTTTTAATACCTGCCGCTACACCGGGTTGAGCTTTGAACGCTCCTGCATTAACCTGGGTACCGCTGGGTTGTCCACCGACATAAGCCTGGGCTTCTGGTACAGTACGTACGCGGAACTGATTTCTGCTACCTGATTTTCCATCGACATTGACATTGATCCAGCAATCATCTGTAACACTGTTGACACGAACAATGTATTTCCCGTTACCTTGTTTTATAGGTGCGGGGCCGCCACCTCCAGTGATCGACAAGCTGATCCTATCATCGCCAGCACCACTGGCTGATACCGTAATTGGGTTGTCTACCCCGATATACAATACGTTCATTTTATCCAACGCTATTGAAGCAGTAGATTGACCAACCATATACTCGATAGTCTTATCAACAGATTTGAGGTTACCATCGAGGTCGGTATATTTAATGTTTACAGTAACACTGTGCTTTCCAAGACCAGAGGATGCTTTCACTGTTCTCAGTGCAACACCATCTCCATTCAATTGCTCATTTGTGCCATCGATTGTAACTGTGGGTAAAGCCTGATCGCTAAAGGCGCCAATACCGGCACTGATCTTCATTTCCTCACCGGGCATTACATAACTCTTATCGGTAGCTGCAAAACCCACATAGTGATTGAAGCGAACTACAACCGCTCCTACCTGATTGTGGCACCATTCGACGAGCTTATTTTCTGAAGTCTTGATATCGTTCTGGAATTTACTGAGAACTGTCAGGGCTGCGACAGTAGGCACCATATGGAAGTAAGCTCTTTCGAACGTGTTATTCGAACTGCTTTGCGTTTTAGGTACTTCTGTGCTTATTGGAAGTGTGTTGGCAAATGCTTTTCCCATGTCGGGATCTATTGCAAGCACATTCTTCTTGAATTCCTCAAGTCTTTTTTTCAGTTCAATACCTTTTTTCTTGTCCACCATCATGCGGGTAGCAATGTCGAGGTTATCAGCTTTGAACTTGTGACTATAAACATCACCACCGCCCTGTTTGATGATATCATTCTTAATATCCTGGATGTATGAATAAACATCCTTGGACAATTTTTGTACTTCTTGTGCTTTAGGATACCAGATCTTAGCTTTTTCAGCATTCCTGGGATCTGCCAATTTATCCTCAAGCGACTTTATTATTACGTCGGTAGAGTTAGACACCGTGACATTGGTGGTCTCCAAGCTTTTATTGACCGTTTTAAAGGCATTCAAAATTTCAGCTGATACATTCAGTGCCAACAGGGCTGTTAACACCAAATACATCATGTTGATCATTTTCTGCCGGGGCTCGCGAGGTAAAGACATGACGATTTATGGTTTTTAATTTACAAGTAATGGTGACTTTTCAAAAATCACAGGATATACGGATTTTAAATAAACGAACGAACTTCTTATCCTGTTATTAGTTTAGTTGCGACCCTGCATAGCGCTAAGCATATTGCCGTAAATGCTATTCAGGCGGCCGAGGTTATTAGCCAGTAAAGCGATTTGGTCATGTGCTTTCTTGGCATCTGTAACACTTCCTTCCATTGCCTGAGATGCGTCTACTAAATTGCTGTAGAACTGGTTCATTGCTTTCAGATGGTTGTTAGTATCCTGGAGCTCCAGTTCATAAATCGTATTCAGAGAAGACAGGTTCTTGGTCAGCACCTGTACCTGCTCATGGAATTGTTTTGTACCATCGGCAGCTGCATTAAAATGTTGGATGCTGCTGGCTGCGCCTACATAAGCATCTTTCATTTGTCCTAGTGCAGTGGCTGCTTCACGTGTTTTAGCTGTATAGTCACCAGTAGCTGCTACTACATCCGTGATATCAGACATTTTATCTACTGTTCCACCTAATTTCTTGAAGTTGTCACTCAAACGGCCAAGGTTTGCCGGGGTGATATCGGCATCACGAAGCATATCTTCCATTTTAGTCAGCGCTGGGTTACCGCCAGTGTTTCCTAAAGCAAGGGGAGTAACTTCAAATTTACCGGTACGTGCTTTCTCAACATCGGGGTGTTCGTTGATGTTAGGGAAATAACGCTGCCAATGTGGTTCTTCGGGAGGAGGCACCATGAAGGCCATCACCAGGAACACTATTACTTCTGACAGCAGACCTAATGTGATCATTTCATCAGCAGCAGGCCAGTGACGGATTTTAAAGAGCGCCCCGAGAATAACTACAGCGGCGAAAAAAGCGAAAATAAAGTTGAGGACTACCTGGCCTCGTGAGGTTTTAAAGAACAGCATAATGGGTTCGTTTTATGAATGATTAATATTTAACAAAAACGATTAGGACTTAGAAAAAATTGTTTTAAAAAAGAAAAAAGAGGTCGCTGAGAAAAGACCTCTTTTATATAATTTAATCTCAGCGACGCCTTTGTGGAGCTGCGGGCAAGTCGATTACGTCACGGAATCCGATATAAGATTTAGCTGAATCCTGGTATTCGTAGGTGCTGGTACCGCATTGCAGGTAATAACCAACATCTTTCCAGCTTCCGCCGCGGATAATCTTACGCTTCATAAGCGGTAAGTCGTCATCCTTGGCATTCCACCGAACATCGGGGTTCATGTCATGCATGAAGTTTGTACGTCCTTCGTAATAGATAGATGATGTCCATTCTGCCACGTTACCTGACATACAATACAGACCGAAATCATTAGGCCAGTAAGCATCGGCACGAACAGTATAGAAACCACCATCTTCAGGATAGTTACCACGACCGGGTTTGAAGTTGGCCATCAAACATCCTTTTTTATTACGGAGATAATAGTTACCCCAGGGGAACATAGATTGTGAGCGACCACCACGGGCTGCATATTCCCATTGGGCTTCTGTCGGCAGACGGAAATCCGATTCCTGTACTCTGTTCTTTCCATCCAGCCATGAATTCAGGTAATGCGTTCTCCACTCAGAGAAAGCAACGGCCTGTTTCCAGTTAACACCCACAACCGGGTAGTTACCAAAAGCGGGATGAGAGAAATAGCGTTTGGTCATCGGCTCGTTGTATGAATAAGCAAAGTCGCGGATCCAAACTAATGTATCGGGGTAAATAGCAACATCTTTTCTGACGATGAACTTAGAACGGGGTTGACCAGCATTGGCCCTGGCAGCCGCTTCTTTCAGATCAAACACTTCTGAATGATAGACGATCTTGCTGGGATCAATTTCTTTTTTCCCAAAGATCCTGTCATCCGGAGGCAGGATAAGATCTGTGCCGGCGAGGGCTTCAATTACTTTAGGGTCGTTCCATTTGAGCGCTTTCATCTTAACCCTGTCCACGTATTCTATACCATCAGGACCGGCTTTTACATAGCCAAGCTTGCGGGCTGCTACAGAATCACGAACCCAGAATACGAACTGGCGATACTCGTTGTTTGTGATTTCTGTTGCGTCCATCCAGAAGCCACTGATGGATACGGAACGGTTACGGGCGCTAAATGCATAGGCTGGGTCCTCATCGCTGGGTCCCATATGGAATGTTCCTTGAGGTATGTATACCATGCCCGGAGGCTTTGGCATTGAATACCTGTTTCCCGGAGCAATTCCATGCACCTGACCGTCGTTAGGCAAGGAGCTTCCTCCTTTACCTTTGTTTCCCGATCCACAGCTCGAAAGCATTATAATGCAAACAAGTGCAATCAGGGAATAATAGGGGTTTTTCAGTTTCTTCATATACTTAGAGGGTATTGGGCAAATATAATATTTTGGTTTATTCGTCATCACAACGTTACTATTTATTTTTTTCAATCCAAATCGGTTTTTACGCAGTAAAATTTCAAACGGTAATTAATTGATTTTATTGCTTTAACTTAAAATTAATTCCAGGGTTCAATGCCTGTCTATCAGTGATATAAAACGTTCAATTGAAGTGACAGGTTGCTGACAGACAAAATCTTTACACAGATAAATCAACGGAATATCGGTGGATTTTTTTCCCGCAAGCAGTGGAAACTCTTCCTTTTCTGTTTCCGACATCATTAAAACCCGGTTAGGAAGATATTCCTTAAACAGGTCATGCACCAGCTTTGAATAGTTCTTGCCTACAATTGCGACTTCCAGCGTTCCCAAAACCAGCTCTAACAGCAGACTTGCCCAAACCCCAAACGAACCAGGATACCGACCGATCACCTGTCCAAGAGCAGAGACCATTTTAAAGCTTCGTTCCCGCCATTCTTTTTTGTCAAAACAGATCGAAAGATGGTAAAGGTTATAAGCCATGACAGAATTACCGGATGGAACTGCCCCGTCGTACACTTCTTTCTTCCTTACGATAACGTCGCGCTGATCCTTTTTCGTGTAATAAAAAAAAACATCCTGCTCTTCCCCAAACTGATCCACCACAAACCGGGTCAATTGAGCTGCTTTCTCAAGCCATTTAGTATCGCCAGTTATTTCCTGCAAATGGATGAGGGCCTGGATCAAAAATGCATAATCATCCAGGAAACCGGGGTATTTCGCCCTATCGTTTTTCCAGGTATGGTTAAGTTCATTCGACTCACCCGATCCAAACTTCTCAAGCATGAATTGCATGTTGTCAACCGCCAAATCCCTGTACTCAATAATCCCTGTTGCCATGAAAGCCTTGCTGCACGCAGTGTTCATGAGGGCATTCCAGCCCAGGATGATCTTGTCATCGAGGAGAGGACGAATCCTTTTTTGCCTTCGTTCCAAAAGTTTTTTATTCCCCTCTTCCACTATTCGTTTTAACTCTTCAACTGCTATGCCGTTTTGTTCCGCGAATTTTTCCACAGGAGTTTTTACACGAAGAATATTCTTTCCTTCCCAGTTGCCTTGTTCAGTGATATCAAAGAATCGGCAAAATATATCGGCATCCTTACCGATTATAGACCTTACTTCATTTGCTTCCCATACATAGAACTTACCCTCCTCTCCTTCACTATCGGCATCCAACGCTGAATAAAATCCACCGGCTGGGTGAAGCATTTCCCGCCGGACGAAGCTCATCGTTTCAACGATCACTTCTTTGTACCGTTGCTCCTTTGTAAGTTGATAAGCCTCACTTAATACCGAGACAAGCAAGGCATTATCGTACAGCATTTTTTCGAAATGGGGAGCCAGCCATTCAGTATCTGTGGAATAGCGGGCAAATCCACCGCCAACCTGATCATAGATGCCTCCTTCAATCATCTTGTTGATGCTTAGTAAAGCCTGGTCTTTTCCCTCATTTCTATCCTGAACAGGAGAACCTGCTGAAGACCCAGGTTGATGGAGTTTAGCCATGCGAAAGGATCGCAAAAGAAACTGTATCGTGAAGGTTTGTGGGAATTTTGGCGCTTTGCCAAACCCGCCCCATCCCCGGTCGGCGGTATTCATGATATTTTCAAAAGCCATGTCCAGCTGTTCTTTGGAAATAACGGAAGTACCCGCAGCATCCTGTACACCAAAAGAATTGGATTGTAAAATATGTTCCGTCAAGTTTTCCGCCTGTTTATTCACTTCATCGCGGCTTTCCTTAAATGTCCGGTCGATCCCTAATAGTATCTCCTGCCAGGAAGGTCGATTGAAAGCTCTTTTAGGTGGAAAATAAGTTCCCCCATAAAAAGGTTTGCCTTCAGGAGTTAAGAATACATTCAGCGGCCAGCCTCCGCTACCGGTCATCGCCTGGACAGCGTCCATATAAATGTGATCAAGATCCGGTCTTTCTTCCCGGTCAATCTTGATATTGACGAAATTCTCATTCATTATTCTCGCGGTATCCTCATCTTCGAAGCTTTCTCTTTCCATTACATGACACCAATGGCAGGCTGCATATCCAATGCTGACCAGGATTGGTTTATTTTCTTTTCTTGCTTTTTCAAGAGCTTCCTCGCTCCAGGGAAACCAATCAACCGGATTATGCGCATGTTGTAAAAGGTAGGGACTTGTTTCATGAATAAGGTGATTGGTATGATTGTGCATCTGGTTTTAAGTTTCGATACGAAGTTGACCGAATTATCCTTTAAAACAAAAAAGACACCATAAGGTGTCCTTTTATCAAAAAAAATATCCCGTGCTTCGCCCACTATAGCTATACGGCGGTGGGTTTATGATTTCTTTTTTCCCGAAAGGAACTGCTCTAACGCAGCTACCATACTGGGCGCCTGTGGAAGAGGCGCCTTAATATCCAGCTTCAACCCTGCATCTTCAGCAGCTTTGGAAGTATTATTGCCGAAAGTGCCAATGACAGTTCCGTTTTGCTGGTATTTCGGAAAATTATCGAACAGGCTTTTTACACCGCTTGGTGTGAAAAAGCAGATAACATCATATTCTGTTTTGGTGAGCAACTCTTTTACATCATTGCTCTGCGTGCGGTACATGAATGCCAGCGCATATTCGCAATTATTTGCTTTTAGCCAGTTTACGATTTCATTGTCCTGCTGGTTCTCCGAACAAACATAGAGGAACTTTTCGTTGCCTTTGTGTTTGTTGATGACGTCAAACATACTCTTGTTGGTACCGTCGGCGCCATAAAAAACCTTACGCTTGCGATAAAGTATGAACTTCTGCAAGTATAAAGCGACAGCTTCTGTGATGCAGAAATATTTTGTATCCTGCGAAACACTCACTTTCATCTCTTCACAAATACGGAAGAAGTGGTCAATAGCATTGCGGCTGGTGAAAATGACACCAGTATAATTTTGTACCTCGATCTTTTGTTTGCGGAATTCTCTTGAGGGTATGCCTTCTAACCGGATGAACGGTTGAAAATCCAATGCAACATTGTATTTCCTTGACAGCTCAAAGTATGGCGATTTATCGCTATCAGGTTTTGGTTGGGTAATCAGGATTTTTTTCATGCTTTTTGGTGGTGTTTCGGCCTTGACCCCATTTTTTACCATATGTGACCCGGCTAAAGTTGACTGCAAAGGTATAAAGGTTCTATGGAAAAACGAAAAGCAAAGCCTTGTAAATCAGTAATAGGGGCGCTACCTCAAAAGCACATAAGTATAAAAAGAAATGAAAAGGATTGAACCTGACCTGATTACGAATAGAAGCATAAGTCAATAAAAAACGATAAATATATAACACGCCAATTCCGCACCAGGACAGCATCATAGCAATGGTATAAGCATTCCCATCCATGAATGTGAGCAACACCAAAAAAGGCAATAAAAAGATACCAATAACCTTATTGATTATGAAGACAACAAAGATATAAGAGTCGGCTACTGGTGTTAAATTAAACAACCACCCTGTAACTTTTAACCCAATGAACTTAATGAAATAAACAATTGCAAGTCCAAGGCTACAGTAAAGCATGAGTAACCAGAAATTTTCAATCGGTGTCATGCCATAGTGATGCAATAACAAATCAACATATAATCCACCCGTGATCACGAAAAAGAAATTGAGCAATAATGATGGCAAAGGTGTCTGCATCAGTTGTTCCTTTATCTGTTTTTGTTTAAGTGTGTTTCTGAACAACAGCCTGAACATATCATTGAAATATTTCGGAAATGCCTGGCGTAGCAGTGCAAACGCAAATAGCAATCCTATCAATCCATAGAAAAATATCTCTTTGCCCTGGTAAGTCCTCAGATCCGAATGAACAATCACCGGTTTTGCATTGAAAGGAAAATACGGGTGATGTTGCAATACCTGGTAATAAAGCGGCAGGCTCCTGTCAACATTCCAGGTCGGATAAAACGGTTTCCTCGAAACAGATTCGGAAAGCGGCGGGACAGTTGCCGTATCTGTCGTGACAATTGGAAGGGAATCGCGATGCACTCTTTGCACAGGTTCGCGATGTAGTGGGCGTGCAGAATCGGGAGGTTTAACCGGGACAGAATCTATCGGGTGATGAACAACAGATGAATCTCTGGGAAGTAGGGTGTCCTGTAGCCGCGGAAGTCCGGAATCATTTTGAGCAAGAGCCGATCCTGTCAAAATGATCAAACAGAAGAGTAGGAAAATAAAGGGTCTCAAATAAACAGTTTGTTTTGCAAAAATACGGTAATGATCAAGTCTGAAGTTTATCTCACGCAACGCCGCCACGACGCTACGAAAATTGAGCTGTTATCCTTTGCGCTGCGCCTTCGCATAGCTTGTACCTCCGCTAAGGCTGCGGCGACACGCGAGCGGCGAACCAAGGCCGTTGCGTCGCAGTCCCGCCCGTTGGCGGGATAGCGTGAGTGTTTTTTTTAAAAATAATTTACGAACCCAAAATGAATTTTTGACTGCCGGAGGTTGAGCTGCGTATCGTCACGTTTGCCCACTGCCCATGCAATATTGAAAATCCCGGCTTTTAATTCAAAAGCGAGACCTGCGCCTGCCCCAAAATATGTGTGATTCACATTTTCATTATTGCCACTGTTTTTTCCCCAGCCACCATCGGCAAATAGATAAAAGAAAGAATTCTGGTTAACAAGATACCGGTACTCAACAGTTCCGATTGCAAACCGTGAAAGATACTGGCTCTCCTCATCGAAACCCCGGAGAAGTTTGTAACCCCCGATCTGGAATAATTCGTTCCGGAAAATATTCCCACTTTGAAAAAAGCCACCGTTGAAAGCGGTCTTTAGGGTACTGGCGCGCCGGGCACCAATGGGGAAATACCTTGCTGCGTACACCCGGGCCCTGAACTGGTAAGTATTCAGTTTTACCGTATCATAAAGCGATTCGTAATTGAAATCGGGATTTGAAGGGTCTTTTAAATCCAATACCTGGCTGTTCTTTTTTACTTTTTTACTTCCCCCCGAGGTCGTAATATGAAACTCGCTGCCGGAAGATGGATTCAACCTGTAATTTGTATTGTTGTAATCATAGTCGATACCCACATTCAACGAACTTACATCGGCATCAGGAGGGAGTTGGTGAGTTTGTAAGACGTAAGCAGTATTAACGCCGTTTACGATTGTCTGAAATCTTTGCAAAAACAACAGGCCAGCCTGGTGAATATTTAAAATGTACTGGGCCCCGATTTGCATATTGATGTTCACGTAAATGCTGTCCTTTCTCAACATGTCAAAAGAAAGGTCAAGGCCGAATGGAGAATGAAACAGGTACGGATGCTGGTAAAGTATATTGAGCCTTGGAGATTTTGGTTGCAATTGTTGCCAGTTCAACCCGATCGTCTCCCCATTGCCGAATGCGTTCTTTAATTTGATATTTGCCTCACCAGTCACCAGCAATTTTTTCGAAGAAAGTTGATCATTGTTGGGTAAAAACCCTACCAACACGTTAAACTGGCTGCTCCGCTTTTGTTTCAGGTACATTTCAAGAATGGATCCGCTGCCAAGCCAGATAAGCCTGGCTGGATGCTCTTCTTCAACATAAGTAAGTTCTTTCATGCGCTTACTGATACGTAATAATTTTTCTTTGCTGAAAATGCTGCCATTGCGAATATCAAGGTATCGCTGAAGATATTCATTCGAAATTTTCCCGGTTCCATACACCCTTATGCTATCAATCCTGTAAAGCGGTCCTTTCTCCACCTTCAACTTGGCTGAGACATGTTCATCATTCAATTGAAGGCTGTCGAGATAGATCTTTGCAAAAGGATAGCCGTTATTCTCCAGGTAATTCAGGATCCTGTTTTGCCACAACTGCACCTGTGTGAAATCCATAGGCCGGTCGGTAAACATGCGCTCTCTCCAGCCCGTTTCCTGCAATATGGCCGGGTCTATGTGAGACGCGTCTATCTGTGCCCATTTATATATGTCGCCGGCGAATAATATCACTTCCGCAAAAGCCGAATCATAAAGTATGCTATCCAGAGAAGCGGTCACGTAGCCTTTTGACCTTAGAATGCCCGGCAACTGATTGATGTACTGGATACATCCCATTTTAGATGGGAAAACCGGCGGAATGCCAATGCTCGTGGGAAATGCTGAATCCTTATCCACGCAATGAACGTAGAGAGTATAGCTGGTGTTTTGCGCCAACAAACCTATTGGCGACAATAAAACAGCGAGAATAAGTATGAGCAGTCTTAATTTTGTCATTTCCTCATTCCGTGGAGATGCGGTACGGATTGGTATAAAAATTATTTATTAAAGCAAAGGTATATTGGCGGGCATTTATCTTCATATTCCTTTCTGCAGGCAGGCCTGCTATTATTGCAATTTCCATTTTGTCACTTCGCCCCGGCATAAAAACGAATTGTTAGCTGCTTTATTGAAGGAACTTGAGCTGCGAAGGGAATATTTAGGTGACAGCACCGTCGAAACGATCTATTTTGGCGGTGGTACGCCCAGTTTGCTGGAAACCCAGGAGCTGCGATCACAGGTTGAGCAGATAAGGTCGGTATATCCGTTAAGTGATAACCCTGAGATAACCCTGGAAACAAACCCGGATGATATCAACGGGGAGAAATTAGCCGCCTGGAAAGAACTTGGGATAAACCGATTAAGTATCGGCGTACAAAGTTTTTTTGAAGAAGATCTGCAATGGATGAACCGGGCGCACAATGCCAGCCAGGCGTTCGAGAGCGTGCAGATGGCGCTGCAATATTTCGATAATATCACCATCGATCTCATCTACGGCACCCCTTTGCTTTCAAATGAAAAATGGGAACAGAATGTGTCAACCGCAACCCGGCTTAATATTCCTCATCTATCCTGCTACGCGTTGACGGTGGAACCAAAGACGCCGCTTCAGAAAATGATCCACCAGGGAAAGCTGCAGGATGTAAACCCCGATAAACAATCGGAACAATTCCTTTTGCTGATGCAATGGTTGAAGGATGCGGGGTATGAACACTATGAAATATCCAATTTTGCCCGCCCGGGTTTTCGAAGCCGGCATAACTCGGCATACTGGCAGGGAAAAAAATACCTGGGGATCGGTCCTTCTGCTCATTCGTTCGATGGAAAAAGCCGGCAATGGAATATTGCCAACAATATCCAGTACACTGCATCTATTCTCCAAAACAATATCCCTTTTGAAAAAGAAGTATTGACCGCTACGCAAAAGACAAATGAATATATTATGACCTCGTTGCGTACCATTGAAGGACTTGATTTGAGTAGACTGGATGATATTACGCGTGGCAAGCTGCAGGCAATTGCAAAAAAATACATAGATGCGGGCCTAATGAAAAGAAATGACGATTTCCTTGTCCTGACAAAGGAAGGCAAGCTGCTCGCAGATGGTATTGCCGCAGAATTATTTTCCTGAGCTTTTACTGTAGCGAATCAACGGCCATGGCATAGGTTGTAAACATGCCATAACCATTCTTTACATTAGTATAGAGATTCACAGGCTCTGCAAAAGGGTTGTCGTCTGCATTTTCGCGAGTGTTTAGCGATTTGATGTATGTGTAATACTCTTTGTTAACGTGAAGAAGTTCCACCCACGCTTTCCCGTAACCAGGCGTCGGCTCAAGTTCTCCCGCCTCAGTATAAAAGATGAGTGTTTTATTCGTGCCGTTAAAGTTTTTATCCGACAACAACAGGCGATTGCTTTGGAGGCAATCATCAGGATAGAAAGGATCTTCATATACCAGTTTTTCTACGTCTTTATCATTCGTGTTGACACAATAAAGAATATCGTGATAAGCATTGTATATCCGAACCAGGTAATAATCTTCGGTTGAACCGTTATCGGTGAAAGACAATTTCACCTCGTCCTGCGGGTTGCCGTCAATATCATTACGGGCATTTCGTGTAAACGTCATATTATTTATTGGTACCAATAATGGCGTGACGCTTACTGCTTCGGCTGTTGGAAAACCAGGCGCCGATAATACCAGCTTATAGGTTTTGCCAGCCTGTATTTTAGCTATTGCCGCTTTGTATCTCTGTTGCCCTGCATTATACTTTAATGTGTCTTTTAGAATATCGTTTTCATATAACAACACAGTCGCGTTTCTAACAAGGTAGATATCCGTTTGGCCCGAGATGGGCAAAGGATCTGTCACTCCTCTTGTCCGTGTCAGGTAAGCCTCGGGAAAAACATTTTGCCCCGAGAAGCTTTCTGTCGCCAGTTTAGGTGGTTGGGGAGGTATATTTATATGCGTTTCCCTTTCGCAAGCCGCCAACATGAAACTTATTAAGGTTATTATCAGTAGCTGTTTCATAGAATTAAAATTTAAATTGATAACTCAGGCTGGGTATGATCGGGAAAAGAGTGACCTTATAAAACACCGGCGTTTCTACACCCGTATTAAAATCGTAGTTTGATCCTCTATAGATAAAGAATGTATTTAAGCGGTTGTAGACGTTATAGATGTTGATATTCCAGGATCTTTCCCATTTCTTTCTCTTCTTGATAAATTTTATTCCAACATCCATCCGATGATAGGCAGGCATCCTGAAATCATTGCGGCTGTTGTAGATCTCCACCTCCTGGCCATTGCTGTCGGAATAAACTGCAACCGGCAACGTAATAGCCACACCCGTACCGTATACCCAATCAGCGCTTAACTGAATCCTGCTGCTGATATTATGTACAACGGCGAGCTTTATATCATGCCTCCTGTCATATTTATAGGGGAACCAATTACCATTATTCAATTCATTGAAATGACGATTGGTCCAGCTTAGCGTATAACCGATCATCCCGGTGGTTCGACCTTTTTTCTTTTGCAGGAAGAATTCAGCGCCATAACTCTTGCCTTCACCCGATACCACTCTCGTCTGCCAATCGCCCGTTGTGCTGACAAAGGAGGCACCCTCGGCATATTCGATGATGTTGTTCATCTTTTTGTAATACCCTTCAACACTTACCTCGTAATTGTCTTTAATATTATAAGCCCAGCCTACTGCATATTGATGGCTTTGTTGCGGTGGCACGATCTTCGTTGCTGGCACCCAGAGATCCGTGGGTAATCCAATACCGCTATTAGTGAGGAGATGAATAAACTGGTTCATTTGAGCATAACTGGCTTTTATGCTCATGTCCTTTGTAAGCAAATACCTCGCAGCCAGGCGCGGTTGCAATGAAAAATAGCTTTTGTCTTCAACATTAAATACCGTGAAGTGAACGCCGGCATTTACTTTTAAATTTTTGGAAAGCCTGATATCATCTTCGATGTACGAGTCCAGTTCTGTAGTATTAATGAATTTGCCACTAAGCACAGTGTCTTCATTGTAAGTCGGGGTATTCGCCTTGCTCTGCAAAGCTCCCGGGCGGTAAGAATGCCAGGTTTGCGCAAGTCCCCACTTCACAAAATGATTGGGTGAAGGCAGCCAGTCAAAATCCATTTTTGCCGACCAGTCCCGGATACCGGAAAAATATTTTTCCAGGAAAGTTTCAGTGCCATTGACAGGATCGTAGTCTTCTTCCTTATCAGAAATATCAAATTGGTAACGGCTATAGTTGACAGTAAGGTTGCCGAACAGTTTTCGGTTGAATTCATGGTTCCAGCGCATCATCGCTGTTGCATTACCCCATTTCAGCGCCGCTTCATAAACGCTTTTGCCACCAGCATCATCATATTTATCTTTTGCACTGAACTTATCATTACCAAAATATCCGCTGACATACAGGTGATCTTTCTCGGTAATGTAAAGGTTTGCTTTTGCGTTAAGATCGTAAAAGTAATAACCGCCCGTTGAATTGCCGTCAGATTGGGCCTTGATGATAGGCCGTAAAAAAATGTCAGCATAGGTACGCCGGGCGCTGATCATAAAGCTGGATCTATTTTTTTTGATCGGTCCTTCGAGGGTAAACCGCGTAGCTATTATTCCGATGCCTCCCTCTCCATGAAATTCGTTGTTGTTACCTTCTTTCATTCTTATATCAATTACACTGCTGAGGCGTCCGCCATAACGGGCCGGAAAACCCCCTTTGATCACATCCACCCCATTTATCGCATCTGCATTGAATACACTGAAAAAGCCAAACAAGTGAGAAGCATTATAAACGGGCACTCCGTCGAGCAGGATCAGGTTTTGATCGGGACCACCGCCTCGAACATAGATTCCACTGCTGCCTTCACTTCCAGCCTGGACTCCAGGAAGCAATTGGATCGCTTTCAGAACATCGGCTTCTCCCAGGAAAGCAGGTAGCGCTTTTATTGTTTCCGATGAAAGACCAATTGAGCTCATTTGTGTGGTATTCTGTATGCTGTTCCGGCGGGAAGCTCTGACCGTTACATTCTCCAGTTGTTTTTGATGATCGAGCCGGATATCAAGCTTAATATTATCGTTCAATAAGAGTTTAACCTTATAAATATCATAGCCAGCGAAGCTGAACTGAACTTCCAGCGAGTCTGTTTGAGCCGGTAGGGTTATCGAATAAAATCCATAGGCATTGCTGGTTGTGCCGGTGTTTTTTTCGTAGATAAAGACGCTGGCACCCGAAAGGCGCTCACCGCTCGTTTTATCAGTGACATAACCGTTGATGGTAAATTTTTGCGCCTGTGAAGTGGCAGCTAACAGGATAACAAGTAGAAGGACAAGGTATTTCTTGATCACTGCAGTTGGTTTTTGGGCATTGACAATCGGAAGCGGTCAAATGTCCCCTGCTAAGATTCTAAATAAATGTTAATCGTACTGTTTGTGGAGAATGTGTCCGTCCGTTGGCTGTAAACGCAGGGAAAAGGGTAATAGTATGTTTTTGAACTGCCTGTGAAAAAAAAATGGGTTGATTCGAAGTGCTGTATATCTAAACTTATTACCTACAACCTACCAGCCGGTAGTCAGGCTTAATGATATTTGGCCTTGAGGAAATCATAAGCTTGCTTGCCCGCCACGCAAAGCAGCATGATGAGGATGGCTGCTGGTCCGAACCCGCTAAATGACAGAGGCATAGTTCTGAGTTTATTGTTGTAGAACTGGATATCCAGTCCTTATAATCAGACCAATACCTCTTCTATGCGTTTAAAGCCACCAGAAGCTTTAACATTTTCCCAAAGTATCTTATAGATCGTTTCGGCAATGGGGATCGGCGCCTTGATATTCTTATTGATATTGTAGATACATCTTGCCGCGTTATATCCTTCAGCTATCATGTTCATCTCCAATTGTGCGGTCTTCACCGAATATCCTTTCCCGATCATGTTACCAAACGTGCGGTTACGGCTATACAAGGAATAACAGGTTACCAGTAGATCGCCAAGATAAACAGAGGCGGCATAATTAGGCGATTTACGATGCGTGATAGGATCTTCGGCTTCATGTTCTCCTACCACTATATGTACTGCCCCGGATAATCTTAAGAAGCCAGCCATCTCATCGGCTGCATTGGCAATATAAACGCTCAGAAAATTATCGCCGTAGTCCAGGCCATGAGCAATACCCGCACCCAGGGCGTAAATGTTTTTCAACACGGCGGCATATTGTACGCCAAGAATATCCTGGTTAATGACGGTGCTGATATAGTCAGTCGTAAAATTTGAGGCAATCGATGAGGCGGTAGTAATATCGGTTCCGGAAAAAGTGAGATAGGAAAGTTTTTCTGCGGCCACTTCTTCTGCATGACAGGGTCCCAATACGGCAAAATAATTCTCGAGTGGAACATCAAATTGTTGTTGGAGGTAATAATTCAACAGGATATCTTTCCCTGGCAACAGTCCCTTAATGGCTGAGACGATTTTTTTATTCTTCCATCGATGTTTGCCGGATCCGCTTATAGTTTCTTCCACAAAAGCTGAGGGAATCGCTACTACCAGTGTATCTGAGGCTTCTATCACTTTCTCCAAATCGGTGGACAGGTTAAGCAGGGAAGGATTGAAATAAACCGAGCTTAGGTAGTGGGGGTTGTGATGGCGTTCCCGGATATGATTGATAGTCGTTTCATTTCGTATCCACCAGTTGATCGTATGATTTCCATCTGTGAGGATCTTTGCCAGGGCTGTTGCCCAACTGCCACTACCAATAATACCGAACTGCATACCGTAGATTAGACTGTTGACCGTAAATAAATGAGTATAAAGGTAGCAAAGGATTTGCTTCGTCGCTTCGCTCCTCGCGATAACGCGGTCCGAATCAGCAATTAATCTTAAACAGTTTGAAAAACGGACTCACTTAGTGAATTAATCATCTACGGCCAGTTTTTTCGCATGACTTGCGTTGTTTTCCCCTTGGTTCCGGCTTCATAGCAAAGGATATTTGTTGCCTGATGTATACATCTAGTAAAGTATCCTGATTTGAATTGTTGCTAGTACCCTGCAGAACCGGCTGGTAGTTTGTCTAACTGCAGGCTATCGATGTATTCGGAGAAAAAATCTGAAACATTGGTGGGGATTGCTTATTGCTTAACAAAAGCGGCAAGTAAATCGGTGGCGGCGGCGGGGGTAGGCCCTTAGGGCTGGAGCCGATCCCGAAACAAAAAAATCCCTACAGGAGCGGGACAGAAACCCCGTTAACCACAGTAATTTTCTATCCAGTGTCGTGATAGCCCTTTGGCAGCAATAAACTCTATTACCCTTGCGTATTTTCGTCGCCATGTCCGCCTGTCCCTTTTTTCAAACAAATAAGATCTGGCGTGATATGTACATCCTCCTCCGTAATAATATTTCATTTTTATGAATCCAAGGTATTCGCCTGTGAGCAGGTCTAATAATCTAACCCGGTCATTATACTGTCCTGCAAAGGCAAAGTTTATTGTGTCGCTATTCCCGGATTGCATTGTCAATCGTTCGAAGGCATCATTGTCGTTTAGCGCTAATAATTCAAGGAAGGCATAATATTTCAAATTAACAGAAGAATCATTGATCCGCGCTATTTTTTGAACAACTCTTCCTTCGGCACCACTTTCACCTTCATCCCATCTTTTAATTTCTCGCTAATCGCATTGTAGGGATTAGTGACTACCTCGTCTCCTTCTTTCAGGCCACCCAATATCTCAATATTATTTATATCCTGTATTCCAGTTTTAACGACGCCTTTTTTTACCGTTCCATCCTTTTGTAAAATAAACACCACCACTTCCAATTCATCACTGGCTATAAGCGGATCCTCAGCCATAGGATTGTCTTCCGGCTTTTTTTGCTGTTCTTCTTCTTTTTTCTTATCGGCCATGCTCTTATCACTTCCTTTTACTCTTGCATTAACCGAGGTGATGGGAATGGACAAAACATTGTCATGCCTGCTGGTCTTTATTTCTGCGCTTGCGTTCATTCCCGGGCGAAATGGAAACTTTCTTGGTTTTGTAGGGTCCAGCAGATCTTTATACGATTCTTTATCCAACCGGATCCTTACCTCATAATTTGTTACATCATTGGAAGTAGCTGCGGCAGTTTTTGTGCTGTTAGCAATTTTTGTAACGACCCCTTTGAACTTCCGGTTATTGTAAGCATCGACCTTGATATCGGCTGAATCACCGTAATTAACTTTTACAATATCATTTTCTCCCACATCTACCCGCACTTCCAATACGCTCATATCGGCCACCGTCATCATTTCGGTACCGACATTAAAACTGTTTCCTGCTACTCTTTCTCCTTTCTTTACTTTCAGGGATGAAATAACACCATCCATTGGTGCCACCAACACCGTTCGGGTAAGATCTTTATTTGCCTTGGTAAGCCCCGTCTGTGTCGTTTGAACTTCCGCCCGCAGGCTTTTGATATTTTCCTTAGCCGCATTATAATTAGCCTGGGCTGACCGATATGTTGTTTCATACTGCTCTAGCTCTGCCTTGGAAATGATCTTTTGATCATACAGGGACTTGTTACGGTCGTAAGTCTGTTTGGCCTGATCAAGCGTAGCCTGTAATGCTTCCAATGAGGCAGTGCTATTCGCTACAGTGGCTTGCGACCGGCTAACCTGCGAAGCAGCCTCATCACGTTGCAATGCATAGATATCGGCGAACACACGTGCCAATACTTTTCCTTTGCGTACGCTATCCCCCTCTTCCACATTCAATTCAGTGATCTCGCCTGAAATATCGGGGCTTATTTTTATTTCTACTTCGGGGTAAATACCGCCGCTTGCATTTACTGTTTCAACGATCGTTCTCTTTGCAGCTTTTTCCGTGGATACCTTAATGCCATTGTCTTTACCGCCAAACAACTTTGCAATAATAAAAATACCGACCAGGATTACCAGTATGATCAATATCCACTTTAATTTTTTATTCATTGTAACTACCTATTTAGATTTTATTATTGCAGACGGGCTTACAATTTCAGGCCCTGTCCCCTGTAAAACTCAAGCAATTTCATTTTAAAGACATAATCGTATTGCGAATATAACAGATCATACTTTGCACGCTGAAGATCGTTTTGGCTTGTTATTAGCTCAAATGTAGACAGCAGTCCCACATCATATCTTTTCTGTGCAAAATCATAAACTCGTTGAGCTGTCTGAACAGTTTTTTTATTTGCATTGAATTTTTCAACGGCTGCTACGGCGTTTGTATATGCATTATAGATATCCTGTTTCAGCTGAATATCGCCCTGTTGCTTGGTGAGTTCATACTGTGACACGGTCAATTTTGCCCTTTCCCAATTGGTTCTTGCTGCAAGCCCGCTAAACAGGGGAATATTCAAGCTTACTCCGACATTTGAACCGAAATTATTTCTTATTTGCTTACCAAAGACCGGTAGAGGTGTCATGCCAATCTTGGCACCGTCGGTATGCACAAGCACATCGTAATTAGTTCCGCCAACTGTGACAATGGCTCCTGTAGATCGTAGCGGGCCTTGTGCATAGATCGGAAATCTTTGGCCTGCATAATTTGAGCCCGTGCCGCCTGATGCCGTAACGGTGGGAAACATCCTTCCCCTGGCTGCATCTACCGACTTCTGTGCCGCCTGCAAACGCAGGTCATTTACTTTTTGCTGAGCTAAATTAGCCAACGCTAATGCATACACCGCTTCAGGTTGCAGATCGGCTAATGGTATTATGGGTATCATTTCAACAGGAGGGGTGTCTATGTCAAAAGGTGTCGCGGCATCCAATGTGAGCAACGCTTTCATCAATAATAGCGATTGCGTCACGGTCGCTTCGGCAGCTATCAAAGCAGAGCTATCCCTTGCCAGTTGTGCTTCCAGCTCGGCTGCGTTTAATTCAGGCAATTTACCTACATCTACCTGCTTTCTCGTGTTTTCCAACTGCGATCTCGAGAGGTCCACCTGGTTGCGGGCAATGTTCACCTGTTCTTTTGTGAGCAATATCTGCAAGTATGCGTTTGCTACGTTTAGTGCAATATCATCTCTAACCTTGTTAGTTTGCTGTTCGTCTGCCTGTAGTGTCAATTTATTTGACCTGATCGTATTATTAATCGAAAACCAATTGAATAGTGTCACATCGCTTTGTAATCCCATACCGGCACTAAAAAAATTAACATTCTCCAAAACACCTGTGGTTGGGTTCTCGTTAAGACCCCAGTTATATTGTCCGTTAAAGCCGACTCCCAGCGTTGGAATTCGTGAAGCCTTACTTTCCTTCAAAGTCAGTGCAGAAAACCTTGCCTGAAGATCGGTTTGTTTTACCGTGATATTGTTTTTTAACGCGTAGTCCACACATTTTTGCAATGTCCATTTTTCTTGTCCAAAACAATTTGTGACCATCAACAATGCCAGGAAAAGTATTACAGTTCGCATTTTCATGTGGCAAAAATAAAAGAATTCAAATGGGACGCTAATGAATTTTGATAAACAGAGGTTAATTTTAATTAATTTGTTTCAACGCCTGTTTCAAATCATCAATTAGATATTGAGGTTCTTCTAATCCCGCATACATCCTCACATATCGATGCCCGGGGTTGGAAGGATCGAAATCGCCGGGCGGAATACCAGCACATTTCGGTATCACCAGGCTTTCATGCCCGCCCCAGCTCACCGCCATCATAATGTGTTTAAGACTTTCGCAAAACCTGACGATCGACTCCCGTTTATTCGTCCTGAGCACAAAAGTAAATAAGCCGCAGGCCCCACTCATTTGCCGCCGGGCCAGTTCATACTGCGGGAAAGTTTTATCAAGAGGAAAAATAACCGATTCAATGGCGGGATGTTGTTTGAGAAAATCAATTACCTCCAAAGTTGAACCTGCGATCCGGTCAAATCTCGCCGGCAATGTTCGTAACCCTCTTATCAGAAGCCAGGCATTGAATGGCTGGATGCCACTGCCGATATTCAGATATTCGCTGTCAAATATTTTCTTCATCATCTGGTGAGAACCACTTAACACACCGCCTAATGTATCACTGTGCCCGCTGATATATTTTGTGGCAGTTTGCATGGAAAGATCGATTCCCATTTCAATGGGTTTTTGATAAAGCGGAGAGCAATAGCTATTATCGATCATTGTAATGATGCCTTTCGGTCTGGCCACTGAGGCAATTGCCATAATATCCTGTAATGCGTAATCCCAGCTGTTGGGCGACTCGAGATAATACAAGGTTGTATTGTTCCCTGTTGCCTGTTCCCAGTTGTCAGTTCTTGTGCCATCGATATAGGTTGTCGTTACGCCGAACCTGGGCAATATGACATCAAACATGCGTTGAGCCCATGTATAAGGAGATTTTACCGACACGATATGATCACCGGCTTTTACATTAGCCAGTACTCCTGCGAAGATGGCCGCAGCGCCGCTATTGAAGACCAGGCAATCTTCAGCTCCATCGAGCGCTGCCAATTTTTTACGCAGTATCTCAACGGTAGGATTCAGTCCGCGGCTGTATAAATAACCGCCCATCTCATCCTCGAAAGCCTGGCGCAGGTTATCCACTTTTTTAAATGCAAAATTGCTGGTCTGCATGATCGGCGGCGAGACCGCATTGAAATAATTTTCCCGATCCTCGCCCAATTCATTGATGATATAAGAGAGGTCCATTTTTTAGCTTGTTTTTTTTAATGCTTTTGCAATAAAATATATGGCGATGAAAAACGCAAGCACCGATGATCCAACCAGCGCGGCATTATCATTATTCTTGTAGTCGAGGGCAATGCTGATAGCCACGAAAGAATAGGCCGCCATAAAGATCAATGTCAGCCAGGGATACAATTTCATACTGAAAATACCAGTGCCATTGAGATGAGCTGTTCTCTTGCGGATAACAAAAATGCTACCGGCCGATAGCACCATTCCGAAGGAATCGAGGAAAATACTAAAGCTTAACAGCTTGTCGAATTTCCTGGCCCAGAATACTGATACAGCTGCTAAAACAGCAAAAACAGTCAGGGCAACCACCAGTGCTCCCCGATTGTTCTTTTTCTGGAAAGCTGCCGGTAGGATCTTGTCATCACTCATGGCATACATCACCCTGGGGTTGCTTAGCAGCAGCGCATTGATGTAAGCCAACACACTCAGGAAAAGAAAAGCCGACAATATTCTTTCAGCGTTTACTCCAAAAATCTTCGAGGCCATAATGGCGGCGATATTCGGTGCCGCTTTTTGCGCTTCTATTTTCATATTCTCAAAACCGATGACATGCACATACGCATAGTTGATGGCCAGGTACAACGTAATTATAATGAAGATCCCCATGAAGATACCCCGTGGGATATAGCGGTCAGGCTTATTTACCTCAAAACCGAAATTGATCGTTTGCTGGTAACCGCCATAAGTGAAACTCACGGCCACCAATCCCAGTCCAAATGCCTTGACGTATTCTCTTAGGCCAGGTGAAATCGCCGGCATGGCCGCGGACGGTGTTGAAGGGTCGACCGCAAAAAAAATCGGCGCGATAAGCAACAGAATAAGGGTGATCTTAATGATAGTTAGAATCACCTGGGTTTTGGCACTCAGCCTCAGTCCCAGCATGTTGACAGCATAGAAAATTATGATGGCCACCAGCGCGATAATGGTATGAACAATCTGGATGGTACCAGGATCTGTTATTCCCGGCATAATAACCCCGGTGATATATTCACTTCCTACCAGAGCTACCGCTGCACCCGATGCTGCATTGGAGACAAGGATGATGCAGTTGATGGCAAAGGCTATGGATGGGTGGTAAGCGTAAGAAAAAACTTTGTAATACCCGCCCATCACGGGAAGGCGGGACCCAATCTCGGCATATGTAAGTGCGCCGCACAGAGCCACCAGGCCCCCGGCCAGCCAAATGACAAAGAAAATAAGTGGCGTTGGAGATTCTTTAGCAACATTAGCAGGAGTGCGAAATATGCCCATTCCGATCACCAGGCTCACGACAATCAATGTAAAATCAAAGAGTCCGAGCTTATTCTTGGGGGTCATGCAATGAAGATAGGGAAAAAACGTTCTACCTTTACCCAATCTAACCAGACCAAATCTATGAAACCAACTCTACTCTGCATCGTCACCCTGTTGTTGTTCTCATTGCAAGGCATGTCGCAGGACGAGCCCGCCGATTCTTCCAAAACGCTTGGAGAAGTAACCATAAAAGCATATGAACAAAACCGTAAGCTAATTGAAGTAGCGGCCCCCGTTGGTATTACTGGACAATCACAATTAAAACGTTTCAGCAACACAAGCATCCTGCCAGCTCTCAATATCATCCCGGGTGTAAGAATGGAAGAACGTTCTCCCGGCAGTTACCGGCTGAATGTCCGCGGCAGCTCATTGCGTTCTCCTTTTGGAGTAAGGGACGTAAAGATATACATCAATGATATTCCACTTACCGATCCCAGCGGGAACACCTATCTCAACCAGCTCAGCTATTATAATTTCAATTCGATCGAGATAATCAAGGGTCCAGCCAGTAGTCTCTACGGTGCCGGCATTGGTGGTGCGATGCTCATACATACATTACCGGCTTCATGGTACCAGGGCGCATCGTTGGATTATTCAATGGGCAGCTTCAACAATTACAATATTAATGTGAATGTGAAGACGGGCAAGGAGGATCACAGGAACAGCTTCAATTATTCTCACCTGGCTTCTGATGGTTATCGTGTTCAAACCCGAACCCGTAAGGACATAGCCACATGGGAAAGCCAATTGAAAGTAAACGACAAACAGTCCCTTCGTGCGTTCATGTCATACAGCGATCTTTATTATCAGACTCCCGGTGCATTGACATTAGCGCAATACAATGCCGATCCGAGACAGGCCAGACCAAAAGCCGGAACACAACCCAGCGCCGTCGATGCCAAAGCCGCCATCTTTCAAAAAATATTTATAGCAGGCTTCAGCAGCGAATATAACTTCAATGAGCATTGGCAGAATACGACTTCGCTTTATGGATCCTATACCGATTTCCGCAATCCCGGTATAAGAGTGTATGAATACAGGAAAGAGCCTCATTTCGGCGGAAGAAGCGTATTCACTTTTATAAAGCAAGTGGGTGAGATGGCCCTCCAACTGAATGCGGGCGTAGAAGCGCAAAAAGGATTTTTCAACACAAAAGATTACACCAACAAATCAGGTGTGTCTGATTCATTGCTCACAGATGACAACATCAATCTCTGGCAATATTTGATCTTCACCCAGGTCGACCTTAAACTACCTCACGGGTTTATCATTACGGCAGGTATAAGCTTTAACAAGTCGGAAATGCAATTCGTTAACCTGGTGTCACGACCTTCCAAAACCCAGGAAAGGAAGTTTGAAAGTAAATTCCCTCCGCATCTTGGTATTTTAAAAAGAATCACGAAAGATATTTCGATTTATGCAAGCGCTGCAAGGGGATTCTCAACGCCTACCAGTTCCGAATTGCGGCCCGCAGGCGGATTGTTCGGAATCAACCTGCAACCGCAAGACGGTATGGACTATGAATTGGGTCTGCGGGGCAATCTTTTCGGTGGCAAGTTATACTTCGACGCCAGCGGTTTTTTCTTTCACCTGGACAATACGATCGTACAGCGCATAGACAACTCCGGCAATTATTATTATGTGAACGCTGGATCCACGAAGCAAAACGGGGCAGAATATTATATTTCTTATCAGTTCGTGGATCATCCTGATCATTTTATTACATCAGCAAAGCTTTGGATAAGCCATGCATTTCATGATTTCCATTACGACGAATTCATACAACAAACAAAGGACGGCGCTGGCAATATCATCACACTGGATTCTTCGGGCAATAAACTGCCGGGTGTGCCGAGAAACACCGTTATCAGTGGGCTGGATATTTCCTGCAAGGCTGGATTATATCTGAATTTGACTTACAATTATACCGATCCAGTATATCTCAATGATGGCAATACCGAACATGCGAGTCCCTTCAATCTTATCGGACTGAGATTGGGTTACCGTAAAAACTTCAAGAAAAAGGTCGCAATGGAATTATTCGCCGGCGGTGACAATTTAACCGATGTAAAATACAGTCTTGGCAACGATATCAATGCTGCAGTAGGACGTTATTACAACGCAGCACCGGGAAGGAATTATTATGCAGGAGTTTCCTTACAGTGGATGAAGGCCCCAAAAAACTAGTAACGTATCAGGCCGCTTCAAGGCATTACAAAGTCGTTCAACATTAGAGCGGCCAGGTACGTATCCCTAATTCTGCTAGTTATTAGCCGCCCCATTGTCTATCCAGCATACAATCACATTTATTTGCGAAGCCGATAAACGGCCATCCTTCGGCATAGTCCCGTTTATCACAGCCGACCGGATCGACGCCCTTGCATTAACTACCTGCTGGTATGTTGTTAATGGCCCCGGGCCATTGTTGCTTCCCGCTGCATGACAGTTTGAACCTGTTGCGCAGGTTGATTGAATGATCGGGCTGACATCTGTCATAAACGATTTTGTACCTCCGCTGCAATCTACAGATGCAACCATGCCGCTGGTGCCTTTGCTGCAGGCTATTGCCACAATGGTAATTATTCCAGCCAGATAATAAAGAAACCTGTTTTTCATAGACAATCTTTTAAAGAGTAATACATATACCTAAAACTTTTCCGGGCAAGCCAGCGTGTTCTTTTTTCCCAGGCGATACACTACGCCGATCGTATGACTATAATAATGATCACCTCTTGCCGGGTTGACGGCCCGGCTGAATCCATCGAGATAATCATTTGACATAATGCGGTAAGAGGTCTCCGCGCTGATACCAATGCGGTCTGAAAAATAATACCGGATCCCGGCCCCAACGGGTGCAACCACTAACATATGCGGCAAAGGATGTTGTACATCCACCGGTAACCCAGTCAACAATTCGGAGTTTGCGGGAAAATATTCTGTATCGAGGTGGCTATAGTCTCTTTTAATACTAACAACGCTGAATCCAACTCCTGCAAACACGTAAGGAGAAAATCCCCGGCTCACATAATTTCTTCCAAACAGGTTCCATTCGGCGATACCAGACATCTCGATCACCGGCGAATGAAAATTAAAATTCCGGTGTTGCCGGTAAGCCGGTTCATTATAGGCTGCATCGTTTCCACTTAATGAGCCAACGGCAAGATTAGCTCGAAGGGCAAATGAGGAATTGATCAATTTCGATGCGAAAAGATTGACGAGGGGACGCAATGTTCTGTACGATCCTACTGGCGATGGCGTAAGATCGCCCTGGTAAATAAAGGTGCCTGCACCCAGGCCAAACTGGAACTTTGCAACATTTGTTTGTCCGTTAGTTATTAAACTACTGCCAAGTAAAATCAGCACAACGCAAACAGGGTCCTGCCAGGTTGATCTCATCGGGTTTGATTTTATGATGTACAATAAGGTCCTTAGCAGCGTTACGGTAGGTAAGAAATAAGGAGTAATGGTTAAACATCGAACATACTCCTAACGTAGAAAACTGTCATAGTTGTTCGGAAAAGATGTTAAAGAAATGCTGGAATGTTTTGCAGACACAGTTATGACACACTTAAAGGAGTGCGAAGAAACAGTGCGAGCGCGAAAGAGAAAGAAAATCCAGGAAGCATCGCACTCGCTCTGTTTCTCCCTCTATTCTTCATACTCTGTTGAAAACTCTTGCTGCCATCAAAACTTCTCTCCCTACATTTGCAATGATTTGGTTCCCGGTTTAAACATCGGGATGAAAAGGGAAATCCGGTGTAACTGCCTGCAAGGCGGCGAGTCCGGTGCTATCCCCGTAGCTGTAAGACCCCCTAACCCCCAAATGGGGGAATTAGGAAATCTAATTCTTCACTGCCACTGTCTAAAAAACGGGAAGGCGATTAGGTTGGGGTCAAGCCAGAAGCATTATGCTTTCGGGCGAAAAGCTGAAATGTAAAGGTCACAGGACGTTTATATTTCTATCTTATTTTCCGGAAGCAGTCACTAAAAAAATTTTTCAGCGATGAAAAAGAAAAATTTTCTGGTGGCTGCTGTCATGATCAGCAGCCGACTACTGGCCCAGGACCAGGGCGATTCAACTACTTCCGCGGGCGGAGCATCTTCCTACTCGGAATTGAGCAGGGTAATAATAACTGCTCACAAATCAAATCAGCGACAATCAGCAACAGGCAAAGTCGTCAATGTGATCCTTCCCGAACAGATCGAACAAGGGAAGGGAAGAACACTCTCGGAACTTTTGAATGCTATTCCGGGTGTAAGCATCAATGGTGCTAACAATAACCTGGGGACCAATCAAACGGTAAATATCCGTGGAGCTTCTGCTGGCAACGTACTGATCCTGATCGATGGCATTCCTGTCAATGATCCTTCAGTGATCACTAATTATTATGACCTGAATCTTTTGCCGATTGACCAGGTAGAACGCATCGAAATAGTAAAAGGTGGTCAATCTACATTGTACGGGTCGGATGCGGTAGCTGGGGTAATTAATGTTATCACTAAAAAGCCCGCAGAGAAAGCTTTAGCATTCAACGCCTCGGCAAGCGGCGGAAGCTACACTACTTTTAAAAACACTGTAGGCATAAGCGGAACAAACAAGAGTATCAACTATAACCTGCAGTACACCGATGTTTATTCCCAGGGATTTTCCGCAGCCTATGACAGCACAGGAAACAAAAACTTTGATAAGGATGGGTTTCGCCAGCATGTACTGTATGGCAGTCTGCAATGGCAGCTTACGCAGCAACTGCAGGCAAAATTTAATGGCCGTCTTAGCAACTACAATACCGGTGTTGATGCATCTGCGTTTACCGATGATAAGGATTTTACTTCAACAAGTAAGAACTGGCAGGGAGGCGCTGGCCTTTCTTATAAACTAAACAAAGGACAGATCAACCTAAATTATCTCTACAATAAAGTTGTTCGCACCTATACCGATGATTCTTCCGACAGGAGTAGCCCCTTTGCTTATTATTCAGACAGCAAATATGAAGGCATTACGCATTTTGCGGAGCTATATGGTAATTTCAACACCGCCCACGTCGAACTACTGGCGGGTATTGATTTCAGGAGTAATAAAACCAACCAGGACTATTTTTCATTGGGCGCATTCGGCCCATTCACCACTTCACTCAAAGACACGCTGGCAAAAATGTGGCAACTGAGTCCCTATGCGTCAGTCATCCTGAAAAACGATGAAGGTCTTTCTATCGAAGGTGGCATAAGATTGAACCATCACTCTGAATATGGCAACAATATCACCTATACCTTCAACCCCTGTTATCTTATCCAGCGGAAGCTAAAGATCTTTGGCAATCTTTATTCGGCTTTTAAAGCGCCGGCTCTTTACCAGTTGTTCGATCCCTTCTATGGCAATAAGGATCTTAAGCCGGAGAAATCCACAACTGTGGAAGGAGGGCTCGAGTATTTCTTTACCGATAATTTCAGGACCCGTGTTGTTTATTTTTATAGGGATGCGAAAGACGCCATCCAATTCCTGTTGGTAGATCCTGGTTTCTTTACCTATCAATACAGGAATGTCAACCGGCAAAAAAGCCATGGCATAGAATGGGAAGCAAGCTATAAAAAAGGCCGCTGGCAATGGGACGCTAACTATACACATATTTCCGGTAAAACGATTTCACCTTTTGATGAAACCGGTTCGGAATTGCCCAGGGATACTACCTACAATAATTTATACCATATACCCAAAGATGTCGTAAACATTTCAGCAGGGGTATTTATAAAGAAATTATTTATTAAGCTGCAACTGAAAACTGTAAGCAAACGCCTGGAGCCGGTATATGCGAGCCAGCCTAAAACATTGGAAGGATACTATACTCTCGATCTTTATGGTGATTATAGTTTTTCCAAAAAATGCAGGGTATTCCTCGACCTGAAAAATATCACCAACCAGAAATATTTTGATATCCTGGGTTACAATTCGAGAAGATTCAATTTTATGACCGGGGTTAGTGTTAATTTATAATTGTCGTTATGTGTCTTCATGAAACAAAGAATTGCCCTCGATGCAATGCAACATTTGAGTGCAAACCCGGTTCGATCACTCAATGCCAGTGTTTTGGCATCGTATTTTCGACCGAGCAACAAGCTTACCTGGAGCAACATTATTCCGATTGCCTCTGCAGGAATTGTTTATTGCATATCCCGGACGAATTTGAGCTCTTCAAAGAAAAATTTATCTACCACAGCAGGTGAACCCCGAATCATAAAGCCCGAAATCCGACAATAGCATTTCTAACAGGGAACAAATTCCCCTACGGAGACTTGTCGGATTTCGGGTTTCCATTTTTCGAGGTTTTACTCAGTGTACCTTTGCCAAAACCCTGCTATGCATATTGACCTGAAAGAATTGCTGACGGTGACGTTTACTTTATTTGCCATTATAGATATCGTTGGTTCCATACCTATTCTTATTTCTATAAAAGAAAAAGTTGGCGGAATAAACGAATTGAGGGCCACATTGATCTCTGGTGCGCTGATGATACTGTTCCTGTATGCCGGTGAAGCATTTCTGAATATCCTGGGACTGGATGTAAGATCGTTTGCAGTAGGCGGCTCAATCGTGATCTTTATATTGGGACTGGAAATGGTATTGGGGCTTGAATTTTTTAAGAGCGAAAAAGATATTAAAGCCGCCACCATTGTACCCATTGCTTTCCCGTTGATAGCCGGTTCAGGTACACTGACAACGGTTATGTCGTTAAAGGCCAATTATGGGCTCGTTACATTGCTGATCGCTATATTGATCAATCTCATCATTATCTATCTTGTATTAAAATCATTAGGTTATATAGCACGTTTGCTTGGAACGGCGGGTTTGATGGCGGTACGTAAATTTTTTGGCGTAATATTGCTGGCTATTGCAGTAAAGATCTTTGCAACAAATGCGCCCGGGTTGATAAAATAGGCCTCGTAGTACTCCCGATAGCTATCGGGAGGATAGTATAATCCCGCCAGTGGGCGGGACGAAGCTCCAGATACAGGTTCGATTTAGATAGTTCTTTTTTTTATGACCTCGTAGTACTCCCGATAGCTATCGGGAGGATAGTATAATCCCGCCAGTGGGCGGGACGAAGCTCCAGATACAGGTTCGATTTAGATAGTTCTTTTTTTTATGGCCTCGTAGTACTCCCGATAGCTATCGGGAGGATAGTATAATCCCGCCGGTGGGCGGGACGAAGTTCCAGATACAGGTTCGATTTAGATAGTTCTTTTTTTTATGGCCTCGTAGTACTCCCGATAGCTATCGGGAGGATAGTATAATCCCGCCAGTAGGCGGGACGAAGCTCCAGATACAGGTTCGATTTAGATAGTTCTTTTTTTTATGGCCTCGTAGTACTCCCGATAGCTATCGGGAGGATAGTATAATCCCGCCGGTGGGCGGGACGAAGCTCCAGATACAGGTTCGATTCAAATAGTTCTTTTTTTCATGGCCTCGTAGTACAATGGATAGTATAAGAGTTTCCGAAGCTCCAGATACAGGTTCGATTCCTGTCGAGGCTACATCAATCAACACCTAAAATCTACCGAAGCGTCGCGATTCCTAATAGGGCATCCACAAAAAAATTTGAAAAAGCCTTCATCAACCCGCCCCTTCGTTCTCCGTAAGACAGACCTCTGGGCCGACGTCTCATTGGCATTTTCGGGCCAACGGTTTATAAAAAAAGACAAGAGGAAGATTCCCCTTGTCCTGTGATATTTTTTCTTTTTGATTATTTCAAAACAGGAATGATATCGATGATCACTGTTCTGTTATAAAAACGTTCTTCAGGATAACCGTTTCCAAATGGCGCCATGCTTTCATCTTCGCCAAACCCATAAGATTCAAACTTTACACCGTTTTTGCCGGCTTTTGAAACTGCACGCTCCATAATATGCTGGACCGTCATTGCTCTTTCGTAAGACAAAGAGAGGTTATAGTTTTCTTCACCGATAATGTCTGTATGGCCATGAATGATAACAGTGGCATTTTCTGAAATAAGAGGCGCTACAATATCCGTAAGGAATTTTTCATAGGCCGCAATCGATGTCGACTGGTCGAAGTCAAAAAGAATGCTGTAACGCAATCCTTCCTGGAGGGGAGCAATTGTTTTTACCAGGCTGACGTAACTTTCTTTTCTTACTTCACGGCCCTTTTGTGTTTGACCATTCATTACTACTTTATAATTACCTTCTTTATTATGACCCAAAATAGTATTTCCGGGAACCGATGCCTGGTCTTTTGTATAAGGTCCATAATGTTGGATTCTTCCCTGCTCGTCGGTGAGATCAACAGACCATGATCTCAACACTTCTGTTGCTCGGTTTACAATAAAGATCACATGGCTATCCAGGGGATCAGTTTGAATTGCTTTGATCAATATAGGTTTGAAAAAAGAATTTCCGCCTACCTGTAAAAGTAATTCGGGAGAATGGCTTTCAATATCTACCCTGCGATCACCTTCGCGTAGCAATGCGAGTTCTTTTGTGCCGCCAGGCTGCTCGGATGGAATGACTGGTTTATCTCTTCCTTCTGTTGTTATTCTTGAAGAGTTAATTCCAAAAACGTTGACAAGGTATTGTTTGATATTTTCAGCCATCAATTTTCCTTCTACCGGGTTTTTATCAGATGCTCCTGATAAAACAATCGCGCTTTGTGGATTGTCGCGCATACGGTCACCCGCAATATTTAAAATATTGTAGTAGATGGCCATTTGCCTGGCTGAGCGGCCGCTGTTTAAATTGTTGGGTTGATCTTCCTGTAAAAGTTCTTCCTCGAAAGCATCTGCCTGTGATTTTGTTAACATCACGTAACGGCTGGGTATTTCAGACGAACCCATATTAAAAAATACAGAATTTCGGAAGGGAAACGTTTCTTTCACCTGGCGGCTCGATGGAACTGCTTTTGGCGCACGCACAGAAAATTCAACTTCTTTTTCTAAGATCGTGGCAGGAGTTACCGGTTCTGTTATCACCGTTGTCGATGCCTGTTTGTGTGACCTGCCGAATTTAAGCGCTACTCCTCCTCTGATCGTATAGAACGACCATGATTCCATTGAACGCGGTTGATGACCAATGTCGGTTTGAAAAGATGCAAAAGGAGATAAAATTATCTGCATTGCATTAGTCGGTGAAGAAAGTGGAAGATCTATGCCAGCACCCGCTTGCGCAGAAAAAGTCGTTTTACGTATATCACTCCAATCCCCAGTCCGGTCAATTTGTTTTTCTTGTTTATAAGTAAATTCTTTGGAAAGATTAAAACTAAAAACAGGCCCTGCGAACAGGTAGAAGCTGGAAGCAAAAGGCGCTATTCTTAAACTCGGTTCTATCGCCAGGTAAGAAATGTTGGTTTTTAATTCAGCCGGGCAATTGCACGGCGCTATATTACCATCAAATTTTCCGCCGCGGCCATCATAAGCCACGTTTAACATACCACCCCATGTTTTGTTAGGACGATACTCTGTCAACAAAGAAACGTATGGTCTCACACCTTTTCCTTTGTGAAATGCCGTGGGTGTTGTTAATTCATTATTCAGTTTTTGTGTTGTGCCGCGATAAAAATTAAAATTAGCTCCTACTGATTCTCCGAACCACCATGTAGGCTGCGAGTGATTTGCATTTTGTGCATGTCCTGCAACGACGGTGATCAGAAGTATGAAGAGGACCGTTAAATGTCGTTTTGCTCTGTATAGTAACATAAATTTTTTTTTGTTTAGTAATTGTAATTGTAATTGTTCAGAGAATTTGGTTATTGAACATTAATGGTTGTATTTACAAGTGTAACCGAGGCATTCAAAGAAATTGCACGGCCATTAAGTACAGTTTGAACTGTGTTGCCGGCAGTAGAAAACGTAACTCCGGCCGAAGACAGGATAGTACCGGTCATAACACCTCCGCCTGCTCCGTTGATTGTTGCGGCACTTCCAACATACCAGTAAACATTTCCCGCCTGTGCTCCATTTATCAGCATCACACTGCGTGCTCCGGAAGGACCGGGGATACCTACTGTTAACCCCGCGGCTGTTTGAAATATCCATCTCGCATTGGGATCGCCCATTGCATTCAGCGTAAGGTTTCCTGTAGTTATCTTAAAAGTTCCGCTTGCTGATTTGTACACGCCGGGAGGCAAGGTTAATCCGCCCAGTTCTCCTGCGCCGGGATCAATGCCTCCTGGTTGCGATGCAGGAGAGATACTATTATATGCTGCGGTCGCGTCTAATAAAGCCTGCGTAGCAATTCCAAATGAGGTAGCTGTTCCGGGAAACGGAGGAGCAGTATATATTCTTCCCGTTACATTCCCGATATTCAAAGGCGTCTCTGTATAAACATCACCGGTAGTTCCATCATGAAATCCTGTTACTAAAGTAGAAGCGCCTGTTGTGCCGATGCTTCCATTATTAACTACCGTATTTATTCCCTGGTTGGTTATACCCGCACTTCCACCGAATGCTCCGAATATAGAAGCACTGCCTAAGAAAGGCGGCGGTGTTGCTATTCCTGTAGTAAAACTCCAAACATAATTAGCTGCCAGCCCATTGCCTGAAAGGTCCTGTGCTCCGGTTGTGATAGTCGCTGTATAAACAGTGCTTATAGTAAGATTAACCGAAGGTGAAAAAGTTGCGGCTGTGCCTGTATGCGTCACTGTACCGGCAACAGGTGTTGATCCCTGCTTTAAAAGAAAAGTTCCATTGTTAATGGTTAGTATATTCATCGCTTCGCTAAAAGTTGCTGTAACTTTTTTATTGAGCACTACTCCTGTGGCGCCGTTCACCGGATCTGTAAAAATTACTGTTGGAAGTATGTTATCTGAAGCCACTCCTGTTGTGAAGCTCCAGGTATAATCATTTAGCATTGCATTACCTGCCAGGTCCTGTGCTGCGGTTGTGATAGTTGCAGTATAAACAGTATTAGAAGCGAGGGCTGCTGAAGGGGAAAAAACGGCTGTCACACCAGCATAAGTTATTATGCCGGTCACTGCTGTTGTTCCTTGTTTTAAAACAAAAGTTGCAGGATTAATAATGCTGGAAGATTTCATCACCTCGCTAAACGTGACGGAAACTTTTTTATTAAGCATTACCCCGGTGGCGCCATTAACCGGATCTGTAGAAACTACGGTCGGTCGCGTAACATCAGATGAAGAACCTGTGGTAAAAGTCCATGTATAGTCATCAACCATCGCATTTCCTGCAGGATCCCTTACGCCTTTGCTGATTGTAGCAGTGTAGGCAGTATTGAGAGCCAGGTTGCTGGTTGGTGAAAAACTTGCTGTTAGTCCCGCATAACTAACCATTCCCTGCACAAGTGTTGATCCCTGTCTTACCGTAAATGATGATGCAGTAATTGTAGAAGCATTCATCGCCTCGTTAAAAGTTGCATTAATGCCTGTATTGATATTTATGCCTGAGGTTTCATTTGCAGGAGTTGTTGAAACCACCAGTGGACAAACCCCGGTAAGCCCGCGCTCCTCTGTAACTTTTGTGCAGCCGGTTGTAAAAGCAACCAGTAGTAACAGAAGCACCCATTTGTTGTCGAAGAATTTAGAATAAGTTTTGCGTGGGCGCACTAAGGCGCCTCCCGCGAAGGAATTTTGTTTCATATTTTTTGTTTTGATAATTGTCGATCAGGATTTGCACCGGAGGAACATGTTGGACTAATAGACCTGTGCTTTGGTACTGAAAGAATAATAAGAAGGCGAAGCTAGGTGAATGCGCAACAATAGTTGTTACAGGATTGGGTAGATATGTTATATCATTCACACATCGTGGGTATGAATTGCCCAAGACACACCAAACCTCTCAAAAACCCCACTTCGTGGTATTGACTTCCTCCCACCGACCCCTTACCTTAGTTCTTTCCAGTTTTTCTGTATTCAATCCCGTCCGATTTTCTGCGCCCTCAATAAACTTATGCTCGTCCTGAATTTTGATCTGGAGAAAAAAAAGCTCCGGCAGTAACATTATAGCAGCTCTTAACCGACAACGCAAGCAATATGGAAGCCCTGCAATTTATCCTTATTATCATCAGTATCATCCTCGGCCTGATCGCATTGGCATTGTTCCTGAAATCGAGACGCACCGATTCAAAACTACCCGACGGGCCATCGCCAACAAACGATAGCAGCCTGAAGATCCAGGTTGTCGCCCATCCTTTTAATTTCAGCGACGATCCTGGCAACCCTCTCAACGATCAAATCGTCGAAGCCGTCAATCGAATGGGCGCTACCGGGAAAGATGCCGAAGAAAAATTTCAAAATTGCCTCGAAAGACTTAAACCCAACGCAGATAAAGTAACGGTTATTCTCCTTAAAGAATATACTGGCATGCCGGAACAGCAATACCTCGACCGGTGGTCAGTCGTTCAATTACTCATCGACCTAAAACATCCTTCATCGCTGCCATTCTTTGATAAACTATTGCAAACTCCCATACCACCCGAACGCTTCTCTGATCCTTCATTTACTTCATCTGTCGGCGAAGAAGTGATAATTCGCACGACGGCTGTCGAAGGACTCGTTCGAATGACCAAAGAAAATAATGATGCCGCCGCTCAGCTTCTATTGCAACATATCACTCATGAAAATTTCTCAGTAAAAAGGGCTTGTATCCAGGGTTATCTCGAAGCAGGCGGAAATAACGCCAGGGAACGACTCGAAAAACTGCTCAATGAAAACGACAGGTACATTCTAAACATCAAAAGGCAGGACGTCCGCAATATTTCTCAACCCAAAGCCAACCGGACTACGCCAAGGGCAAAACTAAACGATAAACCAGGCATGCCACCCCCCTTTTCGTAATAATAGCAATCCTGGCAAACAATAACCTTACTTAACTAAACCAACATTTATGGCTTCATGCACTTACTCGGTACCGGATAAGAACTCCACCGGCGATAATTTTTACGGACAGTTTATATGCAAACAAGTTTATGTCGACTACTTCTGGAATACCTATGGGTTCAATGGAAACAAGAACTATTGGGACGACGGATTCGGCTGGGATGATTGCTGCAATACCAATCAACCTCTCGCCCGCACTTTTAATGCCTGTTACCTCCTCACGTATTCGGCTGACGATTATCTAAACGACAACTACGATGCTCCACAGAACATCCTGCAATGGGGACGCCGTTTTGTCCGCGAAAAAATCGACGACCTCCGATCCATGTGTGGCGACGGGTCGGCTATTGCAGCGACATTCGGCAGCGACCGGACCGAACTTTATCTTGGATTTTTTTACACTAAGGATGTACCCGGCAGAGCAGAAACACTTTGCCATGAAGCGCGCCATTACGACAAACCTCACAACGCCAATTTTCCAGCCGGATCTGTATTTGGCGCAGGAAAAAGCGGCGCCGATTCCAATTGGGATTATCAGGGAGCATGGACATTCGGAGCGGGATACCTATGGTGGTTCTTTGCGGCGGGCGCCCGCACTACTTCTGCACTGAGAGAACGGGCAAGGCAACGAGGCAATCTTGTCATCGACAACGCATTTGCCACCCATCCCGGGTTCAACATCTAGCCTTCACTATCCTCGCCCAACATTAGTTTTATACCGGCTGCAAAGCGGAGGCGGGCATTCTTGTCGAGACTACTTTCCTAAACTTTTGAAAAACCGTAAGGTCATATGGCGAGTGCGTTTGGCTATGCAACCCAGGGCAACGATATTGCTTTACACATCAACACCAGCGGAAGAAGTAATTTTTTTGGTGTTATCTGCATATATTTCACGAACCAACCCCCACCCTAATTATCGCCGCCAAATCTTCTGTCCAAAAGTTCGAACTTAGACTCGCCGGGTCACAGTTTCACGCTTAGAATGCTTCTTTCTACACAGTTCATTTTAATAAGGTCTCGTAGCACAATGCCCGCCCCGGCCAATGCCCGTCGGACGGGGATAGTATAATCCCGCAATTATGCGGACGAAACTCCAGATACAGGTTCTCCCGCCCAAAGGCGGGCTTTCACATCCTCGCCATATACCAATTCAATTCCTTTTCTATTTTTTCGTAGTGGAAAAACGCAGTAATATTTTTTTGCAGACGCATAAAGGCAGTTTCGCTCTTTACTACGTAATCAAAAGCCCGATGATGCATACAGCTTATCGCCACATCAATTTTATCCTGTGCGGATAACATTACGACGGGCATATCGGGGTAAGAAGCCTTTATCTTATCTAATGTTTCTATTCCGTTCATTGCATTTTTATCTATCCCGTTCAGATGATAATCCAGGATAATAATGTCAGGAGAAGTCGATAGATGTTCCAGGCAAAGCTCGCCTGTTGCAAAGGTTTCAACACTGAAATCGGTATGATGAATAAATTCAATTTCCAATGATTTCAGGAACATTGCATCATCATCTACCAGGAAAATCTTTATTTTATCTCCGTTTTTCATGGGGTAGTTTTTTTAATCGTATCAAGCTCTTGTTTTAGTTCATTGCACGCCTGGGTGCACACTGTTTCAAGCTGTAAAACCATTTCAGGCATTTCCTCCGCGTGTTGCTGGGCGCTTGCGTATACCTGGAGCTTCTTAGCCATATTTTCGAAATCTGCACTAATACCCACCATAGAAAAAGAAGGGATCATTTTATGTACTGCCGCATACAGGGAAATCCAGTCCTTATCCCGTAAACTCTGTTTCATCAGCTTGATTAGTGGCGGGGTCTGTTCCAGGTAGAGAGAGATCATTTCCATCATCAGTTTCGGATCGGATTTTGTCCGGTGTATTAAATAAGCCAGGTCAATGCATTTTGACCTTTCAACGGGGCTATTGACCCTGTCATTTTCATCAGCTTTTATAAGAGCCGGTTTTATTACCAGCCCGATCATTTTATTATACAGTAATCTTTCATCAACCGGCTTTGCGATGTAATCATTCATGCCGACCGCTTTGCATTTTGCCAGATCAACTGTGGTTACATCAGCTGTCAGAGCAATGATGGGGATTTTAGAATTCATGGTTTTACGGATGTATTCTGTAGCTTCAAACCCGTTCATTTCCGGCATCTGCAGGTCCATCAGGATGATATCATAAGATTTTTTCTTTAGTTTTTCGATTGCTATTTTCCCATTATCGGCAATATCCTGTTCAAACCCAAAATCATCAAGCAATGTCTTCATCAGTAACTGGTTGAGGGCAATATCTTCCACTACCAGTACTTTTATATTTTTTATCTCGGTGTTCAGCTCAAGCATCTCTGTTTCCGCTTCGACTTCTGCGTTTGTTTTTTGAAAATTCAGGATAAAACTAAAAACAGAGCCTTCACCAACTTTGCTTTTTACTTTGATACTTCCACCCTGCGGCTCTACCAGTTGTTTAACAATCGATAGCCCCAACCCTGTTCCTCCATATAACCTTGAAGTGCGGCTTGATGCCTGCTGAAATTTTTCAAATATTTTCTCCAGTTTATTTTCCGCTATCCCGATCCCGGTATCGGTCACTGCAAATTCAATGGTCACTTTTTCCTCATCTTCATATAGCAAATGAACGCTTACCGAAATTTTTCCTTTTGAGGTAAACTTTACGGCATTACTCACAAGATTTAAAATGATCTGGTGCAAACGTACCGGGTCGCCGAGCAGCACTTCAGGAATCCTGTCGTCGTATTCTTTCACAAGCTCTAAATTCTTTTCCTGGATCTTTGGTTCAAACATATGAAGCATGGCTGCTATGGATAGTTCCATTTTAAAAGGCATTTGCTCAAATGTCATTTTGCCTGCGTCTACTTTTGCCAGGTCGAGTATGTCATTAATAAGAACAATTAATGCATCACCGCTCATTTTTATAGCAGTCAAATATTCCTTTTGTTTTGATGATAAATCCGTTTTTAACAGCACTTTTGTAAACCCGATAATGGCATTCATGGGTGTACGGATCTCGTGACTCATGTTTGACAAAAATTGTTGCTTCGCTTTTACCGCATCTTCTGCAATATGTGTAGCGCCTTCTGCCTTCTTTTTTGCTTCTTCCGCAAGCGCTGTTGCCAACTCCGCAAAGACTATTGCTTCTGTCAACTCTTTTTCAAATTTTTTTTGCTCGGTGATATCTCTTGCCACTACCACGGCTCCAAGCACATTTCCCTCGTCGTCTTTATAAACGGAACCATTAAATAATACTTCTGTTAACTTACCATCCTTTATGGTTAATGGATAATCTACCACAAAGCCCGTTGAAAAAACCCGTTGATAACCTTGCCGTGCCTTATCGGGTTCAGTGAAATAATTAACGAAGTCTGTGCCGACTAATTTCTCCGGCGATAGTTCTGTTACTTTTACCGTTGCCTGATTCATGTCGGTGATTTTTCCTTCAGGGCTAATTGTAAATAATGGATCGCGGCTCGCCTCAATAAGACTACGGGCATAGTGGGCAATCCTTAATTCCGCTGCACGTTTTTCTTTTTCACTGTTTTGAAAAACAAGTTCCTCATTGGCAATGACTAACTCTGCTGCCCGCTTTCCTTTCTCTTCATCCTGGAAGACGAGTTCTTTATTAGCAATGCCTAACTCTGCTGCCCGTTTTTCTTTTTCTTCGTCCTGGAAGACAAGTTCTTTGTTAGCGATGCCCAACTCTGCTGCCCGCTTTCCCTTTTCTTTGTGCTGGTAGACGAGTTCTTCGCGTGCAATGTTTAACTCTGCCTCCAGCTTGTCTTTCTCCTTTTTTTGAAAAGCGAGCTCCTTGCGAACAAGGACTAACTCATCCAGATCCGATTTTATTTTTATTTTTTTGGCCATATTTTATCTGGATAAACTTTTTCTATTTCATTTTTATTCCCTGTTCCATTTGTTGTCCTGACAACGATCGGGATCCCGATTTCTTCAATCGGGCTCCGCCTTTTATCCCTCAGCTTTTTAAAGTGGGAAGGGGTGAGGCCGGTAACTTTTTTAAATTGATTAGATAAATGAGCCACACTACTATAGTTCATTTTCCAGGCAATTTCTGTAATGTTCAGTTCGTCATACATGATAAGCTCTTTTATCCTTTCAATTTTATGGTGGATAATGAACTGTGCGATCGTAGTTCCCTGCACCTCGGAAAAGAGATTAGCCATGTAAGTATAATCATGGTTCAGTTTACTACTCAAAAAATCCGAGAAATTTGTTTTAATAACATCGTCTGAATGATGAACCATATCAATTATTACGTTCTTAATTTTGTCAATTAATATGGCCCTCTTATCGTCTATTAATTCAAGTCCCAAATTAAGCAGCCCCATTTTCAGCTGCTCACGTTGCGGCTGAGAAATATCTTCCATGATCTCTATTTCGCCCAGGTCAACAACGATGAAATGGAGCCCTAGTTTTCCCAGCTCTTCTTTTACCGCCATTTTACAGCGGGTACTTACCATGTATTTGATATATATCTTCAAAAAAAGTTCTTTGTAACAAAGAGGGGTGAAGTTCCGTGCTTTTGCGTGGTAAAGTGTTATATGATTATGGGAGAAGTTACACAATTCACACATTGGCCGGCACGAACCCGGGAATCTTTGATTACATTTGAGGTGGTTCGGCTGCAGGCATCTTACTTCTCCCGAATCGTCAACACCTGGTTTTTGAAATTGTATATTAAAAATATGGTTTGCATCCGCTGCAAGATGGTAGTGAAAGAGGAACTTAAGAAATTGGGTTTGCATTATGTGGCAGTAGAATTAGGAGAAGCGGAAATCATGGAGGATCTTTCAATAGAACAGCTTGATCAGTTCAGGGATGCTCTGTTGAAATCAGGTCTTGAACTAATGGATGATAAAAGGAGTGTACTGATCGGCAAAATCAAAAACATTATTATTGAATTGACTCATTACTCAGAAGAACCATTAACTTTAAAATTCTCCGAATTCTTAAGCCAAAAATTAAACCTGGACTATACTTACCTCGCCAATCTTTTTTCTGAAGTAACCGGTACTACAATCGAAAAATATCTTATAGCTCATAAAATTGAACGGGTAAAAGAATTACTGGTTTACAACGAGCTTAATCTTACTGAAATTGCTTACCAGATGCATTATAGCAGTGTGGCACATCTTTCTGCCCAGTTCAAAAAAGTGACCGGCCTGACTCCCTCGCATTTCAAACAATTAAGAGATAAAAGACGCTCAATGCTCGAAGACGTGTGAATGATATAACTTATTTACACAGTCATGTAATGATTTACTCCCAGACTAGCCGGACCTTTGTCTCATATACTGCCTCTCAAATCTCACTATAACGAGCTAAAGAAAAATTATCTTATTTGATGACGGCAAGGCTGCTAAAAGTCCAAGATCCCCTGCAAACGTCCGGAGGTAAAAGATGATCAACGTAACAATTTTAAAAATAAAATAAGTTTTATGAAAACAAAAAGTTCAACTAAACTGACAAAAATCGTATCGCTGAGTATTTGCGCAGTAATGATGGCGCTCATATTTGACTCTTGCACCGCGAAAGTGGCATTTATGACCTCGCAAGTGGTTCCGGCAGCACGGGGTTCGGTAAAAATTAAGAAAGACAGAAATCATAACTACGTTATACAGGTACGGCTGGACAATTTATCGGAGGTTAAAAGGCTTCAGCCTGCCAGGCAGACCTATGTGGTCTGGATGGTGTCGGGCCAGGAAGTAACAAAGAACATTGGACAAATTCACAGTTCTTCAGGTACCTTTTCTAAGAACCTTAAGGCATCTTTTGAAACAGTTTCTCCTGTTAAACCATACAAAATATTTATCACCGCTGAAGATGATGTGAATGCTCAGTCTCCCGGGATGTATATTATAGCTACAGATAATTTTTAGTGATTCATCAACTTTAATACCCAATTAATGAAAAATAGCGAAAGATACTGGGCACGCCCCCTAAAACTAAAAAACGGGTTTTACATCGAAGTGCGCAATAAGGGGGGAAAAAATGCCATGAAGATAAGAAGTGAAAATAAAAAGGAAATGGAAGATGCTGCTGCATTGTATGGCAGTTATAAAGATAAAGACGTGATCATATTGGGAGAGTATAAAGCGGGAATTCCATTCACGGAAGTTTCCTGACGAATGGGTCGATGGCATATCCTTAAAAACGGGGTAGCCATCGTGTGTGAATCATGTAAGTCTTTTCTTCAGTCATGTAACAGTTTAATCGGCAAAAAAACACAGCTTTGTATATACCTCTAAGGGTACTAAAAAAATGTTATGCAACTTTATTATTACTTATTCCCGGCCATCACTTTATTGCTTCTCATTCCTTTTGTGCGTTTTGTTATCCTGAAGAAGAAGAATATACCCGTGAGCCTATTTTCCCTGGCACTGAAAAATGAAAACAATGGGCGCTTAGAAGAAGCAGTTACTACTTACGAATCTGCGCTGGTAGAAGTTAAGAAGATCCGGTTTCACAACAACCTGCAAAAGAAGATAATTGACAAACTCAAGGTATTAAATACGATGATCGAATATGACAGGAATTGCCATTTCATGAGGTGATCTACCGAAGTTTATTTCTCCCTATGTATGAATTTGAAAAGCCCTGTCAAAAACAGGGGCTTTTGCTTTAATGGCAGAAGAAAGTTAAAGAATAGCCTGAAAGCAGGGCCATATGTCCGCCATAAAGTGTGATTGATGTAACTCTTTTTCAATATAGTATAATGCTTTTAGGCGCTTAATGACCCACCTTTACCAAAGAAAAATTCTTTCCCCATAAAATAAAAAAAATGAATACTACCGATTTAAAAACCATCTGGGCTGAGCAAAAAGGAAAACTTAAACAAAAATTTGCATGGCTGACAGATAAGGATTTCCTGTTTGAGCCTGGCAAAAGAGAAGAAATGCTGGACAGGCTGCAGATCAAATTGGGTAAAACCCGGGAAGAACTACAGATGATCATCACGACGCTGTAGCTGTCCGTGAGCTAAATAAATGCTTCTCGAATAATTTCAAGTAACAAACTAAATTTTAATAAAATGAAAAAGACAATCCTCGTTGTTGCGTTATTGCTCGGCGGATTAATGTTCCAAAAGGCTTCTGCGCAGCTTCGTGTAAGTTTTAAAGTTAATATCGCTACTCAGCCCGTATGGGGTCCCGTAGGATATGATCATGTTGAGTATTATTATATGCCGGATATAGATGCTTACTATTATGTTCCTACCCGCCAGTATATTTATTTGCAACGCGGCCGGTGGATATTCGCTTCATCTTTACCCTCCCGTTATCATTATAACATTAATACAGGCTACAAAGTCGTAATTAATGAGCGTACGCCTTATCGTCATCCCGAAACCTACAGGGTGAAATATGCTTCGTATAAAGGGCGTCATGACCAGGAAATAATCCGTAATAGTCATGATTCAAGGTACTTTGAAAACAGGAACCATCCTGAGCATAATAAATGGAGACAAAGTCAGGCTCACGGAAATGGCGATCAGCACCGGCACTAAATAGGGCCTATTGCTCCTCAATCGCCAGTAATTAATTCTTTAGATGTCTTACACGAAGGCCGGAGGTTACTTACTGGTGATTTCGTTAATAATAAAAAAAATAATTTATGAAAAATCTAGTGTATGCCGTTGTCCTCCTTCTGTTCATTGGATGGTTGCTGGGATACTTCGTTTTTCATTACGGTGCGGCGATTCATGTGCTGCTTATCACTGCACTCGTAATTATTGTATTAAATACTTTTACCCCAAGAAAGTCTCTTTAAGTAGGCTACTGTTGAATTTCCTTCTGTACTAAATCTATATATAATGAAATCAAGAAGAATTTTATTAATTGCCACTTCACATGATAAAATGGGCAGCACTGGGGATAAAACTGGTGTATGGCTGGATGAACTGGCGACTCCTTATTATATTTTTAAAGAGGCCGGTGCACATATGGTGCTTGCGACTCCCAATGGCGGGCCGGTCCCGGTGGATCCTAAGAGTCAATCCATCATGATGACGACAGGTAATACAAAGCGTTTCATGGCAGATTTGGAAGCGGTGGATTTTTTATCTCGTTCCGTTCCGATCGAAGAAATAAAGGCAGATGATTATGATGCAGTATTCCTGCCAGGTGGTCATGGTCCCCTATGGGATATTTTTCCAGACAGGATAGTAAAGCGACTACTGGAAACTTTTAATGCCGAAGGCAAGCCGATAGGGGCAATCTGTCATGGTGTGGCTGGATTGTTGTCATTGCGAAATGACAAAGGAGAACTGTTGATAAAAGGCAGGCGGCTTACCTCTTTTAGTAATAGTGAAGAGGAGTCGGCAGGGTTGACCCTTGTTGTGCCTTTTCTATTAGAGAGCGAACTTGTTTCCCTTGGTGCATTGTATAGCAAAGGGTCTAATTATCTCAATTATGTAGTAGAGGATGGTAACATTATCACCGGGCAAAACGCGGCTTCGTCAAAAGAAGTAGCCAACAAATTGTTAGCATATGTTCAAATTAACATGCCCGTCCAAAAACCGCAGCCTGCCATTGCTGAAATTTTATGAGTTGTTGAATACTAAGCGGAATATACATAAACCTCTAAGATAATTGCAGGATCATGCAACATTCGTTATTTATCTATCCTCTGTCCTGGCCATCTTCATCTAAGTATGCCTTGTGTCACGGCGATCGCTGTTCACCGCGTGTGTGATTGATATAACTTATTTAAGAGATTATATAATAGTCGAGGAAGGGAAAAGCCACACCTTTGCCTTTGTATAGGCAATAGGTTTGTAAAATTTAAACAATATGGACAATAATTACAAGATAGTAAAAGGCAATAAAACCGACGAGGTTGAAAAGCCAGGGGGCGCTGAGCTTGAAAAATCAAAGTCGCATATTATAGTAGAGATCATAGAGTATGTGCCTAATTCGGTAGTGATCAAGACAATCATTAAGAAATCAACAGGGAATATCAGTGTTATGTCTTTTGACAGCGGTGAAGGTTTGACTGAGAAGAGCTCTCCTTTTGACACTTTTGCACAGATCATTGAAGGCAAGGCGGAAATCGTAATTGATAACGTATCTCATTTACTCGAGTCGGGTTACGGAATTATTATACCGGCGCATTCGTTCAACTTCATAAAGCCCAACGGCAGGTTTAAAATGATTTCTACTATCATAAAAAGCGGCTATGAATAAGTTCGATAATAAATGATAATTCATCCTGCAAACAAGCCAAATTAATCGTCAATGGAAAATATGGCTACACAACTACTTGTCCTTCCAGGCAGCATCAACATAGCGAAAAATAAAAATGTTTATCCCGCAATGTCCATCACTGAAATTATTGGCAACGGCTTTTTTATAGTAGATCGTCAATGGACAGTCAAGTACTGGAATAAAAAAGCTGAAAAATTATTAAACATCAGGGCAAAAGACATAATTGGTAAAAATCTTTGGGAGCAATTTTCAGAAACACTCCCGGTTAGTTTTTATGCTAACTATCACAAGGCATTTTTGCAGGATATCCCTGCTCGCTTTGAAGAATATTGGGAGGAAAAGGAAGCCTGGTTTGATGTAGTTACGTGGCATTCCGACGACAGTTTATTTGTCTCCTTTAAAAGCAGTAGCTACCCTGTTCTAATATCGCGATCAGCAAAAGATCTTAAAATCCTCAATGATCTTTATCGGTTTGTCTCAGAAGTTACAAACGATTGCCTTTGGGAATGGAACTTCGACACCAAGGAATTATTCTGGATAGATGGCGGTCATAAAAGAGTTTTTGGTTACTCGATCGAGAATTCTCTGGTTCCTCAAAAGTTTTGGGAAAGCTGCCTGCATGCTGAAGAAAGGACGGGGATTTTGGCAAGATTAAACAAGATTATTGCTGAAGGATCCGCAACTATTTGGGAGGAAGAGTACAGGTTCAAAAAAGCAAATGGGGAATATGCTTTTGTTCATGACCGCGGACATATAATATACGAAGATGGTCATGCTTCGAGAATGGTTGGAGCTACGAGAGATATCACTGACAGGGTTTTATTAGAAAATAAGTTAACGGAGGAAAGGCAATTAAAACAAAGACAGATCATTGAGGCTGTATTGACAGCACAGGAGGAAGAGCGGGCAGCTATTGGATTAGAACTCCAGGATAACCTTGTTCAGATACTGGCTACTGCAAAAATGTACATGCAGATGGCCAAAAATAATCACAACAAAAGGGCACCATACCTTAAGAAATCAGGTGAATTTATTCAAAATGTTATTGAAGAAATCAGAAAAATTTCGAAAAAATTGGTGGTCCCGGGTACAAATATTGCCAGCCTGTACGATAATATAAAGATCCTGATACATGATTTGATTCTTACTCTTCCGATGGGGATTGACTTCGAGCCTGAAGGTTTTTCTCAGGTGGATTTAGATAAGAGGCTCCAGCTGACTATTTTTCGTATTGTACAGGAACAGGTAAGCAATATTCTAAAACATGCAAATGCTACCCGTGCTACCATTCATTTAAGCAGGCAGGAAAATGAAATCACATTGCTGATCTCCGACAATGGAAAAGGGTGCGACCCAGACAAGGAAAAAAAGGGGGTGGGTATCATAAACATCAGGACGAGAGCGGAATTACATCAAGGCAGGATTGCTATAGTATCAAAACCGGGAGAGGGTTTCGAATTAAAAGTGGTTTTGCCCCTGGCTGCATCCTAAGGATGGCCTGAATGTGTGAATTATATAATTATTTCATATATAAATGTAACGCTTGCGATC
>VBAT01000094.1:0-2387 GCA_005884665.1 Bacteroidota bacterium
TTTTTATAACAAGACTTCCCGGGAAAGAGGGCTGGCTGATTTCCAGGCAAAATGGGGGAAGCGAACGAATACTGATAACTGGCGTCGCAGTGCAGCTGCAAGTTCGGGCAACTTCAATAATGCAAATAGGGAACAATCCGCTATCATCAACGCCACACAAAATGCGGCGCCTGAAGAGACCGAAATAACCTTTGATGGATTGAATGAAAAACTTCCTTTGACAGCAGAGAAAATGCAGCAATCCAACGACTCCATTCAAACAGCACAATTTGAATTGGGCATAATATATGTTCAGCAACTGGAAGATTGCACCAGCGGTACTGAAGCTCTGGAAGGGCTGCGGACACGTTTTCCGGCATATCCGAAAATGGAAGAAGTATTATTCAACCTTTATTATTGCTACAATAAGCACGGTGAAAACGCAAAGGCCGACTCAATAAAACTATTGATGGGTAAAAAATATGCAAACAGTGATCTGACCAATATAGTTACTACAGGTAAGAAACCTGGCGCCAATGTTCAGGAATTGCCTGTTACAAAAACGTATGAAAAAATTTACGACTTGTTTATTGAAGGCAATTTCACTGAGGCAATTGAGCAGAAACGAATCGCGGATAGTATCTATGGAAGCAATCATTGGACACCACAATTACTTTACATCGAAGCAGTATATCACATCAAACAAAGAAACGACAGCACAGCTACCGAATTGTTGAACAATATTGTTGCCAAATTTGAAGGAACACCGCTTGCTGCGAAAGCCACCAATCTATTAAGTGTATTGAGTCGCCGCAGTCAGATAGAAGAAGAATTACGAAACATGGTGATCAATATGCCCGCGCCAGACACCAGCACCAGCCAGCCGGCTCCTTTAGTTGTCAAAGACAAACCCGTACTCCAGTCGCCGGGTCGGGTGACCAAAGATTCTATCCCTGGTAAGACCGTTCAACCTCCTGTCGTCACCAACAAACCGGCTACTACAGATACTATTGCTAAACAGACAGTGAAACTAGCAGCGGGGTTATCGTATAGTTATGAAGCTGAAGTACCGCATTATGTCATAATAGTGTTGAACAAGGTTGACCCCATATTTATTAACGAAGCCAGGAATGCATTTTCCCGTTATAACCGGGACACCTATTTCAACAAACAGATGCAGGCCGAACTGGTAGAAATAGATAACGATAACAGGCTGTTGCTTATCAGCCCTTTTAAAAATGCAGCTGAGGCGATGAGCTATGTTGATCAAACCCGCCCCAAAACATCCAGTGAAATCATACCCTGGTTAAAAGGTGGTAAATACAGCTACTCGATCATTACGGAGAAAAATCTTGAAATACTTAAAAATAGCAAGGACCTGGATAAGTATAAGCAATTCCTGGATAAGAATGTTCCGGGAAAGTTTTAAAGGTCCGGTTGTAAGGTTTAAAAGGTTAAAAAGTTATTACGATAAGGTATATCTCAAAGCCATAACTGCTTTTTATTAATTTCGGTTTGCTTTTTGATGAATATAATCATTACTATTTTATGAAAAAATCAGTCCGCTTTTTCTGGCGCATAGTGTTTATTGGTTTTGGTGCTTTTGTTCTGTTAATTGTATTAGCCAACTTTGGAGTGTTTGGCAACATGCCCTCGCTGCAGGAATTAGAAAATCCATCTATACAACAGGCATCTGAAGTAATAGCCAACGATGGCACCCTGATGGGGAAATATTATACGGAAAGAGGTAATCGAAGCAATGTAAAATACCGGGATATATCGGCCAATGTAACCAATGCTCTCATCTCGACAGAAGATGAACGCTTTTATAGCCATGCAGGTATTGATTTCCGATCTACTTTAAGAGCCGTTTTCACGTTAGGTCAACAAGGCGGCGGCAGTACCATTACCCAGCAATTGGCTAAGGCCCTTTTGGAACAGGGCAGTAAAAACAAAGCCTGGCGTGTTGTTGAAAAATTAAAAGAATGGATCATTGCAGTAAAACTGGAAAGAAATTTTACTAAAGAAGAGATACTTACTTTATACCTCAACGCGGTTCCTTTTGGTAATAACATTTATGGGATACGCAATGCTTCCCGGACTTTTTTTCAGAAAGAACCTGATCGGCTCAGCATAGAAGAAGCCGCGTTGCTGATTGGTATGCTGAAGGGGAACAGTATTTATAATCCCGTTCGGAATCCTAAAGCAGCGTTGGACCGCCGCAATGTTGTAATTGGTCAAATGGAAGTCAATGGTAAGATCATAGCCGCTGAATCAGCCAAACTAAAAGCCTTACCTATCAAACTTAGCTATAAAAAACTGGATGAAAATACGGGCTATGCCCCTTATTTCCGTGAAGTCCTGAAAGACGAAGTCCGGGCTGCTTTAAAAGGAACTGAAAATCCTAA
>VBAT01000094.1:2448-2946 GCA_005884665.1 Bacteroidota bacterium
TCACACATGCCTGTTTTACAAAAAGCTCTGAATGCCCAATCTAAAATAAAGAATGGCGCTATATGGAAGGAACATGAAAATATCCTGCAGAGTGAAATGAAAAAAAGTGATCGCTGGAAATCCCTGGCAGATGATGGGTTGACCGACAAAGAAATAAAGGCAACATTTTTTAAGAAAACACCCATGAAAGTATTTGCCTGGAACAGCAAACGGGAGAAAGACACGGTGATGACGCCTTACGATTCCATCAAATATCACCGCCAGATGATGCAAACATCTTTCATGGTAATGGACCCGGTAACCGGGGAAGTCAGGGCTTGGGTGGGTGGTATTAATTTTAAAACATATAAATACGATCACGCTAATCTGAAGACCCAGCGGCAGGTAGGTTCCACCATTAAACCTTTTCTATACACACAGGCCATAGAAGAACGGGGTTTTACGCCAGAAACAGAAGTAATAGATCAGCAACAGAATTTTGGAAATAACCAGTTGGTT
>VBAT01000007.1:0-25000 GCA_005884665.1 Bacteroidota bacterium
TAACGCCGTAACTATCGGTGCCGGAGGGACAATCTTTGGTGTACCTGTGCCATTGCCAGCTGTACTGGTACAACCTTCAGGTGTAGTTTGAGTAACACTAAAGGTTCCCGGCGAAGTGATCGTTATCGATGGTGTCGTTGCTCCATTGCTCCACAATGCAGAACCCACAAGATTTTGAACTGTTAATACAGAATTGCCGCAATTATTGCTAACGCCAACGACCGGCGCAGGAGGTATAATAAATGGTGCAGCCGTTCCCACTCCAGGGTTGCTCGTACAACCATTCGGCATAGTCTGAGTTACACTGTATGTTCCGGGTGTAGTAACGGTGATTGATTGAGTAGACGCACCTTCTTCCGTCCATAATAATGTTCCACCAACGTTGGACGCTACCAATATTGAATTACCACAATTGTCATCGACAGTTACAACCGGGGCCGATGGTATTGCTTTAGGTGCTGCTAATCCACTACCTGCGCTACTAACACAGCCGTTGACGGCAGTTTGAGTAACTGTGTAAGTGCCTGCGGCATTTACAGTGATCGAAGGCGCACTTTGTGCAGCCTGGCTCCATAATAAAGTGCCTGTATAATTGTCGGCAGTTAAAACAGAGTTGCCGCAATTATTAACTACAGTTACGCTTGGTTCCGAAGGAATAGCCTTCGGAGCCGACAAACCGGATGCCGGGCTACTTATACATCCGTTTACTGTCTGCGTTACGGTGTATGTCGCAGCATTATTTACAGTAATAGAAGGCGTAGCTGAACCGGTACTCCATAATAAGCCTGCTGTATAAGATCCTGCTGATAAAACAGAATGACCGCACTCGTCAGATACACTCACCGTAGGTGGCGCAGGGATAGCCCTGGGTACTGCTAAACCACTCGCTGTAGCGCTTACACAGCCATTCACGGTTTGCCTAACAGTGTAAGTAGCAGGTGTTGCTACCGTAATTGATGAATTCGTTGAACCAGTGCTCCACAACAGGGAACCTGTATAACTTGAAGCGCTCAATACCGAGTTACCGCAATTATTGGCAACTGCTATAGAAGGCGCGGCGGGAATCGGGTTTACTGTAACAGTGACAGGAGTTGAACTCAGCGAAGTACAACCATTGTCACTCACAAAGACAACCGAGTAAGTGCCGGAAGCCGACACGGTAATGCTCTGCGTTGTGGCACCATTGCTCCACACATTCCATTGTTTAGCGCTTGATGTCAGCGTTACATTTCCTCCCTGGCAGAATGTGCTGGGTCCTTTTACAGTGATTACAGGCGCAGGAGGAACTGTCCGTGGTAGCGAAGCTGCTGTTGCTGCTGTGCTCACACATCCATTCGCACCGGTTTGAGTTACGGTATATGTGGCAATATTATTCACGGTAATTGAAGGCACGGTCGCTCCATTGCTCCATAATAACGAACCCGTATAATTAGATGCAGTCAATACAGAGTTACCGCAATTGTTGACCACGCTCACAGTCGGTTTTACAGGAACGGCCTTGGGCGCCGATATTCCGCTGGTGGGAGCACTAACGCATCCGTTTATTGTTTGTGTAACGTTATAGGTCGCCGCAGTTGTCACTGTAATAGATGGAGTTGTCGCTCCATTACTCCATAATGGCGAACCTGTAATATTCGATGCAGTCAAAACTGAATTTCCGCAATTATCAACCACAGTTACGGTTGGTGCTGTCGGAATAGCTTTTGGCGCTGACACTCCGCTTCCTGCCGGGCTTACGCATCCATTAGCAGCAGTTTGAGTAACCGTGTAAGTTGCAGCGTTAATTACAGTGATGGCTGATGTTGTTGCTCCATTGCTCCATAATAAAGATCCTGTGATATTAGATGCTGTCAGTACTGAATTACCGCAGTTATTAGCAACTGTTACGGTTGGTGCAGCTGGAACTATTTTTGGTGCCGCAGTACCACTTCCATTTGCGCTGACACATCCGTCAACACCCGTTTGAACAACGGTATAAGTACCCGCGCTGGTAACGGTGATCGATGTCGTTGTCTCACCTGTACTCCATAATAAGGATCCGGTAAAATTAGCTGCTGTCAGTACTGAATTACCGCAGTTATTAACAGCAGTTACAGTGGGTGCCGTTTGGAACGTTCTTGGTGCCGAAACGCCACTGCCTGCAGGGCTGATACATCCGTTTATGGTTTGAGTAACTGTATAAGTAGCCGCATTGGTTACTGTGATTGTCGGCGTAGTCGCGCCGTTGCTCCACAATAACTGACCGCTGAAATTAGATGCAGTCAATTCTGCGTCACCGCAATTGTTAACAACTGTTACAGTTGGCGTAACCGGTATAGCATTCACGGTCAGCATAGCAGCGGTGGAATTAGCCGAACCAACGCTGTTCGTCCATATGGCGCGATACCGCTTATTGTTGTCCGATGCCACTGTGGTAAAGGAATATGTACCGCTTACAGCGCCATCGATATTAGTCCACGTGGTTCCGTTTGTGCTTACCTGCCACTGAACCACAGGAGCAGGAACACCAGTTGCCGCAGAGGTAAAGCTTACAGTAGTATTTGCACAAACTGTCAGTCCGCTGGGTTGAGCTGTCACCACTGGTGCACTGACAGGATCTGAACAGTTGATCGAAATATCTTTTAATACGGGAGAATAGTTTACATCGGTTGTTGCAAGATCTGCCTTGTATTGAATATAGCGTGATGTAATGTTTACCCAGGTACCTGATGTGCTGATAGGACTGAAATCAGACCAGGTTCCATCAGGAACAGGCGTGCTACCTGTTCTAACAGAAATACCAAGGCTGGTGCCAGCAGGATTATCGCTGATCCAGTTAACTGCACCCCAGGCTTTTGGTGCTCCAGCATCAAATACTCGGGACTGGAAAGTTCCTGGCGATGTATAAGGCGAAGCACGGATCCAATCTACTGTCAATACTCCATCAAAATTCTGAACATCGCTAACCTGTATAAACATGTTTGATGTAATAGCCAGGTCAATTGTTGCAGCGGGTGTAGTATTGCCATCTACGAAAATTTGGAAATTATCAGCATTCCAGTTGATACGATAACGATGAGGTGATCCAAGAAGGTCTGTTCCTATATTAATAGTTGTTCCATCATAACCTCTTGCATACACATTACCATCGGGTGCACCATTTTGTCCGATGACCACCCAGGGAGCATTATTGAATCCCTGGTCATTTGTCAGACCGACGCTCTGGAACATGCCTAAATTAAATGTTGCTACAAATTCTATGGATGTGCCTGGACCAAAACTGTTATTGGAAAAGATCTGTGTTCCATTTACAGTAACAGCACCACCGCTCACAGTTGTGGAGCCGGGGTTAAACACGCCAGTACCCCAGTCCGATGGAACTGTGGTGCCTGAAAATTCTTCGATAAGGGCTGGTTTGAGAATAACGGCGCCACCTCCATCGAGAGTTGTCAAAGTGTTTGCATCACGAGTGCCCTGGCCGAAATCCGCATCTGTTACATCGGCTGCACATACAGTTGGCATCGTAAAGTTCAGCGGTGTATTATTTAACGCAGGGACTGTAGCCGTATTACCGACAAAATCTTTTGATGATACACGGAAATGATATGTTGTACCAGGAATAAGACCCGTCAAAACAATCGAATGGCTGGTGACGGGAGTATTATCCGTTACACTCAAATCCAGGTTATTGGCAACAACGCCATAATCCACTTTTGAATCAGATCCCTCATTCGTTGTCCATGTTATCGTTGCAGAAAGGCCATCCGCATTCGGAGTAGCAACAACATTCGAGATAACAGGAGCCACGATATCGACTATATAGGTAGCCACAAAATTGTTCTGGCCAATAGGTGCATCAAAGAATGCATACTCAATCCCTTTAATAGTTTGAACAGTAAAGTTGGCAGAGCTGCCGTCTCTTGTAATAGAACTCAATTGTCCGTTTGAAGAGTAAAGAGGCAGCATAACCTTTAAGTTTTCTGCTCCATTGTAGGCGAGTACAGAAAAACTTAACTGGTTATTATTCCATGAAATTGAACCGAAATAAGAATTATTACGTCCATCCAACCAGTTCAGCGCCTGCCGGGCAGAAATAATAGGTACATGATTAGCTTCGGCAGCAGAAATAACAGCTGTCGAGAAAGTCGTGTCCCTATAATCATCGTGTGTTCCGAAAATACCATAGAATCCTTTTGGTCCAACGGCATTATTGATCAGCGTATTTACACCAACGTTATAATCAACGCCATTTTCATTCACCAGTTGTGATACGCCCTGGTAAACATCCAGGATGTCACCGTTTGCGTCACCAAAACGCATGGGAATTCCCGAGCCGGTAAATAAACCCGGGCGGCCCTGGATCCACACAGGCGGCCAGTAATAATAGTCCATGCTATATCGAATGCCATGCGAGAGTTCAACTTTAGCCTGTGTCAACCAATCGCTCCATACAATGCAATGGAAACGGTGAGTAACCTGTTGGGGCAGGCTGGGATAATTGGTATGAAAAGCGTTGAGCTGCGGCGTATAGCTTGCATCGAGATCAGCAAACGAAGTAAAATCGGCGCAACCATTCTGCACGTGTACACCCATATCAAATCCTTCGGAGCTATATACGGCAGCCATGCTATCTGTCAGCGGAATGCCCATGTAGAACCATGAAGATGCACGATAGTTTGTCCAGTTGGCAGTAGTGCCACCAACCGGGCTATTAGCCATCAACTTATTGAAAATATCTACTGTTCCTGAATTGGTGCCATGATCATCCACTGTATAAACGATCGCTGCCTTGTCACCGCCGGGTAAATACCAAAGTCTTGGCAAAGGCTTCCTCGCCAGGTTTGATTGCAAAATAATATTTGCAAGCAGGCGCTGTTGCTCATCTGCCTGAGGGATCTGCACTTTATTCATATCAAGGTAGTCCGGGAAGAACTGGTCATCGGAACGTACAGGACCTACCCCATCTGTTTCCACGCCCGCCTGGGCAGGATTTCCCTGGTGTGTATATACAACTGATCTCGCGAGGTCATACATAAAGGCGATCGCTTTACCGCTACCTACTGTTCTTGTTGATACAGCCGGGTTAGTGGTAGCAGTCGTAGCATCTGAATACAATGTTGCAAGACTGGTAGCGCCACCAGTTAAAGTATGCAGATCTGCACTTCCATGAAACTGGATCGTTTCATTGACAATGCCCAGGCCAGGTGCTGCACTGGTATTCACCAGCAAATATTTATCGTCCAATGTGCCTGTGGAAGCGTTCAGGCCGAATAAAGTATTCAGGTTGGCATCAGGTCTGAAAGCTATTAATGTGCCACCCGCGCTAACCCAATTATTTAGCATAGTGGCCTTAGAACCGTCGACCGCTACTTCTCCAAGAACTATCACGTCATAATCATTCAATAAAGTTGGCGTTATCGTGCTAATGTCCGCAGTTGCGAATTCGTTCAGACCTTCTGCTCTCAATATTTCAACCGGGTAATGGCTGAAAGGATTAGATGTGCTGCTTATTACCAGTATTGGCCCGCCTGGCCCGTTCAGCGGAGACTGGGGCGGAGCAAACTGGCTGGTAAATGTATAAACATGGTTAGATGACAATGCATTGTTGGAAAGATCCCTGATAAGCTGGCCGGTAGTCCCACCTTTCAATGTTACTGTATAGTTTGAAATGTAAGACAGGTTTGAAGATGGAGTAAGCGTAGCTGTTCGTGTAACAGTATTATAACTAACTGTCGCGGGGACTAATGCATTCGATGCATTTCTTAATTCAAATGTAGAATTGTTTACCGTAGTTAAGTCAATGGGTTCATTAAAGACAACCTGTACGGATGAGCCAATGTTTACATTCATCGAATTGTTCGCTGGAGTAATCGATGAAATAAGGGGCGGCGCAATATCGGCTTCAATGAAAACAACATCCGCCCAATAATTGATCGTCTGTGAGCTTTGATCAGGAAAAGCAGGCGTTGGTGTGTACTTAAGTACGCCATTATGCCCGTCCTCACCTTCTGCGAGTCCCTGTAATGCACCATTGATCACGGTCGAAGCAAAATAGGGATCGGTGAATGAATAAAATCCATTTGGACTGAAATACGAAACTATATAAGTAGTACCCGCGGTAATGCCAACAGGTACAGACAACGAAGCCTCCTGCCAGCCTGAATCTGTCTCATCAGTGAAAGTTACTTCGCCTAACAAGGTTCCAGTTGTTGTCCATAAATGACCCTTATGAATTCCTGTGTTGCCGGGTCCTTTATAAAAGCGGAGTGCTGTTATACTTCCGTCTGCGGTCGAGCGGAATTTTGTACCAACCTCGACGCCTCCCTGGTTGTCATTTTGAAGCATCACAGCTGGTGCATCTGTCTGCTGGAATATTGTAACGGGAGGCGGCAGGTTCGAAGAAATGTTCACCGTAATATTATTGCCTGATCCATCCACGCCTAACGCTTCTATATTTCCACTATCGTCAAATCCACGAACCCTGATCACATAGGAGGAATGACCAGAAGGCTTCCAGGAATAACTCCAGTTAGTAGTCCCCGTAACCTGCTTCCATGTAAGACCATTGTCAAAAGAAATTTCTACCGCAACCAATACGCCATTACCCGGATCGCTTGCCGTACCTGTGATAGTAATAGGAACATAATCGGGTATTGTTTGAAGGTGTGTCGGCGAGGTGATTATTGAAACGGGCGCCAACATATCGGTGGACTGGGCAGCCGGAGTCAACCCGGTCATGAGGTTTGCCGGCTGTACACCCATATCCGCCAATAAATTGACTGTTGCCTGTTGCATATCCTGGCTTGGCGCCAGGTTTCCGCCATCATGTTCGTCGTCCAGACCCCAGGCCCATTGAATGGTACCTGCACCAAATACCAGCGCGCCGCTTGAATGACGATAAAGAGATAGTTTATGTGTTTGGCCGCTAACTGTTGTACTGGACATCGTGATACGTCCTGCAGGATAGCTTTCGGGGAATTGTTCAAAATTCCACTCGTTACCAAGAGTTCCGTTCGGAAGTGTTGCTATCTCGCCATTGTTAAGCGATGCAATTCCCGTCTGTCGCCAGAAACGAAGATTCTTATAAGTAGAAGGTACCGAGATGGCACCTGTACCATTTCGCCAGCTGATCTGTCCCGATAATGCATTTTCAGGTTTACAACCCCCAGAACCGGGGTAATTACATCCATCTCTCCATAGCCCTGTCCATACGGGAGAAGGATCACATTTTTCGCCACATACGGCTTCACCGATGGTGCCTTCTTTATAACAAACTAATGTACGATAAGCAGTGTTTGATCCATCGGTACTGTTTTCCCATCTCGTTTTCCAGTAAATTTCATTGCCGCTGAAAAATGCCAGGTGAACGCCGGCATTGCGGGCTGCCTCAACATTCGTCCGTTGTTCGGCCGACCAGTACTCATCATGACCGACAGATAAGAATGTTTTATGATTCAATATAAGACTACCAGCCCTTGCCGCATCAACATTCGTTGTGTAGGTCATGTCATACCCGTTTCTTTCGAGAAAACGAATCATCGGGTATTCTGCATTGAATAACCAATCCTGGGCAATACCTCCACCGCCGCCGCCGCTTCTTGTGATAAAGGGGCGGTTATAACTTACTTTGGTTGCATGACCATTGGGAAAATCGGTAGTTCCAAGATACAAACTGTTTCCACCGTAAATATTATAGGCTTGCCAGGTTGCGTCAGAGGTCTGGAAAAAAAGATCCGAATGACTTGCATCATCTCTTACAATAAAAACAATATGACTTGCACCGCCATTGTCGGTGCGTTTAAGTTTTGCAATATAAATACCCGATACAGCGGTTGAAGGAACATTCCAGTTTGCCGATTCGGCCCAGTTGCCGCAATCAACAAGTCCTGTTTCCAGATCTGTCAGCGGGTTGGGTTGTGATTGAGGTAAAGTAGCTGTGATAGTGCCGGTGCCGACTTTTCTTGCACCCATGCCGTTGTAATATCCCAGCCTGTAAATATCGATCGTGTAAGCAGTGGCATCCGTTTTTATTTTGAAATGCACCGTCTGCCCTTTGTTAACACTTATGTCTGTTGCGAAACCCTGTATACTTAGGTCACCGGCGCCTACAATATCCCATTCCGTGGAAGGGTTGCCGGTAAGATTGTTTTCGATTACTATGGGATTTTGCGCATACAATAATCCCGACGCTATTAGCATAAATAGTAATAGCAGTTGTTTTCTAGAAGTAAGGTACCTGAATCCGCGTGGCATGACCGACCAGTTTAAATGATTAAATGGCTTGTTCAGGATCTAGTTGGAAGTTTTTTAGAAAGGATATTATTCTTCTTTCTTCAGGAAGGATATTAATCTCGAAGGCTTAAAGAAGGATATTTCGTTAAATGGTTTTGAGGATAGTAGAAAGTCGGCTTTGTAGTATACGGGGAAACCGTTACTGCTCAAGGAAATTGAAGAATAGAGCGTAAAGTAAAATAAATTACCCCGTATTTAAAAATCAATAGCGAAAAAAAAACACGTGTTTGTGAGATTAATGTTAATTACTTGTTTTCCAGTAGAATGCGTAGTCAATTCTAATTGATTTTTAAGCCAACAAATACCTGTTTATTTGCTATTTTCCGCCGTCAATGTCTCTTATGAAACGGATCACTCCATCCATGAATATTTTCTGATCGTCCCACATGCTCAGGTGGCTGCCTTCAGGGCAAAATAAATACCTGCCTTTTTGGACCATTTTACTTTGTTCTTCCATCGCTTTTGGATCCATCGTATCGTATTTCGCGCCTACCATCAGCGTAGGTACTTTGATTTCTTTCAGCCTGCTTTTAATATCCCAGTTGGCCAGGCGTCCACTGGCGCCAAACTCGGAAGGTCCCTGCATCATTGTATAGATCTGTTTGGGTATTTTCGATGCACCGAAATGAGTAAAGCAACGGATTACCGGTTCAGGCCATGGATCAAGCCGGCAAAAATGTTTTGAATAGAAATTCGGCATCAGCAACTCTTCGTACCGTGGATTATCAAAATCTCTTGCTTTTTCTATTGCCATGATCTCAGCAAAGACAGCCGGGTCCATTTGTTTAGCCAATACACCATAAGCGTATTTGTTGTAATCAGGAATACTCGCAACCATGTTGGCCACGATCAATCCTTTCAGGTTGTCCTGGTATTTCAGGGCATATTCCATCGCCAGCATACCGCCCCAGGAATTGCCCAACACGTAAAAATTATCTTTACCTGCACCGATCGCTTTTCTCACCTGCTCCACTTCCTCCACAAATCGCTCGATAGTCCAGAGGCTGCTATCGGAGGGCTGGTCACTATTCAACGATCCCAACTGGTCATATTCATAAAATTCAAACCCTTCCCTGGGAAAAAAGCTTTCAAAACATTCGACGTATTCATGACCCATTGCCGGGCCGCCATGCAATAACAAAATTTTTATACGGGGATTATTTCCAAATCGCTTGGTCCATACCTGGAACGTGCCGGCAGGAGTTTGAATGGGTATCATCCGGATACCGGCAACCTGCACACCGGTATCGCCATAGTTGAAATATTCGCTTACCTGTACGGTACTATCTGCAGAAGAAGTGGTGCTGGCGCCAGGAGAGTTTGTACAGGAAACGATGAATAGAAATGCTGAAAGGAAAAGCAGTATCCTCATACTTTGTATTTGCAACAAAAGGTAATTATTTATTGCCGTAATTTACGGCACACAAACAACTGGCTTATGAAAAAACCGGCAACACTCCTATCGATTTTTATTTCTTTTTTTGTATCGGCACAGACTAAATTGGATTCTATACAGCTTGTCAGGAATACCGTCGCGTTATATGACCTGGAATTCAGCGATACCGAAGCCGATTCTATGCTGAATGCGTTGCGCTTCTATAAAACGCTTTACAAAAGAATGCATCAAACGCTTCCCACTAACAACATTCCTTACCCATTTGCGTTTAGTCCTCTCCCATTTGGCAATACTATTCCTACTAACCAGCAAAAGATTAACTGGCAATTGCCAAACATTCCATTACCGGCCAATAAAAGCGAACTCGCATTTTATTCCCTTCCTCAACTGGCTTCTTTGATCAAAAACAAAAAGATCAGTTCAGTAGATCTTACCCGGTTTTTTATCGAGCGGTTAAAAAAATGGGGCGATACACTGGAATCCGTCATCACCTTAACGGAAGACCTCGCGATGCAGCAGGCAAAACAGGCAGATGAAGAACTGAAAAAAGGAGTTTACAGGGGATTGTTGCATGGTATCCCTTATGGATTAAAAGATCTTTTCGCGGTCAGGGGTTACAAAACAACCTGGGGCACGACTCCCTATAAAGACCAGGTGATCGATGAAGACGCGTTCGTATACCAGCAATTGAGAAAAGCCGGCGCGGTATTGTGCGCTAAACTTTCACTCGGTGCGCTTGCCAACAATAACAAATGGTTCGGCGGCGAAACAAAGAACCCGTGGAATCTCAAAGAGGGATCAAGCGGCTCATCCGCCGGTTCAGCAGCTTCTGTCGCCGCGGGATTATTACCTTTTGCGATTGGTACCGAAACACAGGGATCAATTGTATCACCATCGACCCGTTGCGGCGCTACTGGTTTACGTCCCAGTTTCGGGTCAATAAGCCGATCAGGCGCAATGGTTCTTTGCTGGAGTTTGGATAAAGCGGGTCCCATTTGTCGTAGCGCCGAAGATGATGCAATCGTTTTTTATTATATCAAAGGAACCGATGGCAAAGATCCGGGTGCTGTTGATCATGCATTCAACTATGATCCGAAAGCCGATGTAAAGAAATTGCGGTTTGCTTATGTCGAAAATTATTTCAATCGCCTTCCAAAAGATGCGCCCGAATGGAAAGTGATCGATTTCTACCAATCACAGGGTATTGAGGTCAAACCCATAGCTTTCCCGGATTCAGTCATGTATCCTTACAATATTATCAGCATTGTGCTGAGCGCGGAGTCAGCCGCGGCATTTGACGAACTCACCCGCACTAACAGGGATGATCTTATAGAGCGACAGGATAGAAATTTTTGGCCGAATGGCTTCCGGGTTTCAAGAACGATTCCGGCAGTAGAATATATCAATGCGAATCGCTACCGCTACAATCTCTGCAAAAGCATGTATGATTTCATGAAAGACTACGATGTGCTGATCGTCCCAACCTTTAGCGGCAGGCAACTCGCTATAACAAACCTGACAGGAAATCCGGTCGTATGTATGCCTATTGGCTTTAATAATACGGGGAGTCCCCTAAGTATAACATTGATCGGTAAACTATATGATGAAGCCAGTATCTTAGCAGCCGCAAAAGTTTTCCAGGATAAAACGGATCATAATAAAATGCATCCTGCGAAATTCATGAATTAAGAAAAGGATTAATCGATTAAAACATCTATTGATGAAAAAAATGTTAATGGGCGCCCTGATTGCTGTTTTACTATTTTCCTGCTCGCAAAAAGAAAGGATCGACCTGCTTATTTATAACGCGACGATCTATACTGTAGATTCTTCTTTTTCAACCGTGGAAGCGATGGTGCTGAGAGATGGAAAAATCATTGCAACAGGTAAAGCAGCTGACCTCGATAGTAAATACGAAGCCAGGGAAAAGATCGATGCACATGGAAAATTTATCTACCCGGGATTTATTGACGCCCACGCACATTTTGTAGGATATGGGAGCAGTCTTCAGCGCGTGAACCTGGTGGACACAAAAAGCTGGGATGAAGTAGTAGATAGAACTAAAAAATTTGCAAAAGAACATCCCAATGGCTGGTTACTCGGCCGCGGATGGGACCAGAACGACTGGCCAGTGAAAGAATTTCCGGACAATAAAAAATTGAATGAGCTCTTTCCCGACAGACCGGTGCTGCTCACCAGGATTGACGGGCACGCCGCCATAGCCAACAGGAAAGCTTTGGAAATAGCAGGTGTAAAACCGGGAGACAAAATTCTTGGCGGTGAAATTGTTACTTACTCACCCCTCGGAGCAACAGCGGTTGATTCAAAGGAAACCCGGGGAGAATTTCTCACCGGTGTGCTCGTTGATAATGCCGTCGGGCTTGTTTCATCGAAAATACCCGATCAGACAAGAAGCGAATTCATCAAATCATTACAGGATGCGGAAAAAAATTGTTTTGCTGTTGGACTTACCACCATCGACGATTGCGGGCTCAGTTTTGAATCTGTAGATAAAATAAGAGACATGCAGGACAATGGCGAGCTAAAAATGAGATTGTATGTTATGCTTAGCGATGATCAGCGCAACTTCGATTACCTGGAAAAGAAAGGTATCATCAAGACAAACCGGTTGAATGTTCGTAGCATTAAAGTCTATGCCGATGGTGCCCTCGGATCAAGAGGCGCCTGCCTGTTAGAGCCGTACAGTGATAAGCCGGGCTGGCGCGGATTTCTTCTTAGAACCCCTGCGCATTATGATTCTGTTGCCAGGTATATCCATCAAAAAGGCTGGCAAATGTGCACACATGCTATCGGCGATAGTGGCAACCGCGAAATTCTGACCATCTATGCAAAATACCTGAAAGGGAAAAATGATTTGCGCTGGCGCATAGAACATTCACAGGTAGTAAATCGAAACGATTTCGGGTTGTTTGGAGCTAACTCAATTATACCTTCAGTACAGCCCACCCATGCTACTTCCGATATGTATTGGGCAGGTGATCGCCTTGGCCCTGAAAGAATAAAAGGTGCCTATGCTTTCGCGCAATTATTACAACAGAACGGTTGGATACCTTTAGGTACTGATTTTCCGGTGGAAGATATCTCTCCATTTAAAACGTTTTATGCTGCTGTCATTCGCAAGGATGCCAAAGGCTGGCCAGAGCAGGGGTATCAAATGGAAAATGCAATGACACGGGAGCAGGCGCTACGCGGGATGACGATCTGGGCTGCCAAAGCCAATTTCGAGGAGAAAGAAAAAGGCTCGCTGGAAAAAGGAAAATTCGCCGACTTCATCATACTGGATAAAGACATCATGAAAGCCGACGAAAAAGAATTGCTCGGGATCACTGTCCTCGAAACATATCTCGGGGGCGAAAGAGTCTACGAAAAAAAATGATCACTCCCAACCCGGGATCGACTATCGACCATCAACTAATCATAATCCCTTACCGCAACCATATTCATCCACACCAGTGGAAACTTTTTGTAATAAACACCCAGCACCGGCGTTATAAATTATTATTTTTGCAAGATGATTGGCCCGGAAAAAAAACCTCTCCGAATAGCGATATTAGACCTCAACCAGGGTATGCCTAACCAGGGTATGCGTTGCATTCGCGAGATCATTTCACAATGGAAAAAGCGGAGCGGTGAACCTGTGGAATCCCAGGAATTTGATGTAAGGGTAAAGAATGAGCTGCCCGATACTTCATTCGATATTTACATTTCCAGCGGCGGCCCGGGCGATCCCATCTCTTCCCGTTACGAAGACTGGGATATCAAGTGGAACCAGTGGCTGAAAGACATGATCCAATGGAATGAGAATCCTTTTAACGAAAAGAAGAAGAACATATTTTTCATTTGCCATTCCTTTTCAATGCGGGCATTTTGACAAAAAGAAGGTCCACCGCATTTGGCGTCTTCCCTGTTCATATGATCGAGCCGGGAAAAGCGGAAAAAGTATTTAACGGTCTCCGTGATCCGTTTTACGCTGTTGACAGCAGGGATTATCAATTGATCCGTCCGAATCATGATCTGCTGAAAAAAATGGGCGCCAGCATTCTTTGCATAGAAAAAGAACGCCGCCATGTTCCTTATGAACGGGCCGTAATGGGGATTCGTTTTAATGATTATATGATCGGGACACAGTTCCATCCCGAAGCCGATCCTGCCGGTATGACACAACACCTGCAATCGGGAGAAAAGAAAGACATCGTCATCACCAATTACGGTGAAGAAAAATATTATGACATGCTCGACAGCCTCAATGACCCCGATAAGATCATGAGGACTCACTCACAAATACTTTTTAATTTCCTCAACCTGTCAGCCAGTGCCGCCTGAAATTCGTTAAGGCCACAGAGAGCCTCAGAGGGAAAGAGAGCCACTGATAAATCATCCAGCCCGCGGGCTTTTTTAATAATTGACAAATTGCTTTAAAGGGCAATTTTGCCCCCACGGGGCAAATTAAACATTACAGCTAGCATTTATCCCACCGATATACAGCCCCTCTGGGGCAAAACGGATTTTGCTACTTGCTTCAATTTGTATTCACAATGTTGCCATTCGCTCTGTAGGTGCGAAATGTAAACGCAGGATGCTGGATGCCCACATCTAGATGATGCTAGCATAAAATCATGAAGCACCAAATATAAAATTTGAAAGAATGAAGGTTGGGGATCAGCGTATTTTTTAATTTCTTCTCTGCGGCTCTCTGCGTGTCCTCAGCGGTTCTCTGTGGGCTAAAAAAAAGGGCCACCTGTAGTGACCCTCTTGTGCAGAAATTCAAGCTTTACATTTTTATGAACTTCTGTTTTATATAACTACCATCTTCTTTCCTGGATGAAATAAAATATAAACCCGGTTTCAATTGAGCGATATTGATCTTCTGGATCTTTGAACTGATAGTAAATTGCATCAGCCGTTGCCCGGTTGCATTCAAAATTATCATCACTTTGCCAACCCAGCGAATATCATAGGCCACATCGAGCACGAGTTCATTGCCTGCGGGATTGGGATATATCCGGGGAGCCAACCATCTTGGCGCTTCCTCTGGTAATGGTGCCTCTTCTATCAACGGCGCACTTAAGCCGGTTGATGTAAGCAGGGAATTACGGGCTCCTCCTGCGGCGAAATATGCACGCATCCTTGTCTTTTGGCCTTCAGTAAACAGGTTCACGCAGGCATCACTGGTATAATCCATATAATTCGAATACATGTCGCCATTGGGGCCATTATTACAGGAAGTATGAATGCCCGTTGGGCAGCCGATGCTATAATCCGATTGTGGTGGAGTATCGGCAACCAGGTCATCCCCGCACTCGGCATCTCCCCATATATGGCGCAAACCTAACCAATGACCCACCTCGTGTACAGCCGTCTTCCCCATTTCATATCCCGGTTTAGTATTTGTTCCGAAAACATTGAGGTCGATCACTACACCGTCCTTAGTCGCAGGACCGCCAGGTAAGCTCGAGTAGCCTGCAATTTTTCTCATATTGCAAACCCAGATATTGAGATAGCTCTTTGAATCCCAGGGATCATCTCCCATTTGCGCGGATGATTTCATCATATCATCTGCCTGCCAGTAAGTAAGTGGAGTGTATTTATGAATAATACCGGTTGTTCTTCGCCTTAACGGGTCGGAAGTAGCCAGTTGAAACTCTATTTCGCAATCAGCGGCAATAGGTTTAAAAACAGCGGGAGTCTTAGCCGAATCCGGGTGGGTCCGCCGGAAACATTTATTCAGCATATCTATTTGTGAGTAAACCGCTTCATCGCTGATATTTTCGCCGGGAACATGATATAAAATGTGAACTACAACAGGGATCTTTATGGTAACGCCTTCTATCCTGGAATTAGCTGAAGCAGCAATATGATTTTGAATAAAATTTTCGATGCGGCTCATCTCTTCCGCAAGAGAGGGATCAACCTGTAGTTGGTTGTTTAAATAATCGGCAGAAAGACAGGCCCGTTGAGCTCTCAGTTGGCCGAATGAAAAGAGAATAGCCCCTGTCAACAACAAATAAGTCCGCATAGTACGAATCGTTACGAATTAACAAGCCTAACAGCTGTGCTGTAAAGGAGCATTCAAGCGGAATTGGAAAATCTATTGTGGAAAAGAATTAAATGGAAGGCCATCCAGGGGATATGATTATTGGCTCTTGGGGGGAATTGGTGATATGCAGTTCAAATATAAAATCTTTTTCGATAGAGAGGTAACATTTTTATATCGTATTTTCCCTATTTTGATAAATTAATCTCGCGCAGTGACGCAACGAAGATCGATCTGATTTTCAAGCGAGCGTCGTGGCGTGAATTTGAGAAGGCCTGATCAAAAAACCGGCTTTCAGAACGTTTAACAATATACGATCGGGCCAACCGTTATTTTTGCACTATGAAACGAATCCTGCTAATTTCTGTAGTCGTATTACTGATGATCGCTCTTATCGCACCATTCGCCTGCAATAATAATGATGGCAGTAGCGTCTACGATACATTGGTGACCAATCACGAAGCACCAAAAATTATGACCTGTTCTATAGGTTCAAAAGTCTATCCTCATGATACTTCTTCCTTTACCGAAGGATTGCTGATATACAAAGGCAATATGTATGAAAGCACCGGGGAAAAAGGCAGATCGAGGCTGATAAAAGTAGACCTGGCCACCGGGAAAGCCCTTCAAAGCATCAATCTTGATCCGCAGTATTTCGGTGAAGGCATTGCCATCGTCAACGATACGATCTACCAGTTGACCTACCAGGAAAATGTCGGTTTTATGTATTCATTAAAAGACTTTAAGAAGCTTGGCACTTTCAAGTTTGCTTCAGCCGAAGGCTGGGGTATGACCACGGATGGCAAACAGATCATTGCCAGCGACGGCAGCAGTAATCTTTATTTTTATAAACCTGGAACTTTCAGTTTAGAAAAAACTTTACCCGTGACGGAAGCGGGCAGTTTTGTATCCAACATCAATGAACTGGAATACATCGATGGATATATCTATGCCAATAAATGGCAGCAGGCTTATATTCTCAAAATCGATCCGGCTACAGGAGTCGTTGTGGCAAAAGCGGATCTTTCAGATATATGGAACAATGTAAAGGCTATGGACCCGGCTGTCGACGTGCCTAATGGCATTGCCTATGATTCGGCGACAAAAAAGACTTATATCACAGGGAAAAAATGGCCCCAATTGTATGAAATAGAATTTGGAAAATAATTCCTTACATCCCCATAGAAAAAAGAAAGAAATGCTGACCTTCCCAGGTTTTTAATGACACATTGCTTTTTCCCATCATCTCGGTGAAATTCTTTACGCCCTGGCTCTTTAGCTGCTGGATCCTTTTTTCGGTGTTGATGCCGAAATAAGTAATTGCAGGATAATTAAAATCTTTTGTTTGATGCAATCCTATTAACATCAAACCGTCGGTAAGAATGGCCCAGGGATAGGGGGAACTCATTTGCGTCTTTACTGTAAAGCCCAGCTTTTTCCAGTACTCGATCGACTTGTTCAGATCAGTAACCGGGTGGCAAAACTCGCAAAACTCGCCAAACGCTCCGCATTGTTTGTTCGGGTATTTATCAGCTGCCTGGAAATCCTCGGGTTTCATCGTAAGCATAGTAAGGCCGGCCGGTTGTGAGAACGCCCCCAGGTTACTGGCCAGCATGATATTAAAACCATCAGGAGTTTTGATATAGTAACGTTTGATTGGATCTCCTTCTTTTGGCTTTTGTACAAACTCAATTCCTTCTTTTTCCAGCCGCGCAGCAACATTATCGATATCTGTTACATAGTATGTCAGCCCGATATAGGACACCGGGTCTTTTCTCATCATGATCAGCAGGCTGCCATCGCTTACCTGCGCCCAGGGCACCGGGAATGTGTTGGATGCTGTCTTGGGAAAACCCAACTGTCCATACATGGCCACAGAAGAATCAAGATCCGGGGTTGTAACGTATACACAGGCTACTTCGCCGAGTTTCGATTGTGAAAAACTGCTCATGCAACAATATAAATCTGTACAACATAGTGTGTGATTTCATAAAATAAAAGTAGGTATTGTTCGGGAATATTTGAACCCGGTGGGTCAATGGCAACTTTTTATTGTTTATCCCCGGCAAAGATGCCTGCGCCAATCACAGCTGATTTTTGACAATAGCGGAATACAAATTTGCCCTTCCGAAAAGGGAAGGCTGCTCGTGCAATTTTTCAATAAGAGAAAAACCAGCATCGAGGAATAATTCTTTTAAAGCAGTAAAACCAATAGGATAAGGTACCCATTGGTTCGATGTGTTCATATCATACTCTATCAACAAAAAGCAGCTTTCTTTTCCCATGTAATTTTTTGCCATCTGAATAAAGGAGATTTTGTCTTTCACAAAATGCAAAGAGTTAGCCATGAGTATTCCATCCAGTTGCTTAAAGCTCAAATCCTGCTTGATAAAATCTGCTGTATGTTTTTCAATTTTACTACCGTTGTATTCATGTGAAATTTTATTCAACACAGCTCTATCCCTGTCAACTGCATGAATAGTACTACCTGGTTGCAACAGGCTGGCCAGCGCCAGGGTAAAAGTTCCATCGCCAGAACCGAGATCGGCCCATACCTCTTTCCTGGACTGGCTAAGGTATCCAGTAGATAGCAACGATATTGCCTGTTTCAGTTCCAATTTTGAATTTTGAATTGGACGCAGATTGTCATGATTATTAAGATCTATTAAGATATCATCTCGATCATATCAATCATAAAGATCCGCGTTCTCACTCCAACCACCATTGCTCATGAGGATACGATTCATTGAGAATTACAGGCTGACCGATCAGGGGCGTCGTGATATTTACATTTAATTCCTTTGCTTTAGCTACAACCCTCTTCACCGGTTCGTCCCATGGATGGAGTCCCAACGCAAATTTGCCCCAATGTACCGGCATTAGCCACTTTGCTTTGAGATCGATAGAAGCCTGCACGGTCTGTTCCGGCATCATATGGATATAAGGCCACCATTCATTGTATTGACCACATTCGAGCAAAGCCAGATCAAACGGGCCATATTTTTCTCCTATTGTTTTGAAATGGGAATCATAACCGCTGTCGGCCCCGATATAAATGCTGTAAACTCCTGATCTAAGAATGAAGGATGACCACAGGGTCTTGTTTCGCGTAAGCGACCGCCCCGAAAAATGACGTGCGGGAGCCGCAACCAGCTCAAGGATTACTGTATTGTTGCTGGTTATCCGGAAACTATCCCACCAGTCAAGTTCGGTTACAATCGACGGATCAATGCCCCAATACCTTAAATGCGAACCCACACCGATTGAAGTGCAGATACGACGGGTCTTTGACTGCAGTTGCTTTACCGTGTTGTAGTCGAGATGATCATAATGGTCATGAGTCAGTATCAACAGGTCGATGGCCGGGAAATCATCAATGTTATATACATCCGAGCCCCTGAAGCTTTTGCCCGTAAATGAAAAAGGAGAAGCATGCCCACTAAATACCGGGTCAACAAGAACATGCATCCCGTTGATATAAATATAATAGGATGAATGCCCGAACCATACAATAACTGTCCTGTCGCCAGAAAAAGATTCCAGGTTTGTCCTAACAGAAGGCAATGCTTTTGGAGGAGCAGTATTTTTTGGTTTATTAAAGAACCTCCACATGATCCTGGGAAAGGAAGCACCTTTTACAAGGGCATCGGTTTGACTAAGATTATGGAATACCCCATCGCGATAGTGGGGTGATAATCTTTTTATTTTCTCCAGGTCAGACCCTGAGGGATTAGATCCAAAGGTTTTGAATAATGCCATTTATAGAAATTAAAGGGACAAAACTAAGTTCCTTGCTGTATATGAGTATTTTATTCTATCTATCCTGCGTGTTTATATAACATAATTGAATTAATTCTGTTTAATGTTGAAAAAATACCTGATCGTGGTATTTTATTTCATAATTATTATTACTATCATTGTCCTGGTTTTTCATAGGATATTGGATTTTAAAAACGGGGCTGGATGTCTATCCTGGCCCCAATTTTTTTCATTACAACAGAAAGAAAAAGGATTTATCTTTTCCCGGGAAAAGCTAATTTCCTGTTGTATTCGTTAAAGCCACCAATTCATTCTGCTTATGAAACACCATTTTTACTTTATTGTTGCTCTTTCCCTCCTGTTTGGTTGTAAAGAATCCTCGAACAAAGATTTGGTAGCCGGGGAAAAGAAAGAAGAAAAAGCCAAACCTTTATTCACCGACACTACCGCCTGTATTTTCTCTCAAATTGCTTATTGCTCCAATCCCCAACAACAGCTGGATCAATACATGCCCGGGTGGAAAATAGCATGGAACCCGTCGCCCATCGGAGGCAATCATGTATTTGTTGCAACCGATAGCAATATTTACGTCATTGCAATGCGCGGTTCCTTGATGTCTTTTACAGAAGATGCTTTTAATAACTGGATCAATAACGACCTGAATGTAACCACCCAGGATCCGTGGCCCTATAGTAAAAAAGAAAATGCGGTCATAGCGCATGGTTCTTACATTGGATGGCAAAATATTGAAAGAATGAGGGACAGGACAAGTGGCAAATCGCTATGGGCCTTTCTCTCAGAAAAAGTCGGTGAGCACCCGCTTGTATTGACCGGTCACAGCCTGGGAGGAAATCTGGCAATGATATATGCTTCCTACCTGTCATCAAAATTTGAAAAAAGCGGGCATCCGAAGAATAATATCAATGTGATAAGTTTTGCAGCACCGGCGCCGGGCAATGAGATTTTTGCCAATGATTTCAATGAAAAATTTCCAATGTCTGAAAGAATTGAAAACACCAATGACATTGTGCCGAAATTTCCCTGTTCTAACAAGATAACCCAGCTGGGCGAGCTCTACCTGCCGGGACCCTCCGCCTCGTCCGTTTCGGTGGGATACCAAAGTATGACTACAAACCTGAATAATGTCTTTACACTAATGAGTTCAGGACTGGCCGTCCTGGAACTGCGAAGCGGTTTTTCCGGCTATATGCAAACTAATGGCAACGGGAAACTCATCACTGTTTCAGTTTCAGGAAAAGATACGCTCAATACGGCTGTTTCCTGGTTTGCTGAAGCCGGTTACCAGCATGCCATGGCGCAATATGCTGCTTATTTCAATGCCCCAATCATTAAAACTGAATAAAGCTGCCAGGTGTCTGGTGCCAGGTACCAGGAGATTAAACCAGACAGCTCAGACCTGACAGCTGACACCTCACAACCGACACCTGACAACCCATAACTTTGCGGCTCATTTATGCTGTCAATAACCGCAAGAACATATCGCAATGCTTACACGGGGCTGTCCAGGTCGACCTGGCTACTGTCGCTTGTGATGCTGATCAACCGCAGCGGCACTATGGTGATCCCGTTCATGACACTTTATCTTACCAGCCCAAAAATGGGTTATAGTATTGGTGAAGCGGGGTTCGTGTTCAGCTTATTTGGTGCGGGTGCATTCAGCGGCGCATTCTTTGGAGGTTACCTGACCGATAAAATCGGTTTTTATCCTGTTCAACTGATTACCCTGCTCGGTGGAGGAATCCTTTTTATAGTGCTGGGACAAATGAAAAGCTATCCGACGATCTGCCTCTTTACTTACCTGCTCAGTTTTGTAAATGAAGCTTTTCGCCCTGCCAATTCAACTGCTATCGCTTTTTACAGCCAGGAAGAGAACCGTACCCGTTCATATGCGTTGAACAGACTGGCTATTAATATTGGATGGGCTGTAGGAAGCGGCCTGGGCGGTGTATTGGCAAAATGGAACTATCAATTATTGTTTTGGGTTGACGGGTTCACAAATATTACCGCGGTCCTCCTGATGTGGATCTTCCTGAAACCCGTCAACTATAAACCTTCAAAACAAAAAGTAAGGGAGCAGCCGGCTGCACGTTCTGCCTACAAAGACCAGACCTACCTTTTATTTGTTGTGATCACGATGTTATTTGCCAGTTGTTTTTTCCAGTTGTTTACCAATATGCCGCTATTTTTTAAACAAGAATTGCATTTTTCCGAACCTTTCATCGGCCTGCTGATGGCTGTAAACGGTATAATCATAGCGTTGGTTGAAATGGTACTGATCTATAAACTCGAAGGACGAAGAAAGCATACGGTTTATATCACCTTCGGTGTTGCTTTGACTGGCCTCTCGTTCCTTATGCTCAATATTCCCGGGATGGGCGGATTGCTGGCACTGGCAATGATCGTTTCGATAACCTTTGGTGAAATATTCTCCATGCCTTTTATGAACACCTACTGGATCGGAAGAACGCAAAGTTCTAACCGCGGCCAGTACGCAGCTCTGTATACAATGGCGTGGTCGGCTGCACAATGCCTGGGACCTTTGTTGGGATCACAAGTAGCCGATCATTATAATTTCACCTTGTTGTGGTGGATAGTCGGGGGCCTGGCCTTGTTTGCATCTTTCTCATTCTGGAGATTGCATAAGGCAGGATAAAGGTTATTTTTTTTAACCCGATACGAGATAAAGGTATACCGCGAAGAAAACAACGATGTAGCAAATCCGGCGAATTCTGTTCTTCATAGTTGCAGATTTATTGGCAAGATATAATTTTAGCGCCCGCAGATCAATCGTATTTCACCCTGAAAATTTACAGCCCTAATTCCGTATAAACCGTTTTTCGAATCTCGTGATTTCGAGGTACATTAGTCTTCGCACCCAATTCCGCCCGCCTATGGAGACAACTTTAGCATCGACAGGCGCTTCCCAAAAAGAGCAAGACCTGTTTCGGACCATTTCATTCACAACTTTATTTACAGGAATAGCGGACCTGTTAGCCACCAATCTTCATTTCTATTTTGCAACAGGACATGGGTCTACCCTTAAATTGACAGGTGCCGAAGAACCCGTTTCGCTCATAACTTATATGACACAAGGCGGCCCGCAACACGTTTTCAAGTACATCGCGGAAGGAGTATTCGGAGCAGAAGCGGCTTCAGGTGGAAAGCTGATGATTGCCTGGGGTGCGGTATTTCATTTCATGATAGCTTTCTTTTTTACAACTTTCCTGTTTCTTATCTATCGTAAAGCAGGAAGATGGTTTAACAATACATTTCTTACAGGCTTCGCTTATGGCATATTTACATGGACAGTAATGAATCTCGTAGTGATACCGTTAAGCCGGATCAACACTTTTCCAGTCGATCTTCTTCAGTCCGCTATTGCAGCCGTTATTTTGGTACTGGCTATAGGTTTTCCTGTAGCATTGGCAGCCCATCGTTTTTACTCCCGGAAAAGACCGGGTTAAACTTTCTCACGACCACGTTATAATTCTATTAATTACAAAGTATTACTTCCTAATCCTTTACTTTTGTTCAAATGTCTTTTATCCATGAGGAAGTTTATTTCAATAATAATCTTTTGCTGTTTCACATCGTTTGCCTTTTGCCAGTCAACAGGTATCCCTCGTCCAAAACTGGTGGTAGGTATTGTGGTAGACCAGATGCGTTGGGACTATCTATACAGGTACTATGACCGTTATGAAAACAATGGCGGTTTTAAAAGGCTGCTCAACCAGGGATTTAGTTGCGAGAATACGCTGATCCCCTACGTCCCTACTATTACTGCTTGCGGACATAGCTCCATCTACTCGGGTTCAGTTCCTGCTATTTCTGGCATCAGTGGTAATACCTGGTGGGATAAAGAAAAAGGAAAGACGGTTTACTGTACAGACGATGCTGCTGTCAATACAGTCGGAAGCTCTAGCGTTGGCGCAGGTAAAATGAGCCCAAAAAATCTATTGGTAACAAGTATTTGTGACGAACTACGGCTGGCTACGAATTTTCGGGGCAAGGTGATAGGCATCGCACTCAAAGATCGTGGGGCTATTTTGCCCGCTGGCCATTCCGCTAGCGCGGCTTACTGGTATGACCCTGGTTCCGGCAACTGGATCAGTTCTACTTACTACATGAACCAACTTCCGAAATGGGTTGAGGATTTTAATGGTAAACAGTGGGTAGATAAATTCTATAATGATGGTTGGCAACTATCGCATCCTGCGGCAAGCTATATACAAAGTACAGACGATGATAAAGGTTACGAGTCAAAACCGTTTGGTCCAAAATTCCCATACGATCTCAAAAGATTTATTGCCAAAGATTATGGCAAGATAACTTCTACACCTATGGGAAATACTTTGACAGCGGAGTTTGCCAAAGCCGCTATTGTCAACGAACAACTAGGCACTGATAACATAACAGATTTTTTGGCGATTAGTTTTTCTTCGCCTGACTATATCGGACATACATTCGGCCCCAACTCAGTAGAAGCCGAAGATGGTTTTTTAAGACTTGACAAAGAATTAGGCAGCCTGTTTGACTTTCTCGATGCAAAAATTGGCAAGGGCCAATACACAGTTTTTCTCTCCGCTGACCATGGCGCCGCGCAAGTACCTGAATTTTTGAAGGAAAATAAAATTCCTGCCGGACGTGCACCAATCATGGCAGGCATTGACGGCATCAACGATTTATTAAAAGAAAAATACCATCTCCCGGGACTTATTATCAGCGAGGATAACTACCAGGTGCACCTGAACCATTCCAGGATTGACTCTGCCAAAATAAATGAGGACGAAGTAGCGGCCCTCATAATAGATCAACTATCAAAGGTCCCCGGAGTCTTCAGAGTTTTTTCGTTAAAAGACTTAAATATTATTCCGCTGCCGGCGCGGCTCAGGGAAATGATCAACAACGGGTACAATCCAAAACGCAATGGAGACATACAAATAGTGCTTCAGCCCCAGTATATCGAAGGTTATTCGCAAACAGGCACCACGCATGGTTTATGGAATCCTTATGATGCGCATATACCACTGCTTTGGTACGGATGGGGTATAAAGCAGGGAAAGACCAACAGGGAAATCAACATGACCGATATCGCCCCTACCCTCGCAGCATTGCTTCACATACAAATGCCAAGTGGATGTGTGGGCAAGCCGATCGAAGAAGTAATTAAGTGAACCTGGACATGGAGCACGAAGTGTGAGCCATAAGTACCTGGCTCATCAATCAGGGAGGCATTTGCTATTTTTTGAGGTCACGTCTCACCTTTCGCGCCATTTCATACACCGAAAACGACAATTGACACAGTAGGTCATAGCGTGGCTGCTGACGTTTCATTTTCTTTGTACCTTTCATCACCGAAACATACAGGCCTACCACCGCCATGTGCAAGCATATCAGTCATATCCTCATTTTCCTGTTGTTAGGTACGTTGACGGCATCGGCGCAATCACCGGTGAGTAAAAAACATTTCTTCGAAGACGATAAGTTGGTGACGCTCG
>VBAT01000007.1:25009-28460 GCA_005884665.1 Bacteroidota bacterium
CTTGTTTCGGATAAAAAGAAAGAAACCTGGCAACTGGCCAATGTTAGTTTTCATTTCCCGGACAGCACAGTTATCAGTGAAGAAATAAAATTAACAGCAAGAGGTGAGTTCCGGAGAAAGGAATGTTTTATTCCTTCTATTAAGTTTGATTTTAGAAACCCAGGTTCGCCCAGGTTAGCAAAGCTTGGCAAGCTGAAACTGGTAGTAGGTTGCGGCATGCGATCGGCCGATGAAAAATTAATCCTGCGGGAGTTCCTGGTGTATAAGATATACAATCTTTTCACCCCGATGAGTTTCCGGGTGAGATTGCTTCGAATCAATTACAATGATACACGAGGGAAAATAAAACGCTATACACAATACGGTTTCCTGATCGAAGACGTGGATGATGTTGCCAAAAGGAATAATTGCCGCGAAGTGGAAAAGCAGGTGTTCAGAACTGAAACTACCGACAGGCAACAAACGACCCTGGTTGCCATTTTCCAGTATATGATCGGCAATACCGACTGGGCTGTGCCGAACTATCATAACGTGAAACTGATGCGGCCGGTAACCGATACTATATCGTTTCCCTATACAGTTCCATACGATTTTGATTTTTGTGGCATGGTGGATGCTCCTTATGCCATTCCAATCGAAGAATTAAATATTAAATCAGTCAGGGAAAGATTGTACAGAGGTTATTCACGAACCCTCCCGGAAATTGAAACAACGCTTACCCTGTTTCGTGAAAAGAGCGAAGCCGTTAAAAAACTCGTTTTGAGCTTTGAATTACTTCCTGAACGCGACAGGAAGGAAATCCTCGACTACCTGGATGGCTTTTATAAAACGATCGAAAGCAAAAGTCTCGTACAAAAAGTATTTATTGACGACGCCCGCACTAATTAAAAAATCTAAGAACCAATCTCGCCAATTCGCGGGACAAGACCCAAATAAATCTAATATTCAAACAGGAACTCTCAGCCAGTACGATTATTATTTTGATTTGGGTCTTTTTAGTTCTTGATCCCTGGAATTTGGTTCTTGGGTAAAAACCCTACATTCGCACAAAACCTGACTATGGAATTGAAAGAATTATTCGAACAGGCTGCGAAAGACAGCAAATCTTTATCCGATAGACCAAGCAACGACACTTTACTCCAACTATACTCACTTTACAAACAAGCTACCGAAGGCGATGTAAATGTTGAACCTCCTTCCAACCCGTTTGACTTTGTCAATAAAGCAAAATATGAGGCCTGGGCCGGTCTGAAAGGGAAGACAAAAGAAGCCGCTATGCAGGAATACACCCAACTGGTAAATAAGCTTAAAGGATGAGAATTACCTCAGTGAGAAAATCCTAAATAAGATCCCGATACGTGCCTGACGGTAGGCAGGGCTATCGGGACGAAATTCGAAATAGTGGTAACTCTAATTCTCTTTTAATCAGATTGTCAACTGACTGCAATATTTATTCGTAAAATCCCTTGTTAGAGTTTCTACTTATTGACAAATCTTACGATAGTTCGTACTTTAGAATAACCTTAAAATGTAGCGATGAATACTGTGAGTACCCCGGTAAGAGCTGATCGCCGCATCAACAATCCATCACCGAATATTTTATTTGTTCGAACCATGATCCTGGGTCCATCGGGGCCGTGCTTTTTCATTTCAATGGCTTCGAAGAACTGCTTTGAAATTAAATCATTAAAAATATAAGGGACGGTGTTATTTACGGGTTAAAAAAAGTCCTGCTTTTGGCGGGACTTTTAGTAAGTAATCGTTAGAAGTATTATTTATTCTTAAAAGATCAGTAAGTAATTTATTTGGCGTTAATATTACCTGGATCAATTTTCACTCAAAGCCCGGAAGTCAACACTTACCAGTTTGCTCACACCAGGCTCCTGCATAGTCACACCATATATCACATCCACTGTACTCATGGTCATTTTATTGTGGGTAACGATGATGAATTGCGAGTTTTCGCTGAATTGCCGGATCATGTTGGTAAACTTGCCGACATTGGCATCATCTAAAGGTGCATCCACCTCGTCGAGTATGCAAAATGGCGCGGGTTTGATCAGGTAGATGGCAAACAGTAGCGCTGTTGCTGTCAATGTCCTCTCACCACCGCTCAACTGGGTCAATGAAGTGGGACGTTTGCCTTTGGGCTTTGCAATGACATCTATTCCTGTTTCTGCCAGGTTCTCCGGGTTCTCCAGTACAAGATCACATTGGTCATCTTCAGTGAACAATGATTTGAACACTTTCATGAAATGATCTCTTACTGTGTGGAATGTTTCCAGGAATTTCTGGTTAGCGGTTGCTTCAACTTCCTCGATCGTTTTTAATAGACTGTCCTTTGCATTTACCAGGTCATTCTTTTGTTCGATGATAAACTCATACCGTTTCTTCATCTCCGTAAAGGCTTCGACGGCCATCGGGTTCACTTCACCCAGGTTTTCGAGGCGCTTTTTCATCCTGTCCACTTTTTCCTGCAATTCTTCTGTGGGAATTTCAGTTGACCGGGCCTGGCCCAGGATATCCTCAATGTTTATTTTAAACTCTACATGCAATCGCTCCTTCATGCCTGCAAGCTGAAGCTTAAGCTCATTTAGTCTATCTTTTATCTCACTGACAAGATGCTCTACCAATTCCTTGTCTTTTACTTTATGACGCAACTCGCTTTCTTTTTCATTCAATTCGTTGCGTGTATTATAATAAGCCTGGTCGGCTTCATTCAGCCTTCTTTCCTCTTCTTCCTTATCCTTTAATAGTTGCAGCAGTTTTTCCTCGATTTCTTTTAAAGAAGCATCCGACTCCATGATGTTCCCAACTGTATCAGCGAGCTGCCTCGTGTTTTCATGTATCTGGCGCCGCAGGTCATGAAGCTGTTTCTGTTTAAACTCCAGCTCCTGTTTCAAAGCGCTGATCTTACTTTGCTGACGCGTCACAGTCAGGTTAAATTCGTTGAATTGTTTTGTTATCTCATCATAAGCGGCCTCTACCGACTTGAAAGTAGTATCTGCTTCAGACAATTTCAAAGCATGTTCAGCTAATTGTTCATTATAACCCACCAACTGGTTCCTTACACCTTCCACGGAGCTTTGGGTCTGATGTACCTGGTGCGACAATTCTTCCAGTTTATGCTGGCTGCTCGTCTGTAATGAATGAAGGTTCTCCAATTTATTATGCAGCGAGAAAACCTGGTTGGTCAACTGCTGGATATCCGCTTCGGTTGCCTTGACAGCATTCTCCCGGAGATCTTCGTTAAAGGCGATCACCTCATTGTGCCTGGCCTGTATATTTTCGCGCAACCTTTCTGCCACAGTTTCCTGGGCTGCAATTTCTTCTTTCAGTTTTTCGAGATTCTTCGCACGACCGATCTTTTTACCTTCAATCAAACCCACGCTTCCACCGGTCAATGAATATTTCCCTTTTACATATTTTCCGCTCTTCTCGATAACAACGA
>VBAT01000007.1:28560-40058 GCA_005884665.1 Bacteroidota bacterium
TGGATAGCGCCCTCCAACCGGTGGCTGTCATTTATGTCACTGTTCTCGATATTCCTGTTAATCTTGTCGAGGAGGAAGAAATTGGCCTTGCCTTTTTTGTTTTCATCCAAAAGATGTATCGCCTGTAAACCTTCTTCGAGGTTATTTACTACGTAATAGCTGAGGTAAGGTTCCAGCACATTTTCCAGCGCGGTCCTGTATTCTTCTTTTACATAAATGATGTCTGACAGTATCGGTGACTCGTGGTTCCAACCCTGGTTATCATGAAGAAATTTTACGCTTTCGGGATATCCTTCCATCGAATCGATCATGCTCTTCAGCAGGTCGTGTTCATTCTTCTTTGCATCCAGTTTCCTGTTTTCAGCGGCCAGCTCATTGCGCAGTTCGTCAAGCATGGCTTGTGTCTGCAATATCCTGGTGTTGCTGCAGTTGTTCGAGGTCAACCTTCTTTATGTTCAGCTCCTTTTCATGAAGTATCCTGTCCTGGTCTAAATGATGACGCTGCTGTTCACGCAATTTCCTTTCTTCTTCCATTTGTGCAATGGTCCGCTGCAGGTTCTGGACGGAAGTATCGGCGACAGCCACTTTCTTTTCTGCATCAAACTGGCTGCGTTGTATCTGTTGATGTTCGCTACGCAATGAGTCGAGTGTCCTGCGCTTTTCATCAAGCACATTTCTTTTACTATCTACCTCTTTGCGCATCTGGTCCAGCTGTTCGGTCAGCCCGGTCAATGAGAGTTCTTCATCTTTGACCTGCTGATTGGTATGTTCAATACTGGTTTCAAATCCTTTTAATTGCCCTTCCGCTTTTTGTAAAAATTCTTTGATACTGGTTTCTCTTTCCTTCAAATGCTCCAGGCGCTGTGCAGCGAGGCTCTTTTCATTTTCCCTGCTGCGTACATTCTCGACGAGACTATTGAAAGCATGTTGCATGGTCTGCAATGCTTTTTCCTTTTCAATGAATGCCAGTTTTTCCTGTTCCAGGTTTGATTCCTCGATCGCTATTTCGGCTTCCAGCTTTATCTTCCGATCAGTTTCTGTCTCGCTTTGTTCTGTCAGCTCATTATAAGAAAGGTTAAACCCTTCCAATGCGGCTTTGGCAAGTTCGATGCTTACCTCCCGGTAGTCCAGTTTGATCTCGTGGTATTTCCTTTTAACTGGTTATTGATTTCGAACAAAAGGTCTTCGATGCGGGCGAGGTCCTGTTCGGTGGCATCCAGTTTCTGGCGGGCTTCTTTTTTACGGGTTTTATAAATGGAGATGCCGGCAGCCTGTTCCAGCATGCGGCGGCGACTATTTTCTTTGTCCTTGATCAGGTCATCTACCATTCCCAGCTCAATGATAGCATAGGAGTCAGTGCTGATGCCTGTGTCCATGAAGAGGTTTTGGATATCTTTCAACCGGCATTGCACATCATTAAGACGGTATTCACTTTCCCCGCTTTTGTAGAATTTGCGGGTGATGGTGACGGTGTTGAACTCGGTGGGCAACAGGTTTCTTGTGTTCTCAAAGGTCAGGCTGACCTCGGCCAGGCCACTGGCTGAGCGTGTCTTGGAGCCATTGAACACCAGGCTATCGAGATTTTCGCTACGCAGGTGACTGATCTTTTGTTCACCGATCACCCAGCGAATGCTATCCACGATATTTGATTTGCCGCAACCGTTAGGCCCCACGATGCCGGTAATATTGTCGTCGAAATTGACAATCGTTTTGTCAGCAAAACTTTTGAAGCCTTTAATTTCCAGGGATTTTAGACGCACAGTGTACAGGTTTTAATTATACCAAATTGGCATTGATCCTTTAACCGCAGGCGTTCTGATGCCTTGGCGGTATTAGCGGCGAATTTACACTGAATGCGGCATAAACCTGATTTATAGGCTCGTATGTTATTCACAATGAAAGGTGAAAAATGTGAGAAAGAATAGTTGTAATGATAGGATGTTCAAAGTAGCAGACTAGTTGCCGGGAAATTGAGGCTTCATTCTGTTACAGCATTTGTTTTTAGATTGCGTCGGCAGGGACTCTGTATTTCAATTCGACATTAGTTGCCTCGCAAGGAAAGACAAGCTCGTATCGCAGATTCCAGCGGGAAAATAAATAAGCCTTTTACCCTTTAATAGCGTATCTTCGCCCGCGATTTAAGATATTTCAACATTCAGTCCTGATCAGTATCAATTCTTACTTTCATTCTGGTAATAGTTAATCTTTTCTTTACTTTTTGCTGCAATTCTTTATCACAAATCATCTTATTGTTTTATTTAAAGTATTTCGTTTTATGAACCTGTATGTTTCAAATCTCAGCTTCCATACCTCAGATGCTGATCTCAAAACTCTTTTTGGTCAATTCGGCAAGGTTTCGTCTGCAAAAGTAATTATGGATAGGGATACCGGAAAAAGCCGCGGATTCGGTTTCGTAGAAATGGATACCGAAGCTGAAGGCAAGGAAGCCATTAAAAACCTTAACAACAAAGAAATTGAAGGAAGAACAATGTCGGTGTCAGTTGCCCGGGAGAAAAGTCCCAAGCCCAATAACAACAGCAACCGGAGGTGGTAATAGAACTGGCTGCCAGTTTAAAGAGCCGGAACCGCCCTTTGTTTGTACAAGCCGAACATCGCAGATAGGTAGCTGTTGACCAGTGAAGTATGATCTTTAAAAAGGAGAGGCTCGCCAAACAATAAGCTTTATCTTTGCTTACATGATTCCCGTTTACTGGTTGTAAGCGAATAATAGCTTTTTTTCCACCTTATCGTTCTTTAACTTTTTTAAAATCTAAACCTGAAAATAGTTATGACTTCTGAAATGATAGAAAATTTTGTAGCAAACAAGATCCGCAAAGGTGCAAAGGTTAATATTCACTTTAAAGACCGCAATACAGTAACAGGACTTTTTATTCATGGCGTTGATTACGACGAATTGAAATCAAAGAACTTCTGGCGTGTTGTGAGCAAACAGAATTCCGAACAATGGAAAGAGACGAAGGATATGAATCTTGCCCGCGTATTTAATGGCGCATCATTTACCCGCCTCTCTGAAGATGAAGTCTGAGCGCGGTATCACCAGGAGCAATCTTTTATAATACAATAACTATAAGCGTGGCCTCAAGGGTCAACCGGGCAAACTAAAAAATAAAACTATATATGGCAGGAACCTGGAACAAACGGGAAAGAGAAAATAAAAAGCAACAGGAAAGAAAACAAAAAGAAGAACGCCGGCAGGAAAGAAAGGAAAATGCTAAAAAAGGAAAAAGCCTTGATGAAATGATGGCCTACCTCGATGAGAATGGAAATATCTCATCCGTTCCGCCCGATCCCAGGAAAAAAATCACAATAAATGCTGAAGATATCGAGATCGGTGTACCAAAACAAAAACCGCTAAATCCTGAAGACCTGATACGAAAAGGTGTGGTGACTTTTTTCAATCATGAAAAAGGTTATGGCTTCATCAAAGACAGTCGTACACAGGAAAGCATCTTTGTACATATTAACTCTTCTGCCGATGAATTAAAGGAACACTCCCGTGTGATCTTTGAAGTAGAAAGTGGTCCACGAGGTCTTAACGCTGTTAATGTAAAGATAGATCGCTAAATCAAATAACCGGGCCAGCGTTTCCCTTTCGCTTACCGGTCATATACACAAAAGCCTCCGCAGCTTTTACTCCCAACTCCCTTCCGCGAAAATCTTCTGAGCTGGTATGTCCGCAATCATAGATCCCTGCAGGGTCCTGGCTTGTGTGACAAAATACCGCCTTACGTTTTTGCTCCTGTGTCTCCGTTATATCAATATATGAGTTTGGATGAAACCCAAGAGTTTGAGCACCCGGGCAGGCTTCACAAAAATAGAGATCAAATTTTTCCTTTGACCTCACCCACGCCTGTATCGTAAGCAGGCTTGCTGCCTGATGATCCTTGTGTGTATCAATGGGCCAGTGTGTGAACACGATATCAGGTTTTTCAGTCGCCAACAACTGCTGCATCTTTACAACCCATTCATTGTTAACAACCGTATCCCCGTCTACCTGGCCAGCAAATACGGCTTTTGCATTTAATATTTTGCAGGCAGCTATCGCTTCATCGCTTCTTATGTAAGCGGCTTCTTCATGTGATTTCGACTCGATACCTGCTTCTCCTTTTGTAAGATAAATAATGGTAACCCTATGTCCAGCCGCTGCAAACTTTGCCAAAGTACCACCACAAATACTTTCGGGGTCATCGGGATGGCCGCCCACGCAAACTATTTTCAGGCTCTTGAATGGCCGATTACCGGAGCCATATAATACAGAAGGCATGGCTAATAAACCTAAACTACCAACTGAGTTGTTCAGAAACTGGCGGCGTGAGGAATGTTTCATGTTAATCGGAGTTTTGAGATTTCAAAAAATTACATTTTTTGATAGACAATGTAAGCTAAGCTGCAAAAACGGGCAAATAACTATGATTTTGTGCCAATTTCCGGTATCAACATTCCTTCTTGGGTTTGCTATTGTGCCATCTTTATAATGTAGACTTCGAATACTTCACCATTAAATTCAAAAACATGGCAACATTAAGAAGAGCCGCTAGAAAAAAAGTAGCGAAAAAAGCAGTAAGACGAAAAGTTGCAAGAAAAGCAGTTAGAAGAAAGGTCGCAAGAAAAGCAGTCCGGAGAAAGGTGGCAAGAAAGGCAGTAGCAAGAAAAGCGATTAAAAGAAGAGTAGTAAGAAAGGCGGTAGCAAAAAAAGCGATCAAAAGAAGAGTGGCAAGAAAAGCAGTTAAAAGAGCTGTTGTGAGAAAGGCCGTCCGGCGAGCGCTTGTAAAAAGAGCAATCGAAAACGCAATGGAAATGCAATGAAGTTTTTGAAATTTAAAGTCCCGCCTACAGTGCGGGGCTTTTTTTTCTTCCCTCCCGCCTTGTCTTTGGCGGATTGGGACTATTAGTTAAATCCTTTGACACCGACCATATTTGGAATACCTGCCGCCAGGGTCCGCAGAAATACTGGTTAGCCGTTTATTTATTTCATGTTTTTAGCTTCGATGGCAGCAATCTTTGCCAGTCTCCTTTTATGCCGGTCTTCCTCGCTAAAGCTAGCAGCCAGGAATGCCAGGATGATCTCCTTTGCCAATTCAATACCTATAACACGCTGGCCCAAACACAACACGTTCACATCATCATGTTCAACACCCTGGTGAGCCGAATAGGTATCATGGCATACACCTGCGCGTATCGATTTGAATTTATTGACCGCAACAGCCACACCAACTCCGCTTCCACAAATTAATATGCCTCTGTCTGCATCGCCCTTTATGATTGCATTGGCAACGGCTTCCGCGTAGTCGGGATAGTCAGAAGCCTCTTCGTTGAAGGCGCCAAGATCGACCAGCCCGTATCCTTTTTCCCTGATCGCCGCAAGCAGTATTTTTTTATATTGAAATCCACCGTGATCGGAAGCGATAACAACTCTCATATTTGTTGGTCATTAATAAGATAAAGGTATTATTTGTTTCTTTATCGCTGCCATCTCGCAAATGCCATTGCATTCTATACTGAATCCTGACTATTTCATGCGCCAAATAGCTCAGTTAGTTTCACATGTCGTTTTTAAAACCCCCGCTGCGTGCTTCTTTTGCGTTTACAAAACCTCAATAATGAAACCAATAAAATTACTCGGTCTGCTGACGTTGTTATTTGCCAGTACCATTCCCGCACTGGCGCAGAAGAAAGCTAAGGATAGTCCAACAACGAAGGATAACCGGATGGCGAAACAAATGGATAAATCCCTGGCCGGTCTGTCAAAAATAGATATTTCGAAAGGCAGCGAAGTGCAGAAAGCCGCTTCAACTCAATTGAAAGATGAGTGGCTGGTTGATGATGCATTGCGCCTTATCAATGCAGAAATAGAAAGGGGCAGAAAAGAAATCGCGGGAAAGGAAAAGGAATACATACCCGAACCATCAAAAACAAAATACCTGGACAAAGACCTATTGCCGCTTGTGGCAGATATGCCCGAGCCAGAAGCCAATTTGCCACTTGCCAGGCAGCTGATGAAACCAAATGGCGGCGAAGACATTTATTCAAAATATATCGAGAAGCTGAAACGCATCCGTGAACAGATGGTCGAAATCGCAAAGAAAACGATACCCGACGATATGAAAGACCCGGAGAAAGTGAAACAGGAAGCTTATAAGAACGCGGCAATGGCAGAGCAATCGCTCAACAACAATCCCGTCATCCAACAGATGGGTGGAATCGAAAAACTAAAGAACATGACACCGGAACAAGGGGAGGCACTGGCAAAACAAATGTCTGCCAATGTCAAAAGCAATCCTTCTGCTTACTCAGGCAAAGACACCGATCCAAGGAAGGCTTTCACCAATAAAATGATGACTGATCCAGGCTATGCCGCCCGCTTCAACGGTATGAATGACCAGCAAAAGCAGGAAGAATACAAAGCATTCCTGGCAGAGAATGGATTTTCAAATAATTCTCCCCAGGGTAATCTTGATAAGAGCATGGCCGATCGCAATAAAGCCGCAACAGCAATCGCCATTGGCAAAAGAAATAGCCTTATCATGGAACATGTACAGGAAATGACGAATGTCGTCGGCGGTATCCAACAGAAAACTGATGAACTTTTTTCTGAGCTAAACCGGCAACTCTCTGAAGAATATCAACAACGGGTGGCAGCATTACCTGAAGTTGAGCACGGGGAAGCTGGTCGGTCGAAGGAAACTCACCCGCTTGATTTGGCTTATCAGATCGTTCGCTACCCGATCAATTTACAAAATGCCGCTGCTAATAAACTCGTATGGAAAAGCAAGGTCGATCTGTTGAAGGTGATGATTGCCGATTACAATGATTTCCTGGAACAGTATTGGGGGAAAGACAAGTCCACGGACTGGTTAATGATTGAAAGAGGATCGATGCCGCCAGCTATCGTTGTTTCGATGATTGATCAACTGATAGACCTGACAAAGCTTGCCAGTTTCCTAAGCAACCAAAATGCAGGCTGGCAAAAAAACTATGAGATGATTGTATTACAGCAATACGATTAAATGCAATAACAGTTGCTTCGTCGGCTCGCTCCTTGCAATGACGGCATCCAGCATCTATTTCTTCTGCTGTGCTTCATTAAAACTCACCATCCAGTTAATGCCAAATTTATCTGTAAACATGCCGAAATAATCACCCCAAAATGTTTTGTTCATCGGCATGGTCACTTTCCCACCTGAAGATAGACCACTGAATAGCTTGTCGGCTTGCTCTTTGCTATCTGTATTTATAGAAATAGAAAAATTATTTCCCTGCGAATAATTGGCCGCCCATTCGCCTCCCGTATCACTTCCCATCAACATGGTTTCCTTACTTATCGGCAGCGAAACATGCATGATCCTGTCCCCCTCCTTTGGATCTGGCTTTTTTCCTCCATCCGGAGGCATGTCTTTATAGCGACCGATATAAGGAAAGTCCCCGCCAAATACGGATTTGTAAAAATTAAAAGCTTGTTCACAGTTACCATTAAAGGTCAGGTAAACATTTACCGTTGTCATATTGCAAATTTATAGTCAGGAAAACAGGTTTACCTATCAAAACTAGGACTTTGTTATAAAAACCCGCTGCCCGTTGATGTAAATTAACTGCAAGTGGCCCGCAAGATATACCACTTATATCGACCCGGTTTTGATAAATATCATGTGTGAAATACAGTTATATGGACGATGATGATTCTGTCTATCTTTAGCCAAAACTGCACCATGCCAAAACTTCCATGCTTTTATGTTGGCTGCCTGTTTCTCTTGTTGTTCCCGGGAATGGCGGACAGCCAGTCCACTTACAATGATGAAATAAAACAAGCGGCAATAAATATCATCAATACGCTAAACCCGTTGCAAAAAAGAACGGCGTTGTTAGCTTTCACAGACACCGCTCGCATAAAATGGAACAATTTGCCAGTAGGTCTGCGTGCAAGAGCCGGTATCAACATCGGCAATATGAGTGACGAACAAAGGAAATTGCTCCATAGCCTGCTTTCAGTCTCTCTCAGTTCACAAGGTTACCTGAAAGCAACAGGCATCATGCATCTCGATAATTTACTTAACAGCTATTTTGACTCCCTGTATTATAAAAAACAAATCGATACTGCGAACTATAGACAAGTCATGGGATTAAAATGGACTCATCGCAATTACTACCTCGCTTTTTTTGGTACACCCGAGGATGCCAACTGGGGTTTCAAAATAGAAGGACACCACCTTTCCCTCAATTTCACTTTTTTGAATAACGAACTCTCTGTTACTCCCCTCTTCGTAGGCACAGACCCGGCTGAATACCCTGTTTCAGAATACGCAGGTTGGCGAGTATTGGGACAGGAAGAAGACCTGGGTATTAAACTGATTAATTTATTATCGCCGGAACAACAAAAGAAAGCGACAATGAGCCAGGAAGTGCCGGGAGATATCATTACGTCTGCAGAAAGCGGTAAACGGCTGGTTGACTACTGGGGCATCAAGGCATCGGAGATGACCAGGCAACAACAGGCCATCCTCCAGTACATTATTCGCGAATTCGTTTTTAATCTTGAATATGACAAGGCGCTCGTAGAATACGATAAGATAATCAAGGCCGGCATTGACAAAGTTTACTTCGGGTGGATTGGCGCTTACCAATTGCATAAACCGCATTATTATATTTTAAACGGTCCGGGCTTCCTGATTGAATTTGATAACAGGGGATTTGAAAATGACGGTAATCACATCCACGCCATATGGAGAGAAAAAGGCAATGAATACGGAGAAGATATTTTAAAGAAACATTATTTGTCAGAAAAACATTGATAACAATCGATCACCGCTCCCGGCGATTCAGTAATTTGCCGGTCATTATTTAACCATGCCGCTGTACATAAGTTCGCTAAATTCCGGTAGCAACGGGAATTGCTACTATATCGGTAACGATAAAGATGCTGTATTGATCGATGCCGGCATCAGTTGCCGTGAAACGGAAAAACGAATGAAACGTTCGGGTCTGAGTCTCGAAAAAGTAAAAGCGATTTTTATTTCGCACGAACATGGCGATCACATCAGCGGTCTGCCTGTTCTGTCAAGAAAATACCAGTTGCCCGTCTATATCACTGCCGCCACGCAACGGCTCGGTAATCTCGAGCTCGAAAAAAAACTTGTCAGACGCTTCAGGGCCGACGAACCGGTCGGTGTTGGCAGTCTAAGTATCACAGCCTTTCAAAAAGAACATGATGCCAGTGATCCGCATAGTTTCGTGGTTTCTTCTTCGTCTGTCAGCATTGGAGTTATAACAGACATTGGAATCGCGTGCAAAAGGGTCATCCAGCATTTTAAACGGTGCCATGCAGCTTTCCTGGAGTCCAACTATGACGAAGACATGCTGATGAATGGAAGCTATCCTTATCACCTGAAAAAAAGGATCTCTGACGGGAAGGGTCATTTGTCCAATATCCAGGCGCTGGAACTGTTCAAAAAGCATCGTGCTGCATTTATGAGCCACCTGATATTATCCCACCTTTCAAAGAACAATAACAAACCGGAAATAGTGGATAGCCTGTTCCGGCAACATGCAGGAAGCACAAATATAATAGTCGCTTCGAGATTTAAAGAAACCGAAGTGTTCAGGATTGATGATATGCCGGCGCCGATCAAACTCGTTCGCCAGGAAAAAAAAGAGAAACCGAAGCAACTATCCCTGTTTTGAAACAAGTGCACGGTTACCAGGCAAAGATTTTTATTTTTTTAAATACAAAGACTATGGCAGAACAATACCATGAGCCTGCGGAAGAATTGTCGCAACCTACCCGGACATTTGCACGAATGATTCAATCGCTGATAGAAGAAGCGGAAGCGATCAACTGGTATGAACAACGTATATCGGTGGAAAAAGATAAGGAAGCCAGGGCGATCATGGAAAATGCACAAAAAGAGGAATTCATTCATTTCTCCATGGACCTTGAATTCCTGTTGCGGAAAAAAGACAAATGGAAAACCGTTGCCAAAAACATTCTTTTTAAAGCAGGAGACATCACGGAAAATGCCGAGAAAGCTGAAGATAAGATTGAAGACTGATGCCTATCAGGTGTCAGTTGCCCGGTTGCCTGATGTCCGCGCCTCACATATGACAGCTGACAACCGGCAGACTGCGGAAAGTAAAAAGTTATCCAGCGAATACCTGCACACGGACTAACTTTGCTTTCAAATACATCCATGGAACCGTTAATAAGGAATATCTCAGACACGGCCCGCTGGGTGGCTATGTACAGGGCCGAAGAATCTGAAAGGCCCGATGCGCTTTTTAAAGATCCATTTGCCAGGAAACTTGCAGGTGAACGGGGAGAACAAATCGCAAACGCAATTGGATTTGCGAAGAAAAACAGCTGGTCTTTTGTAGCCAGGACATACTTACTTGACGAATTTATTGCTCAACACATCAAACAGGGTTTTGACATGATCATTAACCTGGCATCAGGCCTGGATGCAAGACCTTATCGCATGGATTTGCCTTCATCCTTACAATGGGTAGAAATTGATCTGCCTGGCATCATGGACTATAAAGAATCTGTTTTGAAAAATGAACGGCCAAAATGCAAACTCGAAAGCATTCGTCTGGACCTTTCCGACAGGCAGGCAAGACAGGTGATCTTTCAACAATTAAATCAAAAATGTAAAAAAGCACTTGTTGTCTCAGAGGGGCTGATCGGTTATCTTGATGAGGAATCAGCAGAAACCCTGTCCAGTGATCTTTCCGACCAACCTCATTTCAGGCGCTGGGTTTTTGACCTGATGTCGCCGGGTCTGCTCAAGTTGGCTCAACAAGAAATGGGTTCATTTCTCGAAGCAGCAAGAGCTCCTTTGAAGTTTGCACCCAAAGAAGGAGAGACATTCTTTCTGCGGTATGGATGGAAATGTTTAGAGGCAAAATCGCAACTAAAAACTGCAGCTGCCATAAAACGGCTGCCTGATGATATGGTTGCCGTTGCCGGCTATCCAGAACCGGAAGGGCCAAAAGGTGATTGGGTCTGGTCGGGAGTATGCCTTTTTGAAAATATAAAGTAAATAACCCGCAACTGGTTTGCGGAACAAATAAACTCAAGCCAACTGTTATGTTGATCAAAAGACTCCTGCTTTGCCTGTTTAGCTTTTCATTTATCACTGTTTCTGCTCAAACAAGACCGAATATCATCTACATGATGGCAGATGATCTTGGTTATGCAGATCTAAGCAGCTACGGGCGGAAGGATTATAAGACACCGAACCTGGATGAACTGGCCTCGCAGGGAACAAGGTTCATCAGCGCCTATAGCGGAGGCCCTCTTTGCACACCTACCCGTGCGTCGTTAATGACCGGTCGCTATCCTGCACGCACATTCGTTGGAATGCAAGAACCATTGGATTGGACGAAAAGAGATAGTTCGATCGGGTTATCACCTGACCAGACCTCCATTGCGACTTTGCTGCGAAAGAACGGGTATGAAACATTCCTGGTTGGTAAGTGGCACCTGG
>VBAT01000007.1:40108-158426 GCA_005884665.1 Bacteroidota bacterium
TTTTGGGTTTCATGGCGGAGGCCTTGATTATATCTCTCATACAAATCCCAATGGCCAAAACGATCTTTTTGAAGGAGACAGACCAGTGAAAGAAAAAGGATACCTGACGGACCTGATCGCAGATAAAGCTATCGATATAATTCACCGGGATCACAGCAGGCCTTTCTTTCTCGCCGTTACGTTTAACGCACCGCATTGGCCCTGGCAGGCTCCGGGTGACAGTGTATATGCCCTTGGTAATGATAATTGGAGAAAAGGAGGTTCACCATCAACGTATGCAGCCATGGTAAAAAGTATGGATGATGCGGTTGGAGCTATTTTGAAGGCACTGGATGAAGAAGGGCTTTCCAATAATACTGTCGTCATTTTCACGAGTGATAACGGAGGTGAGCGTTTCTCGGATATGGGACGATACAGCGGAAGAAAAGCAATGTTAAAGGAAGGAGGTATACGGATCCCAGCGTTTATACGATGGGCCGGGAAGATCCCTGCCGGTGTCGTCAGCGAACAAGCGGTGATCACCATGGACTGGTCGGCTACCATTCTTGCTCTTGCTGAAACAAAAGCTGATCCCAAATTTCCACTGGATGGAATAGATCTTATGCCAATCATTTCCGGGAAAAAAAGACCGGTCCCCCGCACTTTGTTCTGGCGACTTTCCCAGCGTACCCAGCAAAAAGCAGTGCGCGATGGTTATTGGAAATACCTGAAAGACGAAAGCGGCGAATACCTGTTTGATCTTTTTTATGATGGTGCGGAAAAAAATGACCTGAAGGAAAGAGAAAAAGATGTTTTCGAAAGCCTTAAAAAGAAATACGAGGATTGGGAAAAAACCATGCTAAAGCCGGTGCCGCTCAGCGAATCTGAAAAATGAAAGTATTTATTTCTATACTGATACTGCTCTTGTTTCTGAACGCCTGTAACAATCATCCTGGCGAAAATGAGGAAACAACAAAACCCAATGCCAGCGGTGCTGGCCAGGTAATGCAGGATACACTGAGTGATATCCAATTGGAAAAAATCACAAGGATACAGGCCGTTTTTTCTGAAGTTTACCCCGTCAGCCTGGAAGAAACTATTTCAGATTTTCAAAAAGACCCTGACAGGGATCGCCAAATTATAATTTGGACGAAAATGGCTGATGCCTACGAAAGCTATGTCAAATCGAGGAAAGAAATCGACGCAGCCCGGAAAAAAGAAGCTTTTACACTTATTTTGTCCCGGACAATGATGGGTCCAGACCAGGCAGTAGCTAATTCAAAACTCAAATTGCTTAGTCAGCAGGATATCCTGGAAATTTTGAATTATTGCGACTTTTAAAGTCATCCTTCCTGAATCATTCTATAAAAAAGAAAAACAAAAGGCCTGCGCCGATATAGATTAAGCAATTGAACCTGGATTTACTATAATGTACGGTGATGGGACCGAAAACCTGAAATCGCAAAATTGTAAATAAGCCGGAGGATGGGCGCCTGAGTTTAAACCCTGTTTTATGAATCGAGTCGCTTTCATAGCCTGCTTTATATCACTATTTAGTTTGATCGGGCCATCATGTGCCCAGACAAAAGATCAGAAAATAGCTGCGATCCGCCAGGAATTCAGGAAGATTAACAGCGATAGCACAATGACACCGTTCACCCTGGATGATCCGGAGGATTTTCTTGGACACGCTACCGATGGCGGCGCAGAACTAACCGGTTCTTTTAAAAATGATAAGCTTATAAAAATTGCATTTAGCGTTGGAGTTTCTTATGGAGAGAAAAATCGCGAATATTATTTTAGAAACGGTAAGCTGATCTTTGTCTTTGAAACGGAAAAGGATTTCCCGCCCGATAGCCTTGGTAATATTGGGAAGCTTTCCCTGGCTTTTGAAGGACGTTATTATTTCGATAATGATAAATTAATACACAATATCAAAAAAGGTAAACGGCTCATACAGGAAGATACTTCTCCGCAAGAATTACTCGATGAGGCGGCCGAATTTTCGAAAATACTAAAGGCAAGAAGGAAATAGATCGCTGAAAGCATTGTCTGCGCGAAGGTTCCAGAAAAGTTAAAAGCCCGCGGAAAGACCAACCACGAAGAGGCCGTTCTTCTTCCACTCAAATGCTGGTGTCCAATGATAAAATGCCCCGGCATTAAGGTAAATGTAAAAAACATGAAAGAGATTCTTCTGCAGTAGCTGGTTCAGTAAAATACCCGATTCGTGATAACCGCTTGTTGGCGCAACAACAGTGGGCGTTGCGACCTTGCTTTCCGGGCTGAGTGTTCCATACATCATGTTATGCGCAATACTAATGAACGGTTTGCTGATTTTTGAGCGCCACAGGTATTTATCAAAATCATGTTTATAGAGAAAACTTACATATCGTTCGCAATAAAAATCAAAAGGCCTTAAGGTCAGGAACCCTCCCCAGGCATAATAATTTATCCCGCTTCGTCTAAACCCCTTTGATGCGAGTAAAAAAGATCGGGAAAGCGGGGCATTATTGAATGTATGAATAATACCTGCCTCCACTCGATACAGATCATTTCCCCAACGGTTAATATGCTTGCTAAAATCGCCAGCGGCTACCAAACGGATATACCGGGCCGAGTAATCATCACCCGCTCTCGCATAGCCGTATGCTGAGCGCAAATAAAAAATGGGATACTTGGTAGCAACAGGAAAATAATACCCGAACGCCGGCGCTCTTTTTTCTCCGTACGCATAGCGAAGTCCGATGCTCGCTTCCCTCACATCAAACTCCTTATAATTTTTTCCGTGGTAAAAAAAATTGTTGGGATAAAGTGCGTTAAGCTGTTGTTTTCTTCCATCCAGCTCAATCTCCCAATAACCTCTTTGAGTATGCGCCGTGATTCCGAACTCTCTTACCCTATCTGGCGTCGTCAATAACCAGGTGCGGTAGCCTTCGCGGTCAATATCAGCGTGAATATGTACGTTGCCTGCGTTATGGTAATCGTCATCATAGAAAAGCCTTAACCAGTTATCCTTATTGCCTTTTGCAAAACCGGTGAGCGTAAGACCATATTTCACTTTTTTATCCAGAACACCATATCCAAACCACCCGCCTAACTCGTAGTACTTCGATATCTTTTCATTTGTAAACAATCCAAGACCCACCCTTGTATCTTCATAATCATTGGAAGCTATCAACCGCTGCAGGTCTATATCCAGTTTTTTAAAGGGCAGCCTTCCTATTACAAGTTTGCCGGTACCGGCAATAATGTTTTCAATCTTTTTCTGTTTAAACACACTGTCGAGAACCGTATAGGTATTCTCCTCTTTCATCGTTATCGTATCCGCCCTTAACTTTTTCCATTGCTGTTCGGAATACAGGTCCACTGAATCGCCCAGTTTCACCGAATAGGCTTTTTCAATCTTGAAATCCTTCCCGGCGTTAAAGGAAACGGAATCTATTACTGAATGCCCGTTGATCTCCAGTTTCAGGTAAGGACTGATATAATGTTTGAATACAAGATCATAATTCAATTCCCTCGGAAACCATTTGCTATTGACGCGGTTATATACCTGTTCAAAATGGGTTTCCCTGCCGGAAGCCGTATCGCTGTTGGAAGCGATAAAATGGGATATAGCATAGCCGTCACTATTGATATAAACCATTCCCGAGAGTGAATTGAAAGTGACATTCTTTTTTGGACTGAACGTAAATATGAACGTGGTATCAGTTTCGCTCACAATCTCATCTGCAAGCAGAAAATTATACCGTTGCTGCCACCCTTTTGCAATTGGGTTGATATAATCTTTCCCGTTCAATTGAATATAATCGCTGTAGGTATGAAACGGCAGGAAATCGGTTATCAGGTTGGTAAAATAAGTCTTGTGAAACCCTGAAAACCGGGAAGCAATAACAGTCTCCTGCAACTGCTGCGGTCTTTTATAAAAACGCCGGCTATAGGTTTCTGAAAAAGCAAGATGGTTGTTGTCGGTAAGAATATTGGCTTCTTCGGTTTTCTTTCTTCTGGCTGAATCCTTTTTATTTTGCCTGGCAATGGCCCTGGCCTGGCGCTCCATGGTTACCGAATCCATGACAACACCCGAAGGCATTACATCAGCTCTCATCTTATAATAAATATTACATTGGTAGAGCTCATACATTTCAGGATTATGAACAGGCTTGTTCCCGATGGTTGCATTGATAATCCTTCGGATCTTATCTGTCTGCGGCTTTACGACCACCTCCCCCAGCGTTGAAACCGCAGGTGGCAGGAAAACAGTATCGCGATCTTTTAAAGACGCAACCGTTATCGTTTTGCTGGCATAGCTGATGTATGATACTTCTGCCTGGTCTACGCCGACGGGTAGCACAAAAGAAAACTGCCCATTGATTCCCGTGATAAAAACGTTTTTGCCATTCGCCCTGATTGTCGCAAATGGCAGCGGTTTATGCGAGATGCTATCGGCCACAATTCCTTTAATTCGCACCTGCGAAAAAGTAATTGTACTGCTAACAAAAAAGAAAAAAAAGAAATAGAAAAAACGGATAAGGTTTCCGGGCTGGAAATTATTCATAAATGGTCAAAAGATAGCACTAAATTAAATCCGAAGACAGGAATGACGAAATCCGAAAAAATCCTGTTTGCAGGAAGCGCCCTTTTCGAATTTCGTCTGATGGCATCGGAATCCAGACTTCGCATTTATTCAAATTAATCCGGGAACAGCGTTCTGTCAATATTAGGGATGATCCGTAAAGCGTTTTTGTAATAAACTTTCTTAAGAATATCATCAGGCAATCCCATTCCATACATGGCCCAAAATGCATGATATTTTTTGTGATAAGGGAAGTATTCGTCTTCCGTTTCCAGTACCCGGAAATAGGTAGTATATTCTTCAGGCACCCAGCTGTCCTTCCCAAATAATATTCTGTCCTGGTATTTAGTGAAAAACTTCTTGGCCATCCTGGGTTGTCTACCCAATTCCGCGATCACTGCGCCAAATTCCACAACGACATTTGGCATTTCATCCAACAGTTGCCCCAGTTTGCCGAGATCGTTTGGATACCATCCGAAATGCGCCGCTATAAAAGTAGTACCAGGATGCTTTTTAAACATGCGATGCTGCTCGGCTATTAATGTATCCCAGGGAGCCGGGTCGGTATTACTTCTTTTCCGGCCGGGATGAGTTGCCAATTCCAACCATCGTTCATTCATAGAGTCCATCGGCGACCAGAATGATTTCGGATCAGCTGTATGGATGATCACCGGGATTTTCAAATCGCCGGCTTTTTTCCAGATAGGATCAAGTCGCGGATCGTCAATAGTTACTCTTTTCCCGGTATTATCTTTCACAGAGAAACCGAGGTTCTTAAATATTTTTAACCCATTGGCCCCGTTCTTTACATCTTCTTCCAGTTGCTTTACCGCATTCTCTGTCCATCCGGGATTGCCTACCCCATTAAAATTGATATTTGCAAAAACGATAAATCGCTTCGGGAAATGATCTTTGATATTCTTTACCGATTTTTTCAACGCGTCTCCATTACGCCCGGTCAGGTTTACCATCACTTTCATGTTCAGCTTATCCATATCAGTGATCAACGTCCCGAGATTCATATCAGGCATATCTTCCTGGTGATTATGTACGTCTATAAAAGGGAATTTCGCCTTTGTCAATTTATGTTCAGGAACAACCAGCGTTGATGGCGGGTTGTAGTTCTCAAAATCCATTCTTGGTGTTTGACCATATGTATAGATCATACCCAGTGAAAAAACGAAAAGAAGATATTTATTCATTCTGGTGATTTATAGAAATGAAATTAATACTAGACTACCGGTTTTTATCAACCGGCCATAAAAAAGAAGAGGAATATTACATATTAACTGAATCGTAAACGACTACTTTCTGCCAAAGCGATGAGCAATCTTCCACAAACTTCAGGTGGATGGGATCAGTTTGATAACTCGCCTGGTCGACACCATTGGTAAAAAACACCAGCCATGAAACCGAATAGGAAGTGTCAATGACATCGCGTTTGGTATCCGCAGGCTTGCCAATATGGAATTGTTTGATGGTTTTGACAGCAGAAAGCTTTTTTAAGCCAGCTACCAACTTATCAAGGTCTTCTTTACTTCCGGCATTCTTAAGCCAGAAATAAACGTGATGAACAAAAATGTCTTTCATTTCGGTTTGTTGTGAGTTGCCAGCTAAGATAAGCGTTCCTGCCATAGCAGCTTTGCTAGTGTTGCCGATGAATTGGCGACGAGTAGATCGGGTCATAATGCAGATTTAACTGTCTCAATTTAAACAACAACGCGCATACTGAAAATAATCAGGCGATCAACTCACTAACAAGCGTTCTTAAGGGTGATCGCTTAAAATCTTTTAACATCGGTTGCCTTTCATCCTCTTCGAAACCCCTGGTAAAAAAGAACACTGATACTTTTGCCTGGTATTATTTGAACCATTAAACCTCCTATTATGAAAAGTAACCTTATCCAACTGAGGAAGTGGCTGCTCCTACCATCCCTGCTATTTTTCGCTTTCTGTTGCAGGAAAAACTCCGACAATTCGCCCGTTATTGAAAAGGAAATCAATATTACAGGATTTAATAAGGTCTATGCCGGTGAGAGATTCAATATTACCATCGCTCGTGGGACTGTTTTTTCTGTAAAGGCAAAAGGCCCTTCGAATTCCGTTAATGACATCGACTGGAGCGTCGCCAATAATATTCTTGACATAGAATACAACCATTACCAGGGCAACCGGCCAAGAGTAGATATAACCATCACTCTTCCTATGTTGGTCCAATTGAATTTATCGGGTGCTGCTGCAGGAACAGTAAACGGATTCAAGGCCGTATCCAATGTCATCAGAACAGTTTTATCGGGCGCCTCCAAATGTCTTCTAAATGGAACGGGTGTCAGTACACAGGTTGAAATATCCGGCGCTTCAGAACTGACCATAAATGGTGCAACAGAGAGTTTATATGGAAATATTTCCGGTGGAGGTAAACTGGAAGCATTTAATCTTACTTCAACGGAGGTAGACCTTGGTGTGTCCGGCGGATCCGAAGCAAAAGTGAAAGTATCAGACAGGTTGTTTGTAGAAGCCACGGGCGGAAGCAGGGTTTACTACAAAGGAAATCCTGCTGTTAAAAATGTCCAGGCGAGTGGTGGAGGACAGGTAATTCAACAGTAATTTAGAATTATGAGTTATGAATTATGAATGGCGCATACCTCATACATCTTACCTCATACATCTTACCTCATACATCTCAACCCTAAACTTCCTTCGCAACAACATAGATCACCGAGCTGCATTTTCTCACGTCCCCAAGAGCTTTCAGGTTCGAATGTAAGCCGATCCAGGCCGCACCAGGCCAGTTCGTCTTTCCGTTTTTGTATTTGCTGCTTAAAAGAGAAACATAAAAGCTGTCATACCACATCGGTTTGCACTGGATTATCTTCAATCCATTTTTTTCCATCAATAACTGCATTGAGGCCGGTGAAAAATGATAGAGATGTCTCGGAACATCATAAGCAGCCCAATATTCCCCATACCTTCCTGCATCCTCCGAAGTATAATTGGGCACAGCTATAAATAATTTCCCTGTTTGCCTCAATATGTTTTTTAGTTGCTGAACATAACCTTTGAGGTCATGCACATGTTCCAATACATGCCATAATGTGATGGCGTCAAAGCTGCCCGGCTTTAACTGGTAAAACCTACCTGTATCTGCGAGTTGAATGTCATATTGCTGAGCAGCCAGTTTTCTTGCGTCTTCATCGGGTTCCAGGCCTTCAACCCGCCAGCCGCTTTGTGTCATTTCATTTACAAAACTACCTGTACCGCTACCAACGTCGAGCAAATCTCCTTTTTGCAAACCCGTATATTTTTCAATCAATCTCCGCTTGTTCACCAATGTTCTTTGGCGAACCATTTTATAAACGCGGTTGATGAGACCTTTGGAAGTGTCTGTATGAGAAATATATCCTTCCGCTTTATAATAAGGAGCAATAGACTGCGCATCGGGGACGTCTTGTGTGAACCGAAGAGTGCAATTCCTGCATTCCATGACCTGGAAACTTTCGCCGCTTACTGTGTGGTCTTTTGCGGTTAAAGCGATAGTTATTTCAGCGGATGTACAGACAGGGCAAACTGAATAATGGACCAGATTCTTCATAAATCAATCTTGCTGGACAATCGTGCAAAGTAATGGTAAATTGGTAACATCTTGGCTAGTTAGTTGTCGAGTAGTTGATTGGTTTCCTCGTTCACACAAATCAACGGATTAACCAATTAGCCTGATCAACTAATCAACCAACTTCATTTGAGGAGGGTATAAACCGAATCGGGTTTAAGTGGAGTTACACTCTTCTGATTTCCTGCCGACGAAGGATTACAACCATTTTGAGAGATATAGATAGAAAGAATTGTTACAAGTATGATGGCAACGATCAAAACGGGAGCCCACCAGAAGGTTCTTCGTTGTTCTTCGGGGTGAAGCCATTCAGACATTTCCACCGAGGTTTTTTCCTGCTCACCCACCCGCACGGTATGCACAGCTTTTTCCCTGATCATCCTGGCTGCACTGACAGGTGGATCAAACCGGTGATCCTTTATGGCCGGTTCAAACCTAATATCACCCGACATTCCTTTACTGAACGTTCCCACGTTTGTCCAATCAACCTTATTCCCCGATAAAACCTGTTGCTTGAAATCGTAGGAAAAGCTATTAAAGCGAACGATCGCTTCATGATAATGTATATGGAAACGCTCTCCGAGCCAATGAAACAATCTCTTCGTGGGCGTTTCGCTACCAGGATCAAGACTGATCGAATAAACAGGGGGGCTTATTTGGCGGTGGGTGATATCGGTCCCGGCAGGTTTTCGTTCCAGCTGGATTGTACCAATACCCGGAATGCTCAATTGCCTGTGCAAAACGAGATACTCATACAAATCCTGGTACATTATCAGTTCTTTTGATCGAACGAAAATACGACTCCAGCAACAAAGTTGAACCCATAAACAGGATACTGGCTCCAGCGCTGGTATTCTTTGTTGAAGATATTATTGAACTGTGCCCACACACCGAGGTTCTTTGTAGCTTTAAATTCGAGCCCTGCATTGAGATCAACAGCTCCGGGCAATTTGCCGTCGCTTCCATTCTTTTTCAGATATTGAGGTCCACTCCATGCAAACAGATCGCCTTTCAGCCAAAGATCCTTCAATATCTGCAACCGCATAGCCGTGTTCAACTCAAGAGGAAGAAGACCCCAGGCCTTTTTATTTGTTTTTAACCCGGTATATTGATTGAAGCTAAGGTTCGCGATCAGCGAGAATTTTTCCTCTATATTATAACCGATCTCACCACCGAAGTTCAACACCTTCATCTGCTCTTCATTTACCACGCGGAAAGATTTGCCATCTCCCAAGGCAGACGTATCATTAACGAATAAAGGCTGATTGTTCAACTTATTGAATGCAACTTTTACAGCATAACTGAAATGCTCGTCTATGGATCCCTTAAATCCTGCAAATCGTTCTTCTATCCTCGTATTTTGCAATGTACCCGGCATCCACAACCAGGGATTTTGTGAGGCTAAATATTGATAAGTCGTTTTCCTCAGATATCCGGTCCAACCCACCTGGAAAGTGAACCGCTTATCCTCCGTTCCAATGTCGGCCAGGATATTCGGGAACATTTTGAATGTTTTATTATCCCAGGAAGGACGTATACCCGCCTGCAGATCGAATGTTGATTTTTTATACAATACCGAAGGTGAAATAAAGTACATCGTATTGTTGATAGTACCGGCAGTTTTGACCTTTGGCGAGAGACGTGTAAGATCGAAGGTCAGGCCCAGCTTTACAGCGAAATTCTGGTTGATTGATTTTTCCAGGGGAAGGTCCACAACGGTATTACTTTCACTGTTCTTCAGGTGGTCGCTGAATATATCGATCCTGACTTCCGGCGAATAAAGAAGACCGAATTCGGTTTTATCGATGTTATGAGCCCCTACCCTGGCCGAAATGGTCTGAAAGTTCTGCCTGATCGAATCAGTGGCAAAAGACAAACTCTCCGGCAAAAAACCATATTTATAAAATTTTTCGGCATTCATGCCCAGGCTTGCATTCAATTCTATGTTTTTTGCCGTTTTGTAAAACCCGCTCAACTTAACTCTTGTGCTGGCAAAATCCTGGAATTCCTTTTTCCCCTGCGAGGCAACATATTTTGCGTATACATTTAACCCTGCAGTGTTACCATCACCAAACGAAAAACCGGCCTGCACCAACGGTGTCCGGAGACTTCCAAATCCCGCTTTGATATAATTTTTATTATCAAATTTTCCAACGGAATCTACCTGCAGCGCCAGCGGTTTCAGGGATCCGGGTTGATAGGCAAGCAATAAACTGGGGTTAGGAATATCGTACTGCAATTTGGGCTTTGCTGTATCTGCTGTAGGTGGTGAGGCATTGAAATTGATCTTTGCAGATTCCCTCAACACCGGTTTGAATGAAGAAGTGATATTAACCGATTTGCCCCGGGTACTGTCTTTTTGAGCATTAACCGAAACACCAATAAACACGATGCATATGGCCGAAAGAAAAATTTTATAGAGGTGCTGTCTCATTTATGGCTGTTTATTCTTGATGATTCAAATTTATTGCCCGCTGACTTTACTGCTTTTGCTTTCTTCGTCAATCACTCTTGTGAGCTTGCTTTGTGCCTCGGTTTTCAGTTCAGCGTTGATACTATTGTCTACTATGCTCTGGAAAGTTGCTTTGGCATTGAAGTAATCTTTTTGGTCGTAATAAATATCACCGAGCAGGATATATGATTTGGTTACCCAGTAATCATAAGAGCCCGATTGCTTGATTGTTTCAAACGCCGCTTTTTCGGCATCGGCCAGTTTCCTGAGCGCAAACCAGCAATTGGCGATCTCGTACCTTGCTTCGGCAGCCAGCGCAGCTTTATTTAATTGCACGACTGTTTTGAAATTGGCAAGCGCCAGGTCATATTGTCCCGCTACCTGGTAAGATTTGGCGATGGCCATATTGGCAAGCGATTTATCATCTGAACTGCTTCCTTTTGCAGCTACCAGGTCTTTACCTGTAGCGGCAGCCTCTGCCCATTTTTGCTGCTGGTACTGGCTGCGTAATAAACCACGCATGGCTTCCAGTTTATCCTCCTGGCTCGAAGTGATCTGGTTCAATTGGGAATAATATACTTCTGCCGTTCGATAATTCTTCAACTCGAAAAAGTTAATACGGGCCGCTGCCAGCAGGGCTTTTTCAGCATATTTGTTTGGAGCATTTTCAGCAACCGGCTCATAACCCGTCAACGCGTTGTTACAGTCTTTTTTACTATTATAAATCTCCCCTTTGTAAAAATTGGCATCGATGGCATATACGCCGTCGGGGAATTTTTGCAGGTAGGAATTAAAAGCACCCAGTGCGGCATTTGTGTTTCCATTATTATATTGTGTTTCCGCTGCACTCCAGGTCAAAGAGTCTTCTGCGTCCACGCTGATCGGTCTGCCGGCCTTTCTCATAAACGCCGCGTACTCGTCGGGTTTAGCCGCTTCCACATATATTGATTTCACATTGCCCATCGCAGCGTCGGCTTCAGGGGAATTGGGATATTGTGATAATAAGGTTTCGTATTGCTTTATTGCTTCAGTATTGTTATTGAGATTATAGTAGGCATTACCCAGTTTGAGATAGGCTTGCGGCTTCAGGCTTGAATTACCACTTCCTTTGATGACGTTACCCAAATAAGGAACCGCCTCGTTAAAACGCTCATCGGAAATATAAGTATTGGCGATCTCCATGTTGGCATCGGTAACCAATGATGAGCTTGGAAATTTGCGGTTCATCGTGGCAAGCAGGGCTATCTTATCCTTCGAACTTCTTACTCCCGTGATCATCGCATCCTGGAAAGTAGCATAATCTTCGGCCGGCCAGGAGAATTTTATGACATTATCATACATGGCCTTCGCCTTTGCATAATCCTTGTTCATGAAATAACAATCCGCAGTGCGCAGATAAGCATCCTGGGTAAGTTCATTAGAATTTAACGAAGGGTTTTTAGCCAGCGGCTCAAAAAAACCGAGAGCGGCGGCATAATTTTCCTTCCGCAGGTAACAATAGCCAAGATTATACTTTACATTGACCGGATTGGCTTCGCCGCTGGCAGGCGAACCAGCGCTGACATAAGCATTATAATATTTAATGGCATTGTCCAGGTCATTTTTACGGTAGGATAATTCACCTTTCCAGAAACTCAGCAGGCCGATAACGGACCCATTATTGGGATCTTTTAGCGCCTTATCGATTAAAGTCTCCGCTTCAGCAAGCCTTCCGTCATTGATCAATTCAGTAGCGCGGCCATAAAGGATCCTCGGGTACAATCTTTTTGCATTCGGCGTTAGGCTGCCCATACCGTCCAGCAATGACAGGGCCTCCCGGTAATTATTGGTATTGGTCAACACTTCTACCAATAGATCTTTTGCTTCCGTATTATATTCTGAATTGGGATAGTCGTTGAGAAAAGATTTCAAGCTGGTCAGAGACTCATCCTGGTAGCCGAGCTCGTAGGAGAGCTTGGCATATTGATACCTGGAGATCTCCTGCTGTTTTTTGTCGCTGCTATTGGAAGCGCAGAACAAAAAAGCATTTCTCGCGTTGGACTTTTGATTTGTTTTCAGGTAAGCATCGCCCAAAAGATACATGGCGTTCTGGCTCAGCGAATCTTCTTTCCCGCTCAACTGTTTGAATCCTTCAATGGCTTTGTTCCATTTACCCGCTTTATAATAAGAGTAAGAAAGCTCATAGAGATCTTCGCGGCGAACCTTGCCGGTTTTAGTGACATAATCTTCCAGGTAAGGAAGGGCTTTGTCGTATTCTTTTCTTTCAAAATAGGAATGACCGATCATCTGTTTCATTTCCTGGTCATAGTATTGCGATTTGCCGGCTTTGATCTTTGTTTCGGCATACTTCAGCGCTTCGTCTTTTTTTCCCTGTATATAATATATTTGTGCGATATAGTAAGGGACTACTGTAGCATAGTCTTTTTCATTCTCTACTATACGGAAACTTTCCAGGGCTTCATCGTATTGGCGATCACGAAAAGACAGGAAACCGTAGTAATAATTTGCATCCAGGTAATTGGGATCGTCTTTCATGGTGCGGATAGCATTGAACAGGGGTTTGGCCTGCGCAAATTTCTGCATCGTGAAATAAGAATAGCCCTGTTCAAATTTCATCTGGGCTATTTCCCGGTTACTAAGGTTTTCGATATTTGTTTGTTCAAATTGTTCTGCGGCTTTTGGAAAATCCTTTTTACGGAAATAATATTCACCCAGGTGAAAACTCATCATCTGGACCCTGGCAGTATTCTTTTCGACCCCGATATAGTCGATCGCCTTTTCTTCTGCCGTGCTCTCATTCTGTTTCAGGGCACAGGCTGTTGTATAATAACTGATCTCCTGAACGGTGATGGTACGGTTAGCTTTATCAGTTTCTTGCACGGATTGCTGCAATTCCTTCAATAAGGGGTAAGCGAGGCTATACTGCTCTTTTTGGAAATACTCCTTGGCTTCCTTGAACTTTTCCTGGGGATCGGTATAGAATTTGGTTTGCTGGGAGAAGATGGCCGTGGTACATAAGAGGGCTACGACGAACAGTATTTGATTCTTCATGCTGGGTGTCCTTTAACCGTTGGGGGATTAACGTCGCAAATTTCAATTTATTTCAATGGTGACCCAAACATCATTCCAAACATGTGTGGATAAGTTCACTGTTACAACTTGTTTAACAAATAGCTCATTTATTTGTTAAGGAATAATGAATGAAAACCGTGAATTTTCAATATAAAACCAAACCCCGGGATCATGAAAAAATTACTTTACACCACGTACTCCGAGCCGGCTTTTTCCATTGGTTTATTGCTTCTCCGTGTAGCCTGCAGCGTGATGATGATTGCGCATGGATATGATAAAGTAAAAAACTTTGCTAAATATTCCGCAGGGTTTGCTGATCCTTTCAATGTGGGTCCTACTGTTTCTCTTTCGTTTGACGTCTTCGCCGAATTCGTCTGCGCGATCCTCATCTTGTTGGGTCTTTGTACGCGTTTCGCGGTCATTCCGCTGATAATTGCTATGGGAGCGGCCCTATTTACTGCACACAACGGTGATATTTTCGGCGCGGGTGAGAAAGCAGCCCTGTATCTCGTTGCTTATACAGCCATCCTGTTTACGGGACCGGGCCGTTTCAGCATTGACAGAATGATCGTAAAATAGTTTTACCTTGACCGCGTAAAGCACCATCTATGAAGCATGATGATATCATCCGCCTCGGTATTGTCGCCGTGGCTATCATATTCGGATACCTGGCAATTCTCAACTTCATCAATTTTATCAGCGCCTTTCCGACCGTTTTTTCAGTAGGCGATGGGAAAGTCCACCTTAGCATTTTTCTAAAGGCGTTTAGTTGCGGGGTAGCTTGTGTACTTTTGGTAAAATTCAACAGGAAAATCGCGACCCTTATAGAGGATCAAAAATAAGCCAGATGTTTACCTCCGAAACCCAGGTGCGTGTACGCTATGCAGAAACCGACCAGATGGGCGTGGTTTATCACAGTAATTATTTCCCCTATTTTGAATCGGCGAGGGCTGAGTCAATACGGCAGTTGGGATTTACCTATGCCGATATGGAAAAAATGGGCGTGATCATGCCCGTGATAGAAGTGCAATGTAAATATCTTCGCCCGGCCTTATATGATGAACTGCTTACAGTCAAAGTGATCCTGAAAGATCTTCCTGTTCATCATAAAATTGAGTTCCATCATGAAGTTTACAATGAAAAAAAGGATTTGCTTGCAACGGGAAGGATCATTTTGTATTTTATGGAGGCAAAGACAATGAGACGAACGATAATGCCCGAACCCTTATTGAAACAGCTTAAACCTTATTTCAGTTAACTTTATCTTATGGAGAATTACTCACCTGATAATCCTTTAATTCCAGGAGAAATATCGGCAACCACCGAGGCGAATATCATTCCACCCAAACCCTCAGCCGAAGAACCCAAAAGCAAGGTGAATATCCTGATGCGATCGATTTCAAGCCTCGCACTGTATCTCGTAATTGGTTATTATATCTTTCACAGTTTTGAAATGCTACTACTTATAACTGCTATTGTCGTGTTTCATGAGATGGGTCATTTTATCGCCATGAAAGCATTCCGGTACAAAGACCTGGGTATATTCTTTATTCCATTACTCGGTGCTTATGTATCAGGCAGCAAAAGAGAAGTTTCTCAAAAAGAATCGGCCATCATATTACTTGCCGGACCATTGCCGGGCATTGTGCTGGGAGCAGTTTTTTTTATCTGGCAACTTAAAGACCAGGGTATTTCCCTGGCAGGAATCCGCCTCGAAAATATTTCTCTGTTGCTGATGTTCCTGAACATCATCAATCTTATACCTGTGTACCCGCTTGACGGCGGGCAATTGCTGAACAGGGTATTTTTTAATGAAGAAAGCTGGTTGAGCAAGGGCTTTGTTATCCTTTCTGCTGCCTTTCTCATCTGGGTGGCCCTATTCGCATCCGAACAAAAACTTTACGTTCTCTTACTTTTCCCGGCAATGATGCTGTTGCGTATGTTTGGCGACTCCAGGTTAAATGCGATAGAAAAGAAGGTAGAGTCGACAGGCATTAATCTCGATACATCTTATGAAGAACTACCGGATGAGGACTACTGGAAAATAAGGAATATAGTTATCGCGGAACATCCATCATTCAAAGATGTACCACCCACTCCGCCTTATGAATATCATTATAAAGAAGACAAGATCATGACTACTATCCAGGGCTTATTACACCGGCATCTTATCCAGGATGTATCTGTCGCAGGCAAGATCTTTATTTTTATTATCTGGGCGACTGCTTTTGCATCACCATGGTTACTAAATGTAGATATGTCACGCTATTTGCGCCTTTTCGGTTTTTAGGCCTCCCCCTCTTATCCCTCTCCTTGCTTCGCTCCGCTCGCAATGACGAGGAGAGGGACGATATAGCGGTGTTCCCTCAAACTTCTCAGGCTACCACATCAACCTCAACTCTAGTTAGCATTTTTGGCCTCACCCTCCAACTCCCTTTCCTTGCTTCGCTCCGCTCGCAATGACGTTCATAATTCTACTTCAGTACATCCAACACCTTATACATCTTATTCACTACCATCGATGATCGACCGTTATAATTATTGACAAGAAAGGAGAAGATATATTCATTCCCATCTGTTGATCGCTGGTAGCCGCAAAAACCTTTTACGTCCCTGATCGAGCCACTTTTCATCTTCATTCCATTGTATGTTGGCAATGCCTGGTAGAAATATGGAAACCATTCCCGGGTTTTAGCATACTTTAAAATCTCCACTTGCGCATGAGTAGTTACACGGTTTTGCGGGGAAAGGCCGGAGCCATCCATGATGTTCAGTTCTTCATCGTCGAGGCCTTTTTGTTTCCAGAAATCTTTTACGATAGCAACACCGCTGTCGGTTGAGCCAAATCCTTTCTTTTCGTAAGCGAATGTTTTGATCAGTGCTTCGCCGTAGAGGTTGATGCTTTTTTGGAGGAACCAGTAGACAATAGAATCGAGGGAAGGAGAATAATGGGTATATAACAACCCTGCTTTACTGATAACTGAGTAGGGGTCATATTCATTCTTTTTTGGGAATAAATCATCTTTTGAGAAATTGTCATCGACAGACACGTCCAATATAGAAATACCTTTCAAAGCAGCATACCTGACCATCGCATTCCCTAAACTAAAAACCGGATTTGGGTCCGCTCCCGAAATGGTGAATTTATCTACACCCATGGGAACTGTCCCTTGAATAAGTATCGCCCTGTCATTGGGAATAAAATAAATATATGCATTGTCGCCGCTGCCAATGGGACCTGTTTTACATTCATTAACATTCATATTGGTTCTAAAAAGATATCTATATATTGAATCAACGCCAGATATCACTGCCGGATCTCCTACTTTTTTCCCGGGCGTAAAAGTTATGTTGTACTGGTTTTCATGCCAATTTAAATCGGTAGTCAACGCACCGTAATAATTCCCTATGTCCTCATATATCCACCCCGATGGTATTTCCTTTGAATCAAAGGTTTTATACAAACGAAGATCACCAATAGTCAAAATGTCCTTTGCTCTAAGTTTGCTTATTACTGAATCAAATACTGCTGTTTCGCCCGTATTGCTAAATCGCCAGCTTCCGAGAGTGGGATCTCCGGTACCCATTATATCCAACCGTCTATGTTGTTCAATGAATTCTGTCTTGTACCTGAAATTTTTTCCAAGCAGTTCAAACGCTGTTGCTGCCGTAACGATCTTTTGAGTGGATGCCGGCGCCAGTCCAACCTGTGAATTCCTGTCAAATACCACTTCCCCTGTTTTTGCATTAATAATATACAGGGAACTGATTGCATGCCGCAACTGTGAGTCAACTTCGAATTGCCGATAGGCTTTCTCCATTTTTTGAGAAATGCTTTGGGCAAAAGAGCACACAAAGAACAACAGATAAATGACGGCAAAAAACGGTTTTTTCATCGAGGAAAGTTTTACAAAAGACGAGACGAAAAAAGTAAATTTACAATATGGAAAATGAAATTAAAGAACCGGCGCCAAAGTATAACTATGTTTCTCCTGATGAATACCTGGAAATGGAGAGAGCTTCGACAGAGAAGCATGAGTATTACAATGGCTATGTGATCGCCATGAGCGGGGCCCGGCTAAAGCATAATCAAATAGCCGTTAACTTATATGCTAAAATCGGCAGTTACCTTGACGGTAAAAAATGCCAGGTATTACCGGCTGTCATGCGTGTGGCAACGCCAAACAGGGATGCTTATATTTACCCCGATGCGACAATTGTTTGCGGAGAACCGCTGTTAGAGGACGAGAAATTCGACACGCTGTTAAATCCTTCTGTAGTTTTTGAAATATGGTCCCCATCCACACAAAAAAATGACATGGGTTATAAGCTGCTCTTCTACCAACACATCCACTCGTTGAAAGAATACATCATGATAGATTCTGCAAAGCGTTTTGCGCAGGTCGTTCGCAAGCAGCCTGATGGTGCCTGGCGGTTTGAAGATATCAGTGGCACACACGATGCTTTGTTCATCAGCATTGTCAACCTGAATCTTTCTTTCGACGACATATATAGGAATACAGGTTTGTGAGCTTCTGATTGATATTATGAATAAACGCTTACGATTGGCTTAGACGGTAAGGAACGGCTTTCACCGGGAGAAAGTTTTAAAAAAAGACGAGCGAAAAAGTAAATTTACAGTATGGAAAATGAAGTTAAAGAACCGGCGCCAAAATATAACTACGTTTCTCCCGAGGAATACCTGGAAATGGAAAGGTCTTCCCAGGAAAAGCATGAATACTATAAAGGCGAAGTGTATTTAATGTCTGGCGCGTCCCCTGCCCATAACGATGTAGCATATAATATCAACAGGCTCATCGCACCGGCAGTGCACGGCAAAGGTTGTAAGCTTTATGGCAGTGATTTCCGAATTCATATCCCAGAAAATTTTCTTTTCACTTACCCCGATTTCTCAATTGTTTGCGGCAAAGCATTGACATCCGATATTTATACTGATAACCTCACTAATCCTTCAGTTATTATTGAAATTCTTTCCAAGTCTACAAAAAATTATGACCGGGGGATGAAATTTGCTTTATACAGGTCTATTAAAACCTTGCAAGAATATATTTTAATTGATTCTACCTCCGTCACCGTGGAAACTTACACTCGTCAAAATGACGATAGCTGGCTATTAAAAGAGTTCAAGCAACTTTCCAATAGCTTTACAATTTCTGTCATCGGGGTTACTCTTTCCCTACAGGATATCTATGAAGATGTCAATTTTGATTAATAACGGATATTTGCAATCAAACTTTCTTACTTGAAACAAATCAACGCATCCATCATTACGATTGGAGATGAACTATTGATCGGTCAGACTATTGATACCAACAGCGCTTTTATCGCCCAGGAATTAAATAAGATCGGCGTGTGGGTTAGACGAAGAGTTGCAGTCGGTGATGCCTGGGATGATATCTGGCAGGCATTGGATGAAGAAAGCCAACTGGCCGATATAGTTATTATCACCGGTGGGTTGGGTCCTACCGCTGACGATATAACGAAACCCCTGCTCTGTAAATATTTTGGCGGCAATCTCGTGGTGAATGAAGATGTGTTGAAACATGTGAAATACCTGTTTGAACAGGTATACCGCCGTACGGGCATTATGTTAGAGCGAAACCTGAAACAGGCCGAAGTGCCGGATGTTTGTACGGTGCTGCATAATGCAAGAGGTACAGCACCAGGAATGCTATTCAAGAAGGGAGGTCGGGTCACAATTTCACTGCCCGGTGTGCCCCACGAAATGAAAGGCCTGATGACCGACCAGGTAATCCCCCGGCTACTAAAAGAATTTGAAATGCCGGTGATCCTTCATCGCACTGCATTTACTTCGGGAGCAGGAGAATCCATGATCGCAGAACATATAAAAGAATTCGAAACTGCCCTGCCCTCCCATATAAAACTGGCTTACCTACCTGGCTATGGTATGGTGAAACTCCGGTTAACTGCAAAAGGAGACACCAAATCCACCCTCGAAAAAGAATTGAATGACCAGTTCGAACAATTGAAATCACTGGTGAAGCAGTGGCTTGTCACCGATACCGATGAGAATCTTGAAGTAGTGATCGGAAGGATATTGAAAGAAAAAAATAAAACGGTGGCGACCGCCGAAAGCTGTACCGGGGGCTATATCGCGCATCTTATCACTTCCGTCGCCGGATCATCTGCGTACTATAAAGGAAGCGTTGTGAGCTATGCCAACGAAACAAAGGAAAATATCCTGGGCGTTCCACATTCAACTTTACTGTCTGCCGGGGCAGTCAGTGAAGAAACCGTAACACAAATGGTAAAAGGAGCCATTGAAAAATTGAATACCGATTTTGCCGTCGCAACCTCAGGCATTATGGGCCCCGATGGTGGTACGCAGAAAAAACCCGTTGGTATGGTTTGGATAGCTGCAGGAAATAAAGAAAAGGTAGTTGCCAAAGAATTCCATTTCCGGTTCGACCGCGAACGAAATATCAGGCAGACTGCACATACAGCCCTCGATTTCGTGAGAAAATTCATTATCGCTAACAGTTGATCGGATCATTATCGCAATTTATTACCTTTGGCCGGTCAGAAAATTGCTTGCTTTCCCGTTCATCAGTTTATGACCACCGATCAGTAGCCTCAGGCCAAAATCCAGGGTCTATTGCCCGGTTCTTCGAATGGGCGGTGCAGAAAAGATGCGAAAGCGGGAAACTGGCAACAAAAAAAAAATTTATGGCGATAGTTGATCTTGTAATGCCAAAACTGGGAGAAAGTATTATGGAAGCCACGATACTAAAGTGGCATAAACAACCCGGCGACTCCGTAAAGATGGATGAGACTGTGCTGGAAATAGCAACAGACAAAGTGGACAGTGAAGTGCCGAGCACAGCTGCGGGAGTGATCGAAGAAATCCTCTACAAAGTAAATGATGTCGTTCCTATCGGTTCGGTAATCGCAAGGATAAAAACCGGCGCGGCCGATACAATTACTTCAAGACCGGTTTACTCACCCGTTAAAGAAAACGATGATAATCCCCCTGCCGAAAAAGCGGTGGTGATGGAGACAATACGACCTGCCAGTGCATCCCAGGCCAGTTCCAATGGTTCTTCTAATCGTTTCTATTCCCCACTCGTTTTGAATATTGCCGCCAGCGAAGGCATCAGTCTATCGGAGTTGGAAAATATTCCGGGCACTGGCAACGAAGGACGGGTGACAAAGAAAGACATTCTACAGTACGTGGGCGAAAGGAAGTCTGGCAGCAGGCAGTCTACAGCTGGCAGCCATCAATCTACAATCGTTCGTCAACATGCAAGACAGGAAGAAACTTCATCGATGAATGAATCTACGGCACTCACCACTTACTCCGGCAATGTGGAGATCATCGAAATGGACCGAATGCGTAAGCTGATTGCCGATCATATGGTCCGCAGCAAACATACCAGCCCACATGTGACCAGTTTTACGGAGGCTGATGTAACGAATATGGTGATGTGGAGAGACAAAGTGAAAAAGGAATTCGAAAAGAGAGAAGGTGCAAAGATCACATTCACTCCCTTGTTCATCGAAGCTATTGTACGTTGCATTAAAAAATTCCCACTGATCAACAGTTCCGTTGATGGGGACAGGATCATTATAAAAAAAGATATCAATATAGGAATGGCAACGGCGCTGCCTTCCGGTAACCTTATTGTGCCCGTTATCAAGAATGCCGATCAACTGAACCTGGTTGGATTGACCAAACGGGTGAATAATCTTGCCGATAATGCCCGTAACGGCAGGTTGAATGCAGATGATACACAGGGTGGCACTTTCACCATGACCAATGTCGGATCGTTTGGGAGCTTAATGGGTACACCTATCATCAATCAACCACAAGTGGCCATACTCGCAGTCGGTGCTATTAAAAAGCGCCCCGTTGTAGTAGAAACACCTCACGGTGACAGTATCGCTATCCGTCATATGATGTACCTGTCGCTGAGCTATGATCACCGGATCGTGGATGGAAGCCTTGGAGCAACTTTCCTGACGGCTGTAGCTCATGAACTGGAAAATTTTAACGGCGAAAGAGAATTTTAAACCACCGCACAAATAATGAGAAAATTGCCGCTTTCTCTTGCGCTTGCATTGCCATGTATTGCATTTTCCCAATCCAATGCAATCGGCGCCTGGAATGCTACCAGTATCAAGTTGAATCTTTCGTCAAAATGGAGTGTATTTAACGAACTTCAATTGCGCTCGCAGTCCTTTTACAAGGATTTTTATTACTACGAAATAAAGTTTGGTGTTGCCTATTCCGTCAACAAGAATTTTTCCTTTCTTATGGGTACCGGCAAATACATCACCTATTCGGATGGTGGCAATTTCAAAGGTCCCCTCACTGGTGATGAATCCCGGCTATGGGAGCAGGTCACGATGAACCAATATTTTCAACGGATCAAACTTGAACACCGCTACCGCATCGAACAGCGATGGCTAAAGACTGGTTATAGGAATCGCTTCCGTTACCGATTGGCTACTGCTATTCCTCTAAATAAAAAGACATTTGGTCCGGGCACGATATATATGACAGCATACGATGAACTATTTTTAACCAACAAGTCGCCCTATTTTGAGAGGAACCGGTTATTTGGAGGCGCCGGTTACCAGTTCTCCAGGCAATTCACTGTGCAGCCAGGGTGGCTTTACCAGGTCGACTACCGCAACAATGCCAGTTTTAGGAAACATTATTTCCAGCTATCTCTGATGGTAGAATTAAATGTTCACCATGTACCGCATCAGCATATGCCGATCAACGGAGACTAATGATTTATGGGTAGATAGTGCTTTCAGCGAATGTTAGCTTCTTCCCTTTCTTCTTTACTATAAAAAGTTTATTGTATTCCGTATCAGGCAAATCACCTGGTATCTGTTTTCTGCCACATAGCATATTGACAAGATCATCGACTGTATTGGAATGACCGACAACCAGGGTATTTTTCTTTTTTGACCGCAGCAATGCGATGAAAGCTGAGTCAGGGCGGGGACCGTAGGTCTCAATTGCCAAATGAAAAAAGTCGGCAGTTGGCTGTGCGGTGGACCGGGTACGGATGGTATTGGTCGAGAAAACATACCCTAACTTTTTATGCTTAAGGATCTCTCTTAAAGCTTCAGCCCTTTGCGTTCCTGCTGCGGCCAGGGGCACATCGCTGCTCATGTTAGACTCCTGGTTGGCTTTCTCGGCATGCCTGACGATATAATAGGTATGACTACAGGATGAGAGTCCGAAAATTATAAGACAAAGAGTGATCCAAACCCGGGCCATAACTGAAATTTTAAGAAGTTAAAAGTCATGAAATTTCCTATAATCTGTGATTCTTTATTAAACTTTCTTTTGATACTGGCATCTTTTATGTAAATTAGGATGTAAACCCCGTCAATTATGAAACAATTATCCGACACCTGGTTTGCTGAAGGATACATAGATTTCGAATTGAAAAAGTATACTTTACTCGCCTACCTTCAGGAGATCAACAAGCATTTTAATGAAAATAAACTTTACCCGCAGTTGGGTGACGTCGTATTTCACTACAACAACCTGGTCGCTTTCCGGGAAAACAAAAAATTCCTGCAGGAGCATTTCCCCAAGAAGCTAACTGGAATCCAGATGGAAAAATTACAGCTTCTATACCAACAGATGATCGAGGATACTGAACTGATGCAGGAATTGGAAGAGATCATCAACTATGCAGCTGTGACCATCAAAGAAACTTTACAAACGGGAGTTTCGATCTATGAATTCGTGGAAGAAAAGATCAATATTGCTCCCGTAGGCATTATCCCCCTGGATATAAAGGAAGGCTATTTTTTCCTCAGTAACGGTAATACAAGGAATACCCGGGTCTATCATTACCGTCTTTCGTTTTTTGAAAAGCATGACGAAAAATACAGGAGCATCAAGACAGCTTACGTAGACATGTGGCAGCGGGGCATTGCGGTGACCTATGAACATATCAAATCAGATCTCATCCGCTATCATAAATCATTACCGAACCCGGCAGTGTATTCGATCGAAGTTGATCTAAGTTTCCCTGTCGACGAAACATTGTTGCCTGTCGCCAAAAGAAGTTTGGTGAAATACATCAGTTCCCAGGCTGCTTGATTCGTTTAAACCGTTAAACCTTTCAACCCTTAAACCTCTAAACGTTTACCCTCACTCAACAATCTCCAATCCCCAATCCTTCCCTTTCTTTACCGCAGGTACTCCTTCTGTAAGCCATTTAGCCGGCTTCGCTCCTTTCAACATCCAGTCAAAAAACTGTTGCTCCCTGATCTGTATGTCTTTCCGGTTGCGGCGCTCAACAAGATTATGCGCTTCCCCATTATAAGTAAGCATCCAAACTTTTTTCCCTAATCGCCTCATCCCCGTGAATAATTCAATCCCCTGGTACCAGGGCACCGCGCCATCTGCATCGTTGGCCATAATCACTAAGGGTGTTTTCACTTTCGGCAAATTAAACAAAGGCGAGTTTTCAATATACAACTGTGGCTTTTCCCATAGGGAACCGCCAATGCGACTTTGATCTTTTTCATACTGGAACTGGCGGTTCAGGCCGCTCTCCCATCTTATACCACCGTAAGCGCTGGTCATGTTAGCTACTGGCGCACCAGCCCAGGCAGCCTTGAACATATCCGTCATAGTGACCAGTTGCGCCACCTGTATACCTCCCCAACTTTGTCCCTGTATCGCCATGTTCTTTGCGTCGATCCATTTGAATTTTGTCAATGCCTTTGCACCGCTAACAATATAATCGTAAGCACTCTGAGCTGGATGACCGATTGTATAATGTATATCAGGTGCAAATACGATATAACCGCGGCTCACAAAGAATGAAATATTGAGGCGGCTTGGTGTGGGCGCAGGTGGAATATAAGTATTCAACCCATCGGATAACGTCTCATAGAAATAACAAATAACAGGGTATTTTTTATTCGGATCAAAATTCTCGGGTTTATAGAGAATCCCCGTTGACTCCTTACCTTTAAAGGTTTTCCATTTGAATAGTTCGGCGGTGCCCCAGTTGTAATCGTTTTGTTGGGGATTGATCGAGGAAAGACGTGTGTTTATTAGCCTAAATCTGTTATTAGTTTCCGTTGTTTCGTCAATAACTGGTTTTGCCGGGTATCTGACATATAGATCCGGCGGGCGGCTATAGCTTTCAACCGTTACTATGATTTCGTCCGAGCTTTTTGCTTTAACTGGATTACCAAAAGACACACCTTCATCAAACACATATGGAACGCTGCTAGCTGGATTTGAAAGGTTGGTTCTTTCAAGGCCGGAATTCTTCGTCGTATTATTGAAAACACGGAAGAATATGGGCTTACCTCGCTTTATTACTCTTTCATCCGGATCCGTTATAATATATCTCCTGGTTAGCTTAGATTTTCTTCCGCCAGTAATGGTTGCTGGCAACGACCTGCCCAAAGGATCCATTTTCCAAACATCATACCTGTCATATATATACACTGCCGAGTCTGCTTCCTGCCATCCCATGACCCCATAAGGCTGCGGATCACCAGGCACATCATTTTCTTCATTATATAACGGCACTTTGATCTTTGCAGTTATATTCTTCGTTTCTTTTCCATCCCACACAAAATAATTCCTTGCTTTACTGTCATACCACATGATATACTTACCTGTTGGGGAAATATAAGACGGTGCAATAACTCCCAGCAGGTCTTTCTTTACCAGTGTTTTCGTTCCATCATTTACATCGATAGCATAGATATCTCTTTTAGTAGTCCCTGTCCACTGGCTTTCAACCCTTCTACCGTAATCAGTCACACCAACAAAAGTTTCACCATCACCTTCATTTGTTTGTAAGACCCCCGGAATTTCCTTTGAACCCAGTAGCTGAATCGAATTGTTGTCAAAAAGATAAACAGCGAGAAAATTCTCCTGGAGATCACGCTGTAACCGGAACAACTGTACCGTTTGCAAATAATCATCATTGTAATGCCATATATCCAGCTTAGCGGTCTCAAAATCTACCAGGGTTGTATCCTTGGGCGGTTGAATAGGAGCAGTTCCAAAGAATAAACGCCTGCCGCTCTTACTAAAACTCAGGTTACCGAACTCGCTTACTGTCATTCCTAATTGCATACCGATGGAATTCTTATCTACAAGCAAAACTGCACTGTCCATCCCTTCCTTAAAATACCATAGCCTATAAAACTTTTGCAGCTCTTTGGGTCTTGCATCTCTTTCGGCCAGGTAAGCTACCTGCGATCCGTCGTCACTCAGGGTGAAATTCTTAAAATCATTACCACCCCTGCTTAATGTATCGCCAAAACCCTTCCGCAAATCATACAGAAACACATACTGCCTGCTAAAAGAGTCCTTTGGATTGCGAGCAACCTCCATGATAAGTTTTTGACCATTCTTATTGAACGCATATTCCAGTACGTTGTTAAACATTTTTTCAACGCCGTTTTCCAGTTTGCGAAGAACCAGTGTTGTACCGGCATCGGTTGACGTAGCTGGTATTTCGTCTCCGTCAGCGTCGAGGCCAGAGTCGTCTATGATATCATAGGTTTCATCGACATTCTTTTTGCGTTTTTCAGGTTTGGCCATAGTTGCTATCACCATTTGTAACGAATCAATGACCTTGCTCAGGCTATCAGCCAGTTTTTTCGTATCCGGTGCGGCCTTTGATTTTGCAGAAGCAGGCTCGATCGTTTTTTCCAATTGGTAAGCAACCCATCCAAAGCTTTTCTCCGGCGTTTTATAATCTTTTACGCGTTGCAGCTTCCACACATTGTCGTTACCTAATTTTATAATGGCGAGGGAATCTTTGGGAAGATCGTCTGCTTTTTTCTTCTTGATCTTTGCGTCCCTGGTATCCTTGAAAAAAGGCTTTATCTTAAATACAACAAAACGGCTATCTTCAGTAATGACCGCATTGTATCCTCTTGGTATCGTCTTTTTGTATTTGGCATCCGATGACTGGATCACCAATTCATTGTCGCCTTCCTGTACAACTACAGTATAAACAACCCACTTGCCATCGTTGCTGATCATCCTTTCTCCAATACTTTGCCAGCCATCATAGACAGAATGGTCCAACGGCTTTTTCTGTGCAATAACAACCTGTGAAATAAAAAAGAGTGCTAAGAAAACAATCTTTCGCATGTTCGGAATTTTAAGTTTTAAAGATAATGGATGCAATGCAATTATGCTCATGGCTTTCTTGCGGTGAACAGCCAGTATTGCCATAAACTTTTTTGCATTCCATAATATTGGTACTTGCAGGCGCGAATATTATTTTTTTGCATTTCTGTCGTCCTGTTGGAAAAACTCAGCTTCTTCCAGGCAACGTATAAACTTGCCAGATAATAGAACCGGAGTAACCGACGGGATGATTGCCTGGTATTCGAGGATATGTCGCGGCAGGATATCTCTCCAAATCCAGCCTGTTGCATAAATTGATTAAATCTTTCAGGCGTTTCCAGGTAATTGACCTGCCAGCCATCCAGCCATTGCCGGATTACCGGGTGCTCGTTATTTTCAAACTTCGTAACAAACCCATCAGCTACCACCAGCCTTCCCCCCTGTTTCAATAACCGAAATGCCTCCCGGATGAACTTCTCCTTATCATCAGCATAGCAAATGCTTTCACATCCCCAAATCACATCAAAACTCTCGCTGCCAAAACTGGTGTTACAATAATCCATTACTTCAAAACCGGTAAGTCCATTTAGTTTTCTCTCCTGGGCGTTTTTAGTGGCTAGTTGCGCCTGCCTTTCACTCAATGTAATTCCTGTTACATGGCAACCCAGCTTTCCAGCTAAAAAAATACTGCTGCCCCCTATTCCACATCCTGCATCGAGCACCTTATCCCTGTTTGTAATGCCCACGGCCTCCATCATTATTTCATTCATTCGCAACAGGGATTGAGGAAAGGATTTTACTTTATCATCGTAATAACCGTAATGTATGGACAGGCTGTTCTCCAGGTCCCAGGAATCTTTATAGGCATTTTCCGTAGCCTTATAATAATCGACGATCTTTTTATGATAGGCTGTTTGCATTTTTTTTATTCATTCTTTCCTTCGCCAGCAGTAACACAAAATGGATGACCAGCGAGGCAGCTATAAGGGCCGCACCTACAAAGAACCATTTCCCGACTACTTCATTTTCGTGGTAAAACAGGAAAGCCATAATGATCCCGTAGACGGGTTCGAGATTAAAGGTAAGGTTAACCGTAAAAGCGGTAAGCTTCTTCAGTGAATTAGTGGTCAGCTGGAAGGCCCACACCGAGCAAACCCAGGAAAGCACCAGCAACCAACCCCATTCGGGCAAGCTGGGCAGTAGACGCCCTGCAGGAAAAAATTGCCAATATAGTGGTAGCAGTAAGGTCAGGCTGATAACACCGCCGCTAAGCTGGTAGGTAAGTATGGTTTCGGGATTTATTCTCTTCACGTATTCGCGTAGCAGTATCATTACAAATGCAAGTAATACGGCACAGGTGATGCCCAATATAATACCGGTTTTGTATCTTGGATCGAACTGGAAAATAACATAGATACCAACCATAACCAGTAATCCCAGCAACACTTCTATCCATTTGATAGGGACCCGCAACATCACTGGTTCCAGTAAAGCCGTAAAAAAACCAACGGAAGAAAAACAAACAAGGGCTACCGATACATTAGACTCCTTGATCGAAGCATAAAATGTTACCCAATGAAGCGCGGCCACGAAACCGATGCCAAACAGTTTCATGATATCCTTCAACGGCAGGCGTTTCAGTTTTTTTGTAAAGTAAAAAAGTATCCACATGGTACCCGCACTGATGGCAAGACGGTACCACACCAATAGCTCGGCGCCGAGGTGAATTTCTTTTCCAAGTATTCCAGTGAACCCGGCCAGGAAAACAGCCATATGAAGTTGGAGAAAAGCTTTCTTCATTGAAGTCACAAACTAAGAAAAAAGCAAGACCGTCATAAATTCAATTGAGGATTATTTGAATAATGGTCGGGTTTGAAGTTTATTTCACGCAATCCGGCAAATTGCGGAACTAAGATTAACAGCATGATTTTCGTGGCGTCGTAGCGTATGTATTTATTTTCAGGCACCATTATTTGGGCTCGACGAGCACATTGTTTTGTAGCGGTTCGGCAGATGAGCTTTGCACGTAGTTATTCTTCACCCGCTTCCTGTAATTGGTGAAGAGGCTATACCAGCGAAGTTTCAATACACCAAGGATGCCTTCCTTTACAATTCCCTTGTTCATCTTGGAAGTGCCCTGCGTCCTGTCCTGGAAAATTATTGGAACCTCAACCAGCTTAAAGCCCAATTTCCATGCTGCAAATTTCATTTCTATCTGGAATGCATAACCTGTAAAATGGATCTCATCGAGGTTGATTGTTTCTAATACTTCTCTTTTGTAACAGATAAACCCGGCAGTAGGGTCCTTTATCTTCATCCAGGTGATCATCCGGGTATACAATGATCCTCCTTTCGATAAGGCGATGCGGTTGCGGGGCCAGTTCACTACACCTCCACCCTTAACGTAACGGGATCCGATAGCAACATCGGCTCCGTCGTTTTTACAGGCATTGTATAAACGAGAGAGATCTTTAGGGTTGTGGGAAAAGTCGGCATCAATTTCGAAAATATAAGGATAGCCATTTCCAATAGCCCATTTGAATCCATGGATATAGGCTGTGCCCAATCCCAGCTTACCTGTCCTCTCTTCAATAAATAATTTTTTGGGAAACAAGGGTTGAAGTTCCTTTACAATTGCAGCCGTGCCATCGGGCGAACTATCATCTATGACAAGGACATGAAAGTCTTCATTAAGGTTGAAAATAGCATGAATAATCTTGCTTATATTCTCACTTTCGTTATAGGTTGGTATGACGACGAGTTTCTCCACAATAAGATCAAGGTAAGTAACGAATTTACGATAAAGGGCTAAGATAGCCTGTTAAATTTGTTCACAGGAAAAGCAGGGTTTATACTTTTTTGAGAATCGTTCTTGTAAATATCTCCGTGAGCTTTTGCTTGGTGTGTTGAGGAAAATCCCCTTTCATCATCCAATCATAGTACTGAGGTTCAAGTCGTAATACTTCGGCTACAGACTTGCCTTTAAACTTTCCAAAGTTGAATACTTCTACACCGTTTTCCATAACAAACCGGCGCGCAAGATCAACGATCACATCTTCACCAATAGTCTTTAAAACTGTATCAACGGTATTACCCAGGGTTGGATAATGGGTGAGCTGAGCAATCAGTATCTCATGTGTGGCATGTGCATCGGCCTCTGCGCTATGGGCCGACTCCAGTATCTTATTACAATAAAATTTATAGGCAGCACTAAGCGTCCGCTGTTCCATCAGGTGGAATATTTTCTGCACATCTACCAGTCTTCGTCCTTTCAGATCGAAGTCTACACCTGCCCGTAAAAATTCTTCAACCAGCAAAGGAATATCAAACCGGTTCGAATTGTAGCCAGCAAGATCGCATGAGTCGAGTACCTGTTTCAATTCATGAGCGACCTGCCTGAACGTTGGTGCATCTTTTACCATCTCATCGGTAAAACCATGTATATCTGACGACGATTTGGGAATCGGCATTTCCGGGTTGATGATCTTTCTTTTTATGCTTTTGCTTCCGTCAGGAAGGACTTTGACGATGGCTATTTCGATGATACGGTCTGTACCCAGGTTAACGCCGGTAGTTTCGAGATCAATGAATGCCAGTGGCTTTGTAAGTTGCAACATCAGGGGAAAAATTTGCTTAATCAGGGCGGTAAAGTTAGCTCATTGGCATTTGTCAAAAAAGGAAATCTGGATGCAATACGAACGAATGTTCCTGTTTTACAAGGGCATGGTTTTGGATTAAGTACCCTGGCTATGTAAAATTGGCCGAATGGTTTATATTTGTAAAATATTTGTCTTCCAAGACCGTTTAACTACAAAGAATTCAAAATGAAGAAGACCTTCTTTTCAATACTGGCTGTAATCCTTCTGGCAGTTGTTATAAGTTCCTGCTATTCATCCCGGAAAAGCGGTTGCCCCATGAATCCGCAAAGTAATTACAAGTACAGGGGATAATTACGAAGGAAAAATCCTATAAATATACCTGGTTACCCTGGTCCCGCCTTACAGACCATTTACATTGATGAAATTTACAAGGGCAGCTGTATTCTTTAGTTTCAGCTTTTTGAGTATGTTGTAACGATGTACTTCTACTGTTTTTAGTGAAATATCGAGTTGTGAGGCGATCTCTTTGGAGGATAAACCTACTTTAATAAGCTTGATGATATCTATTTCCCTGCGGGACAGGTTGTTCATATCCCCATGGGAACTGTCATCGTCCATCTCCTTTTGTGCCAGGATATTCTTTACCTCCTCGCAGATATATTTTTTCCCTTCGCTTACCTCGATGATTGCTTTGATCATCTCGTCCTTTGAGGAATTCTTGGTCACATAGCCCATTGCTCCCAGCTGCATCATTCGCTTGGCATACGCCGGCATACTATGCATCGATACTGCAATGACCTTTGTTTCGGGAGCGATCTTTATAATCTGTCGGGTGGCGTCAAACCCGCTGACGGGAGTCATGTTAACATCCATTAGAATGATATCGGGCTTTAGTGACTTTACAATTTCCACTGCATCGTCGCCATTGCTTGTTTCCGCGATAACACTAAATCTTGGATCACTGTTGAGTATGAATGACCACGAATCCCTGATCAGTTTGTGGTCATCTACGAGTAAAATCGTGATCTGCTGCATTCCATTTTGGGGCAAGTTCAAAGCGATAAGGTTTATTTGCTAATAAAAAGTTAATAAAAAAGCCGCTAATCAAAAAATAAAAAAATTTAATACGTGTTTTAGTCACATAACTAAAGCTTTGCTTACATATGGCTTGCAAACAGATTCCAGTAGAGGTAAAGGACTGATAATAGACAATTGTGGAGCTGGCGGGAATCGAACCCGCGTCCAAACATATTCCCCAAAAGCTTTCTACATGCTTAGTTCATTATTAGGGGGTCGGCAAAAAACAGGAAACGAACAAACCAATTCCTTGCCTAGCTGCATATCCCGATAGCTATCGGGACTTTTGTCACGATCACAGCCTTTCGCGACAGCATTCTGTTTTGTTTTTAAGTCGGCGGCGGAGCGTGGTAACAGAACTACCTGCACCCGCGGCCCTAATGACTAACTAATCACTGATTAGGCAGCCATGGCATACTGAGTATTGCCATTTATAGTTTGAGTATTCAAGATTAAAGTGCAGAGTACACAACGCACTGCATGCTTACACTTTCAAAGATCTATGCTGTCGATACCGGGACAGCCCCAAAAAAACTTGATAATTGTCAATGCAAATTTACTTTATTATAATGGCTTGTGGTGAGTTTGGAGTTGAATAAATGATTCAAATCAAGCTAATATATTGCAGATGACATAACGATGAATAAAAGAGAATACAGGTGAGTCGCGCAATCGGTTGATGACTTATCGCTATTTAAATATTCGCCATATGTCGAGTCCTAATGCATACGCCATTAAACTTAGTAACAAAACAAACCCTACGATCTGTGCATATTCCATAAACTTGTCACTTGGCTTTCGGCCTGTCACCATTTCGTATATTGTAAATAATGCATGCCCTCCATCCAGGCCGGGAACAGGTAATATATTCATAAAGGCAAGTATGATTGAAAATATCGCTGTAAGCGTCCAGAACATCTGCCAATCCCATACCGGTGGAAAAATGCCGCCAATGCTAATGACACTACCTAGTGAATCACGGGCTTTGATCTCCTTGGATGTGAATATTTGTCGAAGGTTATTAATATACCTGCCAAGTGTTTCCCAGCATTTATTAAATCCCACAGGTATTGATTGCAGGAAAGAGTATTTGATGTGATTTGTACCAAGAATGTCTTCCATCGGCTTGAAACCGACGTAGGTCTCACCCTTTTTATTATAAAACACTTCAGCAGAGACTGTATCCTGGCCATTTCGGATTAAAGTATAGGTTGCAACAGTATCATCATAATCGCGTATTAGCTTATTAAGATCCGTATTATATCGAATCGGGACGCCATTAAACCCGATTAAAGTATCTCCTTTCTGCAAGTTACCCTTTGTTATTTTTGCTTTTTTGGTTACTATGGTATCCACAATTAGCGGAACACGTACGTAGGAAAAACCACCCAGCCTGTTTTTATTCAAATTGCCGATAACACCTTCCGGTATTGTTAATTCAATTTTTTGGCCGTTGCGATCAACAGTTATTGACTTGGCTTCTCTTGAAATAATTTCGGTGCCTACCGTTCCCACCCTTTCAACTGGTTTACCAGCAACCGCAGTGATTTTATCCCCGTCCTTTAACCCGATCTTTACCCCGAGGCTATCCGCCGATACGCCATACTTCAGGTTACTAATGGGAATATACCTGTCACCCCAGACCCAGGCTATCAAGATAAAAATGATAATGGCAAGTATTACATTTACCGTCACCCCTCCCAGCATTATGATCAGCCGCTGCCAGGCCGGCTTGCTCCTGAACTCATAAGGCTTAGGTGGCAGTTTCATCTGTTCCTTGTCCATGCTTTCATCAATCATCCCGGAGATCTTTACATATCCACCCAGGGGTATCCATCCAATACCGTATTCGGTTTCTCCGATCTTTTTCTTGAATAAAGAAAACCAGGGATTGAAAAACAAGTAGAACTTTTCTACCCGGCAGCCAAATCGCTTTGCTGTAAGAAAATGTCCCAGCTCATGCAGCACGATCAATATAGAAAAAGAAAGAATGAACTGCCCCGCCTTTACACCAACAACGCTCCAGTCGATAACTAATAAATGATTCATAAAGCCCGAAAGGGATTTTATTTTTAAATGTGGCGGCAAATATCCGCCAAATAACAGAGAAACAGGGACCCGCCTGTAAAATATTTGAATTTCTTAAAAAACATTGGGTGGCAGAAAAACCACGCGTTTTCAGAGTTGGATCAGGTCGGCTGCAAAATTGCGGGCCTCGCCATCACTATCGAAATATTCTTCGAGCGTCGGCCTTTCGATAAAAGGAATCTTCTGCATCGTTTTTTCGACCACGTCAGTCATGTCAAGGAAATTGATCCTGTTTCTCAGGAATGCATACACAGCAATTTCGTTCGCCGCATTCATAACGGATGGCAGGTTACCTCCTTTATTCAGCGCTTCCGTTGCCAGCACCAGGTTGCGGAATGTCCTTATGTCTGGCTCTTCAAACGTCAGTGTATTTACTTTCTTGAAATCATAGCGAGGGAACTTGTTAGGTATCCGTTTGGGAAATGAAAGGGCATACTGGATGGGCAGTTTCATATCAGGCAGACCCATCTGTGCCTTGATACTCCCATCTTCAAACTGTACCATGCTATGAATGATACTTTGCGGGTGAACCAACACCTGTATCTGTTCCGGTCGTAGATTGAACAGCCATTTTGCTTCGATCATTTCAAGCCCTTTGTTCATCAACGTAGCCGAGTCGATCGTGATCTTTGCACCCATATTCCAGTTCGGGTGTTGCAACGCATGCTCTCTTTTCACATTGACCAGGTAATTTGGCTTGCGTCCAAGAAAAGGTCCGCCAGAAGCAGTAAGAATAACTTTCTCGATCCTGTTTCTGATTTCACCAATCAAGCATTGAAAAATAGCTGAATGCTCTGAATCTACGGGAATCACCGGTACCCTGTTCTCCACCGCTCTTCGCATTACAATATCACCGGCGATCACCAGCGTCTCTTTATTAGCCAACGCCACCGGCTTACCAATACCGATAGCCTGCAAAGTTGGCCGCAAACCTGCATAGCCGACTATTGCTGCCAGCATCAGGTCGTAACAATCAATCCCCGCCACCTCTTCGAGTGCTTTGTCCCCGGCAAATACCTTGATATCGGTTGATGAGAGCGCTTCTTTGACGTCGTGGTATTTTTTTTCATCGCCGATCACAACCATGTTCGGATTAAACTTCAGAGCTTGTTCACACAATAGTTCATGATTGGAATGCGCAGTTAATATTTCAACGGAAAACTTATCCGAATTGGCAGCAATGACCTCCAGCGCCTGTGTGCCGATGGACCCAGTTGAACCAAATATGGCAATTCTCCTTATCGTTGGATTTGCATTCATTGCTTCAGCAGCTTATTATAATTTGTAGTTTAAATCCTGGCATGTGGTGTATTTAATTTCAGTTGTCTGCCCATTTTACCAGGTCATCCACGATCCTGCGGTCATTACTTAACCGCGGTACTTTATTCTGACCCCCTAATTTACCGACAGATTTCATGTAATCAATAAATCCATTTTTCCGGACGGTTCTTATTTGTAAAGGTTTCAGGATGCTTCCGCTGATAAGATCATCATAATACACATTTTTCTGGCGGAGGTTTTCATCCAGTTTTTTTGCAAACCGTTGCACATCTGCCGGGGTATTTTCAAATTCGATAAACCATTCGTGGTAGGACTTGCCATCGCCTCCACTGACATAAGGAGCCACCGTAAATTCTGTGACATGCACATTTTCCTCCCGGGCCGCTTTTAGCAAACTATATTCCACTTCTTCACCAATGACATGTTCGCCAAAGGCCGAAATAAAATGTTTCGTTCTTCCTGTCACGACAAGGCGATAAGGATCCGTGGAGACGAATTTTACCGTATCTCCAAGATTGTAACCCCAGAGACCTGCATTGCTGTTAATGATCAGGGCATAGTTCTCTCCTACTTTCACATCTTTCAATGACAACCGCGCGGGGTTTTGGTTGAATATCTCACCTGCAGGGACGAACTCAAAGAATATCCCGCTATTTGTATTTAACAACAGTCCTTCTTCCACTTGCGAATCCTGGTATGCAAAAAAACCTTCGCTGGCCGGGAATAACTCGATACAATCCATTTTTTTCCCGATGCTTTCATACAGTTTCGCTTTATAGGGTTCAAAGTTTACCCCGCCCTGAACCATCACGCTGAAATTTGGAAACAGTTCGCTAACTTTTTTGCCGCTTCTTTTCACCAGCTCATCAAAATACATCTGCATCCACGGTGGGATACCGCTAATGACGGTCATGTCCTGGTTGATGGTCTCATCCACTATTTTGTTAAGCTTCGTTTCCCAATCATCGATGCAGTTTGTTTCATAGCTGGGAAGTTGGTTGGCTCGTAAATATTTTGGGACATGATGATTGACGATACCGCTTAACCTACCGGTTGGGATGTCGCCGATACGTTCGAGCTCTGGAGACCCTGAAAGAAAGATCATCTTTCCATCTGCGAATTTCGAATTTCCTGTTTCCGCCATATAACACAGCAAAGCATTACGGGCAGAATTAATATGATTGGGAATGGAGTCTTTAGTGATCGGGATGTATTTGGTGCCGCTGGTGGTGCCGGAGGTCTTGGCAAAGTAGATCGGCCGGCCTTTCCATAAAACATTGTGCTTGCCTTCCTTGATAAGATTGATATATGGTTTCATCTCCTCGTAATCCCTTACCGCCACTGCCTGCCTGAATTCCTCGTAGGTATTTACTTTATCCAGTCCGGTTTTTTTGCCAAATTCGGTGATCCGCCCCACCTTGATGAGATTTTTGAGGATATTTTCCTGGTCCGGGACAGCAGTTGCCATCCCCTTGCGAATACTTTTATATATATAGGAAGCAAACGGCTTGGCTAAAAATGACTTGATTTTCATACTTTCAGCTAATAAAAGGCTGATCTCCCTTCGGCCTGCAAATATAAAGGAAAGCCGGGCCAAACCACCCTGTTGGACTGTTATAAAACTTTGATCTGGCGTTTGCCGGTTGACATTTTACCCTTACCTTTGCCACCCTGATTTCAGGACCTAATTTTTTGAAATATGATAGCAGTAATAAAAATTGGCGGACAGCAATTTAAAGTAGAAAAGGACCAGACCTTATACGTACCTCACGTTGAGGGAAAGGCCGGCGATAAATTGGAGCTGGAAGTGTTGCTGGCTGACGCGGATGGCAAATTATCCATTGGTGATGCCATCAAAACAAAAGTAAAAGCCGAGATCGTTGATCATGTAAAAGGTGATACAGTGATCGCTTACAAACAGAAAAGAAGAAAAGGCTTTCATAAAAAGAAAGGTCATCGTACTGCTTATACAAAAATTAAAGTAACCGACATTAAGTAAATCCGAATAATTAAATATGAAATCCGAATTATTCGTTTCGGGTTTCGATTTTCAAGCTTCGAATTTTAATATTTAAAACTTCTTATCATGGCACATAAAAAAGGTGAAGGCAGTGTAAAGAACGGTCGCGACTCACAAAGCAAACGCCTGGGTGTAAAAATTTTTGGTGGCCAGCCTGTCATCTCTGGTAACATTATCGTTCGTCAACGCGGAACTGTTTATCATCCTGGAAAAAATGTTGGCGTTGGAAAAGACTATACATTGTTTGCATTAACAGATGGTGTAGTTGAGTTTCGCAAGGGAAGAAACAACAGAAGTTTTGTTTCTGTTACACCTGTGGAAGCTTAATCCGCAGTCATTACCATTTTGTCTCAACCGTAAATAATTGGAAAAAAGTTTGGGTAATATGAAATAATTATTACTTTTACTGTCGTTAACCCATTTACTAAACATTAAATTCTAAACAAAATGGCAGTAAAGAAAAAAGCAGCTAAGAAAAAAGCAGCTCCAAAAAGAAAAGCAGCTAAGAAAAAAGTTGCAAAAAAGAAATAAGTTGAGAGCATCTCAACCAAAGAAAACCCTCCGAATGGAGGGTTTTTCATTTAGAGCAATTGAGAAGAGAGCTAAGAGGAAAGGAGTAAAAGAGCGATGCTTTCTCCCAATCGATTTTTCCCTTAGCTCCCCGATAAGTGCGGAGAATGAGAGCGAAGAGCGATGTTTTCTTTTCCTCCTTCGCTCCCGCTCTGTTTTCTCACTCTTTCTTTAAATTGCATCTATGGACAACTCCGCCATTGCCGATAATTTCTCCCTTCTTTCCAAACTGATGGACATTCACGGCGAGAACTCGTTTAAAACAAAAACCTATTCCATTGCGGCTTTCAATATCGACAAGATGCCCGAGCAGCTAAAGGACACCCCGAGGGAAAAACTCTTTAGCATAAAAGGGATCGGCGACAGCGTAGGAAAGAAGGTTATCGAGATGCTTGATACCGGCGAATTGAAGGTATTAAGTGAATACATTCAAAAAACTCCACCGGGTGTGGTTGAAATGCTGAACATAAAAGGCATTGGTCCCAAAAAAATAAATACGATCTGGAAAGAGATGGAAATAGAATCCATCGGCGAGTTGCTATATGCCTGCAATGAAAACCGGTTGACCCTGTTCAAAGGATTTGGCGGCAAAACTCAGGCGAATGTTCAGGAAGCGATAGAATTCTATTTACAAAACCAGGGAAGCTTTTTGTACGCGCAGATCGATGAAGTATTTCCCCAGGTCGATAACTATCTTAAAAAAATATTTTCCCCTTCCGATGTAAGGGTGACCGGAGCATTCAGGAGACAGGAGCCGATCATCGAAGAGCTCGAGTACGTGGTCATGGAGAATAATCAACTGGTAAAGCCGAAATTTCAAACGGCACAGCCGCCCGAATTGCTGGAAGAAACGGCTACGACTCTTCTGTATAAATTGAAAAATGGATTGAAGCTTCGTCTATATACGGGTGGTAAGAACCGTGCGGAAGAATTATTCAAAACAACCGGCTGCAAAGAATTTGTTGAAGCATTTAACAAGGATTATCCGAACCTGAAGTATAAAGGCGATGAAACCGAAAACGATGAGATCGTTTTTGAAAAAGCCGGAATTGCATTTGTACCGCCCATGTTACGGGAAACCGCGGCAATTATTGACAAAGCAAAGAAAAAATCGCTGCCCGAACTGATCCAACCGGGGGATATTAGATCAATCATTCACAGTCATAGCAACTGGAGCGACGGTGCACCTACTATCGAGGAGATGGCAAAGGAATGTATCAAAAGAGGCTATGAGTACATGGTCATATCCGATCACTCCAAAGTAGCGGTGTATGCAAATGGGTTGTCAGAAGAAAGGATCCGCGAGCAGCATCGTTATGTTGATGAGTTGAACGGCAAGCTGAAACCTTTTAAAATATTCAAGAGTATCGAATGCGATATCCTGAATGATGGTAGCATGGACTATGCCGATAAGATACTTGCCACATTCGACCTCGTCATTGCGTCCGTGCACAGTAACCTGAAGATGCCGGAGGAAAAAGCAATGGCACGTCTTCTCAAGGCCATTGAAAATCCTTATACGACCATACTTGGCCATATGACGGGCAGGTTGTTACTAAGCCGTAACGGTTATCCAGTAGATCATAAGAAGATCATCGAGGCATGTGCGGCCAATCAGGTAGTAATAGAATTGAATGCGCATCCCCGCCGGCTTGACATGGATTGGAAATGGATCGATTATGCCCTCCAAAAGAAAGTACTTATCTCCATCGATCCCGATGCACACTATCTTGAAGGCTTCGATGATGTAAAATATGGCACCCTGGCTGCGCAAAAAGGCGGATTGACAAAGGAAAATAATCTCAGCAGTTTTACGTTAAAACAGTTTGAAGAGTGGTTGAGTAAGCGGAAAAAGCTTAAAGGCATCTAGTTTCAGGTAATAGTCTTCAATTGCTCATTAGATCATGAGATATTTCGTCACCATCGTATTCATGCTATCTTCCGTTCTTGTCATTGCCCAGAAAAATGATGACTATAGTGAAATCCCGGAGTTTAAAAGGCCGAACTCCCTGACCTGGCAACAGGTTAGCGGACTATACATAGCAGAGGTGGGCGTTTTTGACAGAGTAAAATTACAACTAAACTTATCCGGAAATTTTACCAACGTCTACGCCGGTCGCTACGATAGAGATACAACTACTGGCAAATGGGAGCTCACCAGTGAAGATCTAATCTTGAGATACAACGAGCAAAAGTTAGAGTTCGATATTTTGGAATTTTGTGGATATTATATTCTTGTACCTTCCCTGCAAAAAAGTGAATTCATCAAACTAATAAAAGTTGCTATAGCTGAGGCGAAAAAAGAAAAAATCAAGGATGAATATTTTGTTACTTATATTCTCGGGAGAGTAAAAGACTTGCTTACCCGAAAGATATATCCTTCAAGGTAAAGGCTCATTTAACTGTGAGAAATAAAAAAAGCTCCAAAGGCTATCAAACCCCTGAAACTTTTTAAACTTCTTAAACCTTTAAACCATTCAACCTTTCAACCTTTAAACGTTTACTTCGGCCATGAAGCAATAATTATCCCAGCAATGGCGCAACCGATGATATTGTAGCCGCCATTGATCAAATGAAGACCGAGAGGCCTTTTTTCATACAGGTAAGAAATGCTGACTGAAGTAGCAGCAAAACAGATCCCCGCTATCAATCCGACCTTTAAACCCGTCATCCATCCGGCAATTCCGATCTTGGCGATCAGGATAGCCAACGCAACGCAGGCGACGCACATCAGGATAAAAGACGAGACCATGATTTGTGCGACTCCTGTCCTGGCGCTCGGATCACTCATGTTAACCCCCGTGAGCTTGACCCAGGAATTGGCAAATAAAACTTTGGAGTACCATAGCGCTCCAAGTGCGAAATAAGCAAGAGCTGCGACTAATACAGCTAACCAGTTGATGTTCGAAAAAATTGCGGTATCCATAACAGTTGGTTTTAATAAAGAAAAATTAAGCCATTTCTCCGTCAATTACAACGGGGAAATGGCCTTATCAACATCGCGGACAGGAAATGTTTATAAACTCTTCAGCTTGATGTTCCGGAAAGATACCTGGTTGCCATGGTCCTGAAGGCATATTTTCCCTTGTTTGTATGTGCCAAAGCCAGGCCACTCTTTGAACTTGCTTCCCGCAACAAGCTTTTTCCAGTTGTCATCCCAAAGAGTTGTTGATACTACATTTTCTCCATTGAGATAAAGATCGAGCTTCGCATTTTGCACTTTTATTTCCGCCTGATTCCATTCTCCAACCGGCTTTGCTGCTTTTACGCTGGATGAGATCAGGTCATAGAGATCACCTGCCTGGTGTTTAAGTATTTTTCCATCCTCATGGCCTTCGTTATCGACTATCTGCATTTCGGGTCCAGACTTAAAAGAATAATCAAACTTAGCGGTGTCTTCGTGCACCAGGAATATGATACCACTGTTTCCTTTGGGTGAAATCTTCCATTCTAACTTCAAATCAAAATTCTCAAACTCCTGGTCGGTTGCGATATCGCCTCCATTGGCTGTTTGCCAGTCTTTTTTTGAGGAAGTGTCAAGATAAAGAATTCCATTCTCAGCTTTCCAGGCTGCACCAACCGGTGCTCCACCGTATTTATGCCAGCCCTTTGTTGTTTGTCCATCGAACAACAATTGCCATCCCTGCTTTTTTTCCTCATCTGTCAATGAATTGTCGGAAGGAGGATTTCTTAGCGTTTCACTGTTAGAAGAATCAGAGCTACTTTTTTTGTCCGAACCTGAATTGTTGCAGGCTGCCAGGACAAGTAAAAAAAGACTACCGGTCAATACCTTTCTCATGCCATTTATTTTATTGATGAAAAGAATTTGTTTATCAATATAGCTCAGTAAATCACCCGGGCTTACTTTTTTAGTAACAGGATATATTTTACCATAGCTTTTGCATCTTCTTCTGTTACCTGCGGGTGAGGAGTCATCGGCGTTTGTCCCCAGACACCGGTGCCGCCATTACGCACTTTATTGGAAAGATAGTTGATAATGCTATCTCCTCCCCCGGCATATTTATTGGCAACATCCATGTAAGTGGGTCCTACTTTCGCCTCACTTATTGCATGACAGGTAAAACAATCGTTCTTGGCAACAATTGCCAGGCCTTTTTGATAATCAGGATTAGAGCTGAGCTCAGAACCTTCAGAAGAATTATCCTTGGTTTCTTCTTTTTTCGCGTCTTTGCCATCTTTTGAATCGTTCCCGCCGCAGGCCGCCAGGGCAAAAATCACAAACGATGCAACTATAACTTTTTTCATTTGGTAAATTTTGATTGTAAAATATTATTTCAGCCCGAGTACTGATCGGTTAAAGTTATCATCCGTTTTAGTACCTGCAAAATCATCGAATGCTTTTTCCGTTACCCGTATGATGTTCTTTTGGATAAACTCCGCTCCTTCTTTGGCCCCGTCTTCGGCGTTCTTTATACAGCATTCCCATTCCATAACGGCCCATCCACTGTAATCATACTGTGCCAGCTTGCTGAAGATGGTTTTAAAATCGACCTGTCCGTCTCCCGGCGAACGGTAGCGTCCAGCACGGTTTAACCAGCTTTGATAGCCGCCGAATGTTCCCTGCCTGCCAGTAGGATTGAATTCAGCATCCTTCACATGAAAAGCTCTGATCCTTTCATGATAAAAATCGATGTACTGTATATAATCCAACTGCTGTAACACAAAATGAGAAGGATCATACAGGAGACAGGCCCTCGGATGGTTCTTTACTTTTTCCAGGAACATTTCATAAGTGACTCCGTCAAACAGGTCTTCGCCCGGATGTATTTCATAACAAACGTCTACACCGCATTCATCGAAATAATCCAGGATCGGCGTCCATCTTTTCGCCAGTTCTTTAAAGCCTTCTTCCACGAGGCCGGCAGGACGTTGTGGCCACGGATGAAACGTATGCCAGAGCAATGCCCCGCTGAATGTGGCATGCGCATTTAATCCGAGGTTCTGTGAAGCTTTCGCGCCATACTTTACCTGTTGAACAGCCCATTCGGCCCTGGCTTTTGAATTACCCCGAAGTTTTTCCGGAGCAAATCCATCGAACAGCGAATCATAGGCGGGATGAACAGCTACCAATTGTCCCTGCAGATGAGTAGACAGTTCAGATATCTCCAAGCCGCATTCATTGACCATACCTTTTAATTCATCAGCATAGGTCTTACTTTCAGCCGCTTTTTGCAGATCGATACATCTTGGATCCCATGTCGGTATTTGTACAGCTTTAAATCCAAGCGCTTTCGCCCAAAGGCAAATCGAACGCATATTATTGAATGGCGCTGTATCACCCATGAATTGCGCTAAAAATATTCCGGGGCCTTTAACTGTAGTCATGTTTCTCGCGGCGGCGCAGCGGCGCCACGCCATTTTTAAAGATTGTTTACAATTCTTTTAATACCATTTTTAAGCAATCCCTCGTTAAAATTTATCGCCAAACCCAACTTTAATTTGGTTAATCGCAAATACGTTAATACTTATTTCAAATGAACATGTGCGATTGACTCGATGGATTTCAATTCTATTACAACTTTGTCTTCAACAATCATATCAGTTCTGAACCCAAGTTCTAGCTTGATCTCCTTCCATGTCACGGGAATCGGACATTGTCGCCTGACAGTCAGCTTATGTGTATTAACAAGTTCGTATTCCATTACCGCCTCATAAACTGATTCAAACAAGCCTGGTCCCAATTCCCTATGAATTTTGAACGCTGCATCTAAGACTGTCGTTGCTATTTTGTTCTCATCCATACTATTCTCGCTGCGTCGTTGCGCCGCTGCGAGAAATTAGTTCTTTGGCGGCGGATCAAACCGTGAAATCAACCCATTTTTCGGTGCCTTTTCCACTTTTAATTACGTTCTCTATAAACGCCATTCCTCTGACTCCGTCTTCTATGCCCGGGAAGTCGAGCCATTCCGCTTTTGGCGTTTGACCAGCCAGCTGCGCTTTTACACACAGGGCAAAATTGCGATATAAATTTGCAAATGCTTCCAGGTATCCTTCCGGATGTCCGGCTGGAGTACGTGAATTGTGGGAAGCAAAAGAACTGACATAGCCGGTACCTGTCCGCCAGGTTTCTTTCGGTTTATCGAGCCATTTGACAATTAAACTATTTTCATCTTCCTGTTTCCATTCTATACCTCCTTTTTCGCCAAACACTCTTACCTTAACATTATTCTCTTCACCAGCTGCTATCTGTGAAGCAAACAATACACCGGTTGCGCCATTATCATATTTCAACAAAACGGCTCCATCATCATCCAGTTTCCTTCCCTCCACTACAATATTGATATCGGCGCAAAGCTTCATTGTTTTTAACCCGCTCACATATTCCGCAAGATTAAATGCATGGGTACCGATATCTCCCATACAACCGGCAATACCACTTTTTGAGGGATCGGTTCTCCATGCCGCCTGCTTCTGATCGCCGCCTTCGAGAAAAGTGCTGAGCCATCCCTGCGGATATTCAACATATATCTTTCTTATTTTTCCAAACTTGCCGCTCAACACCTGTTGCCTTGCTTCTTTCACCATGGGATAACCGGTATAAGTATGTGTCAGGCAAAAAAACAATTGACCTTTTTTAGCAATTGCTTGTAGTTTTTTAGCTTCCGCCAGGTCAAAGGTCATCGGTTTATCCAATACCACGTGAAAGCCATTTTCCAATGCAAGCTTTGCCGGATCGAAATGAACGTGATTGGGTGTCACGATACTGACAAAATCCATTTTTTCAGTTGCGGACAGTTCGGTCTCCCTTCTTATCATTTCTTTGTATGACCCGTAGATGCGGGTCGGAGACAGGTTGAGCATTTCACCGGCCTGTTTTGATTTTTCAGGATCACTGCTGAATGCGCCACAGACCAGTTCAATCTCGCCATCGATATTGGCAGCTATGCGATGTACGGCACCGATAAATGCACCGGGGCCACCACCTATCATTCCCATTCTTAATTTACGTGTTGCCATTGCAATCGTTTGAAGTAAAAGTGTGAATTAAAATGTTTTGAGTAAAAATAAAATGGTGTTTAAAAGTAGTACATTTAGTTTTTCGTAAAATAATTTTTTCAAAACTAACGATATGCAAGCCGTAAACAAGAACCAGCTGTTCGTAGGCAGTTGCCTCGCTTTATTAGTTACATCGCTTTCTTTTGGAATCCGGGCCGGATTATTGGGTACATGGGGTTCTGAATTCAATTTAGATAAGGCCCAGATCGCAGCTATCGCCGCCACAGCATTCTGGGGTTTCCCTTTGGCTGTTATTATCGGTGGTGTGATTGTCGATGTCATCGGGATGAAAAGATTGCTGATGATTGCATTTTTATTTCATCTTTCTGGAATTCTTCTTACAGTTTTTGCTGGAAGCCTGGGCAATCCGTTTTGGGCTTTATTTAGCTCAACCCTTTTGATTGGTATCGCAAATGGCACTGTCGAGGCCGCTTGCAATCCTCTTATTGCATCAATGTATTCCGACAATAAAACGACCAAGCTGAATCATTTTCATTTGTGGTTTCCCGGAGGAATAGTGATTGGAACGTTATTGGTTTATTTCCTCGGACAAAAAGTTGCCGGCACCGATAACATAAGTAACTGGAAAATGCTTGTTAGTTTAATGCTGATACCAGCAGTATTGTATGGCTTTATCTTCATGCGGCAGAAGTTCCCGGTCACAGAAAGAGTAGCCAGCGGTATATCAACAGCAGAGATGTACAAGTCCCTGGCGAACCCGCTTTTTATATTCATGATCATCCTGATGTTTGGCACCGCCATCACTGAGCTATTCACAGGCCAATGGATTGGTGTATTATTAAATAACGTTTCAAATAATGCGATACTTATTTTGACGGTCTCCACCGGCGTAATGGCGGTCGGGAGAGCATTTGCTGGCCCAATTGTTCATCGGTTAGCTCCGCAGGGAGTATTATTGATGTCTGCAATACTTGCAACGATCGGGCTATATTTATTGGGACACACTTCAGGTGATATGATTTTCGTTGGTGCACTGGTATTTGGAATGGGTGTATGTTATTTCTGGCCATGTATGCTTGGCTTTGTTTCAGAATACCTGCCAAAGACAGGCGCAGTGGGTATTAACCTCATGGGTGGCGCCGGCATGTTCGCTGTTTCAGTATATATGATGTTCATGGGTGGGCATTATGATAAACTGATAGCAGACAAACTTCCCGCCGGTGCCGATCTCAAATTATATAATGCTCCTGAAGCTACACAAGAGATGAAAGATGCGTTGGGTGCGGCCAATAAAGCTGCCGGACCGGAGGTCATTAATACGACGCTAGTAATTCCCATTATACTTATTGTCGCTTTTATGGGATTGTATATTTATATGCGTAATAAGAAAAAAGTAGTGTTGCAACCAGCTTTATAGACTCCAGCTATCAGAATTATGAAACCGTCAACGGGAATACAACTTTCGGTGATGATGTTTCTCCAGTTTGTAGTCTGGGGATCATGGTACGGCCAGCTTTCCAAATATCTTTTTGCTATCGGCTTTAACGGAATCCAAGTCGGCAATATATATTCGACTTTTTCCATTGCAATGATCATATCGCCTTTTTTAGTCGGTATGTTGGCCGATAGATTTTTTGCCGCCCAGAAAGTTCTGGGTATACTTAATCTGGCCGGTGCCGGGTTATTATTCGCCCTTACCCAGATAACAGATTATGACGTTTTTTATTGGACAATGCTGTTGTATTGCCTCACGTTTGCGCCAACTATCGCTTTAACCAGCTCAATCTCGATGCGCCAGATGACGGCTCCCGAAAAACAGTTTCCTCTCATTCGGCTAATGGGTACCATTGCCTGGATCGCTGTTACCAATTGGATCGGTTTCATGGGTTGGGGCGATAAGAGCGCCATTTTTACCATATCCATGATCACATCTGTTGTAATTGGATTGTATGCTTTTACTCTTCCCAATACACCTCCTACTATAAAAGGGCCAGTAAGTGTTGGACAGATTGTAGGTAAAGATGCCTTCGTTCTATTCAAAGACAGGTCATACGCGGTATTTTTTATAGCATCTATATTGATTTGCATTCCACTTTCCTTCTATTATGCTATGGGCAATCCATCGATTACTGACGCCTATAAAACTGCATTTATCGCAGCTCATCCCGGACAAACGCTGCCTGGCACTTTTTACATTGAGAACAAAATGTCACTGGGGCAGGCCTCTGAGGTGATTTTTATGATACTGCTTCCCTTTGTATACAGAAGACTTGGGATTAAATGGATATTAATCGTAGCATTGCTTTCCTGGATTATAAGATTTCTTTGTTTTGGATACGGCAATGCTTCTACATCGGAATGGATGCTTTATGCCGGAATTCTGCTACATGGGATTTGTTTCGATTTCTTTTTTGTAAGTGGAATGATCTATAGCGACCAGAAAGCTGGAGAAAGAATTAAATCACAGGCACAGGGATTGATCTCCCTCGCCACTTACGGAATAGGTATGTATATTGGATCCTTGATTGCAGGATACGTGCAAAAAATGTATACGACCGGAGAAGGCAGCTCGTCGGTCACAAATTGGACAAAGGTCTGGATGGTACCGGCTGGGATTGCTTTGATCGTATTGCTGTTTTTTGTGATGTTATTCAAAGACAAAAAAAAGACGGCCGGTTGACAATGCTTTTATTTAAACCGTAACTTCACTTCAACGCTAATGCCATATGAACAAGCCTAAAAGAAGGGATGCCTTGAAAACCATAGCTGCAGGAGCTTTGTCTGCCGCATCAGCACCTTTATTATCTTCATTTACAAATAAAGAAGCCCTGAAAGAAACTTACAATGGCGATAACTATCGGCTAAAAGGCAATATCAACCACTCAGTTTGCCAGTGGACCTACAATTTTTTACCCCTGGAAGAGCTATGCCTGACGGTGAAAAAAATTGGATTCAGCGCTATTGACCTCATCGCCCCAAAAGACTGGCCAACCCTTCAAAAACACGGCATATTTTGTTCCATGTGCTATATCGCCGGTAAAGTAAGCCTGACCGAAGGATGGAACAATAAGAATTTTCATGCGAGTCTTATCAAAGACTACAATGAAACAATACCCCTGCTTCCTAAAGCGGGTTATAAAAACCTGATCTGCTTCAGTGGTAACAGGAACGGGATGGACGATGAAACAGGATTGAAAAACTGCGTCGAAGGACTCAAGCAAATCATGAGCCTGGCAGAACAGAACAACGTTATCATCCAGATGGAGTTACTGAACAGCAAGGTGAACCACAAAGATTATATGTGCGACCGCACACCGTGGGGTGTTGAACTGGTAAAACGCATTGGCTCTCCCAATTTCAGATTATTGTATGATATCTACCACATGCAGATCGACGAGGGTGACGTCATACGTACAATAAAAGACAACAAAGATTATATAGGACATTACCATACCGGCGGTGTACCGGGGAGGCATATCATCGATGAGACCCAGGAACTGTATTACCCGGCAATCATGAAAGCGATACTTGAGACCGGGTTCAAAGACTATGTCGCACAGGAGTTCGTTCCCGATCAGAAGGATAATGACGAAAAGATAGCAGCGCTCAAAAAGGCGGTGAAGATTTGTGATATCTAGTTGGTGAATGAGAAGTTTTCCTATTGCTGAACGATCAAGCAGTTCAGGCTTTTTGACGACGCAATGGAAAAGGAAGATGCAAAATGCTGAGAAGAACTGAAGTTGATGTAACAGTTCTGAAGATTGGAGGAGCACTGATGCATCGTCCCTCTCCTCGTCATTGCGATCCGCCGACTGGCGGAGAAGCAAGGAGAGGGATAAGAGGGTAAGGCTTAAAATGCCGAGGAGCATTGAAGGTGATATAATAGCTCTGAAGTTTGCAGAAACACTGCAGTATCGTCCCTCTCCTTTGGAGAGGGATAAGAGGGTAAGGCTTAAAATGCCGAGGAGCATTGAAGGTGATATAATAGCTCTGAAGTTTGCAGAAACACTGCAGTATCGTCCCTCTCCTTTGGAGAGGGATAAGAGGGTGAGGCTTAAAATGCCGAGGAGCATTGAAGGTGATATAATAGCTCTGAAGTTTGCAGGAATACTGCAGTATCGTCCCTCTCCTTTGGAGAGGGATAAGAGGGTGAGGCTTAAAATGCCAAGGAGCATTGAAGGTGATATAAGAGCTCTGAAGTTTGCAGGAACACTGCAGTATCGTCCCTCTCCTTTGGAGAGGGATAAGAGGGTGAGGCTTAAAAACTCAAAATAATACATTCAAGATGGCTGATAACACATTCGAAGCAATCGTAGTTGGCTCCGGGATCAGTGGTGGCTGGGCCGCAAAGGAGTTGACAGAACGGGGATTGAAAACACTCATGCTCGAAAGGGGACACGACATCAAACATGTCACCGACTATGAGCAAAGTAATAAGCCGGTATGGCAGTACCCGCATCGTGGCGGTCGTACGCAGAAAATGATTGAAGAATACCCGGTATTAAAAAGGGATTATCCGCTAAATGAAAGAAGTCTTCATTGGTGGGTAAAAGACAGCGAATGCCCCTATACTGAAACAAAACGTTTTGACTGGTTCCGCGGCTATCATGTCGGTGGACGCTCACTGATGTGGGGTCGTCAAACTTATCGCTGGAGCGATATCGATTTTGGAGCCAATGCCAAGGACGGTATTGCTGTCGACTGGCCGATACGGTATAAAGACATCGAACCCTGGTATACCCATGTTGAGAAATTTGCAGGCATCCAGGGAACATATGAAAACCTGCCACAACTTCCCGATAGTCATTTCCTGCCGGGCATGCCGTTAAATGTCGTAGAAAAAGATGTAGCTGCGCGTGTCAAACAACATTACAACAATAAACGTACAATCATTATTGGGCGCACTGCACATGTGACTGAACCGATACCAGGCAGAACTCCCTGCCAGTACCGTAATATGTGTGCAAATGGATGTCCCTTCGGCGCTTATTTCAGCACGCAATCTTCTACACTGCCGGCTGCTGTGGCCACAGGAAATTTGACGTTACGTCCTTTTTCCATAGTTACAGAAATTATCTATGACAAAGACACCAAGAAAGCAAAAGGAGTAAGGGTGTTGGATTCTGAGACCAATCAAACCTATGAGTTCTTCAGCAAGGTTGTGTTCGTTTGCGCTTCTTCTTTTAACTCAACCTGGTTACTGATGAACTCAGCCACGAACATTTGGCCGGAAGGTTTGGGAAGCAGCAGTGGTGAATTAGGTCATAATGTAATGGATCATCATTTCCGTTGCGGCGCAAGTGGGGATGTGGATGGCTTCGAAGACAAATATTATTATGGGTTCCGTCCCACGGGCTTTTATGTCCCGCGTTTCCGCAATCTTCCCGGCGATGAAAAAAGAAATTATCTCCGTGGGTTTGGCTATCAGGGTGCTGCCAACCGCCAGGGTTGGTCGAGAGAAGTAAGGGAAATGTCGATCGGGGCTGACCTGAAAGACATGCTGGCTGAACCAGGACCCTGGAGAATCGGTGCAACAGCCTTTGGTGAGATACTGCCTTATCATGATAACACCATTTCGCTCGATAAGACTAAACAGGATAAATGGAAATTGCCTGTCTTAGCTATGAATGTGACCATAAGGGAGAATGAAAAGAATATGCGGGTCGATATGCAGAATGACATGAAAGAAATGCTTGAGGCTGCCGGTGTAAAGAATGTCAACACGTATGACAATGAATATTTCCCGGGTATGGGCATTCATGAAATGGGAACAGCCAGAATGGGTAACGATCCAAAGACATCGGTACTTAATGCCAATAACCAGGTTTGGGATTGCCAGAATGTATTTGTTACTGACGGCGCATGCATGACCTCGGCTTCCTGTGTAAATCCGTCATTGACTTATATGGCCATGACAGCCAGGGCAGCCAATTTTGCGGTTGATGAATTGAAGAAAGGTAATTTATAAACAGTTGTCGGTTGACAGGTGTCCGGTGAGGTGACGGTAACTCACCACTGGCAACTGACAACCGACACCAGACAACTAAATATTATGGACAGAAGAGAACTTATAAAAATGATCGCCCTGGCAACAGGCACCGCTTTTGTTGGCGGGGAATTCTTTTTATCCGGTTGCAAAAACCCGGAGGCTGGTACTTCCATGGAATTTACCCAGGATGATATTGCCTTCCTGGATGAAGTGGGTGAAACGATCTTGCCAAAGACAAATACACCGGGAGCAAAGGATGCAAAGATCGGTGAGTTCATGCGCACCATGGTGAATGATTGCTATACCGCCAGCGATCAGAAAGCATTTCATACTGGCATTGCCAAACTAAATGATGAATGCAATAAGATGCATAGTACATCATTTATGAAAGCTACACCCGAACAGCGGAAGAGCCTCCTGGTAAAATTGGATAGTGAAGCCAAGGAATATGCTGGCAAGAGACCCGCTTTTGACGCTGAACAAATAAAGAGAGAAAAAGAAGAGCATGAAAAAGGCAATTCAGGTTTTCAGCGGGAAAAATGGACGGCACATTATTTCAGCATGATGAAACAGCTTACGATTTCCGGGTATTTTACGTCCGAAGAAGGAAGAAAGGGTGCGTTGCGTTATACGCCCGTACCGGGAAAAATTGATGCAGATCTTCCCTATAAAAAAGGAGACAGGGCATTCGCGGGGTTGGATTAATGCTTTAATACTTTCGGTATGGCAGATAATACTTTCGATGCAATTGTTGTCGGTTCTGGAATCTCTGGTGGATGGGCGGCCAAAGAACTTTGCGAAAAAGGCCTGACCGTTTTACTCCTTGAAAGAGGCGGACCTTACGAGCATATCAAAGACTATAAGACTGCTACAAAAGAGATTTGGGAACTTCCCCATCGTGGCTCAACCACCGACGAACAAAAAAAGAAATATCCTGTCATCCACCGGGGCTGGGCCGCGCAGGAACAGGTGATGGATGCCTGGGCCAATGAAGAAGATTGCCCATATACAGAAGTAAAACCTTTTACATGGTGGCGAAGCTATCGCTTCGGCGGCCGTTCAATTCTATGGGGTCGGCAAAGCTATCGCTGGAGCCCGATGGATTTTGGAGCCAATGAAAGAGATGGTATCGCCATTCCCTGGCCGGTGAATTATGAAGAGATCGCTCCATGGTATGATCATGTTGAAAAATTCGCCGGTATCAGCGGTTCAAAACAGGGCCTTGCACATTTGCCGGACGGACAGTTTCTCCCGGCTTTTGAATTAAATATTGTTGAAAAAGACGTAGCAGCGAGAATAAAAGAAAAATATAAAGGAGACAGGCATTTATTTATTGGCCGCGTTGCCAATATCACCATACCGCACAATGAACGTCCCGGTTGCCAGTACAGGTCACGCTGCTGGGAGGGTTGTCCTTTCGGCGGCTATTTCAGCACGCAATCTTCTACCTACCCTGCTGCGATGAAAACAGGTAAGCTGACCGTACGTCCCTATTCTATCGCACACCGGGTGTTATATGACAAGGATAAGAAAAAAGCTACGGGCGTTGAAGTAATGGATACCGAGAACAATCAAACCTATACTTTCAAATCAAAGATCGTTTTTCTCTGCGCTTCTTCATTGAACTCAGCATGGATATTAATGAATTCCGCTACGGATGTATGGCCAGATGGATTGGGAAGCAGTAGCGGTGAGCTGGGACACAATGTAATGGATCATCATTACAACATCGGTGCGGAGGGCGAGATAGAAGGATATGAGGATAAATATTATTTCGGGAAAAGGCCAACTGGTTTTTATATCCCGCGTTTTGCAAATATTGGCAGCGACAAACGGGATTTTCTAAGAGGATACGGCTACCAGGGGTCTGCCAGCCGTTCCGGCTGGAACCGCGAGATCGCTGAATTGAACATCGGTAAAGATTTCAAGGATCAACTTTGCGAACCAGGTGAATGGAGAATTGGCGCCACCGGTTTTGGTGAAACGCTTCCCAATCACGAAAACAGGATCTATTTAGACAAAACTAAAAAGGACAAATGGGGATTGCCAGTGTTGGCTATGGATGCAGAATTGAAGGAAAATGAAATAAAGATGAGAAAGGATATCGTGGCAGATTTGATTGCCATGTTTGAAGCTGCAGGTGTGAAGAATGTTCGTCCGTGGGAGACTTATTACAGCATCGGGCAGGGCATTCATGAAATGGGCACGGCAAGAATGGGCAGTGATCCCAAAACATCTGTGCTGAATAAATGGAACCAGGTATGGGACGCACCTAACGTGTTCGTAACCGACGGTGCTTTCATGACCTCGTCCGCCTGCCAAAACCCCTCATTGACGTACATGGCGTTTACGGCAAGGGCAGCTGATTATGCGGTGAAGAATTTATGATCTCTAAACGTGCCTGATGGCAGGCAGATCCCCTAAAGGACACTTATGAAGACCCTAAATATTTGAAATGACATTAAAGAATCCATACAAGCAAGGTGGCATATTTGAGGGAGCCAGTCATTTGATTTTCCAAAGTGCCAAAGAGCTTCGCGAGAACATGACTGCCGGGGAAACAATTTTATGGATGTACCTAAAAAATAAAATCGGTGGCTTAAAGTTCAGGAGGCAGCATCCAATCGGCGTTTATATAGCAGATTTTTATTGTCATAAGGCTAAATTGATAATTGAAATCGATAGTTCCATTCACGACTTGCCTGGAATCCGCCAAAAAGATGAGATACGCCAAAAGGAATTAGAAGGCTGGGGATACGAAGTGATCAGGTTTTCCAATGAACAGGTACTTACTCAAATAGAAACTGTTTTGGAAACTATCGAGAAAGCGATCGCAAAAAAAATTTTTACGAAACAGCAAAACACTTCGTCATAGTGCGGAGTGTGAAGCCTCCTTTCAGGGGGTTTGGGGGGTTAAACTATGGACAGAAGAGAACTTTTAAAAATGATCGCCCTGGCTACAGGCAGCGCCGTGATCGGCGGTGAGTTTTTTTTAAGCGGATGTACGTCCGGTGCAAAAACAGAGGCCGGTTTTACGCCGACCACTATTTCCTTGCTGGATGAGATTGGAGAAACGATCCTGCCAGCTACCTCCACCCCGGGCGCTAAAGAGGCACAAGTGGGCCAATTCATGAAGCTGTATGTCACCGAGTGCTATCCACAGGTAGTACAGGACGTGTTCATGAACGGCATTTCTCAATTACAGGAAACCTGCAAAAAGAAACACGGGAAATTATTCATGGATAGTTCAGTCGAAGAACGGGCAGCCTTGCTGAACGATCTCGAGAAAGAATCAAAAGAATATAATGCTGCCCAGGCGAAAAAAGACATGCCGGCCTACGAAGAATTGAAAAAGAAAAATAGATCTGACCAGTTTATCGCTTCGCCACAGCATTATTATACAATGATCAAACAATTGACCTTATTAGGATTCTTTACTTCCAAACAGGGAGCTACACTGGCAATGCGGCATGTGTCAGTTCCGGGAAGATATGATGGGGCTTTGCCGTATAAAAAAGGCGATAAGGCCTATTCCTAATTTAAGAATCCAAGAGGTTTCAATTTATATTGAAAGTTATTTTTTAAACCCAGACAATAAACTATTAATCAGAAATAAGACTATGAACTACGATCGCAGAAAATTCCTGAAGCAAACGGCAGGATTGTCCTCCGGGATTGCCTTTGCTTCACTGGCCGGCAATGTATTTTCAGAAGAGCTGTTTGCCGAACAAAAGAAACATGTAAAAAACTTTGGCCTGCAGCTTTGGTCGGTTCGCGATGATATGGCAAAAGATCCAAAAGGTACGTTGAAACAGATCGCTTCATTCGGTTATAAACAGGTCGAAAGCTTCGAAGGAAGCAAAGGTATGTTCTGGGGTATGTCCAACACGGAATTTAAAAGTTATATGGATGAATTGGGAATGACGATTGTTTCTTCGCATTGCGATATCAGCAAGGATTTTGAAAGAAAAGCCAGCGAAGCAGCCGCCATCGGGATGAAATACCTGATGTGTCCGTATAAAGGCCCTCAAAAATCAATTGATGACTTTAAAAAGTTCGCCGACGAATTCAATAAAAAAGGTGAGATATGCAAGAAGAATGGTTTGCGTTTTGCCTACCACAACCACGACTATTCATTTAAAGAAATAGACGGCCAGGTACCCCAGGATGTGATGATGTCAAACACCGATCCGACGATGGTGGATTTTGAAATGGATATCTATTGGGTTGTTACTGCAGGGCAGAATCCAGAGGAATGGATAAAAAAATATAAGTTCCGTTTCAGAGCCTGCCACATCAAGGATAGGATAAAAGGCTCGGCCGAGCACGATGCTTCTTGCATATTGGGTACTGGCAGCATTAATTTTCCAAAGATCCTAAAGACGGCAAAATCATACGGCATGGAATATTATATCGTGGAGCATGAACGTTGGGACAACACAACTCCTATCCTGGCTGCCGAAGCCGACGCAGCTTACATGAAGAAGCTGAAGTTTTAGTCACTCAAATGGCAATAAAAGACGTTATTTGATCACACTCTCACCAGTTTTTTCGCATTTATTCTGGTGTTTTTCCTTTGGTTTTGGCTGCCTGGAAAACGATATTTGCAACCTGATGTTTACATTGTAATTAGACAGTCTGATTTTGATAATCCGAATCCGAGAAATTAATTTGCTGAAACAGCTGATCCGCCAACTGGCGGATGATGTGCCATTGCAGGATAAGACACTACAACGGCACAGGGTGGTGGAGGCGGGCGGGGCGGGCCCTACAGGGCCTATGCGCAATAAGGCTCAATTTGACTTTGAATGTTTCTATTGAAAAAGTATCCTGTTGTAAGATCAATCACAGCTAGTTCAAATCCAACTCATAGCTTTCCCATTATTTCAGCCACAGCATCTGCCAGGAATTCCCCTTTACTTGCTTTTTCTGCCAGCGGCCGCATGTTCGCCTGCATCTGCAGGTATTCCTCCTCGGTAACTGACTTGATCTTTGCTTCCAGTTCATACAGGTTGTGAATGGTTAATCCTATTTTATATTTTTCGACCAGCGGAGCGGTACCGGCAGTTACCGAAATGATAACAGGTAATCCGCTGATGATGTAAAGCGACAATTTGTGATGAGTAATGTATTGTATGTAGTGCCCTATACTGCTTTCAGGTTTTTCAATGCTCGTACCCTCCCATACCAGGCCAAATGAACCAACCAGCTTCTCCGGCAGTTCATAAGGCTTTTCGACACCATGATAAGTGACATTCGCCTGGTCCATCATGGGCCCGGAAGGATCCGGACCATACAAATTAAAATGAAGAAGTGGCGATTGCTTATTTAATAGATGGAGTTGCTCGAGAAATGGACTTTTAGCCAGATTCCCGGCGAAAACGATTTGAAATGATTTGACCCGCTCACGATAAACCGGCCTCGTCAAAAAAGAATGAAAATTGATGGCAGACGTAACTGCTCCCGGCACTCTTTCCTTCAGCCATTTGTCCATGGCGGCATTCAGCACGATAAAGTATTTTAGTCTTTGAAAAAAATGAACTTCCTTTTCAAGTAGCTTTTCGTCCCCATCTTTAATTCCGTCGATATCCACGATGTAACAAACCAGGGTGACCTTTCTCTTTAACAACACCCGTAAAAAAAGTTTCTCCATTGTGGCGTACAACGGAAAAAGAAAGAATACAACCGATCCTTTCTTTATTTCACGGGATTTTTTTACCAGAAAAATTAAACGGGTAAATTTGGCTCGTAGAGAAAAACTATCGTGACATGGGAAAAAGATTGATTCGATACCTTCTGCCAATAACAGTTTTTCAGCATCTACATTCGTCACCCCGCCGTGTACATATTGTTCCTGCATGTATTGTTGTAGAAAGTATCGTTTAATCACGCAGGCAATTATTTAGCCGGTAAAGATAAGACTATAGATTTGCATGTGTTTAGCGCGGCGTAGTGCTTTTCTCTATATTTACAGGATAACATGGCGAATTCCTTTTGTACAATAATAACAGCCGACCATTATCCAAGAGCCCTGGCTCTTTACAAATCTATCATCCAGTTTGAGCCGGAAATTTTGTTGCACGTGTTGATCGCGGATAACGGCCCTCTTCCCGCTGCAAATTCTCCTGCTGGCATAAAAATAATGACTGCCAAACAGCTCAAAGATTACCCGCTGGTTGATAGCCTTTACCGAAAGTATGCCCATATCAGGATGGATTTTTTCCGGTGGTCATTAAAGCCGGTTTTCATTTCTTACCTACTGGAAAACGGCTCCGAAAAATTGCTATACACGGACTGCGACATGTTTTTTTTCAATGACTATCATTTCCTGTTTTCCGAACTCAACAGCTCTTCAGTTCTGCTCACGCCTCTTTGGCGAAACGCCGATCCACTCACCGATAAAGACAGTTTCCTGGCTCTTTTTTCAAGCGGCATTTTTACAGGGGGATTTATCGGAGCTAACCGACAAGCCCTACCCGCTATGAAATGGTGGGCTGAAGCCTGCCATTTCATGATGGGTGCTCATCCCGAACTGGGGATACATGATGATCAGCGTTATCTTGACATACTTCCTGTTTATTTTGAAGGAACGAAAATCATTCGTCACCGCGGATGCACTGTGGGGGCCTGGCATTATGAAGAATGTAAAAGAGAACTCGTAAATGGCAGGGTTTTGATCAACGGTGAATACCCCATTATCTTCATTCACTTCGAAGATATGCTCGTGTCGCAAATCCTGAAAGGCCATGATAGGCTGTTGCTACCTTACCTAAACGATTACCAAAAAGTTTTCGAGCAAAGCGGATACAAGCTCCAGGATTTTATCAAAAGCATTAACAGTTATGCAAATCCAGGCGCCATTAAAAAAATCAAATGGTCACTACGGCCCAAAACCCGCATTAAAAATTTCCTGTACAAACTGGCTTCACGCCTTTAGAAATAATCCCAAACCTGACCCATAAAATGATTTATTTTCATCCGCGATAATGCAGCCGTCTTTACTGGAAATATTGAGATGTCCGGTCACCCGGTCACCCCTGGAATTGCAAACCATCTCCTGTTTTCCCGGCAGTAGTGAAATATCGGATGGCATTTTATTCGCAACTGAAGACTGGTTTTACCCGGTAATCAGAGGAATTCCCCGTCTCACAGTTGAAGCATTCCTGGATTACAGCGATTTTCTACAAAACCACCTGGCCGATTATTCATCGCGCAAAGAACTGCTCAGTTGCAAATACAAAAGGCTCACTAGGTATGTCGTGCGGAAAAACAAACGCACGAAGAGGAGCTTCTCCCAGGAATGGAAAATATTTGACTACGATAAAGACAAAACCTGGGACAAAGATCGTCCTGCACTGATCAAACAGTTCCTCGACGAAACAAATGAAACGTTGGAAAGCTTACGAAACAAAACCGTATTCGATGCAGGCTGCGGTAATGGGGTGCTAAATCAGTTCATAGCTGAAGCAGGGGCGATTGTTTTAGGAATGGACTTTAGCCTCAGTATTGAAAAAGCAAATGCGCATAATACATCTCCCAATGCACAGTTCATCCAGGGTGACGTGCAATTTCCCCCGGTTGCGTTTGAACACTTCGATATTGTTCATTGCAGCGGAGTGTTGATCCACACAAACAATACAGAACTATCCTTCTCATGTATCGAGCCTTGTGTAAAAAAGGGTGGCAAGCTAAGTGTTTGGTTATATCATCCCAGGAAGAATTTCATTCACAACCTTTTCAACTTTATCAGGAGATTTACTTCCCGCCTGCCGGCCAGGATCCAGTACATCCTGTATGCGGTTACATTATTCCCGGTTACTTTTATCGTTAAGCGGCTAAAAGGAAACAAGCAGAATGCCCGTGAAATGATGATTGATCTTCTCGATTGGCTCTCGCCTGAATTCCGCTGGGAACATGAGCCCTCCGAAGCAGATTCATGGTTTTACAAAAGGAACTATCATTCCGTCCGAATAACTACAGTTGGTACTTTTGGATTTAATATAACCGGCATCAAGAGTCAAACCGCAGGAAAATGAAAACAGGAATATTCGAGACAGAACATTTTGAAGGCTCCTATCCTGTCATAAAGTTATTTGACAATGGAAAGAATGAGATCACTATATTCACCTATCAACCTGCATGGGAGCAATTCAAACATCTATTCCCCCGCGAACCGGAAAAATATGATTGGATCGTAAAGCCGGAAACAAAATCGAAATACATTTTCATAAAAGACATTTACCGGGAGATCAAAAGAAAAGAAATAAAGCTGGTTTATCTCAATACTATTTCGAACAATTTTATTATTTATGCCCTGCTTGTCCTGCTGCTCCCGAAAACCAGGGTAGTACTGACGATCCATAACATCAATTCCCAGTTTGAATTCAAACCTTCGCTAAGTCCGCGGAGAATTATCCGCTATATCGGCCGGAGAATGCTGTTATCTGTGATAAAAGAGTTTAATGTCGTAGGCATGACCCTTGTTGGTCCACTGGAACAAAAGCTGGCGAAAAATAAAAAAGTCTACTGCGTCCCCGGCGCTGTCTTTGAAGAAACGAGCTGCCGTCAAACACAACCTTCAATCAACGATCGGGTAAACATTGTTATCCCGGGGACAGTCGATGGCCGTCGCCGGGATTATGATCAGGCCCTGGCACTAGTTCGTTTATTTGAACAACAACATATCCCTGCAACAATAACATTTCTTGGAAGGTTTTACGAAGAATATGGAGCACGAATACTGAAAAAGATCAAAAGCCTCGAATTAACGCATACCCAACTGGATTACTTTGAATTTGAAACCGTGGCCCAGCCAGAGTTTGACAGGATAATGAACAATGCCCATCTTGTTTTTATTCCTTCTGTTCTCACTACTGTCATTGAGGATGGTGTTCGGGAGATATACGGCACGACTATGTCGTCGGGCAACCTTTTCGACGTCATCAAGCATGCAAAACCATTCATTATCCCTGGACCGCTCAAAATCGATCCCTTCCTCGAAAAAAGCTGTTTCCGTTATAATAGCCTCGAAGAAATCGCCGGGTTTGTTACTACGATAAAAGGCGACCCACAGGGATATACCACTCTCCTGGAGAAAGCGCTGCAAGCTTCACGGAACTACACAATAGAGAAAATAAGAGAAAGAAATCCCGGCCTGTTCAATAGTTAACGTCGAGAGTATTATAAACATCTGTTAACGGTACTGAATTCACGGCTTCAAGATCATAAGAAGAGGAATAAAAGAAGCGGTCAAGCACGGGGCTCACAATTTTTTTCAATAACCCATAATCATAAATTTCCTGCGGACTCGTGCAATTGAAGATGGCGGTACAGTTCTTACCATAAGCGAGCGCCACATGCATTGCTAACGTATCGCCGGAAACGACGTAACTGCATTCCGCAATATCACGCATGTAATCCCGCACATCTGTTTTTTGAGAAAATAGTTTTACAGGAATACCGTTCTTTCTTAATCGACCGGTCAATTCATCGTATCCCCACCATTGTTTGTTGGGCCATTGCCGCCCGGTGCGTTTTTCGACCCCTATCAATTTGTCTTTTTGTCGCACGGAATTGTCAGTAAATACCCGGTAAGGCTCGCCTGTAAACTTCTTTCCAATCATTTTAAAAATATGAAACTGGTATGAATCGGTATTCAGGGCTTTTAACTCGTTGGCGCGGGTCATGCCTACATTTGAAACGCGGCTCATATCAAACCAGGGGGCCGAGTCGTCGGTATAGTTCATCCTCACTTTGTCATAATAAATACCCGTAATCTGCTCAGTCTTCAATTCAGTAACCAACTTTGCGCAATCCATGTCTTCTTCCAGGGAAATTATGTTGCTGAACCGGGTATCTTTTAAAGATCGGTGAGCTTCCTGCAGCGACAAAACGTGCAGGTTTGGCTGTCCATCCAGGAGCGGTTTGTTTTTGTTAGTTGTGATCCAATAAATATTCCCATCCAGCACATTGAGCAAGCTGGTCGTCCGGACCACGTCACCTGCTGCGCCGGTTTTAATGATCAGTGTATTCTCCATTAGGTCGCAAGATAATTATCCTGTCCCGATCATCCTCATACAGGAGTTATCTGTATGAATTCCTTCCGGTTGACGTAATAGAAGAAAAGAAAGTAGATTATAGGGAAAAAAGCGCTGAGTTTTAAACCCAGGATCCCGGTATAGGATCCCATCAGGTAAAGGGTGATCAGCAATAACGATCCGGCTAATAGCTGAAAATCGTCTATTACACAGATCACTTTGAAATAATAAGTATTCAGGTGATGATAGACAAGTTCAACCGGTTTAGTAAAATGGTATCCATCGGTTATAACTACTTTCGGATTGTTTTGTAAAACGGTGATGATGACCGGGCTGCTGTCAGGAAGCGGGTAGATATCCTTTCCATTGACGACGGCTCTTATCCGCAAAAAACTAAGCAACACCTGGTTCTTACGGGTGATAACAATGTTATACGGTGGTGAATTGTCTAGCCGTTTGATGGTACCTGGTTTAAAATACCTTTGATAAAATCCGCCGGGTGATGTTTTGACCGGTACAGGTCTGTACGCTCAATGCAAATCCCTGCGATCATTTTTTCAGTGCCCTGATGATCTCGATAAAATCGGCTGCAACCAGCGAAGCGCCGCCAACCAGTCCGCCATCCACATCAGGACAGCTAAATAGTTCTTTAGCGTTATTCGCTTTTACACTACCACCATATAATATCGAAACCTGGTCTGAAATGTCCTTTCCATATTGTCCAGCGAGTATAGAACGTAAATGAGCGTGCATTTCTTGTGCCTGTTCGGTAGAAGCTGTTTTGCCTGTTCCGATCGCCCATATCGGCTCATAAGCAATAATGATATTTTTTATTTTCTCGGCGGGCAGGTGAAACAAAGATTCCTTTAATTGGATCGCCACAAAATCATTTTGCGTGCCGGCTTCGCGGATGTCTAAAGCTTCGCCGCAGCAAAATATCGGGGTAATAAAATTCTCGAGGCAAATATTTAGCTTTTCGGCAAGTATAGCGTTGGTTTCGTTAAAATATTCCCTTCTTTCGCTATGGCCCACTATACAATAGGTGATGCCGATAGAACGTAGCATTTCGGCTGAAACTTCGCCCGTGTAAGCACCAGATTTTTTATTAGAACAATTCTGTGCAGCAACATAATAGTTTCGCTCGTTTCCAACTTCACTACGAGTCATCAGGAGGTAAGGAAAAGGAACAGCGAAAATAGCCAGCCGCTGATCATCGAGTTGAATACGTGCCTCCAATATTTCGTCTAATAGCTTTTCACCCTGTTGAAAGCTCAGGTTCATTTTCCAATTAGCTGCGGCAATTTGTTTTCTCATCAGTTTTTTTTTGGTTAGTGCGTGAGTGAAACCACATGCTTATTCCTTAAAACATGCCTCCGTGCCATCGCCAAAGACTACGGATGTGCACCGTCGCTAAAGCAATTGCGTAAGCGACCGGAGACTCGCAGGCAGGCTTACACCTTAATACTTATCAAAGATATATTTCAATACCATTTTTTCATTATCTGAAATCGAATGCCCTTTCAGTTTTTTCCAGGCATCTATATCAGTGACAGCTTTTTCAAAAGAATAGCGGTCAAAACCGTCGCTTCCCCAGGAAAAGCTGGGGATGTGTTTTGGGGTCAGCCCGTTCCCAAAAACATTGCAACACACTCCTATTACAGTTCCTGTATTAATAGCTGTGTTGACAGCCGTACGAGAATAATCTCCCATCATAACCCCGCATTTTTTACCGGCCCCTATTTTGCCGTTCGGTGTCCATACTTTTATTTCACTGGCTGTGTTTTTTAGGTTGGAATTGGAAGTACCCGCTCCCATATTACACCACTCACCTATTACCGAGTCACCAAGGTATCCATCATGCGCTTTATTTGAATAGCCGAACAGAACAGCGTTTTTAATTTCGCCTCCGGCAACACAGGAAGGACCAATGGTGGTAGCTCCATAGATTTTAGCACCCATTTTTAATAAAGACCCTTCTCCCAGGGCAAAGGGGCCGCGAATCATGCATCCTTCCATTATTTCCGCATTCTTGCCAATGTAGATGGGGCCAGTGGAAGCATTGAGTGTGCAGTGTTCCATCTTAACTCCTTTTTCAATAAAGATAGAAGATGACTGGATGGCCTTATTGGTCTTTGACAGGCGTTGTGATTTTCTTTTCCTGGTGATGAGCTCAAAATCCTGACGGATGGCCCAGTCGTTGAGTTGAAAAATATTCCAGGGGTACTGGATAGCAACCGCTTCCTCGTGAACAGTAACAGCCTTTTTTACCTTGATCTTATGACGTTCTTCTATCTCACTCCCCGTAAACCGGAAAACGATGCCTTCCCGGCCTTTGACGGACAGGAACTCCCCATTTTTCAGTTTTCGGGCTGCTTTGACCAGTTTTGGAGTCGGTAATATATTGCCATGTATCATGAAGCATACATCATGGTCTTTGGCAGCTTCGCTGATACTGATCGAGCGATCGAGATCCTTATAGTCATCTTCCTTTTTATCATACGAGGAAAGACCGAGCATGTGCTCCCATTTTTCACGAATGGTAAGTATGCCCACACGTATATCCTGGATCTGCCTGGTCAGCGTAAAGGGATGCAGGTTTTCCGGCTGGCAAAATTCTTCCGTAAAAATGATCTTATCCATTATGCTTAAAGTTGTCAAAAATAATTCTTTCGGCAATTGTAGCAGCAGGACCTTCAAAATAGGCAAAGAACCCCTTGTACTCTTCCCGAATGAATTTAATGAAGGACGCGGGGAAATAGCGCCCCCTGCCGGCTGCATCTGTACATTATTGGCGCTATAGGGCATTACACGTAGATGAATCACTACATCATGTCCTGTAGTTATTACATATGAATAATCAGACATTCTATTTTTTTCTGTTCATTCATGACGTTCCTTCGCAATCCAATCCCATGAAACCATAAAGAAACCTCACCTACCATGCGCATGCGTCAACTAAAGATTACACAGTCTATCACAACCCGTGACTCTCAAAGTCTTGAAAAATACCTCCAGGAAATAGGCAAAGTGGACCTGATATCACATGAGGAAGAGGTGCAGTTGATCACACGTATAAAAAAAGGAGATAAGTCTGCCCACGACCGGCTGGTCAAAGGAAATCTTCGATTTGTAGTTTCCGTGGCGAAGCAGTACCAGGGACAGGGACTTCCCCTGTCCGATCTTATTAACGAAGGAAATATCGGGCTGATAAAATCGGTGGACCGTTTCGATGTCACCAGGGGTTTTAAATTCATATCATTTGCCGTATGGTGGATCAGGCAGAGCATTCTTCAGGCTATTACCCTTAATGCCCGTATGATCAGGCTGCCGCTAAACAAGGTATTCCTGAACAACCAGATCAGGAGTGCAGGCGTGATCCTGGAACAAAAGCTGGGAAGAAATCCTTCGGTAGAAGAGATAGCGGAAGAATTGAATATGGATCCTTCGGATGTAGCCGATAGTTTTGCGGTAAGCAACCGTCATGTTAGCCTGGATGTGCCGGTATCGGAAGACGAAGATTCCACATTGCTTGATACACTGGTGAATAAAGAAGCCGCGAGAACAGATGGACAATTACATCATACTGAATCGTTGAAGACCGAAATTACTCGCTCAATGTCAATGCTGACAGAGCGTCAAAAAGATACCATTTGCTATTATTTTGGAATCGGTGTAGACCGTCCCATGAGCCTTGAAGATATCGGCCGGAAATTTGATCTTACTACCGAAAGAGTAAGACAAATAAAAGATAAGGCTATTACCAGGCTGAGGACAGCTAAAACATTTGATCTTCTGCGTAGCTATCTTGACGCGTAACAGATGGTTAGTTGGTTTATTTCTCAGTTAGTTGGGGAACAACTCCTGACTGCGCATAGATTACAAATTACTAACCAACCAATCAACCAGTTAACTCCTCTCATTTTTGGCCCTGATGTTGCATGCTTTTCTACACATCTTCATTTTAATTTAAATCTGGGCTCATGAAAAAGATCATTTTTTTTGGAGCAATGCTACTGTTTCTTGCCGCATGCAATAAAGACAAAAGTGTTGAGCATACCGGTCCAGGCAGTCCGAACACGGTACTAATGAAAGGGTCAGATTTTTCCCCGGGAATACTACAGGCAAATATCGGCGCAACCATTACCTGGTACAATGATGACAATATAGTACACACTGTAACTGCAGATGATGCCAGCTTTAGCAGTGGCGATATTGCCCCGGGAGCAAAGTTTACGCATAGTTTCGGCAACACAGGTACTTACAATTATCATTGTATGCGTCATCCGGAGATGACGGGTACTATTATTATAACAGGAATAAGGTAAAGAAAACTTTTTGGCACGATGTTGATTTAAGATTAAGTGAGCCCCATATTTTATTAACCTAAAATATGACGGATATGAAAAAGAGTTTATTCTTTACAGGTCTTTTATGTGTGCTGTTATCCTGCAGTAAAGATAAAAGTCTCGGCAGCGAAGAGACAAATGGCAAGGTAACCGCGAGTGGTAGCAAAGAAGGGTCGTTAAACCCGAACTATGTCATTCACATCACGCGGTCAACATTTTCTCCTGATTCTCTTATGGTGAACATTAATAACACGGTAGTGTGGATGAACGATGACAACATTGCCCACAACGTGAGTTTTAATGAAGTTGATAGCGATGTTGCACCTGGCAGTTCTATCAGGTTTTATTTTGACAACACCGGAACTTATCATTACTTCTGTAAATACCATGGAGAAAAAGGCACTGTGATCGTGACCGGAATACGATAGAAGACTATAATTGCTTAGACAATTGCCCGTTTCAAAAAAGAAACGGGCAATTCTTTAAAAGAAAACCTCCCGAAGAATCAGGAGGTCTTAAAGTATAGCCATGAAAAACAAACTCTTTACCACGCTGCCTGCTTCGCAGCAAGGACAGCAGAAGGCATAGAGCTGTATCACAATTTAATATTATTCTGCTTTTTTTGCATATTTCTTTTTGAACTTATCGATACGTCCCGCTGTATCTACCAGCACATTCTTACCAGTAAAGAAAGGATGTGAGGTATTGGAAATTTCCAGTTTTACCAGCGGATATTCGCTTCCATCTTCCCACTTGATAGTTTCTTTTGTTGCAGCTGTTGAACGGCTGAGAAAAGTATGACCATTACTCATATCCTTAAAAACCACTAACCGGTAATTTTTTGGATGAATATCCTTTTTCATATTTCCTTGATTTTAAGGCCTTTCTGCTTTAAGTCAGGCCCAATGACTTTATAAATTATTAAGTCGGCAAAGGTAGGCCGGAATCACATTTTATCCAAATAAAATTATAGCAAAAATTAAGGCCTGGAAAGGGTCCTAAAAAGGCGAAAGCACCGGATCTACTGATATACTTTCTTGCGATCGTATACTTTGTAAACCTGATGCTTTCAAGAATCGTATCGGCCTTGACAGCTTTTACGATCCTCGCCGCATTCGTCTTGTTGCCAAAATTTCCTGCGACGTTTGTAAATCCAAGATACTTCAACAGAACACCGGTTTCCAAATTTTCAGGCCTCTTGTTACCCACTGGATTTGCACCGGCTTATTCACTGATTTATTCGCAGGTTAACAGGTTATCCAGTAAAATAATGAGGATATCCACATTTGGTCACGGCCTAGGAAGAAACAAAAAGGTAGAACTAAAACCGGGAGGACTTAGCTTCTCATATTTTCATATTGGAGTGGTATGCCGAGTTCGGCCGACCGGCAAAGCTGAATAACCGCCTGGAGGTCATCAATCTTTTTGCCCGTTACTCGCACCATGTCATCATTGATGGATGCCTGTACTTTCATTCCCGAATCCTTGATCAGCTTGACGATCTTTTTGGCATCTTCCTGCTTCAGCCCGTTTTTGACCAGTACTTCCTTTTTCCAGGTTTTGCCACTCTGCGCTCCTTCTTTTGAAAGATCAAAAGCCTCGGGGGCTATCCCTTGTTTATGTGCACGGCTTACCAATACATCGATCAACTGGCGCATTTTCATATCGTCAGATGTTTCAATGCTGAGTTTGAACTCTTTTTTATCCAGGTTTATCGCCACATGTGATCCTTTAAAATCAAACCGGTTTGTGATCTCCTTGGTTGTTACGTTCACGGCATTGTCTAGTGCCTGAGCGTCTACCTTACTAACTATATCAAAAGAAGGCATTTTTTGAAGTTGAGGTTGAGGTTAAGAATGAGAGTTTAGGGCCTTCCCGCCCGCAGGCAGGTTGTAACTCAAATGTAGGAATGTTTTCCATAACCGTCACTGGCCTCACCTTCCAACTCCTCTAGCTTCCAGAATCTTAGCATCCCTCCTGCAAAAAAAAAGTCCCTCGTAAAAACGAAGGACGCTACACATGAGAAAACTAGACTGTGTGCGGCATGCACAGCAAACAGTCTATAAATATTTTAATTGGCACCCCCTACCCTGCTCTGCTCATCCTGGGTAGCGCTATTGCGCCTCCGTGGTTGATTTTGCTGCGAGATCTTTCCGAAACGATAGGTAAATGTTGCGCCTATGCCCCGAGCGTCAAAACGGTTACGGACCTGTACATCAACATTACCGTACTTGGTGTATCCCCTGTATCGCTGCCAGGCAAACGGATCGCGAATATTGACCCTAAGAGTCCCCTTCCCTTTGATAACTGTTTTCTGTGCTGCAATACTCATCTGGTACATCGGCAAGTTGATATTCAACTGGTCCACTCCTTTTGCCCTGTAAAATCCACTCAATTCAATGGTGAACCCTGGCTTTACAGTAAAGGTTGAACTCATATTCACCATAAAAGAAACATAGGACAGATCGATCAATGTATCACGGTTGCCAATGTTGTAAAGTCCGTTATAATGGTTGCGATAGACGTTGGTGAAAAGATTCAGGTTCCACCATTTATTCACCGGTACAGGGGCTGTGATAGCAATCCCCATATTAGTAAACCTTGCCACATTATCCGCTGTAAAATAGACGATGTTTGTTTGTGGATCTGGTTTAAATATCTGCGAGATCACATCCGAAGTAGTACTATAATTGAGGGTAGTGATCAACTTGCTTTTGAATGAATGAGACAATTCAAAGTTGTGGGTGAATTGGGGTAGCAGGAAGGGATTCCCTTTACGGTAGGAAAATGAATCCAGGAAGAAAGTAAAGGGGTTCAGGTCCTGATAGTTGGGCCTTGTGATTCTCCTGCTATATGAAAATGTTACCGAATTGGTTTTGTTTATTGCATAACTGATAAAGGCGCTGGGAAATAAATTGGTAAAACTTCTTCTGAAAGTAGAGTCATTAGTGACCTGGTATCCTTTTGCAATCGTATTCTCCAGCCGCAATCCTCCCTGGAAACTCCATTTTTTTATCTGCCTGTTTAAGTTCAAATAAGCTGCATTGATATTCTCATCATAAATAAACTGGTTCGACCGTGCATCATTTACCCACTTGTCCGAGATCATACGCTTGTAATCGACAAGATTGTCATTTTGTACATAGCTGGATTTGATCCCTGCTTCCAGCCGGCCGCCTTTTTTGAAAGGATGCGTATAATCGGATTTTACCGAATAAATGCTGATCAGTGAAGGCAAATGACCGCTCAACAATAACTGACCGGAGCTTTGCTGGCCGCTTCCATCATAAAAATCGGTGGTAAGCGTCATGTTGGAAATGTTGCTGTACCGGATATAATCGAGATCGACAGTCAGTTCACGACCGGTAGTATCGAATAGATGCCGGTAATTAAAATTGGCAGAAAAATTCCTGAACCGGATCTTGTTTTCGGTGAGCGACGTGAGCGTCAAAGAAGGCTGGTAATTAATATCGTAAAACGTGGTAGTGGTGGTTGGCGTGGGATGCCCGTTAAACATGAATCCGCTCAAAACAACACCGTACGTATTTTTTTTATTCGCAAAGAGATCCAGCCCCAATTTAGCATTCTGGTTAAAATTGCCAAACTTGAAATTGGTAACGACATCAGAATAACCGGTGAGATTATAATCATTGTCGATAAGCTTCCGGTTGATCGTCAGGTAACCTTTGCTGCGGTTGAAATTGGGATTGTAGTTGCCGAAAAAATTGATCTTATTCTTGCGATAGTTAAAAGTAAAACTTGTTTGAGCCCTTGGCAACACGTATAATGCTTCCTGTGGCTTGAATATACCGGCTGTTGCGCCAAACATGATCGACCCATTAAATCCATCAGTCTTTCCTTTCTTTGTTTTAATATTGATCACGCCTGAATTGCCCGACGCGTCATACTTCGAAGAAGGGTTGGTCATGATCTCGATCTGATCAAGGGCAGATGCCGGTAAATTTTTCAGTAAACTGGCAAGATCGGCTGAAGACAAATAAGTAGGCTTGCCATCCATCATGATAATCACTCCTGCTTTTCCTTTCAAACTAATATTCCCATCATTATCTACCGAAATACCGGGTGATTTTTCCAGGACTTCCATCGCTGTGGCACCCGCGGCGCTGGGTGAAGCCTCGACATTTACAATTGTCTTATCGATCTTCGTTTCAATGAACGGCTTCTTGGCGGTAACGGTTACACCTCCAAGACTCTTTGCCGATTCGGTCAACTCAATCGTACCTAAACTTATCTCGGGATTGACATCGGAGATCTCAAAACTGGAACTATAGGCTTTGTCATATCCCACCAGGCTAACGCTGACCAGGTAGCTTCCCGCTTTGATGTTCACAAATTCATAGTTTCCTTCTTTATTGGTCACTGAAAATTTTACAGAAGCTGAATCTTTAGATCTTAACAAAGTGATTGTGGCCGATTGAAGATTTTTTTGAGGGCCGTCTTTTATGCTTCCTGTTATTTTACCGTTCTTTACTTGTGCCTGTACCAGCAAAGCCATACCTGTAAAAACAGCCAGTAGAATGTAAATCTTTCTCATAATTTGGGTTTCTGACCTAAAGATGACAATTTCCAAGACCAGAGTCTGACGAAATATGACAAGTTTCGTAGATCTCTTGACAAAGGGTAATAATCCCTTACCGATACATGAACGGCTTTATTCCAGTATGAAAGAATTGATCTGTGAATAAATGTTAAGAGCAAGCCATTAAGGCTTGCTCCCAGGTTTAATTATTAATGGCTATACTTTAATTACCTCCGGTATTTACACGATTCTGTTCATCGGTAGCGCCACCTGTTTTTCTCCTCGCGGGAGCGATATTGGTTTTACCAAACCGATAGGTGAAAGTGAGATTGAACTGGCGGCTATCTCTTCTGCTTGCTACGGTCACATCCACATCAGCATACTTTGCATACCCGCTAAATGCCTGTGTCCAGAAAATATCACGTACACCCAGTTTGACACTTCCTTTCTTTTTAAATATTTGTTTGGATATTGCGGAATTAACAGCCCACATTGAATTTGCTACCAACAGGCCTTCGGTTGTCTTGCTGCGGTACCATCCACTCAATTCTGCGGTCCAACCTTTCTTTCCTAAAGTGAACGTGTTGTTCATATTACCCATAAAAGCGGTGAACTGGATATCCACTGGTTTGTATTGGTACAATCCTTTGTAATGATTGTTGAATACATTCAGGTAAATATTAGTATTCCACCACTTCCTTACCGGGAAATTCGCCATCACTGCCACGCCCACCTGTCTCATCTTGCTAAAATTTTCCTGTGTCTGGTAAGTTATTTTCTTTTCTGTATCCTGTTTCAGGAGCTGGGTGATGATATCATCGGTCCTGGTGTAATTCAAAGTTGTTGTCAGGAATCTCCTGAATGTGTGACTAAACTCAAGATTATGCGTAAACTGCGGTTGCAGGTAAGGATTCCCCTGTCCGTAAGTCAATGAATCCAGGAAGAAAACAAAAGGATTCAGGGCATCATAATTCGGTCTCATGATCCTGCGGCTATAGCTGAAGTTAAATTGGTTCTTCTCGCTCATATCATAGCCGATACCAATATTGGGAAACAAGTTAGTATAATGACGTGTAAACGATGAGTCATTCCTGATCTGGTGACCTGTTGCGTTGGTGTTCTCCATGCGTAAGCCCCCAGTTAGGTTCCATTTTTTCTTGACGGTCTTTGAAAAGATCACGTACGTTGCGTTGATGTTTTCGCTATAAACAAAGTGATTGCTACGATCATCAGCCTGCCAGGTACCACCACCATTGTTGCGTAAATAATCAACCTGGTTGTTCGTTTTTACAAAACTGGTCTTGATCCCTGCTTCCAGCTTTAAACCGCTCTTGAAGGGATGCACAAAGTCCATTTTACCTGTATAGATATCGATCATGGAGGGAATGTAGCCCTGTAGGATGATATCACTGCCGATTTTTACATTGCTCGCATCAAAACTTTCAGTCAGGAGCTGCGTATTGCTTTTGTTATTGTAAAATGCATAATCAAGGTCAGCGCTAAGCTCTGTGCCGGCTGAATCAAATGTATGTTTGTAGTTGACATTGGTAGTCACACCAGAAAACTCCCTGTGGTTGTTGTTCTGTGAATTCAACTTTGACTGAACATTACCGGCTACGTCTCTTAGGTATGATACGCTACGGGGATCTTCATCACCGTTATTAAAATTGGCATTGACAACTACTCCAATTATATCCTTTTTAGTTGCATAAAAATCTACACCGCCTTTAATACCGTGATAAACGCCCTGGAAATGCGGTCTTGATACCTGGTCTGAAGAACCGTTCAATACGCCGTTTGCATCATAAAATTTGCGGTCTATTGTTAACTTGTTATAACCTTCCCAGGTACCTCCATTGTAGCCGCCGAAGATATTTACCTTATTATTACGATAGTTGAGGTTGATACCGTTATTGGTCCTGCCATAGCGGCCCTGTGTATAACCAAGCGTTAGACTCCCATTCATTCCTCTTATTACATTCTTCTTGGTTTTAATGTTAATGATGCCTGAGTTACCCGAAGCATCATATTTGGCCGGGGGATTGGTCATGATCTCGAGTTGCTCAAGGCTGCTGCTTGGCATATTCTTCAGAAGGTTGGCCAGGTCGGCACCACTCATATAAGTTTGCTTGCCATCAATTAGTATCAATACACCCTGTTTACCTTTTATGCTGATGTTGCCATCGTTGTCTACTGATACGCCAGGTGACTTCTCCAGCAGCTCAAGTACATTTAGTCCTGCATTGGTCGGCGAGGCATCAACGTTTATCACGGTCTTCCCCGGCTTTTGCTCGATCAGAGGTTTTTTTGCGCTTACTGATACACCTCCCAGCGAAGTGGCTTGCGGAATCAGTTCGATGGTTTTTAAGACAATGTTTGAGTGAGTCTCAGTGATCTCAAAGCTCTCCGAATATCCTTTTTGATGACCAACGGCGCTGATGGAAACAAAATATTTCCCATCAGCTACGCCTTCAAACACGAATTTGCCGGTTTTGTCGGCCACGCTCATTTTAGCGATAGATGAATCCTTTACCCTATGCAAAGTGATAGTTGCAGATTCAATGATTTTGGTGCTCCCGTCGATGACCGTACCGTTTACCTTTCCTGCCCTGGATTGTCCATAGCTGGAAAGCGACAAAGCAGTTAAAACAATGGTCAGCAGGGCTGTTATCTTTCTCATTTTTCTTAATTTATTAATTAGTACTAGTTTTTGATAATTACAGTTCAAAAGTAGGTAGTTTACAATGCAAAGTACATTGCTTTCCCTTGAACGGTAATTTTTGGTGATGATTGGCAGATTTTCATGACCCACATGTGACGCAGTGGGCTGAATCCGGTTACAGGTTGGGTGTCATTTCTGACAAGTGGTAAATAAGTGGTGTCAGGTGGAAAAATCGGCCGGGGTCAGAGACCGAACTCCTCCCGGATCTCGTCATGGTAAGTCCGGCCTGAGGTGATGCGGGTCCCAGCCTTATCTTCCATAATGAAGAGGTAGCGACTGTTGAAATGCCGGTGCATTTCCCGCACCCTGTCCTTATTAATAATATAGGACTTATGAATCCGGTGAAACTGGGTGGGCAGTTTTTCAGAGAGAGTGGTTAGAGACTGGTCAGTCAAATGCTTCTGACCATCCTGGGTGTACACAAATACATATTTATCTTGGGCCTCGAGATAGGCGATATTCTCATAACGGAGAAGAATAATACGGTCGCCGGTCTTAATTGGAAGAGCGGTTGCCTTTTGCGGGGCCTTGAATTGCTCAATGATCTGTTGTAAACCGGCAATATTTATGGAAGTGTCCGACTTCCCAAACTGTTTCAATTTTTGAATACTTTGCTCCAGCCTTTCTTCCTTTATTGGTTTTAATAAATAATCGATTGAAAAGGTTTCAAAAGCCCTGATCGCATATTGTTCATATGCAGTAGTAAAAATAATGTTGGGTTTGTGTGCAAGTTTTTCTATGACTTCGAAACCCGTAAGGTCTGGCATCTGAATATCGAGAAATACAAGGTCAGGTTTTAAAGCTTCTATTTTTTGGATAGCTTCAGCTCCCGTCCCGGCTTCATCAATGACCTGGACAACATCCGAATGTTCCTGCAACAGGTTTTTCATCAGCCTTCTTGCTGCAGGTTCGTCATCTATCACTATAGTCTTATACACCTGGATCATTTTTCATGAGTTTATGAATGAAAATGGAAACGTTTTTGCGTGGCTGATTGGAGAAATGTACCTCGTAAGCCCCGGGGAATAACAGATCCAGTTTATCATAGATACTTTTAACGCCATAACCAGGACTCAGTTCTTCCGGGAAGGCGGGCCCATTGTCTGCCACAACCAGTTCCAACCCCTGGCCACTCTGTTTTACTTCTACGTTTATTTCGGTCATTCTTCCGGTTGCTTTCAATCCATGTTTTACTGCATTTTCAACAATAGGTTGCAATACAAACCGGGGAATAAGATAATGATTGATATCTCCGGTCACCTGTATGGAATAGTTCAGCTGGTCTTCAAATCTTATTTTCTCGATCTGCAGGTATACCTCGGCCATTTCTACTTCTTCCTTGATCGTGGAATAATTATGATCGCTATAGTTTATGCTATAGCGGAAAAGATCAGCCAGTGCTATTGTCATCTTCCGGGCTTTCCTCCCATCTGTCACTGACAGATCGGCTATTGAGTTTAATGCATTATATAAAAAATGGGGATTGATCTTTGAATGCAGGGCGTCTAGCTCGGCCTTGGTCTTTAAAGCCATCAGCCTGGTGACTTCCAGCTCTTTTTCATTCAATTTCCGCTTGCGGTCCAGCTCCACGTAATTGACCGCCGTATAGATCAGACCGGTCACGACTGAATAAAAATAGGCCTGTATCAGGACATAGTGAAACTGCTCACTCATTTTCATTCCATTATCGACATAGTGGATCAGGCTATAAATAAACACCGCCGACAATATGATTGATATAATGATCACAGCATGGTGCTTAATAAAGGAGAGCTTCCCGACCATCGGTATGCGACTGATCAGCCATACGCTGTTAAAAACGAAGAAAACACAAATGCCGCCCTGGAGAAGCTGTTTTAAAACAATACCTAAAAAACCTCCGGTTGTGGTTTTGGACATTGCTTCAGGCGACAGCAGGGAAATAAATGCTGTCATGAAAGAAATAGCGATCAACAGTGTAGCCAGGTTCCGGCGTATCCATACATTTTTGATCGCGGAAAAAAGCCGTTTATAAAGTGACAGCAACAGGATGGCTACTGAAAGAAAAATAGTAGAACAAAGAATGAACAGTATCTGTATAGCAACTTGATGCTTCATATTCCAGGCAGGCAAGATATTAAAACAGTCGACAATATACCATAACTGTTCGTCACCCGCATTATTTGAGGTGTGAACTGTTTATATTGCGTGCAAAATTCAGGAAATGACAGTCGATTTCAGATCGGATACTATGACCCGGCCTACCCCGGAAATGCTGGATGCCATGATGAAAGCCCGGGTTGGAGATGATGTTTTTGGGGAAGACCCTACAATTAATGAACTGGAATCCCTGACCGCGGGAATGTTTGGAATGGAAGCGGCTCTTTATTGCCCTTCGGGGACGATGACCAATCAAATCGCGATCAAATGTCACACGCAACCGGCGGATGAAGTGATCTGTGATGAAAGCTCTCATGTTTACCAATATGAGGGCGGCGGGATTGCATTCAACTCCGGCGCTTCGGTAAAATTGCTCCATGGCGACAGGGGTAGGATCACTGCTCAACAGGTAAAAGAGGCTATCAATCCCGATGATCCGCACCGGGCCAGCAGCAGGTTGGTTTGCCTGGAAAATACCTCGAATCGAGGAGGTGGTAGCTGCTATGATTTTTCAGAAATAAAAAAGATAAAGCAGGTTTGTATTGACGATAACCTTTCTTTCCACCTGGATGGGGCCAGACTCTGGAATGCCCTGGTAGAAAAGAAAGAAACGCCGAAGCAATATGGAGAAATATTCGACAGTATTTCGGTGTGCCTGAGCAAAAGTCTCGGATGCCCTGTGGGAAGTCTGCTGCTGGGTAAAAAGGATTTTATCAAAAAGGCCAGACGGGTAAGAAAAGTTTTTGGCGGAGGAATGAGACAGGCAGGCTTTCTTGCTGCGGCTGGGATTTATGCCTTGCAAAACAACATTGAAAGACTAAAAGAAGATCACGCGAATGCCCGCCGGATTGCTACGGCTATTGCCAACAAAACGTATGTAAAACAGGTGCTCCCGGTTGAGACAAACATCATCATATTTGAATTGAACGACACTATTCCGGCACCTGCCTGGGTAGCTGCTTTCAAAGAGAAGAATATACTTGGCTATGCCATTGCTCCTAACCGTGTGCGTCTGGTAGTGCATCTGGATATTTCTAATGAGATGGTTATAAAAACAATACAGGAGATAGAAAACTTTAAATAATCTTAAGAACGGGCAGTTGCTCGTTACTTGAATTATTCTGCTTTTTATTCTACTTTTGACGCCACCACTTATCAACTAAAACTATATGAAAAAGAACTGCCTTATCATTTTAGCCCTCTTATCCTTTTCTTTTATCCAGGCTCAAAACAGTGACACGCTTAACAATGATGGCGTGATCAAATTGTACCAGTCCGGGTTCAGCACTGACATTATCAGATCAAAGATCAACTCCTCTCCCGCCAAATTCGATGTTTCTGTAAACGGGATGATGAAACTGAAAGAAAATAAGATCCCTGATGATTTAATCACTTTGATGGTTACAAATCCAAACGGGAATGCAGCAAAGAATGCCGCTGGCCCTGGTGCCGGCGGATCGGCCGCTTCCAGTGTAGCTACCGGAATTTATCTTGTCAAATCGACCACTGAAACGGTAGAAATGAATCCTTCTTATATCACCAGCAAGAAGACTGACAAGTCGATGCAATTGATCGCCGGCTTCATAGATGCCGATATCAGGGTCATATTAAATGAAAATCATGCGGCACTTCAGTTAGGAAGCATACCAAAGTTTCAGTTTGTTTTTGACACATTAAGAAATAACAACGAAAACCCGTGGTTTGGAAAAAATTCTTCTCCAAAGAACTTTTTCCTGGTAAAATTGAAAGCTACCAAAAAGACTCGTGAACTTGTCATTGGCAAAACAAGCGCTATACAGGAAAATATCGAAATAACAGAGAAGCAAAAGATTCCTCTCAAGAATAAAAAGATTGGACCAGGTGTATACGAAGTATCACCTGTTACCCCACTGGAACCCGGTGAATACGGCATTATTTTTTCCAATGCCACCTGGGATACACAATCCGGTAAGATCTATGATTTCAGTGTGAAATAAAATCATCACTTTAAAATGTAGCCCCTTTGTTAAAAGCAAAGGGGTTCTTTTTTTGCAAGCCGCCAAAAAGAAAGTGCGCAGAAACAGTGCGAAGAGCGGTGTTTCCCTCTCTTTCTATCATTATCGCTATTTTTACCGTAAATAAACCCCATGTTCCCAAGCATAAACCCGCTGACCACTCCAGTATGGCAAACATTATGGCAGCATCACTTGCATATTAAAAACGAGCACCTACGAAATCTTTTCCAAAACGATCCTAACCGGTTTGAAAAATTTTCCTTGGGAACGGGTGATATCCTTTTTGATTATTCCAAAAACCTCATCTCTGATGAGACGGTACAATTGCTGTTACAATTAGCAGATGAATGTAAGGTCAGGGATGCTATAGAAGCTATGTTCAATGGCGAAAAGATCAACCAGACAGAAAACAGGTCTGTGTTGCATGTGGCGCTTCGTAATTTCTCCAAACAACCCATGTATTCCGATGGCAAAGACGTGATGCCCGAAGTAAAAAAAGTTCTGCGAAAGATGAAAGCCTTTGCCCAGGCCGTGCATAACGGGGAGCATCGCGGTTACACCGGCAAGCGTATAAAATATATTGTAAATATCGGCATTGGTGGAAGTGACCTTGGTCCCCTGATGGTCACCGAAGCATTGAGACCTTATAAATTGGAAGATATCGAGACGTTCTTTGTATCAAATGTCGACGGCACCCATATTGCTGAAACTTTAAAGAAAGTAAAACCGGAACGGACCCTTTTCTTAATTGCTTCCAAGACTTTCACCACGCAGGAAACAATGACCAATGCGCATACGGCAAGGGCCTGGTTCCTGAAAAAAGCAAAGGATGAAAAGCATGTAGCCAAACATTTTGTGGCCTTATCAACCAATGAAGAAGAAGTGGTGAAGTTTGGTATTGACAGGAAAAACATGTTCGGTTTCTGGGATTGGGTCGGCGGTCGTTATTCTTTATGGAGTGCTATCGGGCTGTCTATTGTACTGACCATCGGTTACAAAAATTTCGAGCAATTATTGAAGGGTGCTCACGATACCGATAATCATTTCCGCAATACAGCATTTGAAAAAAATATCCCGGTGCTAATGGCCCTGATTGGGGTATGGTATGGCAATCTTTTCGGAGCACAAAGTGAAGCGATATTACCTTATGATCAATATATGCACCGGTTTGCTGCCTATTTTCAGCAGGGAAATATGGAAAGCAATGGAAAACGCGTTGATCGGGATGGCAATCCTGTTACTTATTCAACCGGCCCTGTCATTTGGGGCGAACCCGGAACAAATGGCCAGCATGCATTTTACCAATTGATACACCAGGGCACTCCTTTTATCCCCTGCGATTTTATCGCTCCCGCACAAACGCATAACCCCATCGGTGACCATCATGTCAAGCTTCTATCAAATTTCTTTGCGCAAACTGAAGCATTAATGAATGGCAAGAATGAGTGGGAGGTGAAGACTGAACTGGAAAAACAAGGACTGAATTCCGAACAGGTTGCAAAGTTGTTGCCTTATAAAGTCTTTCCCGGCAATCGGCCCACCAATTCATTCCTGGTAAAAAAAATAACGCCTTTCACACTTGGTCAGTTGATTGCACTATACGAGCACAAGATATTTGTGCAGGGAGTTATCTGGAATATTTTCAGTTTTGATCAATGGGGTGTGGAATTGGGTAAACAGCTTGCCAATAAAATCTTACCCGAGTTGGAAGATGGAAAGCCTGTCACAGACCACGACTCATCCACCAATGGTTTGATAAACGGTTTTAAGAAAATGAGAAAATAGCTTATTTTCATAGGCCTTAACCATCGCTTATGAAACTCATCTTCCTGTTTGTTGCCATTGCAGCTTTTTCTTTTGCTTCCGCACAGAATAATCAACAGTCGCCAAAATCAAAATTCAACTCTGAGCAGGCACCCAGGTTCTACATTATTAAGCCGCCTCAGCCACAATTAATCCCCAATGCCCGTTTATTAAATACGTTATCCAACGGCAATAAGATATTTGCATTGCCGCAGGACAATATGCCTTGCGTGGTCCCTGACATTACAAACTACAGCATGCCCGTTGTAAAGCCAGATGTTACTTACACAATTCCTAATCCTGCATTGCCCTCGCCGCCATCTAATAAACCGGTGATTCTTACGGAAGATCAACTTAAAAAATTATTGGAATTACAGCAACAGCAGCACAGGTAAATTAGCTGTTTATTTCCCAGCAAACCGTTTCATTACGAACGCGTCATTGCGAGGAGCGAAGCGACAAACACGTCATTGCGAGGAGCGAAGCGACGAAGCAAAAAAATGCCCCCTTCCGGAGGCATCGATCTAAGCAATTCGTTTCGGGTCACCATTTATCCACTTCTTCGTGGGTTGTGTTATTATTGGTTGCATCTTCAGCGCCCGCAGGTGAAGAGATCACCTCGGCAGCTGCTACAGGTTTTACATTTTCCGGGGCAGAGGGGGTCTCGGCTTCGATATGATCATTATGATCACCTTCACCATTATTCTCTACTGCTACTTCATCGTGATTGAAAGCATCAAAATCAAAATTTGGCATCAACTCTGTTTTTACATAGTCAACTGCCTCAGTCAACGCTTTAATGAATTTATTAAAGTCTTCTTTGTAGAGGAATACCTTGTGCCTGTCGTAGCCATTGTCGTCAAAACGTTTACGGCTTTCTGTAATGGTCAGGTAATAATCATTGCCCCTTGTTGTTCTTACATCAAAAAAATACGTCCTTCTTTTTCCGGCGCGGATCCTTTTGCTGTAAATACTTTCCATTTTCTTGTCGTTGTTCTCGTACGCCACAGTGTTAATTTTTTTTGCAGTTAAAAAATGCTTTGATTTTAGAGACCTACAAATATAGAGATGTTTTCGACACAGCCAAATCTAAGTAAAGCCCCGGCACCGGCTGGTTTGCAGGAATCTGCGTCTCTTCATCGAAATTATTCTATTGTAATTGTAGAATGATGCCCGACCAACGATTCGGGACCCGGACTAACGACTCAAGACTCCCTTCCTGCCTGCTGCCTTGCATACAGCCCCGCATAATAACCATCCTTTATCGACATCAGCTCCCGGTGCGTCCCTTGCTCGATGATCTCCCCGTCTTCCAGGACCACGATCTTATCAAAATGCAGTAACGAAAACATACGATGGGTGATGATGATAGCTGTCTTATCCTGTAGGTAATTGTTTAAATGCCCAATGATCTCCTTCTCTGTTTTGGCATCGACAGCGCTCAGGCAATCATCGAAGATCACAAGACCCGGATCCTTGATCAGTGCCCGCGCAATCGATATCCGCTGCTTCTGTCCCCCGCTAAGTGTCACTCCCCTCTCCCCTATCTGTGTTTCATATTGTTGGGGTAATCTTTCTATTTCCTTGTCCACATTGGCCTGCATGGCTGAAGTTATGACGGCATGGTGGGTAGCCTTCTCCAGGCCGAAACTGATATTGTTCTCAATCGTTTCGCTAAACAAAAAAACATCCTGGGGTACATAGCTGATCTGTTCTCTCAGTGATTTCAGGTCAAGTTTACGGATATCGGTCCCTTCCACTTCAATATTGCCTTTTGAGACATCATACATCCGAAGCAATAGTTGTGCAATCGTAGTTTTACCAGATCCTGTTCTTCCAACAATAGCTATTTTTTGCCCTTGCTTTACTTCCAGGTTAAGATCTTTTAAGGCCTGGATGCCGGTATCTGGATAAATGAAGTCGACATGCCGAAAGCTTATATTTCCTTTTAATGTCAACAGCTGAGGCTGTTTGGAAGCTTGTATGGCCGGTTTGGTTTGCAGAAACTCATTGATGCGTTTTTGCGAAGCGGCCGCCCGCTGGATCATGCTGGCGGTTAAGCCAATGGCGCTGACCGGGAACGTGAGCATGTTTATGTACAATACAAACTCGACAATCGTATCCAGGCCAATATTATGCTTCCCATTTATATAATATATTCCACCTATCATGATCGTGATCAATGTGCTTAACCCTATCAGCAGTGTGATAGAGGGAAAGTAAATGGCTTCCACTTTTGCCAGGCCAATAGCATTGTTGCGATATTCTTCACTGTTCTTCTTAAAAAAACCGAGCATGGCTTTTTCCTGTACAAAGGATTTGATCACGCGTATACCAGAATAGGATTCTTGTGCATTTGTTGTAAGGTCCGAAAGTGAAGCCTGTATCCTTTCGCTTCTTTTATGGATTATGTTGTTGACATAATAGATAGCGATGGCAAGGATCGGCAATGGCGCCAGAGAATATAGCGTCAGCAAAGAATCCCTTTTGTACATAAAGAAAACGGTAAGCGAGATCACCGAAACAAGGTTCACCACGTACATCAGTGCGGGTCCTGAATACATTCTCACCCGGCTCACATCTTCCGAGATGCGGTTCATCAGGTCACCGGTGCTGTTTTTCTTATAAAACGCTGTATCAAGTTGCTGGTAATGACTGAAAACTTCATTCTTTTGATCATACTCAATATGGCGGCTCATCACGATGATCGTTTGCCGCATCAGGAACAGAAAAAAGCCCCGCAACAGGGCCAACAAAAGGATGGTAATGCCGGAAATGGCGACTACTTTTTCCCAGCTATAGTGTGCTGAGTTGACCCAGGCAATGAATTTATCCACGAGCGAGTCATAATCCGGCTCCCTGGTTTTTGGTTTATAGTCCGGCAATGGCTTTTGCACGAAATCAATAATAAAACCTGTGATCTGTGGAACCAGTACGTTGAAATAGTTGGATAAAAAGACGAACACAATCCCTAATCCCAACCGAAATCGATACTTCCAGAAATATTTATTAAGCGCTTTGAGGTGCTTCATCCAGGCAAAGGTATCGATTGAGATAAAAAGCTGATCACAATTATATGGACGGCTGTACCACCGGTTACCGGTTACAGGTTACATGTTACAGGTTACAGGTTACCTGAAGATGTGTCTTAAAAAACCCCTCGACGGGAAAATAACTTGTTAAATTAGTAAAAATCTTCAAAGCCATTAAAACCAAACGACGATACCGGACCATTGTACAAAGGGTGGCAGCAGCATTCATCGATGGAGTTGTTTTTTTCCCGATTAGTCTTATACTTGATAAACTTATTGATCAAAGCGATAGAATGGGGTTTTTGATCTGGACTTTTTTCTATTCAATGACCTGGCTAAGCTATTCGATATATATGCATGGTAAATATGGACAGACCCTGGGAAAAATGGCTTCAACGGTCAAAGTGTTTTGGCTAGATGAAGTAAACGTGATAGGCTATCGACGGGCATTCTACCGGGAGCTGATCTGGTTGATCACAACGTTTCTGGGATTGCTTTATCTAATGTTTCAATCATCTCTTTCAAATGATATCACTACTGAGAACATGGCCAAATACTGCAACTTTGTATTCTGGGTTTCCGTGGTCTCAACGCTAGCGGAACTAACCACGATGTTCCTGAACTCTAAAAGAAGATCTTTGCATGATCTACTCGCCGGTTCCGTTGTCGTAGATGTGACAAAATACCGGAAATGGGATATCGAGTACGAGGACATAATGCGCGAAGCCACCGAACAAAAGCCAGTTGAATGAAACGATACTATCCCCTGCTTTTTATTTTCTTACTGCCCGCGATTCCTGCCTGCAACACGAATAATGGTAACAAATTGGAAACAGCCACTCATGCCGCAAAAAACAATTGCCCGGCCCCCGGTGATAAAACAGCCATGTATGCATTAGCCTTATCAGTCATCGGTAAACATAATAACGACAATATATGGAAAGCAGCATACACTTTTCAATGCTGTCTCAACTTCTGTACTGGATTGTGGCAGGGAAGACTTCGGGACACTGTACAAAAAGGGCGATACGCTTGAAACCCATTTTGATTGTTCGCTATTAAGAGCAGGAGAAAAAAAATATGAGGTCCGGCAGATCAGAACTATCAAAATCCACAATGGAGGCCATGCCGATGAAGAGATTTTAAAAAATTAAAGTCAGCGTGGACACAATTATCACTGCATTATGAAAATGCTGTTACTGTTCATCCGGCCTCACCCTCCGACTCCCTCTAGATTGCTTCGCTCCGCTTGCAATGATGATATCCAAGATCCTGCATCTGCCATCCAGTATCCAGTATCCAGCATCTATCCCAACAATTGACTGTCGACTAACGACTATGTACTCCCGACTCCGTACTCGGAACTCCCAACTCAAATGTGTCTCCTATACATATGGTACATCTACTATACCTAGGTACGAACAAACGTTGTATTTTACCGATACAACGATTGCTATGCGTATAACAAGCTACCTGCTCAACCTTGACGAGGTCGGGTTGAATGACCTTGACATGGTCGGCGGCAAGAACGCCTCATTGGGCGAGATGCTGCAACATCTTACAAAACTCGGTATTAATATTCCTGGAGGATTTGTGATCACGGTAAATGCCTACCGCGAATTTCTTCGAGCCAACGATCTCGAAGAAAGGATCAAGGACATTGTGAACGCGATCGATTATAATGATATCGAATCATTGCGTCGCGGTGGATTACAGGTGAGAACGCTGGTGAAGAACTCGAAGTTTCCCCGCGAACTAAGCGAAGCGATCATCGAAAAATATTACGAGCTCTCAAAAGGATATGGCCAGGATCAAACCGATGTAGCGGTACGTTCATCGGCTACTGCCGAAGATCTTCCAGATGCATCATTTGCCGGCCAGCAGGAAACTTACCTGAATGTGCGTGGCCCCGCCTCACTGATCAATTCAGTTCGTAACTGTTTTGCTTCCTTATTTACCGACAGGGCGATCAGCTATCGCCAGAGTTTCGGCTATGATCATTTTGATATTGGTCTATCCGTTTGCGTACAAAAGATGGTCCGGAGTGACCTTGCTGCTTCAGGCGTGGCATTTTCGTTGGACACGGAAAGTGGCTTTAAAAATGTTGTTGTTATCAATGCCTCGTTTGGGCTCGGGGAAATGATCGTGCAAGGATCGGTAAGCCCCGATGAATACATTGTCTTCAAACCAACTTTGAAAGAAGGATACAAAAGCGTGATCGAAAAAAAGCTCGGCAATAAAGACAGGATGATGGTGTATGGAGACAATCCCGATGAACGGGTACAGATCATCCCCGTAGAAAAGCCGTTGCAGCAGCGCTATTGTCTTACCAATGACCGGATACTGCAATTAGCGGAATGGGTAGTTAAGATCGAAGAATATTATTCAGATCTTAAAAAGCGTTGGTGCCCGATGGATGTCGAATGGGCGGTAGATGGATTAAGCAAGGAATTATTCATCGTCCAGGCAAGACCCGAAACAATTCATTCCCAAAAAGATCATTCAAAGATCTCGGGATATCTCATTGACGAATCGACGCCCAGGACGCCGTTATTCAAAGGCATTGCAGTAGGTGACAAGATTGCTACAGGAAAAGTATCTATACTTTATTCTTTGGATAAACGTGTTAACGAAGGACACGAGTTCAAGGCAGGAGATGTTTTAGTCACTGATATGACCGATCCTGATTGGGAACCCATCATGAAAAAAGCATCTGCTATTATTACAAATAAAGGCGGTCGCACCTGTCATGCAGCCATTGTTGCAAGGGAACTCGGGGTACCGGCTATTGTAGGATGCGGAAATGCCACCGAGTTGCTGAGCGATGGGCAACTAATTACCGCTTCCTGCTGCGAAGGAGACGATGGAATTATCTATGAAGGTGAAATACCGTTTCGGAAGACAGAAACAGATTTGAATGATCTGCCTTCATTAAAGACCCCTATTATGCTCAATGTGGCTTCGCCGAGTTTGGCCTTTCGTTTTTCTCATTTACCAAATGCGGGTGTTGGGCTTGCCAGGGAAGAGTTTATCATTAACAATTATATCCAGGTACATCCCCTGGCGCTGATGAAGCACCAAGAGCTTAACGACAAAGAATTGTCGGCTACAATTAAAAAGATGACAGCTGGTTTTGATAATGAAGAAGATTTTTTCATCAAGCGACTTTCATATGGTATCGCCAGGATCGCCGCAGCTTTCTATCCTAACAAAGTGATTGTTCGTTTCAGTGATTTTAAAAGCAATGAATATTACAACCTGCTGGGAGGAAAATATTTTGAGCCCCATGAAGAAAACCCGATGATCGGTTGGCGCGGAGCATCCAGATATTATTCTGAGAAATACAAACCCGCATTCGGGATGGAGTGTAAAGCGATAAAAAGGGTAAGAGAAGATATGGGACTTAAGAATGTTGTGGTGATGATACCATTTTGCCGCACAGTCGAGGAACTTCACAAGGTAACCGGTGTCATGAAAGAATTTGGACTTGAAAGAGGCGATAATGGTCTCGAAATATTTTTAATGGCAGAGATTCCTTCCAACATCATTCTGGCAGATGAATTCTCCAAACATATAGACGGTTTTTCCATCGGGTCCAATGACCTCACCCAACTAACACTTGGACTTGACCGTGATTCAGCACTGGTGGCTCATTTATATAACGAACGTAACCCGGCAGTAAAAACAATGTTGCGAATGCTGATTCAAATCGCCAAAAAGAATAAGGTCAAAGTAGGGATCTGTGGGCAGGGTCCCTCCGACTTCCCCGATTTTGCCCAGTTTTTGGTCGAAGAAGGGATTGACAGTATATCTGTAACCCCCGATTCGGTGATCAAGACGATCAGGGCAATCAGTGCAGTAGAAAAGAATAAATAAATTGCTGGATATCCAGGCAGAAGACTGTATTTATCACCATCCCGATACCTGCCCGGCGGCCTTGCTTCGCTGTCCACGTGTCGCCGCAGCTTTAGCAGAGGCACAAGCTACGCAAAGGCGCAGTAAACTGGGCTGCCAGAAGAGTAAAGCCGTAAACTCGAGAGGTCCGGCACAGCACCTGTCCACAAAAGGCAGTTTACTTTCCCTTTCTTTCCGGAGAAACATGGAGTCGCTATTTTTGCAGCTCATAGCCTCTTTCAATACCTATTTTAAATTCCCGGTTATGAAAATATTGACGCCGGAAATAAAAGAGTTTGTAAAAAGGGTTAAGCTCGGTTTTATTGCAACCGTTTGTCCAGACGGGACGCCTAATCTTTCTCCCAAAGGAACGCTAACAGCCTGGGATGACCAGCACCTGGTTTTCGCAGACATTCATTCTCCTGGAACTATCAAAAACCTCTTGGTTAATCCAGCTATTGAAATCAATGTTGTCGATGTATTTATTCGCAAAGGATACCGGTTCAAGGGCACTGCAAAAGTTCTTTCGGAAGGAACTTTATTTAATGTGATCTTATCTTTCTACAATGATTCTACCCGCTCAAATTATGTGATCAAAAATGTCGTAATGGTAAAAGTCGACCAGGTTCTTCCTGTTTATTCACCCGCTTATGATAGCGAGACTGAAGAACAGATCGTGAAACGGTGGACGGAATATTGGAGTAGTGTCTATGGTTCTTCCGACTCATCCCGGCATTAATCCGGCCTCACCCTCCAACTCCCTCTAGATTGCTTCGTTCCACTCGCAACGACGAGGAGAGGGAGTGTAGCAGCATCCAATTGGTTCGCTTCGCTCACAATGATGAATGCAATGGTCAGCTCCTTCATACAGTTTCCAGTATCTAGCATCTCTCTTGATCATAGTCATCTCCCTTCTAAATCAATTTTTTTCTTTTCCCCCCTCCTCCTATTTTTGCCGCGGAGAGATGGCAGAGCGGTCGAATGCGGCGGTCTTGAAAACCGTTGACTGTAACAGGTCCGGGGGTTCGAATCCCTCTCTCTCCGCATTCAGGCATAGTAAAAAATATTAAATCCCTGCAAATTGATGTTTGTGGGGATTTCTGTTTTCAGAAACCCTCCAAATTTTTCAATTTTTCTCAATTAAAATGGCCTAAATCGAGACCTAATTCAAAGAGTTTTTTGAGGTCTCGGCAAATGGCTGGAAGTCTCTCCAGTACTGCATTTTGTGTAGAAGATGTCTGATCGCAATAACTCTTCTTTTACCATATTTAAGTAACTTAAATCACCAGATATGAGCACTCCAATGCATCTCTCCTTTCAGCTCAAAAAATCGAAAGCTGATGAAAATGGCAAGGCGCCAATTTATGCGAGAATTACAATTAACGGCAATAGGACCGAATTTTCTATTAAGAGGTACACAGAACCTTCTAGGTGGATATCAAAAGCCGGAGTAGTTAAGGGGAATAATGAAGAAAGCAAGAGCTTAAATTCCTTCCTTAATACTGTAAGATTTAAACTCAATGAACAGTACCGCCAACTTCTGGAATCGAATAAGGCTATCACTCCAGAAATTGTAAAAAATGCCTATTTAGGGATAAAAGAAAAGGGGAAATCGATTGTTGAAGTCTTTCAGTATCACAATAGCCAAGTAAAGGAATTAATAGACAAAGATTTTGCCTTTGGTACCTACGAGAGGTATTGTACGGCCCTAAGACATACCCAGGAGTTCCTACAGTGGAAATATAATGTTTCTGATTTAGAAATTAAGTCCATTTTTTTCTATCAATCCCCCGACGATAAAAACATCATTCCCGGTTAATTCACTCTTGGCATTTAGGAAAGCAACTCAGGCACCCTTTTATTTTATTTAATGTTCCTTGGTAGCAGCGATCAATCAAAATTTGATAATGACCACCGGCGCCGTTCGCTTGCGCTATTTTAACTGTTTTCTTTTCGTTTCTGTTTCATAGCTCACATTATCAAACTACACTCACCTAAAGTAATGAGAATTTTATTTAAACATTAGCACAAAACGGACAATCCCTGCCATGATTGTTCCGGGAAAAGGAGCCGCTCTAAGTGAACGAGTCGGCCGAAATCATATCCGATAGCAACAAATCACGAGGTCGCCATACTGGTTGACGCTGACTTGAAGGCTGCTACAATCCACACCTTGGGGCAGTTGAGCATCGATGTTCTGATTAATGGATGCATCGATTGTACACTTGTCTGCAAACTTTTTCAGAACGACGTCTGAGATCTCGGAGAGACCAACCGTTTTCAGGTCGGCCCAGCCATCGGAATCAATATTTGTGGAAAAATTCGAAGAGGATATATTGATTCGAAGCCGCCCCTGATCACAGGATTTACTGAAGTCGATGTCAAGGCTGATGTCAGTATCCGGGTTGGGCCAGTACTCAATGAGGGTGGTAAGGCGAAAGGTGATATGGATCTTGGTTGCGTTGACCCTGGACAGCGAAACCGTGCTACTTGAACTATTACCCCTCCACTCCAAGCTGCTGCTAAAGTCTCTATGCAACAGGTTCCCCATGACGGATTCTACCATCGACCGGATGTCATCCCGATCAATGATCAGCTGAATCCCGCCGTCGGCCGCCAACTCAGCCCTGGGAAGCGGCGTGCGCTGAGGTGTGAACAATGCTTGCCACCCCGAAGCTGCCCTCAACATATCGTGACTGATATAGATGGCCACGTCGCGGGGCGACGCCAACCGATACGCCGAGTTCACAGTTGTACCATAGACCATCCGGTAAACGGACTTTTCATCCACCAGAAGTTCGATGCTCTCGATGTAACAAATATCATCGCTGACGGTATTACCGATCGTCAACGACTCCAGATCGCTCAACTGATTGATGCCGCTAAAGCCGAGGTCGTATGTGAACGAAGAGCCCCGTTGAAAATCATCGAAGCTGTAGTCAAGGTAGGTGGATACGTTTTGGACCGGTATCGGACTGCCAAGGGTCACATAAATGGGTTTGTCGAGATCCGCATTCGGCAGGTTGGCCACAGTGATGTTCAATTGCACCCGCCAGACGCCGACCCGGTCATTCGCGCGTGTATATGCGAGAACCGGACCCGTCTCGTTGGCCCCATAAATATTGTACGTGGCCACCTTGTACAAGTATCGGCTGTCAGGAACGACAGTCTTATCGGTGAAAAAAAACTGTTTAGATTTGTCCACCTTTCCAACACTAGCCACCAAGTGCCAGGTGACCTGGTCATCACTCCTCCATACCTGGTTGTCATCCTCATTGTCGGAGCGGTCATAGAAGTAAATTCGGATCGAGTCCGTGAAAGACTTGTCTATGAAAATCGCTGAAGGCGCATCGGGACCGGTTGGATGCTGCGGAGGAGGAGGGCCGTTGCTTCCGTTCCCCTGCATCTTGAGAGCGGTTACGGGGTTTTCAAAGATTTCCTGCGGTAACATGACACGCCCCATGACTCCCGCTTTTTTTTGCACGTCTGCGCCATTCAATAAGTTTAGATTCTCCCGTATCGTTTTTTGCTGATTATTTAGCCGGGACCTGGCAGAGGCAAGCCTGCTGGTAGAAAACGCAGAACGGAATATCTGGTCATATAATTGCGCCGCCCGATTGCGGAAAATCTTAAAACTGTCGGTCACGTTTCTTTCTGCTGCCCCGATCGCTCTCCAGTAATATTCTTCAGCTCGGGCGAAAAGCGAGGGCTCACAGACCTGGAGATAGCCTGAATGTAAAATGGTATTTCGCTGACCATACATTTTGTTCATGATCTTTTTTGTGACCGAAGCGCCTTTCCAATACTCTTTCAGGCGTGCGGCCGCATCCTGATCACCTTTGCGAGCGTTTGCCAGGTCAGGTGAAAGCTTTTTAAAAAGGTCGGGCGCAAAATCCCTGATGTTCGATTTTTCCAATGAATCGAGGAAGGTCTGTGCAGAAACCCGGTTACAGGCCAGGACGAGGAGCGCTCCAATAATTATCTTCATTATGATGGATTGATGTGAATACTCGGTTCTAACAGATTCCAATAGTGTCCGGAAGTTTCGTGCAGGTAGGAATTGTTTTCCCGCGGGGCCTTCAATACGTAGGAGAGCGGGCGCGGTCTGGTCAAGTCGGGAAACCCGGCGCGGATCATCGCTAACATTTAAGGATGACGGCTGCCAATTAATCAGAGAAGTAACTGTTGTTTTACCAAGGTGGACTGCAGGGTGAGAGATCCTATTGCTAGTTAAGACAATTTTCTCACTTGGCAAAAATTGGTTGTCTGCTGGGGTCGTTGATATGTACAAAGAGGTGCGGAAGGGGAGTAAGCTCTATTTTAAGAATTTTTTGCAGCCGAGCTAAGCATAATGAACCACTTCATTCAACATCCCGTTTTTCTGCTATGCTGGCTGAAGAATATATCCTTATCGACTTATCGCTATCGGCTGCATCATGGTGCGACTTTTCTTCGCAACATCAATGTAGTTATTCAGTATTAGCATTTTTTTTACCTTTAGCTACCGGGCTGAACTGACACGGAATATCAGCACAGCAGAAAGCCCTGACCGTTAGCGGCTATTTTATGAGACTTTCTCTTTCAATAATATCTTTACTAATTGTTTCTTGGTCATGGGGCCAGGAAATCGATTCGGCATGGGTCGTAACATATGCCAAACGACTCACACGAGACACAGGCTTAACATTGCAAGAACCGTATTTTACTGACAACAACGGGCAAAAACGGACATTATCTGAATTTAAAGGAAAGATTTTATACATAGACATATGGACAACCTGGTGTGGGAATTGTTTGATAAGGTTCCCGCATTCAAAAAAGCTTTTTGAAAGACTTCAATCAATTCATTTAGATACTGCTATACAGTTCGTTACTATTTGTACTGAGGGGTCAAAATCACAATGGAAGAAATTATTAAAAAAATATAGTCCTGAAGGAATTACCTTTTATACAACAGATACATCGATTTATGAAAGCTGGCACATTGACGGCTTTCCCACATATATTCTTTCAGATCGCAATGGCAAAGTCATAGCCTCTTACGCCCCAGGCCCAGACGAAGGCTCTATAGATTACGTTTTATATGCAGCAGTTCAAAACATAAAGCCTACGGATGCAATTTGGATTTACTTTAACGAATCCCAGTACTTTAGAAAGAACAACTCATATACCAATGACATGCAAGGCATCGCATATGCGAAATGGTTTTATTCGACTAATCAGATTCGGTATAAGCATTGGCAAGAACAACAAAAAAAGAAAAACAGCCGCTAACATGGGGTTTTCTGCTATGCTGGCTGAAGAATATCCTGGTCGACATATCGCTCATCGGCTACGGTTCGGTCTGAACGAACATAACTGAGCTTTGGAATATACCCTCAGCTTTCTATCTTTACTCAGCGACAGTACTGGGCGAAGTAACACAGAATATCAGCACAGCAGAAAGCCCTGGCCGTTAGCTGCTATTGTCGTGGAAGTTCTCGAGTTGAAATGAGTTCTACTCATTCAAGGTTAGGAAGACTAAGAAAGGGCCGACATACGCGTTTTCAGCCATCAGACTTTGGCCTATTAAAATTTTATAGGTTCCCTTTTGTGTCAGTGTGTATTCAATCTCTTGGCCAAAAGGCCCGGCCGATTGCCCGTTAGGAGTGACTATTTGGTTAAAGCGAATATTGGCAGCCTTGGTGTCCACTTTTATTTTTCCTTTAAGCTTCGTTGTCACATTCGAAATTTTGAAGGAGTATGTAACAACGTCTCCAGGCTTAGACAAAAATCCAGAAATAATTAAAGGCTTGCCGGTTGCTGAGAGTATTAATAAGCTATCTTTTTGAGTTTTCTCTTTAATGCCAACCGTTCCTCGCCCCAGCGTATCGGGAGCATGCATTGACTGCTTCGGAAGGCTATCTGCAACAACTCCTTTTGGCTTAACGCTGGGACCGCTGTTACCACAAGAATTTATCAAGGCGGCTGGAAAGATTAGGCAAATGATTTTAAGTAACACAATTACTTGTTTTATCTCTGAGTACAGACAAAATCAAGCCAAATTACGGTAAACAACAGCAGCTAACATGAGTATTTGCAATAGCAGGGCTGACGGCAGAGCGTTCGGCGGCAACTCTTTACTCAGCTTCGGCTCGGGCCTGACGTTAATAATTAAACTGCAAATGTTATCTTCAGCAAAATATTTTTAAATCAGCATTTGTTCGGGCTGGACGATCAATGAATATCCTGCCATCGCAAATACTTTTTCGTTATACGTTATTGATGCTGGGAAGAGTTCCTAAGATAACCGCAGACCCTTTCGGGTATAAAAATACGAAAAAACATGATACTATACCCGATCGGGTATAAAACCTTAGAAAATGTGCATATTATACCCGTTCGGGTATAGTCAAGGCGCTTCGCGTCCTTCAGCGGTTGTGATCCAAAGGAAAAATTCCTAAAATGTACGGTCGTACTCATAAGATAGGGAATTTGTTTTTAACTAATCCACGGTGCTAAAATAAAGGAGCTACCGCATCAGCATTTGTCATCTTGTTTTGCCTATCGCAAGAACCTAATTTTATCACTACTCAAAGGTGGGACGTGAGCATAACTGTATCATCTTTTTTTATGCGAAGGGGAAAAAACCACAAGGGATGTGCCTGTCCCAGTTTATTTACGCTTTGCTATCAACAGTCAGCAGTTTGCGGTATCAGTAAAAGGATACTTTTTTTCTTGCTTGGAAACGGAAATACCTGAATTGAAAATATTGCTGTTTTCATCGACGACGCAAGGGCTTGAACTAAGTTCGGCAGAGCTGGAAAGGTCGACAGGCTTAATAAGCAAACTGTGACGATCAATAAAAATTTAGAATTAATCAATTACGAGGCGATACAGGTATTTGATCAACTAAAATTCTCACGAACTCCTTTCACCATTGATGAACTTGTAGCAAAACTTAAAGGAAAAGAGGATCGACCGGTACTTCTTGTTGACTATTTGAAAACACGCGGTCAAGAATTAAGCAAAAAAGCAGGGATAGATATTACCCAAACCAGCTACGAGAAGTACTAACGTTGCTGTCGGTTCGTAATTGTTTTTCTGGAGACAGACTCAGGACAACCGGGGGAAGGAAAATTAATTATTAAGATTATCGAATTAATATTACCGTGCCTTTCTGAACTTTCTCTTGTTCGCCTTCCAATTGATACGTGCATATCCATGCAAATACGGCATTGTCTTGTTTAGTTCCTTGTAACATTCCATCCCAGCCTTTGCGGACGTCGGTTGATTCGAATACTTTGTGGCCCCACCGGTTATAAATTATAAACCGGTATTTTTTTACAACACCAAAAAGCATTGGCATGAAAAGATCATTGTTACCATCGTTGTTAGGTGTAAAAGCGGTTGGAACAAAAAAACCTTTGAGACATTGTTTAAGCTCTACGATAATCGTATCTCTTCCTTTGCAATCATTGTTACCCGTTGCCTGCAACCAATATTCCCCGGGGGCAGTGACGGTAATACTCTGACTGGTGGAATTAGTGTTCCATAAATAATTTTTATATCCCGGCAACGGATTTATTGTTAGTGATCCATAATCACAGATGGCCGTATCGGGAGGCAAAAAATCTTTGGGAACAGGAAGCACCGATATGATCGTGCTGGTATCACTTCCTGTACATCCATTATTATCTTTTACAGTGACGTAATACTTCCCGGTATTGTTAACTGAAAGAGTCCGCCCCGAACTTCCATCATTCCATAGATAAGATGAAAAGTTTCCGGCATCCAATTGCCGGCTACTGCCGGAACATAAAGTGGCGCTGTGATCAAGCGTGACTACAGGATCACTGAAAACGGTGACATTTATTGAATTGCTTGTCGCCGAAGGAATGGCCAGGCAAGTGCTGTTGGAGGTAATGATACAATTGACGATGTCTCCGTTAGCGGGATTGTTATCTGCGTAGCTATTCGAATTACTTCCCACACTCATTCCATTCTTTTTCCACAGATAAACAGGCGATGCCCCTCCGTTTACCGGTACTGCAGTAAATACTACGGAAGTATGGGAACAAATATGGGTTGCAGAAGCATTGATCAGTACTGATGGTGTCAGTAATGCCGATACATTCATAGTTACAATATTGCTTTGTGCGGCTGGCGACGTAACACAAGAATTGCTGCTTGTCATGATCAATGAAATCGCATCGCCGTTATTAAGCAAATTATCGGTATAAATCGTGGAATTGGTTCCCACGTTAATACCATTCTTTTTCCATTGATAAGAAGGCGACGATCCTCCGTTGGTTCCTGAAGCCGTAAAGGTGACGGCGGTGGTTGCACAAATATTGTTTGATGAAGGAGCGATTGAAACAACAGGTGTCAATGGAGTATTGACTGTTATAATAACCTGGTTGCTCGTAGCGGTGTTAGATGATGCGCAAAGATTATTTGATGTGATGTTACAGGTAACAATATCTGCGTTTGCAAACGTGTTATCAGTATACACAGCATTGTTGGTTCCAACCGGCAGCCCATTCTTATACCACTGAAATGCCGGGACAGTTCCACCATTAATGGAAATCGCATTAAACGTTATTGGTGTTCCGGCGCAAATATTTACCGAAGTTGCGTTAATGGTAATCGATGGAGCTATTGGCGTGGAAACAATCAAGCTGCCAACCACAGAATAAACAGGACCACATGAATTTGTCGCCTTGCACCGGTACTGATAATTATTCATGGAAGTATTGACGCCAGTAATACTTAGCGAAGAAGTGTTGACTCCGGCATAAGTAGCATCATCTGCAAGGTCATTCCAGCCTGCACCTGTATTAAGTTGCCATTGTAGGGATGTCGCATTGGTGGCCGTAACGGAAAAAACTGCATTGCCGGTATTACATAAGTTTACATCAACCGGTTGTTGTGTAATAACAGCAGACAGGCAATTAGAAACTTTTCTTACGACGTTGGGCCACGTCCTGTTAACGATATACAGGTTTCCCACATTATCGACAGCAACACCGCAAACATCGATCATTTGCGCATTGATAGCCGGTCCTCCATCTCCGCTATAGCCCGAAGTCCCATTGCCTGCATAAGTACTAATGATACCGCTGCTTGTTATCTTCCTTACTACCTCAGCACAACCGTCAGCTACATAAATGTTACCTGCGTTATCAATATCACAGTGCCAGGGACAAGCTAATTGAGCCGCGGCAGCGGGCCCGCCATCTCCGGAATATCCGGCAACGCCCGTACCTGCATAGGTACTGATGATCCCGGCAGTATTGATCTTGCGGATGCGGCGATTTAAATGATCGGGAATATAGACGTTACCGGCAGCATCGACCACTACATTGTATGGATGATTCAACTGTGCGGCAATAGCAGGACCTCCATCACCTCCAAATCCAAGCGTTCCCGTGCCTGCAATAGTGCTTACTACATCTGCTGTGTTAACCTTTCTTATTGTTCCATTGCCGTAATCAGAGAGGTACATATTTCCTGCTGCATCAAAATATATTCCGGCAATATTGGTAAACTGTGCGAGTGCCAGCGGACCACCATCGCCCGAATAACCCGCAGGAGTATTATTAATAGTCGAAATAATTCCGGCCGTATTAATTTTTCTTAAAACGTCTGAATTCTGATCAGTAAAAAAAAGATTTCCTGCATTGTCTACGGCCAGAAACAGGGGATGATAAAGAAGAGCCGAAGTAGCCGGGCCGCCATCACCTGAATATCCCAGCGCACCGGTACCTGCGAAAATGGATATTATTCCCGCACTATTGACTTTGCGGATAACATTATTCATCATATCCGCGATGTATAAATTTCCAGTGTTATCCGAAGCGAGGCCAAAGGGCTCTGCTAATTGCGCGGAAGTTGCAGGGCCGCCATTGCCACTGTTTCCATACGTGCCATTACCGGCATAGGTCGTGATAATCTGCGCATGGGCTGTAGATAATACAATAAGGAGGAAATATACAAGGATGTGCAGCTTTGATCGCATAAGATAAGATAGCAAAAATAGAGGTATTTAATCAGAGCTCAAATGAGTAGTAAGTAAGTTTTTTGTCTTGAAAGATCGCCTGGATCGGACATCGGATCATTTGGACTGATGCTGAAAACAATAGCCATTTGCGATATTGGTTTTATACTTGCATCAGGTCCCGGCCTTGGTCATTCCTTTGCATAGAACTGTTTCAGACTGACCTTGTGCTTTATTGGTTGAAGAAGATAAAGACGAGCCATAAATGTTTTAGGGCTTACAAACTTTGCACGGCTGTAATCCCAAATCCTTTGCCTTATCTACAGAGCATCTGATAAACATTTTCCGAAATCTGATTTTAAATAAATAATTTTACTTACATCAAGTGATTTTTTTGATAAGTTCGTTTAAGAATTGATGGGAATTTTCAGGATAAAATTCTCTTAGGTCCGGAGGTTCGGGAGGAAACAGCTCCGGGTGAGCAGCATGGTGAGTACCGGAGTCAAATCCTTCTGGTGAATTGATGTTTAATTGATTATTTCGGTGAGTCCCGTAACCTCTCTCTCCGCTGAATCAATCTTAGTTTCATATAAAAGCCCGCAAATAAACAGTTTGTGGGTTTTTTATTTGGTGAGTAATCATCAAAAATCATTGATTATTCAATACAAAAGTGAGTCATTCGGTGAGTAAAATTTGTGTCGGATTTACTCACCAGGAATCCACCAAACCATTGCCCAGCAAGCATTTACAGCAACTTATATTTGGAATCGCCTCTTTCAAATCGTATCTTATAGAGGCTCATTTGTGCTACTCACCGCAAATCTCCGGGTATGGTCAAAACCTTCCACAATCTCTTCTACGTGAAGAAGCCAAAAAACTATGGAAAAGGGCTCGCCCCGATCTATTTGCGCATCTCTGTTGATGGTAAAAGAACTGAAGTATCTACAGGTCGTGAAACTGATCCCGATAACGATTGGATAAGTGATGCCGGTAGGGTTAAAAATCATGGTGAAAAGAACAAGCAATTGAATAAGTATTTGGATTCATTGCAATCGAAGTTATATGATGCTTACCAGGCATTGATAAGAGAAGATAGAATCATTACTGTTGAAACTTTGAAAAACAAATACACCGGCGTATACCGGGATAATCATTATAAATTCCTCTGACTTTTTGCAATCAATTCTTTAAATTTATAAGTCACCTGTTGCGCATACCACTCAATAAACCTCCTATAGCAAATGAAGTTCATTGGCAGACTTTTATTATTCATCTTGCTGATTATTTCCGGTGTTTGGATCTACAGGTGGTATCAAGCAAACCAACAAAGGAAAAAGGAACTTGAGGAAGAGTGGGTAAGGCAAAGGGAGCTGGAGAGACAACAACTATTTGATCTTTTCAAAGCCAGGCTTGATAGTGTGAACACGGCAAACAACAATTTCAAAAGACATCTTGATTTAAAGACGGGGTATTTTACACACTATCAGATGATCTCTTGGAAGAATCAAAACGCAAATCTGTTTGATGAGGTCAAGGGAAAACCTTTTGAAACCATCCGGCTTTTAGAGGAAGAAGTAAGATCAATAGCGTCGTTTATTAACAACTTCAATAACTCAGAGAGATCACGTGATGAGTTTAATAAGTCTTTTGTAAATGAGGAGCTAAAAACGTACAGTGATTTCTTCGATCGCATTGAAGGGAGAAAACTTGATGGGCAACAAAGAACTGCAGTTGTAATTGATGATGACAACAGTATTGTAATCGCAGGCGCAGGTTCCGGCAAGACCACAACTATAGTTGGTAAAGTAAACTATGTTATTGATCGCTATAACGTTGATCCAAAGGAAATTTTACTTATCTCATTTACAAATAAATCAGCATCAACACTCGCAGAAAGGATAAACATACCGGGAGTTGAAGCTAAGACATTCCATAAATTTGGTAAAGACATAATCGTTGAAACTGAAGAAAGACAACCGAGTATTTTTGATGAAAAACAATTCAACCCGCTACTTAAAAGCTTCTTTACTCAATTAATAACCACCGAGAACTATCTGCATAAGGTCATAAACTACTTCACGGATTTCTTAAAACCACGCAAAAGCCAGTCTGATTTTGATAACCAAGGCGATTACATCCAATACATAAAGGACAAAAACTTCCGGACTTACAACGTAATAGAGGTTCAGGGAAGGGGCGGCCTAACTTATAATATGGAAGTGGTAAAAAGTATTGAGGAATGTAAAATTGCAAACTTTCTTTTATTCAATGGACTAAACTATAAGTATGAATATCCTTATGAGCATAAGACCGCTGATGAGAGATACAGACAGTATAAGCCCGACTTTACAATAATTCAAGGGGACAAGAAGATTTGTATAGAACATTTTGGCATTTCGAGAAGTGGCAACGTTCCGGCATGGTTTAAGGGTGATGATACCCGTTCAGCTTCAGAAAAATACCGTGACGATATGAACTGGAAGAGAGAAACGCATAAAACTAACGGCACGATATTAATTGAAACGTATAGCTATGAAATGAATGAAGACATTCTTTTCACAAATCTCAAAGAAAATCTAACATTGGCTGGAATATCCCTCAAGCCAAAATCACCTGAAGAGATATGGGACATAATCAAAAATGCTGCAAAAGAAGAAGTAGACAGTTTCGTCCTGTTATTTGGAACATTCATAAACCTGATGAAGTCAAATAACTACTCTCTTGGCGATGTAATAAATAAAAACAACAAAACACCAGACAAATTTCTCAAAAAAAGAAACACCTTGTTTGTTGAAATCATTAAACCGATTGTTGAACGATATGAGAATTATTTAAAAGAAAGAAATGAGATTGACTTCAGCGATATGATCAATAAAGCCTCGGAATACATCGCTAGTGGAAAACATAAGCGAAAGTTTAGCTATGTCATTATTGATGAGTTCCAGGATATTTCAATTGGCAGATACCAGCTTGTGAAGGCAATTAAACAGAGTAATCCGTCTTGTAAACTCTTTTGTGTTGGTGATGATTGGCAATCAATCTACCGTTTTAGTGGCAGCGATATTGCGCTTTTTAAAGAATTCGAAAAATATTTTGGTTTTACTGTTAAATCCAAAATTGAAACTACATATCGTTTTCATGATCCACTTATCAAGCTTTCTAGCGATTTCATTCAAAAAAATCCTGACCAGGCAAAAAAAGAATTGAAAAGTATATCTGCTACCAAAAACACTCAGTATAAAATTCACTATTCAATTACTGACAGTCAGGATGATTCAAACGCCGTGCGAGTCATCTTTGATCAACTAATAAATATTTACAAAGACATTGAAGGCAAAGAGATATTTATTTTAGGCAGATACGGTTTTGACATCAAACGGATAAAAAATGAAGAGTCGTTATTCAGAATTGATAAACCAAATGAGACCATATATTATAGTATTAGGACAAGAGAAGGGCAAACCAGGCAGCTCAAAGCTCAATTTATGACGGTCCATAAGGCAAAGGGCCTCGAAGCCGATATTATCGTTATACTCAATTGCAACTCCGGAAAATATGGGTTTCCTTCTGAGATGTCGGACGACCAGGTGCTGAACCTATTATTAAGTGAGTCGGATCAATTTGAAAATGGCGAGGAAAGACGTTTATTCTATGTAGCCATGACGAGGGCAAAGGAAATTGTCTACTTTATTGCTGATAGTTCTTTCAAATCAAAATTCATTTTGGAATTAGAACTGGAAAGCGGCCAATCCCCAAATAAAAAATGCCCTTCTTGTAAAACCGCGGACATTGTTTTGAGAAGATCCGGGACTGCAAAGAATGGCAATGCATATAAATTCTATGGATGTTCAAACTATTTATACGGCTGTGAATACACCGCAACAGAATGGATAAATAATTAACGACAAATACGGCTGCAACAGGGCCTTGAAGATTTCCGACTGCATCGAAATTCAATGCAGCATGATTCTCCTCGGCCAGGCAAAACCATTGCAAATGTTCTTACCATTTATGTATGACATAAAATCCGATGAAACATTTTTTTACAAAGTAATAATTACAAAAGGCAAATTACTCCAAGGTTAATCCTTAGGGTATTGGTGTCAAGACCACACCTCGATACACGTTGATGTGAAAAGCCATATTTTTGTCTGAAGCTCTCAGCGAATCATTAGATTTCTTCGATCGCTATATGTAATAGAGCGGATGGCGTTCCGTAATACCTTGAGTTGAGTGAAAGTCTACAAAAGCAAGTCTTCTTAAATGATACTCGGAAAGATGAAACCACTATATCAAAAAATCATCGAAATTATTATTGCAGCGGCAGCCGTCTTTACGGGAGGGCTGGCATTATATGATTCAGTAACTAAAGCCTTCGGTCTTATCACCTTTAGAATTGCCATTGGAATAACCCTAACAACTGCTATGTTATATTTGGGTTTAATGTTTTTATTTTCAAAGCATAAAGTTAGGTGGGTCACTAAATCTGGGGTTGGATTGAAATTAAAATCAGTTGGGAAAAAGACTAGTTATTCTTTTATGACGGCAGTTATTATCGTTTGGATAGCTGCCAGTATCAACTATTTCAAACAAAAGGCAAATGCACAGATAGTACCTTCCGTATCGACAAAAGTGACCCGCCCAATATTTTCTGCCCGTGATCGCAGATTTAAAGTATTAATCATGCCCTTTGAAAAATTTTGCGAATATGATGGTGGGAGCTATGATATTGGAAGGGTTATACATAAAAGACTAATCTCGTTGTGCAATGAAGATTCATTAGATATGCAGGTAGAGTATTTGAATGACTCAAGTTTTTTGTCAAAGCTGGATGCGGAATTAGCGGACTCGGTAATGAAGCATTACGGAGCGGATCAAATCATTTATGGATTCTATTCTCTCAAGCAATGTGAAGCGGGAGATAGTGCTAAGATTTGCTTCAATTATCGTATGGATCCGAAGAAATGGAGCGTCGATCTTAATGACTCTAAAAGTAATTATAAAATTGCCAGCTTTGGAGGCATCGAGTCATTATATAAGGGCACCGGACAGGAAGACATTGATTTTATTATTTATAGCATAGCTGGCATTTCAGAGTTATATAAGCATAACTATCTAACTGCTATAAAAAGATTTAAGAAAATTCCTCACTTTCAGGAAAATGAATCCATCACCCTTAACATAGCTGTTTGTTATAATGCCTTACATGATTATAAAAACTCATCGATTTTTATTGAGCAGACCCTGAAATTGCAACCTTGCAATACCGAGGCGCTCTGGGGGAAATCATACATACTTTTTCGCCAAAGAAAATATTCGGCTATCGAAAAGGTATGTAGTGAGTCACTAAAATGTTCGCCATTGAATTCTAAAACATGGGCCGGATTAGCTGCTTGCCATTTCGCACAAAATAAATACCAGGAGGGTTTTAGGGAAATTGCTAAATCTATATCAATCGATTCTAATACTGGGCAGGCATGGTATACTTTGGGCAATTATTATTATCAAAGAAAAAGCTTCGATAGCGCAAAGATGATGTTTAAAAGAGCGACGATTATTGAATCAAACGCTGCGATATATTGGCATGAATTGGGCGTAGCTTTTTCGCAATTAGATAGCCTTACTGATGCAATCCAATGTGCTCTGAAAGCTCACGATTTAGAGCCCAATTATGAACTTAGCCTTTTTTTGTTGGGAAAACTTTGTTTCCAATCAGGAGACTATCAATCTTCGAAACAATATTATGAACAAGGGCTTGCAATTGATTCACTTGAAGACGAGGCTTGGATAGCTTTAGGGACGACCAACGCCTTTGGCCTTCAAAATAGTAATGACGCAATAATTAATTACGAAAAGGCGATTAAATTAAACCCGCGATATTATTTGCCCTATATGAATTTAGGCGTGGTATATTTGAATCTTAGGAATAATGTGCCCTTAGCAACAAATTATTTTAAGAAGGCTTTATCCCTCAATCCCGGTGATCCCCAGGCTAATTTTAATATGGCCTGCGTCTATAGTATTTCGAAGAATAAAAATAAGGCTCTTTTTCACTTATCTAAGGCAATTGCCACTGACGAAAATCTTAAGGCTCGAGCATATTCCGGCAATGATTTTGTTTGGCTACGGTCCGATGCTGATTTTATGAAACTCACTCAGAAATAATTCCTCTGAATCAAAATTCAATGCAGCATGGTAGCGGAAAAATGAAATTGATAGCCATTTGCCAAATCCGGCATTACCGTATATTAGTGTTAAACCACAATATGAATTTGCAGGATTATCAGTCGTTAATCAAAGAGATAAACTTCAATGAATAAAATTTAACCATATGATTTGTGGAGTAATGAAGAATATGAAAAATCTGATCGCTATAGCCCTGGTCATTGCCAGTAATGCGGTGAAAAGTCAGAATAGTCAACCAGTAATCTATAGCGAGCCGCATCGTCCCCAAATTCATTTTTCCCCTTTACAAAAATGGATGAATGATCCAAACGGAATGGTTTTTTACAATCATCAATATCATTTGTTTTACCAGGATTATCCTGACAGTACAATATGGGGTCCGATGCATTGGGGACACGCTACCAGTAAAGACCTCGTGCATTGGAAACATCATCCGATAGCTCTATACCCCGATAGCCTTGGTTATATTTTTTCAGGAAGTGCAGTGGTGGACTACAATAATACTTCAGGCTTTGGAAAGAATGGAGAAATCCCTCTCGTCGCAATTTTTACACAGCATAACTCCAAAGCTCAAAAGGAAGGCAAGATTGATTTTCAAAACCAAAGTATTGCCTACAGCCTTGATGATGGAATGACATGGACCAAGTATTCAGATAATCCTGTTCTTAAAAATCCCGGTATAATGGATTTTCGTGATCCAAAAGTGATGTGGTATGAAAGAGAGAAAAAATGGATCATGACGTTAGCTACGTATGACCGAGTTACTTTCTTTTCATCAAAAGATCTCAAAGGTTGGACAAAGGAAAGTGAATTTGGTAAAGAAGTTGGGGCACACGGAGGAGTTTGGGAATGCCCTGATCTATTCACTTTGAATTACCAGAATAAAAAGATCTGGATTCTTTTGGTCAGTATAAATCCTGGTGGGCCAAATAAAGGATCTGCCACCCAATATTTCACCGGTGAGTTTGACGGGAAAAAGTTTATCCCTTTACAAACCGACACTCGATGGATAGACTATGGCCCCGACGATTATGCCGGCGTTACCTGGTTTAATACGAGTGAGAGGAAAATCTTTCTGGGCTGGATGAGCAACTGGCAATATGCTACCAGGGTACCGACTGAAAAATGGCGTAGTGCGATGACTATACCGAGAGACTTAGGGCTTGAAAAAATAGGAGATAAATATTTTATTACATCTCAGCCTGTTCATGAAATGTCTGTGATAGATGACAGGCGGGCAGAGTTGAAAAAGATTACGACATCAAACAAAGAGATCGCAAAGTGGGCCGGGAAGCTTAGCGGTCCTGCGAGGTTAAGACTAGCTTCAGATAAAATAGAATCATTTTCTATAACACTTTCAAGCGAAATTGGAGAACAAATCGTGGTAGGATATGATAAAGCAGCTAATAACTATTATATCGATCGCACAAATTCTGGCAAAGTCTCTTTTGAAAAGGGATTTGCCGGAATACATACTGTACCGCGTTTATCCGATAAAGCTGGTTTTGACATGGTACTTGTCATTGACAACGCATCAATTGAATTATTTGCTGATAACGGGCTCTCAGTGATGACGGAAGTCTTTTTTCCTAATTCTTTGTTCTCAGCAATTAACATCCAATCCACTAGAGACTTTAGGATTAACTCGCTGACATATTTTAAGTTGAAAAGTATCTGGTAATAATTGTTGGTGCATTGCCTAATCCTGTTGAGACACCTGCGATAAAAGTTGTCTTCATTTTTAATTTTTTGAAATTGAGGTACAAACATCATGGGCTTGTTGAATGTATCCACTATAAATTAGAATTAGATCCGCAGATAATTGAGATTTACAAAATCATCCCCATATCCATTCCTGTTAATAACATTGATAAATTGAAAAAAGGGCCATCCTTATTCGGACAGCCCTTTGGTAGTATATCGGGTTTGTTATTTTATATTGATCAACTTGCCTGTAGTTTCCTGATCTCCGACATTAAGTTTATAGATCATGCTCACGCGCTGGGATCCGGGGACCGCATAGTCAACATTGATCGTTTCGCCGGCATTAATTTTACCAATGTCAATTGTTTTGATCTTTGCACCCCGCAGGTCGTATAAATGCAATGTGCCTCTCCCGGATTGCTCCGACGTAATCGAAAACCTTATTTGATCACTAAACGGATTAGGATAAGCCATCACTTCGAGCCTGTTCGAGTCCGCGAGCAAACCTTCAACCGGCAAACTGATGCGACCCGAAGCACCCGTTATTGTACAACCACCATCACCCGTCCGTGCCACTACAGAATACATTCCTGGTGCATCCAATGTTCCAAAGCTGATATTGCCTCCATTACCTTGCACAGCAGAACCCACGTTAAAGCCATCACGCATCAATTGATAAGTAACGCCGCGCCAGGAATCAGTCATGGTGACCACAATACGGTTGGTAAAGCCAGGCACACGTCTCCCAACCAGTCGCCCGATTACTGCGGATCCGAAAACGGTTATTGAACCCAGTGCTGTACCTGTACAGCCATTAGCTTGTACAACGGTGTAGGTGACTGGATAGTTGCCAACTGGAATGCCGGTTGAATTAAAAGTCGAATTGTTGTTATTAATACCGGCCTGGACCTGGGCATTTGTACTTGCCCATGCGCCACCGGCAGGAGTTCCTGTTAATGTAATGACTGAATTCGGGCAGGCAATAAAGTTACCAGTACTAACAGCTAAAGCTGTTGAAGTAACGGTCAATTGGCAAGTTGTCGTACAGCTACCATATGACACGGTTGCACCTACAATAAAGGTACCGGGGCCTACCGCTTTTACCGCAACTGTCGCTGCAGAAGAACTGCCGACAATTGTACAATTATCTCCCTGGACGCTCCATTGAATATTGGTTGCACCAGCACCGGTTTGCACAGTGTATGTATTGCTTGTACCCATGCACACACTCGTCGGTCCGGTAACTGAGCATGGTACCGGCTCATTTTGTGTTATGGTCACTCCCCCAAATGGGTTCACACATCCGGTTGTTGTATTAGTAGCTACGATTTGATAATAACCTTGCGGAATGTTTGTAAATAGAAGGTTAGTTCCGGCGGCGCCTGATTGAGCAGAACCAACAATGGCACCACCGACCACGCGGACCTGGTAGGAAACACCGGCCTGGATATTCAGAACACCAATGCCGCCCGACCCGCCGGGACAGTAGTCATAGGCGACCAAATTGAGGGGAATTGGTACGGGAAGTACAGCTATTATCATTGAACCTGTTACTTCACAACCATTGACTGTAGCTGCGAAGTTTATAGTATAGTTCGTTTGCGTCGTAACTGAAGGCGCCGTGAATACTGTACCAGTGACACCGATACCGCTCCATAGTACATTAGTTACGGAAGTTCCTGCAGGGAAACTTGCACTTAGCAGGGCTGCGGTACCGGAACAAAGAGGTCCTATAGTTGTAAAGTTTGGCGCTGGAGCTGCTGCAACGTTGATAGTAATTGAACCGGTTACCAGGCAACCATTGACAGTCGCACTGAAGGTCACCACATATGTTCCCAAAGCTGACGGCGCTGTAAATGTAGTTCCGCTAACCCCTTCGCCACTCCAGACCACATTAGTTACTGTGGTACCGTCAGGAAATGTCGCACTCAGGGTCCTTGTTGCACCTGGGCACAACGTACCAATTGAGCCAAAAACCGGAGCTGGGACAGTTGCCACCGTGATGGTCCTGCTCGCGGTAATTGAACAGCCATTCACTGTTGCACTAAAATCTACTGTATAGTTACCACCAGCTGATGGCGCTGTGAAAATAGTTCCACTTACACCGGTACCGCTCCACGCAATATTGGCTACCGTGGTTCCTGCCGGAAAAGTCGCTGTTAACGTGGCCGTAGTACCCGGGCACAAAGTACCTATCGCACCAAAGGTTGGAGCTGGCACATTGGCTACGACAATTGTGAGAGTTGTTGTAAACGGACAACCATTTACCGTTGCGCTGAAGGTAACGACATAGTTGCCGCCCGCAGTCGGAGCTGTAAACGTTGAACCGCTGACACCGGTACCGGTCCACGATACGTCGGTAACGGTGGTTCCAACGGGAAATGTGGCCGACAATGTAACTGTCGAACCGGGGCAAAGTGTACCAGTTGGACCGAATGTAGGTGTTGGTATAGTAGCCGGCGTGACGGAGATCGGTCCAATGATCGCCGAACACGCAACGCATGTATTTTGTGATATAGCAGTCGCAACAGCTATCACGCTATAAGATCCCGCGATTGTTTGGGTACCAAAGCTTATAGCGCTTCCTGTTCCGGCAACCGGGGAACCGACATTAATACCGTTACCCACCAATTGGTAACTCACTCCTACCTGGGAACCATTAAGTGACAGTACAAAACTTCCTCCTCCACCTGCACATAAGCCACCACTGGTAACCTGCAGTGTAAAGTTGCTCGCGGGTGCAGTGACAACTGTAATGCCGAATGAGCCTGTGACGGCGCAACCGTTGACAGTAGCTGCAAAGTTTACAGTATATACGCCAGCGGCAGCGGGTGCCGTAAATGTAGTTCCATTAACACCTGTACCACTCCATACAATATTAGTAACCGTAGTGCCTGCAGGGAATGTTGCAGACAACAGGGCTGTAGCGCCAGGACACAATGCGCCGATTGTACCAAAGACGGGTGCGGGTGCATTGGCCACAGTTAATGTACGGGTTGCCGTTAACGGACAACCATTCACAGTTGCACTAAAGGTTACTGTATAATTGCCGGGTGCTGCCGGAGCTGTAAACGTTGTACCACTTACACCTGTACCTGACCAGGTAATTCCAGTGACTGTTGTGCCAGGAGGAAATGTTGCGCTCAAAGTAGCTGTCGTGCCTGGACATAGTGTACCAGGGGTATTAAATGTTGGCGCTGGAACATTTGCTACTGTGATCACAAAAGATCCATTAATAACACAGCCATTAACAGTAGCGCTGAAAGTTATTGTATAATTTCCGCCTGCGGCCGGAGCTGTAAATGTAGATCCACTAACCCCTGTGCCACTCCATACAATATTAGTAACGGTAGTGCCTGCAGGGAATGTTGCTGTTAGCGTAGCTGCAGAACCGGGGCAAAGTGTACCAATAGCACCAAAGGTTGGTGCAGGAGCAGTTGCAACAACAATGTTTAGATTGCCGGTTACAGCGCATCCATTTACCGTTGCACTAAAGTTTATTGTGTAAGTACCAGCAGTAGCCGGTGCTGTAAATGTAGTTCCATTAACACCTGTACCACTCCATACAATATTAGTAACGGTAGTGCCGGCAGGAAATGTTGCAGTAAGTGCAGCTGTTGCACCGGGGCAAAGTGTACCTATTGCACCAAAAACAGGTGCGGGTGCATTGGCTACAGTTAATGTACGGGTTGCCGTTAACGGACAACCATTCACAGTTGCACTAAAGGTTACTGTATAATTGCCGGGTGCTGCCGGAGCTGTAAACGTTGTACCACTTACACCTGTACCTGACCAGGTAATTCCAGTGACTGTCGTGCCAGGGGGAAATGTTGCGCTCAATGTAGCTGTCGTGCCCGAACACAGTGTACCAGGGGTATTAAATGTTGGCGCTGGAACATTTGCTACTGTGATCACAAAGGATCCATTAATAACACAGCCGTTAACAGTAGCGCTAAAAGTTATTGTATAATTTCCGCCTGCGGCCGGAGCTGTAAATGTAGATCCACTAACCCCTGTGCCACTCCATACAATATTAGTAACGGTAGTACCTGTAGGGAATGTTGCTGTTAGCGTAGCTGCAGAACCGGGGCAAAGTGTACCAATAGCACCAAAGGTTGGTGCAGGAGCATTCGCTACAGTTAATGTGCGGGTTGCAATTAACGGACAACCATTCACAGTTGCATTAAAGGTTATGGTATAATTGCCAGGTGTTGCCGGAGCTGTAAAGGTTGTGCCGCTTACGCCCGTACCCGACCAGCTAACATTAGTCACAGTTGTGCCAGGTGCGAACGTTGCAGTCAGGGTAGCCGTTGCGCCCGGACACAATGTGCCAATGCTATTAAACGTGGGGGTCGGAACAACAATATTGGTTATTGTAATGCTATCGCAGGTGACAGGATTGCAATTATTCATCGTTGCCCGCACAGAGTAAGTTCCGGCAATTAATCCTGTGAACGAAAGCGTGCCGGATGTATATGTAACGGCTGCGCCTACTTCAGAACCACCACGAAGCAACTGATATGTTACACCAGCTTGTGGATTTGTTACAGTTATAACACCGGTTGCCGAGCCCGGGCAAATTGGATTTGTTGAAAGTAATGGAATATGAATATTGCAAGAGCTTTCAGGTGTTAGAGTAATGGTTGCCGTTCCCTGGCAATTATTTGCATCTGTCACAGTAACATGGAAAGTAAAGGTTGAAATACCAGCAGGGACAGTAGCTACCGGGTTTGGCAAAGTGACATTATTAAATGTAACACCAGCGGTAGTTGAACTCCAAACGTAGGTATAGGACGTCGCGCCTCCGGTTATATTTGCGCTTAACGCGACTGTTCTGTTAACAGAGAATTGAGATAGGTTGCTTAAAATTGTCACTGTAATAGTTGGACATGCAGTCGTGGTCCTGCAACCCACGCCTGCGCCTGCAAGGGTGCAGAGTCCGCAGCCTGTGCGGCTACCGGATTTGTAATAGGCATGTAGATCTGCAGTGCCCCAGTTGCCACTAAGCACCAGGCTATAATATCTTGGAGTTGACCCGTTGGTGCCGACGTCAAATTTTAGCACAGGAATATTGGCAGTACAATTCTGGCTGGGATCAACGTGTATTTCAACTCTCAACGGACTGTGATTAGATGGATTGGAACTGGAGCCTGTACCGGCTGAAACAATATCACTTTCGTGCAAAGCATCAGCAGGATTAGAGCAGCTGTTTATTTTAAATCCCCAATGACTTAAGTCTTGAACTGTTCCGTTATTTCCATTTCCTGGATTTGGATTAAACACCTTCCAAACAAATGTTGTCCGGCCCGATGTCGAATTATAAGTTCTTGAAACAAGCGAAATGTCATAGGGACATTGTTGCGCCTGGGCAGTTGCAATGAAGACATTATTGAACAAAACAAAGCAAAGGAGAATGCGCACAGAATGAAACATCGCTCCTTCAATGAATTTTTTGGGACTCAGCAATTGGTAAGCCGGATTTTTTGTTGTAAAAGTTTGCATAGTGAAGAGTATTTAAGAATCGTAAATGATTGAAGTTTTCGGGAAAGGTTGGAGTATGGTGATAGCCCGCGAATGAAGTCTTGTTAATAATAAGGAGGAGATATAACAGCGACTGGCAACAATGCTTCGGAATAGGCAATGACCATGGTCATGCGAATGAAATCTTGCATTCAAGTCTTTTTAAAGTATCAGTATATTATAAACACGAGTTGCCCTTACTCTAAGTCGCCGGAATCATAGGGATTGGTATTCGGGGATAAAACCAATTAAAGAAAAATCCTTCTGTATTAAGAGGGATGACTGATGTTGCTAACCGTGTGGTGTTAGACGGTAGGGTCATCAGAAATGTATTGAAGTTGATGCAAGAATAATGCCTTAGTTAACGAAATGGTAAAATACCGGAGTCTGGCCTATTCAACACATCTCGATGCGAACAATTCCGCAAATAGTTTGTGGCGAATAAAGACCAGCTTGTAATACAATTTGCCTACAGCATGATGATAGAGAAAGAAAAATCAAAGATAGAACGGCTATATGCATGACTGGGGTAAACAAGAATCTGGATCAGGGAGCATATAATTGTATAAAAAAGTGAGAATAAAATTCCCAGTTGCGAGCCCCGGATGTTGAAATATGTGGGCATACGAAACGATCCCGGTTTGCTTTTCCACATAAACTTTTGCTGACAAAAAATAAGCGGAGCGTACTCCGCTTATCTCAAAATTAAATTCTCATCAACGTTTACTTTCCCTTTTTTACTTTATCCTTTTTGACCTTATACTTCTTTGCATGGAGAGCATTTTCCCTCCACACTTCCGGTCCATTATAATATACAGTATACTTCGGAGCCTTTGCCAGAGTAATAGTCGTAGGAAGCGTTTTTACTTCAATCCATTTTGTCGTTGGCTCATCATAATACCAATAATCTCCGTTTGAAACATTAAAGTAAACGTTAGAAGAAGGATAATAATAAAATTTCACGCGCTGCGTTTCTTGTGCTGATACGTGTAATGCGCTGCCAAGTGTAAATATCACTGCAACAGCTAGAATTAGCTTTTTCATAATAAATCGATTTTAATTTCACACTGTATATTCAATGTGATTTCAACAAACAATATGCCGCTAAAATCCCCAGCTGTCTATCCAGTTCGCAAGGTTATAACCCCTGCCTACATTTATAATTACATGAAAACATTTCAAGAAATAAACAATAGTCAATATGAAAAACTATTTACTCTTTCTCAACAATAATTATGAGACCATCAGCATCCACTATCTGTTTTTGCCCAGCAATTACTGGATGCATGATCACATCCTAAATTGTAAAACACACTTCCAATAAATCAAGTGAGCGGCAATACCAGGGTCAGAAAAACACCCGGCAGAAACATTTAAATTCTTTTAAGGAGAATGTGAGGACAAAAAAGAATAAGGATATACTAAAGGAAGAAATTATTGGTGAGCAACAAAGAAAACAGGCTATGACCGAAAGGAATTAGCTATAACTCCAGGTATTGAGTTTTTGGGTTCTGGCATCTGCGGTGTATTCACTAATGTGCTGGCTTCCCCTGCCGTCAAAATCGTTTTAAAAGGAATTGATGCCCAACTATATCTCCGGTGGAAACGTTTTCCGGTGCGATATTTCATGCACAATATTTAGATTAATCATTTCCCCGCCCTTGTTCGTGCCGCTTTCTTCGCTGCTTTTGAACGTTTACGTGGGCCTTTAGTTTTAGCTGCTTTTCTTGCAGCAGCCGAACGTTCTGAAGCAGTTCGATTCATAGCCGCCTCGTGCGCCTGGCGGGAAAGCGCTGTGTGGGATGCGGATGAAATTGGCTCACGTTTCAGGGCTTTTACTCTTGCCCGGGAACGTGTTTGAGAAATTGGTTCATGCCTTTGTCCTTTCTTGTAGGCCAGTTCTGCGCTACGACGAGTCTTTTTAGATGTTTTTCCCTTCTTCGGTGGCTTTAATTTAACTCCGGCTCTTCTCGCCTTCGATAAACCGATGGCAATTGCCTGCTTTGCAGATCTTGCACCATGCTTTCCTTCGCGGATATTTTTTATCTCTTCATGTACAAATTCACCTGCCTGAGTGCTCGCTGATTTGCCTTCTTGTTTATCATGTTCCGCTTTTGCAATTGTATCTTTTTCTGGCATATAATTTTTAGAATAGAGCACAATTGGTATGCCAGGTACCATTTATTTAGACAAGCTTGTTTTTTACACCATTTTGTTGCGGACATCTTTTCGGTTGGATTTTCAGATCACTACGATGGTATTGACAAAAAACTCCGGAGTGAAATCTGCCGGAATTAAATGAAATGTCACGCTATTGCATAAGTAAAATCCAAAAAGCCGGAACAGTTCCGGCAACCAGTTAACCTATAAACATTGCAGTCGAGGGAGAAAGCTATTCAGCTTAATCTTTTATCTCAAATCTTTCCAGTCCTACCGTGGCAGGACCATTAATGACAATACCGTCTTTTGTAAATCTCGACCCATGACAGGGACAATCAAAGGATTTTTCTTCGGCATTCCATTGTACCATACAGCCCATATGCGGACATACCGAGCTAAACGCATGGACATTATTCTGTTCATCTTTGTAGATGGCCAATCGTCTAAGGCCCTTGCTTAAGATCGCACCTTCTCCTGGCGCTAATTGATCGATTTCATGTATATCTGTCTTATTTATAAACCTTCCGTACTGCTTAATGGTATTGAACATTTCAGTAAGAAACCGTTTGGGCGTCCTGAGCGGCATTCTTGTGGGAGAATAAAAATCAGCCCATCTGTTTTCTCTTCCCTGAATTAGATCAGAAACGATCATCCCGCCAAGTGTACCATGTGTCATACCGTTGCCTGAGTCACCTGTAATAATATAAACATTGTCGTCACCCGGACTCTTTCCGATGAAGGCCATATAATCAACAGGCTCCATCACCTGCCCGGACCACTGGTAGATGAGCTCTCCCGACTGAGGAAAGCGTTTTTTTGTCCATTCAACAAGTGCAGTAAATCTTTCTTGTTCAGGAATGTCTTCGGCATCGGCCTGGCCTGTTTTATGATCTTCTCCCCCAGCAATAAGTAGATCATATTCGTCATCGAACGGTTGAAAGTTGTGAAGATATTGACAAAGACCAAAGGATCATAATGCAGGCAAGACCGCAGTGGAACCCGAAAGAACGTCCGTCACAAAACCAGGTAATCATTTAATTTTTACCATGCCCGATCTTATCAAGAATAGCGTTAATGGTTCCTACCGTGAATGGCTTTTTGAGAAAGTAGTCGATACCTTCAGCCTTTGCTTTTTCTTCTATCCATTTCGCCGAGTCGGCTGTCATCATAATAATTTTTATTTCTTCATCCGCGAGATGAATATGGCGAATAAAGTTTATACCCAATCCGTCGGGGAAACTATTGTCGAGAAAAATAATAGTGGGCTTCATGTAGCTAAGGTATTCTTGCGCTTCATGTAACGACTGGACCGGTAGAGCCAATATCTTTCTTGCTTCCAGCATTGGTATTAATATACGGCCAAGGTCTTCATCATCATCAATAATCATCGCTGTTTTAGCCAACATACGTAGATCGATTGGTATAGCCTTCACAGAACAAAAACTTAGCCGTATTTGATGCCGCCTATTTTTAGGCGGCGCACATTGATTTACTCATAAGATGAGACTAATTCTCCACTACTAATAAAGATTGGGGTTTTAGATCACAGGTAAAGTTGCTACCTGGAACAGTAGAAGTACCATCGTAATAGCCGCATTGGAATAGAATTGCAGAAACAGAGGCAGAAGTAAAAGAATGGGTAGAGAACGTTAAAAACGCCAATAACAATGTTTTTCACGAAGTGGGGCGAGACGAAACCAACCATTAGGGTTTTCCCTCTGCTGATCCTGGCGGTCATAAATTCAATATACATTTATAGAAAAGGAATGTGATAAAATCCTCTGCTACTATCAGTTGAAATATTTCTTCGTTTGCAGCTCCGCCATTTGTGAAAAAATGAAATTAAAACCATGCGAATTGGTTTCCTCATTTTTATCTGGTGTTTGAATTCTATAGATTTTTACATGGCCAATACTACTCCATTCCTATAGATCGAGGCGCTTCCGGCGGGAAGATCACAGTGATTGGCGCACTCAAAATACCTGTTGGGAATTCTTTGTCAGTCGCTCTTACCGGTTATCTTAACCCCATCTCGTATTGCCGCCTGAAGTATTTCAATGTTTATATCTTTTATGGTTTTGAACTTTATGCAATACCCGGTTACACTCGCCTTGCCTAGTTTTTTTCCATATGTCTGGGCTAAGTATGTTTTATCTTTAATACCAAGGATGTAGACAGAGATCCCGGTTGTGTTTGCGCTGAGACCAATTTGATAAAACTCCCTGGTTGTTCCATCGGCATATGTTATTGTGTAAGATCCATAGCCGATATTAGGATTAGAAACAGTTTTACCTTTATCGTCTTTGCCATCTAAGAACCACAATTTACCTTTTGGTAATACTTGAAGTGCGAGCTTGTGCAACTCTTGCATGTCGCTGCGTTTTGGTTCGGGCTGGCCGGTAATATATTTTTTGACCTGTTCTTGCACTTTCATATAAATATAAAATTATGGGGTGCTTATTTTAACTTTTACTATTCGATATGCAGGGCTATTAACTTATTTTAAAAAACTATTCAAGTAATTCAAGATCGTTGTTGTCTGCATCATCAGGCTCACATGTCCCTGTGAAGGAACAATGGCCAATTGCGATTTTGGCATTGGCTGCAGGTCAGCAGAAACACCGCCTCCCAACAATTGATACGTTTTCATCAACTCAACTTTATCCAGTCCATCATTGTCACCAGATATGATCAATACAGGCGCAGTAATTTTTGAAATATTGGAGTCGCCGACGTTGAATGGTACCTTGGCGAAAGCAAACATCTGCTCTAAATACTTTCTCCATTTTGTTTTATCAGGAGCTACTGCATCGTATGCGATTTTTATCGGTGTGTTATCAAAAAATTCAGGCTTAAAATCTTTAAACCCGCCATTTACTATGGGTAGCCAGCCACTGGTTTTATAAGTAGAAGAAATGATCACTAATCTTCTTAACCGCTTAGGACTTTGTACAGCAAACTGGTAAGCCACAGAGCCGCCCATACTAAATCCTGCTACATCTGCACTGTCTATTTTCAGGTAATCCATTACTTTTTCTACATCACTTGCTAAAGTAGTGATCGATAATTCTCTATCAGAAAAAGGCGTATGCCCATGTCCCTGCATTTCAATTGCAATTACTTTCCTGGTTTTTGACAGCTCAGGTATCAATTGCCCCCAGTTCAAATCAATTGTATAAAAAGCGCCATGCAGTAAAATTACAGGCCTGCCCTTACCGTAAACTTCGTAATAAACTTTGATACCATTAACAGGTGCGTAACCACGGTTGGAAGGCTTGACCTGTTGCCCATTTGATGAATACGCTATAGACACAACTGCAATTAGTAGTATCGCTCTAAGAAGATCATGTGTTTTGAGAAAATCTTTCATAACGCTGTTTAAAATTTAATTTATTGCCAATACAAAGCCGCCAGTTAATTGTCCTTTAGTTTTGAGCAAATTCCACGATCCATTCAATACCGTATTTGTCTCTAAAACAACCAAAATATGAACCCCAGGGACTATCACCAATAGGTCCTTCTATTTGTCCTCCTGCTGAAAGCCCATTAAATAATTTATCTGCTTCTTCTTTACTTTCTGCACTTATTACAATTTTACTTCTGTTCTCATTTTCGTTTGTTTTTCCCATAATTTCCGGAACATCATTTGCCATCAGCATATTAGTTTTACCGATAGGCAAAGCAATATGCATAATTTTATTTTCTTCTTTTTTTGCTACCGGGAATTCAGGACTTGCAAGATCCTTGAAACGAATGATCTTTGCAAACTCTCCGCCAAATACTGATTTGTAAAAGGTAAATGCTTCTTCGGCATTTCCGTTGAAGTTGATGTGAGGATTGATAAGTGCCATAATTTTATTTTTTAGATTATTAAATACGTTACTTTTTTATTTGTTTTGACTGCCGTTCTGACAACGATCCAGATAGCTATCGGGATCATTTTTGCGATAAAGTCGCCAACAGGTTTTCCAGGTTGCTCAATGACATTTTCATTCCCTGCGTGAAGCCATCAAGTACCCTCTCTAACCTTTCAAGAGATTCATTGTAAATAGTGATGCTCACTTTTGTTACCCGATGGCCATCGGGTCCGTTTTGCTCGCTGAAAGTATGATCCCATTCAGAACCGGGCAATTCAGGGTTTTCATCTTTGTCTGCAAAAGCATTGTACATTTTAAAGTTGGTTTTCGGAGTAATAGAAGTGTACTCCTGTATTGCCCAACGCTCCTGTCCTTCAGGACTTATCATTGCATAAAATCTTTTGCCGCCAACTTTGAAATCCTGGTATTTTGTTTTGGATGTCATGGGCTTAGGTGCAATCCATTGGTCAAGAATCTCTGCTTTAGTAAAAGCATCCCATACCAGCGAAAGGCCGGCATCAAATTCCCTGTTGATGAATACCGTTTTTGCTGGTTTGTCAACGGTGAAGTCAAATAGCAATTCTTTGTTCATTTTTTCTGTTTTTTAATTGTTGATAATACATTGTCCAATTGATTGAACCGGGTTTCCCAAATCTTCCTGTATTGTTCTAACCATTTATCGATCTCTTTCATTTTTTCAATTTCAAGTGAATAATAAATTTCCCTGCCCTGTTGTTCCTGTTTCACCAGGTCGCATTCTGTCAATATTTTAATATGTTTTGATACAGCCTGCCTGCTAGTGTTAAAATGCTCGGCAAGGGCGTTTGGTGTCATTGATTGTATAGCAATGAGCCCAATAATTGCTCTTCTTGTCGGGTCGGCAATAGCTTGAAAAATATCTCTCCTTGTTTCCATTTTTCAGATTATTTGCAACTATGTGGTTGCAAACATAAGTGCAATTATTTGGTTGCGCAAATTTTTTTTGAACTATTTTTTATCCGAATGAAAGTGCCAGGAAGTTTGAAGTAGTTGAGTGTCGCAATAGCATGGGTGCTAACACACTAATGTGCGATGTAGTATGCCCTCCTATATAAAACTTTTCTGGAGATCGATTTTTCGCTATATACATTTTGCTGCTCCGAAGGCTCAGGAACCGATTTAGTGCGTGGCCTGGAAAGGATACAAGCTGGTACGAACCAAAGGTGAAAAAACTACAGTGTGAGGGTTAAAAAACGCTTGTCTGATATAAGTTAAATAACGGAGATTTGAATTTAGTCACCGTTCTCCATCATTAATCTACCTGGTCTGGCTATTATTATTAGTAGTACCTTACTTGACATGGAAAACCCGAAAGTATATTTTAAATGCAGAAAAAAGCTGACTATTATAAATTAAGGAAATGTTTGGTTATTTGTAAATTAAAAATATTCAGCGTCGTCGTATAAAAAGAACAGGCCACATCACTTTGACACGGATGCTTTATATTTTTATTCGAGCTTATCTTGATTGATCCCAGTTCAAAATTTCTACCATTAAATTATCTTAAAAATCATTAGACAACATAACGATACCTCTTAATCATACACCTTATACTATGTCAGATCCTAAAAAATTTGTCACGGAAATTGAAATAAGTCTTGACAGCAATCGCATGCGCGGATTTTTGCCATCCGATTCTATGCGGACTGCCATGGAAAGTGCTGATGAAGGTAATCCTGCCGCGTTCGTTGTCAATAAAAGCCTTGTCTCTTTTGTCGCTAATGTTGGTTCGCAGAATCGGATGGATGTACTCAATTCTACTTTGCTGGCCCAGTTGGCTGCTAATAAAAAATTCCCGGATGAAAAAAACCTGGTGGAATGGTTCAGGACCTATGCCGATGTTTTATCAAAAATTGGATGGGTCCTGGCTGGTAAAGATTTCGTTAACGTGGAAACTTCTAAAAATCTGTTTGAAGTGGAAAACGTAGTGCTTGACATACTCGGAGCTTCCCTGGGGGGAAATGCGATGGCCATTATTACCAAAACAATTGAAGCTTTCCGTAAATTATCCAATGCCGATGGCAGGCTTGTCGCATTCGAAAAAAACACGCATACCAGTGAAAAAGGAACATTTCTTATTGCATCAGCCGATGAGACGAACGGGGTAGTTTCGCTAAGCATGGCTGGTTTCGTCGTGTCATCCACTGAACAGATCCAAAGAATCTTGTTTTTTAAATCAACGAAAGAAAAAACGGCACTGCAGGTGGCTACTCGAACCGGGACTCTCAACACAGACACTTACGGACTTGTCCGAAATGATATTCTAACCAAGCTCGGTGTTACAGTGAATGAATTTATCGCAGACCTCGAAATTTGAAGCTATGCTGAATGGAAGACATATCGGCCAATTGCGAGACATCATAGAGCAACATTATTCTATTACAGATTTGGACCAACTCCTGTTAATACGGTTGGAAAAAAGACTGGATAATTACGCTCCCACAGGAGGCATCCGGCAAAAGGCCTTTACCCTGATCAACCAGGCGAATATGGAAGGATGGGAGGCTGATCTGGTAGATGCGTTAATTGCTGAGCGACCACGCATTAAACTTCTCCATGATTTTGCTTGTGAAGTTGATTACACTTTTCACCTGGAAGATTCGATAACAGGAACTAAATTGAATCGTTCAGGGTTGCAATCAATGGTAAATGCGGATCCACTTTTTGACCCTGCCATGGTATTGCAGGGAATTGCAGATAAGCGACGTACTGTAGCAAGGATTGAAATCATGGCCACAGGCACCAGTTATGGAACCGGGTTCCTGGTAGGTCCCGATCTGCTGTTGACCAATTATCATGTGCTCGAGACGCTCATTACGGCGCCGGCAAAAGTGAACAATATCAAGGTTCGTTTTGATTATGAAGTAAGCCCGGACGGGCATACCGTGAATGGTGGTACCGAGATCGGGCTGTCAGCAGCTAATCCAGTTATTGCGTATAGTCCCTATACAGAGTGGGATAAGAACGGTATAAAAAATATTGACGATATCATTTGGCCGGAGCAATCTCTGGATTACGCCCTGGTTCGTTTATCAGAAGAGATCGGCAAGCAGTCTTTTGGTGTCGGTGCGGTCAATGCAAGCTCGGAAAAAAGGGGCTGGATAACGCCGGGCGCCGCAGGTCCGATTAATGCCGGCTCTCACCTGATCATATTCCAACACCCCGACCGGCAGCCAGTAAAGATTTCATTTGGGCTTAACCGTGTTTTAGGTTGTGATCAAAATAACCGTAGAGTACGTCACCAGGTCAATACGCTTAACGGGTCATCTGGTTCTCCTTGCTTTGATCACCGTTTTAATTGGGTAGCTATGCACAATATGGGCGACCCTTCCTGGAACGCGACCTATAACCAGGGTATTCCGGCAGCCGCTATTGTGGCTGATTTATCACAAAAAGGAATTAATCTGTNNNNTACCAAACCAACTCAAAACAAAACTATTGGAAACCATGCACGCGTGTATGGACCTTCCGGCTATACAGCAATTCACAATTATCAATAAGGACGTTTTTGCGATATCCTATGATGATGCGGTAGGTCAAATAGGGCCGATCCAGGGCTTTCCGAAATATGTCGACAAACTGGAACAATTCGATACAGTATTTTATTTTATCCGGTTGTTATGCGACGAATATTCTAAAAATATCCGGGCAACAGAACTGAAAGAGCAATTTTATCGCATTTATGAAGATACCAGCAACGGAGGTATGAGAATACGTGGGGAATTCCTGGATAGCATTATGCTAGAGAATAATACACTGCCTTTTATAGGCCGCCACAACATAAAAGTTTCACTCCAACAAATGCTCAACTCCCAACAGTCTCGCATCTCTTTAATAAAGGGATCGCCTCGTATGGGCCGTAGTTATCTTCAACATTACCTGAGCGACATTGCAGGTAAGACACGGCGGTATGAACTCGTCCCCATTGACCTTGCAGCAGTGCATAGCG
>VBAT01000007.1:158466-183913 GCA_005884665.1 Bacteroidota bacterium
TAGCGGTAGATCCAGCCGCAAAAGGGTTATTTAAACATACCCCTTTTATCGGGCAGCTACGGAATTATATTCGTGAGAGACAACGCACCTGTCTTTTCTTTTTTGATCAATTTGAAGCTATAACCCCCGCACTCGATCTTTCTTCATTTATCCTGGGAATTGCTGACCTTGCCTTAGACCAGTCCGGGGTAGAATCTTATAGCTTTCTGGCGGGTTCCAGTGACCGGGAAATAACAAATATTCCTTTTCGTCTAAGAGCAGTACTGGCGCAACCCAGTTCTACATTGGTGGTAGATAATTTTGACCAGGCGCAAGTGGAAACTTTTTTCAAAAAGGTATACCTGTACATGAGCACTGTTTACAAAATAGACGATGATATGGACACTTTTATGACCAATGTTAATTCGGATTTATTACCACCATCGATTTATGCACCACCTAATGTGGAAAGGATTGGACGAACTGTGATGCAATGGCTGCAAAACCAGTCTTGAACTTAAATTGATTCAGCATGCAAAAGGAATTCAAGTTTAATTTTTCAAAAGTAGAATTGCCGGATACAGGTTCAGTCTTTAATACTAACCCCGTACTACAGCAAGCTGCATTCTATACAAGATTTACTATTCCTGAATTGGAAGCAGTTGCCGGTGGAATTGATAAATTCTCTGAGAAAGAAGTAGAATTAATCCGAAATTTTTCCAATAAACCCAATAGCCGGGAACAATACAGTATAAGAGACGCAGATAGAAACCAGGTGTTTCGCAACCTTGGGTTGGAGGGAATGAAAAATTGGTTGGGCAAGATTGAACTGAATCCGACGGATATAACCCAGACAATGCTGGCTGCCTATATCAGCGGAAAAGCACCTGTTTTGGACAATCAATCTCTTCCGGAACTGATCGCCACGCATAGTATCAGTAATTGGCTAAAAGAAACCGGGGTCACGGTGCCATCAGAAGCTGAAGTGCTTCAAAAGATCCGGCAGTTGGAAATTCTCAAACCTTTTCAACTATTGACCACAAATTTCAAAGGACGAGTGAATGACTTAGCCAACCTGTCCGATTATGTGGACTGGAGACCTAAAAGTACGGTGACAAAATCAATTAAGGGCTGGTTCCGGGAGATCGTTAATTGGCATGATAAACCTCCATTGATGATAACGGGAATTGGTGGAGCAGGTAAATCCACGCTGGTCGCAAAATTTATTTTAGATCAGTTAGAACATAATTCGCAGAAGAAACTGCCTTTTGTCTATTTTGATTTTGATAAACCAGGCCTATCCGTTTCCAACCCCCTGGAACTCGCAATTGATGCCCTACAACAACTATCGGTTCAATTTCCGGCCAGCTCACGCATCTTTAACGAGATCAGGGACCAATTGCAAAAGGAAATTCTGGAACTGGAATCCGCCAACCAATTTAGCTATGCTACTATCTCGAGAGGTTCGGACAGGCAGGTTTATTATGAAAAGTATACTGAGATCTATGCAGAGCAGATTTCTGTGGTGGACAGGCCGGTATTGGTGATTTTTGATTCCTTTGAAGAATTACAGTACCGGGCCAACACCTCGGAGATCAATGCCCTTTTTAGTTTTATTCGTGAAATATCTGAAATTATTCCAAGGCTGAGACCGGTTTTCATTGGGCGGGCTGAAGTGACTTATGGCAACACTCGTTTTGAACCTATTAAGCTCGATGGCTTTGATCCAGTATCGGCCATTGCTTTTCTGGAAGCAAAAGGAGTGGCCAATCCACAACTGGGTGAAGCCATTTTCAAAAAAGTGGGGGGAAATCCGCTCAACCTAATACTAATGGCGGAGCTGGTAAAACGGGAAAAAATTATTGATCCTGCACAGGTGGAAGAGATAACTGAAAAAATGGATAAAACCTTGTTGCAGGAACTACTGGTAAAGCGTAATCTGGAACATATCCATGATGCAGATACTGCAAGAATTGCCGTGCCCGGTATACTGGTTCGCCGGATCAATCCTGACATTATTATGGAGGTACTGGCAAAACCATGTGGGTTTAATAACATGAATGAACAGCAGGCAGGGCAAATATTTACTGAGTTGAATAAAGAATCATTCCTTATACAAGCAACTTCAGACGGGATCAGCTTTCGCCAGGATCTTCGGTTAGCCTTATACGAGCTGATCATCAATAGCAAAGAATATAAGGGCAGGGAGATACATGATAATGCGGTGAGGTATTATAGTCAAAAAACGGACCCTCAGTCAAAGGCCGAAACACTATATCATTGCCTGATGAGAGGCGATAATCCCGAATCAGTTGATTATTCCGACAATGCCTATTTATATCTCTCCCGGAAGATGGGGATACGGGCATCTGACAGCAAAGTCATCCAGGCATCCCAGCTTGAATGGGAAAATTATCAACAAGCTGAAATTATCAGTATAATGAATTATGGTGACGAGACAACCTTAAAAGAAAAACGGGCGGAACTGGCTGAAAGAAAAGAAAGAACTCCGAACAGCAATCTAAATTACCAGGAAGCAAAGTTAGAAACCAGGCTAGCAAATTTTCAAAATGCAAATAAAATCATCGACAAAGCCCTGAAGGAAGCTCCGTCCCAGGACAACCAGAAAATAATTGATCTTTTATTATTGCGGGTGTCAGTTTTTGAATACCAGATGAATTTCAAGGCAGCTTTTGACGCCGTCAATAATGCCCCCATTTTACAGACTGCTTATGATTACATTCAGAGCAATGACTCGAGTCACCTGTATGCAATTGTGGAGGGGCGTCTTACCTGGGCACGGCTCGCGCGACGCATGGGATTGCTCCTTTCGAAAAGCAGATTTACGCGACACTCAAAACGGCGATGAAGGGTCAGGGGCTTTCCAGTTTGCTTCCTTTCCCTTATAAAACATATGCAGAAAGATTATACGGGCGCTTCCAGGATGGTATCAGTTTCCGGGATCTATTTGTAGAAATGGACCGCTCATTTTCCGATGCAGAACTGTTTATGTCCCTGTATAAAGAAACAACTTCAGGAGTTAAGACCAAGAGCGACCTGGAACGATTGTTACGTGATCGGTATAATCTGAACCTAAAAGATATCTGTGAACCCGGTGTCCTGGAAGTGAATCTCATTGATGTTGTCAGGTTTATCGAGATGGCAGATAATAGATCCGAATTCAGAGATCGGAAAAGCAAGTGATTGCGAAAAAAAATATCAGCTCGGACGCCTTTGACTCCGTAGCAGAAAAGGAACAGTAACATTGATCAGATAATACGGCCGGAATGAAAGTCTGGACATAAAATTTGGCGGTCGCAATTCTTTAATTTGTATTGTCCATTTTACGAATTGGAGTCTCAAAACTTACCCGGGAACTGTTTCACAATTCCATCTGTCAACATATCCGACATCTTCAATATTTCGTCGTGCACCTGGTCGTATGCCCTGACATCAGCATCATAATCTTTCTTCTTCCGTGCTACCGCTTCATCGGTAGTTAACTTAAGGTGATCATGCATCATCATTTTCATGTCATGCAGTTTCCAGTTAGGGTTTGCTTTGCTAAGAAAATCTGAGATCTCATCGGCATTGGCTGTCCATTTTTTGTTGGCATCATCAAAAGAGGTTTTGTTATCAACTTTTGCGGCTTTGACCAGGTCCGCAGCTGTTGTAATATGCACGCGTAAAAGTTCAGTAAGCTTTTTGCCCGCATCGTGGCCATAGTAGGGCTTTATTGCATTGCCAATGTCGTCCTGGTTTTTTAGCAATCGCGTTACCGCCTGGTCGGTGCCAGGAAGTCCATCCATTATACAAAGAATTACGTTGCGGGTCCAGGTTACATGATCCTCCCATAGTTTTCGCATAGCCGTTCTGAGTTCATCCTTTTTGCCGGCATTTATATCGCTGGCCGCTATCTTAGTATTTCCATTCATGCTATCGGAAGTATGTTCTTTTGAACCGGCACTATTACTATATGCGTTTACCAACAACATAACCGCAAAGGCCATGGATACCTTAATAAGTGATCTTAGTTTCATTACGTTTTATTTTTACTAAATATTGAATAATCAGGTTCCTTTATTGCATTAGGGTTACTACTTCTAATTTATTTGTTGCGCTGATTCTTCAGCTTCGTCTTTCTTTTTTCGGGTTTAATCCCGATAGCTATCGGGATCGAATTTTTTATACCTGTTACAATGACTTGAGATATTCCACCAAATCATTTTTCTCTGCCTCTGATAAATTCAATTGCTTACATGAGTTGTAATGGTTCACGACATCAAGCAGGGTTGCAAACCTTCCATCATGATAAAACCCTCCTTTGGAATGGGCCCACAGACCTCGCAGCGCCTGCGTGACATAGCTTTTATCTGGCGAACGGTTTGATTGGAAGTCATCGATACAGATCTCATCAGCCTTATGTGTGCTCCATCCAGGCTCGGCAAAAAGAGGCGGTACATGACAGCTGGCACATTTTGCCTTACCTGAAAAAAGGATTTGTCCCCGCATCGCCGATTCCTCGTTGTATGAACCCCTGGGCGGCTTTGGCGGAGGTATGCACAATTGGTAGAATTGCAAAGCAGCAAGTTTATCACTTACGTGATCAGTCTCGCTTCGCTTATTCCCAAAGCCGGCTTTTGCTGCAACCGGGTATTGTTCTTTATTCATCAGCCTGGGATCATAAAAATTTCCCTGGCCCTGCAACTCAAGATTAGCTACATATGCATTCCAGTAAGTAACATTTCCCCAGCCACCTGTCCAGGTGTGAAGATTATGCCCCGCATGACCAAATGCTTCAGGAATTAATGTTGCTGCCGGCTTACCATCGGGGCGAAAAGCTTTACCGTCTAAATTCAGCTCGGCATCAAACTTACCAGGTCCCCAACTTGCTAGAACTTTCTTTACCGTGGCCACATCTGTACTCAGGAGTTTGGCTATCGGGTCAAGATTGGGGGCCATCGAAATTATTGCTCCTACATTTAAATCACGATTTGGCCAACCGTCGAGCCGTTTACCAATGCCGGACGCATGGCTAACAGTAGAATGGCAGGAAGCACATGTAAGACCGATAGATGTCAGGTTTCCATTACCATCGAATTTTCCAACCACTCCCAGGACAGCATTTATTTTTATTAGTTGAAGTGTGACCCACGGATCATCCAGCAATTTTCCCTGGGCGATCTTTCTTCTCAAAGATCTCGGTAGTACAGAGAGATCAACTTTCAGCCCGGCATCAAGGGCCTGCTTTGGAGTAATGCCTTTGCCGATGCCACCGTGTTTCTCGTCAGCGATCGCTTTTTGAAGCTGCAACTGATCTGTCCAGAATACTTCATCACCAAATGTCTCAAAGCGGAAAACAGCCTTCCCTTTGTCGAACATTTCCTTCATGTTCTTCTCAATGGCGTCATTGAAATCATCCGGGTCGCCGGACATATCGGGAGCGTTCCTGTCGCCGGACTTCGTTGTTTTGCATTGAATCAGGATTGTCGACAAAAAGACAATACATACCAGTCCGAAAGCCACAGCAAATGTCTTTCTCATGATTTACGATTTGGTGAGGGAATTGCTATTAAGTAATATCTATTTGCAGTACTCTTTTCATCACAGCATCAACCATCTTATCACATCGTGGCTTGTAGAATTGCATGATCTCTTCATTCTGTACGTAGCTGTTCAATTTATTTCGCAACATGATCTTTGCACGGTTAAGCCTTACTTTGACACTTGCTTCGGTTAACTCAAGGCATTCCATTGTTTCCGCAACGCTCATGTTTTCTATCACCCTGACTATAAAAACCGTCCTGTATTTTTCAGGCAATGCTTTAATGGATGACTCCAATGCGGTTCTTAATTCAGAATTAAGCATCTCTTTAAGTGGTGTATTGTACTCTACTGAAGACTGGAGAACATCAGTTTCCAGGTGATTTTTGCTCCGCTTATAAGTCTGTTCTCTTCGCTTTAAATACATCAGGCTTTCATTGACCAGGATTCTTATCAACCAGGTTGAAAACCTCGCTTCGAATCTAAATTTCTCCAAATTCTCATAGGCTTTTATATAGGCTATTTGCATGATCTCCTCGATGACTGACTCATCGTCTATGATCGACAAACCGATCCTGAACAATCTTTGATTGTACCTGCGAATGATCACCGTATATAAATCCTTTTTACCCTCCAGAATTTCCTGGACAATCTTAGAATCGTCTAACGACTTTGTTGCTATATCTTCCTGATCATCCAGGCGTATCATCGTGTATTTATTAGATTATCCGAACCGGGAAGGGTTACAAACTGTGCGGATCTTTATTGTGAGCTTGTTAAGTGGAGCAAACTTCATTTTATTGCACAAAAGACATACCACTCTTATTTACATACCAAATTATCGTTGACATTTTCTATTGAAAACCATTCCGATAAAGTGTCGCTGTTACATAGTAAGGCTGACGCGTATGCACGGATCCGCCATGTATGACCAAATTCTCAAACCCGATACCTGCCTGTCCGGTAAGCAGGGCTATCGGTTGATACACTAGCCAAAATCTTGATAATAACCAGAACTCTGCTTTTTCTTTATTTTTGAAAATTCCACCAACAAGCTGCGGCAAATCAGGAATTGCCGTGCATTAACCATTAAACCCTGCTTATGGAACAAGAAAATTTCCAGATCGCGTTTGGCAACTATGATAAAAGTCCCGAATCCTACTACCTGAGCGAAACGAATCCTCTCAGGGCTACCATTTTACTAGCCCTCAAATTGGGAAAACCATTGTTGATAACGGGTGAACCTGGGACCGGCAAAACACAACTGGCTTACTGGGCAGCCTGGTACCTGCATTCAAAGAGGGACAACAATCTCACTCCTTTTCTTGTCCATCCCTTCGTATTTAACACCAAAACAGGTTCTGCAGGTAAAGATCTGTTTTATCAATACGATGCCATCTCTCATTTCCAGGATAAAGAAGGAAAGAAAAATGTAGCGGAATTTATTAGCCTGTCGGCTATGGGCCAGGCGATCTGTCAGACACATGGAAGAGATACCATCCTTTCGAAATATGGTCTCGGGGGTATACGAAATATCGATTCGCTCAGGAACGAGCCGCATAGCTCAGTACTTCTTATCGATGAGATCGACAAAGCATCCCGTGATTTTACTAATGACCTGCTGAATGAAATAGAAAACAATAAATTCACGATCTCCGAACTGGAAAAAGAGATAGTAAGAAGTGAAGACAGGAGAACCCGAAGCCTGGTGATCATGACAAGCAACAGTGAAAAGACCCTGCCCGATGCATTTCTTCGCCGCTGCCTGTTTTATAATGTCCCTTTTCCCACCGACGATGAATTGTTGTCGATCATACTGGGTCGCCTTGGGCCGTTTATACAGGAATTGGGACGCGACAACCATATTGATTTCACCGAGCATTATAAATATGCTATCCATCTTTTTCATGTCATCCGCTCTAAATCGAATGTGAAACCTCCTTCTATTAGCGAACTGCTGGACTGGGTGAAGGTGCTGCATATCGAAGAGATTATAAAAGACAAGATCGATGAAAAGAACGTGGAATACCTCCCGGCGTATCGCAAAAAAGCATTGCAGTTAAGCTTGTACACGCTCATTAAAACCCGGGAAGATATGAACGAGATAGAGCAATTATTAAAACTCAGGTAAGACCTATTGGAACCGGGAACCGACTATAAAATTCCATTAAGTGAATTATTGGCCATTCTGAAGAAAAATGGCTATGAAGTTTCCATTGAAAGGATACTGGAGATACAATCCGTCCTGTTGTCGACTGATCTGTCTTCCCTGCATCTCTCCGGGTTAAAATTTATCATAACACCTATCCTGGCAAAGAACGCGGAAGACCAGCAAAATATTTACAGGATCATTGATGCTTATGTATCCGAAAAAATAAAACCGCGGAAGGAGCCATCCTTCTTCATCCGCTGGATGAGCCACAAGCATCTTGTTTTTGGGTTAAAAATTGCAGGATTCCTATTGGTAATTACCACCGCGATCCTTTTATTTTTTTTCCAGAAAAACCGGGATGGCAAAATCACAGCCGATAACCCGCAACAGTTTGTTCCCCGCGATACTTTAGTATTCCCGGCTACTCCTGCTAATACTGTTCAACAGGGTCCGCAACAAAGACCCATTCCGCCGTCGATCAGTACGCGGCTTGAATATAATGGCCAGCCGATCGTACCGGTGAAACAAAACATAATCTTACAGATCGCTGGCGCTTTTGGCCTGGGGCTTGGCGCTATTCTCTACTATATCATTTTTTACGAGAGAAAAAAGATCATGGAGGCAAAGAAGCAGGCAAAGGAAAAAGAGGATAACGATGGCGTACTTAATAAGCCCGGGAATACAGAAGCACCTGAACAGCTGTTGTCTGCTTTCCTGCAGTTCCCCGACAATAATTTCTTAATTCAAAAAACAAAAGAGTTTTCGACGATAAGAACGAACCTGAAACGCCCAGCGTTGATCGAAAACATAAAGCTGAACGTAAAAGAAAGCGTTCTTAGCACAACAAAAAACGCGGGTTTTCCTTCGCTGGTCTTCGATGGTCAATGGAAAGAAAGAAGGTACCTTTTTCTTATCGATCATACCGCTCCGGATGCGCATATTAACCAGCTCTGGAATTTTTTCATTCATTTCCTGGAAAGCACCAATATCCATATCCGGAAATATTTCTATGAAGAAGATGCAAGGATAGTTAAAGACGCAGCCGGACATGTTAACAGCCTCGGCGATCTGTCCTATGAATATGCCGATCATCACCTGATCATTATGGGTGATTGCCGCTCATTCCTGGATAGCGGGCGTCTCCTGCAAAATGACCTGTCGACCTGTTTTCAAAAATGGGATTCGCGGTTTGTTATTACTCCTCTCCCACTGTCTGATTGGTCATACTCCGAACAGAAATTACAAGAGTCTTCATTCCAGCTAATTCCAGCAGAAATTGCTGGCATAGAATTATTGTCGAAAGCAATTAGCGAAGACGCAAATGTAAAGCCCGGTATCCTGGCCAGCCGGATAAAAGATAAATATGCCGTATTAAATCATGAGTTTAGGACCCTGGCGCAAATAAAAGAATACCTGGATGACGAAATACTTTTCCAGGTAATTTGTTCGCTCGCCGTTTATCCCCGGCTTAACTGGAATATTACGCTCGCTTTATTTGCCGCCATTGTCAAAACATATCCTGAAGGCTCCGGGAAACCATCGCTTGATTATGATACCCTGCTAAAGATCTCAAGAATACCCTGGTTGCACACCAGTCAGTGGACACAATCCACGCGCCTGCAGCTATTGAATTCCCTGGAACCAGCAACAGAAATAATAGCCCGGGAAACAATTTTGAATTTATTGAATGAGATTGATCCGTTGGTCGCCCGTGACTCGCCAGCCTCGCAGGAACTTAAAATACAGGCGCGCATCAATTCCTTTTTTCTTTATGCGCATGACCCGCAACGATACAAACAGTATGCGGATGTAAAAAACGATTTCCTTCATTATTGGAAAGATCTCGACGAATGGTCGCTGAAGGAAAGAACAAAAAACGGCCTGATGCCACTTAACGGCAAAGGACAAACAACTACGGTAGAAGAGTTCGTACTCCAGGAGGAGCAGTTCGAAAAACGTAATGTCACCTTCCTCAGGATCGTGTTACTTACCTTGCCCGCCGCGACGTTATATATCCTCTTAACCCTATTCAAACCCACCATGGTCTACCCTGGCACATACGAGCCGGTCTCGTTTACTGCCTTCATTAAAAAAGATCCTGGTTGCAACAAAGAAATAAGCCGCGTCATTGTAAGCAGGCTAGACAGGTTCGATACGATCAATGTAAAAAAAGGAAACGATCTCAACTACCTGCCCATCGAAAAAGTTGAATACAACCGGCCTGTAGGCCTGACATTTGAATTCACGGATAATACATCAGTTGATGTGCCAGTAGAGGCGAAAGATTCGGCTGTGGTAGTAAATATCAATTGTCGGTAGTGCCTCGTCCGATAGCACTTTGCGGCTCTCCTATCCGCTGCTGCTCTCCGCGGCCGCGAATAGCCCACAGAGAACCACGGAGAATGCACAGAGGACCACAGAGATGAATTGTAAGAGATAGAAAAAACTCGGTGGCTCTCCTATCCGCTGCTCTCCGTAGCCGCAAATAGCCCACAGAGAACCACGGAGAATACGCAGATGAATTGTAAGAGACAGAAAAAAATTCTGTGGCTCTCTGCGTGCCCTCTGCGGCTCTCTGTGGCCTGTTTCCCGCTCTGTATCACCAGGCAGCGAGGTTCTCTTCCAGGTAAGACAAGACCAGTTCGGTGGGAATTTTTATATTATGCTTGCAATAATTAGTCTCTGAGGAATTAAAACTGCCATTTTCGAAATATTTGTTTGCTGGTGCACCACCTCCACATACATAGAAGTACTCGCATTCTTCCCGGCATTTCTGGATGCCTGCATTTATTTCCCCGGTCATGGACTTCAATAATTCATTTGCCTGGAGGGATGAAAAATTATCCCGGTGAATATTTCCCAGGATAAAATTATTATAAGCTGGCGCCGGCTGCCCAATGAGCTCCGGCGAAAAAGTAGAATAATTACCGCGATAGTCCAACGACACGATAGCCATCGGTGTATTCTGGTGCGTTTCTGTAGATAATAATTTGATATCGGGCTCGCCAGGATTCCTGAGAATGGCTTCCAGGCTGCGGTCAAACTCCCTTATCCGCATTTTTTTGTCGCTGGCCATGTATAAATCAAATAGCCTGCTGTAAAAGGCCTTCACTTTTTCCTGCAAGTTTGTGTCGAAAATGGATGACTGAACGTGATCTCCTTCTACTTCTTCGATGTTCAAGCCGAGATCATAAATGCCGCTATTGTAAAAAAATTCAAAGAATGAATCCGGATCATCGATAGCATACTTGCTCACAACGGAGATCGCGTGAAAATTTATGTGATTGTCTCTGAGAAGCTGGATCCCATGCATCACCTTATCAAAAGTCCCTTTTCCCGAACGGGTTTTCCGGTTAGCGTCATGTACTTCCTTTGGACCATCAATGCTCACCCCGATCTTTATCTCCATTTCAATAATAAAATCACACCATTCCTGTGTGATCAGGGTGCCGTTCGTCTGGACAGAATGCTGCCAGGAAACATTAATAGGAAGTAGTTTAGAAGATATGAGATCGAAGAATGGCCGGTAAAAAGATGGAGAAAGAACCAATGGCTCACCGGCATGCCAGACAACAGACAACCGCTTGCCAAGCATATTATTCTCAACAAGCGAATCAATAACAAGCCCTACTGTATCAAGCGAAATCTTTTGCGTGTTCGATCTTTCAGGTAAATAACAATAGTCGCAGTTAATATTACAGAAGGGTGTTGGTTGAATGATAAGGAGGTCAACACCTTTCACCTTGATAGCTTTGTAGCGTTATAAAATTATCAGTAATTTTTCCAGTTTCCCCAGTTACCCCAATTGTTCCAGTTTCGCCAGTTGTTCCAGTTATTCCAATTCCCCCAGTTGCCCCAATTGATCCACTCACTTAGCTGGTTTTGCCCGTAGTGCTCGGCACCGTCAAGTTTGGCCTGGCTGTTACTTTTGATCCTGGCCTGTAAATTTTTCCTGACTGTATTGACTCTTGAATTGACATCTTTTGCCGAGGCCGCGTTCGACTGATGTGAAATGAAAATGGAAAGGAAAACAAACCAAATTGCAGCCAGTCTCCGGAAGATTATTTTCATAAACAAAAGGTTTAGGTCGATATGTGTTTGTCTAATTGTGTGAGGTCAGCAGGTGGATTTCGATAGGATTATGATGGTGCAGATTGATAGTAAAACCGTCTATAGCAATTTATGTTATAGTTTTAAAAGAAAAAAAAATAGTTTCCTGAAAATTGACAAATGGCATAATTCCTATTGGTAAAAGGTGTTTAATCTTTGACCTCAGGGTGTATACACCTCAAAAAAATCAGTGTTTAAACGGTTGTCGATATGAAAATAATAAGATAGGTTTATGGTGACGTTCGCTCCCTTCTAAACACACCCCGATTACAGGTCTGCCGTCAATTTTATTAAGTCACCATAAACTTTAGTGTATGGAATTGAAGATAGCTATCCACTCCTCTACCTCATCAAAGGATATCGAGTCGGCAACCAACCTGAAAAAAACAATCGACCATTACAAGATCAAAGACACGAAAGTAACGCAGTCTGAAAGTACCTTACCGGCCGATGCCGCAGCAGGCGGATTATTTGAATCCATTCTTTCTATCGTAGTAGGTCAAAATGTAATCGGAAAATTATTTGATGTAATCAAAACCTGGGTTGAAACCTCAGCCAATCGCCTGGAAAAAAGCCAGTCAAGCATCGAGATAGAATATCCCACAGAAGATGGTAAATCCACAAAAATTGCAATAAAAAATGTCAGGGATGCTGACGCCGTACTGGGGGAAATCAAAGCGCTTTTAACCAAGACCGCCGTCTAAATTTTTTTCATGTATTCCATTGATCCAGATAAGACAATCGCCATTCTGGTAGGTATTGACAGCTATACTCACAATAAATTGCATGCACTACCGGCTTCATTTGGAAACGTATCCGACATGGGAAAGTTTCTGCATGAAAAATTTGGGATACGAACAGATAAAATAAGAAGAATAATATCGATTACTTCCGGTGAGTTCCTAAACGAGATAGAAACTTTTATTGAAGAGAATACCGAGGCCGAAAACTTATTCTTTTATTATGCCGGTCATGCATTACCCCCTGTAATACAAAACAACGGTACTGCAGAATACTATATCACTGCAAAAGATACTGATCCAACCAGTAACCGGACCAAGATAAATTGTGCACAGTTGTTCGGAAGCCTGCGGAATGAAAATAGTTTCAACCTGATCGCTATTTTCGATTGCTGTTTCAGTGCGAACATATTCGACAGCATGCCGCTGGGTAGTAATTGCTTTGTTATGGCTTCATCGGCAAATCACGAATATTCCGAATACCCGCTAAATCAACAATTATCGACATTTACAAAAAAGATCATCGAAGTATTAAACAATGGAGTTCCTGGAAAAGGCGAAAAATTATCCGCCAGGGATGTATTCAACTATACGGCTGAGTTATTAAATCTTGAAGAGGCGCCAGCACCGGTCAGCGGAGGAGTAGGCAATACCGGCGATGTTCCGTTCATAAAAAATTTTAACTCAGTTGAGGAAGGTGCAGGCAGGACGAACTATTATGACGAACTGATAGACCTCTATAATGCGATAGTACGGGAAGAAAAAGATGTTTTTGGCGCTAATAAACCGAAACTCGTTAGCAATGACATGTCGATTGAAACAGAAAGGACAAATACCCGGAGTGAAATGTTTAGCAACCCGGAATTCCTGAAATCACTAATATTAAAGAGATACCCTATTGTCATTTCATACCTTTTAAAGCAATTCCTCTATCCCATTGATGAAAAAAAGATGAACGATGCATTTTACGAGGAAATGTATACGCAAGTGCTTCGGTTTTTATGCTTTATCGTGATCAAGGACCTGGCCGATCACAAATACCTCCAAAAGGACTACAAGAACCTTATCGAGAAAATATGGGGCCCTGTTAATAGAGAATGGTATTTCAACGTATTGGAAAAAGGAGTGCATTATAGTGGACAGTTGCAGATAAAAGAGTTTTCTGTAAATGCCGATTTTTTCAAGACGATTGCAATCATTGAAAAGGAGAAATTTGCCACAATGACCAATGAACGGGTGGTTGAAATTTTTGGACAGGATGGGAATGAGATGCTGGGCAATAAATTCCGGGCAACTGCAAAAGAAGAAGGGTTCGTCTTCAGGACTTTTTTATTTAAACTGATGGAAGAGCTTTCTTTCTTTGTTAAGTACAACATGATTGCCATTAAACTGATCAAAGTTATCCGCGGCTATTTTGCGCCTGTAACCTTCCAGCATGATATTAGTAATCTCTATGGCGACTCCTATCAAAGCTATTCCCATGAATTCTCCACCCAAAATGCCTGCTATCACAACGGAACGGTAATTATACTTCCCAAAACAGCGGCGCCAGAAGTGCTTTTGGCCAAAGAAGAGTATATAAATCTGTGGCCGCTTGTCATCGATAAGAATGGTTCGAATTTGGATTCTACAAAAGAGCCAGAGATCCATATTTTTCAATATGCAGAAAAAAATCCATTAGAATTCTATTACAGGATAGCTACAAAAGAAAGAGAAATGTTTTCCGGTACCCCGAAAAAGTATAATCAGCTGATACAATTTCCGACCCTGGAAGAAAGAAAAAAATACTTTGACTATTTTAAAGCAAATATCGGACTGGACAATGCCACAGAACAAAGTACCTAAAAGCCTTAAGTTCCTCGATGCGTATGAAAAAAACGACCGCGGTATTTTCTTCCAGCGGGATGATACCATTGCAGAGCTCTATCGCACGGTAAATAAAAGCAACCTTACAGTTGTATTTGGATTTTCAGGCACCGGGAAGACCTCTCTCATACAGTGTGGACTTGCCAACCAATTTTCCGATACGGATTGGATGGAAGTCCTGATACGGAAAAAAAGAAATCAACCCATTAATGAAAGTACTTTTGAAAGTATTCAAAGCAGGGCAAAAACACTCTTTCGTCCTATACACCAAAGCGGTTCAACGAAAGATTATTTAATTGAATGCCTGGAACAATTGTACCGGGATTACTTTCGAACCATCTACCTGATATACGATCAATTCGAAGAACTCTTCATTTATGGTACGGAGGAGGAACAAAGAGATTTTATTTCCTTCCTGAAAGCCTGCGTGGAAAGCAACCTAAACGTAAAGGTCATCCTGGTTGTACGTGAAGAATACCTCGGCAGCCTTTACGAATTCGAGGGCAGGAAAAACACCCAGGGAATTAATGGGCTGGAAGAAAACATAGATAAGAACGCGGATGAAAGCACGCTTCCGGGTATTATGGATAATTATTTCAGGGTTGGACGGCTGTCCAAAATAGTTGTAAAAAACCTGATCAGCGATATTTTGACAAAAAACGGGATAAAAGAGTTTGAAAACTTACCTCACCTGACCAAGCTCAATGAACACTATAGCTCGCTTGATTTGATATATGATAATATTAAGGACAAAGAAACAAAAATGGTCGACCTCCCGAATTTGCAGGTCTATCTTGACAAATTACTGAGATCGCTTCCCGAAGGAACCACCAAGCTCCTTTTTGCCGATCTCGCCGCTCTTGGTAAAGTGGACGATATTCTTGCGGAATTTTTAGACGAAAAAGTAGAATCAATACGGGCTGGACTTGATTGTAAGATCGAAGATATTTGGGGTGTTCTCAATATGCTGGTGTCAGTGAATGAAACAAAACAAGGCCTAAAAAAAGAAGAGATCAGGACTCAATTATCGAACTAAATGGAGGAAACGCTGCTATATAATATTTTGAAAAAGCTGGAAGAGGCGCAAATACTCCGGCGCAAGGGTGGTGTTTTTGAACTAAAGCATGACAGCCTTGCATCAAAGATCGCAAAGAGAAGATCGCAGGAGCAGCAAAAAATTACCGAATTGTACCATCTTGTCCGCCAAAACATGAACAGCGGCGGTATGTTGACCGAATACCAGCTCAGCCAGATTGATCCCATTAAAGAAAAGATCAAGGCAAAATGTGTTAACGATGATGAGAAACAAAAATTTGACGACTTTATCGAATTATGCAAAGCACACCACAAAAAGGCAGAACAGGAGGAAGAAGCACAGTATCAGCGAGAAGTTACTTTGAGAAAGAAAGCTATACGAAGAAAAAATGTCGCTGTGCTATTTGCTGGTGCAGTTGCTATTCTTGCAGGATGGGGTTTCTGGCAAAATTTCAAGGCAAAAATGGCTAACCTGACAATATTAGAAAATAATTTCTACAACTCAGTTCACCAGGGTGATTATGAAGGAGCAAATAATTCTTTAACCTCTATTCATTCAATGAGAAAATGGTTGCCTTTCTTTTTGACTCATGATACTTTAAAAAGAAAACTTGACAGCCTTGAAAGGCTTTTAATTTTTCATTATGACGGCTCTCAAATTAAGACTACCGACAATTATATCGCTATTTCCAAAGGACCAATTATCAGGGTTATAAGAGCTGACACAAACACGAGTGTCAGGTTGGTGATTTTTGATAGCATGTTTAATTACAGGTATCTAACAAATGTGAAATTTTCAAAAAATACAGACGACTTTTTTACAGGCGAACCATACAATAAAGAGGCTAGTTCCAATCACGATGATAGTAGTATAATCAAAATTGGAACCATTCTTTTATCAGATTCAGGCAAAGTAAAATTCAAAAATATCGACACTGTCGACGTTGTTGCCGCCGATTTTGATACACATGGCGACCTGTTCTATTACAAAAAAGGAACTATTTGGAAATACGATAAAAAAACCACCCAAAAAGGCCCCTTTCTAAATTTGAATCTGTCCAAAGAATACCTGGCGCAAAAATCAGGGATAACGATTGAATTCTTTAGAAAAGATAATTTGGAACTATCTGATTTCTTTAAGCTTACTATTGCTTCAAACAAAATTTATGTGATAAAAAGGGAAGATCCATTAATTCGAAAGGAATTAAATGGAAAAATAGAATATTCCAAATTGGACGATAATCGCTATTTTATATACGGCGAAAAATCCGGGACAGACCCTTCTTTGTTGAATGTCTCAGCATATGACCTCGAAAACTGCAATCTTACAAATTCAGTACCTGATTTTATGACTGTTATGCCAATAATGGAATTTCCACGTTTTACCGTATACGATCACTTAAATATCGCCAAACCTAGAGCTCCTGAGCATGTTTTTTCTCCAGATTTGGCCAAGTCAATTAAGTTGGATGAACAGGGGAGCAAAATGATAATCAGTAACGGGACCGGAGAAAAATATATCCTCCCAGAGCAAAACGAAAGAATCATGGCTTACACAGCCTTAGATAGCGTATATGCATATGTTTGTCAGAATATTATGACAGGAAAGCAGACAATCTATTTCAAGGATTATGGCATGCATAAGAGCAAATATTTTACATTGCTGGAAGGCTTTAGTTTCAAAGGATTTGAAAACAAAAAATATATGATTTTTGAAGGACAGGCAGACCAGCAGCAGAAGCCAAAAGAAGCGGTCCTGATGATCTCGCCGTTTATATTTAAAAGAAACTACGTGGAAGCCTGGTATAAATAAATCTCCTTAAATTATTGAATAGGACTGGCTGAAAATTTCTTTTTTAACCTGAGAAATTTCATTTCAAAATAATAAAAACTGATACTGGCTATTCCAAAAAGTAAGGCCAGGTAGGTAATCATCATCAGTCCCTGTATAAATATATTGCTGGAGTCGAGATCGCCGAATATCCTAAATGCCATTTCGCGGAAGAGATAAGAGAAAAACAAATGATAAATATAGATCCCGTACGATATCTTCCCGATCTGCACCAAAATCCTGTTCTCAAAAAAACGCGACCATAATTTTCCATTCACCGCCGCCAGCACCAACAGCCCGAAAAACAGGTTCAGCAACGGGATCGTATACAAATACCGATTGTTCAATATAAAATTTTCAATGGGATTGATCAGGTGATAGACCGGGTTGTCAAAGCCAAGAGAACTATTTTCGATCCTTACATTGTATGTTGGCAGAACCAGCAAATGAACGATTCCTGTAATGACCAACAATCCTGCTGCTACGCATAACCAAACTTTCCACCTCTTTACAATAGCCCCGAAATCAAATAAAGCAAGGCAGGCACCGAGGCTTAATGCATCAAGCTGGAACGGTGTCAATATATAAAGCACATCCCCGATCCAGAACAGATCACTTGTTTTTTGCTTCATCCATAAGACAAATAATAATCGCAAAAAAGGAACAAGTATAACAGTAACAGCCAATATCCTTTTGAGCCATTTTACCGGGACAAAATAGACTATGAAGGGAAAGACCAGGTAGAATTGTTCCTCGACCGAAAGGGACCAAAGATGTCCAAAAGCCAGGGAACTGCTGTAATCACGATGATGCAGGAAGTTTATCACCTGCTGGAAATTATAGGTGTAAGTAACCAGGTAGGGATAATTGCTCCTGAAATCATGAACCCCCTGCGCTAACTCCGGCCCCGGAACTATCATCGTCCGGTTTAACCAAAATAATAGAGCGACTGCCAGCAAGATGTAAAAAAAATATAACGGAAAGATGCGCAGGCTCCGCCTGGAATAAAAATAGAGCGAATAGCGCGAGAAAGAGAGCGCTTTTGAGTTTATCAGTATCCTGGTGATTAAAAAACCGGAAAGGATAAAGAAAAGATTAACTCCGGCCCAGCCAAACTGGAAAGAAAACAACCTGACAGGGCTGTGGAAGAAAACGACCATAAGAGCTGCCATCGCTCGCAGGCCGTCCAGTGACTTAATATACGTCAGCCCCCTCGGTGGATAAACATCAGTCATAACATACTGCCTTGGTAAGGTAGGGCAAATGAACAACATCTGCCGTGTTAAAATCAGCAAAGTTTTGAAGAAAAAAACTTCCAGAAACTGTGGTTTTTCTCTAGGGAGCCGGCACCCCGCTATCCGATATTCACACTTCTAAGAAACGAATCATTAACCCGATTATAAAAACATTCCTATGTCAAACCAACTGCTTCAAACATTTATCCTGGTATGTTCGACTGTTCTTCTACGGGCGCAAGCACCCGGATCATTGAAGGACAGCTGTTTCCTTAGCTCTCCCGCTTTTTTCGTGAAAACTGCTGCAAAAGCTGATCGCCTGAACGAAAGGCTTAGCAGCCAAACGGAAAAGATCATGCGAAATTTTAAAAAGCGGGAGGGCAGGATCCAGAAAAAACTACAAAAAATCGATCCCGACGAAGCAAAAGAATTATTCCTGAACGCAAAACAGGAATATAAGAATTTGGAGGAAAGATTGACTGGTAAATTATCAATAAAACACTATATCCCCGTTCTCGACACTTTGCTTACAGCGTTAAAATTCTTTAATAGTACCCCTGAATCGACAACAGGCATTGACAATGAACAGATCCTGGCCAAGCTAAATGCTCTGCAAAACAAATTTGAAAAAGGAGATGAGGTACGAAGCTTTTTAGATGAGCGAAGACAGTTCCTGGAAGACCGCATCAGTCGATTTGGTCTCGCTAAAGACATAAAAAAGATAAGCAGGCAGGTGTACTACTTCGGCGAAAAATTAAATGAATGCAGGGTAATGCTTGATGACCCGGGGACAGCGGCACGTAAAGTCATTGAAATAGTGAGCAAAAGCAAAGTTTTCCGGGATTTTTTCCGTAAGAATAGCCTGCTTGCTTCTCTTTTTCCAATGCCAGAATATATGGTTGACTCTTTCCAAGAGGGAAATCTTGTCGGGCTACAAACAAGAACTCAGGTAAATAATATTCTCGAACAGCAATTGCCGGATGCAAATGCCCGGAGCCTGTTTCAGCACAACTTACAGGAAGCACAAACCCGACTGGATAAATGGAAACTTAAAATCCTGGAGTCCCGCAAAAACAACAGCACCGATTTGATGCCTGGAAATTTTAAACCCAACAACCAAAAAACAAAAACGTTTTTGCAAAGAATTGAATTCGGATTAAATGTTCAAACCCAAAAAACACAGGATTTATTGCTGATGACAAGCGAGTTAGGGCTTTCGCTTGGATATAAATTAAATGACAGATCGACCATTGGGATTGGCTCAAGTTATAAACTGGGTTTGGGCAGAAACTGGAGCCACCTGCAATTTTCCTGTCAGGGCATAGGGTTAAGAACTTTTATCGATTGGGAGTTGAAAGGAAGCCTGTGGATGGCCGGAGGTTATGAATTGAACCATCAAGCCAGTTTAGAAATTCCACCGCGGCTGAAACATATCGCAAACTGGCAACAAAGCGGATTGATAGGAATAAGTAAGTTCATCCCGGGGAGAAATAAAATCCTTAAAAAAACAAAACTGCAGCTCCTCTGGGACTTCTTGAGCTATCACCGCCGGCTCAGGTCACAACCTTTATTGATGAGAGTAGCGTACAACTTAAACTAAGGCAACATTAAACTGGAAATTTATGAAAAGGGGAAAAATCTTTTTTGCAGCCTGTCTCCTACTAAACGCCGGCACTTATTCTCAAAGCAAACCAGCTGGTCCAATTATCGCTTCGCCCAATGCAGCCAGCTTCGGACAATACGTTGAAACGCCTGTTTCTTATTTTACAGGCTTGCCTTCAATTGAGATCCCGGTTTACACAATTAAAACAAATGAAATAAATTTTCCGATCAGCCTGAATTATCATGCACAGGGTTTTAAACCAGATGTTCATCCATCGTGGGTGGGTGCGAACTGGTCGCTAAATTTTGGGGGAGTGATTACAAGGAAAATTAATAAGCTCCCTGACGAATGGCGTAGTGACGATTATTTCACATACGGTTTCTATTACACCTATAACCGGTTAAATAGCTATAACTGGAGTTCAAACGATACACTGCTGAGCCTGGGCAATAACTCGAATACAGGTCTTATCCAGATGGACCGGACAGACAGGGAACCGGATGAATTTGATTTCAATTTCCTGGGATATTCAGGCAAATTCTATTTAGATCACCTGGGGAAATGGCGTGTGCAGTGTAATAAGAATATCCGGGTTGTTTTTGATAATGCTGACTTAATTGATCCTTTCTTTCATAATAGCGTACCGAGTTCTCAAAGTCTTTTGTCATTTAAACCCAAAGTGTTTGGAAAATTCACATTGATAGACAACGCAGGGATCAAATATGTTTTTGGCAAAACCGACGGCACCGACGCTATTGAATACTCATCAAGCATCAGCCCTCCGGGGTTCAATTACAGGGTCTGGCTACTGGCAACAAGCTGGTACCTGGCAGAAATAAAATTCCCGGGAGCAGGGTCCATAAGGATCTTCTACGAACGTGGCCCGTTCCAGAGCAATTTTCAATATTTTGAAAGTCAGAATCGGTTTTATGTTAGCAGGTGCGATCAACCGTCGGCTGTTGACGCTAAAGGACTTTCCGGAACGGTAAGCTCCCCTGTCTACCCCTATCTTATTGCCTCCTCGAATGGCATTAGCATCGACTTGAAATATTCGAAAAGTAATGAACTGTCGTATCCAACCAGTACCTATTTTGAACCTTTCAGGGATGAACAGGGAAGACTTCCCTCGCAACAAAGTCCTCCACAGGGACTCGACGGTTATTACTTCAGTTTTATGAATGCCAGGAATTCTGTTCCATATTATGTGGCTAACGGGATTTATTCAGATGGAAATATAAATAATAACAAGTTTGCCTGGTTCAAACTGGACAGCATCATTATCTCTACTCCCGATCTGAACAGTAACATGGCGAAGACAGCTTTCAAAAGAGTGCAATTCAATTATCGGGAAAACATCTATGAGCGGTTAAAGCTTTTATCCATAAATATCAAAGGCAACATCGAGAGTAATGAATCGCAGGATTACCTGTTTAAATATAACGACTACGGAGCTGCAGCGCCCGGTTATGTCTCAGATCTGACCGATCATTGGGGTTTTGCCATCAACAGGCCGTTAAAAAGAGATCCATTATATGGGGGCTTTTTGTGGTTTGGTGGGAGTATGTTATCAAACAGGGAGCCTGATGAGCTAAGTACTAAAATCGATGTCCTTACCGAGATCACTTATCCAACCGGTGGTAAATCCACGTTCGAGTATGAAGGTAATGACTATGGCAAATACCTGCAGACCACTACGAGGTACTATGCTCCCGCGGGCTATGGAAAGGCTGGTGGTCTGAGAATAAAAAAGATCACCAGTAGTGACGGATTGGGCAACAGTGAAGCGAAAGAATTCTTTTATGTTAATGGCTACGATCCTCTATTACCGCTTACATCCCTCACATCGAGTGGTGTACTCGATGGAAGGCCAGCGTTCACCCACTATAATTATTCCGTTATCATGAATGGGATGTATTTAAGCCTGTTTTCGTCCAACGGCGTTGTGCCTATGAGTTCCAACTCAGGTGCGTTGTGCGGTTATAGCGAAGTTGTGGAAAAATCCAGGGACGGCTCCTACAAGATCTACAAGTTTACCAATCATGATAACGGCTATAATGACTATGATGCCATAAGTACGATCACACCTTACCAGTTGGGAGTTCCGTACAGGTCAAGGAGCTTTGAAAGAGGACTATTACTCTCTGAAGATATTTATACTGCCGGTAGAACACTGCTGCAGAAAACAGAATACACGTATGTGCGTATAGGTGCCGGCGCCGATTCCAATTTTGTACGCTCCCTTCGAAAAGATTTTGGAGGATACTGTACAACGCTTTCAATTATTAATCCATATAGCGGTAGCGAGGCCCTCGGTTTCCAGGTGCCCATGATGAATGGCTATTACATCAATCCAGCTTCATTTGTTCCAGTCTATACCACCGCTACCGCGTATGGATATTACACATACAAGTTTCTACCTGAAAAAATCACCCGCAAATTGTATCCTTCCAGCGGGCCGTCAAATCAATTGATGGTCACAGAGACAACAAACCAATATGATCAGTTCGGAAACATTATTCAGACCACTCAAAATGACAGTAAAGGAAACGTTGTCACGACAAAGTTTAAATATCCATATCAGTTTGCCGGCACAGCAGTCTACGACTCTATGGTAAGCCGGGGTATTACGGGACCCGTAATTGAATCCGAAAATTACCTGGCAACAACGCTTACCGGGAAGGAAAGGGTCAACTATGGGTTTTTTAATGGTATGGCGCTGATAAAGCCCGCAAGCACTTTGCTGCAGATATCAGGCAATGAGCCTTATGTGACAACACAATTCAACAGGTATGATGAATATGGAAATATCCTGGAAATGCAGGGAATTGATGGTTTAAAAAGCGCTTTTATATGGAGTTATTCTAAATCCCGCGTTATCGCAAAAGTTACCGGTAGCGGATATTCTGCGATCGAACCTGTCATTAATCCACAACTGCTTACCTATCCACCTCTTGGCGACCAACAACTATTGGCAGAGGTTGACAAACTGCGAACACAGCTACCCAGCTCTTTCGTGACTACTTACTTGTATAACCCAAAAGCTGGCCTCGAATTAAAACAGGTCAAAGACCATAATGGACTAAACACCTACTATGAATACGATGCTATGGGCCGTCTTGCAAGGACACGAGATAATAACAACAAAATAATCAGTCAGGTTGAATACATGTTAAAAGACATCGTTTCATTTCCCTATCGCAATGAGGAAAGATCAGCCCTCTTTAACAAGAACAATTGTCCTTATGGTTATGCAGGAAGCGCCTTGTATGTAGTTCCGTTAAATAAATACGGCTCATTTATAAATCAGGCTGATGCTAATCAAAAAGCTGATAATGAAATCAACGCGAATGGACAGAATTATGCAAACAGCACTGCAACCTGTTACCCATACTGGTCATATACATCTTGCTGTGGATTCAATAGCTTCACTTCCAACTTCACACTTACCGGTTCTAATACTGTGAATGTTTTATTGGTTATTCAAAAAAGCCAACCAGGTGGTGGAGCTGGTATCCAGATCGGCACACTGTCGGGACCATTGTTCCTTCCCTCCGCCGCCAGAAATATTAATTACAACTCAGCTGGTTATTCGGGTATGATCCAAATAACTCCAACAGGCCAGGTAAAGTTGTATGGTAGCTATGGCACTATGCCTATACAGATCTCAGGAACCTATTCCCTCTAGTTTAAAACAATATATATTCCCATCAAGCCGCTGTGTTGGGAGAAATGCTTAAAACTAACTGATCGATGAAAACCGCAATTGTAAGGCGTGATTGGTTGAACCAACTGGCCCTTCTTTCAACTCTGTGCCTTGTTATTACAAGTTTCGGCCAGGTCATTCCAAAGGAGTACCCTGGGATTTTTTCGGTTAACTACGTTCGGACCTGGACACCAAGAATACCGGAAAGCGATCCAACATTACTTAAGACGAGAGCGAGGCGTGAGGTAAAACAAAGCACTTTCTATTTCGATGGACTGGGCAGGCAGGTGCAAACCGTGATCAGGCAGGGCAGCCTTGAAACTGCACCAGGTACTCTGGCAGACCTTGTGATACCTGTAGTATATGATGAAATGGGTAGAGAACAGTTTAAATTCCTTCCTTTTGTTGCGAATACAAATGCCGGAAACAATTCTATTTCAGATGGTAGAATAAAATTAAACCCCTTTCAGCAACAAGGCGATTTTTACAATGATCCGGAAGGTGTGCTGAAAGGCCAGGGTGAAACTTATTTCTATGGCAAAACGGACTATGAGCTCTCAGCTTTAAATCGAATACAAAAAATAATGCCCGTTGGAAACAGTTGGGTGGGCAACAACCGCGGAACCGAAACCAAATACTGGTTTAACACACCGGTTGATGATGTAAAAAAATGGAGGGTAGAGAATCTGGCAAACGGATGGGGAACATACAGTGTAATCGGCTCTTATCTTTCCAACGAGTTATATAAAACCATTACGGTCGATGAACACGACAAACAGGTTATTGAATTCAAAGACAAGAACAACAGGATAATCTTGAAAAAGGTTCAGCTTACAGCCACGCCGGATGCTGGAACAGGTAGCAGTAATTCCGGATGGCTATGCACCTATTATATTTATGACGATCTCAATAATCTAAGGTGCATTATACAACCTGAAGGAGTAAAATCATTGCCTGGCCTTTCGTGGGTACTTTCTTCTACTCTGCTGAATGAACAATGTTTCCGCTACGAATATGATGACCGTAATCGCATGGTGATGAAAAAAATTCCGGGTGCAGGTGAAATCTGGATGGTTTACGATGCCAGGGATAGGCTCGTGCTGATACAGGATGCAAATATGAGAACCGGGGTTGCTCAAAAATGGATCTATACAGCTTACGATGAATGGAACAGGCCAATCACAACAGGTATTTGGCAGGATAACCAGGATCGAATCTATCATAAAGAGCGGGCCGCTGCCAGCACCAGTTATCCCGATCTCACAGGGCAAACTTATGATGTGCTAACACGGACCTTTTACGATAACTACAATTGGGTCTCTACCTACGGTTACCTGGTGGGTGCCTCAAGAAATTCCGCATTCGACACTTATTTTCTTCCTTCAGGTTCAACATGGCCTTACCCTCAGTCAGGTGTGCAATCGCAGTACGTAAAAGGACTGGTAACAGGGACTTGGACAAAATTATTAGGTTCCACATTGGGATTTAGTACCGTAAATATTTATGATGAAAAAGGCCGGGTCATACAGAGACAATCAAACAATATTACAGGTGGCCTGGATATAATTACTACCCAATATTCATGGTCAGGGCTTCCATTGGTTATAATTACAAAAACCGAAAAGGCAGGTTCAAATTCGCAAACCACT
>VBAT01000007.1:183946-193744 GCA_005884665.1 Bacteroidota bacterium
GTAAAGACAGAAAAGAAAATAAGCAATACATCGGTTCCAATAAATGGATCGCCGGGTGCCATGAGCGGTTTTACGACGATCTCCACGATGGAATATGATAAACTGGGCCGGCTAAAAAAGAAAACAATCGGAAGTAAAAAAGATATTGCTAACACCTACATAACGCCCAGGCGACCGCTTGAAGAACTAAATTACGACTACAACATACGAGGCTGGGTTTTGGGGATGAACAGAAATTATCTTAGGGATGCCAACGCAACAACTTATACGGACAGATATTTTGGATTTGAACTCGCCTACGACAAAACAGCGACCATGCCGGCTTCCTCCAATTACTATTCGCCACAATTTAATGGAAACATATGTGGTATCATCTGGAAAAGCAAAGGTGATCAAGTGAGAAGAAAATATGATTTTGAATATGATGCAGCCAATCGATTCGGCAAGGCTAGCTACTCGCAGAATAATATAGCCTCAGGAGGCAATTGGAATTGGCTCGACGCAAATTTCAGNGGATAACAATTACCGGGTGAAGTATGATGACAATGGTAATATCCTTGGCATGGTCCAACACGGGATCAAAAACCTGAATCCTGATGTTTATCTCGATGCGCTCCACTACGTTTATCGGCCCGGCAGCAATATGTTGGATAAAATCTACGATGAATGGAATGACCCCAACACCAAACTTGGAGATTTCAGTGACGGCCCCGACTGGCTGGCCAGCGATTACAATTATGATCTCAATGGCAACCTGGTCCAGGACAATAATAAATCGGTAAGCAACATTACTTATAATCACCTGAATCTACCTTCTTCTATCACAATCGCCGGGAAGGGCACAATTTCCTATACATATGATGCAGCTGGCAACAAGTTAAGGAAAGTCACCATTGAATTTCCTTCTGCTGCAAACAACAGCATCACAACGACCACCACGAACCTGTATCTAGGAGGACTTGTATATGAAAGCAAAACGGACAATAATCCCAATACGGCCGACTATTCGGATAAATTGCAATTTGTGCCCCAGGAGGAGGGTAGGATTAGGACCCTATATAATAACACAGGGAATCCCAATCAGCCAACAGGTTTTACATATGACTATATGATCAAAGACCATCTTGGGAATGTAAGAATGCTACTTACCGAAGAGCAAAAACAGGATGTATATCCCGCGGCTACACTCGAAAACGTTAACCATAATGGGAATACCGCTATTTCCATAGAAAGCGATTTTTATACAATCGATCCTTCCTGTGTTGTTGATCAGTCGGAAGCTAACGGTATGCCTGTCTATCAAAATAATAACGGAAATCCTCCTTATAACAATAACTCATACAGTGACTATACTGCAACGAGCACAAAATTGTACAGGTTAAACGCAGCTAACAACTCAATGACAGGCAAAACCGGGCTGGGTATTGCATTAAAGGTTATGGCAGGAGATGTAATCAACATATTTGGAAAATCCTTTCATAAAAAACCTGTGAACGGCTACACGTCGCCAGTAAATACTATACCACTCATTGATCTTATTACTGCATTTGCAGGATCTGCACTGGTATCTTCAAAAGGTATCACCGGAGCTCAGATAGCAGGTCAACCGGGCTTTCCGGGGAGCATAACTGAATTGATCGGCAATCAACCTGCTCAAAGTGCTGACAGGCCAAAAGCCGCAATCAACTGGATTATCTTCGACGAGCAGTTCAAATGGGCTGGCGGAGGTTTTGATATGGTCGGAGTCGCCACTGATAATAACGGCACTTACAAAATCCATGATCTCTCCACGATACCGACAATAAATATTTTAAAAAATGGCTATATTTATATATACTGTAGCAATGAAAGCCAATACAAAGTGTTCTTTGACAACCTACAGGTATTTCATACAAGAGGACCAATACTCGAAGAAACACACTACTATCCATTCGGGCTTGTCATGAGCGGCATCAGCTCAAAAGCCTTGAACTTCGGAAACCCTGCTAATAAGAATCAATACAATGGTAAAGAAAAGCAGGACAAGGAATTTTCTGATGGCTCGGGTTTGGAATGGTTGGATTTTGGAGCAAGGATGTATGATCCGCAGATTGGAAGATGGCATGTAATGGACCCACTGGCAGAGAAATTCTATTGGAGCACCCCCTATTCTTACGCATTGAACAATCCAACACTTTTTATTGATGTAGCAGGAATGGCACCAGCGGACACTGTTCCGTTATCGACTGGAGCGCAAGTTCTTTTCGATAGAATTCCAGCGAAAGACGAGATTGCAAACAATCTTAAAAAGAGTGTTAGTGCGGCAAATAAAAATTACAACGAAAGGGACGTATACGGCGACGATGACCTAAAAAATTCAGAAAGTCTCACAAGTAAAGATGCCATACCCATGGAGGTCTCGGCAAAATTGAGTGATTGCACTTTTTGTATTGACGAATTAGTAACATTCCATGTTGAAATCGTTGCAACGGATGTGCAGCCAAACAACTCTTCGGCTTCTCTCATTCTGAATTCAAATGGCGGCACTTCTTCAAGCGCGTCCGAAACAGTTGCCAATTCCCTGGGGACTAAAGTCAGTGCAACCTTGCCCAATGGTAGCGTTGAAGCGAACAGCCAACATAGCACATCAACAACGAATAACACCGGAAATTCAAAAGGCTCTAATGTCAATATCTCCTTGCAAGTCCCGGGTTATAAAGTTCAGCTCCTGATGAAAGTAACTACCACGATAAATTATGAAGGATTACTCGGGCCTAACCGCCCTTCAACGGTAACCTCCTACTTTCCTTTAGGTACTGGAGTCGTCTATTCAGCAAGTACTCTAATGGCTGATGAAGCTCAAAAGAAAAAATAGTTTTATGAAAAAATACATTAAATCCGCCTTTGCCATCATTTGCCTTATAGCCTACGCCTATTTTTTTATTTTATGCATCTGGGGCAAACCGGTGTTCGATCGGACAGGACATCTTGACTACATAGCAATTTTCCATTTGCTGGCCATTTTCAATTATCTCAATTTCAAAACAATGGCTGATTTTTTTAAACTTGAAGAACTCAGAAATAAGAACGAGTCCTTTTTTATTTTGCATGGCTTTCTGGTATCCGTTTTCCCCTATACTAATTATTTATTAGCCGGGTTTATGCTCGCAGCAGCTGCCATTGTCTCCCTCGGGATAAAAAGTAGAATTTGAGTTCATGCCACGGATCCACGGACTAAAATTCGGTGTATCCGTGGCGTTTACTTGTTGTTGCCCCGGCCGTCTTAATAAAAGAATTGTTCCAGTATGATCTTTCCGTCTTTCACTTCATACAGCATTACCTGGTTGATTTGTATCCTGCCATGAGGTTTCACCGTCATATCCTTCTCTCTGCCCACCACAAAATGGTTACCGACAACGAGTGGCTCCGTTGTATTGGCTTTATGAAGCGCCTGGATTCGTTTCACAAATTCTTCGCCTTTCTTCCGAACGGCAGCCTTCCCTTCCGCTGATCCCAGGTACGGGGAGTTGGGAGGATCTATGCTCCTGATGTTTTCTGCAAATAGTTCATCCTGGATCTCAAATCATTTTTCCTGTTGGGCAAGCTCATTGAACCGGGTCGCAACTTCCTGGGTTGTCAATACCCGTCTTTGTTCTTTTGTCATTGTCTTTTCTTTTGATTAACACTATTATATTGATATTGCCTGGCGAAAGTATTGTCTAAATATTAGTTTGACAGGGTGCCATATGGACATTCTGATGGGTTGATTTGGACAGGCCAAATTTCTACCTTTACCAAAATAACTGTTATGAAACATCTCAGTATAATCGTCCCGGACGGAGAGAATAACCTGAGCAGTATAGTAGGCGCTTATAAAATATTTACCCGGGCCAATGCGTATTATAAAGAAACCGGTAAAAGAGAAGTATTTAAAATCGAGTTAGCAGGTATTTCAAAACAAGTCGAATTCTATGGCGGTTTGTTTATCACAAAGCCTCACACCCATATATCGGATATTTGCAAGACCGATCTTGTTATCATTCCTTCATTGAATCATAATTATATTAAAGCTGTCAGGGTCAACCAGGAGTTGATTGACTGGATCGGGGACCAATATAGAAAGGGCTCAGAAATAGCAAGTATATGTACCGGCGCCTATTTGCTGGCCTCAACAGGATTGCTGGACGGCAAAAGCTGTTCGACACACTGGAGTGCCGCAGATCAACTCAGGAGCATGTTTCCAAAAGTGAACCTGCAAACAGATCAGCTGATCACCGATGAGAATGGCATTTATACCAATGGCGGCGCCTATTCTTTCCTGAACCTGATACTCTACCTGGTTGAAAAATATTACGACCGGCAAACGGCCATTTTTTGTTCAAAAGTATTCCAGATCGAAATGGACAGGCATAGCCAGTCATCGTTTATTGTATTCAAGGGCCAGAAGACCCACGGCGATGAATTAGTAAAAAAAGCGCAGGTCTTTATCGAAAGTAACCTGGATGAAAAAATATCGGTTGAACACTTAGCCTCAAAATTTGCTATTGGAAGACGAAACTTTGACCGGCGATTTATCAAAGCGACTGGAAATACTCCTGTCGAATATTCACAACGGGTAAAGATAGAAGCAGCCAAAAAAGCATTTGAAACCAGCCGCAAAACGATCAATGAAGTAATGTACGAAGTTGGATATTCAGATGTAAAGGCGTTTCGCGAGGTATTCAGGAAAATTACAGGAATGTCGCCCTTACTATACAGAAATAAATACAATAAGGAGGCCATGGTCTAATAATGCTCTTAACTCTTAACCGGCTGGCAGGCCGGCTCTAAACTTTAACCTCCCTGGTAAGCACTTCCCTATTGACAATAATCTTACTCTCCAACACCACTTTTCTCTCGATATTATCCTTTCCTTCCTTTGCGTCTATCAATTGAAATAAAATATCGGTTGCCTTTTCCGCCTGCTGGTAAGGAAATTGTTCCACCGATGCAATGGGCGGCTCATCGAGATAGTTGGTCACGGGAAGATTGGCGTAGCTTACAAAAAATATATCCTTGTTTATTTTCAAACCTTCATTGCGGGTGGATTTAATTGCTTCCAACGCCACATAATCATTAAAAGCAATGACAGCCTCTGGTCGTTCCTGCAGCGATAACAACTGGCGCATCGCCTCCTGTGTTTTTTTCTGGCCAAGATCGGTTTGCACGACAAAAGAGGAATTGACCGGCAGGTTGTTCTTTTTTAACCCTTCAAAATATCCATCCAGCCTTTCCTGCGAAGGTAGCAGGGTGTCGGGGCCCTTAATAAAACCGATTAATTTAAATCCTTTGTTAACTAACCAGTCGACTAATTTCTCTGAGCTATTTCTAAGATTGCAAGACACCGTATAAGAATCAGGAGTATTTGGCACCCGGTCAAAAAACACGATTGGCGTTCCCTGCTCTTTAAGCTGGTCAAAATGTTCGTATGAAACAGTGTTTTTAGCAAGGGACACGATCAATCCGTCAATTCTATGTTTTCGCATAGTGTCAGCGATCAATTTTTCCCGTTCTGTATCATCATGCGACTGCCCGATCAGCACCGTATAATTATTTTTCGTGGCTACATCTTCAATCCCGTTAATGGCGATCGAAAAAAATTCCTCCCTGAGATTGGGAAGAATAACACCGATGGTACAGGTCTTACCCTGTTTAAAAGAGATAGCAGCCTGGTTGGGTTCATATTTTAACTCCTTTGCTAACTTCTGCACCTGCTGGCGCATACCCAGGCCGATGCTTGGATGGTCATGCAAAGCTCTTGAAATGGTCGAAACCGAAACATTCAGCCGTTTCGCGATTTCCTTTATCGTAACGGGTTTTTGCTTCATATAAACAAAAGAACAAAAGAATTGCTACAAAACGAAAACGTCATCATCTTTTTTCCTATTTGTCGACACTTTCCCAATGATGTTTTCCCATCATCATGAATTTTTTGCTTTGGCCGATAGCATCCATTATCTGATCCATGATCGCTTCTGCCGAAGCTTCTGTATCAATAGATAATGGTTCTTTAAAGGTAACCATAAGGTTCGTTCCTCTTTTTTTAAACTTCAACCCCTTTTTGTTAAACGCCCTCCAAAAACCGCTAATTACTACCGGTATGACAATCGGCTTATTTTGTTTGATGATCAGTGCTGTTCCTTTCCGGCCAGGAGCATAGGGTTTTGTAGTACCCTGCGGAAAAGTGATCACCCAGTTTTTTCCCAGCGCTCTGGTGATCTTGCGTGTATCAGAAGGATCCAACCCTCTCCTCACTTCCTGTCCTTCGGCCCTCCAGGTCCGTTTCACCGTTAATGCCCCAGCCATTGCGAAAAGCCGGCTTATCCAGCTTCCTTTCATTGTTTCCTCGGCAGCTACGTAATTGACCCGCGTAAATGGGTTAAGCAAATAATAAGGAATTCCCAGCTTGTTCATTTTACCCCATTTTACCGCACTGAATATATGAAGGAACGCAATTACATCGGCGAAATAAGTCTGGTGATTACTGACAAATAAAACATTGCTCGATGGCAGTTTTTTCAGGTTTTCAGTGCCGCTGATTTTTAGTTTGTTGACAAGAGCCAGCCCGGGGTAGGAAGCCAGGCCCACGATAACATAAACAATTTTCCGAAGGGGATTGAAATACTTTAATCTCTCACCGATTGAACTCATATTGCCTTATTTTCCTAGCAAAGAGTTTGTAAATTAAGTTTTTTTATCCGACCACCGCTAATAAAAAAGCCCCTTAGAAAAGGGGCTCTTGTCAGCTGCAAACCTTGAGCATAAATAAATCAGCTGAACGATTTACTATCTGGCGACACTAAATTTGATGGTCGTCGTTTCATCGCCATTAGCCATTTGCAGTAAATAAAAACCAGCCTGCAAACGATCAAGGTTATTAATCGAAATACTGTTATTCCCTTCGTAGATTTTATTCTGCTGTTGTAACACCAGTTTACCATTCATATCAATCACTTTGAAATTCGCCACACTATTGGAAGGCGCGGTGAAGCGAACAGTCGCTACTCCTCCCACAACAGGCGAAGGATTGATCGTAATTCCGTTTATGTTCTTTAATTCTTTGCGAATCATTATTACATTACTGTACTTGTATTGCCCATCCCTATCGACAATTTTCAGGCGATAGTAAAATACCGTTCCGCTTGCAGCAGTAAGATCATCGGGGTATTGATAAGCCTGGCGGTTTGACCCATTACCGGCAGTCCTGATTCCCATTGTTGAAAACTTGGACCCGTTTGAACTGCGTTCGATTTCAAAATGATCGAAGTTTTGCTCGTTCTCTGTTTCCCAGCTTAACGTGGCAACCTGGTTGTGATAACTTCCCGTAAAGCTTAACAGCTTCACCGGCAGTGTGCTCTGCTGTGCATACGTAAGGCAGGTAAATTCAGTCGCGAATTCTCTTTCCTGGTTAGGAACCTGTCCCCCGTCGCCTCTTAGAAATTCAAAACCCAGGCGGAAACGTATCACTGCTACTGCGCCGTAAGCAGCTGTCCAGGTCACGTCCGGATCGCTCGTTACACCCGTATGCTCCTGGAGTTCACCCAAAACCTTTGACCATGTATAACCTCCCGCACTATAATTTCCTCCGTAGGTAAGACCGGTCGGTGCATTTACATATACTGCAGCGGCATTAGCTGTTTCTCCTACTTCACGGAAATAACCGGTGGTGCCGCTTGCAAAACCATCTACATCATAATGCTGGTAACGAAGTCCGCTAAGTGTCCTGGCAACGAATACATCGTCATTATCTGTTAATGGGTTATTTTCTACATAAGAATCATCTTTAATGAAGGTAATCGTAAACTGTACCCATCCTTTGTCCGATGTTTCAGAACCAGCGCCGAGAGTACCTTCGTTGGCAACTCTTGGTTGGAAACGGCCGGCATTGGGAACATCGTTGTCAAGAACGGTTACATGCGCATTACTATCGGCTTCGATTTTGATCAGTGCATCCAGAATTTCCGGAGAGGTAAGCACATTCTGGTACAGGTAAACAGCACCGGGTTGCAGCGCAGTACCTTGTACAAGTAACGGTGTCCCGGAAAATCCGGGTATTGCAGGACCTGATGAAACAGCAAAGATCTGGATGTCATCAAATCTTACATCACTTGTTGATGAACCGCTGCTTCTCCTTGCGGTAAACCGGTACCTGAAACCCGCTCCCCAGTACGAATTTGCATTGGGTATGTTTACAGAAACCGTACGCCATTGGTTTTCGCTGGGTAGACTGGTGTTTGACCAGACCGTCGACCAGCTGCTACCGCCATTTCCGCTAAACTGGAGCGAAAGATCGTAATTGTTGCTACTACCAACATCGACATACCAGTTAAACTGGAAGCTCATGTTTGTTACACTGCACGATCCGGAATTAAGATTTACAATAGGCGATGTGGCTGTGTCCACTCTTGGGTTACTGTTAGTTCCATTACCGCCGGTGGCAAAGCGCAACGCATTAGTAGTACCTGATCCAGGTGCGTTATCAACTTCAACAATTGAAATGTTAGAAGATTTAAAAGACCAGCCCGACAGGGTTCCATCATAACTTCCCGATTGCCCCCCCGAACCAGCACTGTTAAACTTGTTTGTCGGGAATGTCTCCGCGACAATCACAGTTTGTGAGAATGCTGTCACTGACAACACAATCATCAATAGGGTAAAGAAATGTCTCATTGTTTATGCTTTAAGGTTTAAAATGCTCTTTGGGTTCGGTTATGCCAAACGATACTGGTGGTGCTCTGCGGAAAAAATCATTGGCAGAAAACCTTAAAGCTTTTCAAAAATGATGGAATATGTATTTGTGGTTAACGGCTGGAGTTGGACAAGTGGAAGTTGATAGGATGAACGGATGGTGGTTAAAACGGAATTGTCCTTAGTAATCGCCGCAAGATACATCGTATTTTCTGAATTGCAAATCTTCAACAAAAAAAAAATCCTCCCGTGTTACAGGAGGATTGATAATCAATCAACGTATTATTACGATTACTTGTTTTCTTCAGGCTTCGACTCTTCAGCCTCGCCACCTTCCATTTTCTTTTTCAGGTCAGCTAGTACACCGAGGTCTCCTAAAGTAGCTTTTTCCACTTTATTCTGTATGTTCTTAATCGTTTTTTTCGTCTTATCGGCCTCAACTCTCGCATCTTTTTTAGCCGCTTCTTTCTCATCCGCATGAGATTGCTCCCAAATGCGTGTGTGAGATACTACAATGCGTTTTTCATTACGATCAAATTCGATCACCATGAATTTCGCATGCTCGTCGGCGCCGATGCTTTTTCCATCCTCTTTCGTCAGATGGCGGTTGGGGGCGAAACCCTCAAGACCATAAGGTAACTGCACAATAGCTCCTTTGTCATCACGGCGGGAAACTGTCCCTTCATGAACACTGCCGATAGCAAACGTATCTTGCAGCGTATTCCAGGGGTCTTCTTCCAGTTGCTTATGACCAAGTTGCAATTTGCGGTTATCTTTATCGATACCCATAATGACAACGTCGATATGAGAACCCACTTTCGTATACTCGCTGGGATGATTGAAGCGTTTCAACCAGCTCAGGTCACTGATATGGATCATACCACCGATACCTGGAGCCAGCTCAACAAACACACCATAGTTAGTAATGTTCTTTACTAAACCTGTATGGCGGCTACCCTCAGCAAATTTAACTTCAATATCATTCCACGGATCAGGTGAAAGTTGTTTGATCGACAGGCTCATCTTACGGTTAGCCTTATCTAATGTTACGATCTTGGCCTCATGTTCGTCACCCAATTTGAAGAACTCTTT
>VBAT01000097.1 GCA_005884665.1 Bacteroidota bacterium
CATACTTCACATCCACGGCGCAGGCGGATAAATTAACTTTCAATGGGCTATCGTCGGCTGGAAACAGCGGACGCATGGCGGGCTTGAGCCACAATAGAATAACATCTGCCTCTTGGGGTGTAGCGACGAAAGTGAGATACTGATAAGCCTCCGCATAAACGGCTCCGGGTCCAGGTACCATACCGTTGTAACTTTTATGGTAATCCTCGAAATAAACCTTTGTGTTTACAGCCAACGGCAGGCTTGATCCTTCATTGCGCAGAAGCACAATAGATTTACGCTGCGCTTCTTTACCCGCTTCTACAAACGATTTGTTGCCTACTACTTCAACAGCGTTTGCTTCGTTTACATAAGGGTTTTCAAACAGGCCAAGTTGAAATAATTCAATGAGCAACAACTGTACGGACTCATCCACGTAAGGCATCACTCTGGGATGGGCTTTAATCGTTTTAATAAGTTGTGTAGGGTCAGCATTGCCGGCAAACATATTACTACCGGCTTCCAGCGCTTTTACATATCGCTGCTCAATACTTAAACCATCCACGCCCCAGGGCATCGACTCGATAGGGCCCGTATCTGAATTGATGATTCCTTTAAATCCTAACTGTCCGCGAAGCAGATCGCGTAATATCCCTTTATTATAAGCATAAGCCACTTCTTCATATTTAGTGCCTTTGGGTAAAGAATAGTATGGCATGATTGAGGATGTGCCCGCTTTAATGGCGGCTTTAAATGGAAGCAGGTTGGCCTCAAACCGTTGACCCGGAAACACTGCATTTCTACCGTAACTATAATGCGGATCGAACCCCTTATAGGCAGCGCCGCCGCCGGGGAAATGTTTGGTGGTCAAGGCTACCGATTCATGGTTGAGGGCATCACCCTGGAAACCGGAAATGATCGCAGCAATACATTCGGCGGCAAGTACGGGATCTTCGCCAAGGCTGCCTTCAATACGTTGCCAGCGGGGTTCGGTTGCCAGGTCGGCCATGTACATATATCCTTTTCGAATGCCGGTGGCGAGCCATTCCTGGCGTGCCATATTTGCAAATTTGTAAACCATTGCACTATCGCGCATGGCTGCCAATCCAATTTCCGCAGGCCATTTTGAAAAACCCACCGAAGCCGACGCAGTTGCTCCCATGCCCCCGGCAGAAATATGGTTTCGTGGATTGGATGCAAAAACTACCGGGATTCCTAGCCGATCACTTTCTGCTAAAGCCTGCACCTGGTTTGCCCACCGCGCCATCGTGTCTGCAGGTGCGGCAGTTGTGCGCCATATAAAATGCCGCATTTTTTGTTGCACAATGCCTTTGGTGGTTCCCACGGTATTCATGATAGTATAAGGCAGCGGCTCACCGGTAAACTGGTTTATGTTTACAACAATATCATCCTCGTTAAATGCACTGGTAATGGTCTTTTGTTCCGCAGTCCTGTCAAGCATAAAAATTTCGTTGAACATCCGCATGTCGGCTATTAGCATCATCCCGGCCTTTTCTTCCAGCGTCATCTGCCCAAGCAGGTCCCTGCTTCTTTCTGTTGACGTTAGTCTCCAGTCTTCGTAAGGATCTAACTTGCCGTTCTTATTAAGGTCCTTAAATTTTAATCCGTCCTGTTCAAGAATAGTTGCTGAGCGGGCAATGACAGTTGGCTGTTTCATATTGTTATTTGAACCGGTGCCACATCCTGCCATTGCTAATGTAAATAACCAAACAGCCACGAGTACTGAGAGCGATTGCATACATGTGCTTTAGTTTGAAGAAGAGTGTTTCCTGTTATTGAAGAACTGTGGATTTGGTTTATCCGAAATACTGCAGTTACTTAAAGCGTCAATAAATTTAATGTAATTACAGGTAAAAAAAAGGAAATGATTTCGGCCTGTTAACGCTTGATAGAAATTTTCAGATCATTAAAATATTGATGTAGCAGGCCTCGTACCACTACCAAGACGATATTTATTGACAGTCTGCCTGTCGATGGTTATCTTTTTTCTGAGTTGAAATCTAAGATTCATTTTCTCTTCCAAAGCGTGCCGTTTTTAACAGTGTATTTTTCAACTGTTCCCTCTTCAAACAAATTGTTCAACATACTTTCTGCTTTTTTTTTCGACCAGTTTGTTAAAAACGAAAATTCTTTTGTTGTAACCGTAGGGAAGTGGTCGAAAACATGCGCTGCATCCTTATAAACCGGTGCCTTCATCGCGTGTGGATACAATTTCAGCAAGGTTTGTTCGAATTCTTCATATGGTTTAACACCATATAACCTTAAACGATTGTACTCTTCATCTATAAAAAAAATGGTCGGAAACCCTCTTACACCCAGGATCTTCGCAAGCTTCAAATCCTCTTCAAATGCTTCTTTTCCTCTGCCTTCGATATCTATTTTTAGTTTTTCCGTGTCGAGGCCGGTTTGTAAAGCAGCTTGTTGCAGGTGTTCCCATTTGGCTATGTTTTTCTTTTCTACAAACACCATCTCTTTTATCTTTCTCAAGAATGTCAATGCTTTTATTTTGTCTTGCAATTGTGCGGCTTTGAAAGCAATTGACGGAGCGTAAGAGGAAGCCAGGGGGTCTTCCAGCCAATAATAGGCACTTACTTCGTCCCAATGTTGCGCTACCTCTGCAGCATTGCTGACGTCCCGGCCACCATAAGTATTCCAGGAAGGTAGCAACCCACCCATGCGATATTCAATATTAAAATAGTCTCCATACTCCAGTTTCAGTTTTCTTAATTGTGGCTCGATGCCCCAACAGGATGAACAGATCGGATCTGTAAAATAAAGCCGGTGCATTTGTTTTTTCCCGCCGGTAATACTGTTTTCGGTATCGGAGCCCGGCACGGCACACACTCCGGCTTGGAGATCACATATTAAAGAATTGGTCAAATTATTTGTATTCATGTTATAAATTTTATTGTTAGTCGTTTTTTACAATGCGGAAAGGATGATATTTGGATTTATCAAATGGCCAGCTGGCATCCAATTAATAAAAGCGGCCGCTATTTAATAACGGCCGCACTTTTTCACTTGATTAGCTATTATTAACTTATGATGCATTCATACCACCGTCAATTACCTGTGTGGTACCGGTAATAAAGCGGCTTTCGTCGCTGGCAAGGAACAACACCAGCTGTGCAATTTCCTGCGGTTCGGCATAACGACCCAATGGAATTGCCTTTTCCATTTCCTTTTTCGCAGCTTCCGCTTGCCCGGGAGCAAAGCCTTCTTCGAGCGAGCGCATCATTCGGTTATCAACCGGGGAAGGGTTAATGGTATTCACCCTTATCTTCTGGGATGCCGCTTCCAGCGCCAGGTTTCGCATCAGGCCCACTATGGCGTGTTTACTTGCTATA
>VBAT01000095.1:0-495 GCA_005884665.1 Bacteroidota bacterium
TAAACAGACTTTACAGGATTGCCACCTGCTTTTACAATGCACCCGTATTGATGCCATGCCCTTAAGCGTGGTGGAAGCAATGGCTACAGGCCGGCCATGTGTGGTAAGTAAGGTTGGCGACATGCCTGCCTGGGTTGAGGATGGAGTGAATGGTTTTATTTGTAACGAAGTAACTGCAGAGGGGATCGGTGAAGTGCTGGAGAACTGCTGGCAACAAAAAAACAATTGGGCAGCCATGGGCAAAGCTGCTTTTGAAACGTTTATAAAAAAATATCCGCAACCTTATGAAAAAAAGATTGCGGATGTTTTAAACCGCTTTATGGCTTAATTGAATTTATTTTAAGCCGGCTCGCTCTTCATTTGCTTGGATACTTTGGAACGTTCGTTCTCATCCAGTATCACTTTCCTCATCCGGATGCTTTTTGGAGTTACTTCAATACACTCATCCTGCTGAATATATTCCATACACTCTTCTAAGGTCATCATGATCTTGGG
>VBAT01000095.1:522-3084 GCA_005884665.1 Bacteroidota bacterium
TTACATTCAGGTCTCCCGGCTTAATATGCTCGGCAATGATCTGTCCTGCATAAACTTCATCTCCCGGATCAACAAAGAACCTGCCCCTGTCCTGTAATTTATCAATAGAATAACCTGTTGTTCTTTCTGTATTTTTAGATAACAACACACCATTACTTCTGCCCGGAATATTTCCTTTCCACGGACGGTAATCAGTAAAACGGTGAGCCATTACAGCTTCGCCGGCTGTGTTGGTAAGCATATTGCTGCGTAAGCCAATCAAACCACGTGAAGGAATGTCAAATTCCAGATGCTGCATTTCGCCCTTGCTTTCCATGATCAGCATTTCGCCTTTGCGTTGTGTAACCAGGTCAATTACTTTACCGCTGAATTCAGCAGGAACATCAACCACCAGGTTTTCATAAGGCTCACATTTCTTACCGTCAATTTCTTTTACCAATACCTGTGGGTTACCAACAGTTAATTCAAAACCTTCTCTGCGCATGGTTTCTATCAAAATTCCCAAATGCAAAATACCACGGCCATACACCAGGAAGCTATCTGCACTATCTGAATCCTCTACACGAAGTGCAAGGTTCTTTTCTGTTTCTTTCATTAAACGGTCTCTCAGGTGCCTGGAGGTTACAAATTTTCCTTCCCTTCCAAAGAACGGTGAGTTATTAATGCTGAACATCATACTCATGGTTGGTTCATCCACGCTGATCACCGGTAAGGCTTCAGGAAAATCAACATCACAAATGGTATCCCCGATATTAAATTCTTCAAGGCCTACGATCGCACAAATATCACCTGCACTTACTTCTGTAGCTTTCTTTTTACCAAGCGCTTCAAAAGTATAGAGTTCCTTTACTTTCATTTTTTTAATTCCGCCATCGGCCTGTACCAATGCAATTTGCTGTCCTTCCCTGATCACACCTCTTGCAACCTTACCTACAGCAATCCTTCCTAAGAAAGATGAGTAATCCAGTGAAGTGATCTGCATCTGGGTTGTTCCTTCATTTACTTTAGGTTCAGGAACATGCTCCAGGATAGCATCCAGTAATGGGAAAATATTATCTGTTTCGGTCAGAGAAGTATTCATCCAGCCCTGTTTGCTACTTCCGTAAATGGTCGGGAAATCCAATTGTTCTTCCGTTGCATCCAGGTTAAAGAATAATTCAAATACCGCATCATGCACTTCATCAGGACGGCAATTCGGCTTGTCCACTTTATTGATCACCACGATCGGGTGCAACCCCAGTTTCAGGGCTTTTTGTAAAACGAAGCGGGTTTGAGGCATCGGGCCTTCAAAAGCATCTACCAATAGCAAAACACCATCAGCCATTTTTAAAACCCTTTCTACCTCACCACCAAAGTCACTGTGACCTGGGGTGTCAATTACATTAATTTTTACACCTTTATAAGTAACAGAAACGTTCTTACTGAAGATGGTGATGCCTCTTTCTCTTTCAAGGTCATTATTGTCCATGATCAATTCCCCGGTTTCCTGGTTATCGCGGAAAATGTTGGTACTGTGTAGGATCTTATCTACCAGTGTTGTTTTCCCGTGATCTACGTGGGCAATAATTGCGATGTTCCTGATATTCATTACGTTGAGCTTTTTTGGCCTTAGTTTCGTAGCGTTTAGCTGCACAAAATGTGCCGGGCTAATGGCTTCGGACTAATGCCTGTTTTTAAGGGCGCAAAGGTACGTCAATAAAGCCGGATGACAAGGTTAAAACTTAATTAATATATTACAGGATTACTTTTTGTTTACTGTGTTAAGAGTTAATAAGAACTGACAACCGTAATTGTATTTAATGCATCCATGTCACACTGGGAGAGCTTATCGAAGATATTAGCGGAAAACAGATTAATTAAAATACTACCTTTGCTCATTAAACCTTAAGCCAATGGATCAGTATAATAATTCTTTAAAACAGCTCATAAGCGATACCAATTCTGATGTCTATATTTTCGTCGCATCCGTGAACGACGAGAATGCTGATAAATTTATCCGTTTACTACGCAATAATTATATTAAAAAAGACAATTGTTCCCTGATTTTAACTACTTACGGTGGTGACCCTGATGCCGGTTATAGAATTGTCCGGACAATTAAAAGATATTATTCTAAATTTTCGTTATATATTTTTGGCTCTTGTAAAAGCACAGGTACTTTAATGGCATTGGGTGCCGATGAAATAGTAATGAGCGATTTCGGCGAGTTCGGGCCTTTGGATATACAATTAACGAGAGACGATGAATTGTCAAATACGTCAGGCTTAAACTTTGCACAGAGCTTAATGTCTTTAAATGAGCAATTGTTTAGAGCTTTCGAAGAGAACTTCCTGGGGTTAAAGAGAAGAAGCAGAAACACGATTACAACAAGGACAGCCGCTGAGATATGTTCCAAATTGGCTGTTGGTCTAATATCTCCTATTAGCGCCCAAATAGATCCGGTTAAATTAGGTGAAGTGCAACGCTCTATTAAAATCGCTAATGAATACGGCACCAGATTAAGTGTTAAAACTACTTTAATCGCTAAATTAATTGTAGGATACCCCTCCCATGGCTTTGTAA
>VBAT01000098.1 GCA_005884665.1 Bacteroidota bacterium
CATATCCTTTGCAAAATCCTGGGCTGACCCATTCATTGCAAAGAAACCCGCGCATATTATTATGATGATCCGTTTCATAATTAATTTTTTTAGTGGTGATAATTATTGTTCTCCCATCATTTTTTTAATCCCGTCAATATCAAAACTATTGGCGGCGGTCATTACTTCTTGTTCGTTGGCAAAGTTGATACATTCCCAGACGATCAGGGAGGTCTGTCCCATCTGCATCATCAGGGTATACCCTTTGCTGTCATCATACTGTATGATCGCTTTATTACCCTTTACACGAACCTGTTTGAAATTTTGTTTGTCATTATTGGCCTCCATCATCCCCGCATTGGCAAAATACATATTTACAACCCCGGCATATAGACCATTATTTCCAATAGTAATGGTTAGATGTTTGTCGTCTGCTCCACCCCCATTGGGTACTCATCACTTTGTCCTGTAGTGTATCTGCCGGGACCGAAACTATGGTAGGAGGCAATGATTTCAGGATCTGGCGCCCCAGTTGAATTTCGATGCCCATCAACGCTTGCTGCAGGGAGTAACGGGCGTCGCTATAATTTTTCGTTCCATGGGCCGTTTCGGCTTCGGCCATCTGTGCTTTTACATCGGGTGGCTCTGTATTGGTTAAACCACCGCCGCCTTTATTCGTGGGTTTTCCCGATGACGAATTACTGTTATTATTGCCGCTTTCTGATGATTCAGAAGGAATTCCTGTTTTCTTTTCTACTTCCTTATCAACCGTTTTGTTAATCACCTTGTCTTTGATTTTTTTCAACAGCCCCTGGGCAGGAACAGCATTTGACAGGGCGAGAGCAACTACCAGGCAAACAAAGCACATAAACTTTTTCATGGCGTTCTTATTTATTGTTATAAAAAGGGTAACCAAATGTAGGTACTTCTCCCTATTCGGCAATACCATTTTCCGGTAGAAAATATATAAACAATGCCGGAAGAAAATGCCTGGAAAGTTGTCGATGTTAGGGTGGCTCTTCAACATGACCAGTCATTCATTATAACCACTGGTATCTCTCGATCAGTCTTTCCTTTTGATTCCTGGCTATTGGAAAATGATCTCCGTTATCCAGGACGAGAATTCCTTCGTTATGGTTGACATGCTGACCATGAAAACTAAACGGCCTGCCTTTTTTATCAATGGCCTGCTTGATGTGAATCAAAATATAGGATAATTAATTTTCATATAAAGATTCTTCAATATCTTATCTTATTTTACAATTGAGTACTAATTTATCTTCATTTACAGACCTCTGCCAGGAACAATTATAACCCTAGCGAAATAGTATGCTGAAAAGAAATCAGCCAAATAAAAAATTGTTCTTGCATTTTTTTACACCGGTTATCCTTTTAAGCATTACCCTATCAGCATGCAGTGATACACCCGGGGATGTTCCTTTTCCCGCGGAAGAAACTGAGTTTACTCAACCGGTAAGCAAACCATTCAAATTCGGTGAACCAAAAAAAATAAGCTGGGCTGTCCCTGATCCGAAAACTTTTAAACCTATCACAGAAACCAGGTTTGATATCAATACGCTGCCTTCGCATCCAATTGATTTAGGAGATTTCAAACCATTTCTAAAGCCTATGCGGGAAAAGAAACTGGATTGGGAGTATCTACCTAATACAGGATTCAACATCGACAGCCTTCCTTCCAAAATTCTTAAATTCAAAACATCCGTCCTGGGTCAGCCTAAAAGGATAAAATCAGGCTTGCCAACTATTAAGGAAGGGGCCACGCAAAATATTCTGGTGTATGGGTATGAGCAGGGACTTCCCGGAACAATAGTTCAGGGTCTATTGCAGGATAAAAGCGGAATTATGTGGTTTGGTACCGAGAACGGAGTTTGCCGTTTTGATGGTGAATATTGCGAAATATTTACTGTTGAACAAGGCATGAGCCATAATTATATAAAAGCTTTTTTTGAAGATAGCCAGGGCAGGATATGGATCGCTGTCTCCGGGGGAGGAATAGACTTATTAGATATGAAGAAAGCCACACTGAAACACTTAGGCGTGTCAGAAGGTTTGTGTAATAATTATACGTTGTCTTTTTTAGAGGACAAAACCGGTAAAATCTGGATTGGCACCGATGGAGGAGTTAATATAATTGATGAAAAAGCCGGTACAATTAAATATCTTGACGCAGTCGCGGGCAGGGTAATCAATAACGGCAATAACTTTTTACAAGATCGTGAGGGGAAAATATGGATCGCCACCAACTGTGGGATCATTATAGTAGATGAAAAGACCGGAACACTCAAACGGATAAGTGATGATCAGGGTCTTGGCGCTGTTTCGGGCAAATACTTATTCGAGGACAGGCAGGGAGAAATATGGATCGGTTTATTGGAAGGAGGAGGGATAAATGTGATAGATCCCAAAAAGGGTACAATCCATTATTTAAATACTGAACAGGGCCTGGCTAATCCTGACGTATGGTCCATCGTGGAAGATGATCTTAATAAGATTTGGGTTGGTGGCCCTGGCGGGATAGATGTGATAGATGAGGAACCGGGGATGATAAAACATATTGGCACCACG
>VBAT01000099.1 GCA_005884665.1 Bacteroidota bacterium
AATTTCCATTGCCCGGCAAAAGAAAATAACCCGAAGAACAGGGAGCTGATTAAAAACTTATTGAACGATAAGATAGCGACGACAGCAGATGCTTTCATTACGGCAGCATTTGAACCTACCCCGATCCACCCATTTACACCGCCAGAAGTTCCATTTTCCATGGAATAAAAATGTTGCAACTCGTCTGCAGATACGAACAGGTACTTGATATTGCTAAGATCCAATTTTATCTGCTCAACAATAAAAGTCCCACCCACATAATAGGTAAAGGAATCGCCATAACCATAATAATACTGTACCATCAAGGAATAAGCAACCGAACCAAGCATCCGCAGGCCAAAGGCAATGAGAAATATTTTTCTCAGTTCAAGGGTGTCATATTTTATAGACTTGCGTTTTACAAGGACGTAAAAAAGAAATAAATAGATCGGTAATAAAAGGTAATCGTATATCGTTATATGCTGCATTGGGCAGGTGGGTTATTTAAGAAAAATCAGTCAGGACTGTTTCATAATTCAATAGTGCAGCCAGACTGAAGTGTTCCTAAAATGAGGATAAGCTCTTTTACAATGATAAATTGTTTCTTATTGCTTCGCAAGAAAACAATTTTAACCACAAAGGCTCAAAGGCACGAAGTATAAAAAACGAAGTTTTTTCTTTTGAGTCTTCGGGTCTTTGTGGCTAAATTCATATTTGTAACAACACAGTCTGACAGCTGTTCAAATTTTTTTAATAATGGTTGCAATATAAACAATAGTTTTTTACAGGGTGGAAATAGGGTGCCAGCCCCGATTAATCTGTTTAACCCGAACCGCTTACCTTTGCGTTGCTAATTTCAAGATAAACTATGTGTGGAATTTCCGGCTTTACCGATTTTAATAAAGGAACCGACCAGGTTGCTTTGGAAAAGATGAACCGTATGCTGGGGCACCGCGGCCCCGATGGAGTGCCAGGATCGGTCTTGCCCAACGCCGCCTCAGCATTATTGACCTCAGTGAAGGGGGCAAGCAGCCGAAGAGTTTTGGCTCCCTGCATCTTAGTTTTAACGGGGAGATCTATAACTATGCTGAAATAAAAGAGCAACTCATCCAAAAGGGCCACGAATTTGACAGCCACAGTGACTCCGAAGTAATTTTGCATGCCTGGGCCGAATGGGGCAGCGCCGCTTTGCAGCAATTTATCGGCATGTTTGCCTTTGTACTTTATGACGAAGCCCATCAAAAGGTCTTTTCCTGCCGCGACAGGGCCGGTGTTAAACCACTCTTTTATTTTTGGAAGAACGGGCTCTTCCTGTTCGGCTCCGAATTAAAAGCGCTGTTACAACACTCCTCTTTTACTAAAGAGATCAATATGGATGCAGCCGCTGCCTATATGCAGTATGGATATGTGCCGGCACCTCATTGCATTTTTAAAGATACCTACAAATTAAAACCGGGTCATTTTTTAGAACTGGATCTTCAGGACCGGTCCATACGGGAAAAACAATATTGGAATGTGTACGATGCTTATAATAAACCAAACTTAAAAATAAGTTTGCCCGATGCCATTACCGAAACAGAAAAATTACTGACCAGCGCTTTTCAGTACCGCATGGTGAGTGATGTGCCGGTGGGGGTTTTTTTAAGCGGCGGTTACGACAGCAGTTGTGTTACTGCATTGCTGCAGGCCAATAATACCGAAAAGATCAAAACCTTTACCATTGGTGTGCCCGATGCCGGACTGAATGAAGCTCCCTTTGCAAAAGAAATTGCCAAACACCTGGGAACTGATCATACAGAGTATTATTGTACACAAAAAGAAGCCATTGAGATCGTACCGCAACTGCCCTATTTTTATGATGAGCCCTTTGCCGACAGCAGCGCCATTCCGACCTCACTGGTCAGCAAGATCGCCCGTGAAAAAGTAACGGTTGCTTTATCAGCCGATGCGGGTGATGAGATCTTTGCAGGCTATAACCGGTATGATTATATGCTGAAATATGGCAAAAAACTGCAGATGATCCCGGGCTTTATGCGTAAAGGAGCTACTGCACTCATGAATGCAATACCGGCAGACTCTATTCCCGTATTGAATAAAACCTATTTATTTCACAGCCGTTATGAAAAACTGAAGTCGCTTTTGAAGGATCCATCGGAAAAAGGATTTTTCAAAGCGATGTCTCGTCACCTGGATGAGAAAAGTATCGGGAATCTTTTTAAACAAAAGGTTTCAGATCTGCCAACCGCATTCGACAGTACCGAACTGAATGGTGAAAATCATTCCATACTCACCTATATGATGGCCATCGATTATCAAACCTACCTGGTGGATGATATCCTTCAAAAGGTTGACCGGGCTACCATGAGCGTAAGCCTGGAAGGAAGGGAACCTTTTTTAGACCAGCGGGTGATCGAATGGGCTGCACAATTGCCAATGGAATACAAATACAATAAGGGCAATAAAAGATTCATCATTAAAGAGATCGTACATAAATACATCCCCAAAGAGATCATGGACCGGCCAAAGATGGGCTTTGGTATTCCCATTGCAAACTGGCTGCAGAATGACCTGAAGATCTTTGTGGACCGCTATTTTGATGAAGCATTCATTAAGAAACAGGATATTTTCAATAATGATGAAATGCAGCGGATCAAAGGATTATTTTATAATGGTAAAAAAGAAAGCGCAGAAAAAATATGGTTTTTGCTGATGTTCCAGATGTGGTATGATAAGTGGATGAACAATAATTAAACTCCACCGCCCTGAAGGACGGTGCAATTCAGGTCGGGGTCAATAAAAAAATCTTATTTTTAAATTATTACCCGGGTAATTACCTGTCCATGCATACCAAAAAGACCATTCTTCATATCATTGATAATTTTGGCCGGGGTGGTGCTGAAACAATGCTGGTATCGGTTTTAAAAGAATTAAATGAGTACGATAATATTGTAGTAACGCTCTACGAGAAGAACCGTTTTGATGATAGCCTGCAGTTCGATAAATATTTTTGCCTGAAATTAAGATCGGTCTTCTTCCTGCCTTTTAAAATTTTACAACTCCGCAGGATCATTAAGGCCAATGGGGTTGACCTGGTTCATACACATTTATACTGGCCAACATTTGCAGCAAGGTTTGCAACCCCTCGACGAATACCCCTGGTCACAACCATTCATACCTCCATCGCATTTACGAGAGATTATAAAAAAGGGATCATCCGGTTCTTAGACCGGTTTTCTTACAATTTCCGGAAGAGTACCATTATTGCTGTAGCAAACGGAGCGCTAAAACAGTATTTTGAGATACTTAAAATAAAGCCTTTTAAAACGCATGTCCTGTACACATTTGTGAATACCAATGTTTTTAATGGAAAGGAAACCTCTAAAGCAAATAATGGAGATCACTTTAAAATAATGACGACCGGAACCCTGCGGTATCCGAAGAATCATTTATTCCTGGTCAAAGTTTTTGAGCAGTTAAAA
>VBAT01000100.1 GCA_005884665.1 Bacteroidota bacterium
TCCATTTCAGGCGCCGGTCGGTTTTCTCGACTGCGGGCCCGGCAAGCCGAAAGCGATCGATCCGGTCGCAGGCCCGCTAATCCGGACGGCATTCGAGTTATACGCGACCGGCCTTTGGAGCCTGCGGGCGTTGCCGGATAAACTTCATCGACTCGGTCTGCGCAATAGAAACGGGAGAAACGTTACTATCAATGGATTGTTTACAATTCTTCATAACCCCTTTTATATGGGGCTGATCCGGATCCAGAAAACAGGGGATGTTTTCGCCGGGGCTCACAGACCTATCGTTTCCAAACGGTTGTTCGACCAGGTCCAAGACATCTTCGCCGGAAAAAACGTTCCCAAACACACAATTCACAACTTTACCTACCGGAGGATGATCCGCTGCTCAGCGTGCGAGCGTCTGCTCATCGGTGAACTTCAAAAAATGAGGGTTTACTATCGCTGCCAAACGCGCGGTTGCACCTCGGCGTGTTTGAAGGAAGAAACAGTTACCCAGACCGTGGGTCGTGAACTGAAAAGACTAGAATTAGGGTCCCAGGAATTTCGGCTTTACCGGGACGAATCGATCAAATTATTCGAGGCTCGGAACAACGAATCGGAGAAGCTTAGGGAAGAGATGTTGCTCCATCAGAAAAAAATAAAGGCCCGCCGGGGACGACTGGTTGACAGCTACCTCGACGGGATTGTTGATAAGGAAGATTACTTAGAACGGAAGGCGCAGTTGATCGCCGAAGAACTGGATCTGAAAGACCGAATTGGACGATTGGATAAAAACTGGAACGATACCTCGTCGAGGTTCGAAGAATTTCTCGAACTCGCGAATTCCGCTTATTTAAGCTTCCTATCGGCCCCGATTGATCTTAAAAGAGAAATGCTCAACATTGTGACCTCGAACTTCACTGCGGACGGAAAATCTGTCTCAATTAAGCTGGAAAATACCTTCGAACTCCTTGCTGCGCGGCCAGCCTTCCCGGATGGTCGGGCACACCCGAACATGGCTCGAACCATTTCTGCTTTCGTAAGCCAACTTTTGAAAATTCTGATACAGGACTGGTCTGGCCAAGAATCTTCAACTGTCGGTAACTAGCCATAACTATACTATTTTCAAGCACTTAGGTCAATATAGCTCCTCTAAAGGGTAGTCCAGCCTTTGCTATTCTAGTGATGATGTTCAACAATAGGTGGGCCAAAGCTGCATTGACGCAACGCTTCCATAGTGCCAGAATGAAAATGTCTGGCGAAGGCGCTAAATAATTATCAGCCAGCTTTAAAGGAGCAAATATGGACAAGAAAACCGTTACTATTTTCGTAAATACAAATCCTCACGAATGGCCCAAAGATGAGATCTCATATGAGCAGGTCGTAAAGCTTGAAGTGCCTGGGTTCCCACAAGATCCCGAAATCACGTACTCGGTCAAATTCACACGTGGACACGGCGATAAGCCCGAAGGAGTATTAACTAAGGGTACCTCAGTGAAAGTTAAGGAAGGGATGAGATTCAGTGTTTCAGAAACTGGTCAGTCATAACGAGGACATTGAACGCCTCGTCAAAAAAGGCTTCGCCGTCGGTTTCGACATAGGCCTTTTGATCGTGCGCGATATTCCGTATTTAGACGAGCAAAAGCAGCTTAAGTGGGGAGTTATAGTCGCCAAGTTCGTCGATGTTGATGGAAAGAAGATTGAGCAAGATGATCACCAGATCTATTTTGCCGGCTCCGTTCCTCATAATGTTGATGGAACTCCGGTTGCAAACCTGTCTGGTGGCCCTTGCCCGTTACCACTAAGCCCAGAAATTACGGATTTCGTTATAGAACGATCTTTTTCGAATAAGCCAACCGCGGCAGGAAAGTACGACGACTTCTATCATAAGGTCGAAACTTATGTAGGCTTCATTAGCGGACCCGCCATGCATATCTACAATGTGGATCCATACTCGTTTCGAACCGTTGAAACTTTTCCGGACTCCGTTTTTAATTTTCACGACACGCTCACCAGCCGGGCAGGAATTGCGGATCTTTCACAGAATTTCAGTGAAGACATCGTTGCTATTATCGGGCTTGGCGGGACCGGTTCATACTTATTAGACTTTCTGGTCAAAATGCCTCTTAAGGATATAAGAGGTTTTGATAATGACGATTATCACGTTCACAACGCGTTCAGATCTCCCGGTCGGCTTCTCGGTGATGGTGAGCTTGGCCGAAAGAAAGCTGAGGTCTACCAAGATCGATACGAGAATTTCCGCAAGGGACTGGTCATTAAAGACAAGTTCATAGATGTTTCTAGCGAGTCCGAACTTGAGGGGGTTACGTTTGCTTTTGTTTGCGTTGATAAAGGGTCATCCCGCGCTGATATTTTCGATTTACTGATCGCGAAGAAAATTCCATTTATCGACGTCGGTCTTGGACTGGATCGCAACCATGGCTCGATTAATGGTATGGCGAGGGTTACCTACTATTCGAGCGAAGATGCCGAAAAAGTAAAAGCCGAGAACCTTGCCGAGCTTAATGACCGTCCTGACGACATTTACGAAGACAATATTGAAAGGCAGTAGTGAAATTCAAACAGATCCGCGGCTTTTACTATGAAGACCCGATCGAATATCACCGGTTGTTTGAAGTGTGCGATCGTTCTTTGGTCGGAGCTGCAAACGAATGACAATGAAGCTCCAACGAACCGTACAAATTCCGAAAGACCTTGAGCCCGGAGTTTTATATCTTTCGGAAGAATTTGAATTTACAGCTCATCTCTGCGCTTGCGGATGTGGATCTAAGATACGAATACCATTGGGACCGACCGAGTGGGAGTTTACGGATACAAAAGGAGGCCCGACTTTATTCCCTTCAGTCGGGAACTGGCAGCAAAAATGCCAGTCGCACTACTTCATCACTCGAGGGGAAATCCGGTGGATGGCAAAATGGAGCCCCGAAGAGATCGCAGAAGGCAGGCGACAGGAAGAGGCACGGAGGCAGTCTTATTATGATGAGCTTTACCGTGAACAGAATTTACTGAAGCGGGTTTGGAATTGGCTCAAGGGACTATTTAGTTCTTGATCCCCCGTACTAGAATTTAGACATAAAATAACGAAAGCACTCAATCAAAGTAAACCATAGCGTATAAAGGGGATATCTTGACAAGGGCTTATTTTATGCTATAATTAGGGCATATCCCCCCAACCGCTTCGGTGGTTGGGCGCGAGGCCACTTCCTTCTGGGAGTGGCCTCTGCTTTTTTAAGATACAAAAATTCATGAAGCGAACCAACATCTATATCGATGGGTTCAACCTTTATTACGGATCCCTTAAAGGGACTCCTTACAAATGGCTTGATATCCTAGCTCTATTCACAAGATCAAATACTTCTCGGCCCCTGTGAGCGCTAGACCTAGTGATCCTGACCAACCAGTCAGGCAACAGACTTTTTGGCGCGCATTGAAAACTATTCCTAACCTTTCCATTGTTGAAGGCAGTTTTTTGACTAAGTCTACGCAAATGCCTTTAGACCCAGCTCGTAGCGGTAGTCGTAGAAATTTAGTCTGGGTAATGAAAACCGAGGAGAAAGGCTCGGACGTAAATCTGGCAACCCACTTACTGAACGATGCTCATAAGAAAGATTTTGATATAGCCGTGATGATTACAAACGATTCTGATTTGCTCGAACCCATGAGGATCGTGAAGGAAGAATTGGGGTTCCCGGTTGGGCTCATCAACCCACATCCTCGTACGAGCTTCCAGTTGCAAAGAGAAGCTAGTTTTATAAAGAAAGTTCGACCGTGGCATTTGAGAGATAGCCAGTTTCCTTCGAGCCTCCAAGATAATGACGGATCATTCACTAAGCCGGCAGGGTGGTAACAATATGAAACGAATACAAGTCGCTTACATTTTAATAGCCGCAGTATCGACCTTCACGCTCGAAGGAACCCCTTTTATTATCCATCGGAAAGAAGAAGTCCCCGACCTGCCGTCTGAAGGTGGCTTTTCATACGATTTCCAAGCTCCCACTGCTTCAGTCTCTGGAGCCTTCGATTCAACAATGACTTTAAGGTAGGCGATGTAATAAAAAGAAGCGTCAGAAATGACGCTTCTTTTTTATCCACATAAATTCCCCCAAGTCCTGGTCAAAAATCAGA
>VBAT01000096.1:0-225 GCA_005884665.1 Bacteroidota bacterium
ATGGAACTTCTCTAAAGCCTAATTCTTCAGAAAATATCACACGCAGTTTATCCATGTACACAAGTGCGAGCTACAATTTTGCAGATAAATACACTGCCGAGATTACGCTCAACGCCAGCGGTTCATCACAGTTTGGCTCTAACAACCGCTTAGCGCCATTTTGGGCAGCCGGTGCCGGATGGAATATTGATAAGGAAAAATTCTTCAGAAAGAATGGTATCCTAC
>VBAT01000096.1:230-2768 GCA_005884665.1 Bacteroidota bacterium
TACAACAGTTGCGTGTAAGAGCTACCACGGGTATAACTGGTAACCAAAATTTCAGTGCGCATATGTCGCAGCCAGTATATCAATACAGCATCGTGAATAACTACCGCCTTCAACTTGGTGCAAATGTTCTGAACTACGCTAACCCCGACCTAAAATGGCAGCAGACGCTAAAAAATAATATTGGAATTGTGATGGGCCTATTCAATGGCGCATTGAACGTAGTCGTGGATTTCTATAATGAAAAAACAAATAACCTTATTCTTCCACTTGATGTTGCCCCCAGTACCGGTTTTGTTAGTTACCAGGATAATCTTGGAGCAACAAAAAATACTGGCTACGAGGTGAGCCTTACTGCGCCGATAATTCGGGACAGGAAGAGAAACATTTTCTGGAGCATCTCCTTCAATACAGGGCATTTTGAAAATGTGATCACAAAATTATCGCCTGCAATCGAAGCATTGAACAAAGCCAACAACAGTGAAGATCTCAGCAAGCAAACAAAGCCTTTACCAAGGTTTGAAGTTGGACAATCCATGAGCAGGATTTGGGCGGTGAAATCATTGGGCATTGATCCTGCTACAGGCAAGGAAATATTCGTAAAACTAGATGGCAGTCAAACTTTCACCTGGGATGCTAACGATAAAGTCTCGGTTGGTGATGCTAACAGCAAGCTAAAAGGAATGTTCGGGTCCAATTTTTCTTACAAGGGCTTTTCATTTAATATTAACCTCGCCTACCAATATGGCGGACAGATTTACAACCAAACCCTTGTAGATAAAATTGAGAATGTAAATCTCATTACCAGCAATGCTGATGAAAGAGTACTCACTGAGCGATGGAAAAAGCCAGGAGATCATGTTTCCTTCAAAGCCTTGGTGGCCAACGGTACCAATGGATTGGTGCTGACGAAAACAACTTCAAGATTCGTTCAGGACAATAACTATATAGAAGCCTCTAGTGTGACAGTTGGATATAGTTTCCCGCAAAACATGAATTGGGTACGCACTCTGCATTTATCAACACCAAGAATTTTTATCACCCAGAATAATCTCTTCCATTGGGGAACTGTAAAGGTTGAAAGGGGAACAAGTTATCCTTTCTCACGCAGTTTCAGTTTAGGTTTATCAACAACATTCTAAAATGTCAACATGCTTATCACAACGCGAAATATAACCAGGATGACTAAGAGCAAAACACGATACGCATACACATTAGCGTTTAAGGTAGCTGGCCTGCTGCTATTCGTAGTGATGCTTACAGGTTGTGAAAAATTCCTGGATGTTCCTCCAAAGGATAAAGTACCTCAAGCCGATCTTCTAAAAGACGAACAGGGCTTCAAGGACGCGTTGACTGGCGTTTATCTTTCCATGGACAAACCACAAAGCGGCGGAAGTTATGGCTTATATACTACGAATCTTTCTATGGGAATGCTGTCAACACTTGCCTATAACTATGATAACGCAACTTCCCCTGCAGTAGGCGTGGGCAGTACGTTTTATAACAACGTGGTCTATTACGCGTATACGGATGCCACGGTCCGAGCAGAGTTAGATGGAATTTGGGCAGGCATGTACAACAATATTGCGAATCTGAATAATCTCCTTGACAATGCGGAGGGAAAGAAAGAAATTTTTACGCGGGACAATTACAACCGGGTAAAAGGTGAAGCAATCGCATTAAGGGCTTTATTTCATTTTGATTTGTTGAGGATGTTCGGACAACCTCCGGCAACCGGTATGAATACAAAGGCAATCCCCTATGTAACGAAATTCGGAATTCGCCCTACTTCATATTCTACCGTTGCCCAGGCGCTCGACTCCTGCATTGCCGATCTGAATATTGCAAAAGCCTTGCTTGCAGAAACAGATACATTGTCGCTGGTGCATGCGGGATATGATGCCTTTAGTTCGTATACTCAAAATCACTTAAACTATTGGGCTGTCCAGGGCTTGTTGGCCAGGGTATACTTATATAAGGGAGATAAGGACAACGCGGAATTATATGCGCGCTTAGTTATAGGAAGCAACAAATTTCCGCTGATCGCTTCCAATGTTGCGGGAACTGGTAATCCAGTTAGAGACAGAACCTTTTACCAGGAGCAACTCTTTGCCGTGTATTCTTCTTCCATTAAAAACTACAATACCGATTTATTTAATAAATCCAGCGGTACGCCCTTGCGCTTACTTCCTGCAGGAAAGACTACATTATATTCAACCGGTAGCGGAAATGCCAGCGACTATCGAAATATTTCGTGGTTCGATAATAGCGTTGCCGGTATACCCGTGCCTTCCAAATTCTTCCAGGATAACAACCTTCCATACGAACTCCAGAACATTGTGCCCGTCATAAGAGTTTCTGAGATGTATTATATAGCGGCGGAATGTGCAAATGCGAAGGGAGATGTTACGGGTGGAACAACAATGCTCAATAAGGTGAGGCAAAGTCGCGGATTAACTGCACTCAATCCTGCCGGCTTTACCAATCCAGATACATTATCAATTGAGGTGATGAGAGAATACCAAAAGGAATTTATTCAGG
>VBAT01000036.1:0-26643 GCA_005884665.1 Bacteroidota bacterium
AACTGAAGCGTTTCAATACAGTGACACCGGTATTTGTTAAAATAGATGGATGGAAAGCCGGTGACACACTTATTCAAACTGATCTTGCTAATACTTTAAAAAGAATCCGGGACAAAGGAGCTCCTGGATTTTATGAGGGTGAGACGGCGAAACTGATCGTGGAAGAAATGAAAAGAGGCGGGGGCATTATTTCATACGATGACCTTAAGAATTATAAAGCCAAAACAAGAACACCGCACATTTTCACTTATAAAGGATACAAAATAGTGGGTATGCCTATGCCCAGTAGTGGCGGTCTTTTATTACACCAGATGATGAAAATGATTGAAAAAAGGAACATTGGATCCATGGGTTTTCAATCTGAGCAGTCTGTTCAATTGATGACCGAGGTGGAAAGAAGAGCTTTTGCCGATCGCGGGGAATATATGGGCGATGCCGATTTTTATAAAGTGCCGGTAAAGGAGCTTACCAGTGAAAAATACCTGGATGACCGCATGAAAGATTACAGTCCCGATAAAGCTGGTATGAGCCAGGATGTAAAAGCGGGCCATGCGTCTTATTATGAAAGCGAGGAAACGACTCACCTGAGTGTAGTGGACAAAGAAGGAAATGCGGTGGCGGTAACAACAACATTGAACAACTCATATGGCAGCCGGACAGTTGTCGGTGACGCTGGTTTTTTTCTCAATGATGAGATGGATGATTTCAGCATTAAACCGGGAGTTCCAAATATGTACGGCGCTATCGGCGGTGAAGCCAATGCTATTATGCCGGGAAAAAGAATGTTGAGTTCGATGACCCCGACGATCGTGCTCAAAGATGATAAACCGTTCCTGGTAATAGGAACACCTGGTGGCACTACGATTCCAACTTCTGTATTTCAAACGCTGGTCAACATTATTGAATTTGGCATGAATACGGAAGATGCGGTCTACAAACCAAAATTTCACCATCAATGGTTACCTGATACACTTGAAATAGAAAAAGGATTTCCCCAACCTGTTAGCGAAGCCCTGAAGAAAAAAGGTTATGCCATAAAAGAAAGAGGAGCTATTGGAAGAACGGAAGTGATACGGGTTTTGCCTGGAGGAAAGTTCGAAGGAGTGGCGGATAGACGAGGAGATGATGATGCAGAAGGATACTGAGAGAGAGTCGATAGTCGTTAGTTGATAGTGGATGCCAGATACTGGATGCTAGAAGCAGTCATTTCGGGCACGTCTACCGGAGCGTAGCGAACCAACCGGATGCCACTTACTCTCCCTCTTCTTTGGAGAGGAGTTGGAGGGTGGGGCCATTACTTATCACTTACTACTTAAAACTTATTACCATGAGCATAGGAACCGAATATCTACAAACAGTTATCCGCCGGGTGAAATATTATAAGGAGCTTGGCGATAAAACATTTGAACAGCTGAATAGTGATACCGAGTTTCACTATCAACCTAACAAGGAATCCAATAGCATTGCTGTGATCATTCAGCATATGGCGGGGAACATGCTTAGCCGGTGGACCAATTTTCTGACCGAAGATGGTGAAAAAGAATGGCGGCAACGGGATGATGAGTTCACGGAACATAACTATACAAAAACCCAATTGTTGGAAATATGGGAAAAAGGATGGCGATGTTTCCTGGGCGCACTCGAATCGCTGCAGGAAGAAGACCTATTGAAATGTATTCATATACGACAGGAAAAATTGTCGGTAACAGATGCCATTAACCGGCAGCTGGCGCACTATCCCTATCACGTTGGCCAAATAGTTTATATCGGGAGAATGGTCCGGGATAGTGAATGGAAAAACCTTTCTATTCCTAAAGGGCATTCGCAACACTACAATAAGGGACAGGATATAAAGGATCCGGCGAAAAAATTTAAGTAATGGGATCATCGAAGGCTTTCAGTATAGTCATTGTTTGTTAAAGGAATTTAAATTGTGTGATTTGAATTTAAAATTTTACCTGATTAATGAGCAGTTGTGCCTTAGCAGCTGCTCCACTGGGCCCCGCCCCGCCCCCGCCTCCCAACCTACCAGTTGCCTATTGCTTTTAGCAATAACGATCTTTACTGCTGTTTCAGGATTATCATCCTGTACACGCAGCCAACCAGCTGTTTGGCAATTAATCCAACCTCCTCCAGGATACGGATAACCAGCAATATCAAATGCCGGTTGCAATGTTAACATCAGAATGTAAATATCCTATTTCATATAGTCAGGCCCAGGTGAAAAACACGAGAATAATTTAGAAAAAAACATCCCTGCAAGCTTGTTGTACCGCGTTTTCGCCTGGCGCTTCCTGATCCGCATGTCGTCTAAGCTTCGTTGAGGCACAAGCTTTGCTTTGCAACAATTAATAGTTAACTTTAATGATCTTTTTAAAATCCAGCCCCTTGATTCTCCTGAAACCGAGCGCTTAAATACTTATTTCCATTATTAACTATTAAGCTATTAAGTATATATCGCCACACATCCTTCAACTCATGAAAAAGACCTGCTGTTTGTCTGTACTGATATTGTTTGCCATAGTATGCCATTCCCAGGTTCTTTTTGGCATTTTTGCAGGTCCCCAGGTAACCACAGCAAAATATTCAATCGCTGATACAAAACAACCCACCGAAAACAAATACGGTTTTCATCTTGGTGCATGCCTAAAAGTACCTTTTGACAATCGCCTGTATTTCTGTCCTGCTATTTTTTATAGTCTCAAGGGATATAAAGTAACGTTCAACCAGTATGCTTTCCCGCCTGATACATTAGCCACCAATAATAATACCTCAATACACACACTTGAATTAGCAGCCCTGCTCCAGTTTGATTTTAGCAACAAGCCCAATCATCTTTTTGTCAAAGCGGGTCCTTCCCTGGATTTTCAACTGGCGGGAACGGAAAAATATGAGCTCAAAGCCGGTGGAACAGTCGACCATGACATGCCTTATGGTTTTCCTTACTATGGCCATTATTCGGCGAACCTGATTTTGCAGCTTGGTTATGAAACAAAAAATGGATTTGTGATATTTGGACAGTTCGCTGACGGGTTGACCAATATAAACAATGCTGATTTTGGCCCGGAGATAAGGCACCGGGTATTTAGTATCTCCATCGGAAAATATTTCCACCACAAGTCGTAAGAATAGAGCGAGAAAACAGAGCGGGAGGAACATGAATTCTCAGCACCTCTATTTGAGAACATCGCTCTCCGCACTCTTTCTCCGCACTTAACTGAACGCTGTATCTTTGTGTTATGGCAGAAGACCTGACAATTATCACCGGCAACAAAACAGAGCAATACCAATCGCTGATCCCGCAGATTAAGGGATTACTGGATGGAGAAACAGACTTGATTGCTAATCTCGCTAATCTTGCGGCAGGGTTGAAAGAACAGTTTGGTTGGCTATGGGTTGGATTCTATGTTGTGAAATCTATCGAGCCAAACAGGGAAGAACTTGTGGTTGGTCCATTCCAGGGCCCCGTTGCCTGCACAAGAATAAAAAAAGGAAAAGGCGTTTGCGGCACAAGTTGGGCTGAGGCAAAGACAATCATTGTCCCCGATGTTGAAAAGTTCCCCGGGCACATCGCCTGCAGTAGCTTGTCAAAATCCGAGATAGTTGTTCCCATCATCCGCAATAACCAGGTGGTAGGTGTGCTGGACGTCGATAGTGAAGAACTTGATCAGTTTGATGGGGTTGATCAGCAATACCTAGAAGAGATTGTGAACCTGATCCCATTCTGAGATGCAAAAAACAATTTCCATTATTGTCTCAGGAAAAGTGCAGGGCGTTTATTATCGCCAAAGCACAAAGGAAAAAGCGGGAGAGTTGAATATTACCGGCGAGGTAAGAAACCTACCGGATGATTCGGTATCGATCATCGCCACCGGCACAGCCGAAGAATTAGATCAACTCGTTGAATGGTGCAAGACAGGTCCGCGCAGGGCAAGGGTGACAAGTGTCGTCACCAAAGAGTTGACATTACGGGCGTTTGACAAATTCACCATTACACGATGATTATTGATTATTCATTATTATTGAGTGAGTATAGTCATCAATACAGTTAACACAATAATCAAATAATAAGTAATTACTAATAGCCTATTTCAGGTTTTCCAACATATCCTTCGTCATCGATCCGAGGTTAAATTCTTCTTTCCATCCCCAATCCTTTCTCGCTACGCCGTCGTCAATACTCTGCGGCCAACTGTCAGCAATCTGCTGACGGTAATCGGGTTTGTAGACGATTGAAAATTCGGGTATATGTTTTTCTATTTCTGCAGCAATCTCTTTTGGGGAAAAGCTCATTCCTGAAAGGTTATAAGATGTGCGGATTGAAATCTTATCCGCCGGCGCTTCCATTAGTTCAATTGTTGCCCGTATAGCATCCGGCATATACATCATAGGCAGGTAAGTGTCCTCTTTTAAGAAGCATTCATATTTTTTTTCTTCGAGTGCTTCATGAAAAATCTCAACAGCGTAGTCAGTGGTGCCTCCACCAGGCGCTGATTTATAAGAGATGAGACCGGGATAGCGCAGGCTACGCACATCCACTCCAAAGCGCTGATGAAAATAATTGCACCAAAATTCTCCCGCATACTTGCTGATCCCATATACAGTTGTCGGTTCAATGATCGTTTGCTGCGGGCAATTTTTCTTCGGTGAAGTTGGACCAAACACGGCAATGGATGAAGGCCAGTAAATCTTTTGCAATTTTTCTTCCCTGGCTATATCGAGCACATTCAGCAGGCCCTGCATGTTGAGGTTCCATGCGAGATGAGGGTTCTTTTCACCTGTAGCAGAAAGAATGGCAGCCAGTAAATAGATCTGTGTTATGTTCTGCCGTATCACCTGCACATGCAGCATTTCCTTGTTCATTACATCCAGGCTTACATAAGGACCTGTACCTTCAAGCAAAGGATTTTGTTCGCGGAGGTCGGATGCCACCACATTGGCATTCCCGTATATTTTTCTCAGAGCTAGCGTCAGTTCTACTCCTATTTGCCCGCTGGCGCCGATAACCAGTATCTTGTCTTTTACCATAAGCTGCAAACCTAAAGAAAAAGCTGTTACCTTATCGATCATGAGGGCTCTTTCATCGTCAAAAGGGCTGGAGCAGGTTAATTCCTCAAAGCGATCAGCTATTAGTATTTTTGCGCCATGAAAAATTTTTTGAAAGATCTTTTCTTTGGTCAGGATTATGACGAGAAGAGCTTTTTTTTAATAGCTGGCCCCTGCGTGGTAGAGAGCGAGGAACTACTGATGGAAGTTGCAGGAAAGGTTTCGGGAATTTGCAAAAATCTTGGTATACCCTATATATTCAAAGCTTCCTACCGCAAAGCCAACCGGACCAGCGGAAATTCATTTACCGGTATTGGAGATGAAAAAGCGTTATCGCTGGTTAAAAAAGTAAATGAAAAATATAAACTTCCAACAACTTCAGACATTCATGCGCATGAAGAGGCAGCGATAGCTGCAAAATATGTAGATGTACTGCAGATACCAGCTTTTTTATGCAGGCAAACCGATCTCTTGGAAGCTGCTGCTGGCACCGGCAAAATTGTGAATGTGAAAAAAGGGCAGTTTCTCAGCGGACCCGCTATGAAATTTGCCGTTGAAAAGATCAGGAAAGCAGGTAATGATAAGATCATTCTGACTGAAAGAGGCACCACATTTGGCTACCAGGATCTCGTGGTTGATTACAGGAACATTCCCTGGATGCAGGAGTATGAGGTTCCGGTAGTGATGGATGTGACTCATTCGCTTCAACAACCCAATCAAACGACAGGTGTAACTGGCGGTAACCCGAAAATGATCGGTACTATTGCCAAAGCTGCTATTGCGGTGGGAGCAGATGGCCTGTTCATAGAAACTCATCCCGAACCTTCAAAAGCATTAAGCGATGGAGCCAATATGCTGAGGCTTGATTTGTTGGAAGGACTATTGCAGCAACTGGTTAAATTGAGAAATGCAGTACAATAGATGCTGGTCGCTGGATGGTAAATGCCAGATACTGGTGCCGGTTGATATGTAGGATGCATCCAGTATCCAGCATCTCTAGTTATCTTAAATCAACCTCTTCTATTCCCGGGTATTTCTTTTTATCGAAAACAAACATCGCATCGTTCAACGCTCCATTTGTCTTCATGCTGCTAACGGTATAGGTATAACGATTGCCCGCGTTCTCTAACACTTTTGTGCTGTAGATCGTCTTGGCAGTCTTATCCACCTGCAGGTACACCTTATGGAAATTTTTGCTCTTGTCCGTAGGTGTCATCTCGATTTCCTGGATCGTCTTACCTGCTACTTTCTTCTCACCATTTAGCATGTACAAAAAGTCCTTATCATAGAAATTGGTGAACAGCTTTTGAGGTGTAATGCCATTACCGGAGCCATCTGCGTTATTAATAGTGACTTCCTTAGAATTCTTATCGTAGTTCCATACAGTTTTACCATCCGAATAGATCTCCTGGCCTCCGAAAACCACTTTATACTTGGTTCCTTTCATCCAGATAGTGCCTGTCTTGGTTGACATCACTTTGCCATTGCCATCCTCAACCTTATAGACAAAAGTGGCCTGCACGGTCTTATATGTTTTAAATTTTGCGCTGACATCATCAAGTACTTTCTTCGCAGCCGGATCGTTTTGTGCGAAAGAAGTGAGCCCAATCGTTAGTAAAGCTATCCCGGGAATGAGTTTAATTATCTTCATATTTTTTTATTAAGATTAACAGTATTTTCAAAGGCGAACAAAAATAAGTAATTCACTTCAAGAGACAGGCAATCATCGTACCGGGTTGCAAGCAACATTTTTTCTTTAACAGAGCTTATCCTAAACTGGTAAGATGCTGTTCTAACTCCATTTCGGTTTTTATTAATACATCCCTTGCCTTACTTCCCTGGTTCGGTCCTACCACCCCCGCTGCTTCCAGCTGATCCATGAGGCGGCCAGCCCTGTTATAGCCCAGTTTCATTCTTCTTTGCAACAGAGAAGTCGATCCCATCTGGTTCTGTACGATCAGTCGCGCTGCATCCTCGAACAAAGAGTCCCGGTCGGCAAGATCAAAATCTTTCCCTTCCAGTTCTTTTTCATCCACATATTCGGGCAATAAAAATGCCTGTGGATATCCACGCTGTTTACCTATATATTCCACAATTTCCTCTACTTCCGGGGTATCCACGAAAGCGCATTGCAGCCTTGTTATTTCACCATGATGGGATATTAACATGTCCCCTTTCCCGATCAATTGCTCCGCGCCCCCCATGTCAAGAATGGTCCTTGAATCTATCTTCGAAGTCACTTTAAAAGCTATACGTGAAGGGAAATTGGCCTTAATCGTTCCCGTAATAATGTTTACTGAAGGACGTTGTGTAGCAATGATCAAATGAATACCTACGGCCCGGGCTAATTGAGCCAGCCTGCTTATCGGCATCTCGATTTCCTTACCCGCCGTCATGATCAGGTCGGCAAACTCATCGATGACCAGAACAATAAATGGCAGGTATTGGTGACCCTTTTGCGGGTTCAGCCTCCGTTTAATAAATTTTTCATTGTACTCCCTGATATTCCTGGCGCCGGCTTCCTTCAGCAGATCATATCGGTTGTCCATTTCGATACAAAGAGCATTCAGGGTGTGTACCACTTTCTTTGTGTCGGTAATGATCGCATCCTCCTCTCCCGGCAGCTTTGCCAAAAAATGTTTTTCGATCAGCCTGTAAATGCTCAATTCCACTTTCTTCGGATCAATCAATACAAGCTTTAGTTGGGAAGGATGTTTTTTATACAACAACGAAACGAGGATCGCATTGACCCCAACAGATTTTCCCTGGCCCGTTGCTCCCGCCATCAGCAAATGAGGCATTGACGCCAGATCAACAATGAAATTATCGTTATCGATCTTCTTCCCGATCGCAATCGGCAGGCTATGATTGTTGACCTGGAATTTCTCCGATGAAAGCAATGTCTTCATGCTTACGATCGTCTTCTTAACATTAGGCACTTCGATACCAATGGTTCCTTTGCCCGGGATCGGCGCGATGATACGGATGCCAAGGGCAGCCAGGCTTAACGCGATATCATCTTCCAGGTTTTTTATTCTTGAAATACGGACGCCGGCTGCAGGCACGATCTCGTAAAGTGTTACAGTGGGGCCAACAGTAGCAATGATTTTCTGTATCTCGATGGCATAGTTCCTCAGCGTGGCGATGATCTGGTTTTTATTGTTCTCCAGTTCATTCGCGTCCTGAAAGATCTTTTCGCTGCCATGTGTTTCCAGCAGGCTCAATGTGGGATATTTATAGTCACGCAGGTCGAGCGTAGGCTCATAAGGCGGAAGGTTCTCGACAGGTGTCGCCGGTTCTTCATCTTCTACCGGTTCTTCGGGGGCGGATTTAATTTCCAGTTCAAGGTTTCCAGCCGGTTTCTTTTTTTCTTTAACTGGAATGGACTCTGCCGGTTTAAGTTCTTTGATGCTGTCTGTATCATGTTTGTGGAGGATGTCACTGATAACTTCTTTTTCCACGGCAGATTCCTGTTCTGCCGGATCATCCTCTTCTTTTTCTATTATTTTAAAATCGTGCAATTCTTCGTCAGGCGATGGATTAATTACCATCTCTCCATTAGTCTTTAGTCTATTGCCACTGGTTTCAATAAATAATTTTTCTCCCCCTTCTTCAACTGGTTCGGATTGAAGTGGAGCTGCGGCCTTCTTCGCCGGCAGATTGAATTTGGGATTAAACTGCCAGATTATATATGCCAGTGCGATAACAAATAACAATGCCGCTGTTCCAAATCTTCCAAATATCCCAATCATCCAGTGACTGATCATATTACCCACAGTGCCGCCCCAGGAAAAACCACTGGGGCCAAAAATAAATGCCAGCGAAACCGATAATACGAGCATCCCGATGGTAACATATTTTAGATTGCGCCAGATAGAAAAAAATTTGCGGCTGAAGAGCAGGTTCGCTCCCACAACAAAAAAGAAAGTGCAAATAAGAAGAGAGGCTACACCGAAGCCGACTGATATAAAAAAATAAGAAGCGAGTGCTCCCAGCTTGCCCGCCAGGTTATTCACCCTCACATCGTTGTCAAACAAAATCGCGGACTGTTGACTTAATGTTGACTGGTTGTCCTCGTGCCAGCTAAAAAAATAGGAAATAAATGAGATAAAGAGGAATAAAGCAATTAGTAACGAAACAGCCCCCGTGATCTTCCAGGTACGTTCGTCGCGGGCAAGGGCCTTTAGATTAATGCTCTCTGTTTTCTCCTGTTTGAACCCCTTCGCGTCGGTTTTCTTTGGTTTGTTCCCGGATTTTGTCGTCGTGGTCTTTTTCTTCTTATTGGACATACGGCAAAGATATTATTTAAAAGGGATAAGGCACAAGCCCCCAGCACCGGTATGCCTTCACTAATGACAAGATATCAGCCCTATAAAACGATTATAGGGAACAGCTATTGCCTCCCGCTAAAATTACCGTAAAGTGGTAGGCGCAGTTTTACGAAAACATTAAGGGATGCATTACATTTGATACAGAGCCAACCGCATGAAAAAGTCGCTTTGCCTATTTTCCCTCGTATTTTTCACATGCATCATTACGAGCATCACTTCGAATGCCCAGTTCCCGGCTATTGATGCCAGTAAAATAAAATTTTCAAAAAGTATCTCAGACGAGGTAAGCATGTTTTATTTTACCAGCAAAGTTGACCTGCCAAACATCTACCCCCGGGCTGGCTTCATGGAAGGCGTCATCCATAAAAAAAATATCCCCAATGAATTTGTACCCATGAATGCGGCTCTGCGATTCAGGTTATACAACAGCGCTGATTCGGTCGTTAAAATCTGCTTCTTTCCAGGGCTATATTACCGTTATATAGAACTGTACCGGGAAGAAAATAACCATCTCCAGGAACTGCCATCCGAATTGCCGCCAGTCAGGGACAGCATCGGTTATCGCCTGATCACTCTGGCGCCTCACGACTCCGAGACCATCGTGGCACAACTTGGTTTTGTCAAGACCTACATAAATACCATGAGGCCGCGGCTGATCAATCCCGAGTACCTCAATTCATATATCACCGGTATGCAAAGCGCAAACAGGAATAATGACCTGGTAACTTTTTTGTTTTGCGGTCTCCTGTTAATGATGGTCCTTTTTTCTATCGCCAACTTCCTGCAGGGAGGTAACCGCGAATTCCTTTATTATTCCGGCTATGCATTCTTCCTCGGTACGATGCTCGGAACAAAAGCTATGTTCACCGGCCATTCCAGCCAAATCAGCTATTTCCTGGAAGCATACCTGGATTTTATCCTGCAGGTTACCGGCATCATGTTCTATATGATCTTTATGCAGAAATACCTCGAGACCAGGTCGCGCTACCCATTCCTGTATAAATTGTATAGCCTGGGAATAGTCATGCTCATTCTTTCCCTGGTCAGCTACTCCTTTTTTCATTACTTCACAAATAATTTCGTTACTGAAAACGCTATTGAAAATCTCACCAAGGGATTATTGCTGTTGATGACCGTGGTCTTCCTGGTTTACAGCGCAAGACACTGGCAGGACAGGATGATGCGATACCTGTTTTGGGGTAATCTCTGCCTGTTTGTGTTTTCCCTGTTTTCCCAGCTCACCATAATGGACAGGGCCATCGTCAACCAGCTTCCGGGGATACTACGATCGTCGCTTTTATATTATGAGCTGGGGCTTTTCCTCGAGCTTGTTTTCTTCCTGATAGCCCTCAACTATAAAAACAGGCGCCAACTCATCGCCCAGGCAAGAGAAAGAGAACGTCTTAAAGCTGACAACCAGGTGAAGGAATATGAAAAGGAACTGGCAGTATTCAAGGCCCAACAACAGGAACGTGAAAGAATATCTGCCGACATGCATGATGAACTGGGCTCAGGCATGACAGCTATCAGGCTGATGAGCGAGATAGCCCGCAACAAAATGAAGAACGAGACGCCCCTGGAAATAGAAAAAATATCCCAGTCCGCAGACGAGGTGCTCAATAAAATGAATGCTATTATCTGGAGCATGAACAGCGGGAATGATACCATGGACAACCTGGTTTCCTATATCCGCTCTTACGCACTCGAATATTTCGAAAATACCCCGGTGCGTTGCAAGGTTAACACACCGGAAAATATCATGTCAACTGAATTAACAGGAGATAAACGGCGAAATATTTTTCTCTGCATCAAGGAGACGCTGAATAATACCCTGAAACATGCCAGGGCTTCAGTTGTCAGCATAGATTTTTGTATAGACAAGGATCTTTTTATAAAGATCTCCGATGATGGCATCGGCATCGACCTGAAAAACATCCGCCAGTTTGGAAATGGATTAAAGAATATCGCCCGAAGAATGGAAAGTATCGGTGGAACCTACAAGATCGAGAACCATCACGGCACAACTACCACCCTGACACTGCCGTTATAATTAAAAAGTCAGCTGACACCTGCATCTGAGACCTGACAACAGACAACCGGCAGCTAACACCTGACTGGGAAAACTCCGATAGTCAATTTTAGATTTTTACTCTCTACTTTTGCTTTTCTAATGAATAAAACATTCCTGATCACTGCCTCTCTACTCGGAGCATTGGCAGTTGCCCTGGGTGCGTTCGGTGCTCATGGACTGAAAAAGATCGTTGATTCGGATACGGTTTCAACTTTCCAAACTGGTGTACAGTACCAGATGTACCATTCCCTGGCTTTGCTCGTTGTGGGTATTCTCCTTGAAAAATTTCCGAACAGGTCAACAAAAGCGGCCGGCACCTGCTTCATCATTGGTATAGTCCTTTTTTCCGGCTCGCTATATGCGCTGACTTTCTTAAAAGCCACCGATCGTGTTGGTCTTGATGGCATCGGCATTATTACACCGTTCGGTGGCCTGGCGTTTATTCTGGGCTGGATATTCCTGTGTTTGGGGATTGTAAGAAAGCCCTGACGTTTGACGTTCTAAGCGTGGAAAATTTTTTCAATAAAATGATCCAGTGAGATCTCTTCATCATCAATCACAACCTCAGCCTGTTCATAATAGATCTTCCGGTCTGCAAATTTCTTTGTGATAAAACTTCGCAGTTGGTCATCTGTAAGTTTTTTGACCAGAGGACGCTCATTCTTTTCCTGAACAAGCCGTTGAAATAAAATGGAAAGCGGGGTATTCAGCCAGACCGTGGTGCCTGACCTATTCATATAATCGATATTATTAAAATAACAGGGCGATCCGCCACCACAGGCCATTACAAAGCTTGAATGACTTTCGGTAATGATGTGTAATATGCCCTTTTCCTTTAGCCGGAAATACTCTTCCCCATTTTGTTCAAAGATGTCATTTACCGACTTCCCTTCCGAGTTGACAATCTGTTCATCGGAATCAAAGAAAGGCAACTGGAGCTTTTCGCTTAGTTTCTTTCCCCAGTAAGTTTTACCGGAACCCATAAAGCCGATGAGATAGATTTTCATAACTAATATAAGAGGTATGCGGTTGGTAAGACGTAAGATCCCCAATTTTGGAACAGCCTGAAAATCTTAGCAACAATCTCCCTAAATACTGAGAACAGGAAGTATGAGGTAAGAATTAAGATTTCCAATTCTGGAACAGTCTGAAAAGCTTCGCTCCGATTTCCTCAGATACCGTGAACACCGATTGATATTTCTCGTTATTAATATACCCGCATTCTTTAGCAAAAAGAAGCCAGGCTTTTGTCTCTTCCAAAGATCCCGTTGCATACACAAGGTGCTTTTTAAATTCACTTTGATACGTCCGCTTGCCCCATCCTTCGGCTATATTTGCTGAAACAGATCTCGACGACCTTATAATTTGGTCCGTTAAAGAATATTGTTCCTCCTTTGGAAAATTTTTTGATAAAACAAATATGTCCATTGCAAATCGAAATGAAATATTGAAAACTTCAAGATCAGATAAGGTTTTAATCACAAAAAATTGGTATTGTTGACAATAAAATCTAGCCTACGTATGCCTCCTACATCTTACATCCTACTTCTTACCTCCATCTAGGGGGCAGGGACTGGCTTTACTTAAATGCATTCATCCCCGTAACATCCATCCCCGTGATCAGCAAATGAATGTCATGCGTGCCCTCGTAAGTTATCACACTTTCCAGGTTCATCATGTGCCGCATCACAGGGTATTCGCCCGTAATACCCATACCTCCCAGCATTTGCCGCGCATCCCTGCAGATATTAGTGGCCACTTCGCATGCATTTCGTTTGGCCATGCTCACCTGTTGCGGCGTTGCCTTTCCTTCATTCATCAACGCACCAAGTCGCCAGTTTAATAGTTGCGCTTTAGTGATCTCAGTGATCATCTCGGCGAGTTTCTTCTGTTGTAGTTGAAAGCTACCGATCGGTTTTCCAAACTGCTCCCTTTCCAGGCTATATTTTAATGCGGTATCATAGCAATCCATTGCTGCGCCGATAGTGCCCCAGGCAATTCCATATCTCGCCTTGGTCAGGCAACCCAGGGGTCCTTTCAATCCTTTTACATTGGGAAAAATATTTTCTTTCGGCACTTTTACATTGTCAAAAACCAGTTCGCCGGTTGCTGATGCCCGGAGACTCCATTTGCCATGGGTGGTCGGAGTGCTGAATCCTTTCATTCCTCGTTCAAGGATCAAACCGCGTATTTCTCCTTTTTCATCCTTTGCCCAGACAACCGCTACCTGTGAGTAAGGCGCATTGCTGATCCACATTTTTGATCCATTCAATATTACGTGATCGCCGGCATCTTTGAAATTTGAAAGCATGTTTGAAGGATCGCTGCCGTGATTAGGTTCTGTCAATCCAAAACAACCAAGCCATTCACCGCTTGCCAGTTTGGGTAAATATTTTTTACGTTGGTCTTCGCTACCATAAGCATAAATCGGGAACATTACCAACGAGCCCTGTACAGATGCCGTTGAACGAACACCGCTATCCCCTCTTTCGAGTTCCTGCATCATCAATCCATAAGAGATATAATCCAATCCACCGCCGCCATATTCAGCAGGGATCGTAGGACCAAAACATCCGAGATCACCCAGCTGCTTTACTATTTGCTGCGGGAATTCAGCTTTCTGTGCGTAATCTTCAATGATCGGGGATATTTCTTTTTTTACATAGTTGCGTACAGCTTCACGAATATGCTTATGCTCCTCTGTCAATAACTCATCCACGTTAAAATAATCCGGGCTTACAAAATTATCAGTGCGGGCCGCCATGGTTTGATCAGGATTTGAAATTTGATAGTTGAGATTTGGTCCCGCCTGTGGCCGGGAAGCGCCGCAAAGGTATTAAAGTTGTTCCCGATTACAAACGCTCCTCTTTTCACGTCTCACCTCTCACGTTTCACCTCTGACGTCTCGCGTCTCACTTCATTGTCCCGGCTGTTTCGCCCTGATGTTTTCCTGTTGCATCCCCTTCCCGTACGCCTTTATCGCTATCCAGGAAGAAGGAAAAGTAATTAATGATATATTGAGCAAAACTTTCGCAGCATGAAAAGACTATATCTATGCCTGTTTATTTTGATCATCACCACTCCGTCTTTATTGGCTCAAAAAGACCAGGCAGCCAAAAAGACCGAACCCCAGATCAGGCAATACTGGTTTGTAATGCTTACAGCCGGTGACAACCGTTCACAGGATTCCGCAACAGCACAAAAAATACAGGAGGCACATCTTGCCAATATCGGGCGGTTGTATAATGAAGGCAAACTAAAAGTAGCCGGACCGTTTGGGGATGATGGAAAATGGATTGGATTGTTCATCCTTGACTGTGCGACCCGGGAAGAAGCAGAAAAACTGGTAAAAACTGATCCTGCCGTGGCTGCTGGCCGCCTTGTGTACGAGATACATCCGTGGTATACAGTGCCAACCGGCAGCTTTGAACCGGGGAAACCTAAATCACCTTTATTCTGACTGCCCTATAATCAACAATTATTGATTACTATAGAACTGCCAGGCCCTTCATATTTATTTTTTACCGACCATCCTAATAGAGAACAATTTTTTCTGTGTCGGCTTACTTTTCATGCAACAAAGCCGTAATAGCTGCGTACTTAATTCAAAGCCGACCAATTGGAGCTTACCGCTGTACTTTTTTATGACGAACTGGTAGCTAAATGCAAGCAAGGCGATGTGCAGAGCTATGAAGCGCTGTACCGCCAGTATGCCAAAGCCATGTTCAATACCAGCCTGCGTATTGTGAACAATACATCCGACGCAGAGGATGTATTACAGGAGTCATTTGCTTCGGCCTTTCAATACCTGGACCGGTTCGATTATTCGTCCAGTTTCGGCGCCTGGCTAAAACGGATCGTGGTAAACAATTCCATAAACATTTTGCGCCGCCGAAAACTTGCATTCATTGATATTACTGAAACTCCTGCGAATGAGATCCAAGAAATAACAACGCTGGACGAGGAAGATATTGAACTGAAAGTAGAGACCATTAAAAAAGCACTGGCCCAGCTTCCAAACGGATATCGTTCGGTTCTGACCCTGCTTCTTTTCGAAGGATACGATTATGAAGAGATCGCTGAAATATTGAATATATCGGCCACCACCGCAAGAACCCAATATCACAGGGCCAAACAAAAATTATTACAACTCTTAAAAGAAGGATAGTGATGGATGATAAACTAAAAAAATTTATTGACGCCAACCGGGAAGCCTTTGATTCGTCAACTCCCCGTCCTGAACTTTTAAAAGAACCGGGACAAGAACTACAACCCGTAAAAATTTCCCAACACAAAATTGTGGCCTGGGCAGCCGTTGCGGCCGGCATTATCATTTTATCTGCTGTGCTTTATTATTCTTTTCAGCCAAAAATCCAATCCGGCGACAGTCCCATCACAAAAATGGAAAACAGCAATGAGAATTTACCTTTCGCTGATCCCGTCTATGCCAAACAGATCGGTTACTACCAGGAACTGATCGACCTGCAGCAAACGCAGCTCCGCCAAATAGGAAAGGACCAACCGGAATTATATGACCAGTTTACCCGCGACATGAACACTCTTGACAGCACTTATATCTTACTCAAAACAAAATTGGCTAAAAAGACCAATACAGAACTCTTGCTGGAGGCAATGATCCGGAACCTGCAGTTGCAAACGGATCTTCTGAATCGCCAGCTTTCGATCATTAAAACAATAAAACAAAAAAATAAACCGAATGAAAAAAACACTATTTAGCCGCTTATTCCTCCTGGTTGCCTTAATGGCTTCCGTTGCGGCCACTGCCCAGGATAAAGATGATCACAAGAATGAAAAGGAGCCAAAATTTAAAAAAACAAAGAGTTACAGCAAATCGTATAACCTGGGAAGCGGCGATAAGATCAGCCTGGCGAACCAGTTTGGAGAAATGAAGCTGAACACCTGGGATAAGAATGAGATAAAAGTGGATGTAACCATCACCGGCAAATCGGATATTGAACAGCAGGCACAAGAGATACTGGATCGCATTTCTATCAGCGATGGTAAAACAGGAAGTACCGTTAGTTTTGAAACGAAATTCAACGACGACAAAAAAAACCAGCATACAAACGACAAAGAAGAGCACCACAATGAAGGGATGCAGATCGACTATGTGGTATATCTTCCCGCTGGTAACGCACTGACTGTCCAGAACCAGTTTGGCAAGCTGATCATCCCGGACTATCGCGGGGAAGCAGATATTACCTGCAAGTTTGGTTCACTGACCACTGGCAAACTCAGCAATCCGAAAGAAGTTGATGTTGAATTCGGGGAAGCGAATATTGGGCAACTGGACGGAGGAAAGTTGTCGATCAAATTTTCCGAAGGCACTGTGAATAAGCTGAGCGGCAATGTAAAAACCAATCTTGAATTCTCGCAGGTAAAGCTGACCATAGACAACGACCTAAAGAGTCTCGACCTCAGCAATTCTTATTCCACCATTTATCTCGATGTAGAGAAAAATCTCTCTGCTGCTTACGAGATCACCAGCTCACATGGCGAGTTTACCAACAAAACCTCATTTGCCATAAAAGACGATGGTAAAGATGATGATAATCGCTATGGTCCCCGGTTTACGCGGAAATACAGCGGAACATCGGGAAGTGGTACATCGAAATTAAAAGTCAATTCCAGTTTCGGGGAGATCATTATTGGTCACGACCTGAAGATGGAAAAAAGTGATAAACATAGATCAAAACCTGAAAAAACGACCTAAGTATAGCCAGAGTCACTCGTGTGCAGAAAGGTGGTCCGTTCATGGATCATCTTTTTTTTAGAACGCGGATAAATATGATAGTTAGATACTCGCAGATCATTTTTTATCCTAATCATCGCAACAATCTGCGTCCTCACTGAGAGAAGAACGCGGATTGATCCTGATCATTAAGATATACGCAGATCATAATCTATCCTGCCCTCATGAAAATCTGCGTTCCTGTTGATTTAGGAAAGACTGCATTTCCTTCTGATATTCTTTAGCAACTTTTTTTGCTGCCTCCGCAAAATCTTTATCACCTGAAGCGAAAATGATAGCCCGGCTTGCATTGACCAACAAGCCGCAATCGCCGATCATCGCTTTTTCTGAAATCTCCTTTAGACTTCCACCTTGCGCACCCACACCGGGCACCAGGTAAAAATGGCCGGGTGTCAACTTTCGTATATTAATAAACTCTTCAGCCTGTGTGGCTCCTACCACGAACATCAGGTTGCCGGTAGTACCCCAGCCGGCAGCTTTCTGTAAGACCATTTCATATAAATAGTTTGTATGCTGGCTGATGACATGGACTTCATCCTCGAAATCCTCTTTATTGTTCACCATTTTTTGCAATTCAAAATCCTTTGAACCCGCATTTGAAGTAAGTCCCAGTACAATCGCCCATTTATCCCTGTACTCAAGGAACGGTTTGATGCTGTCCTCTCCCATGTAAGGGGCTACGGTTATCGCATCAAAGGGCATAGTTTCAAAGAATGCTTTGGCGTACTGTGAAGAGGTATTACCAATATCACCTCTTTTTGCATCCGCTATCTTAAAATGCTCATTGCCGATATAGCGCGCCGTTTGTTCCATTGCCTCCCACCCTTTTACACCCAGGGCTTCGTAAAAAGCAGTATTGATCTTGTAAGCGACACAGAGCTCTTTTGTCGCATCGATGATAGCTTTATTAAAAGAAAAAATGGGATTCGCATCGTTTAAAAGATGACGCGGAATTCGAGCTATATCGGAATCCAATCCTACACAGAGATAAGTTTTCTTCTTCCTGATCTGTTCGACGAGTTGCTGACGGGTCATACTACGAAGATAAATTGTTAATTGGGTAATTTGTTAATACGTTAATCCGTTGACCTAAGAATGCACCAATAAACCAATTAACGAATTAACTGATTAACTAATCCGCCAACTTCGCAATAATAGTTTGTTCAACGTCTTCACTTTCCCATGTCTTTTCTATATCAGGTCTCAGCATTATCTCCTGCATAATGGCCTCCTGCCTGAGCGAATTTTTCAATGCTTCCGAATACCTGATCTGAGGATTAAAGGTCACCTGTGAATAAGCCGGTATCCATTTATCCGGGTATTTTTCATGAACTCTTGCTTCAATTCTCTTTTGTAATAAAAATTTCGGATCAGATGTCCGGTCCCGCATCTCCGTGAAATTATTAATAGCCAGGTCGGCAATGGCATCGGCATCGGGCTTTCTGGCGGCCTGGTATTCTAATAAAATAGTTTCCCAATCTTCGTTATGTTGTTCCGCCAATTCATCGAGTACCCGGCAGTCTTCAAAACCGCAATTCATTCCCTGCCCAAAAAAAGGAACGATTGCATGAGCCGCATCCCCGATCAGGGCAAACCGGTCACTTCGGGTCCAGGGATAGCACTTCACCGTGACCAAAGATGAAACCGGGTTATGAAAAAACTGTCGCGTGAGATCAGGTATTAACGGTATAGCATCAGGGAAAGTTTTTTCGAAGAATGCAATTACCTTTTCCCCTGTATCCAATTGCCCAAATGAATGCCCGCCATCAAATGGAAAAAAAAGTGTGCAGGTAAAATTCCCGCCAGGATTTGGCAAAGCGATCAGCATATAATCCTTCCTCGGCCAGATATGCAGGACATTTTTTTTCATCTGGAAACTACCATCGGGTCCGGCAGGAATATTTAGTTCTTTGTACCCGCAATCAATATAATACTGTTGGTAATCGAACCGTTCATGTTTCAATTGATGCTGGAGACGGGTTGCAGAGAATGCTCCATCTGCTCCGAATATGATGTCTGCTTTTACGATTCGGACAGCTCCCGTAGCGGTGTTTTCAAATTCAATTTCATTTTCTTTCCAGTCAATGGTTGAGCATTTTTCGTTGAAAAATATCTGGACACCATGTTCTTCAGCGGCATTCATTAGTCTTTTATTCAGTTCAGATCTCGAAATAGAATTGATATACTGTCCTTCTTTTCCATATGGCTGGAACGCGGTTGATCCATCAGTGTTATGCATAAAACGTCCGTGCATAGGTATCGCTATTTCTTTGATCCGCTCCGCCAGTCCCACTTTTTCAAGAGCCAGCAATCCCCGGTCGCTCAGGGCAAGATTAATCGAACGACCGGCATCGCTTCCTGTTTTCCGCATGTCGCTTCTTCGTTCAAAGATCTTGACGCTGTATCCGCGTTTCGAAAGATAAACGGACAAAAGTGATCCTACGAGGCCAGTTCCAACAATGGCTATTTCTTTTTTCATTTCACAGTGATTTAAACCCGGCTAATCGTGCTCTTCACAATTTCGCCGAACTTCCATACATCTTCAAAGCTGTTATAAAGCGGCACAGGTGCCACCCGTATGACATCAGGTTCTCTCCAGTCCGAGATAACTCCCCGCCTGTTCAATTCATTGAAAATCTCTTTGCCTTTTTGTTTCACCACCATAGAAAGCTGGCATCCCCTTTCTTTTTCATCTCGTGGAGTAATGACTTCAATGAGCCTGCCATCATTTAATTTATTGATCTCGTCAATTATAAACAACAAATACCCGGTTAGCAATTTCGCTTTGCTGCAAAGTCTCTCCATTCCTGCTTCGATAAATATATCCAGCGATGCTTTATGGGCTGCCATGGAAAGTACAGGTGCATTACTTAATTGCCAGCCTTCGGCAGTAGGTATGGCCTCAAAACCTTTTTCCATCTGGAAACGCGTTTCTTTCGTATAACCCCACCAGCCGGCAAAACGCGGCAGTTCCTTATTAGCTAAATGTTTTTCATGTATATAAAGCCCCGCAACCCCGCCCGGCCCGCTATTCAGGTATTTATATGAACACCAACAAGCAAAATCAACATCCCAATCATGCAAATGCAGTTCAATATTACCTGCCGCATGGGCTAAATCAAAGCCCGCATATGCCCCTGCCTTATGGGCCGCCGCCGTTATTGCTTTGATATCGAAATATTGCCCGGTATAATAATTGACACCGCCAAACATAACGAGAGCCACCTGGTCGCCGTGCTGTTCGATCACGGAGAGAATATCTTCGGTGCGGAGAATATTCTCTCCTTTCCCAGGGCATACTTCTATAATCCCAGTTGTGGGATCAAACCCATGAAAACGCACCTGCGACTCCAACGCATACTGGTCAGAAGGAAATGCTTTGGCTTCACAAATGATCTTATACCGTTGTTGAGTCGGACGATAAAAGCTTACCATCAGCAGGTGAAGATTAACAGTAAGCGAATTCATCGCCACTACCTCAGCAGGTAAACATCCAACGATATCTGAAAGCTGTTTAGGAAATATTTCGTGGTAAGACAGCCAAGGATTTTTTGCATCGAAATGACCTTCTACTCCCAGCCTGGCCCAGTCATCCAGTTCCTGTTGTATATAACTGGAAACCGACTTAGGCTGAAGACCCAGCGAGTTGCCGGTAAAATAGATGCAATCCTGCTCATTATGTTGCGGAATAAAAAATTTCTGACGAAACTGTTTTAAAGTATCCAGTTCATCGGATTTTTTAGCGAATTCTAAGGTGTTTTCAAACTCCATTCTTAAATGTTGATCTGTTTATTAGTTTACTGGTACAGTGCACCATCACCAAACTATGAAACCCGGTTAACCAATTAACCAATTCACTAGTTAACTTACCCAATAGTAGCGATCACTTTTAACTCGATGGCAATCGGCGTCGGCAGGCTCTTTACTTCAACCGTCGTCCGGCAGGCCTGCACCTCCTTAAAGTATTCGCCGTAAATCTTATTATAAACAGGAAAGTCTTTTGACATGTTGGTAAGAAACACTGTTACATCAACGATCCTGTCCCAGCTGCTGCCGCTTGCTTCCAGCACGGCTTTTACATTGGCAAAAACGGCATGGCACTCAGCCTCGATATCATACTTAATTATATTTCCATTCCTGTCCAACTCAAGCCCGGGAATTGAGTTATCCTTTGGATTTCTTGGCCCAATGCCGGATAAAAACAAAAGGTTGCCTACTTTTCTTGCATGTGGATAAGAACCTAATGGCGAAGAAGCTTTATCGGTATAAGTAATATCTGCCATTATTCAGGTTTTATGAAATCCCGCATGTTATCGAGATACTCTATCAAACTATTATTAAGCCTGTAGCATTTTTCTGGTATGCTACATTCTTTTATTATTAAGAACTCGCAATCTTTAGCATTTCCACCTGTTGCAAATTCAATGTCTAGCATCAGTGTGTCTTTTGCATAAACAGAAAATCCCCCATCTGACTCACAATTGCAATTTTCCTCTTTGCCATTGAGCACCTCATTTATCCAATTGAACAGTTTTCGGTCGCCTTTGTGGACGGCAGAAATCCTATCCTTAAATTTGAACCATATGTGAAGCGTATCTGCCTTTTGCAGGGTGGAAGTATATTGGTTCACCTTATTACTTTTCCCGATGCAGGCACTCAAAAAAATAACAAGAATGACGAGAGCGAATTTCATAGTTCAATACATATATTTTTCGCCTCGGTGAAAAACCTCAATGCCTCCCAACCCCCTTCTCTTCCCACACCACTATTCTTCATTCCGCCAAACGGGGTTCGTAAGTCACGAAGCAACCAGCAATTCACCCAGATTATCCCGCTTTCTACTTTAGCAGCCACCCGGTTTGCTTTGGAAATATCCTGCGTCCATATTGTTGCAGCTAATCCATATCCACTTGCATTCGCCAGTCTCAGCGCTTCCTCTTCCGTTTTGAATGATTGCAAAGTGACAACCGGCCCAAATATTTCTTCCTGGTTGGTTTGACTGCCGGGGCCCAGCCCTTCGATCACGGTTGGTTCGATAAAATAGCCATTCGCACATCGCCGGCCCGGTTGCATTTTTTTTCCGCCACACAAAATGCGACCACCTTCCTGTCTCGCCGTGTCTATACACCGCATGATCTTATCGAAATGCATTTTACTCACGATAGCGCCTTGCTGGGAATGTTCTTCCAAAGGATCCCCAACCCTTAGTTGCTGCGTACGCTCAACGAACTCTTTCCTGAACTTTTCATAAATACTTTCTTCCACCAGGATCCGGCTTCCACATAGACAAATCTCTCCCTGGTTACTAAATGAAGACTGGATAGAGCTCTTTATCATTTTTTCCCAGTTACAATCGGCAAAGATGATGTTTGGGTTCTTTCCTCCCAGTTCCAGCGAGAGCTTTTTAAATTTCGGAGCGGCAATGGATGCAATTCTTTCTCCCGCTCTTGTGCTCCCGGTGAAGGAGATCGCTTTTACATCTGGATGTTTTACGACTGCTTCACCTGCAATATTGCCAGTGCCATGGATAATATTTAATACACCCGGTGGCAATCCCGCTTCCCTGCAAATATGTGAAAGCAGGTAGGCTGTCACTGGCGTGATCTCCGAAGGTTTGGCAATAACACAGTTTCCTGCTGCAAGAGCCGGTGCGATTTTCCAGGTAAATAAATATAAGGGAAGATTCCAGGGCGAAATGCAACCGACAATACCAATGGGCTGCCGCAAACTATAATTGATGGCACGGTCCTCCATCATGTGGCTTTCTGAAGAAAAATGCATGATCCCTGTTGCAAAGAACCGGAAGTTTGCTGAGGCTCGCGGAATATCGACCTTTTTACTCAACCAAAGCGGCTTCCCGTTATCAGTTGTTTCCGCTAATGCCAGTTCATTCAAATGTTCATCAATGATCCCGGCAATGCGGTTTAGAATTTGAAACCGTTTTTCAACTGGTGTCACCGACCAGCCTGCAAACGCTTTTTTGGCCGCTTCAACAGCTTCGCTTACATCTTTTTCATTGCTATCCGGAATTTTTCCAATTACTTCCAATGTGGCCGGGTTAATATTATCGATATAATTCCCGGACCGTGTCGGCTGGAACTCGCCGTCAATAAAATTCTGTATATCGCTGTATGCTGATAAATTCATATTATTAAAATTGCGCCGCAGGCCACAGCCTTTCAAATCGATCCTGTTCTGCCACCATCTACCGGAATGCTTGTTCCGTTGACATAAGAAGCCGCCGGTGATGCAAGAAATGCTGCGACAGCTGCTACTTCACCAGGCTCAGCAAATCTTTTCATCGGAATTTCCTTTTTCATTTCTTCTTCAATTTCATCAATAGTCTTGTGTTTTGCAGCGGCATTATTGGCAATGATTGAATCCAGTCGCTGCGTTTTGGATGAGCCGGGCAGTATATTATTTACCGTGATATTAAATTGCCCGAGTTCATTAGCCATTGTCTTTGACCAGCTGGCGACAGCTCCACGGATCGTATTGGATACCCCGAGGTTTTTTAAAGGGATCTTTACAGAGGTTGAGATAATATTAATGATCCGTCCATAGTTTTCTTTTTTCATGGACGGGATCACTGCGCTGGCTAAAATATGATTACAAACGAGGTGTTGATTGAACGCATCCAGGAAAGCTTGTTCAGTGGCCTCAGTGATCGGCCCCCCGGGCGGTCCCCCTGTATTATTTATTAAAATATGAACAGGTTTATCGTGTACATATTTTGACACGATCTTTTTCACTTCATCGGGCCTGGTAAAATCAGCTACCAGGTAACTGTGCCTTTGTCCCCGGTCTTTGTTCAACTGCTTAACAACAATCTTTAGCCGCTCTTCATTTCTTGCAAGTAATGTACAATGAGCTCCAAGCAGGGCCAGTTCTTCCGCTATTGCCAACCCGATCCCCTGGGTACTTCCGCATACGATGGCACTCCTGCCTTCCAATGACAGATTCATATCGTCAAACCTACGGCAAAAAGTTGTAATTTTCGCAATACGACCTATTGGTTATCATTTGTTTTATGATCAAAACGCTCGGACTTACACATATTGCTTTGCCGGTTAAAGATGTGAAACGTTCGGCTGTGTTTTATCAAAAAGTTTTTGGGGTAAAAGAAATGTATGGTTCCCCTGGTTCCATACAGGTACAGACACCCGGTACCAGGGATGTTATCGTTTTTGAAAAACAAAAGAAAGCCTCCAAAACAAAACCGAATTTCCATTTTGGATTCAGATTAGCCAAACCTTCGGCGATAGAAAGCATCGTTGAAACAGTGAAAGCTGCCGGCGGAAAGATCAGCGAGAAAGGAGAATTCGTTCCCGGTGAAGCCTATGTATCTTTCTATGATCCGATGGCTACGAGGTTGAAATATGGTTTGAAAAGATCCCACCAGTATTGAAATCATTTAAATAAATAAAAAATCCTTCTTATGGCTGTTACAGCTCCTTTCAACTTAAAAAAATGGATAGATGAGCATCGCGACCTGCTAAAACCGCCGGTAGGCAATCAATGCATTTATAAAGATGCAGAGAACTTTATTGTGATGGTGGTCGGCGGGCCCAATGCCCGCAAAGATTATCATTACAATGAGAGCGAGGAACTCTATTACCAGGTGGAAGGAAATATTGTTGTAAAGATCATTGATGATGGCAAACCGCGGGATATCCAGATCAACGAGGGAGATATGTTCCTCTTGCCGCCCGAAACTCCTCATTCTCCACAGCGCGGTCCGAATACCGTGGGACTTGTCATTGAAAAAGTGCGGGAAGATGAGGAAGAAGAAAAGGATGCGTTTATGTGGTTTTGCGAAAACTGCGGGAACAAATTGTACGAAGAAACTGTGTTTGTAAAAGACATTGTCAAACAACTTCCGCCCATTATGGAAAAATTCTGGGGGAATATTGATTTACGGACGTGTAAAAAATGCGGAACGGTGATTGAACCACCAGTTAAAAAATAGAATACGGAATTTACATTTGTGATGAAAGAATAGAACGCAGATTATTATGTTTATCATGATTTATTATGATTGATAATTACAGGCACTCAGATATAACCGGCTTGATTATTAAAAGTTACTACAATGTCTACAACCAATTAAGTTATGGCTTCCTGGAAAAGGTTTATCAAAATGCGATGCTTATCGAATTAGGGAAATTTGAACTCGCTTGTATTCCGCAAAAGCCCATTGACGTATTTTATGACAATATAAAAGTTGGTTTTTATTTGGCCGATATTGTAGTAAACAACTGTGTGGTTGTAGAAATAAAAGCAGTTGAAACTCTGTGTGGCCAACACGAAGCGCAACTCACTAATTATCTCAGAGCTACTGATATTGAGGTCGGCATACTTCTTAATTTTGGCAAAAAAGCTCAATTTAAACGAAAGGTTTTCTCAACAGAATATAAAATCTTAAAAGATCGACCAAATCATAATAATCCGCGTTCCATTTCATGAAGATCGACATCCATACACACATCATGCCCGAACACATCCCCAACTGGGCCCAAAAGTTCGGTTATGGTGAGTTTATTCATCTGGAACATCGCAATTGCAATGCCTGCATGATGAAAGGCGACAAATTGTTCAGGGTGGTTGAAGAGAATTGCTTTAGGAAAGATATAAGATTAAAGGAAATGGATGAAACCGATGTGACGATCCAGGTTTTGTCAACCATTCCAGTACTGTTTAATTATTGGGCCCGTGCAGCCCATGGCATGGAAACTTCGAGATTTTTCAACGACCATATTGCCGAAACTGTAAACAAAGACCCAAAACGGTTTATCGGTCTCGGTACCGTTCCGCTGCAAGATGTTGACCTGGCCATTAAGGAAATGGAACGTTGCGTAAAGGAATTGAAGATGCCAGGCCTGGAGATCGGCTCGAACATCAATGGCAAAAACTTATCAGACAAAGAATTTTTTCCATTTTATAAAGCTGCTGAAGAATGGAATTGCTCGTTGTTTGTACATCCCTGGGAAATGATGGGCGAAAAGCAGATGGAGAAATACTGGTTGCCCTGGCTGGTAGGTATGCCGGCCGAAACATCGAGGGCGATCTGTTCAATGATTTTCGGTGGTGTGTTTGAAGCTTTTCCAAACCTACGCGTTGCTTTTGCTCATGGCGGCGGCTCATTTCCATTCACAATCGGCAGAATTCAACATGGATTTGATGTCCGGCCCGACCTTACCGCTATTGACAATACCATTGGTCCCAGGGATTATCTCGGCAGGTTTTGGATAGATAGCCTTGTGCATGATAAAAAAGCGCTGGAATACCTGGTAGATGTAATGGGTGAAGATACTATTTGCCTGGGCAGCGACTATCCATTTCCGCTAGGTGAACACCATCCCGGTAAACTGATCGAAAAAATGAAGATGGGCAAAAAAACCGAGAAAAAACTACTCTATAAA
>VBAT01000036.1:26660-28202 GCA_005884665.1 Bacteroidota bacterium
TCTCACTCATTAAATAGATTGGGAAAATCTGAGATGATCCCATCAACACCCATTTTCTTCAACCGGTCAATCTCTTTTTTATCATTAACCGTCCAGGGAATTACCTTCATTTGCTGTTTGTGGCATTTCTTTATTAAACTTTCATTCACCAGTTCAACCGCGGGACTATAGATCGTTGGGCTGAATCCCAATGCTTTTATTTGTTCATCAAGTTCCCGTTTATCATAGTCCTCGATCAACATAGCTGTTTTCATTCCCGGGAAGTGCTCATGCAGGTACTGTAGGGTTCTGAAATCGAATGATTGTATGATCACGTAATCTTCTATTGATGCTCCCTTTATTACGGCCATCAACAGTTCCACAAACTCAGCCGGCTCGGGGTGAAACACTTTATCACCCATTGGCAGGCATTTTGTTTCAATATTAAAATAAGGAAAAGGTCTTTTGCTCGTTTTCATGTATTGCTTCACACTGTCGATAATGTCCTTTAGCAATGGTTTCACCGCCTTCATCTTTTGCTGGTTTGGAAATCTCGGGTGAGGCTTCATTCCTACATCAAAGGTTTTTACATCCTCGTAGGTCATCCAATAAATATTGAATTTCCTTTCTTCTCTTTCACCCATGTAGGTACCGTCGGGTTTGGTAGTAATCTCGTGGCCGAACCAGGGCTCATGCGAAAGCACCGCATCTTTATTTTTGGTAAATACTACATCCATTTCCAGGGTGGTTACTCCCAGGTCCAGCGCCAACTTCATTGCGGGCCAGGTATTTTCAGGCATCAGGCCACGGCATCCACGATGACCCTGTTTGTCAAATAAATCTTTCATCGGTGAATTGTTAGATACAGAATTGACCGGACCAGCGGGACCCTTGCGGCTACTCCGGCATGACACGATCAATGTTAGCAACAGGACAAGGGAAAAAGTTTTCACTGTAGTTAATTAATATAATTATACCTGCTGCTAAATTAGCGATTCCAATTAGAACGCTGACTAATGGGAATGCTGATTGTTAGGATCGTCATGATACACGCAGATCATAATAATCATGATAATCTGCGTTCTTCCTGAGGGAATACTTTTGATTTTCTTTTTTCCATCAGTTCAGCAATGATCTTTCCGTCGCCTTCCTGTTTCTTTAGCTGCTGTATGATGTTGTCGTAGCTCTTTTCATTCCTGTTTTGGCTGAGTTTAAAGACATGTTCCATGGATGTAACCTCTATTTCAAAGGCCACGATAGCCTTCATCAACCTGCCTGTATAGTCAGGAGACAAATTATCAAATACAGTTGTCGAAGCAGTATTATTGTTTTCGTAATGTAAGGTAAGCCGCTTGAGGATAGCCACGAGTTCTGGTTCGTTGCCGAAACGAATGGTGCCTTTGGCATGCACGCTCATATAATTCCAGGTGCTGGCCTGTCGTGGATCATCATACCAGGTGGCGCTCACATATGCATGAGGCCCTGTGAATACAGCAAGCACATTTGGGTTTTGTTCAAAAGCACGGTGATGATCCGTGTTCTTCATGATATGACCTGTCAGGA
>VBAT01000102.1 GCA_005884665.1 Bacteroidota bacterium
TATTTTTTTAGTGACCAGGTCACCGGTTGTTCATTGTTGATTGTAGCTATGATATATCGATTACCCGTTGCTGTCCTGATCTCTCCAAAACTCCTGATCTGTCCTCTTACATTCATCCCCGATTCCCTGTTCAGCACATACCTGAACTTCCCTCCTCCCTCATTGATCAGAACATGACCATAGCTCGCGTCCAGTCTCCCAAACTGAGGCGGAAAGGTAAACATGTTGCCTCCCATCACCAGATCAGCTCTGCCGTCCCCGTTCACATCTGTTAGCTCTACCGCGTTCACACTCGACAGCTGTACCCACACCGGTAACTTCTCTACCCTGAACTTCCCTCCTCCCTCATTGATCGCTATCACTGAACTGCAGTAGTTAAACAATTTCTGCTGTGATGTCTGCACCAGCTCCCTGCCAAACAAATCCACGATATCTTTCTTCGCATACTCCGCATGTCTCAGGTTTTGTTTCTTTAATCCCGGGAACTGGTCCGTTATCTCTCTTTTTAAAAATACTGGCACATCCCTTCCTTCCACTGTCCGGGTCAGGAACTGGTCCGTCGTTCCACTTTTGTCAAAATCATTCAACCATAGTTTTACCGGGTTTTCTTTATCGGGTCTCAGGTAAAAGTTCTCGCCAATATTGCCAAGGATCAGGTCCTCCCTTCCATCTCCATTGATGTCTCCTGTCTTCACCGTTTGCCACCAGCCATACATGTTCTCCAGTCCTGTCTGTTTTAGCTCATCCAGTTTTTTTGTTTGTTTGTTATACTGGTAGATCACCGGGCTCATCCATTCTCCCGTTATAATTAGTTCCTTCTTCCCGTCTCCCGTTACATCCGCCCATGCTGCTGATGTTATCATGCCTTTTGTCCCCAGGTCCTTGTTCAACTCATCCGTCACATCCCTGAAATGACCTTTCCCGTCATTATTATATATATAGCTTCGCGGCGATACTCCATAACTATACGGCTCGCTCAGGCTGCCTACATACAGGTCCTCATCTCCGTCACCGTCATAGTCATAGTTCACCGCTACCGATATGTTCATATCATTACCCGGGAATGCACTCACATCAAGGCTGAAGTTCCCCTTCCCGTCATTGATATACAACCGGTGCTCGCTCTGGCGGCTTCCCTTCTGCATATTATTGCCTCCAGCCCCGATGAACAGGTCCTTGTCTCCATCTCCATCGGCGTCAAAGAGCAGAACAGCTGTCTCTTCAAAATCTGAGTACTGATCAAACTCCTTTTGCTGGCTTTTGATAAACTTCCCTTCCCTTGTTTGAACGTACAGCTGCCGGCCTTGACCCTTACCCGATCCTATGTACATATCTTCCAGTCCATCCCCGTTCACGTCACCTACTGCTACCTGCGGACCCTGTCTTGACAACTGCTGCGGAAGATTGCGCTCATCATAATAATCTATATAATCATCTTCCTGGTGCCTGTCAAGTCCCAGTTCCTTTACTTCCAATACCGGGCTTACCGCTTTTTGTTCCGCATATGCATCTTTTCCCTGCTGTTGTGGCTGGCTTAGTTCTGCTACCTTATTTACAGCAATGTCCCTATATACATTGTAAGAGCGGTCGGGCCAGATCACTACCACAGAATCTATCTTCACATGCCTCCCCACTCCTATCACCTGCTTATAGTCCACGCTTGATTGAAACCCACGGCTCGGAACCAGCTCCCGGTAATACACTGAACTATCACAATACACCTTCAGCTTGCTGCCGATCCCGTAACCGTTACCGCCCTTCCCCTTCAGCTTTATCCCCACATAATTATTTATCCCTTCCTCCCGGCTATTGTTGCGATACACAAATGCCTCCTGGTTCTCATTGTTGATCACCAAATCCAAATCTCCATCATTGTCTAAATCGCCATAAGCTACGCTATTGGAAAAGCTGGGTTTTTCAAATCCCCATTGTTTGCCTACGTCATCAAAGCCTAAGTGACCGTTGTTCCGGAATACACGGTTTGGCAAAGGCGTCACGGGAATATGCTCAAGGATCTTACTGATTTCATCTCTCTCTCCCGTCTTCAGCATTTTTTGATAGATGTCGTTGGAAAAAAAATCAAGGAAATCAAGATCAGATAAATCTTTGTTTATGCCATTGCATACGAAAATATCATTATAGCCATCGTTGTCCGCATCAAAGAACAGGGATCCCCAGCTCCAGTCAGTACCAAATACATTTGAATAATTGGCAATCTCTGAAAAGGTGCCGTTTTCATTGTTCAACTGAAGAGTGTTTCGCACAAACTGGTGATACAGGCCTGCCTTAAGCTTGCTTTGATACAGGTCTACATTATCAAAAGTGCCCGTTGTTTTTAAACGATAGTCGTCGTCCGGTATCATGTCTGTTGTAAAGATGTCCGGGTAACCATCGTTATTGATGTCAGCTATATCCGTGCTCATGGAAGACATGCTGATATGCTGCATACACTCTTCCAACTCGTCTTTAAATGTGCCGTCTTTCTGGTTGATATATAAATAATCCTTTTCTATAAAATCATTGCCGATATAAATATCAGGCCACCCATCATTATTTATATCGCTGATGGCTACGCCTAAACCAAAACTGATAAGTCCCGTATGAAGCCCTGCCGCTTTGGTCACTTCGGTAAAATGGTTGTTATCGTTGCGGTACAAATGATTACCTCCGCCTTTTAATTTATCATTCACACTCCATTTTGAAATATCGGTATCTCTCATTCCGGCATAACTAAGTGAACTGAATGGCAGCGGACTGTTGTTTATTAAAAGACAATCGAGATCACCGTCCAGGTCATAATCAAAAAATGAGGCCTGGGTACAAAAGCCCGAATGATCCAGGCCATACTCAGCCGCTTTTTCAGTAAAAGACAGGTTGTGGTTATTAATATATAGTTTATTCCTCCTGTTCCCATCATTCAGATGGCCCGAGTTACAAACATAAATATCAAGCCAGCCATCGTTATTGATATCAGCCATTACGGCACCCGTGCTCCACATGCTGTCCTGCCGCATGCCACTGGATCCGCTGATATCTTCAAACTTCCAGCTGCCTTTGTTCAGGTAAAGCTTGTTTTGACCCATGTTGCTTGTCAGGAGCACATCGCACAATCCATCATTATTGATATCTCCGACCGCGACTCCTCCTCCATTGTAAAAGTTCCTGAATTGAAAACTATTATCCGCGTCATTGTCCAGTACTGTATTTTGAAAATTTATACCGGTATTCTCCTGTAGCCTGAACAAAGCAGCCTGCTCTTTTGGTTTACCGGTACAGGAAATAAAAACGGGGATGCCAACCGCTGCAACTATCGAAAATGATTTTAGTGTGCCTGCCTTCATTTAAACATGCTTCTTTTATTTTTTTAGTGACCAGGTCACCGGTTGTTCATTGTTGATTGTAGCTATGATATATCGATTACCCGTTGCTGTCCTGATCTCTCCAAAACTCCTGATCTGTCCTCTTACATTCATCCCCGATTCCCTGTTCAGCACATACCTGAACTTC
>VBAT01000103.1 GCA_005884665.1 Bacteroidota bacterium
AGCCAGCCCCAATAAAATACCACCTGCCCCCGTAATCCCTCCTTCGACAGCGGCGGTGGTACGATAGAATTTAATTTTTTCCCCCACCAATAATTCACGGGCCCTTAATTCAAGGTTCTGCAAGGGATCAGCCGTAGTATATTTCGCACCGAATAAAACGCCACGGATCATTTGTTTGATAACATTGGTGACAGCATTGTGTACTTTCTCCGGTATCCATGAGTTTATTTTATCCTGTGCTCTTTTTGAAAGTTTATTAAAAAAAGAAGGTCGCCTGAGCATTTGCTTTTTCCATGCTTTCAAATCAGAAATTGCCTGTTGCCTGTACATGTCCATTATTCCTTTGTTTGCTGATCTTGTAAAGTTAACTATCCAACATTCATTTGTTATCATTAAGAATCACTGCTTATTTTTGACAACCGAAAGGACCATTATTATCACCACACAATAACTCATATGAACAGAATAATATTTTCTATTTCGATTCTGCTATTGCCCGCATTAATAATAACCTGCAACAATAAGGCAGTTACTACACAACCATTGGTCAATGGTAAGATCCGGGTATTAGGTTACCTGCCAAGCCGTAATGATTGGATAGCCGGATTGAATAATATTGATCTCTCCGGGATCACCGACCTTAATCTCGCTTTTATCAATCCTGATGAATCGGGTAATTTCCCGGCCAATGATGCGTACCGGCAGGTAATCGAAAAAGCCCACGGTCAAAATGTGAGAGTGTTTCTTTCAATCGGTGGTGGCGATCCACCCATTCATTTAGCGGGTTTAATGGAAAATGATAAACGGCAAGGCGTCATTGCTTCCCTGGCACAGGTAGCTGAAACCTATAATTTCGATGGCATTGATGTTGACCTGGAGAACGCACTTATCAATAGTAACTATGCAGCATTTGTCAGTGAACTTTCTGCAGCGTTGAAATCAAAGAAAAAATTAATGACCGCTGCATTGGCCAGTTGGAACTCCAATCTTATCAGCGATACCACGCTAAAATTGTATGATTTTATCAATATTATGTCTTACGATAAAACAGGCCCCTGGAACCTGAATAATCCGGGCCCGCACTCACCCTTTACGATGGCCCAGGATGATTTTATTTATTTCAATACAACAAGGGGAATTGCCGCCGAAAAATTATTTATCGGGCTCCCTTTTTATGGATATGGATTTGGAAATGGTGCCCCGCAAAGTTTATCATACAAAGATATCATCACAACTTATCCGGGATCTGAAAATACCGATTCCCTGATCGTTTCCGGTGGCGGAAAATTTTATTACAACGGAATTCCCACCATAAAACAAAAGGTGTCCTTTGCTATCAGTAATAGAGCAGGAGGAGTGATGATATGGCAATTGCTGGGTGATAGTAAGGATTCCAAATCATTGCTGAAAGCTATCAACGACACGAAGAATCATTAACAGCGAATTTTTATTGATTGTTTAAATACCAAAAGAGTAGAACTGATTATTCTTTCGGATGTTCGGGTCACATAGTTGTTTCTTCCCGATATCATAGCCTTTTTGCATTTCTGCTAATTTATTGCTTGCGCCTTTTAAGGATTGAAAGGGTAGTTTGATTGCAGAAATATCCTTATTGACAAATACCCGACAGAGTATAGAATTTATTGCAACCCTTTGACAGGCCGCTTTATTTTAATCACTAATTTCAAACTCATGGAAGAATCAGAAAAATTAAAACGGGTGGTTGATGCAAGGATGAAATTGAAAGCAAGATTTGAAGAAAAGATAAAGCTCACTCCTTCTGTTGCCGACAATAAACCGATGGGCAAAGGAAATCCTAACCGGCATGGAATGCCGGTATTGCCGGTTGGACAAACGATAACAAAGAAATGGCCTGTACTCGATCTGGGAATTCAACCCGATATCTCTTTAGCGAAATGGCGTTTGGTGCTGGATGGCGAAGTAGAGAACCCCATAGAATTAAACTGGCAAGAATTTATGGCTTTACCACAGACCGACGATGTTTCCGACTTTCACTGTGTTACCACCTGGTCAAAATTAGATATCAGTTGGAAAGGTGTTCGTTTGCTTGACCTGGCAGCGTTGGCACAACCCAAGGAAACAGCCACCCATATTTTATGTTATGGCTATGATGATTATACTACCAATGTTTCGCTGGAAGAAACTTTGAAACCAGATGTATTATTAGTTCACACGGTGGAAGGAAAACCGTTACCGAAAGAACATGGTGGCCCGGTAAGAATGATCACCCCGCAACTTTATGCCTGGAAAGGATCGAAATGGATAAACCGCATTGAGTTTTTGAAAGGAAACAAATTAGGATTCTGGGAAGAGCGTGGCTATTCCAATACGGCTTATCCATGGAGGAATGACAGGTATAGCTAGTACCGTGAGTCGTCAACTGATCTTTCACACAAGAATTCGATCAAGGCACCTTTTTATCGACTTATCGCTGATTTTTGTGGCTGAGATTTTATCAAACAATAATTTGTTTTTATTGTAATAGTAAAAGATCAGGAGCACCTGGTATGGAAATAGGCATATACACTTTCGCGGAAATAACACCCGACCCGTTGACAGGCAAAACAATCAGTACCCATCAACGGATCCGCAACCTGATGGAGGAAATAGAACTGGCCGAACAAGTGGGCCTGGATGTTTTTGCCGTAGGCGAACATCATCGACCGGACTTTGCAGTGTCCTCCCCGGCTGTGATACTGGCTGCCGCAGCTATAAAAACAAAAAAAATAAAGTTGTCAAGTGCTGTCACTGTTTTAAGTTCTGATGACCCGGTCAGGGTATTCCAGGATTTTGCTACGGTCGATCACCTGTCGGACGGAAGAGCGGAGATCATGGCCGGGCGCGGATCTTTTATTGAATCTTTCCCATTGTTCGGTTATGACCTGGATGACTATGATGAACTATTCGCCGAAAAATTGGAATTACTTGTTCAACTTAATGAAAAAGAAAAGATAAGCTGGAAAGGAAAACATCGTCCTCCCATCAATAATTTGGGAGTGTACCCGAGACCTTACCAGGATAAATTACCGATATGGGTAGCTGTGGGTGGTACACCCGAGTCGGTTATTCGTGCAGGCAAATATGGCTTGCCGATGGCCCTGGCGATCATTGGAGGTATGCCATCCCGGTTTGCACCGCTGACCCAATTATATCGCAATTCAGCAAGGAAGGCAGGGCATGCTGTTGAACAACTACAACTTGGCATTAATTCTCATGCCTATATAGCAGACACTTCACAAAAAGCTGCAGATGAATTTTATCCTCCCTATGCCGATGTAATGACCCGGCTTGGGAAAGAACGTGGTTGGTCGCCTATGGACAGGGAGCATTTTG
>VBAT01000066.1 GCA_005884665.1 Bacteroidota bacterium
CTCCAAGACCTTTAACAGACCTCTGAAGTCTGAAATTCTAAACGGAGCACGGTCAACTGTCTAAACAAGAAGTGGGGACCAATACACAGAAATGGGTCTTTAGCCCAGGTCTCTGTCTGGTTCACCCCGCTTCTTGTTCTAATTTCCAGCTAAATCTGTTTCAAAGAATCTATTTATTGACTAAAGGGTCCTCTGTGTTTTCTCAGAGGTCCTCTGTGGGCAAAGGCAGGGCTGCCCGCTTATTTACCCACTGAAAATGTTTTCTTTTCCGGCCCAACCCCGGTAATTGTCAGGCTTTTCCATTGACCGGGCAGAGCCGATTTGACCTGCACGATCCCTTTCGCCGTTATTTCGAGCCCGCCGAAACCCATCAATACACTTTGTAAAACACCGCCCGCACCCGTGGCAAAATACGGATTCGTTCCTCCCTTTGTTTCAGCGATCACCCTGAACGGCGGGTTCAGGTTGGGTGTATAAGCTTCTTTGAACCAATGATAGGCTTTTTCCCCATCACCCAGTCTTGAATACAAGGTGGTAAACACCGCCTGTGTCATAGCCGGGGTACCTTCATTCGGTACTCTTGTTTCGTAATATTCGAGGTCTTTGCGCACTTGTTTTGGATCAGTGATCTCTTTTAATGGGTAAGACAAAAGATTTGCATCGGCTTGTTTAATACCCTCGCCATTGTAGGAGGCATGTTCTTTGGTAACCCCGTTATCCATTTTTAAAACCGGGATATTGTTAGCGACGTTCATCCAGTCGGCATCAGGAGTGATACCCAAAACGGTTGCTGCTTCGGTGGCGAACCGGAGATTGGCCTTAGCGGCTGCATTGGTGAAAGCATTATTATCTACATTCTCGGCCCATTCGTCGGCAGCCACTACATTTTTTATATCATAATGACCGGGACTGTTTCGTTCAACACGGCTTGACCAAAAATCAGCTGTGGCAGAAAGTATTGGCCAGCCCTTTTCTCTAAGCCAGGTCTTGTCCTGCGTCACGCAATAATAATTCCAGGCAGCTATCGCCACGCAGGCGGTGATGTGATGTTCGAAAGGCCCGCTTAGTGCCCAAACAGGTGTTTCCTCAACACCTGTCTCCGCACTTTCCCAGGGGAACATAGCTCCTTTGAAACCTTTGCTGAATGCATTTCGCCGGGCTGCATCCAATCGCTGGTAGCGGTATTCGATCATGCTTTTTGCCAACTCGGGATGCAGAACAAGAATAGCCGGGTACATCCACAATTCCGCATCCCAGAATACATGGCCATTGTAGCCAAGCCCGCTTAATCCCATCGGGGAAGGGGACAATGCAGTCCCCTCCCTTACGAAAGAGTAGAGGTGGTACATCATGCTATGAATGTCCTGTTGCGATTGGGGATCACCATCTATCACGATATCGCTTTTCCATAGATCATCCCAGGCCTTATTGTGAAATTGCAGTAAGCGTTCCCTTCCTTCCAGTTTGGCAAAAATGGTAGCACGCTCGGCTTCATTGAGAGGATCATCATGATGAGCAGAAGTAATGGATGAGCCGGCAATAGAAAAACGATACGTTTCGCCTGCCCTGATCTTTTTGGAGAATTTCATCAGGTGCATATTGTTATCCCACATTTCATGGATAACTCTTGGCTCTTCACCATGTTTTTCAGGAAATAAAAATGTATTGGATGCGCACATCAGCAGCTTGCCCGTAGGACTTTTTGCCGATGATGTAAGGAGGCTTATCACGACATGTGGGCGGTCTATTTCGTTATAATAATTCTGCACGTCTTTCAATGCATCAGGGGCTTCCATCACGCTGGCGCTGTTGATCGTGATATCTTTTTTCGCAGTTATTGAAACGTCCATCAGCACCGTATAGGGCAGGTGGCGCAGTGAGTAATAACTGTAGGATATGACTGCTTTATCAGTGTAGTCAAAGGAAGTGGTAAATGAAGCATGGCGCATGTCGAGTTCCTGTTTCATATTGCCTGCATCTTTGCTGCTAACTCCTTTTCCATCGATTTCCAGTCGCATATTCAACAGGTTGAAGCTGCGAAGGAAATTGCTGACCCTTCCCCGGCCATACAGGTCATATGCACCGGCCAGCACTACATCTTTTACTTTAAAAGGTTCGGGTGACGAAACTATCCCGATCATGCCGTTGGCAACGGTAACACCGTAGTAATTGGAAGCGTTGATCGACGTTGCGCTGATCTTCCAGGGGTCCTGGCTAATAGCAAGCAATGGGAGGAAAAGAATGAATGAAAGTGTTTTTATTCGGACCATAGAGACGAGTTTCATTTGTGGATCGTTAAGATCATTTATCAGATCAATATTACGAGTTTTATTCATCAGGTGTCAGGTGTCAGCTGTCTGTTATCAGGTCTAAGTTGCTGGAGGCACTTGATGGTTGTCATGTATCAGCTTTCTATCAATTCATCCGGCACTTGGCAGCAACTAATCCGTGGCGACAAAATCGATTCCTAACAGAGTGTCTCGGCGTCCTTTGCCTGGCCCTTGCACACTTTGCGATAGTTCCTGTATCGCGAGGAACGCAAAGAACCGCAAGGATCGGGAAATATCTAAAAGTATCCGTGGCATTGACAAATAAAATTTTGCTAGGAATGAAAAACTGATTAAACTTGTGTAAACGATTGCACAGTGGCATACAAGATAACCATTGCTGATATTGCCAGGGAACTGAACACTACACCTGCCACTGTATCCCGCGCATTGAGCAATCATCCTGGTATAAGCGATAAGACCAAGAAATCCGTTCACGAAACAGCTTCCCAATTAAATTACAAACGTAACCGCATTGCTTCGTCTTTGCGCTCGGGCAAGAGCCATTTGATCGGGGTGATCATACCGAGTGCAGAAATTAATTTTTTTGGATCGGTTGTTCACGGTATAGAAAGCGTTGCCAATACTCAAGGGTATAATGTGCTGCTTTACCAGTCGAATGAAAGCCGGGAATATGAGGAAAAAGGCCTGGAAAGCTTTTTATCAGCCAGGGTAGATGGCATACTTGTTTCAATAGCCAAGGATACTATTGATTATTCTCATTTGAAGGAAATAAAAGCCAGAGGTATACCCATTGTTTTTTTTGACAGGGCAAATGATGACCTGGGAATTGATTCCGTTGTTATCGATGATTATAAAGGCGCATTTATGGCTACTGAACACCTTATAACAAAAGGTTACCGGAGGATCGCTCATATTTCGGGGCCACAGCATTTAAAGAATTTCTATGACAGGTTGAGAGGATATATGGGCGCCCTGCAGGCTAATAAGATCAAAGCGGATCCTTCCCTGATTTACCATGGAAATGTTTCGATTCAATCCGGGAAGGAAGGAGTTCAGCACTTTTGGGCCAGGCCCGAACCACCGGATGCGATCTTCGCGACAGAAGATTTTACGGCACTCGGTGCAATAAGCGAACTGAAGGAAAGAAAAATAAAAATACCGGAAGAGGTGGGCATAATCGGTTTTGCCAATGAGTTATTTGGAGAACATATAACCCCAAGGCTATCGACCGTAGACCAGCAAACCATCCAAATGGGAAAATCGGCGCTGAACCTCCTCGTGGATCTTATTGAAAAGAAAGAAATGACGGGGCACAGGCAGCAAAAAATCGTGCTGGAGCCTCTTCTAATTTGCAGGGATTCTACTGAAAAACAAAAGAAATAGAGGGGCGCTATATTGGACGAGTTTTTTTCTGAGTTTATGTAAACGATTGCATTGATTTGAATGAATTTCGATGTATTCAACCGGAATTGGAAACAAAAAACAAATAAAAGATTTTGGTGGTATAAATAATTTCTCTAACATTGTGTGCTTGATACACATTATTGATTTTCGAAACTGAATTGCTTAACAAAACAACGATTGCTTATGTCCTGCAAAAACTTGCTCAAAGCAGTTGTGCTATCTGCGCTGCTTTCTATTACACAGTTATTACATGCACAAGACAGGGTCATCTCTGGCAAGGTTACTGATTCAAAGGACGGATCGGTGCTCGCTGGCGTCAATGTTATTCCAAAAGGAATCAAAGGCGGCACGCAAACGGCGGCAGATGGATCTTTCAGGATCACGGTGGGACCATCGGTAACCACTCTTGTCTTCTCTTCTGTCGGCTTTAATGTACAGGAAGTGATTATCGGTCAAAGAACCAACGTCGACGTGGCTATGTCTACCAATGCTTCATCTTTAAATGAAGTTGTGGTGATCGGTTATGGAACGCGAATGAAAAAAGATCTTACCGGATCGGTCACGGCCATTACCTCAAAAGATTTTAATAAAGGAGCTATCACAACTCCTGAACAACTAATTGCTGGTAAGGTAGCCGGTGTGCAGGTCGTCTCCAATGGCGGCGCACCTGGATCAGGCAGCACCATCCGCATCCGTGGCGGGGCTTCTTTAAATGCGAGCAACAGCCCGCTGATCGTTATCGATGGAGTTTCTGTTGATAATGGGGGTATCGCCGGAACTGCCAACGCACTGGCGATGATCAACCCGAATGATATTGAATCATTCAATATTCTCAAAGATGCTTCGGCTACTGCAATTTATGGCTCAAGAGCATCGAACGGTGTTATCATAATCACCACGAAGAAAGGCAGCAGCGGCAAGATGAGATTTAATTTCATCACGCTTTATTCATTGTCGACGTTGCCCAAAGAAGCAGACGTGCTTACGCCTGCAGAATTCAGAGCTTATGTGAATGCTCATGGCACGCCCGCCCAGATAGCTATAATGGGAAATGCAAATACTAACTGGCAGGATGAGGTCTATGGCAATGCCAGCACTACCGATAACAACCTGAGCATGTCGGGCACTTATAAAAAACTTCCTTACCGGGTTTCTATCGGGTATTTAAACCAGGACGGTATTCTAACAACAGGAAACCTGCAGAGAACTTCTGGTTCAATAACACTGAATCCAAAATTATTTGACGATCACCTGAAAATAGATGTGAACCTGAAAGGTTCAATAACCAAATCAAGGTTTGCAGATGAAGGCGCTATCGGCACTGCCGTCCGCTTTGATCCCACCCAGTCGGTGATGACCAAAAGCAATCGTTTTGGCGGATACTTTGAATGGCTGGATCCCTCATCAACTACAGGGTTGCGTAAGCTTGCCCCGTTAAACCCGGTAGGTTTACTTGAGCAACGTACGGATAAAAGCAAATCACAAAGAAGCATTGGTAATATACAGTTTGATTATAAACTTCATTTCTTCCCCGACCTGCATGTCAATCTTAATTTAGGATACGACGTTTCGAAGGGGCAGGGAACCGTGTTTGTACCGGACAGTGCAGCTTCTTCTTATAAACGTTCGCCGGATGCCAAACATGGCGGTGTGAACAACAGGTATCTTCAGAAAAAGTCAAATTCGCTGCTGGAAACATATTTGAATTATACAAAAGACATCAAATCCATCAGCAGTAAGATCGATGCGATCGCGGGTTATTCTTACCAGGATTTCTCCACGACCAACTACTTCGGCGAATTAAATCCCAATGGTGTATTGACAGATGCAAGCGGCGCTAAATGGAATCCGTATTCTGATTATGCAACGGACGGGTACCTGATCAGTTCGCCTACCTTCCGTACAGACAAACAACAGAACCGTCTTATTTCTTTCTTTGGCCGCCTGAATTATACATTTAAAGGCAAATACCTCCTCACTGGTACAATTCGCCGTGATGGATCATCCCGTTTTTCAGAAGAACACAGGTGGGGCTGGTTCCCCTCCGGTGCATTTGCCTGGAGAATGAAAGAAGAAAATTTCCTGAAGAACGTGAATGTTCTCAGCGATCTGAAACTTCGCATCGGTTATGGGGTCACCGGTCAGCAGGATGGCATTGCCAACTATGGTTATATCCCGAGATATACACAGGCTAATGCGCAGGCCCAGTACCAGTTTGGCAATAACTTTTATACACTCTACCGGCCAGAAGGATACAATCCCAACCTGAAATGGGAACAAACAGCTACCACTAATATCGGGCTTGACTACGGGTTCCTCAACGGACGTATCTCCGGATCAGTTGATTTCTATGTAAAGAAAACAACTGACCTGTTAAGCGTGATCGATCAGCCTGCAGGTACCAACTTCTCCAATAAGATCCTTGCCAATATCGGTAACATGGAGAATCGTGGAGTTGAATTTACGCTCAACATGCAACCAGTAAAAAGTAAAGATCTTTTGTGGGATTTCGGTTTCAACATTACCTATAATAAAAATGAGATCACTAAACTCACTTTTGCCAATGATCCGAAATTCCCCGGAAACCTGGTGGGAGGCATAGCTGGCGGCGTGGGAAGCACGGTCCAGATCCACTCGGTTGGCTTTCCAAAGAGTTCCTTCTATGTATACCAGCAGGTATATGATGAGTCAGGCAAACCTATTGAGAACCTGTTTGAGGATCGCAATCGTGACGGCCAGATCAATGTTGACGATCTCTATCGTTACAAAGCACCGGATCCCGATGTATTCATGGGCGTAAACTCAAACGTAAAGTGGAAAAAATGGACAGCTGGTTTCTCTCTTAGGGGAAGTTTTGGCAACTACATGTATAATAACCGTTTTTCAAATACAGGTGTGCAAAGGAATATCATCGACCCCCTTGGATTCCTGGCCAATGGTTCACGCAATTTGCTGGAAACAAACTTTACTGGCAATGGCGACAAATATCTCCTGTCTGATTATTATGTAGAAAATGCCTCTTTTGTGAGAATGGATTACATCAATGTAGGTTATAATTTCGGGGCTTTTGCAGGCAAGAGCACTAATTTAAGGATCGGGGCAAACGTTCAGAACGTATTTATCGTTACTAAATACAAGGGTCTCGATCCCGAAGTGTTTGGCGGGATCGATAATAATTTTTATCCCAGGCCCAGGATCTTTGCTCTTAATGTAAACCTTGATTTCTAAAAACGAATTGCTCAAAATACAGCATATGAAAAAAATTATTTTAACCACCAGTCTTTTTATCGTGCTGGCAGCAGTCATTCAGTCCTGCACAAAGGACCTGAACCTGAAACCAACGAATGATACAACGTCTGATAACGTGTATGCAACCCCTGCCGGCTATAAGCAGGTATTGGGTAAAGTGTACGGAGCTTTTGCACTGACCGGTAACCAGGGACCTGCCGGGAATGGTGACGTGCAGGGCATCGACGAAGGTTTTTCCGATTTCTTCCGCCTGTTCTGGAAAGCACAGGAATTAAGTACGGATGAAGCAGTGATTTCCTGGGGTGACGTCGGTATCCAGGACTTCCACAATATGAACTGGACATCCAACAACAGTTTCCTCACAGGTCTGTATTATCGCAGTCTCTATCAAATTACATTGTGCAACGACTTTATCCGTGAATGCTCCGACGCAAAGCTTGGCGAAAGAGGCATCTCGGGTGCTGATGCGGAAAATATAAAACAATACGCCAGGGAAGCCCGTTTTCTCAGGGCATTCCAGTACTGGGTACTGATCGATCTGTATGGTAATCCACCATTCGTTACTGAAAATACTGTGATCGGCGGCCCACCTCCTCCAAGAGGTACCCGCTCAGAAGTGTTTAACTATATTGAAACAGAATTGAAGGCCATCGAGCCCAGTATGCCTGCCGCTCATGCCAATGAATATGGTCGTGCTGATAAAGCTGCTTGTTGGGCCTTACTGGCTCGTCTCTACCTGAACGCAAAAGTGTATACAGGTACAGACAAATACACCGACGCAATTACTTATTCTAAAAAAGTAATTGACGCAGGATTTACATTAACCAGCAATTATCGCTGGCTAATGCTTGCCGACAACGATAAGAATTGGGGACCAACAGGTGAATTTATTTTCACCATTAATTACGACGGCCTGAAAACTACTGGCTATGGCGGTACCACTTTCCTTACACATGCCCCGGTAGGCGGATCTATGCCTGCCTCTACTTTTGGAATAAGCGGTGGATGGAGCGGTACCCGTGTCACCAAAAATTTACCAGGCGTATTTACGGATATTACCGGCGCTACCGATAAACGTGCGCAGTTTTATACCGCAGGTCAGAATCTTGAGATAAGTAATGTAACTGTCTTTACAGACGGGTTAGCTGTAACCAAATATAAAAATGTAAGAAGAGACAGTATCATCGTAAACAATGTCAAAGTGCCGGCTCCCGGCCAAAGCCAGGATTTTTCTGATATCGACACATCTATGCAGAAGCGGTACTCAGGGGCGGTACAGGAGGAAGTACGACCACAGCTTTAGACTACGTCAACCTTCTCCGTACCAGGGCATATACGAATGCTTCCGGTAATATCAGCTCTTCTGAGCTTACTCTTGATTTTATCTTAGATGAAAGAGCCAGGGAGTTGTATTGGGAAGGGTTTCGCCGTACCGACCTGATCCGGTATAATAAGTTTGTTGAAGGTACTTACCTGTGGCCATGGAAAGGAGGTGTCGCTTCCGGTACCGGCGTGCCAGCGTATCGTACATTATACCCAATTCCTTCAAGGGATATCAATGCCAATCTCAATCTGATTCAAAACCAAGGCTACTAATTTTAAAACGATTGCGTATGAAAAATATATTAAGAGTTTCACCATTCTTTTTCGTCCTCGCTGTGGTTTTATTCTCCTGCAAAAAAGATGAACACCAGGTCATTTTTCAAGGGGGTAAAAATCCTGTGCTCACCGCTTCTTCTACTGCCGATATGGTTTTGAATATAAATAATAAAGATGCAGTAGCCGAAGTATTCACCTGGACCAACCCTGATTACAAGTTTAATACCGGGGCAAGTTCGCAGGATGTTACCTATACATTGCAATTTGATACTGCTGGCAAGAATTTCACAAGCCCTGGCATCCAGGAAAGATCTATCGGCAATGACCTGGGTGTAACATTAACTGTGAAAGAATTGAACAGTTTCTTATCAAAAATGGAATTAACTGCCGGCCGGCCTTATAATATGGAAATACGGGTTAAAGCCGCATTGGTTGGTAATACAGTTCCTCTTTACTCCAATGTAATTAAGATAAAGATCACTCCGTACCTGGATTATGCAGTAGAGCCTCCAGGAACAGGACCTAATTACGACAACGGTAACCTGTGGGTAACCGGCGATTGTTTCCCATCACCCGACTGGTCAAACCCCATTCCCGCACCGTATGATGTGAGTTTAAAATTTACCAAGATCGATAAGCTGCATTATGAGCTGATAGCTGATTTTGATCATACCGGTGGTTATAAGTTGATACAAATCCAGGGAGATTGGTCCACGCAATACCATGCGAAGGTCGCAAATACAGCTTTGTCCGGGGATTTTGAAAAGAAAGATGCTGATCCCCAGTTTGCATCACCGGGTATTGGCAGGTATAAGATCGAGGTTAACTTTCAAACCGGTAAGTATAAACTGACACTACAATAACCAAAACTGCATAAGATGAAACAATTGATAAATAAATTAATTCTGGCAACGGGAATCATTTTTTTGATTTCCTCCTGCCATAAAGTGGCAGACCTGCCTTATTATAATAATGGAGAAGCTGTTGCGCTTACTGCATCTAAAACAACAATCGCAGTTACTGCCGCTGATTCAGCCAACAATGTGGTTGATTTTACCTGGACGAGTCCCAAGTATGCTACGGATACAAGTACTTATAAATTTGTCATTGAAATAGATTCTGCCAACAGGAATTTTTCAAAGAAGGTAACAAGGACCGTCAGCGGCTCCCGGAGCACTTCTTTTACCGGCAAACAGCTTAATACTATCCTGGCGGATCTGGGCTTTGCTCCCAATCAGCAATATGGCCTGGACGTACGGGTTACCTCTTCCTATGCCAACAACAACGAGCAGCTGAAATCTAACACGGTTAAAATTATTATTACCCCTTACCTTGTTCCCATAACCCTGGTGCCTTCATCCACTGCCCCTGTAGTTTTACAGGTCAGCAATGCTTCCAATACTGCTATATCATTTAACTGGAATGCAAGTCCCTATGGTTCGGGTGTGATCAAATATGCAATACAATTCGACACTGCCGGCGGAACTTTTGCCAACCCGCAAACAAGGAAAGTACAAACTGCCTATACCACAAGCTTTACAGTTAGTGATCTTAACAGCATGGCAATTGCAGCCGGCGTTATCGGCGGATCGACTAAAAACCTTGTATTTAGAGTGGTAAGTTATTCAGGCGACTATGTCGCGCCTTTGGCATATTCCAATAACGTTCCTATCAGCGTAACAACATTTACGCCTGTACCATCGACATTATATATTGTCGGGGATGCCACAGCAGGTGGCTGGAACAATCCTGTTCCTGTACCTTCTCAACAGTTCAGCAGGATCAATGCGGTTTCGTATGGTATAGTTATTAATCTCACCGCTGGTAAAAGCTACCTGTTCCTTCCATTGAATGGAGATTGGAACCACAAGTATGGTGGTTCAAGCGCAACAGGTGGCGCATTGTTGGCCGACGGCGCAGTACCCGGTTCAAACACACCGGCACCCGCTGCATCCGGAACTTACCAGATAGTCGTCAACTTCCAGACGGGAACTTATACTGTAACACCTTTCTCAGTAACCATACCCAGTAATCTTTATATTGTTGGGGATGCAACACCAGGTGGATGGAACAACCCGGTACCTGTTCCTTCACAGCAATTTACCCGGATCGATGCAGTTTCTTTTGGTATCGTCATTAATCTTACAGCTGGTGCAAGCTACCTGTTCCTGCCGCTCAATGGCGACTGGGGCCATAAATATGGTGGATCAAGCGCAACCGGAGGTACGTTATTAGCTGATGGCGCTGTGCCTGGTTCGAACACTCCGGCACCTGCTACATCGGGACTCTATAAGATAATAGTCAATTTCCAAACCGGAACCTATACAGTTACTCCTTTTACAGGCTTTGTTCCCGTACCTGACAACCTTTATATAGTTGGAGATGCAACGGCAGGTGGCTGGGCCAACCCTGTGCCGGTACCATCTCAGCAGTTTGCCCGTGTTAACCTGACCCAGTACCAGATAAATATTCATCTTACCAACCCGGGAAGCTATCTGTTCTTACCGCTCAATGGCGATTGGGGCCATAAGTTTGGTGGGTCAAGTGCAACTGGAGGAACGTTATTAGCAGATGGAGCTGTGCCGGGATCTAATACACCTGCTCCTGCAGCAGCCGGCGATTATAAGATCGTTGTCGATTTTGAAACAAATACCTATAGTGTGACACATTTGTAGGTTTTTAAACGAATACTGAAGCCGGCCCTGATAAAGTGCCGGCTTTTTTTACAGGCTCATTCTTTATATCGATCAGTTTAAACATGAAAAAAACCCTCTTTTTTGTTTTTACGATCTGTACTGCTCTTAGCTGTCATAAACATAATGACGGTGGCGGTGGCTCGAATCCTCCGAACCCTGCATTAAATCCTGGCTTTGCTAAAGGTGCCGATATCAGCTGGGTGACTGAAATGGAATCAGCAGGCAAAAAGTTTTACAACAGCGGGGGAACGGAAACGGAATGCATGGCTTTACTAAAAAGCCTTGGCATGAATACAGTACGCCTTCGTGTATGGGTGAATCCTTCACCGGCCTGGAATAACACCGCCGATGTGGTTTCCAAAGCAGTTCGCGCAAAAAATCTCGGTCTACGAGTGATGATCGATTTCCATTACAGCGATACATGGGCTGATCCTGGTCACCAGGCCAAGCCTGCAGCCTGGGCTGCACAGGATTTTACCACTCTGAAGAATTCACTTGCTACTCATACGACTGCCGTGCTCAACGAATTAAAGAATAATGGGGTTACGCCAGAGTGGGTACAGGTGGGCAATGAAACAAATGATGGAATGCTATGGCCCGATGGAAGAGCATCAACGAACATGGCCAATTTTGCACAGTTGGTTAATGCAGGTTATGATGCAGTGAAAGGAGTATTTCCTTCTGCTAAAGTAATTGTTCATGTTTCGAACGGCTACGATAATACTTTATTCCGCTGGCTGTTTGACGGGCTAAAAAATAACGGGGCCAAATGGGATGTGATAGGAATGTCTTTATATCCTGACCCGGCCAGTTGGTCTACCATGGATGCAAATTGCCTCAACAACATGAATGACATGGTGTCGAGGTATAATAAGGAAGTAATGATCGTGGAAGTTGGCATGAGTTGGGACCAGTCCAGCGCCTGTAAATCCTTTCTCGTGGATCTTATTACAAAAGTTAACTCGGTAACCGGGCAGAAGGGCCTCGGAGTCTTGTACTGGGAACCGGAAGCTACACCCGGCTGGAAAGGGTATACGCTGGGCGCTTTTGATAACTCGGGAAAGCCTACAATAGCCCTGAATGCATTTAATTAGTAAATTGAATGCTCTAATAGCTTGTCTATATGAAAAGGAACAGACGGATAATACTGGTCTTTTTTTTAGCGATGCTATGTAATCGTTTACATAGCCAGACAAACCAGAAGAATCTTGTCTATGTAGACAAACAGGGAGTTCTCCGTTATACAAAGGACAAGAGCGAGGCATCTTTCTTCGGGGTAAACTATACAGTCCCATTTGCTTATGGGTACCGCTCACATAAGGCCCTGGGAGCCGATTTGAAAAAAGCAATCGAACAAGATGTCTATCATCTTTCGAGACTCGGGCTGGATGCATTCCGGGTACACATGTGGGATGTTGAGATATCCGATTCGCTGGGCAACTTGCTGGTCAACGAACATCTCGACCTTTTTGACTACCTGTTGCAGCAGCTTGAACTGCGAAACATAAAGATCA
>VBAT01000067.1 GCA_005884665.1 Bacteroidota bacterium
CATCCCCTCCTTCCTCACGTCTTACGACGGCAGTTTCACTAGAGTTCCCAGCGTTACCTGATGGCAACTAGTGATGGGGGTTGCGCTCGTTGCGGGACTTAACCCAACACCTCACGGCACGAGCTGACGACAGCCATGCAGCACCTTACTGGCGGTGTATTGCTACAAAGAGAGCTTTCACCCTCGGTCCACCAGCATTCTAGCCCAGGTAAGGTTCCTCGCGTATCATCGAATTAAACCACATGCTCCACCGCTTGTGCGGACCCCCGCCAATTCCTTTGAGTTTCAATCTTGCGATCGTACTTCCCAGGTGGGATACTTAATGCTTTCGCTCAGACACACACAGTGTATCGCGTATGTCGAGTATCCATAGTTTAGGGCGTGGACTACCAGGGTATCTAATCCTGTTTGATCCCCACGCTTTCGTGCCTGAGTGTCAATATTCGTGTAGCCAGCTGCCTTCGCAATTGGTATTCTATGTCATATCTAAGCATTTCACCGCTACATGACATATTCTACTGACCTCCACGGTATTCAAGACTGATAGTATCAATGGCAGTTTCCGGGTTAAGCCCGGAGATTTCACCACTGACTTACCAATCCACCTACGCACCCTTTAAACCCAGTGAATCCGGATAACGCTTGCACCCTCCGTATTACCGCGGCTGCTGGCACGGAGTTAGCCGGTGCTTATTCATCTGGTACCGTCAGACGAGAAAGAATTCCCTTTTTTCGTCCCAGATAAAAGAAGTTTACAATCCAGAGGACCTTCATCCTCCACGCGGCATGGCTGGTTCAGACTTTCGTCCATTGACCAATATTCCTTACTGCTGCCTCCCGTAGGAGTCGGGCCCGTGTCTCAGTGCCCGTGTGACTGGTCGTGCTCTCACACCAGTTACTGATCGTAGCCTTGGTGGGCCTTTACCCCGCCAACTAGCTAATCAGCCGCACACCCATCTTCAAGTGATAAATCTTTAATAGTAAAGAGATGCCTCTTCAATATACTATGGGGTATTAATCCGGGTTTCCCCGGGCTATTCCCCGCTTAAAGGAAGGTTGTGTACGTGTTCCGCACCCGTTTGCCGGTCGCCATCAACCGTATTGCTACGGTCATGCTGCCCCTCGACTTGCATGTATTAAGCCTGCCGCTAGCGTTCATCCTGAGCCAGGATCAAACTCTCCATTGTAAATGAAGTTTTGATACTGACAGTTATAATTTCTCAAGAAAAAATTAACGTGTCAAATCTAAATGTTATTTAGCTTGACTTACCTTGTTGTTGTCACCCCGATGGATATCGGAGTGACGTGCTATTGCTTCCCAACTTTCAAAGATCTTTTGCTCCTCGCTTCGCTCCGGATTATTCATCCTTCACTCTGCTTGCTGCATCCCCTTTTTTGAAGGGAGTGCAAAGGTAGGAGCCTGTATATTTCTACCAAATTTTTTTTCGAAGTTTAACCGAATTATTTGGCGTGAAAATCAATTGTTTTGAAAAGAACTGTGCTTTTTTTAAAAGCGGGTTGCAAAGATAAGACGCGGGAAATTACCAGCAAAGTTTTGGGGTGAGTTTTATTCACATTTGTCCCACAATGTTTTCACAAAAGAGATATCTCAATACAAGGATTTACAATATGATGGCGATTTCACCCCGCCAAACCGCTTAACCAGACCGTAATGCAGATAAAGCGCGATTTTATGAAAAATAATCCCCTGGAAAATTTACAGAAACGAGAAAAAGACCCGTTGCCGGGACACTAAAACTCGCTTTCGTACAATCCTTTGCCTCGATAACCCGGCGCAACTCATCAATATCCATCTTTTCTCTGCCTATTTTAAGCATGGTCGCCGTTAAAGCCCGTACCATTCCCCGCAGAAACCGATCAGATTTTACATAATATACCAGGCAATCATCTTCCAGTAGCCATTCACTCTCGATGATATTACAGGTGAACCTCTTTACCTGCGTATTTCTCTTGGAAAAAGATGTAAAATCATGATACTGCCTGATAATACCAGCTGCTATTTTCAATTGCTCCATATTCAACCTGTATGGAAAATAAAAAGCCCTGTCCTCAAGAAATGGATCCTTCCGACGATAGATATAGTACCTGTATTCCCTGCTTACCGCATCGAACCTGCAATGCGCATCTCCTTTTACTGCAACCAGGTTTTTCAATACGATATCAGAAGGTAAAATGGCATTCATCTTATAAATGAACTGCGGATGAATTTCATCCGCATAATCAAAATGAAAAAAATTCTGCAGGGCATGCACACCCGCATCCGTCCTTGACGACCCGGTAAGAGTTACTGTATCTCTTTGCAAAATTGAAAACGCCTTTTCCACTTCAGCCTGTATCGTTCTCTCTGTATTTTGTTGCACCTGGAAGCCACTGTAATGCGTGCCTTTGTAAGAGATCTCAAGGAAATAGCGGGACATGTTTGAGAGTTTATTAGTCGATAGTTGGAAGTAACAGGAAAGATTATCGCAGCATTGCCTTAAAACGATTGATATAATATTCGTCTTTTAGCTCAGCAATGAGGGCCGGGAAGTTTTCCCTGTCGGAAACATATTCGTACGCAGCATCGAAAAACTTGTATTTACCGGAATCATTTAAAAACAAAGTACTCAGGTTCTTTACCTGCAGTGATGAAAAACACTTCGTTTTGAAATATTTCTTCGCCTCGGCCACCATGGCATCGTCATTTGTTTCAGCCGCCATTTTTTTGCGGATCTTCAGGAAATCGTTTTCAGTGGCTATAGATGAACAGCTACCTTTTTTTGCCGGAACTAATTTTACACTATCCGTTTTCACCTGCCCCTGCACCGGCTCTTTGGTTTTTATTGAATCATCCGAGCGGATGTCCAGAAATTTCTTTTCCTCCCTCACCGGTTCTTTTATTTCCGTTCCTGGCCTCGAATTGGGTATTACTATACGAATCGTATCTTTTTTTCCATCAGGATAATTGTCAATAAAAGTAAGATGGAGCCCATCCGTCACGGAACTTTCCGATTTTTTTATGACTGTTGAGGGCTTGTAGTCTGTAGCCGCGTTTTGCTCTGCCTCCACGCTGTCTCCGGTTGCCACTTTATCAATCACTACAGGCACTACTGGCAGTGCAGGCGGAGGCATGGAATCTTCCTTTACCAAAACGGCCACTGTATCTTTCTTAACAGCAGGCTGCGCCTCATTGTGTTCAACATTGCTGACGACTATGGATTTCTTTGTCTCATCGTTGGCAACTGCCAAAGGCTTCTCCTCTTTCACTTCGGGCGATATGGTTACCAGGCCTTTTTCTTCCTTTTCAACGGCCGGTTTGTCTTCTTTTACAGCAATGGGTCGCTCCTTTAGCGAGGGATCGTTCGCGGCCCTGGAAAGAATTTCAGTAAATATGGACACTTCCCGGGGTTCGGTCCTGGCAGTAGATTTGGTAGTCGATGACATCTGGATGCTCAACGTTTCCAAATCATACAGGCCCCAGCCTTTCTCACCAAAATTTTTTATGATATATCCACGATCCTTCGATTTCATATCGATAGTAAATTTCTGATCCGGCCATTTATTTTGGGGGAAACCGACCGTGATCATATAACTACTGTCTCTTAGCCTCGAAAGGATCAAATACCCGGTGGCCGTCGAACTCTGTAGCTTATCATTGATCTTAACGAAAAAAGGTTCTGCCGGCTCCGATTGAAGATAAACAAAGAATAGCCGCTGTGAAAACGCGGCGGAAAAAGATAAGACCGCTAACAGGATAAAAATGAGTCTTTTCATCGAGGAAATGATGGTTAGTCAAAAATAACTCAAAATAGGCTACAACTGCTTGTTAAATCCCGCTACCTCCTGTCCATTTTTATCTGTAAATGATAGCAGCCTTTTCTAAATTTGCAACCCATAAACAAAATATATGAAGAAATCATTGTTTATACTCCTGTTAACAATTTTCGGTTCTGCCGTGGTGGCACAAACTGAAGTCCCCAGAGACACCAGTTGGAAGAAACAATACCGTGAAACCGCTACCAGGGTAAATGACCTCGTTCATACCAAACTGGATGTGAAGTTTGACTACGACAATGCCTATCTCAATGGCAAAGCCTGGATCACGTTGAAACCTCATTTTTATCCAACGGACTCGCTTACCCTTGATGCCAAAGGAATGACGATCCATAAAGTGGAAATAATGAAAGGAAGTAAAAGGCAACCCCTGGTGAATCAATATGACGGCTGGGAACTGAAAATTCAACTTGACCGGATCTATAAAAGAACTGAAAATTATACAGTTTATATCGAGTATACAGCTAAACCCAACGACGTGCAGGTGAAGGGGAGCGCCGCCATTACCGACGCCCGTGGTTTATATTTTATCAATCCGAAAGGCGAGGAAAAAAATAAACCAACACAGATTTGGACCCAGGGGGAAACAGAAGCTACTTCAGTCTGGTGTCCTACCATCGATAAACCGAACCAGAAAACCACCGATGAAATTTATATGACCGTTCCGGCAAAATATGTCACGTTATCCAACGGAAAGCTGGTGAGTCAAAAGAAAAATACCGATGGCACCAGGACGGACTACTGGAAAATGGACCTTCCTCATGCTCCTTATCTTTTCTTTATGGGCGTAGGTGACTATGCAATCATTAAAGACTCATGGAAAGGCAAAGAAGTAAGCTACTATGTAGAAAAAGAATATGCGCCTGTAGCAAGAAGAATATTCGGGCTTACGCCTGAAATGATCAACTTTTATTCGAAAATCACCGGTGTCGATTATCCCTGGGTAAAATATTCGCAGATCACCGGCCAGGATTATGTGAGCGGGGCGATGGAAAATACCACAGCCACCCTGCATTCCGATATGGCGCAACAGGATGCCCGTGAATTGACCGATGGCAACCGGTGGGAAGATGTCATTGCGCATGAGTTATTTCACCAATGGTTCGGAGATTATGTAACTACCGAAAGCTGGAGCAATATCACCCTCAACGAATCATTTGCCGATTATAGTGAAACGCTTTGGAGAGAATATAAATACGGCAAAGAGTCAGGTGATGAGCATATTTACGGCAACAGGCAAAGTTACCTGGCCAATCCAGCCAATGCCAAGAAAAACCTGGTCCGCTTTTATTATAGCGACAAGGAGGATGTATTTGACCAGGTAAGTTACCCTAAGGGCGGATCTATTTTACACATGTTGCGCAATTATGTTGGCGACAGCGCATTCTTCAGGGCGTTAAACCTGTACTTAACCACCAACAAATTCAAATCGGCTGAAGCTCACCAGTTACGACTCGCCTTTGAAGAAGTAACCGGCCGCGATCTCAACTGGTTTTTTAATGAATGGTATTTTGGAGCCGGTCATCCTAACTTAAACATCAGCTACAGCTACAACAAAACCGACAAGAAAGAGAGAGTGATCGTAACCCAATCTGATACAATATTCAAAATACCGGTGGCTATTGATATTTATAATGGAGCCAACAAAGTTCGCCACCAGGTCTGGGTTCAAAACCCAATAGATACTTTTTATTTCGATGTGGCCCAGAAGCCTGATCTCGTCAATTTTGATGGTGATAAGGTACTTCTTTGCACCAAAAAAGAAAACAAAGACATCGACGAATACATTCACCAGTATAAATATGCGGCAACGTATGTAGACAGAAGAGAAGCTATTGATTTTGCCGCCAAACATGCGAATGATCCAAAGGCGGTTGATCTTTTAAAAACAGCCTTGAGAGATAAATATGAAGGACTGCGTGAATTAGCTGTCTACAGGCTGGATATTGAAAACGAAGGTTTGAAAAAAGCAGTTGAGCCAATCCTGGTCGATCTTGCCAAAAACGATCCTAAACGCACAGTAAAAGCTGAGGCGATCGCCAAACTGGGCGAGTATAAAGACCCCGCCAATGCAGCGATATTCAAAGCAGCCGTGAACGATTCGTCTTATACAGTTTCCGGCAATGCACTTTCCGCTTTACTGGAGGTCGATCCCGCAACTGCCCTCAGCCTCGCCAAAGAACTGGACAAACAACCCAATAAAGGTGAACTGAAAAGTGCGATCGCTGGCGCAAAGGCCAGTTCCGGGGATGAATCCATTGCAGAAGAAATTCTGGGTGGCTTTGAGCAGATGCCGCTCTCACAAGCAAAGTTCAACGCCATTGAATCAGTAAGCGTTTACATCGGCGCCCTGAAGAATATGGATCTTGTAAAAAGAGGTATTGATGATATTGCTGCTTTCAGGGATGCTATTCCCGAAGCTTATAAAAGCCAGACCGACCCGGCTATCAATGGTATTTTAAAAAGTCTTGTGGTTAAAAAGAATGAAGCAGGCTTAAAGGACCAGGCGGAATATATCAAGTCGAAGTTGCCGGAAGCTGATAAAAAAGGATTTTGAGTTGGTTGATTAGTTCTGGTCTTAATGATAATGATAAAGCCATTCGCGAATTGCGGATGGCTTTATTGTAATGCCAACTATAAAATACTAATTAACCAATAAACCAATCAACTGGTATCACCAGCTTCCACTCGATCCACCGCCGCCAAATCCACCGCCACCAAATCCACCGAATCCGCCACCACCTCCGCCGGACCATCCTCCGCCACCACCCGACCAGCCGCTGCCTCCTCCTGATCGTCCGCCTCCCAACAAGTTTCCTAAGATCATTCCTGTCCAGAAATCACCATAACCGCGGCGTGACATCATTCCGCCTTTGCCGCCGCCTCCCCTTCTTCCTATGCTTGCGATTATTATAAAAATTATGATGAAGAATAGGATCGAACCTATTCCAAATCCTCTCTTTTTATTATAACCGGCAGGAGCTTTATATCTACCGTCTGCAGCTTTTATAATATCGTCCACTGCCCGATCGAGCCCACTGTAATATTGACCTTGCTTGAAATTGGGAATAATATCATTATCAACGATTGCCTTTGCTGTTACATCTGGTATTGCACCTTCCAGGCCATACCCCGGTACAATAGCTACTTTCCTGTTACCCTGTCCGCCCCCTGTTGATACAACAATGACGACACCGTTATTCGTGCTTTTATTTCCTACGCCCCATTTTCTTCCCAGATCGTTGCCATAATCTTCTGGCGAAGAGCCGCCAAGACTTTCAACTACTACAATCGCGATCTGGTTTGAGGTGGTATTATCATAGTTCACCAGCTTCTGCTCCAATGCCTGTACCTGGTCTGGCGTTAGAAAAGTCCTGGTAAAATCATTTACCAGTTTTGGTGGAGAAGGCCGGGAGGGAATATCCTGACCGAGCGCACAAACAGAAATAAATATGCTAAGTATCCAAAAAAGCTTTTTCATTGATTGTCATTTGCCGAATACAATATCGTCCGGCAG
>VBAT01000101.1:0-746 GCA_005884665.1 Bacteroidota bacterium
AAGATCAAAACTTATATGCCACAAAACAACCTTGACTCTTATTTTTCCTACGACTTCCACAATCAGTTTGTCAGACTAACCTACACCCGGAATTTTGGGAACAGTAAATTGAAATCGGTAAACCTGAAATCCGGATCGGAGGAAGAACGGGGAAGGATAAATTAACAGCAACCAATCCATTTCAAAATCAGAAAAACAATAACAGTGGCGGTTCTGGAACCGGAAGCGGCTGAGCTTCAGCAACCGGTTCCTCTTTTTTTCTCCTGGCATGAAAGCACCGGATAGTCTGTATCGCCGGGTCATTATTCTTTTTCAAACTGAAACATCAGCAAATTAATTTCTTTTCTTTTGTCCCCGCACCAGCCAGCGGTTCAAATCTATCAAACAAAACAAACCTGGTTCTTTTGACCTTGATTTGTGCCAGCAAGAAAAAAGCTGTGGGATATATCGCTTGAAGTGATGAACATGACAGGAATGGATACGTATGATTTATGGGCTTTAATATGTAATCAGATCTCTGATATGGCGAAATCGGTAAACGGCGGAAACAAAGGGGTAATCAACCCTGTTTATGCCGTGACTCCAAAAGGTTGGAAAGTAATTTTATTAAAATTTTGATGCAGCTTTTACTTTTTGGAGTAATAACTCCAAACTGAGAATCTTTAAATAAAATATGTACTATGAAAGCAGCAACACAAAGAAAAATTGTCCGCTGGTTACACATAATAGCCAGCATACCGATTATC
>VBAT01000101.1:766-1944 GCA_005884665.1 Bacteroidota bacterium
GGTCCTGTTAAAAATATCCCAAATGCAGTTACTGCTATTAAATGGGTATTATTCCCACTTATTGTAGTATCAGGGCTATGGCTATGGAAGGGGCACCTGGTCCGAAAATGGCTAAGCGGAGACCGGGATTTAAAACGCGTAAGCCGACATAAGCACTGCGGACGTTATCCACAATATATCCGTCCCCGTGACAGCAGGATTCATACTGGCAAAATCTTTGTATTAAATTGTTTGTTATAAAATATTTACAAACAGGTAATCTTTTAAAAAAATCAGGTATGAAAAAGAATAGCATGAGTCGACTTTCAATTATTTTACTGGCTTTCACGGCCTTAATACTGCCAGCAACACTTATAGCGCAGGATTCTAAAGATGAAAAAATAATAGAAGATAGTAGAGTAGCTAAAGAGGGATTTACAAAATCGGATGGATTGATGAAGAATTTATTTGATAATTCCTATGGGTACGTTATTTTCCCCAATGTGGGGAAAGGCGCCATCGGTGTGGGCGGTGCGGCCGGTAACGGAGTTGTGTATGAAAATGGTAATGTAATCGGTACTGCGAAGATGAAACAAGTAAGCGTTGGTTTCCAGTTTGGTGGGCAAGCCTACCGTGAAGTGATATTCTTTGAAAACAAAGCAGCTCTCGATCACTTTAAAGAAAATAAATTTGAATTCGACGCACAAGTTTCAGCGGTAGCCGTTACCGCGGGTGCCTCAGCCAATGTAAAATATAAGGAAGGGGTGATGATATTTACCCAGGAAAAAGGGGGGCTGATGTACGAAGCATCTGTAGGAGGACAGAAGTTTAGTTATACGCCACTTTAATCTAATGGCGGTTATTGCTAATGAATGAAAAAGCTTTCTTAAAGCTATGTTGTGGTAATAAAGGCAAGGATAACAAAGGCAATTTATTAAACGGGGCCGTCCTTGCATATAACAAAAGCCCTTGCAGCGGCAAGGGCTTTTGTTATTGTAATTCTCAGGTTGAATATTTTTAAAACAATTTTTCCTGCGGAGGTTTTATTCCCTGCAAGCGAATATAAATAGTGGTCTGGCCACGGTGATGAGTCTGGTGCTCAAATGTTTTATTCATGAGGGCAAACCTGGTTTCCTCAAAACCAAAAATTTTCTTTTTTTCTCCCCACTTAGTTACATCAGCATTTTTCACTCCAGTCA
>VBAT01000037.1:0-33377 GCA_005884665.1 Bacteroidota bacterium
GTACATACCGGCACACAGGCACTGTTTTTTAACCTGGGAGAAAAAGAAAGTCAAATCGCTTTTTCACTGATGCAACAACTGAGGAACCAGAATGTCCGCTGCGAACTGTATCACGAAACAGCAAAATTTGATAAGCAGTTCAAATACGCGGAAAAGAAAAACATACCCTATGCCGTCATCATGGGTAGTAAAGAACTGGAAGATAATTCTTGTGTGATCAAAGATCTGCGAACCGGCGAACAACAGACACTACCAGCTGACCGGCTTTTGGGGTTTTCCTTTACCTAAAACCCCTTTTCTTAATTAGATTTGCCCCTCCAAACCCACTTTAAGAAAAAAAGATAAATAATAACACATGAAACAGAGATCATTCCTTGTCCTTTCCGTGGTTGTATTGCTCTTCGCATCATGCAGCAATAAAGGTGGCAAATCCGGATTGTTGGTTCCTAAAGATGCAGCCTTTGTATTGCACATCAACACTGAATCGCTTACTTCCAAGCTTAGCTGGAACGAGATTCAACAAACCAGTTGGTTCAATGCAATTCAGAAAGATGCTGAGTCCAACGACAGCCTCGCCAAAAGATTACTGGCTGACCCTGCCAGTTCTGGCGTTGATACGAAAAAAGATTTTGTCCTGTTTTCAAAAAAACACGCTGGCGGCAGTTATATGGTCTTTGAAGGATTCCTGAACAGCCAGGCGACTTATGAGCAAACGCTTGCCGAAATGACTAAGAAAAAGCCAAAGGAAATAAAAAAAGCAGGCGATTTCAGTTATATGGTCCCCAATGAAAAAACAGTGGTTGTATGGAACAAATCAAGATTTGCCCTGGTATCGAACTCTAAAACGGGAGGTCTTGCCAGTCGTATGTCAGGTGGCATGAGGCCCAACCTTAATTTATCATTTGACGATGTAGAATTTAAATCGGATAGCCTCCTCGTATTCGGCCAACAGGCACTGATACTGGAAGGAGACAATCTGGAAAATGACAGTCGCTTTGCTGATCTGGTAAACGACGGAAGGGATGTGCATATATGGTTCAATACCGGCCTGTTTTATTCCGGCATGAACATGCTGAAAGAAAAATTCCCGATGGCAAACTTTGATACACTACTGAAAGGCAATGTAAGCGCCATGTCGCTAAGTTTTGAGAACGGGAAGATCACGGCAAAGACAAAGCAATACTTTAATGAGGGGATGAGCAAAGTGCTTGCCGCTAACCGGCCGAAAAATATCAGCGCCGATATGATTAACCGCCTTCCTTCTTCCGATGTAGTGGCCGTATTTGCCTCCAATTTTGCGCCCGAAAACATAATAGGAATGTTGAAACTACTGGGCGTAGATGTGATGGCAAATGCATTCCTGGTTTCCAAATTCAATCTTAGCATTGACGAAATAGTTGGTGCTTCAAATGGCGGGATATTGCTTGCCGTAAGCGATCCCCAATTGAAGACGGACACGATGAACTATAAGGGCACAATGCGGGTTGTTCCTTCTATGCCGTCCGCGAACATACTGTTTGCCACTTCAGTAAAGAACAGGGCTTCATTTGAAAAAATGGTCGGCCTGCTGGGCCAGGTCCGGAAACAAATGATGGGTGGAGCGGATGTCGAAGGTGGCAAAACAGGTATGCCAGGAAAAATACCCGGTATGCCGTTCCTGTCCGGCATAAATTACAAACTGGAAAACGACTGGTTCATTGTCACCAACAACCAAGGATATACCGATAAATTCGTGGCAGGTGGTAAGAGCAATCTTCCCTTTGCAAGCAAGATCATCGGTCATCCTATGGGCGTTTATGTCGATCTACAGAGGATTATCGGGTTCTTTGGAACGATGTCGATGGCTAAAGACAGCAGTTCTGCCGAGATGACCCAACTGGCCTTGAACACCTGGGAGAATATTACTGCAACAGGCGGCGATTTTAATGGTAAGTATTCAGAAAGCGAGTTTGAGGTCAACCTGGTTGATAAGAATACGAACAGCCTAAAACAGCTCAGCCAGTTTATTGACAAAGCGTCGGCCTATAACAAAAAGAAGAAGGAGGAACAAATGAGATGGCACAATTCAATGAATCAAGCCATGCCCGATTCAGTGGCAATGGCTCCCGGATACGGTAAATAATTCCATTGCGTAGCTATAGCCCATAGATAATAATGGGCTGTAGCGTTTTAAAGGATAGGAAATGCAGTTAGTCGTCAGCCAGCTTTTACCCGCATATTTCGATGAATCGGTCACGCAAGTTTCAGAGATCTGGGGTAAGGAATGGGCAGTTGAGAAAAATGACCTTATTAAAATAGTTGCTCCTTCCGGCAGCGGCAAATCTTCCCTCATCAACTTTCTGTATGGCTTGCGAACGGATTATACCGGCATGATCTCCTATTCGGGTAAAGACCTGAGCCATTTTTCTCCCGAACAACTGGCAGGCTACCGCAAAGATCATATCAGCATTGTTTTCCAGGATATGCGTTTGTTTGCCGATGAGACCGCGGCACTAAACCTGGAAATAAAAAGGCAGTTGAACCCTTATCATCCTCCTGAAAAGATAAAAGAGATGGCGGAGCGGCTGGGAATCGACAGCAGGCTTTCCTTTAAATGCAGTACCTGTTCATACGGGGAACAACAGCGTATTGCCATCATTCGTTCCCTGCTCCAACCCTTTGATATTTTGTTGCTGGATGAACCTTTCAGCCATTTGGACAATAACAATTCGGAAAAAGCAATGCAATTGATACTGGAAGAGACCAGGGCCAGGAATGCGTCGATCATTTATGCTGACCTGGAACGATCCGAAATTTTTCCTTATACCAGAATCTATCATTTATAAAAATTACCGTTGGCTTTATCATTTAAACCCATACGACCATTGCTAGAGACCGGCACCAGCGCCGCTTCAAAATGGTTTTCGTATATAGGTTTGTGCCTGGGGGTATTGCTATTGTTGTGTTCGATACAGATGTATATCAATATCCGGCAGATGGTGGTCGAAGGCAATATGCGCAAGAATGGTTTTGACTATGTACCAATCGCCAAGAATATCACAACGGAAGCGTTAAAAAACCCGGAAAAAACCTTGTTTACCCAACCGGAAGTTGATGAACTGAAAACGCAGCCTTTTATCCAGGATGCCGCTCCGCTTATCGCTAACCAGTTCCGCATTCAGCTTAGCGCTGGAAGCCTTCTTTCATTTGAAACAGATTTTTTTATTGAAAGCCTGAAAGAAGATTTTATCGATACGGTACCTCCTACCTTCAAATGGCAGGAAGGACAGGAAACAATTCCCATTATTTTTTCATCCGATTTCTTTGAAATATATACTGTTTTCTCTGCCGGGCAAAAGCTACCTAAGATCCCAAGAGATGCTGCTGTCGGTTTTAGTTTCATAGTTAACTGTTACGGGAATGGCCGTCAACAACAATTCATTGGCAAGATCGTGGCACTAAGCGATCGTGTCAATTCTGTGCTGGTACCTGAATCTTTTTTGAGCTGGGCGAATCAGACCTTTGATCAACAAAAACCTCTCGGGGCCTCACGTGTTTTTATCAAGACCAAAGATGCTAATGATCCTCATTTGCTTTCCTTCCTTGATTCGAAGCATTATGTTATCAATAAAGAACAAACCATTCTTGGCCGGAACAAAATGCTTCTACAAGGCATTGTAACCGGCATGGGTATATTCGGCTTAATAGTCGTGGTATTGGCGTTGATGCTTTTTTCTTTTTACCTGCAACTGATCATAGCAAGAAGTAAAGACAATCTGAAATTGCTTCTCACCTTAGGGTATTCGCCGTCGTGGATGAGTAAAAAAGTTTCTAATCGATTTTTACCGGTTTACATTTTTGTAGTACTGGTCGCTTTGTTATTGACGCAGGCCATACAATGGCTGTTTTATCACTATATCATGCAGGATAAACCCCAGCTTTCGCCATTTGTTCATTGGGCTGTTGGAGCAACCGCTTTGGCATTGATCCTTCTTTCACTGTTTACCAATTACAGGATGGTAAAAAATCAACTATATAAATTGAATTAGCGCAAAGCTGCATTTTAAAGCCCTTCATAGATCACAGCCGCTCCCTGTCCCACACCGATACACATCGTAGCAAGGCCATACTTCGCGTTTCTTCTTTTCATTTCATGCAATAGAGTAGCTGAGATACGCGTGCCGCTACAACCCAATGGGTGGCCGATGGCAATGGCTCCGCCATTTACATTTACCTTATTAATATCGAGAGTAAGATCGCGAATGCAGGCTATCGACTGCGAGGCAAATGCTTCATTTAGTTCAACGAGGTCGAGCTGTTCAATTTTCAGGCCCGCTCTTTCGAGCGCTTTTTTTGTCGCGGGTACGGGACCGATGCCCATAATGGAAGGATCTACCCCGGCAACTGCCATGGAAATAACTTTAGCCATTGGTTTTAGATCGTATTTTTTTACCGCTTCTTCGCTGCCCAATAACATGGCTGCGGCTCCATCATTGATACCGGAAGAATTGCCTGCTGTAACCGTTCCATCTTTGGCAAATACCGGTTTCAACGCAGCCAGCTTATCCAGTGAGCTTTGCCTGGGATGTTCATCGGCTTCAAATAAAGCATCCTTTTCTTGTTGAGGAATAAATACCGGCGCTATTTCGTTGATCCATTTACCTGCGGCATGTGCTTCAAAATATTTCTGCTGGGATGACATGGCGAATGTATCCTGTTCGGTGCGGGAGATATTCCATTGCCGGGCTACATTTTCAGCCGTCTCGCCCATGCTGTAAGGATGGTACATTTCAGCCAGTTTCTTATTTGTAAAGCGCCATCCCAGTGTTGTATCATATATTTCTGTATTTCGCTGGAACGCCGCATTTGCCTTTGCCATAACGAATGGAGCCCTGGTCATGCTCTCTGATCCACCGGCGATGATCAATTCAGCATCGCCACACATGATCTGCCGGGCGGCGTCCATTATTGCCTGTAACCCGGAAGCGCAAAGGCGATTGACGGTATTTCCTGCAACGGTAACCGGCAAACCTGCCAGCAGGGCGGCCATCCTGGCTACGTTCCTGTTGTCTTCGCCCGATTGATTGGCAGCGCCTGCAATTACATCTTCGATCCGGTTAACATCGATCGAGGGATTCCTTTCCAGTAATGATTTAATGACATGGGCCAACAGATCATCCGGGCGAAATGACGATAATTTACCGCCGTATTTTCCAACGGGTGTGCGAACAACATCTATGACGTAAGCTGTTTTCATCAAAATTTATTTCGGGTGCAAAGATCGAGAATTCATTCTATGGTTTAATCGTTTAAACGTTTAATGTTTACCGGTTCATAAATCCCGTTGGGTCGAAGACAAAGCAAAGAATTACCTGGAAGTCTTAAGCCCTTAAACCTGCCTAGCGGCAGGCAGGCCGTTAAACGCATACTAACTATCTTTGCACTATGACAAAAACTAAGCAAAGGAACATACGGTACATGACTTTGCCTGATTTAGAACAATATTTTGAAGATCTGGGTGAAAAGAAATTCAGGGCAAAGCAGGTGTATGAATGGATATGGCAAAAAAAGGCCATGAGCTTTGCTGATATGACCAACCTGAGCAAGGAGTTGCGACAAAAATTGGGGGAAGAATTTACTTTACCGGCCTTAACGATCGATGCCACCCAATACAGCGCCGACGGAACGGTAAAAAACCGTTTCAAGACCTGGGACGGTCATTTGGTCGAAGGCGTATTGATTCCCACCGAATCGCGAAATACCGCCTGCGTCTCCTCGCAGATCGGTTGCTCGTTAAGCTGCAAGTTTTGTGCGACCGGCTATATTGACAGAAAAAGAAACCTTGATTTTGATGAAATATATGACGAGGTGGTGTTGATCAACCAGCAATGTGAAAAAACCTATGGCAAAAAACTCAGCAACATTGTTTTTATGGGCATGGGTGAGCCTCTTTTGAATTATAAAAATGTCCTGAAAGCAATCGAAAGGATCACATCGCCCGATGGACTTGCAATGAGCCCGAGAAGGATCACTGTTTCAACAGCGGGGGTAGCCAAGCAAATAAAGCAACTGGGTGATGATAAAGTAAAGTTCAAGCTCGCCCTTTCACTGCATGCTGCCAATGATGCCAAGCGCCACGAGATCATGCCCATCAATGATTCGAATAATATCCAGTCGTTGATCGAGGCTTTAAACTATTTCTATAAAGAAACGAAGAGCGAGATCACGTTCGAATATATTCTTTTCAAAAATTTCAATGACTCTTTGAAGGATGCCGATGAATTAATTAAGGTCTATCGCCAGGTGCCTGCCGACCTGATCAATATTATTGAATACAACCCGATAGATTTCGCCCGGTTTGAAAAACCCGACGAAGAAAAGGTGGAAGCTTTTATCAGCTATCTTGGCAAACACAGGGTAAATGCCCGGCTTCGCCGTAGCCGCGGAAAAGATATCGATGCTGCCTGCGGACAACTAGCCAACAAGGACAACCATTAAAATACCATCGATCTTTCGCAGCCGGCTATTTGGTTGTGACAAAACCATTCAGCAGATCTTCTGCGTCTGCTTTAAAGCCGTTAAGCAGTTTCTGTGCAGTATAGGTGATGACCTGAACTGTACCATTTTCATTGGAATAATAATAGCCGTAATACGCAAACTTTATTCCCTGCGTAGTGCCATTGATCTGTAAAAAGAGTATCTTTTTGTCATTGACAGTCCGATATTCCTGCTTGACAATCTCTGCATCGCTTGCAGCACTCCTGGCATTTTCCAGCGCAACAGCTTTCAGCGTTTCGAGTGGCACCTCAATCTTTTCAGTAATTATCATGGCATAAAGATCCTTGCCTTTCAATTGTAGCTGGTACTCGGCGGCTTCATTAATTTCTGCCTTTTTAAAGGACCATTTTTTGGAATCGATCCAAATACCGGCGTCGGTGTTTGCACTTTTGAGAAGAAAGGTAGCGTTGTCGCTTTTCTTAAATGGCTTTGGGTTTACCGATATTTCCGATTTTGTCCTTGAGGAGTCATTTGAATATTTCCAGGTGCCGTCTTCGTACAGGATGACCTCGTCACCCGTCTCAGTAACGGCTTTTTTCTGGGAAAAGGATGCGATCGCGAAAAGTAATGAAAGGAGCAGGAAAAGGTTCTTTTTCATATAATTTTCTGGTTGGTGGCGGCCGAAAATAATCATTTTATAAAATGTTTTCAAGGCGCGAGGGGGAAAGTTTCAATTCTTGAAATCTATCGTTCCGGTAGATAAAATTTTATGTGTTTTATACTATGTTTCGTTTTTATATGTGTTCTAAAATACAACTGGGATCCTACCGGTTTTGGGTATGTCCGATTTTGAATTTGCCCACAGACCTGCCTGCCGGCGGGCAGGGAACCTAGGAGAAAACCGGAGGACCACAGAGAAGAAAACGTCCGTGGCTCTCTTCTGCTGCCTTGATGTAGCCATGACGAAGTACGGTAGCCAGGGCAGGGTTTGTTTTTCTTCTTTGGCTCCTCTGTGGCCATTGTGATTTTTCAAACAGGGACATTACCCGGTTTTGAGCATCTACGAAAGTTTTCATACTTTTGATTAAACCCTTCAGCTAAATCCAGGTCTGACTGACGTTTTATTGAATCTTTTAAATAAACTATTAATAGCCATGAAAAGAGCATTCGTAGCGCTGGCAGCTGTACTTATTGTTGCATCGGCCAGTTCCCAGGAAATACCCGAGCGTAAAACAGAACAGTCGAAACCAGTAATGAAGGAAAAGATCATTGACAAAAAAGAAAAGAATTCCCTGAACCTGACAGATGAGCAAAAAGTCAGGCTAAAAGCCATGAACCAGGAAATGCGCAAGAAGGTCGAAGAACTGAGGAAACAGGAGACCCTTACGCTGAAGGAGTACAGGGAGAAAACTGAAGCCCTCCACAATGAGCACCGGGAGAAATTCCAGTCCATGCTGACAGAAGAACAAAGGTCCCAGTTAAAAAAAGACAGGGAAGCTTTCAAGGTAAAATCGAAAGCGATGAACGAAAAAAGGCTTGAGAAAATGAAGGAAAAATTGAGTCTGACCGATGAACAGGCGGCAAAAATGAAGGAGAACAGGAAGGCTCTTGATGAGAAGCTGAAAACCCTCGAGGAGAACAAGGCCCTGAGCGAGGAACAGAAACAACAGGAAAAGAGAGAACTTCTGAAAAAGCAGAAAGAGGCCACTAAATCATTGCTGACAGAAGAGCAATTACAGAAATTGAAAGAAGGCCACCATCACAAAATGAAAAGAAGAGTCGTTATATAGCTATTATCTTATAAAATACAGCCCTATTCCGCCTCAGGCGGGATGGGGCTTTTTGTTACCTTTGCGGTTCACTACTGTTGTAAAACAGCATTAATACCACACATGAAAAAAAAATCCTCCAACAACTTCAGCAAATTCTCCGGCAAAAAAAGCAATGCCGCTATCAAAGAACAGTTCAAAAAAGAAAAAAGGGAATGGAAGAAAGAAAGAGAAGAATATTTTGAGAAAAAGAAAGCCGAAAGCCGGGAGCAGAAGGACACCTCAAAACAGACACCTGGCACCAGGCACCCGGTAGCCGTCATTGCGAGCGGAGCGAAGCAACAGGAAATGCCCTTAAATAAATTCATTGCCCACGCAGGTATTTGTGCCCGGAGAGACGCCGCTGAAATGGTGAAGAAAGGTCTGGTGAAAGTGAATAACCAACTGGTCACCGAACCGGGCCACAAAGTTTCAGCAAAAGATGAGATCCAGGTGAACGGTAAAAAGATTTTCCTGGCGAAGAACCTCGTTTATATCCTTATCAATAAGCCAAAGGACTATATCACTACCACCGATGATCCACAAAAAAGAAAAACAGTATTGGATCTCATTCAAAGGGCAACAAGAGAAAGAGTATACTCTGTTGGTCGCCTGGACAGGAATACCTCCGGCGTTTTATTGCTGACAAATGACGGCGATCTCTCACAAAAGCTTACTCATCCGAGCCATGAGGTGAAGAAGATCTACCAGGTGACGCTCGACAAGCCTCTTGATAAAAAAGATTTTGACCAAATATTAAAAGGAATAACGCTGGAAGACGGGCCGGCGAGCGTAGATGTGCTTGCTTACCCAGACCTGAAAGACAAAACGCAGATCGGGGTTGAAATACACAGCGGGCGTAACCGTATTGTGCGCCGCATCTTTGAACACCTGGGTTATGATGTCAAAAACCTCGACAGGGTCATGTTTGCCGGGCTGACCAAAAAAAATATTGAAAGGGGCAAATGGCGCTACCTGTCTGAAAAAGAGGTAAGGGATCTTAAGCATTTCGGCAAGGGCGCCCATTGATTATATTGATCGAATGATTTTCCATGAAGCTTACTGACTACCTGGTTTTCGAAAACGATGATCTTATCGCCTTAAATAAACCATCTGGTTTGTTATCCATTCCTGACAGGGAGGGAAAAGAAATTTCATTAAAAGTTTTATTGCAGGAAAAGTATCCGCAGATATTCACTGTTCACCGGCTGGATAAAGACACCAGCGGCCTGATCGTTTTTGCCAAAAATGAAGAAACGCACAGGAATCTTTCCATGCAGTTCGCAGAAAGGCAAACTGAGAAGATCTACCTGGGATTGGTGCTGGGGTCATTGATCGAAAAAAAAGGAACCGTTAATAAGCCGATAGCTGAAAACACCGTAAAAAAAGGAACGATGATCATTCACCAGCGCGGCAAAGAATCAGTAACGGATTATGAGGTGCTCGAAGATTTTGGTATCTATTCCTGGTTGCAATTTCGTATACACACCGGCCGCACGCACCAGATACGTGTGCATATGAAAGATATTGGCCATCCCGTTGCGTGTGACGAACTGTACGGTGATGACAAGCCGATTCTTTTATCTTCTTTCAAATCCAAATTCAAGCTCTCGAAAAAAGAAGATGAGGAACGTCCGATCCTGAACCGGCTCGGGCTACATGCTTTTAAACTAAAGTTTAGAAATGAGGGTGAGCATTTTGAACTCGAAGCACCAATCTCGAAAGATCTAAGGGCGACGATACAACAGTTGGAGAAAAGAAAGAAGAAATAAAGACTCCAATACCTGAGTTTTAAAATTTCATGACCGCTCAAGTCACACCAAAATGGGACCGTAAAAAACCAAAATTCCCGGTGTAAAACACCTGAAATCTCCACCGCCATTCTTTTGCTTTACCGGATATTCCTCAAGCTGTGGAATTAGATAGGTATTTAGTCATATCGGATGATCGCCATGAATCTTATCATTTCTTGAGTAAAGGTCCCAATGGAACAATCAAAAAAATGGTAGCTTATCAGGACGTCGGAGATAACATTTATAACCTTGCGTTTGGAGATTGGGATGAATATAAAAAAAGAATTAACGGTATGGCCAGAACCAATAATAGCGATCGCCAAAAAATTCTTCGCACAGTTGCATCGACCGTTATAGATTTCTTTAAACATCATCCAAAAGCCATTGTGTTTGCGAAGGGAAGCACTTCTGCAAGAACAAGACTTTACCAAATAGGAATTGCAAATAACCTGAGGGAGATTATTCAATCATTTGAAATAGAAGGATTTTACAAATCGCATTGGGAACGATTTCAGAAAGGCAAAAATTACCAGGCCTTTTCACTAAAGACAAAACAAAAATTGTAAATTTGGTACACAAAAAAAAGGATATGCCAGCAATACCTTCGAACAAATTCAAGTCCGATAACGTGGTGGTTGTAAAAAAAATGAAAGATTACAGCAAAGATCCTTTCTTTAGAAAAAAAGCTGAGGAAGCTATGACCTTCTTGAAAAAAAATGGGCTACCTGATTCCTTTAAAAAGAAAGGCAGCTAATTGAGGTGTTACCGGGGACGGTTCACACGATTCAACTCTTTGCCAGCGCCTGCAGGATATCATCTAATATATCATCAGAATGCTCCAATCCCACAGAAATACGAATAAGACCTGGTGTGATACCCACCTCATTCCTCTCCTGCTCCGTCAGTTTGGAGTGAGTAGTAGATGCAGGATGTGAAGCAATAGTGCGGCTATCGCCGAGGTTGCTGGTCATGGAGATCATCTTCAATGCATTCATAAATTTTCTTCCTGCGTCAACACCGCCTTTTATTTCAAAGGTTACCAATCCTCCGCCATTGCTCATTTGCTTTTTAGCAATCTTATATTGCGGATGAGTTTCAAGAAAAGGATATTTAACGCGGCTGATCTTCGGATGTCCCTGCAGGCTTTTAGCTATTTTAAGTGCGTTCTCGGCATGCCTGTCCATTCTTACAAATAATGTCTCCAGGCTTTTGCTCAATACCCAGGCGTTGAAAGGACTTAATGAAGGACCCGTGTTTCGTATAAAGAGATACAAAGGCTGTATGAGATCTTTTTTGCCAACCACCACGCCACCCAATACCCTCCCCTGCCCATCGATAAACTTAGTAGCGGAATGTAAAACAAGATCAGCGCCGAATTGGATTGGCTGTTGTACAGCAGGCGTTGCAAAACAATTGTCAACAACAAACATGATATTATTTTTTTTGCAAAGCTTTGCAACCAATTCAATATCGATGATATCCAGGCCGGGGTTACTGGGAGTTTCCAGGTAGAGCATTTTTGTGTTCGCTTTGATCAGGCCTTCGATATCTTCTGGCATGCTCATATTGAAATACGAACATTCAATTCCCCATTTTGGCAAATACTTGGTCAACATCGTATGCGTTGAACCAAATATCGCAGATGCAGAAATGATATGATCGCCTTTACTTAAAAAAGTCATGAAGGTTGAAAAGATGGCCGCCATTCCCGTGCTCGTAGCAATTCCAGCTTCTGCACCTTCCAGGGCAACTATTTTATCGATGAATTCATCTACTGTAGGATTTGAAAACCGGGAATAAATATTTATGTCCAGTGTATCGTCTGCAAAGGCTGAAGCCATTTCCTCTGCTGAATCATAGGTAAAGCTGCTGGTAAGAAATAAGGGTGTGGCATGCTCCTTCTCTCCTGTTTTTGGTGTTTGGATACGAATAGTATCTTTTGTGATAAATAAACCACGAAGATACGATGCGCTGAACTCTTTTGAAGCGAGAATGATTAACGGCAAACACCTGTTCGTTCAAAGCGTCTTGTCTACATCATGATGCCCCATTTTCCCTTTTGAAGCGTGATAAAGATCATACCAATCCTGCCTGTCAAGATTTACGTCAAAGGCATTAATGATATTTTTTATTCTTTGCTCGCTGACTGTGCCTATGAGAGGCAACGCACCCAGCTTGATCAACCAGGCCACCGCGATAGATTCGATATGGGCGTTATATTTTTTGCTTAGTTCCTCCAGCTTGTAGTGAACTCTTACTGCCAGCGGATCAGTTCCGTTCTCTATTCTTCCGCCGGCTAATGGCGCTGCTGCTAATGGACGCATATAACGTTGCTTAATATAATCCAGTTGCCCATTGTCAAGCGCAGTCGTGTTTAAGATGTTTAATTCAATATAATTGGTAACGATAGGCACATGAAGGTATGAAGCAAGCAACTGGTGTTGGAATACGGAAAAATTGGCGACTCCGATATTCCTGATTTTCCCCGAGCCTCTCAGTCTTTCCAACGTGAGCGCAGTTTCCTCGAGATCAGATAAAGGATCTAGCTGGTCAAGCAGGAAAATATCCACGTAATCTGTACGAAGTTTACGCAGTGAATTCTCAAGGCTTTCCGTAACGTGTTTGGCCGATGTGTCATAATTCTGCACCCGTATGTCAGGACGATTCACATGTGGTACATTGATGCCGCACTTGGTAAATAGTACAATGTCTTCACGCTTAAAAGAATTTTTCTTTAAGATATTTCCAAAAAATTCCTCGCACTGGTAACCTCCGTACACATCTGCATGATCAAAAGTGTTGATACCCTGCTCGAGACAATAATTGACGATGCGCTCCATTGCCGCTGCCCCGGTAGCGCTGAAATCATCCCATCTCCAGAAACCGTAGATGGCCGGTGAAACTTTGGGACCTGAATCGCTTAAAAAGATTTTATCCATAGCCTGCCAATTGTTATGCAAATTAAACCCGTTTACTGGTTGGCTAAATTTATTTTTTCGGTCATTACGTCCCAATGGGCTATCAACAATTCAAACCTGTGCTGCTCATCTTTTGCCAGCTTGTCAAGGTCTGGATAAAGCTGCTTCTTATAAGGGGTTGTCAGGTTGTCATCAAATGCCGCTTTAGCATCCTTAAAAACAATGATCACCCTGAAATCCCAGCGGGTATCCTCCCCACTATGCAATATCGGCTCTGCAGCTTCGACCGAAATAATATCGCCTTTTTCGATCGCTTTTTTCAGCAAAGGATAGTGATTTGTCTTCCATAAAGTGATAAATTCTTCGGCATAACCCCATTTGACTTTGTAATAATTTTCAACAGTGAAATGATCGGTCTTGCCCTGCGCCCGAACATTTATGGTTAAAAGGATAAACGCAGCAAAGAATATGATGCTGGTATACTTTTTTGTTTGCATAAAACATCTTTTAATAGTTAAAGTAAGGAAAGCCTGTCCAAACCAGGGCCTGTTTATTTGCGATCTCGTCTCAGGTCGAGGTTATGAAAATAATATACCCTTGCCATATGAATGCTCCTGTATTGATTACCAGCCGGCAGCTGCTGAAAAACATTCATATACCCAAATTGTACATTGTCGTGTGAGTTGACATGATAAGCAAACCCAAGGAAAAAACGGTTCTGGTCAAAATAATTGTTGACGATCTGTTTCCCGAAATTGATATGAATTTCATCATTCAACACAAACGAAAGGGTCTTGGACTGAAAAGCTCTTTTGCTCAGCGGAAATTGAGATAGAAAATTATAACGTAACCGGAAATTAAAGTTATAACCTTCAGCCAACTGGTCATTGCTGGCGATCTTCCTGCGGAACCGTTCTTCAAGCCTGAGCCATTGCATGAGCCTTAGTTTCGGCTACCGTGTATGCCATTGCAACTGTTGCCAGGGCCGATGCTCGGGTTGCGAAATATTTTTGTGATTGTCCGCGGGAAAATGATTCACATAGGCATAACCAACCGTAACTTTTACTTCGTCCTTCAAATAATAAGTAAGTCCCAGGCGAATGATGGACTGCGAGAAATTAGTAAAAAAATCTTCCTTGGTCCTGAGATGCAGGTCTGCCCATGCTCCCCATTTATTACTGAAACGGGTTTGGTTATTATAAGCTAACCAAACCTGCTGAATATGTTCCGTGTGTTTGGTTTGTGCACCCAGAACACTCGTGATGAATAAAAGTGATAATAATAATCCCGCCTGCTTCATGTTCAAAAATAGTAAAGATGTTGACGCCCTGATCAGATTTGAAATAACGTAGAAGATGTTGCAGACCTTCACTTATTCCTCCCGACCACAGGGCTGATATTAGTTAATAAAGACTATTTGAATAGCCCATCGATCGTAACCGCAGCATAGTAGATTGCCCCGATGGTAGGGCCACCGGCATATTGGAGATAGCGATGATTCAAAAGATCGGATCCTCCCAATTTGAGTTGTGAGCCCAGCTTTGGAAACCGGAACGTGATCTGCGCATCAAGTGTGTTGTAAGCCGCAATACGTCCTGTCACCAGCGGGCTTTCCCACAAAAATGCATCCTGCCATCTCCAGGTAAGATTAAACCCAATATTCTTTACAACCTCGCGATTGCCAAAGGAAAGATTTGTTGACCATTGAGGTGTGTTGAAGCCTGTTACAAATATGTCATCAGCTTTACCTGACTTCATTTTGTTGAAGTTAATATTGCCTCTAATAGTATATTTTTTATAGAAATTATAAGTAATACCAAGAGCAGAACCATAGTTACGATAACGATTCTTTGCATTGGTGTATACACGGTAACGATCCTGTCCCTTACTGGCCGCGTTGGGAACCGGGGATGTCGGGTTTCTTGCATCCCGATTGATATCGAGCATCGCCAATACAGCTGCATCAGACCCTACCGTTTCGCCTTTTGGAACGAATACCTGCACCTGTCCTAAAAATCCATCATACTGGTTGATGTATGCATCAATGTCAACGACAAGTTTATTCTCCAGCAAAACACTTTCATAACCTACTTCAAATGAATTGATCCTTTCAGGGCGAGCCTTTGGCAAGTTTGCCCATGCCAGTAAATTCCTGTTGGCCAGTGCCGCTGAATCGGAGTTGCCGGCTGCACTGACGACTGCATTAAAATTAACCACTGATTGTTGCGTATAGCTGTTATCGAGATATCCTAGACCTTCATTAATGTATGGCAGGCTGCCTACACGTTTCACTCTCCCGTTATTTACATAGGACAATGCTTCAAATAAAGCGGGAAAGCGATATCCCATCTGCCAGGTGAAACGAAAATTATGATTTTGCTTTAACGTGTACACAGCTGCAAGACGCGGTGTAAACTTCGGATCGAACTCCGGGTTATAATCGAACCGAATTGAGCCAAACAATTTCAACTTATCGTCGAAACCCGTTTTGGTTACCTGTGTGAAGGCTCCAAACTTTTTATAATAAACATCATCTCCAAAACTTCCGTCTTTCAGGGGTCTATTCCTTTCATCGATCGGGCGTGAAAAATCAACGAAATTATTGCCGTCAGGAATGACCTGGTACACACGTGCATCAGCCCCGATCAGCAGGTTAAAAATTTTTATTTTACTGGAAATATCCCATTGTGCTTCGGTGTGATACAGCCGGCTCTTTTGTACCAACGCGGCACCGCCTGTTATGGGTGCATCCGGTATAGAACCCGATTGAATATCCCAGTTGTTTATCTTAATGATCGTATTCTTTAGTGCATCAAATTCTGGTGTTCCCGGTTTGACACGGCTTGCATCAGCTTCCTGGCGGGCGTATTGTGTTGCGGCAGCAAGATTGCCAGAATTCAGGCCGCCATTAGCATTTCCATAAGCAAGCAACGCAGTTTTAAACTTGGTTCCCCAGCTTGTTGGTGTTTTCGTATCCGTCGCACCACCACTGTAGAGGTCCAAATTATCGGCTAACGGTTTCACGTTATAAGAGTCACCTGTATTTTCGATGGAAACATAACTACGGACCACATAGTTGGTGCCTTTCAGTTCGAAGTGATGATTTTGAACGACCACATTATCCAGCTTGATCTTGTTACCTCTTTGAAAAACACCATCGAGTTTACCAATGCGGTAGGAGTAAGACAGTTCGGTCTTATCATTTAACCGGTAATCTAATGTCGCATCGAATTTCAGGTTATCGATCTTCGGATCCACAAGATCGGTTTCCCAATAACCGGTTCGAGCCACGCGCAGGGTTTTATTAGCTACGCCGTCGATGTTAAGGCCGCTGATAGAAACAACATTGCTGCCAGCCAGCGCGTCATCTCCGTATTTATTCCATCCGTCAAAAGCCACATTGGCCGCTCCATTGAGAGATGGAAAATTCGGGTTAGCACTTTTCAAATTGTTGGTATTCTGGTCGAGCCTGGTATTCGACCGCCAGTCGATCCCCTGCAGGTAGCTGACATTAACTTTAAAAGCAAATTTGTTATAGAAAGCTTTGGCATAACGGATAGCTGTCTCGGTCAGTATAGCCGGATCATGATCAATACCGTCAACATGGTTGATCCCTGTGCGCTGGTAAACACTTAATCCCTGGTGAATGAACGGGCTTTTTGTCAGCAAATTCGCCATCCCATTAATGGCATTCATTCCATAAAGCGCGGAAGCCGCACCCGGAGTTATTTCCACGCTTTGAATATCCAGTTCTGTCGGCCCGATTGCATTTCCTAAAGGAACACCCAGGGTAGCGGCCTGCATATCCACTCCGTCGACCAGTTGCATAAAACGAAAATTGTTGGGAATATTAAAACCTCTTGTATTCGGTACTTTGAATGTAAGGCTCGAAGTAGTCATCTGCACGCCCTTTACATTTTCAAGGGCGTCATAAAAACTGGGAGCCGCAGTTTCCTTAATAGCCCGTATATCCAGCTTCTCGATTGCAACAGGAGATTTTAGAATATTTTCCGCAACCCGGCTTGCAGTAACCACCACTTCATTCCCCAGGACAGTCTGGGTCACCAACGCTACCTGGAGATCTGAACCCAGTGTTTTCACTTCAAGTTCCTGCGGTTTGAACCCAATAGAGCTAAAAACCAGTGTAAATGGAAGTTTGGTTTTTGTGCGTAAGACAAAATTTCCGGAAGAATTGGTAACGGCGCCGGTAACTGTTCCTTTTACCTGTACGCTTACATCAGGTAATGGCTGCTGCTTTTCCTGGTCGGTAACACGACCCGATATTTGAATGGTAGTATTATCCTGCGCGATAAGTTTGTGGCTGAAAAAAAAGAATGCGATAAATCCTGCAAATAAAATCCTTTTCATCTTTGGTGCTGGTTTAGTTGAGACAATAGTTATCCGTTAGCAGTCATGACTGCTTTAGAAAAGATAGCAAGCATATATCAGGGTATCAGCAACATCGCTGCATGGAATTTCTGATGCGATGTGTCGTTTGTATCAGATCGTTCTTCATAAATATTGTTGAAGTTTTATCTGGCGATTCGTTTAAGATGCGAAGCTGCAAAGAATATTAGCTTTTAACTGAACTATTCTACATCTCTGCGAGGAACATCTTTCATTCGACACCAAAACTAGGACAAAAATAATACCCTACCAATTTTATAGACTAATTTTTCATAAGTTTTTTATATTCCATTCGTAAGAAATTCATAGCCTCGTTTAAAAAGGTCACCGAACGATATCAATAAGAATTTTTATACTCCAGAAAATTACCAGCACTCCAAGTAAAAAGAACGCTGTTTTTTTTGGAAGCTTACCTGCCAGCTTTGCCGCAAGGGGAGCAGCAATCAAACCCCCGATGATCAATGCAACGATGGTTTGCCAATGGGTTACGCCTATAAGGGTAAAAAAGGTAAATGCGCTTGCCAGGGTAACAAAAAACTCGGTAAGGCTGACCGTACCTACTGCGTATTTGTGACTTCTTCCCGTATTGATCAATGTTGAGGTCACAATTGGACCCCATCCTCCACCGGCAAATGAATCAAAGAAGCCACCAACACCTGCGAGAGTTTTATACTGCTTGAATTTTTTATTTTTTCTTACTGTCGTGAACGCATTGATAATAAACTTAACGCCCAGGAACAAAGTATAGCAGGCAATGAACGGTCGAACGTAACCTCCATATTCACGACCGGCAAATACCAGCAAGATGGCCCCGGCAATTGCCCCCAGCACTCCTGGTATCACTAATGCCTTAAAAAGTTTTTTATTGACATTACCGAATTTATAATGGCTATATCCCGATGCACCGCTGGCAAACATTTCTGCAGTATGAATGCTGGCACTAATGGCTGCGGGATTCACACCAGCTGATAATAATATTGTAGCACTGGTAACGCCATATCCCATTCCCAGTGCCCCGTCGACCATTTGCGCAAGAAAGCCGGCCAGCAACATCCAGGGAAAATCCTTGTCGAGAGATTTAGACCAATCGGAGACACTTGTGGCCAGTTCCTTAATTGGCAGGTACGAAAAAATAAAATGACCGATGAGCATAAGCGCAAAGCCTATTAACGAATAAGTTGCAACTTTTCTCCAGCGTTTCTCATTAACAGCATTCTCCTTTTCAACCAGGATCCTGGTAATATCATTCAGCTTTTTGACCTTGTATTCGAAATTCCCATTCAGATTATTCCGAACCTTGTGCAGATTTTCAATTACATCATCCAATTCGCCCGGTAATGCATCGTGCAACACCTCCTTGATCCGTTTGGCCGCCGTAGGCGATTTTCCATTGGTAGAAATGGCGATCTTCAGGTTTCCTTTCTGAACTATGCTTCCCAGGTAAAAATCGCAGAGATCAGGTGTATCTGCCACATTAATGAGTATCTTTTTATCGGTAGCCAGGTTGCGGATATATTCATGCAACTTCTTGTCGTCAGTGGCAAGGATCACCAGTTCTTTATCATTCAAATCGGCCTCTTCAAACTGCCTTTGAACGATGCTACACGAAGGATGTTTATATACCAGTCTCCTAACATCTTCTTTTATTTCCGGCGCAATTATAGTGATCCGCGCCTCGGGGGAATTGGAAAGAAGAGAATGCAGTTTCTCTAAGCCAACATTACCTGCACCGACCAATAACACGTTAAGTTGATCCAGTTTGAGAAACACAGGGTATAGCTGGTTTTTCAAGTCCGCCGTAGTCCCTTTATCGATGACCTTATTTTCAGAATAACCGTCCATCATTGACCATTTTATATTGCTGCATGATTGATCCATTCCCTTGCGTTCTTCGCAGCGTAAGAAATTATGATATCAGCACCACTTCTTTGAAGAGCCGCCCATATTTCGAGGTGAGCTGCCTCGCGATCGAGTAATTTTTTTTCCGCCAATGCTTCTACTGCGGCGTATTCGCCGCTGACATGGTAGGCAGCAACCGGTTTCAAAGTTTGTTGTTTCAGCCGGGCGATGACATCGCCGTATAATGCGGCCGGTTTAACCATTAGTATATCAGCTCCTTCCTTTTCGTCGCGTAATGCGCTGGCTATAGCATCATTGACATTAAAAGGAGATACCTGATAGGTCTTCCGGTTTCCTAATCCTTTGGCAGCAGGCGTAGAATGACAGGCATCCCGGAAAGGCCCGTAGAACTGAGAACTGAATTTTGCCGCATAACTCATGATAGCGGTCTCTTCAAAACCCAACGCGTTCAGCGTATTTCTTATAGCTCCAATGCGTCCGTCCATCATGTCGCTGGGTGCAATGCAATCCGCACCAGCATTGGCCAGTAACGAAGAATAGTGACTTATGACTTCAACTGTTTTACTATTCAACAACCGTGTATGATCTTCGTTTAAAATACCGCAATGGCCATGTGAAGTGTAACTGCACAGGCAAACATCAGTTGCTATCCAAACATCTTCTCCGAATGACTCCTTTATTTTTTTGACCGTATTAACTGCAAATGAAAAGTCAAACTCCTTCTCTTTTTTATTTGCCGGAACAGGAAATAAAAGAAATTTGGTGATCCCGGATTTCAAATCCTGGTCAATTTCGGCCAGGATCGAGCCAATAGTGTCGACCTGTACACCATTCAGCCCGTTTACTTGCCTGGGTGAGCTTATACCTTCATCTACAAACAATGGCTGGATAAAACTTTTATGCGACAGTTTTACCGATGCCGTTAATTCGCGTATGTGTGTATCAGCTCTCAGGCGACGCTGTGTGAGCGGGTGGAAATTTGTTTCCATTGTTGAAATGCTTTGATGTTGGGAAATATGACCGGCTCGATACCTGCCAGCTTAAATTGCTGCGCCGTTTCTCCATATGCGCACACATGGGTCGCATTTTGTTTTATGACGACTTTGTATTGCAAATACTGGCGGTAACTCGTCCAGAAAATAATGTCGGCTTCTCTTATCTGTTGTTCAGTATTAGCTGAATATTTTTCTACGGTTGAATAAGTCCCGTATGCTTTCCATCCCTTCGATCGCCATATTTCTGCAGCTTCGTTATTAGTTATAACGGCAATTTCGCTTTTGGAAATGTTCAGTAGTGGCATCTGTAGGACTTTTCCGAGAAACTCCAGCCCGAAAGCATCGGCTGAACCCTCGACCCAGGTACCATTCGCGGATAATTCAAGCCAGGTTTTGGTGCCGGCTGCCAATACCCTTTTTGTCTTCAACTGATCGATCAACTCTTTTTTCTGAACGGCCTTATAATTTGCTACATAAACAACCGGTTCAGTTATCGTCAACTCATCATCGTTATACTCATAATGAAAAAAACTTCCCATATGATCTGTCGTGCTAAACAGCTTATGCCCTTCCAATTTCAACGCGGGCAATCCGTCCCATTTTGTAAAGACCGTGCCCTCGCTGTCTCTACCCGCAGCATACAACACTTCCTGGTTACCGTACCGGATAGTTGTAACGCCAAATCTTTGCAGGCATCCAATCCCGTACTGCTGGGCTGTTTTTTTCTCAAGAACACATGCATTTAAAAGTTCGGCATTGTTGATAACATCCAACACTTCTACGGCTTTTTTATTCAGTGGGCTTCCTTCTGCTACAATAGCTCCCTGGCAGGGTGCAGGAACACATTCAATCAATGGAAGCAGGATGATTTCTTTATTTTCCAGCAGTTCTCGCACGCCCGGGCCATATTCCTTGCTGTTCAATAAACGATTCAGGCCTGCGGTCGCTAAAATAGTTCCATCGTAGTCCCCGGTGTCCAGTTTTCGTAATCTCGTATCTATGTTTCCTCGGATACTCTTTGTTTCAATTGCTGGGCGGTTCTTCACCTGTGGTAAAGCTTTTTGCAAAAATCCTATCGCCATCTCCTCTCTTCTTGGTGAACACGTCCCGATAATCAGGGTCTCCCCCTTTTCACGTTTCACTTTTGATGTTTGACTTAGCACAACGACATCTCTTGTATCATCGCGATCCACAACCGCAAATTTGTTGCTACCAAAGAAATGTTCACTGCTCATATCCTTTAGGGAATGCACAGCTATATCTGCTTCTCCGTGTGCAAGCGCATCAAAAATGTCCCGGGTAAAAAAATCGTTTCCTTCTACTGTATGAAGAGGTATCTCGGTCAAGGCGTCTCCGCGACTATCACGGGTAATGACCTGTACATCTGTCCCAGGAAAAGCATCCAGTATTTTCTGCTTTACTATTTGCAGTTGAAGCAACGAGAGTTTCGAGCCCCGGCCAATAAGCCGGATCGTTTCCCCTTCCCCATATTTTTCAGACGTTTGCTTCATTGTATTTAATTACCGGCCGGGCATTTAAGATTTTATTCAGACTATAAGCAAGGTGGTTTATATGTTTGGGCTGATGCCTGGCCGTGATGACGATCCGAAGGCATTCTTCACCCACCGGTACTGTAGGATAATTGATGGGTTGGAGGTAAATTGATTGCTTTTGCAATAATTCATGAGCCACTTCGCGGCAGCGGTTCGCATCTCCCACTGGAACCGAAGTTATATGTGAATCGTTAGGTGTATACTTTACACCATATTCTTTTAATGTTTTTCTTAGCAATAAGACATTCTGGTGGAATACCTGTCTTTCTTCGCGCTCTTCGCGGATAAGCTGTATGCTCTTATTGGCCGCGCTGCAAACAGCGGGAGGCAATGAAGTGGTGAAAATGAAACCACTTCCAAAACTGCGGATAAAATCAATAACCGTAGCCGAAGCTGCAATATACCCTCCAAAAACGCCAACCGCTTTGGAGAGTGTTCCGTTGAGTATGTCTATTTCGTGCTCCAGGCTTTCTTTTTCAAACAGACCTGCACCTGTTTCACCATACAAACCGACGGCATGCACTTCGTCGACATAAGTCAGTGCATTGTATTCTTTTGTCAGCTCAATAATTTCTTTGATGGGAGCTACGGTGCCCGTTATGGAATAAACAGACTCGAATACTACCAGCTTCGGTTGTTCAGCCGGCAATGACGATAAGATCTCCCTTAAATGATCCATGTCATTATGCCTGAAGATCATCTTTGGGTTCTTGCAGCCTCTCATTCCTTCAATGATCGATGCGTGATTTCTTTCGTCGGAGATAAAAATCAGCCCGGAAATATTCCTGGCCAATGTCTGTAATGCAGTTACGTTCGCAGCATAAGCTCCATTGAACAACAGCGCGGCTTCTTTTTTATGCCATTCAGCCAGGGTCTTTTCCAGTTCTTTATGGTAAATAGTTGTTCCGGAGATATTGCGTGTGCCGCTGCTACCCGTGCCGCTGCGATGAGTTACAAATCCGAGTTTGGCGATCACTTCTTCCCGTGTACTCATGCAGAGGTAATCATTGCTACACCAATTGACTCCCGATCGCTGTACGCCTTCATTATTGAGATAATGAAAGTGAGGGAAATGCTGTGCGCTCTTATTTACTTCCAAAAAATACCGGTATGAACCCGCATCCTTCAGCTCCCGTAGTTTGTTCTTAAGAAATGAATCGTAATTGAACATGCCTGTTTTTTGTCGTCTATTTGCAAACATACCAATTTCCTACTATTTTTGTAGACTAATTTGATTTTAATTTCCAAATACGAACACTCATTCATACAACCATCGATCGCCGGTCTTTTGTTGTAAACATGCAAATTGATTTTGAATGTCGCGGGTTCAGGTTTGGGTGCAAGCAATCAATTCATGGCCAATTATTACCGAACTTCAGCGATCAAATCTTTCATATATGAAACCAACCATTATTATTGAGTACTGTCCTAAATGCGGGTGGCTGCTTCGGGCAGCCTACATGGCACAGGAGTTCCTGACTACTTTTACTGAAGACCTGAAAGCAGTGACACTGCAGCCAAGCGAGATCAATGGCAACTTCCACATCACAATTGGAGACAAAAAAGTATTCGATCGCAAGGATTATGGAGGCTTCCCGGAAATAAAAGAACTGAAACAGCTGGTCAGAGATGTTGCGGCGCCCGGTAAGAACCTTGGACATACTGATACGAGAACACATCATCGTGAGGAGTGAATGGTGAGTGGTTAATGATGAATGACGAGTGTTGAAGAATGTTTATCACCGACCACTTACCACTCACCATCATCAGAATTCTCAATTTATGACAGGCTTAGTACTCTGTGGCGGACAAAGTAGCAGAATGGGCACCGACAAAGGACTGTTGAAATTGCAGGCGAATTCCTGGGCCCAAACAGCGGTAAACAAACTACTGGAATTACAAATCCCGGTATTGATTTCAGTTAACAAGAATCAGTACGCAGAATATGGAACTGTTTTTCCCCCTCAACAATTAATTGTAGATAATGAATCGTTGCGACTGAAGGGACCTCTTTGTGGGGTATTGACTACGCACTTACAATTGCCACAGGAGGACCTTGTTGTTCTCGCCTGTGATATGCCTTTACTCGAAATCGGGTTAGTCAAAGAACTCGTAATACAGTACCGATTGAACGACAAAAACGATGCATTTATTTACACTAACGATGGCGAACCCGAACCCCTTTGTGGAATTTATAAATCAAGGGGTCTTGCTCACATCCTTTCCCTGTATCACTCAGGGCAACTTGTTAAACACAGCATGAAGTTTATGCTGGAACATGTCCCTACCAACACACTTACTCTGTCTCCAGAAAAAAAATCCAGCTTCCGAAACTTCAACGCACACGCTGAATTAAACGGTCTGTGAATTCAGATCTGCTTTCTTTCTTCTCACAAATTCATTCCTGGGAGCTTCACACAGGTGACATGCATAATCTTCCGGCAATTCATCAAAGGCTGTATGAGAAGCGATGCCATATCCTGGTTCACCGGCTGCTTCGTCATAAATGCTCAGGCAATGAACGCATTGATGCACATACTCGATCTTCTCAGGCTTTGCTATTGTTTCTTTTTGCACCTCCTTCTTCACCCGCAAATCAACCAGTTTTGCTTTATACGCATAAAAAGAAAATACGGCTTTTCGCAGCTGATCAGGTAATAGAGCCCTTAGGTTATTACGACTATAAATAACCCCCGTTCGTTCATTGGGATTGAAATCTTTGGCACAGAGAATATCATAAACAGGAAAAAACTTCACACGACCGATGGAAAAAAGTGCACGCTTCCTTACCAGGATACTGCTAAATACCTCACTTTTTCTCCCGGTTTTAATGCCGAAGCAAATACCGAAAGTGCGGGTATCGCCATTGTTGAGATGCTTGACCAAAAAGTTCTTTAGTTTCAGCCCGTCAAAACTATTGTCCTCTATCTGGAAGTTGAGCTCATTGGCTGCGTGTCTCACATTTACCTGGTATTTCTCCAACAAATGATTCCATTGCTGCCGGTCTTTTTCTTCGATTCCTTTGATGATGATTGTTTTCCACGGTGTAGAACATATCTGTCCAATTTTGGTTTGAAGGCACAAAGAACAGATCTCTTTTAAAAAATTCCGGTCAAATAGTTCATCGCGGCGGTAAATACCCAACCAGCTCTTATCATGGTACCGGTTCAAACCTTCGTAATACGGTAGATTAAAAAAAGGCAACTCCAATTTTGTTTCAACACGTTTGACGATATAACTGTCTCTCCGAATGAGAGCATACAGTTCATCGCCACAGGCATTTTCGTTACCGATAAATTTTTGCCTGTTTGCCCATATTTTTTGTTCAATCTCAGCCGACATCCTGGCTATATCATTTGTATATACCATATCCCCCCATTCATAAATGACATTGGTTTTCGGGAAACGGATGAACAGGTGCCAGAAATGTTGAGCCGCAGGCGAAGCTACCCAGTTAATGTTGCCAGTAAGCATGGGCGTAAAGCTTTGGTTACTGTCGCTTATATTTATCTTAAGCCGTGGTTTGTAATCAACAAGATCAAAAATATCTTTGTATACTCCTTCACTTAACCAGGTATTGGCAATAAAGATCTCTTCAGCGGGGTAAGAGCTTACAATGTTGGGATATTCGTCGTTGCCGACTTCGAAATGGCAGCCAAGCGATCCCAATTCACCAGTGAATATTTTTAATTCTTCAGCTGCCACATCAAACAATAATTGTTGCCGCAAGCCAAAGCGGGCATGCTGCACATTACAGTTTCCGGCTGCCACAAGAATATTGTAGAGCTCACCGGGCGATACTATCCCCCCTTTGAAATTTATTTTTATGACATGCCTGTTGTTCACCCTATCCTCCTGTTAATTTGAATTCTTTTATAGCTTTTGAAAAATTCTTATTCTCGTGAGACTCCCTGGATAATTTTAAAAGAGCGAACCGTTGCAGCTCCGTCAATTTATTCCACTGTTGTATTGATAGATCACAACCGAAACTTTTTAATTTTTCGCTCAGCGCTACAGGCACTTTGTTTAGATTGGCCCATGCAGGACTCTCATCGACGTTCATGGCAGTTGCCTGGTTGCCAGTATAATTTTTTATCAAGCACGACAAATACCTGTTATACTCTTTTACCTCTTCTTCGTTGCTGCAGGATTTTTTTGCCAGCGCGATCCTTTCATCTACAGAAAACCTGCACCATTCAGCTAATTTTAATTTGATCCCCGCCTTGTCCATCCTGAAACGGACGATCATCGGGATGCAGCGTACATTTTTTTCTATAAATTCCTCTTCAAACAAAAAGTATTCTATGTCCGGAAGGTTCTTAAATTCCGAGGGCCTGGAAGAAAGAGGCAATTTCTTTTTCATACATACACTTTCTTCCAGCCCGGCATACTGGCCGTAGTTGTCTATGATATTATATCCTTCCTTGTGGTATAAGCCTTGCGCAACCCTGAAGTGCACACTGGTTTCCAATACTGCATATTGAAAGCAGCATTCACTGGCCCAGGCTTCCAACTCGTGCAATACCGATCTTGAAAATCCCCGGCCCCTGTATTCTTTTTCTACAAACATTCTTTTGATCTCAACAGTATCTTCATTGAATTCTTTAAAGCATCCGCAGGCAACGGGTTTTGTGTTTATATACAATACTACTACCGTTTGAAGACCGGGAACTTTGTTATACTGGTCATACGTGTCCTGGTCCTCCTGCAATTCATTCCACAATTCATGATCAAGCTTTGCAATGAGTGCATTAAAGTCTTTATCACTGCTATTGGTCCTTACTATCGAGATTTTTTCCTGCATACTTCAAACTTACTGTTTCTATATCGCTGCCAACTTGTCTTTGTGATAGAAAGAATTTATTTCTGTTTCAAGAATGGTTTTTACTTCCGGCCGGCAACTGCCGCAACCCATACCCGCGCCGGTAAGCTGGCATAGCTGCAAATGATCCGTGCATCCCTCCGTTATTTTATTGATGAGATTGCCCTGGCCAACGTTGTTACAACTGCATACCAATTTGCCGATAACTGGTTCAGGCATCTTACCGCTTCGCAACAGCTGCAATCTCTTTTCGCTAAGCTCTATTTTATGGCTAATGAGATCGCGGTATTCCAGGAATTCGTTCTTGTCCCCAATCAATATAGCTCCAATTAACCGGTCGTTATGCACGATACATTTTTTATAATATCTTTTGGCCTTGTCAATAAAAACAATTTCTTCAAACGAAGGATCACCGGCTGGTGTCTCCACGTCTCCCAGCGAACAAATATCCGTGCCATGCATTTTCAGGATATTCATCAAAAGTGAACCATCATAGTATTTTGATATATCGCCACTGAGGTATCTTGCCACTATTTCTGCCTGCTGTTCGGCCGCAGCAGTAATGCCATATAAAAGTCCTTTAAATTCTGCTATCTCACCTACTGCAAATACAGCGGGGTCGCTGGTTTGTAGATATTCATTCACCACCACTCCCCTTTTGCATTCGATACCGCCGGCGCGGGCAAGTTCAATATTTGGAATGGTACCAATGGCAATAACCACGGCGTGCGCATCAATCATTAAACCGCTTTTCAGCCGTATCCCGTTCACCTGTTCCTGCCCGAGAAATCTTTCAATTTCGTCATTATAATACATGTCAACTCCTTTGCTGATCAATTCCTCATGGAGCAGTTGGCTGCCCAGCGGATCCAGCTGGCGATCCATTAGCCTGGAAATACGTTGTACTATCGTCACGTCTACATTGATCTCTCTTAAAGATGCAGCCAACTCAATACCCAATAAACCTCCTCCTACAATAACCACCTTTCCTTTTGAAGCATCTATATGCGCTTTAAAATTGTCTGCATCAACCCGGCTTCGCATACTAAAAATCCCTTTCATGGACGGTGTATCTCTTAACATGGCAGCACGGCTACCGGTAGCCATCAACAGTATATCGTACGAATGGATTTGGCCATTGCTGTCGAAGATGATTTTCTTTTCCCGGTCAATCCATTCAACACTCACTCCCCGGTACAACTTTATTCTGTGCTCCCGTTCTTCTTCGTTTGTCATTTTTACCAGGCTGCTCCACGACAATATACCGGTGATATAATCCGGAAACAGCACCCGGTTATAAAAAGGAAAATTCTCCTTGCTGAATATAGATATCTCGTCATCAGTGTTCAGGGCCCGGTAACTTTTTACAAAACCACAGGCACCTGCACCAGCGCCGATAACAACGATTTTTTGTTTTGGCTTTTTGTATGATCTTACCTGCACAGCGCTAAACTTAAAATCAGGTTCTTTACTTCTTGTATCTACCAGGTTGTTGGTAAGATTATTGGCCCGGTTTAAATCACTGTTCAATATCTTGCCCCAGTGCATAGGCATGAATACAACACCCGGCTTTATACCACGGGAAAGTTTTGCTTTCACTCTTACTTCTCCCCTGCCATTGAATACTTCTACCAGGTCGCTGTCCTTAATACCGCGAACGAGTGCGTCTTCGGGATGAATTTCAAGAAAAGATTCGCTGATATGTTGCATCAGCTTATTTACTTTTCCCGTCTTGCTCATTGAATGCCACTGGTCGCGAATGCGGCCCGTGGTAAGTACCAGGGGATGAATACCAGTAACAGCTTCACTTTGGTTAGCATCATCAAATGAATGGATAATGGCTTTTTGTGAAGGTGTATGAAATTTTTTATTGGTAAATAAACGGGGAGTACCGCGTCCATTTAATTCCCTGGTATATGGCCATTGAATGGCTCTTTTTTCCTTCAAAATATCGTAAGTCAAATCGTGGATATCGATCGAAGTGCCTTTGGTCAGGGCTGCATGTTCTCCGAATATTTCAGACGGATGATGAAAATCGAATCCATGATAACCCATCTTGCGTGCAAAACGGCAAATAATCTCGGCATCCGGTAATGCCTCGCCCGGTGCATCCGCTATTTTGGAGAGATGGGATATATACCGCCCGGCATTTGTCATGGTTCCTTCTTTTTCTATCCAGGCCGCTGCCGGTAATACAACGTCGGCATACGATAAAGTTTCCAGTTTGCTGGTAATATCCTGTACAACTACAAACTTTGCTTTCTTAAGTCCTTGCTCTGCTTTCTTTACATCAGGTAAACTGATCAGCGGATTCGTACATAAGATCCATATGGCTTTCAAACTCCCGTCATTTAATGCATCAAACATCTCTGTCGCTGTCAAGCCTGGCGTTGGCGAAATGGCACCCGGTTCTATTTGCCAAAACTTTTCCACTTCGTCCCTGTGTGCTTCATTGGAAAGATTCCTGTGTGCAGGCAGGAGATTCGACAATCCCCCCACTTCTCTGCCTCCCATTGCGTTGGGCTGACCCGTCAATGAAAAAGGACCTGAACCAGGTTTGCCGATATGACCAGTGATGAGATTGAGGTTTATAAGCGAAAGATTTTTGTTTACGCCCACCACACTTTGATTCAAACCCATTGTCCACATGCTGATAAAGCCCACAGCATTCCCGATATACGAGGCAGCCAGTCGAATTTCCTGTTCCGGCACGCCACAAATAACGGCAGCTTCGGCAACGGTTTTTGCAAAAACCGTTTGCCTGTAAGCTTCAAAACCCTCGGTATGATCACGTATAAAATCAAGATCAATGGTCCCATCTTCCAACAAGCATCTGCCTATCGCATGATGCAGGGTAATATCAGTACCGGGATTCAATTGCAGGTGTACATTCGCCAGCCCACAGGTTTGTGTTTTTCGCGGGTCGCTTACAATGATCTTCAGACCAGGATTTTTTTCCTTAGCGCTTTCCACTCTTCTCCATAAAACAGGATGGCACCAGGCAGGATTGGCCCCTGCAACAAAAATAACATCTGCCAGTTCAAGATCATCGTAGCTTACCGGGACGCTATCTTCACCAAGACTCATTTTATATCCTACTACTGCAGAACTCATGCATAGCCTTGAGTTGGTATCAATATTATTACCTCCGATAAATCCCTTGATAAGTTTATTGACAACATAGTACTCTTCGGTAAGACACTGGCCAGATGCATAAAAAGCTACCGAACGGGGGCCATATTTACTAATGAGCGTTTTAAATACCGCTGCCGTCCGGTCTAATGCTGACTCCCATGATACCCGCTGCCTGGGCAGGTGGCGTCCATATCGCATTTCGGGATAAAGTAACCGGTCGCCCTGCTCCTTTACTGTGTGATGCAAATTCATTCCCTTGCTGCATAGCATTCCTTTGTTGACGGGATGATCTTTATCTCCTTCTACTGTAATAGATCCGTGTGTATCTCTTTTAACGGTAATACCACATCCTACTCCGCAATAGCAGCAAGTCGTTTTATATGTTTCCTGTTTTATCATTTGGTGCGATACATCAGGCAGCTACTGCCCGGGTTATTTCTTCTGAGCCAACGAATTTCGATTCGGCTGCACGTCGACTTACTATTCTCACGGTCAACACCACAACTCCTACCGCGAACACGCCCATACCGAGATAAAGAAATGCCGCTTCATAGGACATTGATTTAAACAAAAAACCGATCAGCATAGCTCCTACATTCCCCCCGGCTCCTACAATACCCGCTACGCTTCCTACCGCCTTTGGATTGATAAATGGAACGATGCTGTATGTAGCGCCGTTAGCCATTTTCAGGCATAAACCAAAAAAGAACATCATGCTGATGGCAAATAATAAATGGCCTGCGTTGGCGAACAACATTATACCAGCACCTTCTAACAACAAAAGGATGGCAAGCAATCCCACTTTACCGTTGAAGCCATATCGTTTACCCACTTTGTCGGAAATGATGCCACCTAATGCCCGGGCAAAAATGTTTATCCAGCCAAATATGCTGGCAAGTAATCCCGCGAAGATCAGCGTCGCCTTATAATCATCATGGAAATAAGTGGCCGCAAAATTGTCGACAGTGATTTCAACGCCAAAGCAGGCGGCATAAGCAACGGTCAATACCCAGGTACGATAATCTTTTGCGGCAATCAGCAGTGTATTTTCTTTTTTGCTTGACGCGGAAGGCAATTGATCAAAATTTCCTGCGGGAGTATCCTTTGTGTACTTCCAATAAAGGCGTGCCATTATTAAGAGCAACAGGCCAGGAAGGATCATGGCGTATCTCCAGCTATCTGCCTTGCTTACCCAACCTACTCCGACAAGGGCAGCAGCTATTAAAGGCATTGCTACCTGGGTGGCGCCACCGCCTGTATTACCCCAACCTCCCGCTACTGCATTGGCTGTACCTTTTATAGTGGGAGCAAACATTACAGCCGTATGGAACTGTGTTAAGACAAACGAAGCCCCTATCACACCAATTCCCAGGCGAAACAAAAGAAAACTGGTATAACTATTTGCCAGCCCAATACACATGACCGGGATAGCACAGCATACCAATAGCCATGTATACACTTTACGTGGGCCATATTTGTCTGTCAACCGGCCGATGACAAGCCGTGCAATGATTGTTGCGCTGACTGCGGCAATGGCTGCATTTCCTTTTTGTGCTTTGGTAAGATGCAGCGAATCGCTCACAAGCGGCATGAGGGGTGCAATACCAAACCAGGCGAAAAAACAAAAGAAGAATGTCAGCCATGTGAGATGAAAAGTTTTCATCTGGACACCTTTCAAACTGAAAATATTGAGTTTGTCGAGCGGTTGATTAGCGTTGAATGCCATATATAAAAAGTTTACGCATTAATAAATAGGATACCCTTAATAAAGCTTGAATCCAAGGCCAATTCCAGGATGCCATTTACCATTGGCAATAGCCGATTTCGGATTGTAATAAAATGGAACCTGGAACACGATATGCTTGTAAGTGATAGTAAAGCCAAAACCCGCTGTAGGTGTTACAATGGAGTTTTTCGCAGCATCCTTTGGTACCCTGTCTTCTTTAATGCGCATGGTTGGCAAAATGCCGAAACAAAAATTCCAGGGTTTCTTTATAAATTTCAGAGTGGGACCGCCAAAATTCACATAGGCCCCCTTGTCCACATAGCCGGCTACCATCATGCCGTCCCATACGGTGACTGTGACTTTGGCGCCTGTTTTTTCTTGCGATCTAACCGAATTGAACGTACATGCAAAGCATACGCAGAGAATAATTAGTTTCTTCATAATTTTGTTTGGTTTTAAGTTGTTACAATTTAAAATCATACTCCCCGGTCGGAGCTTCCATTTCGCGCCGGGGTTTTTTCATTCTTAGGAAAAGATGTTAGGTCAACAATTTTTTGATTTTATCATAGGCGTTTAATTTTTTCTGTTATTTCAGTACCGCACTGCACTGTTCAACCGGATAAACACTTTGCCGTCCTCTACTTTTACATCATACACTTTAATGGCACATTCATCTGCGTTCAGGCATTTACCTGATTTCAACGAAAAAGTTTTTTTATGAAAGGGGCAGGCTACCTTGGGTTCATCTTCCTGCGTTCCGATCATACCGCGACTCAAAGCCATCTGCCGCCTGTGTGGGCATTCGTTTTGTGTAGCATACCATTCATTCTTTCGTGTAAAATGAAACAAGGCGATCTGATCGTCGCAATGTTTTACACATACACCGCCATTTTCAGGAACATCCTCTGTTCTGCAGGCAAAAAACCAATTGACTGTTTTGTCTGTTGTTGGCATTTAAGAAATAATTTTGGGGTGCCTAATTAAAGCAAGCAATCATTAGCGGCGGGCGAATCTTGTTCCCGGGATATGGCAATAAATCGTGTAGGAATGATTTTCACAGGGAAAGGATTGTCTATTTAAGATATGGCAAATAAAAAGGATGACGACTATTTCCACTCTTTTGCTTTCTTCTGACCACGCAGCTCGTCGAATTTTACTGTCGGATCTTTCTCTTCGGGCGCATTGACAAAATGAGTGAAACGTTTTCTTATTTCCGGCGTTTCAACGGCTATTTTCCATTCGCACTTATAGGTAGCCACATGTTGCTCCATTTCTTTTTCCCATTGAGCGGCCATGTCCAGGCTATCATTGATCACTACATTGCGGAGGTAGCCGATACCACCTTCCATTTTATTTAGCCACGTAGCTGTGCGGGTCAACGGATCTGCCGTCTTTATATAAAACATGAGAAAACGATCAATATATTTTATGCAACTTTCTTTTCATCGATATCCGCAGCCAGCAATACGGCATGCTGCGGTTTGCTTCCACCGTTTCCGCCTACATAGAGATTCCATCCCTTTTCGGTAGCAATAATGCCAAAATCTTTGCTTTGCGCTTCGGCACATTCGCGGATGCAGCCGGAAACCGCCGACTTTATTTTGTGAGGCGCCCTCAAACCCCTGTATCGTTCTTCAATACGTATTGCAAAGCTGACACTATCATGCAGGCCATAGCGACACCAGGTGGAACCGACACAACTTTTTACTGTGCGTAGCGCTTTACCATAGGCATGACCACTTTCAAAACCAGCGGCGATCAACTCTTCCCAGATCGCCGGAAGATCAGCTACATGAGCGCCAAACAAATCAATGCGCTGTCCTCCGGTAATTTTTGTATAGAGATTATATTTTTTTGCGACAGTTCCGATGGTAATAAGTTTT
>VBAT01000037.1:33406-76187 GCA_005884665.1 Bacteroidota bacterium
GTACAATAGAATAAGTACCGCCTTTTTGTATGTTGGCAAGAAACCTGTCATTGCTATCTTGCGCGGTGGCATTTCCTTTCTTTAAAGGCATATCATTCCAAAGACTGGCGAGAATGGAAACGACGGCCGGTTTACAAACTTCGCAGCCATGTCCCTTCCCTAACCTGTCCAGGACCTCGTCATACGTTTTCAATGAATGGATTTTTGCAAGGTCAAACAACTCCTGGCGGCTTTTATCAAAATGCTCACACAGGACATTGCGCACATATTTTCCCTGGGCTGCCATTGATGAAAGCATAATATCCTTCAGCATTGGTACACATCCGCCACAACCTGTACCAGCCTTTGTACATTTTTTTATGGCTTCAACACTTTCGCATCCATTTTCTGTTACACTCTCACAAATTGTTTTCTTGGTTACTGCCTCACAACTGCATATAAGTGCAGCATCTGTCAAATGGTTCACGCCTGCCCCTCCAGCTTTTTCGCCATTGACGGTTCCCATTATGATTTCTTCGGGATTAGGCGGCAACACAATTTTGTTCTTGCATGTTTGCAATAACATATTGTATTGCGATGCATCTCCTACCAATATTCCCCCAAGTAAGATCTTACCGTCTTCACTTATGTTGATCCGTTTATAAATTCCTTTGTTGGTATCATTAACAACAATTGTTTTAGCCACCGTGAAAGGTTTTAGCCGGGTGCTCATATCATAGCCCATGAATAAAGCTTCTTCCATAGACCCTGATCGAAAAAGATTTTTCACCACTACATCTGCCATGTCATAACCAGGAGCCACCAGGCCATAGATCATGCCTTTGTATAATGCGCATTCACCGATAGCAAAAATGAAAGGATCACTGGTTTGCAGTTTTTCATTAACTATTATTCCCCCTTTTGGTCCTGTTTCCAATCCGCATTGACGCGCCAGTTCATCCCGCGGTTTGATACCGGCAGAAATCACGAGCATGTTTGTATCTATCTTTGTATCATCAGAGAATTCCATCCCGCTGATGTGATCCTCTCCAAGAATTGCTGTTGTGTTTTTGTTGGTCAGTATGTTTAATCCAAGCGATCGGAGTTTATATTTCAAAACATCCGACCCCATGTCGTCAATTTGCCGTGGCATTAACCTGGAGGCAAACTCAATAACATGGGTATTTTTAACTCCGAGATCGATCATCGCTTTGGCAGCCTCCAGTCCCAGCAGACCGCCACCGATTACTGCACCAGTTTTCACTGCTGGAGCATAAGCGCGGATCAATTCAAGGTCCTCGATGGTACGATAAATGAAAACGCCTTGTTTTTCGATGCCTGGGATGGTAGGTACAAATGCCGAAGAACCCGTTGCCAGGATCAATATGTCATAAGAAACTTCAAGACCGTGGAAAGATTTTATCTTTTTATTGACGCGGTCAATATGCTGAACGGGGTCGCCCAGATGAAGATCAATATTGTTATCCCGGTACCATTCAGATGGAGCGAGGGAAAGATCGACGGTTGATTTGCCTGTAAAGAATTCACTGAGATGGACCCGGTCATAGGCTGGGCGAATTTCTTCACCAAAAACAGTAACAGTAAATTGCCGGGGGTGGACGTGAGCGAGTAATTTCTCACAAAACTTGTATCCCACCATGCCATTGCCTGCAATTACAATCTTCATTTTTTCTGGGGTTAAATGAATGATCAAATTGAGATAATATGGCAAGTTTGGTTATATTAATATAAATTATATATAATACACTTGGTCAATTTTCCTATAAATCGCCTGCATTAAATATGATCTATGTAATAAATGTACTGACTTTCTTACAAAAAAACATCATATTCAGTTAATATTTTTCATATGTTGAATAATATAATATGAATTTCGCGTCGAATTATTTAAAAATCCCACACCTTAGATGACTAATCTATAAGTTAGATCCACATGAAAAAAAATAAAAAGGAATGCGATCTGAAAGGCTGTTCATTTTGTACCCTTTGTCTCAGGGAGTGGCTCCCGGCAATAGCCGCTCACCGCCAGACTTTCCAGGTGCGTAAAGGTGAAATGCTTTTCAAGGAAGGTGAAAAAGTGACCGGGATCTTTTTTGTATACAAAGGTGCAGTCAAAGTGCATAAGAAATGGGGTGAAAAAGAATTGATCATCCGCCTTGCCGGAAAGGGCGAGATCGTAGGACACAGGGGACTCGGTAATGAACTCGACTATCCTGTGTCAGCTACTGCCATTTCAACTTCCCTGGTATGTTTTGTTGGAATTGAGTTTTTTTTCAGCTCTCTGAAAATGAACCAGGATTACTTCTTACAATTGATGATGTTTTTTGCCGAAGAACTTAAGGTATCCGAAAGGAAAATGCGCAATCTCGCCCATATGCCTGTCAAAGGTCGCGTGGCGCAGGCTTTATTGACCATAGCAGAAAAATTTGGCGTTCGGGAAGGAATTATTGACCTGCCGCTTAGTCGCCAGGACCTTGCTTCATACACGGGAGCAACCTATGAAACAGTCTTCAGGGTGTTGAACGAGCTGGCCGAAGAAAACCTGATCAAACTCTCCGGTAAAAACATTGAGATCCTGAACAGCGAAAAACTAAAACTTATTACCAATCTTCCTGATTAATACATTCCAGCCGGCTTCTAAATATTATTTGTTTTCAGCCAGATTTTTTTGACTAGTAACCTTATTGGATGTATTTTTATAGTCTACAATTTAAGTAGATTATTGAGTCTCGATTGCCTGCCGGAAAACAACTTCCGATCACTAAATTTTAAACTAGCATGCAAAGTTTTCGCACTGAGCTGGAAAATCTGGCCAATGGATCTGGACACACTATCGTGGAAAAAGACATCATTGAACTCGAAAAAAAGATTCGTGAGTTCAGGGAAGGAAAAATGCCGGAAGAAAAATTCCGGAGCCTGCGTTTGGCCCGTGGTGTTTATGGTCAGCGGCAACAGGGCGTGCAAATGGTTCGTATCAAGTTGCCTTACGGTAAGATGACCCTTGCACAATGGAAGCGCATTGCGAGTGTATCGGACGAATATTCAACCGGGAATCTTCATTTGACAACAAGACAAGATGTGCAAATACATTTTGTAAGTCTTGACCGTACACCTGAACTGTGGAGCGATCTGGAAAGAGACGATATCACAATCCGTGAAGCTTGCGGCAACACTGTCAGGAATATCACGGCAGCAGACATTGCAGGCATTGACCCGGAAGAACCTTTTGATGTAACGCCATATGCGCATGCGGCGTTTGAATATTTTCTTCGCAAACCGGTTTGCCAGGAAATGGGTAGAAAATTTAAGATCGCTTTTAGCAGCAGCGAAAAAGATACTGCACTTACATTCATGCACGATCTCGGAGCAATTCCAAGAATCAGGAACATCAATGGAAAAGATGTGCGTGGTTTTAAAGTGCTGGTAGGCGGTGGTCTTGGCGCCCAACCATTTTTAGCCATACCGGTCCACGAATTCCTCGAGGAAGATTTACTCATTCCTTACATTGAAAGCGTATTACGCGTATTCGATCGCCACGGGGAAAGAAACAGCCGGCATAAAGCAAGGATCAAATACCTGATTCAAAAGATCGGGATTGATGCCTTTAATGAACTGGTCGCGCAAGAACAATTAGCGTTGACTCAACAGAGGTATAAAGTTGACACATCAAAACACGAAACCACGATAAATACGAATACCGAAAGTTATAGGGACACGATACTAACGGCGAAACCCGAAAATATTGACCCCTTCAGGTTCGGAATTTGGAAAGAGACCAATGTTTTCCGGCAAAAGCAGGAAGGCTATTTCGCGGTGTATGTACGTGTGGCAAACGGTAATATCAGTTCTGATGCCAGCCGTGTGCTGATAGACCAACTGAAAGACATCATTGCCGATGATGTGCGTGTTACTATCAACCAGGGTTTGCAATTCCGTTTTATAAAAGAAGAGCATCTTGAATATGTCTATTCAGTATTGGCCGGTGAAGGTTTGGCAGCAGCTGGTTTTGGCAGCACTGCCGACGTGACTTCCTGCCCCGGGACTGATACCTGCAACCTGGGCATCAGCAACAGTACTGGTACGGCCCTGGTATTATCGGAATTAATAGAAGATGAATTTCCTGAATTTTTATACAATAAAGAACTCGCAATAAAGATCAGTGGTTGCATGAACAGTTGTGGCCAGCATGGAATGGCATCCATCGGTTTTCATGGAAGTTCAATGAAGGCGAAAGGACAGGTGTTACCAGCTTTACAGGTATTGATCGGTGGTGGAGTACTCGGCAGCGGCAATGGTGCGATTGCGGACAAAGTGATCAAAATACCCAGCAAAAGAGCGCCGGATGTGCTGCGAATGGTATTGAATGATTATAAAAGCAATGCGGGGGGCGAATCATTTTTGAATTACAGCCATAAAAAAGGTGACCGTTATTATTATGACTTGCTGAAACCCCTGGCCAGCCTGGAGACCCTGCAGGCAGAAGATTATCTGGACTGGGGCCAGCAGGAGAAATTCTCAACAGCTATTGGTGTGGGTGAATGTGCAGGCGTGATGATCGATCTTGTAGCTACATTGATCCTCGAAGCCAGTGAAAAAATTGCCGGCAGTGAAGAATGCCTCGCCAATGGGAAATGGGCTGATGGCATCTACCAGGCTTATGCCGCACAGGTGCATACAGCAAAAGCTTTATTGCTGCAACAGGGTGTGCAATGCAATACACAACATGGTATACTAAAGGATTTTGATACACATTTTACCCAAAAAGGTCTATACACTTCTTCAGCAGGTTTTAAAAACGATGTAATGCGCATGAATGAGGCGCCACCTTCGGAAGAATTTGCTCTGAATTACTTCGAACAGGCAAAAGAGTTCGTTGAGTTTGCTAAAGTTTTCAGAGAGCAGGCCGTCCTTGCCGAAAAGTGAGTGGATACTCATCAAAAAACCTTAATCTCACGCATTTGGTTCTTGGGTTTTGGTTCTTGAGATTTACTTTCGTTACCTGGCAACAACGATCTTCGACGTGCTCTTCCATCCATTACCATAAGATGTCATCATATAGGTGCCAGCACTCAACACGGGAAGCGTTACATGTGCAGATCCTGAAATACCACCCATATCCTGCGCGAACACCTGTTGCCCATTGGTAGAAACAATATTCACACGTTCAACCGGGAACGCCGCAACTACGTTCACTACATTTCCCTCGACAATAGTTGGGAAAACCCTGACCGGTGAAATAGCAACCCCATCAAGAAGGAAAGCTTCGGAGTTATAAAATTTACCGTCTTTATTTTCCATTCTTATCCTGTAAAGGAGAGGTCTTGTATCGAATGTATAATGTTTCAGAGTATAAGTGCCGGCAAGAGGAGTCATTTCCCCGGCAGTTTGAAAGTTGATACCGTCAGCACTGGCCTCTACTATAAAACGGCGGATATCCTCTTCGTTGAGAGTTGTCCATTGTATCTCATTATAACCATTGGCATGAATAGCCGCGAAACTCGTGATGCGGGCCGGTTTCATTTGTTGTTCCTTTACCTCGGGCCGGGTATTATTTTTATCAGCAATGATATTTTGCTGACTGTATGCAGAATTCAAAAGGGCGGATAATCCTGCGATAAGGGGAAAGGCGGCTTTTACGGGTTGTAAAATCACTTTCCACATATTCTAAGGTTTAATACTGGAGATAAGACAAATACAATGCCTGTACACGCAGGTAAGTTTAAAAAAAATTATTCGCCGGAGATATTATTTGAATTATTACTATTGAAGCAATTGCTAACGAGGATGAAGGAAATGAAACAGAATAATTATTATTTTAATTCTTTAAAGACCGTTCCATCTGCGTTGGCGTTGTACCAGGCATATTGCTGATATAACTCTACCACTTTCCCGATAATAACCAATGAAGGAGAACTGAATTGTAAGCCTGCAAAATCTGCAGCATACTGTTTCAACACAGTTGTGTAAACCTTTTGATGACTGGTTGTGGCCTGTTCAATAACTGCTAGCGGAGTCAGAGGATCCTTTGAATGACAAAGCAATTGTTCAACCAGGGTAAAAAGATTTTTCGAAGCCATGTAAAACACAAGTGTGTCACTGGTTGCCGCGAGAGCCTGCCATTGTTCTAGTTCTAAATCGTTGTTGGGGTTAAAAGCGATAAACTGTACCGCCTGTGCATACCCTCTTGCGGTAAGAGGAATGCCGGTGTAAGCAGAAGCTCCCGATGCTGCGGTAACACCCGGAATGATCTCAAATGAGATACTATGTTCCTGCAAGGCTTTCAACTCATCCAGCACATTACTAAAGAAAGCAACATCACCTCCTTTTAAGCGCAACACTTTTTTACCGGATAATGCATTGCGAACGATCGTCGCGGTGATCTCCTCCTGTGATAGTGAGGCATCATTATAACCCTGTTTGCCTGCAAATATTATTTCAGCATCCTTCGCCGCATGCTGGCTGATGATAGAAGGATTTACCAGGCGGTCGGTTATAATAACATCCGCCGCGGCCAATCTTTTTTGAAGTTTTAGAGTAATTAACTCAGGATCTCCCGGACCTGCACCCGCAAGTATTACTTTTCCTGTATTTTTTTTTCCTTCCATTTGATATTTACGAGTTGATAAGAACCGCGGCAACGGTGCTATTGCTTGTTTCGTCGATCAATACTGCGCTGCCATTCGCACTGATTCGGGCAAAGGAGTCATACACCAGGGATGATGCTGTTTTAATCGTTGCTTTTGCGACCTCGTTCAAACGCACACTCCCTTCTGGCACCTGCTGTTGCAGGGTATTTACATCAAGTTTATATTCTATGTTGCGGACTATAGCCTTTACCAACCGGCTATTATGTTGCAATAAATATTTATTGCCGGGTTGTAGTGGCTTTTCATCCATCCAGCATAACAATACTTCCAGTTCATTACTTACGTTGGGAAGGTCATCTGTTTTTACGATCGAATCGCCCCTGCTGATATCAATATCATCGCTTAATTGAATAACCACGGACTGAGGAGCGAATACTTCATTTACCTCTTTGCCGCCTGCCTCCAGCTTGCTAATGGTAGTTTCAATATCCTGGGGAAGGACTCTCACCTTGTCTCCTTTCCTGTAAATACCGCTCACCACTTTACCGGCATACCCCCTGTAATCGTGGAGTTCTTCAGTTTGTGGTCTGATGACAAATTGCACCTGGAACCGTGCATCGTCGAGGTTTATATCATGATCGATTTCTATTTCTTCGAGGAGCTCGAGCAAAGGTTTGCCATCGTACCAGGTAATATTTTCGGAACGGTCCACGATATTGTCGCCGTTCAGTGCGCTGATAGGAATATAGATCACCTCGTTTAACCCGAGTTGTTTGGCAACTTCAGAATATTCAATGGCAATATTGTTAAATACATCCTGTGAATATTCTACCAGGTCCATCTTGTTGATAGCGACAATGACATGCGGTATTTTCAATAACGAAGCAATAATCGAATGGCGACGCGTTTGTTCAACCACGCCCTGCCTGGCATCAACGAGAATGATGATGAGGTTGGTGTTGCTGGCGCCGGTGATCATATTTCTCGTGTATTGCACGTGACCAGGAGCATCAGCTATGATGAACTTTCTTTTTGGCGTTGAAAAATACCGGTAAGCCACATCGATAGTTATCCCCTGCTCCCTTTCCGCACGCAAACCATCAGTCAGCAGCGCCAGGTCAACAGAACCGTCACTCCGGTTCTTTGTTGATCTCTCCAGGGCTTCCAGTTGATCGATCAAAATATTTTTGCTGTCGTACAGCAAGCGGCCTATCAATGTGCTTTTGCCATCATCGACGCTACCAGCCGTTATAAATCGTAGTAAATCCAAGTTACACTGTTTTGAATGTTGAATGTGCCTTTCAAAATAATCAGAAGTATCCGTTTTTCTTCCGGTCTTCCATTGCTGCTTCTGTCACTTTATCATCGATCCTGGTTTCACCCCGTTCACTGATCCTTGTGGAGGTAATTTCATTGATCACTTCATCAAGCGTAGTCGCGTTTGATTCTACGGCCGCGGTGCAAGTCATATCTCCCACGGTCCTGTAACGGACTTTCTTTTTCTGCACAACATCCGTATCATCTACGCGGATAAAACCGGAAACTGCTATTAGTTGTCCTTCATGCTCGATTATTTCTCTCTCGTGCGAAAAATAGATGGAAGGCAAATCTATTTTTTCCTTTCGGATATAATTCCAGACATCGAGTTCCGTCCAGTTGCTGATAGGAAACACCCGTACGTTTTCGCCTTTGTGTATCCTTCCATTGTAAATATTCCACAGTTCAGGTCGCTGAAGCTTGGGATTCCATTGGCCAAACTCATCGCGGACGGAAAATATCCTCTCTTTCGCTCTTGCTTTTTCCTCGTCTCTTCTCCCACCACCGATACAGCAATCGAGTTTGAATTCTTCTATCGCATCCAACAAGGTATAAGTCTGCAGCCAGTTGCGGCTGGCAAATTTTCCTTTTTGTTCTGTGAGATTACGTTGCTTGATGGTGTCTTCCACTTTTCTCACGATGAGGGTGGCATTTACTTCCTTCACCAGCCAATCGCGGAATTCCAGTGCCTCGGGGAAATTGTGGCCAGTATCGATATGCATCAACGGGAACGGGATCTTTCCCGGTGCAAATGCTTTTTTTGCGAGGTGAACCAGCGTGATGGAGTCCTTACCTCCGCTAAACAGTAATGCCGGTCTTTCAAATTGTGCGGCTATTTCCCGGAAAATATGAATGCTTTCCGATTCCAACTGCTCCAAATAATCCAAATGATACTGGCTCATACATTCTGTTTATCAATCTGGCAAATAGATTTCTTTATTAATAAAATTTAACCTTGCTTTACTATTGTCGTGTGCAAACCACATTCTTTTTGCGAGGTTTCCCACCACCATCTTCCCGCCCTTGCATCTTCTCCCGGTTCTATCGCCCTTGTGCAGGGAGCACAACCAATGCTTATATATCCTTTATCGTGTAAAAAATTATAAGGCACGTTGTTCTTGCTGATATGGCTCATCATTTGATCGTAGTTCCAGTTGATAAGCGGGTTGAACTTATACAGCTGCTTATCTTCCAACCATTCGATCATTGGCATTTTTTGCCGGTTACCTGATTGTTCCGACCTAAGGCCGGTTATCCAGACCTTCGCCCCTTTTAATGCCCGGTTCAATGGTTTAACCTTGCGGATATGGCAGCATTCCTTCCGGTTCTCTACAGATTCATAAAAACTATTGATGCCTTTGTCTGTTACAAATTTTTCAACGTCGGCTGCTTCGGGGAAATAAACATGCACTGGCTTTTCATACCGGGCTATTGTCCGGTCAAGCAATTCATACGTTTCATTAAATAACCTGCCGGTATCGATCGTAAAGATCTTTACAGGCAGGTCATTTCTAAAAATTATATCTGTCAATACCTGGTCTTCCTGCCCGAGCGAAGAGGAGAATACCACTTCGTTCGGAAACCAGTCAGTCACCATTCGTATCGCCTCGGTTACCGGGCTGCTCTCCAATTTCTTTATCTGCTCCTGGCTCAACATCATAGGTCAGGCTGCGGTGTGTACCGCAAATAAGGTTTTACTATTTTAACTCCTTTCGGAAATTTCTTGACGGCATCTTCCGTTGTGACTGTGGGTACGACAATGACATCTTCCCCTGCTTTCCAATCAGCCGGGGTAGCAACACTGTAATTAGCCGTTAACTGCAATGAATCGATCACTCGCAATACTTCAACAAAATTTCTTCCGGTAGAAGCAGGATACGTGATCATGAGCTTGACCAGTTTGTCGGGTCCGATCACGAACAGCGATCTTACTGTTGCCGTTGCGGAAGCATTGGGGTGTATCATGTCATATAGCTCAGCCACTTTTCTTTCAGGGTCGGCGATCAGGGGAAAGTTTACGGTTGCATTTTGCGTCTCATTAATATCTTTTACCCATCCTTCATGTTTATCTATGGGGTCGACACTTACGGCGAGGACTTTTACATTTCTTTTTGCAAATTCATCTTTCAATAAAGCAGTTTTTCCAAGTTCTGTCGTACAGACAGGAGTGTAATCAGCCGGGTGTGAAAATAAAATGCCCCAGCCATTACCGAGGTACTCGTAAAAATCAATTTCACCCGCAGTTGTTTGTGCTTTAAAATTGGGAGCAGTATCCCCTAAACGTAATGCCATATAGTGAGGTTTTTGAGATTACGAAAATAAGGCAAAACGATTATCCCACCAAGTTTGTGGACTATTTTGGGTCCATTTTACAAAGGTCAATAAGCGTCTTATTTTCCAGGACAGTCAATGATGCATCTCGAAGTTGGATCATGATATCATGCAGGCCGCAGCTGGTTTCATCACAATTATCACAACGCTTGTAAAAATTAAGACTTACGCAGGGTAACATGGCTACCGGCCCATTAACCAAACGGACGATAGTAACTACTTTGACCTCAGCTGGGTCTTTTTTGAGATAATATCCACCACCCTTCCCTTTTTTACTTTCCAGGATACCGGCTTTTTTTAATTCGAGAAGGATATTTTCCAGGAATTTCAGGGGGACTTTCTTTTTAGTGGAGATCTCTGAAATAAGAACGGGGCCCTCATTGAATTTTTCTGTGAGGTAAGCCAGTGCTTTAAATGCGTACTGTGATTTTTTAGAAAGCATTTTATTTTATCAATTGCAATTTATAATGAATGCCAGAATTCTTCTTAAGCATGGCCGATACGCCACAGTATTTATCCAATGACAATTCGATGGCTTTTTTCACTTTTTTTTCATTAGCCGGGTCGGTGCGGATGGAATATGTGACGGAAATATCTCTAAAAACCTTTGGGTGATCTGTCGTCGTTTCAGATTCCACGTCTATAGAAAAATCTGAAAATTCAACCCGTTGCTTTTTCAGGATATCAATCACATCAATTCCTGAGCAACCAGCGAGACCCGACAACAACAGTGATTTCGGGCCAGGCCCCTGTTTTCTATCCGTGTCTATCGTTATCGATTTATCACTGCCCTCCTGGTGGCTTTCAAAAACGCCGTCATGCTTCCACTTTGTTGAGGTCTTCATACCTGTGCTTTTTGTCTTGCAAAATATTTTCGAGCGTCCATTTTACTTTCTTTACAAACGCATGTTGCCTTACAGGGCAATTTTCCTTATCACATATCGGGCATTGGAAATACTTGCAGCCATCCGAGTGGACAAACATTTCCAGTGTCTCTCCAAATTCCGTTTTTACGGACTTTGCCAGCGCTTCAATTTCTTCATGCGCTTCATTTACGTTGAGATACCAGGGTACCGTCAGGTGACAATCAAGGTGCAGGACGCTTCCATATTTAATGACGCGTAAATTATGAAGATCGACCCAATTTTCCCTGCGGGTGCCGTTTAATAGTTCAACCATCCGGGCCAGCAATTGTTCATCAGCCTCATCCATTATTCCCGCAATCGACTGTCGAATGATCTTGTAGCCTGTAAATACTATAAATCCCCCGAAAAATATGGCTACCGCGCTATCAATCCATTGAAGGCCGGTAAAAAAAAGGAGCATCAGCCCGGCGATGATACCTAGCGTGGAATACGTATCGCTCTGGAGGTGCTTACCGCTGGCCTCGAGTGCTAATGAGTTGTTTTTCCTCCCGGTCCTTGCGCAATAATATCCCGTGATGAAATTGATGATCGCTGTTATCCCTATTAACACGATGCCTGTATCCAGCTTTTTTAACGATACAGGGTGGATGAGATGTTGGATAGCCTTATAAAGGATCAATGTCCCCGCAACCCCTATCAGGGTGCCTTCTATTGCAGCAGAAAGAAATTCAGCCTTGCCATGTCCGTACGGGTGATCCTTATCCTTGGGTTTGGCTGAAACATATAAACTGTACAACCCGATAAACCCGGCAACTACATTAACAATACTCTCCATTGCGTCCGTGAGAACAGCAACCGAATTAGTAAAATAAAATGCAAGGAATTTTACGGCAAGCAGCAGTATTGAAATGCCCGCTACCCATTTCTGGATTTGTAAGTTCTGAGCCGAGGTTTTCAAGAGGGCAAGTTACTTGAATAATTATTGACTCTGCCTCGTGGCGGATCACCCATGCTACAAAAGGTAATCAGGAATATCAGGCTGCTTCAAACCGTTTTTGCACAAAATCCCAATTCACCACCTTCCACCAATTAGCAATATAATCCGGTCGCTTGTTTTGATAGCGGAGATAATAGGCGTGCTCCCAAACATCAAGACCTAAAACAGGAAATCCTTTTATGTCACTTACATCCATCAATGGGTTATCCTGATTGGGTGTAGAACCGATCCTTAATTTCTTATCTCCATCCAGGAATAACCAGGCCCAGCCGCTCCCAAAACGATTCTTGCCGGCGTCGCCGAATTGCGTTTTAAAGGCATCAAAGGAATTGAAGCCTGATTCAATGGCAGCCAGTAATTTTCCGGAAGGTTTTTCACTGCTGTTTGGTGACATCGATTTCCAAAACAGTTCATGATTATAATGCCCGCCTCCATTGTTTCTCAGCTTGGCTGAATATTTTGAGATCTTTGCCAGAACATCTTCCAGCGGTTTATTGGTATCAACTCCTTCTGCCTTTGCGGCATCCTGTACGTTAGTGGCATAAGCCGCCGCATGTTTTGTATAATGAATTTCCATTGTCATCGCATCAATAGCTTTTTCCAGGTCATTGTAAGCATAAGGTAAAGGCTCCTGCTTAAAACCTGTGTCAAATCGGCGGTGATGCGGAGTATTAGGGGAGGCCCATGTCCCATTCATTGAACCGCTGGCACCGATCCCGGCTGTGATGGCCAAAGTGGCTTTGGCAGATGTCGACAGGAATGATCTGCGTGTTGATTTATTCTTTTCCATAAATTGAATTGAAGAAAGTAAAGTTAGGCCTTATTTTCATGCTCACCGGAAAGGGTTGTGACTTAAAAAAGAACTGATGATCCGGGCAACCCGGGTATACCATTCCTTATTAAACAACTGGGAATCTCTCATGGCCTTGTAGGTAAGAAAAATGCCAATTGGTACCAGCACGAATGTCGCCAGCCACATGCCGGCAAAAGGAGAAAGTGTGCCCTCGTTTGCCAGCTTCTCACCTACTGTAGTAGAAAAATAAAACACCATGAAGAAAACGATCGCGAAGATGAGTGGCATGCCCAACCCACCCTTGCGGATAATTGAACCGAGTGGTGCGCCGATAAGAAAGAGTACCAGGCAAGCTAGAGCAAGGACAATCTTGTGATGCCATTCTACTTTATGCCTCCTTAGTCTTTTTTCTCTCTCTTTACTATTGACCTGGTTGGCATCAACGTTATTTTTTAGCGAACTGATAAGCCCAATAGTTCCATCGTGCACGGCTTGTCTAACAGAATCCGGTAAAAGATCTTCAAACCGCCTGGCCTTTTTGATGGCAGCACTTGTATCAACAGGAAATTTCAGGTTTTTTGCCGTGTCGAATAAGGCAGTAAACGGAAGAATGGAAAATGTTGTTTTCTCTGTCTCCCGGTCGATCTTCCTGTTTTCAATTTGAAACGAATCAATGGCTTTATTCAGTTGCCGCATACTAAGCATCTTCTCGTTATTCATGTTAGCGCTGTCATTTGTTAGACCCTGGTATCCCAAAGCGCTCAGGTCAAATTCCTTTTTATATTCCTTAAAACCTACCCGGATATAATCCGTTCTCAGGCTCCCGTAACGATCTCCTCTTTCCTCATATCTCCAGCCATCTTTCAGGATGAACTCAAGAATGCGTTTATTACTGTCAGATAGACGCATTACACCCGATTTGGCAATAAGGAAATTGTCCTGAAGAGATCCTCCCGATTCGTATACTATCACATCTCTTATCACTGTGTCATTCGGTTCTTTTTTCCCGATCTTGATGGCGTAATTGGGGATCTTATCATAAAACACTCCCTCCTGGAGATCAAAAGCCGGTTGTGAGTTGACAATATTCGTCAAAAGCGTTCTTGATTTCAGGTTGGCTACCGGGATCATATAGTTGGAAAATAAAAAAGCAATGCCTGATAAAATGATTGCGACAACAAACAGGGGACGCATGAAACGCAAAAGGGAAATCCCTGAGGATTTGATAGCTACCAGTTCAAAACTTTCCCCGAGATTACCAAAAGTCATCAGCGAAGAAAGAAGAATCGCCAGTGGGAGGGCCAACGTTACCAGTACGGCGCTTTGATACCAGATAAATTTGAAGATGATACCGGTACTTATGCCTTTGCCGACGAAGTCATCAACCCATAGCCAGAAGAACTGCATCAGCAACACAAAAAGCGTGATAAAAAATGTAGCAGCAAATGGACCGAGGAAGGCTTTGATAACGAGCTTGTCTAATTTTTTGATCACTTATCTTTAATTATGGATAAAGCAAAAATAATGCTTTCAGCAAAGGAGACTCAACTCGTTGGCAATGCAGACTGGATTTTAACAAAGAACCAGATTTTACAAAAGGTAAAGCTTATCCTGGAAGACATACAATCAAAGCAACAGGATTTTTTTAAAGATCACCCCAACATCCTGCCGCCAGAGGTGACAGCCATTCCCCCGAAAATATCAAGAGGCGAAAATTATAAAGGACTGCCCTGGCTGGTTCTCGATCACCCGAGATATTTTGGCAAGGAAGATCATTTTGCAGTTCGCAGTATGTTCTGGTGGGGCAATTTCTTTAGTATTACGCTGCACCTGGCGGGTATCTATAAACGGACCTATGAAAGAAAAGCGGCTGCCGGTTTTTCTTTTTTAAAAGATGAAACTTTTTATATCGGTGTTGGTGATGATCTGTGGGAGCATCATTTTGAGACCAACAACTATTTACCGTTAAAAGATATGGATGAAGGAACTTTTAAAGCTCATGTCATTCATAAACCTTTTATTAAGCTGGCAAAGAAGCTTTCGTTTGAACAATGGAATGAGACAGGAAATGATTTATTTATTTCTTTCCGGCAATTGGTACTGTGGTTGGCTGATTAATTAATTACCTAACCGGTGAAACAGTTCTTTCACCTGGTGATCCCATAGAAGGGCCTGGTCCTTGATCTCTTTTTTCTCTGCAAAATCTTTAACGACGAGGATTGTCTGGTTAGTGATCTCGGATTTTTCTATACGAAATTCAAAGTATTCATCTTTTGGCGCAGATTGCCAGTGAAACCGGATGTATTTATCCAGTTCTTTTTCTATTACGTCAGCTTTGTCGTATGAACCGTTCCATCCGAAATAGAAAGTACTGTCTCTTTCGTCTACCTTATCTGCAAACCATTCTCCTAATCCGGCTGGCGTCGAAAGGAATTCATATAAAATAGAAGGTGAACACCTGACCGGAAACTCTAACGTGTATAACTGTTTACTCATTCTGTCATTATTAAACCTCACGGAATGCTGCAATAATAATTAAATAATGATTGCCCCAAAATATTTTTTTATAACCCTTTCTGGCCCTTTTCCGCAGTAAAACCGCATATAAAATAAAATTTGTTGATTTGCGTTAAAGAAAAGTAAAATATTTTTGGCAAATATTGGATAAATCCTCTAATTTGCCTGAAGTCCAACAAATTCTGATGAAAACCGATTCCGTGCTGGGTACTTTTTAAGGGCTAACCCAACCAAAACTGAATTCTTAAACCCTTTAAATAACCCCGTTTAACCTACTACCTATGAGTATGAGACAATTGAAGATCACGAAGTCTATTACGAATCGTGAATCTCAAAGTCTGGAGAAGTATCTCCAGGAAATTGGTAAAGTAGAGCTGATCACTCCTGAAGAAGAAGTCAAATTAGCCACACTAATTAAGCAAGGTGACCAACGTGCTTTGGATCGTTTGACCAAAGCGAATCTTCGTTTCGTTGTATCTGTCGCCAAACAGTATCAAAACCAGGGTTTATCACTGCCAGACCTCATCAATGAAGGTAATCTCGGGCTTATAAAGGCCGCTCAGCGTTTTGATGAAACCCGTGGTTTCAAATTCATTTCTTATGCAGTATGGTGGATCCGCCAGAGCATTTTACAGGCTTTGGCCGAGCAATCCCGTATTGTCCGCTTACCGCTAAACAAAGTAGGTTTAACGAATCGCATACAAAAAGCATACTCTCAACTTGAACAGCAATTTGAAAGGGAACCTTCAGCCGAAGAATTGGCTGAAGTCCTGGAAATGGACCTGGAAGAAGTCTCTGCCAGTCTTGGCATCGCCGCCCGCCACGTCAGCATGGATACTCCTTTATCTGAAGGCGAGGACAATACCCTGCTGGATGTGCTGGAAAATCCCAATGCAGAAAGAACTGATGGTGAACTTGACCATAAGGAATCACTGAAAACAGAGATCGACCGATCGTTGAAAACTCTCACTGAAAGGCAAAAAGAAGTGATCTGCTATTTCTTCGGCATCGGGGTAGATCATCCTATGAGCCTGGAAGATATCGGTGAAAGGTTCAACCTCACCCGCGAGAGGGTCCGCCAGATCAAGGATAAAGCCATCACCAAACTGAGAGCTACAAATCGTTGTAAACTTTTAAGAACCTATCTTGGTGCATAAAATCACGCATTTTTTGATTAAAAAACAATTTCACTGAAAAAATAATTTTACTTTTTTGACAGTTATTTGAAGAATGTAACCCTCGTTGGTTACATTCTTCATTTATGGGATGCCTGATTCTATTAGTCTTCTTCTTAATTTTGGGCCTTCAAGTTTACAATGTCAAACGGTTCGTTAATACAATTAATCATCCGTAAATCATCAAACAATCCCATAATCCGCGATTATGTTCAATTCGTTACAGGAAAAGCTGGAAAGTGCCTTTAAGAATCTAAAAGGTCAGGCGAGAATCACAGATATCAATATCGCAGCCACGGTAAAAGAGATCCGGCGCGCACTGGTTGACGCAGATGTCAACTATAAGATAGCCAAGGAATTTACCGACAAGGTGAAGGACAAGGCTGTAGGTGAAAAAGTCATTAACGCTATCAGTCCCAGCCAGTTAATGGTCAAGATCGTCAAGGATGAGCTCACCGAGCTAATGGGAGGCCAGGAGGCCGGTTTTAATTCCAAGGGGAATCCGGCAGTCATATTGATCGCAGGCCTGCAGGGAAGCGGTAAAACGACTTTTAGTGGCAAATTGGCCAGCTATCTTAAAACCAGGAAGGGGCTTTCACCCATGTTGGTGGCCGCTGACATCTACCGCCCGGCAGCCATGGAACAGTTAAGGGTCCTGGGTGAGCAGATCGGTGTCGACGTACATATAGAGGAAGAAAATAAGGACGCCGTAGCCATCGCCCAAAACGCGATAAAGGAAGCAAGAGGTAAAAACAAGAACGTGGTCATTATCGATACCGCCGGTCGCCTTGCGATCGATGAGGCGATGATGAAGGAAGTTGCCAATATCCGCGACACGGTCAAACCCCAGGAGATCCTGTTCGTGGTGGACAGCATGACCGGGCAGGACGCCGTAAATACAGCAAAAGCCTTCAACGATCGTTTGGATTTTACCGGTGTTGTTTTGACTAAACTGGATGGCGACACGAGGGGTGGTGCAGCTCTTTCCATCAAATACACAGTGCAAAAGCCTATCAAGTTCGTCAGCAGTGGCGAAAAGATGGATACGCTGGACGTGTTTTACCCCGAGCGTATGGCTCAGCGCATCCTCGGCATGGGGGATATCACAACGCTGGTAGAAAAAGCCCAGGAACAATTTGATGAAGAGCAGGCTAAAAAACTGGAAGGAAAGATCCGCAAGAATAAATTTGATTTCGCTGACTTTAAAGCCCAGCTCGAGCAGATAAAAAAAATGGGAAACATGAAGGACCTGCTTGGCATGATCCCCGGGATGGGTAGCAAAATAAAGGATATCGATATCAACGACGATTCTTTTAAAGGGATTGAAGCGATCATCAACTCCATGACCCCTGAAGAAAGAAGCGACCCTGACCTGATAAATGGGAGCCGCCGCAAACGGATCGCTGCAGGTTGTGGCAAAGACATCAGCGAGGTCAATGCTTTTATGAACCAATTTGAGCAAATGAGAGACATGATGAAAGGCATGAACAAAATGGGCATGTTTGGGAAAATGATGCCAGGAATGAAGAGATAGTTCCTGAGACCCGAGCCTGGAGTCAGGAGTCGACAGTCGTTAGTCAATAGTTTTTTTTCCGTGGTGGAAAACACTTTGTTGATTCCGAAGACACCTATTTTGGACCATCGAGTCGGGACTGATTTGGCGTTTCACGACCCGCGTCTTATCTTCGCACCAACCGGTATCAACCGGGGTTTAACAATTATTGTTTAATCGCCTTTAAATGTCTATTTAAGATGGCAGCAAAAATCCGACTGCAACGTCATGGGTCAAAAAAACGACCCTTCTACTTCATCGTAGTTGCCGATGCCCGCAGCCCGCGCGACGGGAAATTCATCCAGAAATTAGGTACGTATAATCCATTGACTGTTCCGGCTACTATTCAGCTGGATCGTCAGAAAGCTTTGGAATGGCTCAGCAAAGGAGCTACTCCAACCGATACGGTTCGCCGGATCCTTAGCTTTAAAGGAGTATTGTATCTCAAACACCTGCTCCGTGGTGTTAAGCTGGGTTTGTTTGATGAGGCAACTGCCATGGAAAAATTCACCAAGTGGAGCGCAGAACACGATGCGCAGGTGAAAAAACGCCAGGAAGAAGCATACCGCCAAAAAAGAGCCAGACGTCCAATGCCGGGTCGCAGACCTGAGCGGAAGACTGAAGGAAGCGGTAACGAAGGATAAATAAATTATCCGCATTTCTGAAAGTTCGTGAAGGCGACAACTAATAAGTGTCGCCTTTTTTTATCGCGGTAAATCATGGTTGAGTATTTCAAAATAGGAAAATTAATAACTGTTCATGGCCTGAAAGGTGAATTACTGCTGAAACATTCCTTTGGTAAAAAAACTTCCTTAAAAGGATTAGAGGCCATTTTTATCGAAGAAAAAAAGGATTCATTTATTCCCTGGTTTGTCGAATCAGCCAAAATCAAAAACGAAGAGGAAACATATATTAAGCTGGAAGGGATTGATACAAGGGAATCTGCCGCAAAATTTGTCCAAAAGGAACTATGGCTGCCAGCAGCAGACTTTAAAAAGTTTGCTGCCAAATCAGCCCCGGCAGGCTTACTGGGCTATTCCGTTATTAATGAAAAAGAAAACATCGGCGATATACTTGAAGTCATTGAACAACCACATCAGCTGCTTTGCCGCCTGGATATAAAAGGCAAGGAAGCTTTAATCCCTATCAATGAAAGTACGTTGCAGAAAATTGACCATAAAAAAAAGCAGGTAGTTGTTTCGCTCCCGGAAGGTCTATTGGATATATACCTGGGCTGACACCATCATTCAATCTTCGTCATTTCTGATTTTATCGTATTGTTTTTGTCCCTATTATTTAATTCGTATCCCAGGACGGCTCCTTTAATCTGCCGAATGCTCAACCCTGGGTTGACATACCCCGGAAGATCTTTGGCCACCCATATTTTCAAAGTGCTATCAGTGCTTGCATAGCAAGTACAGGAATGACCCATAATTAGTCTTTTGTCGTCATTTGCATTGAAGGTTTTTGATCCAGACCACATCACACTAATGACCCACTGTCTTTTTAAAGTATCAAAAACATACACTTTACCTTTTTTGTATAAATACTTTGCATCGGGCATATTGATCTTTATATCACTTTCCTCTTCCTGGTCAACTTTATTAGTAGCCAAAATAAATGTGCTATCGGCCCGTGCCTCTACGATCCTCACATAGTCAGCGGATAAACCTTGTAAGTTCATTTGCTGTACTAACTGATCTGCAATCTTAGATGAAAAACCCTGGTCTTCTATTTGTTTTCTCACTGATTTTGATATTGAGTCCGGCATGGGAAAGGATACTGTTTCTTTATATTCACAATGATATTTTCGCTGACCTGCAGCAATCAATGAGAACGCGGAAAACAATAATAAAACCAGTAGTCGCATAGACAAAGGTTTAATGCTAATTATTTAGGCCCTTTAATAAAATCGGCCAGCAATTTCATGCGGTAATACAGGTTGCTCAGCATCATCGACACATTGTTCTTTGCATCTACAACACTGCCCTTATTCATCTTCTTGATATTCTTCAGCTCTTCGATCTTTTCATCAATCTTATCGATCAGTTTTTCGGCATCCCAACCGATGTATTTTTTATTCCTGTCGTTAAACACGTGATAAGGCTCGATCGTTCCTGCTTTTAATTTCCTGAATTTAAAATTAGCTTTCATCGCCTCGTTGATCGCGGTATTGGCGAGCATATCGATCATGATATCAGGGGAAACCTCGTTCAGGTAAGCGTTGTGAAAAATATTGAGGTTGTTTCGCAGCTCCCGCAGCACCTGCCTTTTCAATATATCATTTGTCTTTCCTTCTTTGTTCAGAAAAGTGAGAATATCCTTCAGCGGGCCTATGCCTGTTTTTAGCCATTCGAGTTGCATATATCAATTTCAAATATCAAGATACAAGACCCAAATAAATAAAAAATATTAATTTATAAACCAAAACCTGTTCAAACTTGCGATTTGAATTTTTTTTGGTTCTTGGTCCCGCCAGTTGGCGGGATTGGTTCTTGGTGCTTAAATAGTCATCGTATCTTTGAAAATGTGACTGAGATCCGAAAACATATTGCGCATTTTGATCTTGATTCTTTCTTCGTTTCTGTCGAAATACTCAACAACCCGACGTTAAAAGGAAAGCCCGTTCTCGTGGGCGGCTATGAACGTGGCGTTGTGGCGGCCTGCAGCTATGAGGCCAGGAAATTTGGGATCCATTCTGCCATGCCGATGAAGAAAGCCTTACAACTTTGCCCGCATGCCATTGTTACCAGCAGCAGCCGCGGCGACTATAGCAAATATTCAAGATGGGTCACCGAGATCATTGCCTCAAAAGTTCCATTGTTTGAAAAAGCCTCCATCGATGAATTCTATATTGACTTCACAGGTATGGACAAATTCTTTGGTGCCAGCAAATATGCAAAAGAGCTGAGAGAGTTTATAAAAAAGGAAACAGGTCTTCCCATATCGGGTGGTTTGTCCTCAGCCCGTTTTATCAGCAAAATGGCAACGAACGAAGCAAAGCCTAATGGATTTTTGGAAGTGCCGCATGGAAAGGAAAAAGAGTTTTTGTGGCCGCTGGGTATTGGAAAAATAAATGGAGTTGGCAAACAAACAGAACAACAACTAAAGAATTTCGGCATCTATACGATCGAGGATATTGCCAAAACCCCGATTGAACTGATGGAAAGATATACGGGAAAATGGGGTGAATCACTCTGGCATAAGGCTCATGGACGTGGCACCGCAGAGATCACTACTGACTGGGAGCAAAAAAGCATGAGTCATGAAAACACTTTTGATACAGACCATACCGATGTGGCCTTCCTGCATAGCGAACTCGTTCGCCTGACAGAAAAAACAGCGTATTCACTTCGGGAAGATGAAAAACTGGCTGGTTGTATAACTGTCAAGATCCGGTATTCGGATTTCGAAACCATTTCAAAGCAGGAGACCATCGACTACACGGCACTGGATGATGTGCTGATCGCGAAGGTGAAAGATTTGTTCAATAAGTCATACCAGAAAGACAGGCCTGTCAGGTTATTGGGCGTTCGTTTCAGTCACATGATCCCATTCACCATGCAAATGAGCCTGTTTGATAATAATATTGAGAAACTCAATCTTTACAAAGCGGTGGATGATATCAAAGACCGCTTTGGAAGCAAGGCGGTGAGCAAAGCTGTCACTTCGAAATTAACAGAAGGAAGCAACAGGCATACCACCAGGCACAACAAGAAAAAATCTCCGGATTAAATATTTATTGTTCCAGCCTCTCTCCTACCTTTAAGCCCCTAACTTCAAAAATTTTGATTATGAAAGAATGGAAAGACTACCAGGAAAAGAACAAAGATCGTTTTCTGAATGAAATGCTTGACCTGCTCCGTATCCCTTCGGTAAGTGCCAAGAGCGAACACAAGGCGGATATGCAGAAATGTGCTGAAGCAGTAAAGAAAAGCCTGCTGGCGGCAGGTTGCGATAAAGCAGAAGTGATGAAGACCGACGGACATCCTGCAGTATATGGAGAAAAAATTATTGACCCTTCCAAACCTACAGTATTAGTATATGGTCATTATGATGTACAACCGCCGGAGCCGTTGGAACTCTGGAATAGCGGCCCCTTTGACCCGGTAATAAAAGATGGTAAGATATATGCAAGAGGTTCTGCGGATGATAAAGGGCAGTTTTATATGCATGTAAAGGCATTGGAAACCCTGGTGAAAACAAATTCGATGACCACCAACATCAAATTTTTGATAGAAGGAGAAGAAGAAGTGGGTTCACCGAATCTTGGAAAATTTGTGGCTGCCAACAAATCCCTGTTAAAAGCTGATGTCATTTTAATAAGCGACAGCTCAATGCTGAGCATGGAAAATCCTTCATTGGACACAGGCGTCAGGGGTCTTAGCTATATCGAAGTGGAAGTGACCGGAGCCAATCGCGACCTGCATAGCGGAACTTATGGCGGAGCAGTGGCCAACCCCATCACTATTTTGGCTAAGATGATCGCCAGTTGTCATGATGAAAATAATCATATCACAATTCCAGGGTTTTATGATGATGTAGTTGTTGCCAGCGCCGAAGAAAGAGCCCTGATCAATAAAGCACCCTATGACGAAAAGGAATATAAAGATGAACTGGGAGTAAAAGAACTATGGGGTGAAAAAGGTTATACGACATATGAAAGAACGGGTATTCGTCCGACAATTGAGTTAAACGGGATCTGGGGCGGTTACCAGGGCGAAGGGGCAAAAACAGTATTACCGTCCAAAGCAACAGCAAAGATCTCTGCAAGATTAGTTCCCAACCAGTCATCACATAAAATGACTGAAATGTTGCTGAATTATTTCAAAAAGATTGCGCCATCATCAGTTACAGTAAAAGCGTTTGAACATCACGGTGGCGAACCCTATATGACACATCCAAAGCCGTTGAAACTACGTTTGGCAAAGTGCCAATACCTGTTCGTGGTGGGGGAAGTATTCCTATCTGTTCGATCCTGGAAAAGGAATTAGGAATAAAGATCGTTTTTATGGGTTTTGGTCTGGATAATGACAACCTTCATTCACCGAATGAAAAATATAATATTGAGAACTATTATAAGGGAATTGAAACTATTCCTTATTTCCATAAGTATTTCGCGGAGGCATAACACTTGCTGTTTGAAATTATGTTGAGATTAAAAGAAACCAATGCAATCTCCGATCATGTATAGTTTTTAGTTTTGACTTTTGATTTTTAACCGTGGCTGAAAAAGAAAAACTCCGTCTCGATAAATATCTCTGGGCAATTCGTTTGTTTAAAACAAGGACCCTGGCTGCTGAAGCCTGCGATAGCGGCAAGGTAAAATTCAGCGGGGCGCAGGCCAAGCCTTCAAAGCACATCAACGTGGGTGACGAATATGAAGTAAAAACGGAAGCCAAACGCTGGAGGATCAAGGTAGCGGCCTTATTGCACAATCGTGTAAAATATGAAGAAGCGATCAAATACTATATCGATATTACTCCTGCGGAAGAAGTAGAAAGATTACAATACCAGGCTGCCAGCTTTCATACAGGCAAGCGACGGAGCAAGATCGGGAGACCTACCAAGAAGGAAAGAAGGGAACTGGATGATTTCTTCGAGGATGATTAGTCAACTACCTATTACCGGTAATGTGATCGTAAATTCGATACAGGCGGGTGATTGTTCCGTGCGAACTGTGATATCGCCCTTGTGAAGTCCAATGATGCGACGAACTATTGTCAGCCCCAGGCCAAAACCTTCTTCCTTTACAGTATTTGAACGACGATAAAAAGGCTCAAATAACCTGCTGATCTCTTCTGTCGATATAGTATCGGCCCTGTTGGTGAAGATCACCTGTACATTTTTTTCGTTAAACACAAAACTGACCTTTACCCGTTTATCCGGAGAATACTTACAGCCATTTTCCATTAGGTTTTTAAAGGCTATTTGCAAAAGATGTGGACTGCCAAACACCATAAACTCATTTTCATTTTCTGGCAGATCAGGAAAGTCCAGTTCTATATGAAATGATGGATTTTGTTTCATCACCTCGCTATGTGTTTTTATTGCTATTTCATCTATGCGCACGTCGTCCAGTTCGATGTCTCCCTGTGTACCTGCCTTGGCGATCTCCAGCAGGTTTCTTGTCAGCTGGTGCAGACCCTTTACGTCTTCCAACACCGACAATAATACACGCCGGTATTCGTCGCTGCTTCGCTCCTGCAGCAGCGCGACTTCTACCTGGCTGGATACAGAGGTCAGCGGGGTGGACAGCTCATGAGAAGCATTTGCAATAAATCTTTTTTGTATCGAGAATGATTCTTCCAGCCTGTTGAGGAGGTCATTGAACGTCACATTGAGATCTTCGAGTTCGTCTTTGCTTTTACCGGTTGAGAGGCGGTGTGAGAGATTTTGAGAGGTTATGAGGTTAACCTCAGAAATCGTCTCTTTAATTGGCCGGACCAGACGCCGTGAAAATAAATAGCCTGCCACCAGGGTAACAAGGATGGCCAGGGGCAGGTAAACAAAAAATATCCGTTCAAGGTTTTGCAGGTATTGCCGGCCGGTAATATCTTCAGCGGCTACAGCTACGGTAAATTCGGATCCTTGTGAATAATGATACATGAAGACATCTTTTTCCCGGTGACTGTAAAACAGTTCTCCTTTTTCACGGGCGCGGCTCAATGCACCCGAATCGGGGTAAAAAGGAGTCGTGCTGTTGTCATGGAATTCATAAACCAGCTCATTTTTATTGTTGTATATATCTATGTTCTTGTTCACAAGCGTTCCCGGGAGGGAAGCACCCAGTGTTTTGATGAGACTGGCGGTATCTTCTTTAAAAGTGAAATAAAGATTGGCTGAATTGCGACCACGTCCCTGCAACCGCAGGTGAAAATCGTCTTTTACCTTTTGTTCGGTGATATTATAGACAATGATCGCCATTACCAGCAGGATGCAGGAGACAATACTTGTGAACAGCAGGTTGATCTTCGAGGTAAGCTTCATCAGCTCTTATCTTTCAGGATGTAACCCATCCCTACCTGGGTGTGGATGATAGGATGGTCAAAGCCTTTATCTATCTTTTTCCGCAGGTAATTTACGTAAACATCTATTACGTTGGTCTTGGTATCAAAATCTATATCCCAAACATGGAGAGCAATATCGGAGCGGGAAACAACTTTGTTTTTATTACGAAGAAGGTATTCGAGGAGCTGGAATTCTTTTGCGGTAAGAGGAATAAGCTTTCCACCACGGGTCACTTCCTTGCTGTCAAGGTTCATCTGCAGATCACCTGCCTGCAACAGGATGCCGGTTGTCACGGTCCGGTGAATGCGTTTTAACAGCGCCCGTATCCTCACCAGCAGTTCGCGAAAATCAAATGGCTTAATAATATAATCGTCGGCGCCGGCATCGAATCCCTCTATCTTATCTTCCACGGTATTCATTGCGGTCAACATCATTACCGGTACTGCATGGTTGGATCCACGAATAGCGCGGCATAATTCATAACCATTCATGCCGGGAAGATTTATATCCAGTAAAACCAGCTCGAAAGGCCTGCTTTGGAATATCTTCCAGCCCGTCTCGCCATCGTAGGCTACTTCGGTTGTGAACGAGTTCTCTGACAACCCCTGTTTCAACGCGTCAGCGATCTTTTTCTCATCCTCCACGATCAGTATGGGTATATCCTGCATTTGCTTATTTTGATAAAGGTAACGTGACCGCAAGATAGCATTTAATTAAAATGACATTAATTTACCCTTCATAATGGGCACGGAGCCTTCTTTCTCTGCGGTCCTCCGCGTCTTCTCAGCGGTCCTCTGTGGGCAAATTCAAATTGATCCTGCGCAATTCATCTCTTTCTATCTTTGTAATCATGAGAATAGATATTATCAGTGTTTTGCCTGAATTGCTGAAAAGCCCTTTTGAACATAGTATTATGAAAAGGGCCCAGGAAAAACAACTGCTGGAAGTCCAGGTACATAGCCTGCGCAAATGGGCGGTAAATGATTATGGGCAGGTAGATGATTACCAGTATGGAGGAGGCGCCGGGATGGTAATGATGTGCGAACCCCTGGCTAAAGCGATCGAAGAATTATCCAAAGACCGCCGCTATGACGAGGTCATTTACCTCACTCCTGACGGCGAAACACTCAACCAAAAGATCGCCAATACGCTTTCATTAAAAGAAAACATCCTGCTTATTTGCGGCCATTATAAGGGCATTGATGAAAGGATAAGGGAACATTTCGTAACAAAAGAAATTTCAATAGGTGATTATGTGCTTAGCGGCGGTGAACTGGCAGCTGCCGTGCTGGTAGACACGATCGGGCGCTTATTGCCAGGAGTATTGAATGATGAGACCTCTGCCCTGTTTGATTCCTTCCAGGACAATTTACTCGCTCCCCCTGTTTATACAAGGCCGGAAGATTTCCGGGGGTGGAAGGTGCCGGATATTTTAATGAGTGGCGATCACAAAAAGATCGAAGAGTGGCGTCACAACCAATCATTGCAACGCACGAATGAAAGAAGACCCGATCTTTCTGACGAATCCTGAACTTTTCTTTGCTTTTAAAAAGGAAGAAAAAAGTAGGCTAGCAAAAAATAGTAGAGTAAAATGATTACCAGGTTCACTGCAATAGTTAGTTTCATAAGACACAGTATTTGGTAGAACAATATAATTGCATTAGTCATGCCAAACGAAGTTTATGTCCATAGGATAAATACATTTGCGCGATGAAATAACAACAAGTAGAATCTGCTGAAACCCGCTACAGGCAAGGCTAAGAGCCTAGGTACAAGTAGCTTACCCGCTGCAATAAAACATCCCGCCGGAGAAACGGGATGTAGCATGAATCCAAGCAGGGTAGATTGTTAACCAGTAGCTTTTTTTTATCTCTTATAGACGCCTAGCGCAGCATTGGCCAATTGCGCATTGCCGGTGCGTTTTAAAACACCCCAGCCCTGCCCTTCTCCTTTAATGGCCCTACTGATAGAACGAAATAGAATAACGTACATCAATTGCCGGTACATAAAACGTTGTGGTAGTAGCCAGGCAAGCTTAGTGAATTTTTCCTTTTCAAAACTGAACGCCAAAACCGACACGGCCAGGTCTACAAACAGGAATAACCCATAGTAGAACAGGATCTGGTTCAGGCTGGCAGGATCATGCCAGTTCCAGGCAAGACTAAAAAAGAATAACAGGTCTGCTATTGGCGCAATAATGGGCATGATGATCTGGAATAACAGGATATTTGGCAATGCTACCATTCCCAGGGCTTTATATCCCGGGTTAAAACAGGCTTCCTTATTCTTCCAGAAACTTTGCATCACTCCATAGCTCCAGCGGAAACGTTGCTTCATGAATTGATTCATTGTTTCCGGCGATTCTGTGATGGCCACAGCTTTTGAAGAATGCCGGATAATATATCCACACCGCAGGATACGGATGGTAAGATCGCAATCTTCGGCCAACGTATCAGTTGTAAATCCACCGGCAGCCTCTACTGCATCTTTACTAAAAGCGCCTATCGCCCCGGGTACAACAGTAATGCAGTTAAGATGATCAAAGGCACGACGGTCGAAATTCTGCGCGGTTGTATACTCGATAGCCTGCCATTTCGTGAGTACATTCTTTTCATTGCCGACCTTTACGTTGCCCGCCACGGCTCCTACTTCCGGATCTGCGAAATAATACATCATTTGCCTGACCGCGTCAGGTTGCAGTTGTGTGTCCGCATCTATGCAAACAAGATATTTACCATCGGCTAGATTGATCCCAAAATTGAGCGCCGAAGCCTTTCCGCCGTTTGCCTTACTGTATACTTTTACTTTCTCATTATCGGCAAAAGCATTGCTGACAATGTTGTAAGTAGCATCCGAGGAACCATCATCCACGAAGATGATCTCATAATCGGAATAATCCTGTTGAAGCAAATTGGAGATAGTATTTACTGCATTTATTTCTTCGTTGTAAGCAGGAACAATAATGCTCACCTTTCCAGGCACTAATTCAATCAAGGGCTGAACCTCTTTTTTCGAACGCCGGTATTGCAGCGTAGCCAGCAGCCCCATAAAAACGATACGACCCAGCCCCAGTAAAATGGCCAGCCAAAAAGCGCTGTACAACAACTTCTCAAACCAATACACGAATACCTGGGCCCAACCGATCTCTTTCATCAGGTTGTTATGAACCGGTGGCATGATCGCATCTTTTGGTAACCCCAGCAAATCGGCCACGGATGTAAAATGGACCCCTTTATTCTTGAAATAATGTATGATGCGTGGTAATGCCTGTACGGTCGCTTCGCGATTGCCGCCAGCATCGTGTAATAAAATGATTCCTTTTGAAGGATGTGATTCGTACTATCAGCATTCACTCCATGCTCTATGTCCCAGTCTTCCGGGTCAATACTTTCCCCGACCGTATAATAACTGTTTTGTTTTCCCCTGGCTACAGGTTTTAATTCGACAGCTTTCGTTGGCTCCGCATCGGCATTATATGGCGCCCTGAATAAAATAGTGCTTCGCCCCGTCGCGGCTTCAATCACCAGTCTTGTGGCCTCTGTTTCTGCTTCGGCCCTGGTAGTGCTTACTTCAGCCATATTGGGATGTGTAAAGGAATGATTGCCGATCTCGTATCCTTTGTTGTAGATGTCTTTCAATATGGGGAGATGGGCTTGTGCATTCATACCCACCACAAAAAATGAAGCAGGAACTTTTTCCCGATCCAGTATCCTGAGTATACGTGGAGTATAATCCGGGTCAGGGCCATCATCGAACGTAAGGATCACCCTGCTCTCTTTTACAGCACCGTTGCTATCCTTCACCTGTACTTCTCCGAATCTTTTTATCACGTAACGAGTTGGCAAACTTTTATACGTTTCTTCCGCAATAACGTTTTCGGTATTGTTCTTTTCAATATTAATAATGCCTTTTTGCGGTTCATTGACAAGATTCAACACCTCTCCTTCGAATTCATAGTCGGGTTTTTCGCTCGTAATATCTATGGTGCTCAACTGGGAAAAATCAAACGGGCTGCGTGCAATGGCTTCGTTATTGAGATCACGCCCGTAAAATGTCCATAACCGTTCATCTTCTGATCCCAGTCTCCACAACGCCGTTCCGGCAGTGCCATATTCATCGGCAAAACGCATGATATTAAATGTACCTCCTGCATCTACAAACGATACATAATGGTGAATCTCTTTATGGTCATCATATTCAAAATTGCAGTTGTAAGAATCGTTACCAAAATCAATGGAAGCTCCATATTCCTTGGCTTCTGATAATGCCTGCTGGTACGTTACCACTTTCCCTTCTGCCCCGTCGGCCCAATCATAACCGTATGCAGCCAGGCAAAGGACGATCTTGTCTTCGGGTATACCGGCAGCGATTTCATCCAACTGCTTTTCGATCCACCGCTGATCGCAAAGTTCTCCCGGTTCACTGGTGGAATAATGCTGGTCGTAGGCCATCAGCATCAGGTAGTCATTGTACCGGTTCAGGTCAGGTATATGAAAATCCTCATTGCCTGCCGTGATATCCTGCGTAACCAGTTTCGCCTCTTTATGAAGACGTTCATACAGCTCCCTTTGAAAAAGATGCATGGCATCGACCGAATTGTCCTGCAGTTCTTCGAAATCCACATTGATCCCCTGCAGGTCGTATTTCTGCAACTTCTCTGAAATATTATCAATTAGCTTTTTTCTTCTTGCCGGATCAACCAGCACCGTATTCAAAAGCTTACCGTCAAAATCACCATCATGCTTTTCAAGATTGACATTGCTTAGCATTGGCACTATTCTCAACCCCGGTTGCGCCTTCATCAAAGTGTAGGCATCGTGATCTATTTGGGTGACCAGTGTATCTCCTCCTTTGGGATCCAGGAAAAACCATTCAGGCATGACCATGTTCAACTGGTCAATGTGATTCTGCAGTGAAAACAATGCCTGTGGATCCCAGTCGACATAAAAGGCCGCGCGTATACGAGAAGTTTTTATGCTTTTCTTTGCCTGGTGCGACCGGAGAAATTCATTAAATCCGAGGTATTTCTTGTGATCTTTTTCCGAAAGGCCTTTTACCTGGGTTCTTGCATCCAGTTTTTTATAACTCTCGGCCAAACCCGGAAGCAGAGGCTTGTATCCGTCTGCAACCGCAATCCACACAACAGGTATTAGCAACAGGATAAAAAAAAGGAACAAACGACCTGTCCACCGGAATGTATGCCAGCGCCAGCGCGATGCAGTTTGAAATACCTGTTTCTGGTGGCCCATATTGAAAAGAAATTGCGTAAAAGTATCTAGCGCCAGCCTTGTGCGCTGTTATTTACCGGTTAACGACCAGAAACAAATCGTTAAACCTGTTGTTGATAAAGGTTTTTTGTCCGCTGGTCAAATAACAGGAAATCACCGGGGAATTGCTAAGTAGATTTAGAGTAAAGCAGGTTATATGAAAAGTCAATTCATCCTTGTCCTTACAACACTTGTTAGTATTTCGGCCATTTCGCAAAAAGACAGCGCGACATTATTAAGAGAAGTTGAAACAAAGCTTCGCAACCATACACCGGTTTCGTCGGTGCTTGCCGATAAAACTTATGTATCACTTCACCCATTGATAAACTTCAGGGAGATGGTAAAGAAGTATTCATCTGCGGACGTTCTGAACATCGCCGCCAGTGATGAACCAGGAAAGAAGATTAAAATAGTGGCAACGATAAGAGATAAAGACGGCAACCCGGTGTCCAATGCGATGATATACGTGTATCAAACCGATTACCGGGGTTGGTATGCTTCAGATGCGCCCCATGTTTTATTGAATGAAGGCGATTTCCGGCATGCCCGTTTATTTGGCTATGTAAAAACGGATAAGCAGGGAAAAATTGAATTGCATACTGTTAAACCGGCAGGTTATCCCCAAAGCGAGTTGCCTGCACATATCCATGTTCATGTAACGGCAGCCGGTTATCGAGACTTCGTAACAGAATTCCTCTTCCAGGACGATGAAAGGTTAAAAGGTGAAATATTGAACCGTGCCGTCGTTGACGGGGGCATAATAGCCAAACCCGAGACCGCTGAATCTCCGTTCGTTCAAAAATTTTCTTACGAAATTAAGTTGAGGAAAGAGTAGGACGGAAACATTCCCCTACCCTCTTACAGGAATGTTTGCCATGGCCATCGGTTTTTTTCCCAGTTGCTTCATCATCTTGAAATGAGAGACCAGGGATTTACTCATGGTGGGAAATGAATTGTATGGTATATTGAACTGCCTGCAGGTATCCTGTACGATTTTGCTAATAGCCGGGTAATGAACATGGCTGATCCTTGCGAACAGGTGGTGTTCGATCTGGTAATTCAACCCGCCTACGTACCAGTTTACAAACCAGTTCCGGGGAGCGAAATTAGCGGTGGTCCTTACCTGGTGTATAGCCCATTCGTTTTCGATCAGTTTATGATCCATACCAATTGCAGCTTCAAATTCCACATCTTCGACAACGTGTGCCAACTGGAAAACAAGTGCAAGGGCCAATCCCATGGTAACATGCATGCAGACAAAGCCAATGGCCCAGGGGCCCCAACCGACAATAGAAACAGGGAGCGCAATGTAAAAAAAGAGATACAGGACTTTACTTGCCCAAAAGATGATATGCTCTTTCGTGCTCATTTTTTGCAAGGGAGTCACTAATATCTTCTGTTTAAAATACTTGTTGAAGTCCATGATAAAGACCCAGGCCAGCGAGGTGATGCAGTATACGAGCACCACATAAATATGCTGGAAGCGATGGGCCGGTACCCATTTCTGAGTAGAGCAATGACGCATTAGCGGGCTTTTCGCGATGTCGTCATCAATGCCATCGACATTCGTATAGGTATGATGAAGAATATTATGTTTGAATTTCCAGATAAATGCGTTGCCTCCAAGTGCGTTTAGAGAATATCCAACCGTCTCGTTCACCCATTTTTTGCTGGAATAGCTGCCGTGACAGGCATCATGCATCATATTGAACCCAATGCTTGCCATGATTAACCCCAACAGGCCCGCCAGGAGTATTGCCGGGAGTGCCGGCAGAGATACTGTAAGTAAAATGATGTATAATGCGATTGCAGATGGTACCAGGATCAGCGCTTTGCTGTATAACCTCCAGTCACCCGTCTTCCTGATATTGTTAGTAGAAAAATAATTCTCGACATTGTTCTTAAGAGAAGTATAGAAAATACTATTCTTATTATTGAAGGTTACTCTGGACATATGTATTGAGGCTTTTATAAGATAAATGGACTATTATAACATGCAGCTGGTTTGGTGATAAATTCAGTGGTTTCGTTCCTGNNNNTCGTTCCTGGTTAATTCTTAACAACAGAAAGATAGGTCTTTTTAATCAAAAACGGAGCAACATGGCTTTGGATTTCTTAATTATGAACAATAATGGTTTATTAACGGCAAAACTCCTTTTTTTAAGGCATATATCCAAGGAATCACTGTTAAAGTTGGATGTAGAAACTCCTGTTTGACTTCGATCATTGATTTATCTTTAATCCCCCAAATCAATAGCATGTTTTCATTTTCTGTAAGCGGTAACCTCGTTGATCTACATAAGCAAACCATTTATCCCGCGGAAATAAAAATAGAGAACGGAAAGATAGTCTCAATACTATCGGCTATCGACTTACTTCACTCTGCTCGCAATGACGGACCAACGACTCCTGGATACATTCTTCCTGGATTCATCGACAGCCATGTCCACATCGAAAGCTCTATGCTGGTACCTTCCGAATTTGCCCGGCTGGCAGTGGTACACGGCACTGTGTCAACCGTAAGCGATCCACATGAGATTGCCAATGTGTGCGGCATGGAAGGCGTGGAGTTTATGATCGCCAATGGAAAGACTGTCCCTTTTAAATTCAATTTCGGGGCGCCCAGTTGTGTTCCCGCTACAGTCTTTGAAACAGCCGGTGCGGCCCTTGACGCGACTGACGTAGAAAAATTGTTACAGCGCGATGAAATAAAATATCTCAGCGAAATGATGAACTTCCCAGGTGTATTGAATGAAGACCCTGGAGTGATGAAAAAGATACAGGCAGCTCACCGTTTGCTAAAGCCCGTCGATGGTCATGCACCGGGACTTCGGGGTGAACAGGCCAAGCGATATATCTCCGCCGGGATTACTACCGATCACGAATGTTTTACAAAAGAGGAAGCGCTGGATAAATTACAAAACGGGATGAAGATCATTATCAGGGAAGGCAGTGCAGCAAAAAACTTCGAGGCCCTGATCGGGTTGTTACACGATTATCCCACACAAATGATGTTCTGCAGTGATGATAAACATCCCGACAGCCTGGTGCTGGGACATATCGACCAGCTATGTGCAAGGGCCGCGGAAAAGGGTATCGATATTTTCAAGATACTAAAAGCGGCCTGTATTAATCCTGTTTTGCATTACAAACTGGACGTAGGCTTACTAAGACAAGGAGATCCCGCTGATTTTATTATTGTAAAGGACCTGGAGAAGTTTGAGGTATTGAAAACTTATATCAATGGACAGTTGGTTGCCGAAAATGGAAGATCGAAAATAGAAACAACAAAATCACCGGTCATCAATAATTTTTCCTGCCATCGAAAAGAGATAAGAGATTTCGAATTAAAACAAGACAATGAAAAAGAAATACCGGTGATTGAAGCATTGGATGGGCAACTGATCACCAACAAACTCATTCTTCCATCAAAAAACGAAGGTGGTTGCGCGGTGAGCGATCCCGCAAGGGATATCTTAAAGATCGTTGTCGTCAATCGTTATAAAGATACTTCCGTCGCGAAAGCTTTTATTAAAAACTTTGGATTAAAACAGGGTGCCATTGCTTCAACAGTGGCACATGACAGTCACAATATCGTTGCTGTTGGCGTGGATGATGAGAGTATTTGTGAAGCGGTCAATTTATTAATTGAAAGCCGGGGCGGTGTCAGCTGTGTTTCGGAAAATTCAATGCTGGTTGTTCCCCTACCGGTTGCCGGGTTGATGAGCAACGAAGACGGATACCATGTAGCGCAACAATATTCATTGATCGATAAGGCGGCTAAGGAAGCGGGATCCACATTAGCTTCTCCATTCATGACTTTATCTTTTATGGCATTATTGGTTATTCCTCATTTGAAGTTGAGTGATCTTGGTTTGTTTGACGGGGACAAATTCGAATTTGTCAGATAAGTCAATTGGGCTATCTGCTCCACACGCCGCATTGTATTTTACAGCCCGGAATGAATGATTTCCCCAATATTTATTAGCGGAAAAGACCAGTTGTTCAAGACTGATAACCCGTAAATTAGAGCGATTTCAAAATGTAAACAGCTGGAAAAAAATGTTTATGGCATCAATGTTGATTTATGTACCACAGCAACGGATAGACCTTGCAATCGTACCCTCTGAATTACCAACCCAATTTTTATGGTTCAATACATAGCATGACGAGTAACACAAAAATACTCCTGCTTTCTTCCGCCCTGTTGTATTCTTTACAATAGAAAGGAGTATTGTCATGTACTATAATCTGCATTAAAAACATTTTCTGTTTACTTCAATTCATTTCATACAGTTTATTTTCCCAACTATTTTTTTGGCATCCTGTTTGGCTTTCTAGTATTGGAGATATTAATTGAAGATTTAAAATTAGCAACATGAAAAAATCACCCAACATTGCATCGGTAGAAACAAAAACAGGATTTCACGAAAGGCAAATTGAAACATTTGTAAAGAATAATCTACCCCCCAAACTTTTCCTGAGCAATAAGCTGGTAGGTATGGGCAACTTCGCGGATACGCATAACGACATTGAATGCTGCGCCGCTGAACTACCTGTCAATGGTCTCGTTGAGTTTTTCCTGAATGTTGAAAACTCCGGTTCGCTCCGGCGGATTGGGTACCCGGTAATTTCCCGTTTTATTGTTTTCTGTACCAGGGAGGAAATGGAAGATTATAAAGTGACCTGGATTTGCTCTTTATCATAACCCGGCGGTATTTGGGAAAGTTTTCACACTTTTCCTGTAAACTCCGGGATCATATCCGCATCCTATGTATGTAAGATTGAACCAGCCATAAATGGAAAAGATGGTTTGATTTTAATCAGGATATGAAAAAGGTTATAAATATCAGCACTTCATTTGATCAACCCGACTTGTTGGAAGACCTGGTTGAGAAACTGGCCGGTCGCCGTTACGATATCGGTTATGGCAAGGCGAAAATGCCGTTTAACCTGGAAGCACTTGAAACTTCGTCAACAGAAACCTATACAAGTGGCACTGTTTCATTTACCGACAACGACGAGATTATCAACATGCCATTTATCACTAGTTTTTTCTTTACCTGTGTCAAGGGAAAAGATGATGAGTACAAACTTGCCTGGGCATCCTCCATGTCCTAAGTGAAACTATCGATTACTCCCTACCGACTTAGTTCTCCCCGCAATCATCCCCCTCTTCAACAGTCATATCATGCCAGGAAAAATTTCCAACATTTTTATTTAGCTCCCAGTAAAACCGGGTCCTTGGCTTATTGAAATTGCCAATCTCGTTCAGTAGCGACGCATCGTATATCCTCCCGTTGACCATAGTGTAGCGAATAGTCTCCGTGTTGCGAATATTCTCCATTGGGTTTTTATCCAGCACAATAAGATCAGCCAGTTTACCGGCTTCCAATGAACCGATCCATTTGTCCAGGCCTAAGCTGGTAGCTGAATTGATCGTAGCTGTCTCTAACGCCTGGTGATTGGTCATCCCTCCCTGCTGCATCATCCAGATCTCCCAATGCGCGCCCAGGCCCTGCAGCTGGCCATGAGCACCCATATTTATTCTTACGCCAGCGTCCATAAGTTTCTTTACGCTCTTTGAAACGAGGATATGGCCGTTTTCATATTCTTCTTCCGGCAACATGGTGCGATACCGGCTGCGTGTGTCAACTACAGACCTGGGTGTAAACCGCATCAATCTCTCGTTCTCCCAGACGTTGCTGTGCTGGTACCAGTAATATTCCCCGCTTACCGCATCATAACAAACGATCAATGTCGGTGTATAAGCGGTCTTTGCATTCTTCCATAGTTGCACCACATCATTGAATAGCGGCGCGACCGGCATGTTGTGTTCAATGGTAGTATGACCGTCGAGTATCATGCTTACATTATGATAAAAGAAAGAACCGCCTTCAGGCACCACTTCCATATTCAATTCCCTTGCAGCCTGGATGATCATCTGGCGTTGATCTCTTCTTGGCTGGTTATAGCTTTTTACGGAAAATGCGCCATAGGCTTTTGTCCTGCGCAGCGCACTTCTTGCATCATCGATCGAGTTGATCACAGCTTTAAAATCTCCATCTGCTCCATACAGGATCGTTCCCGTGGAGAACACCCGGGGACCAACCATTGCCCCTGCCTTGATCAGTTCACTTTGTGCGAATACAGTTTCGCTATTCGCTGAAGGATCGTGCATGGTTGTAACTCCAAAAGCAAGATTGACATAATAAGGCCAGTGCTTCTGCGGTGTAATGCCCGTACGGAAATGCGCACCATGTGCATGTGCATCGACAAACCCGGGTAATATCGTTTTGCCACTGCAGTCGATTTGCTTTGCGCCGGGGGGAATGGTCACATCTTTCCCAATCGCCTTGATAAGATTGCCTTCAATCAATATGGTCCCGTTGTCTATGACCTCATCTCCATGCATGGTAATAATCCTCGCATTGGTAAAAGCAATAGCACCGGTTGGCTTATCGACTGCGACTTCGAGACCTACATCGATCCCTTTCTCCGGTAATTTGAACAATGAATCAGGTTTGTTGGCGATGAAATCAAAACGTTCGTCGAGGTTGATCGTGTAATATTGACTGCCTAATGTATAATGAAGTTGTTTGCTGTCAGTTGACCAGTGGAGATTGATGCCAGCGTCTTTGGAAACGATTTTGACAGGGAAATCTTTTGTGCTGCTCCCAAGGTCTATCGTCTTGCCGGTCTTGGGAAAAGCCGCTACATATACTTCCCACAGATCAACAAATGCGATCCATTTCTCATCCGGTGAAACAATAAACTGGCTTCCATACGTGCTTTTAAAATGGACATGCTCATCTTCGCCATCTAATTTAATGCTGGCAAAGGTCCTGTTCATACCGCCGCCCAGCTGATAATATATCCGGTCATTTGTACTGTTAAATAATGGGCGGTCTCCTCTTTCAGTGACAAGCTTCCCGTCATTGCCATCAGCATTCATAACATAGATACCGGGTTGGGACGTATGGGATGGGCCCAGTACCACATCATCGTCTTCTTTGCGGAATACGATCCATTTACCATCATGCGAAAATGAGGGCATGCGATAGATACCTTTTGATTTTGTCAGCTTAACACCCTTAGTTATGCCCTGCATGGATACTTTCCATATAGCGCCTGTAGCCGAATCATTCCAGCTGGTGTAGGCCAGTGTTTTTCCATCCGGTGAAAATGCCGGTTCAAACTCGAACAGGTCGTTACCCGCATCGGTTATTCTTGCCGGTTTGCCAGAAGGCAGTTCTTTTTTCCATAAATGACCGACGGCGCTAAACACCAGCCATTTTCCATCGGGAGAAGTGATGGCATGGCGAATGACGTTAACATTGAATGTAGATGGATTGAGTTCTTGCTGAAACCGGACGGCATCATAAACCCGTTGTTTTACGTTGCAGGTAAATGGTATTTCGGTTGCTTTGTTTGTCGCGTTCACGTCAATCTTCCAGATTTTTCCATTGCTCCATATTACGATCTGCTTGTCGTCAGGTGTCCATGCATAATTGGTATACAAGCCAAATATCGACCATGCTTCCTGCTGGTCTTTGCTGAGCTGGTCATAGACAGGCCATTCTTCACCTGATTCAATATTGCGTAAATACAAAACGGTTTTTGTTCTTACCCGCTTGATAAAAGAAAGTGTTTTACCATCATGCGATAATTGCGGTCGAATGGCGCCGCCAGGACCGCCGGTGACTGTTTCGACAGTACCTTTCTCCCTGTCAAAACGTTTGATGACGAATATCTGGTTGTTAGGATCTTTATTGTACTGGAAGAATCCACCGGGGTACATGTCCTCGCTGAAATAAACATAGCGGCCGTCTGGTGAGACGACGGGTTCATTTACATCCTGCTGATCATTTTTTCTTGTGGTTAGCTGGAGCCCTCCGCCACCGCTGGTGTGATAGAGCCACATTTCACCTGCACCAAGCGAACGGGTGGAAGTAAAATGTTTGCGTGCGACAATATATTCGCCATCGGGAGACCAGGTACCGTTGTTTAGCAAACGGAAATTTTCTTTAGTGACCTGTTTCGCATTACTGCCATCAATATTCATCACCCAAATATTATCGCCTCCGCCTGCATCCGAAGTAAACAGGATCCTCTTGCCATCGGGACTGAAGCGTGGCTGAACTTCGAAAGCATGACCGCCTCTCAATAATTTTGCTTCGCCACCTGAGAAAGGCATGATATAGAGGTCGCCGAGCAGGTCAAATACGATCTGTTTTCCATCGGGTGAAAGGTCTACGTTCATCCAGGTACCTTCATTGGTAGAAAATGAAACTTCCTTGTAAGGCCCTTCGGGATTAGAGACATCCCATTTTTTATCTTTTTTTTCCTGGGCAACGAGAACTGGCGCAACGAGAAGGAAAACGATGACAACAGGCAGCTTGTAGATCATGAAAGTGGGTTTAAGGTCGGAAGGTAAATAAAAGTTCGAGACCTCTTCCTCTAGATTGCTTCGCTTCGCTCTTAATGACGAGGGAGTGTAATCGACATCCAGCTGCTCCGCTCGCAATGACAAGCATCCCGCATCCAACATCTGATTGCATCATCTGCATCTGGCACCCAATTTTCTGCCGTTCACCGAGTTTCGGCTCCTTATTGCCCATTGTCCATTGCCGGTTAGGCATTACCCGCCTACTTTTGGCTAAAACTTGAACATATGAATGATTTCGAAAGCAGGAGAGAAGCAAAAAGGAAATGGCGCGAGGAAAGAAGAGAGGCAAGAAGGAAATGGATACAGGAAAGATGGGACAATAAAGATTTTCAAAAGATGCATAAAAAGGAAAGCGTTTGGACGGGCGTTTTTATTTTCCTGGTAGGTGTAGCGGCTTTAATAAAATCTACGGTACCCGGGATACCAGGCTGGATATTTAGTTGGCCCAGTTTCCTGATCTGTTTGGGAATTTTTATTGGCTTTCGTCACAATTTCCGCGGGGTGGCATGGTTTATTTTGATGGTTGTTGGCGGCATATTCCTGTTTGAACATATGAACCCTGATGTACATATGCAGCAGTACATGTGGCCCTTAGCATTGATCGTTGTTGGATTATTTTTCATGGTACGGCCCTGGCGACGCAATATGCACTCGCCGGAAAAAAAAAATGGTGTGTCGCAAGGGAACAATCCTTTAGGGCCCAACGAGACCTGGAATGATGAAGACTTTGTGGATTCTACTTCGATCTTCGGAGGCGCGAAAAAAAACATAATATCAAAGAAGTTCAGGGGCGGAGACCTGGTAAACATTTTTGCAGGAACTGATCTTGATCTTACACAGGCGGATTTCAACGGCACGGCGATCATAGAGCTCACCACCATTTTTGGCGGTACGAAGCTGATCATTCCATCGCACTGGTCGATCCAGTCAGATGCGGTGATCATTTTTGGAGGGATAGAGGATAAACGGAAGATGCCGGTCACATCAGAGCATCCCGATAAAATTCTAATACTGAAAGGAACGGTGATCTTTGGGGGCATTGAGATAAAGAGTTATTAAACGAACATGTCCAAATCATTGCTGGCTGTTTGTTATAATTACACTTAACCATACTATTAACCAACAACTGATAACTATGAACTGGTATTTGGCAAAACTCGTATTCCAGATTGTCTGCGGTGATGGAGATCATGTACCGCAGTTTGATGAGCAATTACGGTTGATCCGTGCAGACAGTAAAGAAGACGCTTTCCGCAAAGCGCAGTCAGTGGGAAGCAATGAACAGGAAACTTTCCGGAACCGCAAAGACCAACTGGTGCAATGGCAATTTATTAATGTAAGTGAATTGTACCGGCTGAGCGAACTGATCGATGGCGCCGAACTTTATTCAAGAATAGAAGAAAAAGAAAACGCCGAAGCTTATATCTACACAGTAAACCAGAAAGCAGAAAATCTTTTTTATTCCCAAACACACCAGCTTTTACAACTCGCCTAACAGACTATGTCAACGTCGCCTCTTTCGGTTCGAAGGTTCCAGGTCATTTTTATGGTAAGCTGGCTGGTCCTGATAGCAGATCACGCGATGGTGATACACTGGCTCACCTTACCGTGGAAGGAAGCGATCTTTGACAGTCTTATCAGCAACGGCATTCTTTTCTTTTTCTGCCTGCTTATCCTGAATACGCTACGCTATTACCTGCCAAGAAGAGAACAACTCATTAATATATTCGCCTGGTTCATCTTTTTTACGGTATTGTGGCTGTTCCTGACAAAATGGTTGTTGGGTCTTTCACTTGGCTATTATGAAGGTTATAAAGACATGCTCTACCACTCGGTCCCCATTCGTTTCAGCATCGCATTTTTATTATTGGGTTGCGTAACCATGATCAGTGTATTGTGGCAAACCTGGGCCGAACAAAAAGAAGACCAGTCCCAGAAAGCAGATGCCGAAAAACTGGCGAAAGAAGCCGAGCTGTTTAAGTTGAGACAGCAGATGCAGCCGCATTTCCTGTTCAATAGCCTCAATTCAATCAATGCGCTGATTGGAACGAGACCTGCAGAAGCCAGGAAAATGGTACAACAGTTATCTGATTTCCTGCGCGGCACCCTGAAAAAAGAAGAGACCCAATGGGTGATCCTTAAAGAAGAACTGCAATACCTGCAACTGTATCTTGAAATTGAAAAAGTGAGATTCGGTAACCGGCTGGCTACAGCTGTCCAGACGAATGATGAAGTGCAGGAAATGAAAATGCCAGCCTTGTTATTGCAGCCGATCGTCGAAAATGCTATTAAGTTCGGGCTGTATGATACTACTGGCGAGACAGTGATCCGGATCGATACGTCAAGGCAAGACAACGAGCTGGTGATAATAGTGAGCAACCCATTTGATCCCGAAACTTCCGGTCCCAAACAGGGAACAGGGTTCGGTTTGACATCAATAAAAAGAAGGTTGTATCTTTTATTCGGCAGAAGCGACCTGTTGACGACAGATACAAAAAACAATATTTATACAACTACGGTAAGAATTCCGCAGAATTTAAACCCTTAAAGATCCCGGCCCGTAAGTTTTGAAAAAGACAAGGGTCCTTAACTAAGAACTATGAGCAAAGTGGTAATTATCGACGACGAGATGCTGGCGAGAAGCATTGTAAAGGAATATTTGCAAAAGCATCCGCAACTGGAATTGATGCAGGAATGCGGCGATGGCTTTGAAGGATTAAAAGCCATACAGCAATATCAACCCGATCTTATCTTTTTGGATATCCAGATGCCAAAGATCAATGGGTTTGAAATGCTGGAATTGATTGATCAGCCACCGGCAATCATTTTCACCACTGCGTTTGATGAATATGCAATAAAAGCTTTCGAAGCGCATGCCATCGATTACCTGCTGAAGCCATTCGACCAGGATCGCTTTGACAAAGCAGTGAGCAAATGGATGGAGCACAAGAATGTCAATACTGAAAAGACTACACAGGAATTACTGGAAACAGCTTCTCTTTCCCCGGCGCAAAGCCAACGGGTGGTTGTAAAGAATGGCAGCAAGATCAAGATCATCCCGGCTCATGACATTTTTTACCTGGAAGCCGCTGACGACTATGTAAAGATCCATACACAGGAGGGTTATTTCCTGAAGAATAAAACGATGAATCATTTTGAACAAGTGCTGGACAAGAACCAATTTGTACGTGGCCATCGTTCCTACATCGTCAACGTACAACAGATCACACGCATTGACCCATATGAAAAGGATGGGCATATAGCCGTACTGCGTTCAGGAGCTAAGGTACCGGTAAGCCGGGGCGGGTATGGGAAGCTGAAATCGGTTTTAGGATTGTAGCTCAAAAGTAAAAAAACTGCCAACCCGCAAAACCATTTTGAACTGATGGCTACTAGACTTTGTCTTATTACTATTACTTAACATTTACTATTTATTAAGCTTCCTGTCCCAGCCACAAAGCTCCTCCAATACTATCTCTTTGTGCGCCGGTAACTGAAGACAAAACATTGTATTCTTCCCTCCACCGCAATACACCGATCAGCGCCATGATCAATGCTTCCTTGTAGTTCACCAGGCTTTTGTCGGGAACGACCACCTCCACATTAAGTTCTCTTATTTTTTCACTTAATCGCTCAATTAAAAAAATATTATTGGCGCCCCCACCCGTTGCCAACAGTTTTGCATTTTGCATTTTTCCATTTGACTTAGCAAGACTTTCGATCGAATTTTTTATCTGTCCGCTAATATGCTCGACATAGGTTCGCAATGCATTATTCGTTCCAATGCCTTCTCTTTTAATCATGGGGTAAATTATATCGGTCCCAAAATCATTGGCCAGTGATTTGGGATAGGGCTGCCGGTAATAGTCAAATTGATCAAGTTTTAATAATAACCCGTTATTTAGATTGCCCTTTCTTG
>VBAT01000037.1:76232-148091 GCA_005884665.1 Bacteroidota bacterium
CTGCCGGCTTCGTTGGCCAGCATGTTGAGCACACGGTTGGCTGCACACACATCAAACGCGAGATACTGTTCAGCATTGGCAGAGATATTGGCGATACCTCCGACATTTAAAAAATAATCATAGTTGCCGAGCAATAATTTTTCACCAATTGGAACAATGGGTGCACCCTGTCCACCAAATGCTACATCCATCGCCCGGAGATCGGTGACCACGGGTAAATGTGTTTCTGAAGCGATAGCGGATCCATCACCCAATTGAGCTGTCATTTTTCGGGTAGGAAGGTGAAAAGTCGTGTGTCCATGTGAAGCGATAAGGGCTACCTTATATTGCAGACCGTACTGTTCAATAAACGTATTGACCTGCCGACCGAGATAGTGACCGAAATCAACATGCAATAACTGGTATTCAAGAGCATTTAGCGTGACTGCCTTTGTCAAACGATATGTCCATTCTTCAGGATAGGGATAGCAATCTGCGTGGAGTATCTCATAAGACCATTTACCGGCATTCTCATGAAATTCGGCGAACGCAATATCCAATCCATCCATTGAGCTGCCACTCATTAAGCCAATAACCCTGTAAACCATTAATCAGAATTTAAATTAGATTTGTAAATGTAAACCAACATAATGATTGTAAACCTGAGCCAGCAGCATTCTCTCGTCAGCAACTGGATAAGTGAAATACGCGATGTTAATATACAGGGTGACAGGATGCGTTTTCGCCGCAACCTGGAACGTATTGGTGAAGTAGCAGCTTACGAGATCAGTAAAGTATTGGCGTTTAAAGAAACAGAAGTCGAGACCCCGTTGGGTACAGCAACCAGCAAATTGCTGGAAACCCAACCTGTGATTGCAACCATTTTACGAGCCGGTCTGCCCCTCCACCAGGGCATCCTGAACTACTTTGACAAGGCAGATAATGCATTTATTTCAGCCTATCGCAAACACAACAAGGATGGCAGTTTTGAGATCAGCCTGGATTATATTTCCTGCCCCGAAATTGAGGACAGGGTATTGATCATCTCAGATCCCATGCTGGCAACCGGCTCCTCGCTTGTCAAAACCATTCATTTTCTCAAAGCAGAAGGTCGCCCCAGGCAGATTCATATTGTTGCAGCCATTGCCTGTACTGTTGGCATTGAATACGTTAAGCGGGAAGACCCCTCAGTCACCATCTGGTGTGGCGATATTGATGATGAATTGACGGCCAAGGGCTATATTGTTCCCGGCCTGGGAGACGCCGGTGACCTGGCTTTTGGCGTAAAAATACAGATGTAATTCCCGGGTCAAAAGCGCAGCTTTCTCCCTTATTTAATTGTCATAATACCGACGCGAAATTTCCTCTGCTTCCAAATTTGTTGTATTTTCCCGCTTCCTATCTGTGTAGGGGCAAATAACTACTGACTGGGCAATTTCGCAGATTTAAACGGCGTTTTAGACGAGAACCGGTAGGGGCTATTTTTCCTATCTGATGGCGAAAAAAACAAATTGCTGAGATGAAAAAAATCTTAACTACCCTTACTGTCTGCTTTGCATTTGCGACCGTGTCGACTGCTCAAGATCCTAACTTTTCTCAATTCTTTGCATCCCCTCTTACATTAAACCCGGCATTGACAGGCAAATTCGATGGCGTCTACCGTTTTGCCATGAATTACAGGAACCAATGGCCTTCGATAAGCAATGCATATATCACTGGTACAGCTTCCCTCGATATGGGTATAATGAAAAACAAGATCCCTGAATACGACCAGTTTGGTATCGGGTTTATGGGCTTCACCGATCGCGCTGGCGATGGCGCTCTTACTAATAATTACATGGGCATGTCGGTCGCTTACCATAAAGCACTTGATGAAAATGGCTATCACCAGATCGGCGCGGGTTTCCAGGGTACTTACGTAAACAAAAGGCTGAACACGGAAAACCTCAAATTCCAGGACCAGTTAACTCCTTTTGGTTTTACCGGCATCACCAATGAAATATTTACCAACAAACAGGTCAACATAAGTTATTTCGACTTGAATGCAGGTGTTCTTTATAACGGATCAACCAATGGTTATAATAATTTTTATGTTGGTGCATCCATGTATCATATCAACCGGCCAAAGGAAAGTTTCCAGGGCGGCAATTTCGTATTGAATGCCAGGACCACTTTACAGGCGGGCGGTAAAGTCCCCGTGGGCACATACAACTATTTTCATTTTGCGGCCAATCACAGTATGCAGGCAAAGGCCCACAACACAATGGCTGGAGCTGCATTCTCTTTGAATGTAAATAACAGCGAAGAAAACCCGACATATGTTTACCTCGGAACCTGGTACCGTTTGAATGATGCCCTGATCCCTTATGTAGGACTGGAGTTCAACGAATTTCATGTCGGCGTTTCCTATGACGTAAATGTTTCCAGCCTCAAACCGGCCTCCAATTCAAGAGGCGGAGTGGAAATATCACTCATCTATATCAGGAAATACACCGATCCGAACATGAAGAAATTGAACTGTCCCAAATTTTAGGCAACCAAATTCATTATATACTTGAAGTAAGTGCTCTGTCCAGGAGCACTTTTTTATTTCCATTTCATCAACCAGTTCAATTAAGTTATTTTACAGCTTCGGGGTTTCCTGTGGATTGAGCTATGAAAAAAATTTTTACCAATCTTACGTTCTGGGTTTTGTTGGCAATAACAGCGGGTGTCCTGGTAGGTCATTTTGCCCCGGGATTTGCTAAATATAAAGTGCTCGATAAGCCATTTAACACCTGGTTTCTTGGACAGGAAATCAAATTCGGTACTACGCTAGCCGAGTTCCTGAGTTATTGTTTCATAAATATCATCAAGCAATTTATCAACCCGATCATTTTTGTCACCATTACACTTGGCATTGTCAGTATGGGCAATCTGAAAAAAGTGGGACGTGTTGGAGGAAAAGCTTTATTGTATTTTGAAATCGTGACCACGCTGGCCCTGCTCTCGGGTATTATTGTGGCCCTGATCATAAGGCCCGGCAGTGGTTTGGATACTTCGCTCATCAGGAAAGAAGATATTTCCCAGTACACTCACCGGAATATGGCCGGGCTCCTGCGTAAAAATTCAACCATTGTTGTTCTGATCGTAGCCATTATTGCCGGTGTCCTGCTCAATTTTTATCGTCAAAAAGAGCCGGTGATCTCCTTTTTAAAAAAAATAACCCGTTATCTTTTTATGGCTTTACATAAAGTCATGCTATTGGCTCCTATCGGTGCCTTTGGCGGCATGGCTTATACGATCAGTAAATACGGTCTTGAAGCTTTATACCCGCTCGCCAAATTAATGGTAACGGTCTATGCAACGATGGCGGTTTTTATTTTTGGGGTATTATCCCTTATCCTTCGGATGTACAAAGTCAGCCTGGTGAAATTTCTAAGGTATATCCGGGAGGAATTACTTATTGTATTGGGCACTTCATCTTCAGAACCAGCTCTACCCTCCTTAATGGAAAAATTGGAACGTATGGGCTGTTCGAAACCTGTCGTGGGATTAGTGGTGCCCACCGGTTATTCTTTCAACCTCGATGGAACGACGATCTATCTTTCATTGTGTATGATATTCCTGGCCCAGGTATTTAATGTCCATCTCACCTGGGGAGAAATGGCTTCGATTGTAGGAATACTCATGATCACCTCAAAAGGAGCTGCGGGAGTTACAGGGGCAGGCTTTGTCGTTTTTGCATCGACACTTACATCGATAAAAGTGATACCGGTTGAAGGATTGGCTTTACTGGTCGGTGTAGACCGGTTTATGTCCGAAGCAAGGGCCATCACCAATTTTATCGGCAATGGAGTAGCCACCATCTGGCTGGCCAATAATGAAAAAGAATTCGACCGCGATAAAATGAACCGGGCATTTGCGACTGTTTTATCCACGGAAAATATTATGACCGACAATATAAAAAACAGTACAATCGAGCCCTGACTCACGACCTGCCTGCCGGCAGGCTCAATTGGGTTTTCCGCTTACAAATGGATTTCCCTTAATAAAAAACCGGTAATGCAATAATGCGTCCTCGCCCGCATAGTCAACTCCTATGCGCGGCGAAGCAACGATTTCCTTTTTCTTATACCTGAAACCGTCATCGGCAATAAATATTTTTTTATCCAGCAACGACAGGCCGCTGTGACTGGTACCTATACCCAGTGCTTTTGACAGGTTGCCCGGGCCGCGTGTGAGCGTATGATCCGGTTTTTCTTTCCCTGTACGATTCAGCATTTCTTCTATGCCCTGCAGTGGTTCGGCACCCCGGACAAGTATCGCATGAGGAATGCCATGATCATTGGTGACAACATTAAATAAATGATGAATGCCATAGCAGAGATATACATAAGCAAACCCACCTTGCGAATACATGATATCGTTGCGCTTCGTCCGCCTTGCGCCGTAAGCATGTGAAGCCCTGTCCATGACACCTGCATAGGCTTCTGTCTCCACTATCCGTGCAGACGTTATAGTTTTATTCCATTTTGTAACCAGTATTTTTCCCAGTAGCTCTTTTGCAATCAGCAATACGTTGCTGCGCTGATAAAATTCAAGGGGCAATTTTTCCATCGTTGATGATTTTCATTGAGTATTGCAGGCCCACAATGAAGCCTCCGTTCCTTGTATCTTGTGCTTAATCATTTATATTTACCTTTTCAAAATTAAGTCTTGCTTAAAGAAATAGTTATAGCATTTCAATCCTGGAGAGAAGCCAATCGTTTTATACAGGAACACAAGCTCTGGAAATGGATCCTTGTTCCAGGTATTGTTTATACCCTTCTCTTTATCGTTGGCATGTATTTTTTCTGGACCTCTGCCGATGGAGCCGTTTCCTGGATAAGTGACCAGTTGCGGATAGACTCCTGGCTGCAACAACAAAGAAGTGGCTGGATAAGCTTTTTGTTCGTGATGGCGGGTATGATGTTGCGCCTGGTACTCTTCCTGTTCTATTTTTCACTCTTCAAATACCTCATCCTGGTCATCGGTTCACCACTGTTTGCCTACCTGAGTGAAAAAACTGAAGCCATCATCGAAAATAAAGAGCATTCTTTAAGTTGGAAAGAACTTCGAAAAGATGCAGGCAGGAGTGTTGGCATGGCGCTACGCAATTGCATGATACAACTATTGTATTTCGCCGGGCTTGTCCTGATGTCGTTATTGCCGCTTATTGGATGGATTACCCCCATCATCGCGGTGTTGATGGAATGTTACTATTACGGCTTTTCCATGCTGGATTATAGTTTTGCAAGAGCTGGTTTTGCGAGGCAGCAAAGCCTCCGTTTCCAGGGCCGGCACAGGGGCCTCGCCATCGGCAACGGCTTTCTTTTTTATTTAATGCATGTTGCCATCATATTAGCTCCAGCCTATGCTATTGTTGCCGCCACCTTGAGCGTACATAAAGTAAAAAACAGTCAGTAAAATGGAACAAACAGGGAAAGTTTACCTGATCCCTTCCCTGCTCGATGAGAATGGGGTGGAAGCTGTGCCATTGTATATCCTGGACGCCGTAAAAAATTGCCAGGTATTGTTCGTGGAAAATGAAAGAACAGCCAGGCGGTACCTGAAGCAATTGTGGAAAGCCCGCTTGCCGGGAGAACAAATAATTATTGATGATTTTGAATGGTTTGCTATCGATAAAGCCGAGCAGCAAGTTCAAATCATTTTCAGATCGAAACTTAAGGAAGGAAAGAACATAGGCATTATCAGCGAAGCCGGCTGCCCGGGTATTGCCGATCCCGGTCAGCTATTGGTTGCAGCGGCGCAGGGAATGAATGCAACAATTCAACCATTGGTCGGGCCCAGTTCCATCCTGCTGGCATTGATGGCGAGCGGGCTTAACGGCCAACAATTTCAATTCGTGGGATACTTGCCGATAGAAAATGTACAAAGAGCAAAAGCTATAAAGGACCTGGAAGCCGAATCGCAACAAAGGAATTGCACGCAACTATTTATCGAAACGCCTTACCGGAATAACCAACTCATCGAAGCTTTATTGAAAACGTGCAGGCCTTCGACAAAACTTTGCATCGCTGTTGATCTGACGGGGAAGAATGAATGGATCCGGACGAAAACGATTGCTGACTGGAAAAAAGAGAAAATTGATATCCATAAACGACCTGCCCTCTTTCTCATCCATACTTATCACTGATAACCGGCCCGGATCGGAGCTACTCCCGTAACAATATATTTATTATCTCCCCGCCAGGGCAACGAGTTTCGGTATTGGACATAATCGACTTGCACACATTCGTCCTGGAGAGTTTTTAATACATTGGCCAGGCTGTCATTGGTAACAGAAAAATAAAATTTTTCAGGGTTTACCGTCTGCCGGCAGCTCAGCCACATCTCTCCTTCATCAGTTTTAAAAATATTTCCCCGGTGGGTAATTTTGATCAGTGTACCTTTTCTTTCCCCATAAGCGTACTTGTTATAGAAGAACCAGTAAATGGCAAAAGCGCCCAACAGCACGATGGCTATTAACATATTTCTGAAAAAACGCCCCGCTCCGCCGGAGAAGGACTTTTTTCCCCTAACCTCTGTTCGTTTCATCTCATCCATATCATTTTTTTATAACAAAAAATTTGTCAGGCTAAATCAATTATTATTATACATTTGTACCCAATTTACATTGTTTGTAAATATGAACAACAGCCTGACACATACAAAACAATTCGCCTTCCATGCGCCCATCACCAGTGGCGTGTATGCGGTTGGATTTGATGTGTTCACCTTTTCTCCCCGCCCGCGACGCAGGCCTGTGTGCTGACAGGACAAACCCCCGACCATGGCCCCTGTCAGTGAACTATCCCCAAAAAACCGTTTTGAACTGGTCGTTCCATATTCAAATAATTTTTCAAAGTGGACAATCAACAAATCATTATCAGGGTAGCGACTCCGAATGATAAAATCTACTCGAAGATAATTACCGAAGAAATGGAAGCCTCGGCAAAAGCCCGCGGCACAGGTATCGCTAAACGTTCCCCTGAATATATTGAACAGAAGATCGATGAAGGCAAGGCTGTCATCGCCGTAACCGGTGATGACAAATGGGTTGGATTTTGCTATATTGAAACCTGGAGCCATGGTGAATATGTCGCTAACTCCGGATTGATCGTAGCCCCTGAATACAGGAAAGGAGGCGTTGCCAAAGACATCAAGAAAAAAATATTCAACCTCTCGCGGGAAAAATATCCTAGCGCAAAGATCTTCGGGCTGACTACCGGGCTGGCTGTAATGAAGATCAACTCTGATCTCGGCTATGAACCGGTTACTTACTCTGAGCTTACCCAGGACGAAGCTTTCTGGTCTGGTTGTAAGAGCTGCGTGAACTACGAAATCCTCATGAGCAAGGAAAGAAAGAATTGTATGTGCACAGCCATGCTCTATGACCCAAAGGATCACTACGAACCGGAAGAAACCAAAGAATTTTTCAAAGAGAAATCAAAGGGATTGGAACGGTTGCTCCGCCTCAAGGAATGGAAATTTTTCAAGGCCTTCACCAAAAGAGACAAGCAAGGGAATGACAACAATTCAGGTGGTGGCGGAAAGCTCAGGTCCATATTCCATTTTTTCCATCTCTAAATTGCGGAACAAAAAATGTCAAAAAAGGTAGTACTGGGGTTTAGTGGCGGGCTCGACACGTCTTTTTGTGTGAAATATCTTACTGAAGATCTTGGGTATGAAGTGCATAGCATTATTGTAAATACCGGCGGGTTTACAGAAGAAGAATTGAAGAATATCGAAGCTCATGCCTACAAACTGGGCGTAAAATTCCACAAGGCAGTAAATGCGGTAAAGAGCTATTATGACAGTATCATTAAATACCTCGTTTACGGGAATATTTTAAAGAATAATACTTATCCTCTTAGCGTGAGCGCAGAAAGGCTTAGCCAGGCCCTGCACATAGCCGATCACGTTATCGAATTAAATGCCGAAGCGGTAGCACATGGCAGTACCGGTGCAGGTAACGACCAGGTAAGGTTCGATATGATATTTAATATTATGATCCCCGGTGTGGAGATCCTTACTCCTATTCGCGATTTGAAACTCAGCCGTGAACAGGAGATCGAATACCTGAAGGGTAAAGGAGTCGGGATGAATTTCGAAAAATCGATGTATTCGATCAATAAAGGCTTGTGGGGAACGAGTGTAGGAGGCAAAGAAACCCTTTCATCAAAAGGCATGTTGCCCGAAGAAGCGTGGCCGACACAAGCTACAAAGACCGGCAGTGAAGAAGTGAAATTACATTTTGAAAAAGGCGAGCTAAAGAAAGTAAATGACCGGTCGCTTTATCATCCCACGGATTCAATTCAATACTTACAAACCATTGCGGGTCCTTATGGTATTGGCCGCGATATCCATGTTGGCGATACGATCATTGGAATAAAAGGAAGAGTTGGCTTTGAAGCAGCGGCGCCAATGGTAATTCTAAAAGCGCATCATGCGTTGGAAAAACATGTGTTGACCAAATGGCAGTTGACCTTAAAGGACCAATTGGCACAATTTTATGGCAATTGGCTACATGAAGGACAAATTCTGGATCCAGCCATGAGAGATATCGAGGCTTTCCTGGAAAATTCGCAAAGAAACGTAACGGGAGATGTATTTGTACAATTATATCCTTATCGTTTCCAGGTTACCGGAATAGAATCGCCATATGATCTGATGAGTAGTAAATTTGGGAAATATGGTGAAATGAATAGTGGATGGACGGGAGAAGATGTTAGAGGGTTTAGTAAGATATTTGGTAATCAAACCATGATCTATCACCAGGTAAAGGATGCAGCCGGGCCCAAAAAGCCCTGAAGCGTCTTATCGCGATAAGTTTATTATAATGCAATCAAAAAAAACACATTCTTCAAATAAACAACTCGTAAAGGTTGGTATAATAGGTGGAGCAGGTTATACCGGTGGCGAATTAATACGTTTATTGATCCATCACCCGTATACAGCTGTTTCTTTTATTCATAGCCGTAGCAATGCTGGCAAACCCATTCACTCAGTTCACCAGGATCTGCTGGGTGATACTGACCTGGCTTTTACAGATAAATTGTCCGACAAGATAGATGTGCTCTTTCTTTGCCTGGGACACGGCGAGTCAAAAAAATTTTTATCGGAGAACAAGATCGCAGAAAAAATAAAGATCATTGATCTTGCCAATGATTTTCGGTTAAAGCAACAATCCAAATTGGGAAAACGGCAGTTTGTTTATGGATTACCGGAGATCAACCGGGAGCAGATCAGGTCTGCAAACAATATTGCAAACCCGGGTTGCTTTGCAACGTCTATACAGCTGGGATTATTACCCCTGGCAAATGCAGGGTTGCTCGATGAAATATATACGACTGGTATTACCGGGTCGACAGGAGCGGGTCAGGGCCTGGCTACCACTTCGCATTTCAGCTGGCGTGCAAATAATATCCAGGCATATAAAACTCTTACCCACCAACATCTGGGGGAAATTGGTGAATCGTTGTTACAACTCCAGCCAAAAACCAAGATTGAGCTCAGCTTTGTTCCCTGGAGAGGGGATTTTACAAGAGGGATCTTTGCCAGTTCGACTGTTCATTGTGAAGAGACAATGGAAGAGCTAACAAAGCTTTATGAACAGTTCTATAAGGATCATGCGTTCACTAATGTCAGCAAAGATTCGATCTTTTTAAAACAGGTTGTCAATACAAACAAGGCTGTAGTGCAACTGGAAAAAGCCGGTAGCAAACTGGTTGTTCATTCCGCTATCGATAATTTATTGAAAGGCGCAAGCGGGCAGGCGGTACAGAATATGAATTTGATGTTTGGATTGGACGAGTGCGCTGGATTGAATTTGAAAGCGACAGCATTTTGAGAGTTGCGCGGGCCGAAAGATACGATCAACTTAAAACTCATTACTTATAACTTAATACTTAAAACTTACAACTTCTAAATATGAACTTATTCGACGTTTACCCTATCAATGACATCACCATCGTAAAAGCTAAAGGATCCTATGTGTGGGACGATAAAGGTGAGCAATACCTGGATCTCTATGGTGGTCATGCGGTGATCAGCATTGGACACACCCACCCTCATTGGGTGAAACGGATAGAAGACCAGATAGAAAAAATTGCCTTTTATTCCAACTCAATAAAAATCCCCCTGCAAAAAGAGCTCTCTGATAAACTCGGAAAGATATCGGGGAAAAGCGATTACCAGCTCTTTCTTTGCAATTCAGGTGCTGAAGCGAATGAAAATGCGTTAAAGTTGGCCAGTTTTCATAACGGCAGAAAAAAGATCGTCGCGTTCAACAAATCCTTTCATGGACGTACATCCCTCGCTGTAGCGGCTACGGACAATAAGAATTACGTGGCTCCGGTGAATGAAACAGACAATGTGGTCTTTCTTCCTTTAAACGATGAAGATGCATTGCAGGAATGTTTTGAGGAAATGGGAAAAGAAATTTCCAGCGTTATTGTTGAAGGTATCCAGGGAGTCGGTGGTATCAATGTGACGGAAGAATCTTTCCTCAAAAAGATCAGGAGTCTATGCGATAAATATGGGGCGGTCTATATCGCTGACAGTGTTCAATGTGGTTATGGAAGAACCGGGAAATTCTTCAGCCATGATTTTGCAGGGGTAAATGCCGATATCTACACTATGGCAAAAGGCATGGGCAATGGATTTCCAGTAGCAGGGATCATTATTTCGCCGCATATCAAACCCAAACATTTCATGCTGGGCACTACGTTTGGTGGCAATCATCTTGCCTGCGCAGCTGCACTGGCAGTGCTCGAAGTGATAGAAGAAGAAAAACTCATGGGCAACGCCGTAATGGTTGGAAAATATCTCAGGGACCAGTTGGAAGAAATACCTGAATTGAAAAACGTGAGAGGCAAGGGGCTCATGATCGGTTTCGATGTGCCCGAGGAATTAAAAGACCTTAAGAAAAACCTGTTGTGGAACCAGAAGATCTTCACCGGTGAAGCAAAACCCAACGTGATCCGGTTATTGCCGTCGCTTGGATTAAAGAAAAGGGATGCGGAGCAATTCATAGATGCGATAAAAGAGGAGATAGAAAAGGTAACTGAACGAGTATAAAACCGGTGCCAGATGTTCGGTGGCGGGTGAAAGGTGTGCTGCTGGCTTTATACTTCAGCAATAAAAATGAAACAATTCATTTCCGTTAATGACGTCACGGGTTCCACCCCTGGTGAGGGCATTGATGCCCTTGTACAAAAGGCATTGGCCTATAAGGCTGATCCTTTTAAGGATAAGTCTCTTGGCACTAACAAAAGGGTGGGTTGCCTGTTCTGAACCCGAGCATGCGTACGAGGCTCAGTACCCAGTTAGGTGCGCAGAACCTGGGAATGGATGCAATCATTTTCAATGTTGGCAGTGAAGGTTGGGCCCTGGAATTTGAGGAAGAAGCGATCATGAGTGGAAGTACGGTCGAACATGTCAAGGATGCTGCTCCGGTCATGGGAAAATATTTTGACATCCTTGCAATCCGAACCTTTCCCTCCCTGAAAAACCGTGAAGATGATTACAGTGAACTTTTCATCAAACAATTTATTAAATACGCCGGGGTCCCCGTGGTCAGCCTGGAAAGCGCTACGCTTCATCCCCTGCAATCCCTGACGGATATAATTACGATCACGGAAGAAATCCGAAACCCAGGTCCCGATAGCAATCGGGATCTGCTATCGGGACGAAAACCGAAGATAGTTCTTACGTGGGCGCCACATGTGAAGCCCTTGCCACAATGTGTCGCCAATAGTTTCTCCCAGTGGATCAACAAATGGGGCAAAGCTGATTTCGTGATCACCCACCCGGAAGATTATGAATTAAATGAGGAGTTTACCCGCGGAGCCACTATCACGCACGACCAGGACGAAGCACTAAAGGATGCCGACTTCGTATATGTAAAAAACTGGAGTACTTATACTGACTATGGTAAGATCTATTGCAATGATCCGGAGTGGATGCTTACCAACGAAAAATTACAGCAAAGTAATAATGCTAAGGTAATGCATTGCCTGCCAGTAAGAAGAAATGTGGAATTGAGCGATGAGATACTGGATGGCCCTAACAGCCTTGTAACACAGGAAGCAGCCAACCGGGTATGGGCAGCGCAGGCAGTATTGTCTGAAATCCTGAAGCCGACGCTATAATGAACAAGCTACTTGTAATAAAGATCGGTGGTAATATTATTGACGATGAGACCAGGCTTTCATCGTTCCTGCGGGATTTTGCAAAGATCAAAGACAGGAAAATACTGGTCCACGGCGGAGGCAAGCTGGCAACTGATCTATCAGCCAAATTGGGAATAGCGCAAAAATTAGTGGAAGGAAGAAGGATAACCGATGCAGAGACATTGAAAATCGTGACAATGGTGTATGCAGGATACATTAATAAAAATGTCGTCGCAGGACTGCAGGCTAATCACTGCAACGCGATAGGCCTTTGCGGAGCAGACGGTGATGCGATCCTGGCACATAAAAGAAATCACCCGGTTGTTGACTATGGCTTTGTCGGGGATATTGACAGGATCAATACTTCTTTGATAAAAAACTTGCTGGAGCAGAATATTGCAGTGGTGTTTGCTCCTATTACCCACGATCAACAGGGCCAGTTATTAAACACAAATGCCGACACGATTGCACAGGAACTGGCCAAGGGAATGAGCAAGGAATATGACGTGAGTCTTATCTATTCGTTTGAAAAAAGCGGTGTGTTGCTGGATGCGGGCGATGACTCAACCGTAATTTCAAAGATCACAGCCGGTTATTTTCAGGAGTTAAAGGCCCAGCAAAAGATATTCGCAGGCATGATCCCTAAATTAGATAACGCGTTTGCCGCGCTAAATGCCGGGGTAAAGAAAGTGATCATCGGTAAGGCGGAAGAATTAAATAAGCTGGTCAGCAGCCAGGCCGGAACAGCAATTGTCAATGAATAGTGATTCAATCCATAATCTGCAGGAGGAAGCCATTGGCTTATTAAAAAAGCTGATTGCCACGCCCTCATTCAGCCGCGAGGAAGATAAGACCTCGGAAATACTGGAAGGATTTTTTATGGAAAGAAATATTCCTGCAAAAAAATACCTGTACAATGTTTGGGCGACAAATAAACATTTTGATACCACAAGGCCTACTTTGTTGCTGAATTCGCATCACGATACGGTAAAACCCAATTCACAATATACCAGGGATCCTTTTAAACCGGTTATCGAAGATGGGAAATTATACGGCCTTGGTAGCAACGATGCAGGCGGTTCGCTGGTCTCGCTGATTGCAGCTTTTCTCTATTTCTATGACAAAGAAACCCTGAAATATAACCTCGTACTCGCAGCTTCGGCCGAAGAAGAGATCTCTGGCGCCAATGGCATTGAAGTATTGTTGAATCAACTGGGCGATATCGATTGTGCCATAGTCGGCGAGCCCACGCAGATGCAGATGGCTGTTGCAGAAAGAGGATTGATGGTCCTGGATTGCATTGCAAAGGGAAAAGCAGGTCATGCCGCCAGGAAGGAAGGTGATAACGCTATCTACAAAGCTATAAAAGACATCAACTGGTTCACTTCTTATAAATTTCCAAAGGTTTCAGAACTGCTGGGACCGGTCAATATGGATATATCGGTAATTGAAACCGACAACAAAGCTCACAATGTAGTGCCTGCGCAATGTAAATTTGTCGTTGACGTCAGGGTGAATGAATGCTATACATTTGAAGAAGTGTTTGAAACCATCAGCCAGAATATTCAAAGTGAACCCAAGGCAAGAAGCTTCAGGCTTCGTTCTACATCTATCGCGAAAGATCATCCCCTGGTTAAAGCGGGGCTGGAATTGGGAAGGAGTGGTTATGGTTCCCCGACGACATCCGACAAGGCCCTGATGTTTTTTCCCTCGCTGAAAATGGGTCCCGGGGATTCCGGCCGCAGCCATTCGGCAGACGAGTATATTTTTGTAGATGAAATAAAGGAAGGAATTGAATTGTATATTGCCCTGTTGAAAAAAGTCTTGTTATAGTTACTGGTTACCTGTTTCCTGTTGCCTGTTTCATGTTACCAGTAAAAGTTTTAACAATGAAAAGTTTCAGAGATTTGGAAATTTACAAAGAGTCGAAGGCTGGCCATAGAAGTCCATAGGATCAGTCTGAGTTTACCAAAATTCGAAATGTTTGAAGAGGGGTGGGCAGGTACGACGCTCTTCAAAGTCGGTGACAGCCCTGATTGTGGAAGGATATGACAGGAGAAGGTACAAAGCTGATTTTATAAAATATTTGGTTTATTCACAAGCTGAGTGTGATGAGACAATAACACATCTTGATTTTTTATCCGAGACAAAATCTCTTAGCGATAAAGAATGGTATGCAAAACATCGGCAGGAATATGAAATATTGAGTAAGAAAATAAACAAATTCATTCAGTGGGTCGAAGATAACTGGAATGACTTTCCTGATAAAAACACTGGAAACCAGTAACCGGAAACAGGTAACATCAAGAGGAGTACGATATATTAAGAAAGTATAAACAAGTTACCCTGGAGACTGAAGATAACTGGAATGATTTTTCGGATAAGAACACCGGCAACCAGTAACAAGTAACCGGTAACTGGCAACCGGCAACCGGCAACAATTTTAATATGAAACTCTGGCACAAAGACAAGACCTCATTAAAACAGGTTGAAGAATTTACCGTTGGGAACGACAGGGAAATGGATCTCTATTTGGCGGCATTTGATGTATTAGGTTCACTTGCACATGTGCAGATGTTGCAGACAATTGGGCTGATCACCAAAAACGAACTGCCCCGCTTGCAAACCGAACTAAAAAAGATCTACAATGAGATTGAAGAAGGAAATTTTAACCTGCAGGACGATGTCGAGGATATTCATTCGCAAATAGAGCTGCTGCTTACACAGCGGCTTGGTGATGTCGGAAAAAGAATTCATTCAGCCCGTAGCCGGAACGACCAGGTATTGCTGGACATAAAACTTTTTCTAAGAAACGAAATAGAACAGCTGGTAAAATCGATCCGCCCTTTCTTCGATTTATTGCAATCGCAAAGCGAGAGATACCAGGAATATTCATTACCAGGTTATACGCATTTACAACTGGCTATGCCTTCCTCTTTTGGACTTTGGTTCGGAGCGTATGCAGAAAGCCTGGTAGATGATGTGATCACGTTGAAAGCAGGCTATGATTAAAAATCCTCTCGGCTCGGCCGCCGGCTACGGGTCTTCTTTTCCAATCAACAGGACCATGACCACCAAACTGCTCGGTTTTGACGATCTGAATTATAATGTTGTTTATGCACAGATGGGAAGAGGAAAAGCAGAACGGATAGTTGCAGCAGCCCTGGCCAACGTAGCCGATACACTGGCTAAATTATCCATGGATGCCTGTTTATACCTTAATCAGAATTTTGGTTTTATCAGTTTCCCGGCCGAATTGACCACTGGCAGCAGCATCATGCCACATAAAAAAAACCCGGACGTATTTGAATTGATCCGCTCCCATTGCAATCGCATTAAAGCCCTGCCTAACGAGATTATGCTGATGACAACCAACCTGCCTTCCGGTTATCATCGAGATCTCCAGTTGATAAAGGAGCATTTGTTCCCTGCTTTTAAAACGCTAAAGAATTGCATGGAAATGGCCGGGTTGATGCTTTCAAACGTTGAAATAAAAAAAGATATCCTGGCCGATGAAAGCGTGGAAGAAGTGAACAGGCTTGTTTTGCAGGGAATGCCTTTCCGGGATGCCTATAAAAAAGTAGGTATGGACATCGAGACAGGTAATTTCTCCTATAGCACCCAGCTAAATCATACCCACGAAGGAAGTATCGGCTACCTGGCAACGGAAGAAATAAAAAGACAGATGCTGGAGGCTATTGAATCATTTCCTTTCAAGAAAGTTCATAGCGCAATCAGCAGCCTGCTGAAGTAGAGCGAAGAGCGAGAGCGGAGAGCGGAGTATCCAGCATCTAGCATCCTTCCTCAATCATCACAATCCATATTTATCTACCAAATAAATCAGCGCCGCCATATTGATCGCGCCTAATTCCAATTCTCTTTTATTGACGTTCTCAAATACATCGTTGGCCGCATGATGGTAGTCGAAATAACGTTGCGGATCCGGCAAAAATCCTGCTGCAGGAATACCGTAGGCTCTTTCTAATGGACCGATATCGGCGCCATCACCGCCTTTCGATAAATCACCTCCTCCATAAGGCGCCAACAGCGTGCTCCATGCCTGGGCTTTTTTTACCTGTTCGTCTGTGGCATTGAATCCAAAACCCCTGGGTGTAAAGCCACCGGCATCGCTCTCAAGCGCAAAAATGTGTTTTTCATTTTTCGATTTCGCTTCTTCTGCATATTTATTTCCACCCCTCAACCCGTTTTCCTCATTCGCAAATAATACAAACCGGATGCTGTGTCTCGGCTTATATCCCAGGGCCTTGAATGCCCTCAGTATTTCCATGGTCTGTACAACACCAGTTCCATCGTCATGCGCACCTTCAGCAGGGTCCCATGAGTCCAGGTGTCCTCCGACAGTTATATATTGATCGGGGAATTCGGAACCGGTCAACTCTCCTATCACGTTATGTCCTGTTGTATCGGGTAGAAACTTTGCGTTTGTTTTGACGTATACTGAAACATTTTTATTCTTTAATTCTTCACTCAACCAGTCTGCGTCTTTCAGACCTATGGCCACTGCAGGGATCTTTGCATAGGCGGAATCATATCTCAACGAACCGGTGTGCGGGTAGTTGTCGGTGCTATGACTCATACTCCTGACGATAACGGCCTTCGCTCCGTATTTAGCGGCCTGGCTGGCGCCACCACCTCGGTATTTTACTGCATCAACATAGGCCTGGAATGGGCTTATAAATGTTGGGTTGAACTTGTAATTATAAAAAACGATTTTCCCTTTTACCTGGTCTCGTTTTGCATCCAGTTCCTGGAAGGACTCTACCATGACTACGTCGGCGGTTATTCCTTTTGCGCCGGTCCCCATTGAATTCCCAAGAGCCAGGACGTTCAGGTTTTTTTTCATTTTGCTTTCTGTAGCGATCGCCTGGTCCTTTCCTCCTCTTACCCAATGCGGCACCTTGCATTCCTGCAACCATGCTTTATCAGCGCCGCTTAGCTGCATGGTCTTTAGGCCCCACTGCTCGGCCTTCACCATTTGCGGTGACCCGGATAATCTTCCACCTATCTTTTTAGTAAGGTCCCGAAGGTTATCATAAGCCTTCCCGTTTGAAAAGATCTCATCTGAAATGCGTTTTATGAAAATTGAATCCTCCTGTTGTGCAAAACCGGGTATGATCATGCTCAAAAAAATCCCCGCCAATAATAATGTTCTCATGTAAATGAATTTTGATAAAGTTAACAGAAACAGAAAAATGAAAGTAAAGATTTAAGACAAACGGCAATATCAATTTTATAAAAATTTTCCTATTAGATGGCTACGGATACACACGGATTGGTTGGTATCAGGTGTCCGTGTGAGGTGCCTGGTGAATTGATAGGATACTGGAACATGACAACTGACATCTGCCACCGACAATTTAGACCTGACAACCGACACCTGACAGCTGACAACTGGCAGATGAGAACCGGTTCATGGCGTCATATATCAAATATCCGTGTGTATCCGTGGCAATCAATTAATAAATAGAGACAAACGGTAAACCTTCTTGTTGCAAAACTGTTACCTTAGGTGTCGGACGAAAATTGATCTTATGCGAATCGGAATTGTATGTTATCCTACCTTTGGCGGCAGTGGTGTTTTGGCCACGGAATTAGGAAAAGCGCTTGCTCAAAAAGGACACCACGTTCATTTCATAACCTACCAGCAGCCGGTGAGGCTAAGTGGCTTCATACCTAATATCTTTTATCACGAGGTACAGGTGCCCACCTATCCCCTGTTCGACTACCCTCCGTATGAAACCGCACTGGCCAGCGCTATGGTCGATGTGATCAAAAATAATAACCTGGACCTCCTGCATGTGCACTATGCCATTCCCCATGCATCCGCTGCTTATATGGCAAAAAAAATACTGGAAGCAGAGGGAAAAACTATTCCTGTGGTAACCACCCTGCACGGTACCGATATAACCCTGGTAGGGCGGGACAAGACCTACGCACCGGTGGTAGCTTTCTCTATCAATCAAAGTGACGCCATAACGGCTGTTTCAAATGATCTCAGGGATGAAACCCGGAAGATCTTTCATATCGAAAAAGAGATAGAGGTCATCTACAATTTCGTGGACGTTGAACGTTTCAATCGCAAACCTATCGATGCCTTTAGAAAAGTTATTGCTCCTGAAGGCGAACGGATACTATTACATGCTTCCAATTTCCGTAAGCTGAAACGCGTGCAGGACGTAGTTAAGATCTTTTATGAAGTGCAAAAAAAGATGCCTGCTAAATTGTTGTTTGTAGGTGACGGACCGGAGCGACAGGCTGCTGAAGAGCTTGCCCGCTCTCTGGGCATAGGCGAAGAGATCCGTTTCGTAGGTAAACAGGAGCAGATGGAAGATATACTGGCAATCGCCGACCTGTTTCTTTTACCCTCGGAATATGAAAGCTTCGGCCTTGCAGCATTGGAGGCGATGGCCGCAGGGGTACCGGTTGTATCAAGCAATGCAGGTGGATTAAAAGAGATTAATATCGACGGTGAGACCGGTTATATGGCACATGTTGGCGATGTACTTAGCATGAGCCGGAAAGCCCTGGATATTTTGAAGGATGATGACACGCTGAATGTCTTTAAGAAAAAAGCAGCCGAACACGCAAGAAAATATGATATTGCCAATATCGTTCCCCTCTACGAAAAGCTGTATGAAAGGTTTTTAGTGCTGCAGGATGCCTGAGTGAACCAGGATATTAGCGATGTAACCATAGTTCCGGGTTCACGTTCTTGCTTTCTATCATCAACATAAAATCAACCTGGCCGCCGCCACCGTCCTGCGCTTCTCCAACGCGGCCAATGACCTGCCCGGTTTTTACTTCTGTTCCTTTGCTGACAGTAACGCCAGAGAGGTTACTATAAGAGGTGAAATATTTTCCATGGCGGATAACTACTGCCACCCCATCTCCATAATTGTGAATTGCTGCTACCTCACCATCAAAGACGGCTTTGACTGATCCTCCTGCATTTGGAGTGGCGATGGTAACACCCGGGTTATTATCTTTTAATTTAGTGCCTTCAATTGTATAAGGTCCGAAATGCACAGCCACAAAACCATTGTCAACCGGCCAGGGCAACTTTCCTTTGTTTTGTTCAAACTGACCATTAAGTTTGACATCGCTCGCATTTAAGTTAAGATAGCTTTCAGGTTTTTTTGTGGCGGTAGTCGGCCTGGAAGTGGTGGTAGTCGGGTTTGTGACCGGATTGGTAACGGGCGCTTTTGCCCTGTCCTCTGCCGCTTTTCTCTCAGCTTCTTTGCGTGCTGCTTCAATTTCGCGGCGTATAATTGCGGCTATGGCGTTCTGGAGATCACGATCACGTTTCTTTTTTGCAGTTATCTCTTTATTCAGGTCTTTTTCCTGTGTTTTCAATTCAGACACCACTGCGTCTTTTTCTTTGCGCTGCACATCCAGTTCATTTCTTTCTTTGGTCTGGCTTTGCAAAGCAAGATTCTTTTGCTCTTTTCTGCCCAGTTGTTGTTGCTGCCTCTTAGCAATCAGCTGCTGGGTTTCCAGGATCGTGGTAACCTGCTTTTCCCGGTAAGCCCTGTAGCTTTTCAGGTAGGAGACCCTTTTGATGGCATCATTAAAACTATTGGCCGAAAAAATAAAATTGACATAATCGTAGTTGCTTCGATGTTTGTAAGCATACACAATCGTCCTTGCATACTGTGCTTTCAGGGTATCAAGCTGTCTTTGGAGGCGATATATTTCCAGGTTGCTGAGATAAATGTCATCATCAATCATTTTCAGCTCCCGGTTAATGCTATTGATATATCGTTCCTGGAGACTGATCTTTTTCTTCAGAATATTCAACTGGCGAAGGGATAGTTTGGTTTTGCCTTTAACGTTGTTATACATGTCCTGCATCTGCCTCAACTCATTCTGGATTTCCTGTCTTTCTTTTTCCAGCTGGCCTTTATCGGAGCCGGTCTGAGCATATGCAGCCGTAAGGGTGCCTGTGGAGAATAATACGATGAACAGGAGTTGTTTTAGCATAGTTTATTGTTTGTCCGATGAATAAAACAGGGTGCGAATGGGATGCTTATAACGACAGATCGCGAAATAAATTATTTACATTAGTTCCATGTATAATTCTTTGGCACAGAAAAGGGAAAACTTAACGTTTCATTAAAATTATACGATTTGAAATCCAGCTTGAGATCGAGTTTTGATTTTTCCGATACTGTTATTCTTCGTTTCGCAGAGAAATTCACGCCTTTCTTATTCTCATAGTCGTCATAACTCAGATCACATGTCCGGTTCCTGGTAATATCTTTATCATCCAGTTTGCTGTGATGTAATATTCCTTCAACAAGCGTGATCAGGTTTTTAAACCGGGGACCAATGCTCAACAATGAAACCGAATTTCCGGACCGACTATAGGAAACAATATTGCTATCGAGGAAAAGAGGGTTCCCAATCAACAGATCCTGCAAAGCTGTGAGATCAAGCGGCAGACCGGCTACTTCCTGGATATAAGCCACACTGCGGCCTGTATAGATCTTATCGAGTTTATTAATTATTTTGATCGAATCCTTTGTGATCAATGCCCGCAATCCTTCAATCCCCAGTAGACCGGTAACAGAGATCCAGATCACGCTGTCCTTATACATTCTCAATGTCGCATTTACATTTTCCCTTCTTCCATCGCCTCCAACATAATCAACATCGAGCTTACCTGAAAAAGTAGTGAAGGAAATTTTCTGCGCCGTGATCCTGCCCAGCGTTTCCCTGATAAATGATATGGAATCTTCACCAGTTTGAACAGGTGGCTTCACTACACTTACCGTATCTTTTTTGGTAATAGCTGTCTGGATCTTCCTTGTAGAGCGACAAGCTGCCAGCAATAATATTGATCCAACTGTTATAATGATCAGAACTAACCTCATCGTATGTTATTGTTTTCCCGTGTGACCAAAACCACCCGCATTTCTTTCCGTCATCTCCAATTCCGGAACGGATATCCATTCTATTTTTTCTACTTTTTGAATAACCATTTGCGCAATGCGATCACCCGGGTGTATGACTTGTTCTTCCTGGGAAAGGTTGATTAAGATTATCTTAATTTCTCCCCGGTAATCTGCATCGATTGTACCCGGCGTATTCAGGCAGGTAATACCATACTTGATTGCCAAACCGCTCCGGGGCCTCACCTGTACCTCGTACCCTTGCGGTAGCTCAATAAATATACCAGTAGGAATTAACGCTCTCTCGAGGGGTTGGAGTAACCTGGGGCCGTCGAGGAAAGCTCTGACATCCATACCCGATGATCCAGCAGTTGCATACGCTGGCAGGTCATTGGGAGATTTATTTACGATCTTGACTCCGATTGTTGGCATACGGGCAAAGATAGTTTGTTCGAAATTTTAATTTGCCAAATTTCTCGCTACGGCGCGATTGCGCAACGAACCCTGATTGATTGTGTTCTTATATGAAAATAAAATGTGGCGTCGCTGCGGCGTGGCGAGAATTTCACACCTCAAACTTTTTCAATAGTATGGTAGCATAGGCCATCAGCCCTTCTTCCCTCCCTACAAACCCCATTTGCTCCGTGGTAGTAGCCTTTATAGAAATGTCTTTTATCGCGATGCCAGCAATGGTAGCAATAGCCTTTTGCATTTCCGGCACATAACCTCGAATCTTTGGAGCCTGCAGGCAAAGAGTGGTGTCCATGTTGATAATTGCGTATCCCTTGCGACTGATGAGTGCGATCGTTTTTTCGAGTAGAATTTTGCTGTCAATATTTTTATAAGCAGGATCAGTGTCAGGAAAATGAACACCAATATCACCCAGGCAAAGAGCTCCGAGCAATGCATCGCAGATAGCATGAAGTAATACATCTGCGTCACTGTGACCAACGGCTCCTTTATGATGAGGAATTTTTACCCCTCCTATCCAAAGCTCGCGACCTTCAGCCAGTTTATGAAAATCGACTCCTTGTCCAATGCGGTATGACATAAGTTGAACTTACCTGTAAATATAAATAAAAACGTCCCGGGGTTGCCGGGACGTTTATTTAAAGATCTTTATAGTTTATTTGCCGTCGCCGCTTGTGGTAGACGCGTTGCTACCGCCATCCAGATCAAACAACACTGAAAAACGGAGTGTATTTGACAACGGGTTACGGCTTACACCACTTCCTGAAGGCAGAAGGTAAGAGAAATTCAAACCGAAAACATTGTACTTAATACCAACGCCAGTTGTGAAATATCGGCGATTTCCTTTTGTTTTATCTTCCCAGAAATAACCTGCACGAAGAGCGAACTGGTTATTGTACCAGTACTCAGCGCCAACAGATACCTGGAATTCCCTGATCTCTTCGCTGAAACCATCGGGAGCATCTCCGAATGAGCTGAACCAGCTTCCTACAACGCTTTTCTTCCTGTAATTAGCTACAGCGTTAGGATCGGGGAAGTTACCCTGTGCATCGGTAGCAGGAGGAGTAGGTACCAATAGTTTATTTACATCGAGACCAAACGTGAGTTTGTTCTGATCGTTGAAGCTTTTTGTCCATGCAGTTCCTAAACCGAGGTTGGCAGGAATAAAATCTTTCATATCTGCATTATCTGTGTAAGATATTTTTCCTCCGAGGTTAGTTAATGTAGCTCCGAATGCCCAACCGTTTCCAGCTGCATTTTTACCGTCATAGTAAAAGCCGATATCGCCAGCTACTGAACTACCTACTTTATAGGTTACGCCGCTTACAGTCGTACCGCCACCGGTAAGGTTTGAATTAATATATCTCAAAGCAACACCGAGACCCACCCTTGAAGAGAGCCTGCGGGAATAGCCGAGATCAACTCCGAATTCCCTCGGTTTTGCTGCACCCCAGCTTTGACCACTTCCGTCGGTAAATTCGATATTACCAAGGCTGAAATAACGCAGTGATAAATTCAAAGCTTCGTTGTCATTAAATTTATAGTAGCCGGCAAGTGAAGCGAGGTAAACATCGTTTACGAGATCTTTCAGCCAGGGGGTATAAGTAGCGGCAATACCACCTTTTGATTCATTGAAAGCGACCTTTCCGATATTCCAGAACCCAGCACTTGCATCGGGAGCAGTAGCTACGCCGATGTCTCCCATACCGCCTGCGCGGGCATCTGGAGAAATACGCAAAAAAGGAACAGCTGTGGTAACTACGTTGATCGGTTTGATATCCTGAGCTTGCAACCCGGAAAATGTAACACAAATCAGAAGAATTCCGGCAGTTAGTTTTAAAGCAGTTGGTCTCATTAGAAATTGTTTAGTTATGGATGTAAATATATACGAGTTTTGGTAAAATGAGCGGCTAAAATATTGAATTTTACGTGAAACTAAAAAATCACAATTTCATTATTTTGCGCCTTCTTAGTTTAACCGGAGCAGCAACGAAGACCTGTTTTCAACTCGAATTTCCGGCCGATTTTATCTTGATTTGGCCCTTCCGTCCTGTCCCAGATCAATTGAACGGATACGCGGCGACTTTATTGTATTTAAAACCAGTTTTTATTACTATTCCCGCTAAGTGTAATCACCTGAAGTCTAGCCGATAACTGGGGTTCAGCTGCCGGATGCCAGATACTGGATGATGGTCACTGGATACTGGATGCGCACAATTAAAGTCGGGATGATGGATAATTGCTGCATCTGGCATCTGCCATCCAGCATCTGTGCCTATTCAATTAATGAAAAATTAATCCCCGATAGCTGTTAGAATAGAGGCTTCAATAAGCCAATGAAATTTTTCTTTTTTAAGTACTGAAGCCGGTACTCTTTCTGATGTCATCAATGAGTCAATCATATAGTAATTTCTTACTCGTTTTCGCTTCATTACCAATTCTTCCGCAGTAAATACACGCGTTTAAAAAAAGTATTTATGCTAAAAGAGATTCTGGGTAAAGTATTTATATTCGCAGTTCCGGTTGTATAATTTTTGCAGGGTGCAATATTTTTACCTTTACCGGCGTTAAATTTATTCCAATTCATAGGTTTATGATAAAAACAATGAGCGTGAAAAACTTAGCTATTCTGTTGTTATCCTTTGCGGTGCTGGTCGCTTTGTCGTCCTGCAGCAAGAAAGGATCTTCCAGTAAAAACAAGTCGGAGATGACCGGCTGGAACTACAATGATAAAAACATGGGTGGTTACCAGGTGGCCAAAGCGAAAGAACAGAATACAGGTCCCGGCCTGGTATTCGTCCAGGGTGGTACGTTCACCATGGGTCAGACAGATGAAGACGTAATGGCCGAATGGAACAATATTCCCCGTCGTGTGTCTGTTCCGTCGTTTTATATCGATCGTACCGAGGTCGCTAATGTGCACTACCGCGAATATCTTTTCTGGTTACAAAGGGTATTTGACCCGACCGATCCAGCAAATCTCCCGATCATTGAAGGTGCGTTACCCGATACACTGGTTTGGAGAAGTGAGTTGAGTTATAATGAACCGCTCGTTGAATATTATTTACGTCACCCAGGTTTTAATAACTACCCGGTTGTGGGTGTTAGCTGGAGACAGGCCAGTGATTTCTGTCTTTGGAGAAGTGACAGGGTGAACGAAGGAATACTTTTAAAGAAAGGATATATCAACAAACAGGGCTTACAGGGACAACAGGGTAGCAATAACTTTACTACCAGGTCTTACCTGCTCGACCTTTACCAGACAGCACCTGGTAAAACAGCTACTTCGAAAAAAAGTAATCCTTTAAAAACATCTACAGGTCAGCCCAGGACAAAAGTTTCCATGGAAGACGGTTTACTGTTGCCAGATTATCGTCTGCCTTTCGAAGCTGAATGGGAATACGCAGCTTATGGTTTGATCAACCAGAACCCCCGCCCTTCTTTGAAAGAAGGAAAACGTGGTGAAGAGTTGCAGTCTAACAAACAGATCTATCCCTGGTCGCAAAATGTAAACGGTTTGCGTGATACACGTCACGGAAGCTGGCAGGGTCAGTTCCTGGCAAACTTCAAACGTGGATCAGGTGACAATGCCGGTGTGGCTGGTGGTTTGAATGACCGCGCTTTCTACACGGCTGACGTAAACTCTTTCTATCCTAACGGTTTCGGTATTTACAATATGGCCGGTAACGTTAGCGAGTGGGTACAGGACGTATACAGACCGCTTTCTTCACTGGACTTCGATGATATGCCTGCTCCTATGCGTGGTAACAAATTCCAGAAATTATACAAAGATCCTACAACCGGTGAAGCTCAGATCAATGATACTACTGGTAGAGTAAGGATGGTCGATGTAACCGATGCTGAAAGCAAAAACCGCCGCAACTACCAGAGAGGAAATGTGATCAACTACCTTGATGGAGATACTGCTTCACAGTCAAGTTATGGATACGGTGTCACTACTTTGATCAGTGATAAATCAAGAGTATATAAAGGTGGTAGCTGGAATGACCGCGCTTACTGGCTCAGCCCCGGTACCCGCCGCTTCCTGGAAGAAGATCAATCATTGAGCACATTAGGTTTCCGTTGTGCCATGGATCGTATGGGTAGCCCTGAAGGTAATAAGCGTAAGACAGGTCAGTTCTTCCCGACCAAAAGACAAAAGAGATAATTCAAGTCTTGAAATAAATTCCTTAATCCCGCCAAATGGCGGGATTTTTATTAGCTCCCCGTCTAACTTTGCAGCATGACAATTGAACAACTCTATGAGCTGTACAAACAATTTCCTTCGGTACAGACGGATACCCGCAAGCTGAAAGCAGGAGATATTTTTTTTGCATTAAAAGGAGAAAATTTTAATGGCAACCGTTTCGCAAAGCAGGCCATCGAAGCCGGAGCTTCCTATGCCGTGATCGATGAAAAAGAATTCTCGGAAGGGGAAAAGACCATTCTCGTTGATGGAGTCCTGGAAACATTACAACAACTGGCGAGGCATCATCGTGAACAATTTAATACGCTACCGAGGCAAGTACCGTTTATCGCCATTACCGGCAGCAATGGCAAGACAACGACGAAGGAGCTGATTCACGCAGTGCTATCGTCCACTTACAAAACGTACACTACAGAAGGTAACCTGAACAATCATATCGGTATCCCGCTAACTATTTTGAAAATAAAACCCGATGCCGAAATAGCCGTGATAGAAATGGGAGCCAATCATATTGGTGAGATCGCCAGCTACTGCAAGTATACATTGCCTACCCATGGATTAATCACCAATTGCGGCAAAGCCCACCTGGAAGGATTTGGTAGCGTTGAGGGCGTGAAAAAAGGAAAAGGAGAACTCTTCGATCACCTGCGCACGCTCACTCATGGTACAGCATTCGTGATGTGGGACTACGATTACCTGCAGGAAATGAGCAAAGGCATCAGCGGTATCATCAAGTACGGCACCCGTGATGATGCACATGTGATCGGCAATGTAAAGAAGAGCGAACCCTACCTGGAAGTGGCGATAACACAGGGGCTCGATGACGGCCTGATCCAAACCCAACTTGTCGGGGATTATAATTTACCGAATGTACTTGCAGCAGTGACGGTCGGCAAAACATTCAAGGTAGGTGAAGAGAAGATCAAATCTGCCATTGAAAACTATGTGCCTTCCAATAGTCGCTCTCAAATGGTGATCAAAGGAACCAATAAAATAATCCTGGATGCGTATAATGCGAATCCCAGCAGCATGAAACTGGCAATAGAAAATTTTGCAGGCCTTCCTGTCAACAATAAGATACTGATGCTTGGAGGAATGGCTGAACTGGGAAAGGAAAGCTTGAATGAACATAAAGCAATTATCGACCTGATCGGCAGAAGTAAATGGCAGTGGGTAGCGTTGGTTGGCGGCGATTTTTTAAAACTTCAACACTCTTTTTTATCTTTCGAAAATTCACAACAGGCTAAAGAATGGTGGCAGCAGCAACATTTTGAAAACACGCATGTGCTTATCAAGGGCAGCCGCAGCATGCAAATGGAAAAAATACTTGGAAACTAACCTGTCATATAAATTCTTCTTCAATTTCTTCTGCCGGTATGTAAAATCCCCGGTGTTTTATTGTTCCTGCACCATTCTATGGAAATAATCGGCTACATAGCGTCGATCTTGATCGGTTTATCCCTTGGGATGATCGGGAGCGGCGGATCTATACTCACGGTCCCTGTATTGGTTTACTTGATGCATGTCAATCCATCTCTTGCAACCACAAGTTCATTATTCATTGTCGGAACTACCAGCCTTATCGGTGGATTGAGAGCCTATTCAAAAGAGTTAGTTGATTTCAAGGCCGTAACAGTATTTGGCATCCCTTCTATCGTCACCATATTCATCACCCGTCATTTCATTTTGCCCGAGCTACGCGATATGCATTTTACTGTCGGATCGATTATAGTTTCCAGGGATGTGTTCCTAATGATTGTGTTCGCGATTCTAATGCTGGCAGCCTCTTTTTCAATGATAATAAACAGCCGGGCAGAGACAGGGGACGATATCCAAAGGCAAATAGCTACTTCACATAAGGGCTGGCTGCTTTTATTACTGGGTTTGCTGGTCGGCATTGTGACTGGCTTTCTTGGCGCCGGTGGAGGGTTTTTAATCATTCCTTCGCTCGTCTTGTTCCTGAAACTTCCAATGAAAACCGCAATTGGGACCTCCCTGTTTATTATTGCCATCAACTCATTGTTGGGTTTTCTTTTCAGTCTTAAGCAATTTGAGTACAACTGGACAATACTCATCGTATTCACCGTTTTGGCGATCGTTGGCATTTTTATCGGTGGCAAACTAGCTGAAAAGGTCCCAAATACCTCACTCCGCAAAGGATTTGGATGGTTTGTGCTGGTTATGGCCGTCTATATTTTCATCAAAGAGCTATTTTTAAAATAATACCATTGGCGTTAGACTGGAATACGCAGTACAGAGCCAACTCAGGTATCTAACCACCGGCTCACGGCTCACCCACTCACACCTGGTTGCAATCCCCTCTTCCTAATTTATCTTTGTAAAAAATTCAGCAATGCCTGACTGGTTAAGACATCCGTGGCCCTGGTATGTAGCGGGTCCGCTGATCGGGTTGATGGTTCCGTTTCTCCTGTTAACGGGCAATAAAGCCTTTGGCATTTCGTCGTCATTCCGCCATATCTGTGCTGCATTTGTGCCCTCTCGTATACCTTTTTTCAACTATAACTGGAAAAACGAATTATGGAACCTGTTTTTTGTTACCGGTATCATCATCGGCGCCTTTGTTACCGTCCAGCTTTTCAATAACCCCGCGCCTGTTGCTTTAAATCCAAAAATGGCGGCCGACCTGCAATCGGTTGGTATTACAGATCAGCACGGAGTGCTTCCAATTGAGCTGTTCAACTGGCAAAATTTATTCACGCTAAAAGGTATTTTGTTAATGGTTGTTGGCGGATTCCTTGTTGGCCTTGGTACACGGTATGGTGGAGGATGTACCAGCGGCCATGCTATTATGGGGTTGTCTACCCTGCAACTACCCTCTTTTATTGCAACGATCAGTTTTATGGGCGGTGGTTTCGCTGTAGCCAATCTTGTTGTTCCCTATATCTTAAAATTATAAAGCATCCATGGAGATAAAAGAAGAAATAGAAACCGGGATTAATAAACCGGTCTTTTCGCAAAATACAGACTTCGAAGTGAGGTCGATGGATGCTGTTTGTATAAATGAGTCGGAATTAAAACATCCATGGTGGCATAATCTCAAATACTTCGCGGCCGGTATAGCATTCGGAATTATCCTGGTAAAATCAGAAGTACTTTCCTGGTTCCGTATACAGGAAATGTTCCGGTTGCAAAGTTTTCATATGTATGGCGTTATAGGCTCGGCTGTAGCAACAGGTATGCTTTCCGTTTGGCTTATCAAAAAATTCAATGTCAAAACCATTTACGGGGAACCAATCCGGTTTGCCGTAAAAAAATTTAATAAAGGAAATATTTATGGTGGCCTGCTGTTTGGCTTCGGCTGGGCACTGACCGGAGCCTGTCCTGGCCCCCTTTATGCGCAGATCGGCGCAGGTTCAACAGTTACTGTCATTACGCTTTTGAGCGCCATTGCCGGCACGTGGGTATACGGACGTTTTCGTGACTCATTCCCCCACTGATTTTTTCAACAGTAATCCCGTTTCATTGACCGAACTTTGCGGCTGGAAAAAAAAATTGATTTAATCTATTTGAAATGGCCGGAAAAAAGATAAGTAGAGGTTATTTAAGATCCACGCTGGGTTGTCGCTGTCCCCGTTGCCGGGACGGAAAGCTGTTCAAAAATCGTATCAGCGTGAACATGAAAAAAAATATGGAAATGAATCCGCAATGCCCCGTATGCGGGCAACCGACCGAAATCGAAGTTGGGTTTTATTATGGCACCAGCTATGTCAGTTACGCTTTGGCCATAGGTTTAAGCGTCGCCAGCCTCGTTGCCTGGTGGTTGATCGTCGGGTTGTCAACAAACGATGACCGGTTCTTTTACTGGTTGGGGTTCAATGCAGTTTTCCTGATCCTGCTGCAACCCTGGCTAATGCGGGTTAGCCGGAGTTTTTGGATATCCTGGTTTGTAAAATACGATCCGGACTGGGAAATGCATAAGCCCGAAGATGTATCAGAACGAATGAATACTGATCAGGCGAATAACTGGTAACCTATTGTTTGCTTACCGGAGTGATACCGCCTGTCCCACTCCGCTGTATTTTATCAATACTCCATCTCTCTTATCAAACACAAGTGGTAAAGCTTTTTCCTTCGTAATATATTTCACGCGGAAATAGCGGGTGACCAGCATACCCGGAAATTGTCCCTCGCGTTTTCCTATGGTAAGTTTTTTGTCAGGCTCCGAATAGTGAAACACTGTAGTAGCATATATTCCTCTCTCATAATTATAGTTTGTGCCCTCATCTTCATACAACGTAAAATCGGCATCTTTACCAGCATACACATACAGGACGATCGTGTCAGCCTTTTTTTCCGTCGTATACTGCAATGCAGGACCAAAGGGAAGGATCGAGCCGGCTTTTACAAAAACCGGTATTTTTTCATACGGAGCTTCTGTGTTTATCATCTTCCCTCCTTCATTATAAGCTCCTGAATACAGGTCGTACCAACCCTGCCCTGCAGGTAAATACACTTCCTTTTGCCGTTGCCTGTAACTATAAACCGGGCTTATTAATAGCGAGGGGCCGAACATATACTCATCTGCTATATTGTTTACTGCGTTGTCGTTTGAAAAATCCATCACCAGACCTCTCATGATTGTATAGTTACCGTGATACGCCTGCCCAGCCAGTGAATAGATATAAGGAAGAAGGCGGTAACGAAGCCTGTCATAATACAGCATACTTTGATAACAAGGATGATTTTCCGGTGCCATATTAAACATCTCCCTGTACGGGAACTGGCCATGAGCCCTGAACAAAGGAACAAACGCGCCGAACTGGTGCCAGCGTGCATTCATCTCGCGCCACTCTTCAAGATTAGCGGTGTCAGGGTGTTCATATCTTCTTTCAACAGCAAAGCCTCCAATGTCCATTGTCCAGTACGGCAATCCCGACATGGAAAAATTCACACCAGCACCTATCTGCAATTTCATATCATGCCAACGGCAGGAAATATCTCCGCTCCAGGTAGCGGCAGCAAAACGTTGCATACCCGCAAAGGCCGATCGCGTAAGAATGAATACTCTTTTGCCCGGATCAGCTGACCGTTGGCCTTCATAAATCCCTCTTGCATTCATTAAGGGATATGCATTCAGGAATTCGGCGGTAATACCTTTGGCAAGGGGATACATTTGCTGCTTCCTTTTTTGCGGACTTACATTGGAAAGTATATCCGGCTCACTGGCATCCATCCACCAGGCATCCACTCCTTTTTTATAAAGGTTATTATTGAGAAGGTCCCAAAAACCTTTCTGTGCTCCTTCATTAAATACGTCATAAAACGTAGAAATATATCCCCGGCCTACCCAATCACGTTGCCGGTCTGCAATATTTCTTTTATAAAGCCAGCCTTTGTTTTCAAAATCATTATACGTTGTTACACCTTCATAAAACTTAGGCCATACCGAGATCATAAAGCGGGCATTGTATTTTTCATGCAATACTTTAATCATACTATCCGGATTGGGGAACCTGGAATGATCGAACTCCTGGCTACCCCACTGGTCTTCTTTCCAGTAAAACCAGTCCTGTACAATATTATCCAGCGGGATGTTCCTTTTTCTGAATTCCTGGACGGTATTTAATACCTCATCCTGCGTCTTGTATCTTTCCCTGCTTTGCCAAAACCCAAATGCCCAGATCGGTAATAAGGTGGCTTTTCCTGTCAGGGTGCGGTAACCACCGATCACCTCATCCATGTTTTTTCCATAAATAAAATAGTAATCTTCCTGTTTCCCTGCTTCCGAAGAAAACCCGAATGAATTCTCTTCTCCGGCTTCCAACGGGCCAAGCCATTTAAAAGAAGTATAAGACTCGCCTCCATCGGGTGTCCATTCAATTTTGATCGGGATCTTTTTATCTTTTTCAAAAGGAATATTAATGATTGCCGAGCCGGGGTTCCATGATTGACGCCAGCGATCCAATATCATGTTTCCATTGATCCACACTTTCATGTAACCGCCGTACGTAAGCCTAAGTTTATGAGTGCCGGTCACACCGGAGGCGAGACTTCCTTCCCAAACGATCATTCCTGTTGCCGGTTTAAAATCCGCAGGTAAATAGAGTTTTGAATCATTGAGGAATTCATACTTAATATCTGATTCTGCTTTTTGCATTAATACCTCACCGGGTTTAGTCCGGTCATTGAAATACGTTGCGGTAAGCCATCCGGCTTCGTTGTTTTTTGAAAACAATTTCAACTGTGAAAGCTCCTGGTAGTTCCTGGTATCGCCTGCTTTGGTCAGGGAATTATTGTCCCAGAGAATGCCATAGTTTTTCCGGGAAATCAAAAAAGGTACAGCAACCTCCGTATTATTCTGGAACAGAAAAACCTGGTAGCCTTTGTAATTCATCAGCCCGTCCTGGTGCTGCCCGAGGCCATACCAGGCATCATCCGGGGTTGTTTCAAAACCCTGGTGAATGCTGTATGTCTTTTCACCTTCTAAAATGACCGGTTCCATTTTTCTTCCATCGTCTTGCTCGGCCAATATCATCATCCCTTTAGCAGGATCACCATAGACTATCCTTCCAGTTTGTAAATTGACGACGACCATCATTCCTTTAGTTCTAAGGACAACAGCATTTTTCATCTCACCGTCCAGTACTTGCCAGGCTGGCTTGGTTGCGCCTGCATTGATGACAGCCAGGCTCTTTACCTGCGGAAATACTTTTTCCGGGCTAGCTGTGACACGTATAATATTATCGCCTATAACCTGCAGCCTTACAGCTTTAACACCATTACTGATCATTGTATCCGGATAAACAATAATTGCATCATCGGTCCTGGTATAGCCGCTGGTAACCTGGGAAAATGAAACGGTAGCGAAGAGAAAGAGTTGACAAAGGATAAGGAATGATTTTGGCAAAGCAGTCATACAGAGTGTTTTCGAAACAAATTTGTAATAAAAATACATAGCAAATTGATACTATTTTAGCCATAACAGGCGGATTGTGGCATTATTTTTCTGAACGATACCATATGGCCGGTATCACACGTAAGCTCATCGGCGAATTTTTTATTGAATTCGCAGCCAACAAGGTGCCCAAGCTAGCAGCGGCTCTCGCCTACTATACTATTTTTGCTTTTCCCCCTCTCCTGCTGATCGTGATGCGGCTGAGTGATATATTCTATGGACACGAAGCCGCGGAAGGAAGAATTTACCAGGAACTGGTAACTCTTATTGGGAAAGATGGTGCACTCCAGATACAGGATATTATCCGGAATACTGCCCATTCCCCAGGTGGACGTTTCGCAGCCATAATAGGTGTTATCACTTTAATACTGGGAGCCACAGGAGTATTTGCGGAAATACAGGATTCGATCAACACGATATGGCATCTTAAGGCAAAGCCGCGAAAAGGCAGGGGCTTCTTAAGGATGGTCATAAACCGGCTGCTGTCATTCTCAATGGTTGCCGCATTGGGCTTCTTGTTATTAGTCACACTTACGGCCAACAGCCTGATGGATATTTTTTTGCAGGGTTTCTCGGAACGATTCCCCAAGGTCGAAACAGTGATTATTTATATACTCAACCTCGTTTTATCATTCTTCATCATTGCATTCCTGGTAGGGCTAATTTTTAAAGTCTTACCGGATGCAAAGATCAGGTGGAGAGATGTCAGGCCGGGTGTAATAATAACCGCATTGCTTTTTATGGGAGGAAAGTTCCTCATCGGTTATTACCTCGGGAGAAGCCGCTTATCTTCTACTTATGGAGCGGCAGGTTCAGTGATCATTACCATTCTTTGGGTTTATTATTCTGCTATTATCCTGTTTATAGGCGCCATTTTTACCCGGTTATACATTATGCATAAGAAAGGTTCACGGATCTATCCAAATGACTACGCGGTATGGGTGGAAAACAAAGAGATCACGGTTGAAAAACCCCAGATGGTTACCACCAAGCATGTGTAACAATTTACCCGATCAGCAAAAGCAAACAGGTCATAATTACTTATGACCTGTTTTGTTATCGGTACTCATTAGTATATCTGCGAAGAAAAAAGTTCCGGAAAAAAATCCGGAACCTTGAAGCTTCTTTGTCTTTCAACGGTTTTCACCGAATTAAGATATTTCGAGAATTATACTGAAAACAATTATATCATTGCTGTTATTATCACTTTCAATATGACACTCTGTGAAGCTCTGGATAATAGAATGAAAGAATTATGCCATTGAGCCTGAATGTTAATAATTAAATAACCAGGCAGTCTACTGCTTATTCACAAGGTGACTAATCCTTGACAGGATATCATTCATATCAAAGGGTTTTGAAATAAAATCATCAGCTCCTGCCTGCAGGCAGATCTCTTTCGCATTCGGATGAGCCGAGATCATCAGCACAGGGCATTGGGCCGTGCTTTGGTTGTTCCGGATGCGGCTGCAGATATCTATGCCGCTAACCCCGGATAAAAGCATATCAATAATAGCCATGCTATAATTATTACCTTCCAGGGTTTTGACCGTCTCCTCGACCTTTGACAAAACGGTAACCGAATAACCTTTATACTCAAGCATTAATTTAAGCATCATGCTTATATCGGGATCGTCATCAACAACCAATATACTATGCGTGGAACTGCCTGCTGGTTTCATTGGCGGAAATCACGAGGTAAGTTAACTGTAAATATAGACCCTTTTCCTTTTTCACTCGAAACATCGATTGTCCCGTTATGGCGGTGGACTATCTCACTGGCGATAAATAAGCCGATGCCAAAACCGGGATAAGTCTGCTCTGCTTTTCCTTCTGCACGGTAAAACCGTTCAAATATTTTCGTAAAATCTTTTTTATCAATTCCGATGCCATGATCCCTCACTTGTATAGACGCTTTTTTACTGTCGCCTTCCAGGTAGACCTCCACGCTATCAGCCTCCGGCGAATACTTGATAGCATTATTGATCAGGTTCATCAGCACCTGGCCGAGACGGTCCTTATCGCCATAGAACATACCCTCAAAATTGCTTTCCACTATAATAGCATGTTTTGAAGTAGTAAGACGAATATCCTGGACCACTTCCTCCACCATCTCGGTCAGGTCAAACCCGGTATAGTTCAAATCCAGCTTACCAGATTCAATTTTGGTAAGATCTAAAAGCTCGGAGATCAGTCTTGTCAATTTCACAACCTGCTTGGCTATCGTTCCCAGCGATGATTTCACTGTGTTCCTCGATAGCTGCAGCGCCTCGCCTTCCGCATCCTGGTAAATGTTTAGTAACAGCTGCACATACCCATTTATCGAAGTGATCGGGGTCTTTAATTCATGGCTGGCCATCTTGATAAAATCATCCTTGCGTTGCTCCAGGCTCTTCAATTCAGTAATATCCGCAACCGAACCGGCATAGCCGGCAAATGCGCCATTGATATCATAATACGGTTTTCCTTCTGTAAGACACCAGCGCACCTTACCATCTGAACCCATGAGGCGGAATTCCGCGGTAAAATTCTTGCGCTCATTAAAACACTCAAAAAAACGTTCAATTGTTTTTTCCCGTTCATCTTCATAAATGGCAGAAAACCATCCCCGCTTGATTTCTTCATTAAAAGTTCTGCCGGTCCACCTAAGCCAGGTTTCGCTGACGAAAATATTATTCCGATCCCGGTCAGTCATCCATAAAGCGGCGGGAGATGTGTTGGATATTGTTTTAAACAGGAGTTCGCTGTCCTGGATCTGATTTCTATAGATGCGCTGATAAATCCAAGGAAAGATCCATCCTTTGAGTACCGGGGCACGCTATTGTCCGCGACCCAGCGATATTTGCCATCATAGCGGCGCAGGCGATATTCTAAATAAAACCCTTTTTGTTCCTTTAATGATTGATTATAGGTCTCAATACATTTCTGACGGTCGTCAACGTGTACTCCATTCAGCCATCCTTCATTACTTTCTTCTGCGAGGGTCCGACCGGTGAATTCCAGCCAGGTCTTGTTGAAATAATCATTGAATTTATCGCTGCCAGACATCCAGATCATGGCCGGTACATTTTCTGCCATTGTCTGGAAGAGCTCAACACTTTCAATCAACTCTTCCTGTTGCATCCTTTCTTTTGTAATATCGAGAACGGTACCTATAAATCGTTCGGGTTGCTGGTGTTCATCGACGAAAACTTTTCCCTGTGCTCTTATCCATCGTAGCTGTTTGTCGCTATAGCGAAGTATGCGAAAACTGGTATCATAGTTTCCATCGCTGGAAAGCTCAAGCGCTTTTTTCATTTCATCCTCCACCTGCTGCCTGTCTTCGGGATATACGTGTTTAACGAAAAAATCCAAATTAACTTCGACATCAGCGGGTACCTGGTAAATGCGCCGGCATTCATTTGACCATTCCAGTTTGCCGGTTGAAAGCTCTAAGTCCCATGTTCCCAGTCCTGTTGCTTCCACAGCCATCCTGAATCGTTCCTCATTTTCATGCGCCAGTTTCGCGGCTTCTTTTTGCTGGCTGATATCCCTGGCGATTTTGGAAGCCCCGATTATATTTCCATGAATATCCTTGACGGGTGAAATGGTCAGCGACAGGTCGATAATTTTCCCATCTTTAGAAATTCGTTTTGTCTCAAAATGGTCTACTCTCTCCCCTTTTTTCAAACGTTCCAATATCTTCGGTTCTTCATCTAAACGGTCAGCCGGGATTAATTTCGTTATAGATTGTCCGACTATTTCTTCTTTTTTATACCCAAATAATCTTTCAGCCGATTCGTTCCAGCTGGTAATAATTCCTTCCAGTGTTTTACTAATAATAACATCGTCGGAGGACTGGACAATTGCGGCAAGCTGTGCCCGATATTCGTCAGCTTCCTTTTTTCCCGTCACATCCAAAAGCATGTTGATAGCACCGGTTATGTTTCCGTCGCTATCGTATAGTAGCTCCGGGTTTGCTAACACATTTCCGCGACTGCCGTCGCCTCGTTCAACCAGCAGTTCTTCTCCCGGGATCTTCCTTCCACCTTTCAACAGAATAGCCATTGGAATAGCATCAAATGGAACAAGCGTGACGCCATCCGGCTTGTATATTTTTGAAAATCCACTCCATTTATCCTTGCCAATAACAGGATGACGGCCCCATAATCGGGCTGCCGCCTCGTTGTAAAAAGTGATATAACCGTTTTTATCGGTTGTATAGACGGCTGCCGGAAGCATGGCCAATAATTTTTCATAGTGCTCCCTGCTGTTTTTTAATTCCTGTTGTTTATTTTGGAGGTCTCTTTCTGTTTGCTTTTTTCGAGTAACATCGTTCAGTATAACTACATATCCTCTTACTACACCATCTTCGTCAAAATCAGGAGTATAGCTGGCTTCAACAAATGCACGGCCATGCCTGTAAAGAACTTCTATTTCATTTTGAACCTCATTCCCTTTCAATGATGGGCCCATGTGGTCTTTGACAGCTGCAAATACCTCGTATCCTGGTAATTCTTTTACCTGTCGACCAGCTATTTCGACGGCGGGAATGCCAATCCAGTCGGCATAAACCTTATTAGCGTACTTATATCGAAAATCCCTGGTAACATACAAAATTGAGCAGGTTGCTTTGTCTAGCAGGATGGAAAAAAAACCAGTGTCACCAGGTTCTGAACCGTTGCCGGCAATAAATTTGACTTGATCGATCCTGGCGCTGTCCATAATGATTGTTTGCAGTGATAGCTGATTATCACTATTGCGATTTTTCGCGAACTGTTTTTAATGAAAGAAATTTACAAATAATGCTGATAATAGCCTGGCTGATGGATGAGCTTATTCTCTTTTTATGCAGTTCGGTGGATTATCGCTCCTAATTATTGTAAAGATTATGCCAATAAAACCTAACGTAAACCGATCGATGAGCATAAAGCCTGGGGAATTTTTTACACACTTATTTTATTAAAATCCATTATTGATCAAGTCAATAAAAGGCCAGCCGACGCAAGATCGGCTGCTTCTTTACCGGGGCCCGGTAAATCGTATTATCATCCTTGTATAAAAGGATCGCATTTTGATATTCCTTGTCGTCGTTTGTAAGCTTATAATCTTTGACTGGGAGATCTTTTTGTGTGCCTGAATCATCAATCCGAAGTTTTTCTTTTTTATAGCTCTGGTAAAAAATCAATGAATAGATGGCCACTAGCAGGAGGAAAAGTTTCATAATCGACATGTGTAAGAATCATTTGCTGAAAAGATTGTGCCATCCTTGTGCACCTTTTTTATACGATAGAATGAACTGAGTAATATGCAAAAAGTGGGGCAAATACTAATTGTTGTTAGCATGATGGGAAAAATTTCATCATTCAGAAATAAAATATCGCTATGTGGTGGGAATTATTTGCACAGGGTCTATATAAACAAAATTGCCTGCATTAAGCAGGCAATTTTGTTTATATGCTTTTGCTCAAAAAAAGCTTAGACCTTATTAATAGGTTGAAAGTTTTTTATCTTATTGTATAATGTTTTCCTGTCTATTTTCAATAATTCGGCTGCCTTCTTTTTATTGAAATTTACCTGCTGGAGCACGGACATAATAGTTTCATATTCTGCTTTTCCCGCAGCTTCTCTGAGTATATCTTTTTCTTCGCTCAGGTTGACGGGAGGCAAAGTAGAGGTAGACGTTGCGGTCATTTTAATATCCTGGTTGGCATCGGGGTAAGGAGCGGCATTAGTTCCGCAGATTTCCCAGGGCATCGTTTCGGATGTAATCTTGCCGCCAGGTTTTGTCAGCAGCACAGCTCGTCTTATCACGTTTCTAAACTCTCGCAAATTGCCGGGCCAACTGTATTGCTGGAATATTTGTAATACCCCATCATCAATTCCAGCTATTTCTTTGTTTATTTCGGCCTTGGCCTTGGAAAGGAAGAATTCTGTCAGTGGCATGATATCCTCTCTACGGCTTCTTAACGGTGGCAGGTTAATGGAGAATTCATTAAAGCGATGATAGAGATCCTCCCTGAATTTACCTTTTCGATAAGCTTCCTGAAGGTTTTCATTGGAGGCCACGATTAATCTCACATCTACCTCCATCTCCTTGTTGCCACCAACTCTCCGGATCTTTCGTTCCTGTATTACTCTGAGTAAAGTAGCCTGGACCTCAACGGAAAGATTGCCAACTTCATCGAGAAACAGGGTGCCCCCATTGGCCAGTTCAAAATGTCCAACCTTATCCTGCAGTGCACCGGTAAAAGCTCCTTTCACGTGACCAAATAATTCACTGCCGGCTAATTCTTTTGATAATGTGCCGCAATCCATGGCGACAAAAGGTTTATCACTACGCTGGCTCATGTTGTGGATCGTTCTGGCGATTACTTCTTTCCCTGTACCACTTTCTCCATACAATATTATGCTGTAGTTGGTGCCTGCCACTATCCGCACCTGGGCATACAAAGCACGAGCGGCCGGCGATTGCCCCTCGAAGAAATCATTGTCTGAACTTATGGGGCCTTCTTCTTGCGAAGATTCTATGGATCTTGTCCTGCTGTCAGTTGCACCGCTTTCCACTGGCTTCTGCAATAAATTGTTCAATATAGAAACGACCTCGTCAGGTATCAGCGGTTTTGTGATGTAGTCGTATGCTCCCAGCTTAATAACTTCAACAGCTGTTTTTATGTCCGAGTAACCTGTAATAACAAGCACTTTTACGGAAGGCACTTTTTCTTTGAGTGCCGCGATCAACTCTTTTCCATCCATATCGCCGAGACGATAATCGCATATTACGGCGTCAAACTTCTTGTCGGCGAACTTGGCAATTCCTTTTGCACCCGTATGGGCTGTTTCGGTTTCGAATCCTTTTCTGAGAAGATAATTACTCAACAGCGTGCATAAATCTACATCATCATCGATGATTAGTATTTTCTTATTCATAGCGAACTTGGGAGGGGGTTTAATAAAAACAAATCTACTTTATTCCGTCAAAATTGTGTGTCAGCTTATTACTATGCTCAAACTATGCCGATTTTGAAAATTTGGAAAAAATAGTTCTTCTTGGCAGCATAATTGAAACAAAACATTGTGAATGATAGTCATATAGTTTAATCTTACCAATACGTTAGTTATGAATGACTCTATGCAAAACCGGGAGATCCTCATTGTAGACGACGAAACGGATATTCGTTTTTTACTTGGCAGTATTTTAAAGCAGAAAAATATTCAAACTGTCTTTGCCTCAAGCCTTTCCGAAGCTGATAATATCCTGAAAAACAAGAAAAAATTCGACTGTATTTTCCTGGATAACTTTCTTCCTGATGGGCTGGGCGTAAACCACATAAAACAAATTAAAAACAACTATCCCCAGGCCAAAATTGTGATGATTACAGCCCATGATAATCAGACTGATAGGGAAAAAGCGAGCAATGAGGGAGCGGATTATTTTATCGGGAAACCGTTTTCCTCGGAAAGCATCCTAAAAACGATTGACCGCCTGGCTGTGTAATTGGGGAATTTTTTCTACAATTTATTGCTTTTGATCCTCGACTGGGTTCAATTCGATCGAAAACATTGTGCCCGCACCTGGCTTACTGTAGACATTAATCCTTCCATTATGATTTAATATAATACTTTGGGTATTTGTAAGACCTAGCCCATTGCCCTTTGATTTGGTTGTAAAATAAGGATCGAATAATTTCTGTAACGTTTCCCCATCCATTCCTTTTCCATTATCTTTTATTTCGATCAAATATTTATCATCCTCCTGCCTTGTCGTTATCTCGAGTTTTTTGTCAGAGTCACCGTCCATAGCCTCTATCGCATTCACCACAATATTAAGCAAAGCTACTTTTATCTTTTCCCTGTCAACATAAACGTCACATTTTTCTTTTGTATAGTTTTTTTCTATGGAAACCTTGTTTAGCCCCACCCTGTCTTTCGCCATTTCCAGCGTTTCTTCCATTAATTGATTGATCGGTACATGAGCAAAATCCAGTTGTGTGAACCGGGTAGCATTCAGCAGGTCCGAGACAAGCTGATTGATCCGGTTAGCGTTCCGGTTTATCAGGTCCAGCAAAACAGCTGTTTCCTGCGTTACACTTCCACTTTCCTTCAATTGTCCTGTCGCCAGCAAGATATTGGTCAACGGGTTTCGCACTTCATGTGCAATGGTTCGGGCAATGCGCCCTGTGGTCGTGAACTTTTCCTGGTCCTTCAATGCCTTCAACTCCGTATCTTTTTCCTTGAGCTCACTCTTATTGCTTTCAAGGTCCACTTCGTATTGTTCCGCCTTTTTAACTGCTCTTTCTTTTTCTTTATTTTCCATACTTAAGGTTATCAATGAGTAAACGAGCGCAGCAAATATTATGACCAATGATATAATAGCCATGATCTTGGCGCCCTTAAAAAGATCTGACAGGTTTTGTTCCCCGTCCTTCATCAATTTTTGTTCCGCAAGGGTCAGTCTTGCAACATATAGTCTTAGGCTATCCATGCTTTTCTTGCCAACCTGCCGCTGCTGCTTCCATTCATCGCTAACAGCGTAATCGTGGTCCCGGAAGTTAGCCAGCCCGTTTGCCATTATGGTCGTTCTTCTTTGAATTATCGGACCGATCGAATCCACCCTTTTCGTTTGGTCATTGTTGTCTGACACAAGTATCTTAAGGTCATCGAGAATAACTGGAACTTTCTTCAGACCATCGAAATAGGGTTGCAAAAAACTGCTGTCCTGCGTGATGACATAACCCCTCGCTCCTGCTTCCGCTTCAGTAAGTTTTGTTTTTAGCAATTCGGCGGTATTGATCACGCTGTAGCTATGTGTCACCAATCCCGCCTCTTTGACCTGCTTTTGCTGGACATAAAAAAGAAGGATGTAAGACAAAAGCAGCAACACAAACGACGATATGTAGCCGGTCTTGATCTTCTTTTTGAATTTGAATAATGCCTGTGCCATCTCTTTCCTGAATAATAGAAATATAAAAACTATACCAGTTCTACGATCATTTCCATTCTGCAGGCAACAGCCGGGTAAAGGCGGGATAACGTTCAATTTAACAATAGTGGAAGCGTCTGCGGCAAAAATGGAGCTTATTCATAGCAAAAGCGGAATAATAGTTGCCAGTAAGGTTCGCATATCGAATCTGAATGTATGAAATATGAAGAAGATCACTGGATTTATTTTAGCAGGACTTATCATCTTGTTGACTGGAAGTAGCTGGTACTGGAGTACGCATAAGAAAAAGATCATCCACAACCAGTTGGAAAAAGCGATAGCCAAGAAAAGCCAGGGGCTTTACAGGGTTCGCTATGACAGTCTCGACCTGGACGAGGTCAGGGGACAATTGATCCTCTCTTCATTTACTCTAACATATGATAGCGCCAAGCTGAAACAGCTGGAACAGGAGAAGACTCCATATCTCCTGTTTAATGTCTCTATTCCAGAAATAAGGATAACCGGGATCGAAACCCCGAGAGCCCTTATCGAAAAAGAGATCAGTGGCCGTCGTCTTGTACTCACAAGTCCCATCATTGAAATCATGTACACCAATGCCGGGAAAGACTCGGCCCGCAGCATACCGGACGAAGAAATATACCGGCAGATCTTAGGTGACCTCCACCTCATCAGGTTTGATACGGTTATTATCTCCAATGCGGATATAGTAACCAAAAATATCAAGACCGGGAAAATCTCCGTCCATTTTGCCGGTACTTCCATTTCGTTGTTTAATATGGTTATCGATAGTACAGCCAATGCCGACACTTCCAGGCTCTTATTTGCAAAAGAGATCAGCGTAGCTTGTGACAGGTTTACATGGCAAAGCCGGAATGGTTTATATAACTACCAGGTAAATTCATTCAAACTGCAATCTTCCAGTTCCGCTATGACTATGGGGAGCTTTTTTGTGCGACCCACATTCAGCGAAGACGTCTTTGTAAAAAAATTCCCGGTTCAAAAGGACCGGTTCGATTTCGCTTTACATAATATCGAGTTCAGGAACACCACTTTTTCCAGGTTGCTTGAAGAATCGATCATAGCGGAAACCCTGCTGGTGGGATCGGCTTCCTTCGATATATACCGCGATCGCAACAGGCCAGAAGACAAAAGCAGCAAGTTGGGAAATTACCCCCACCAGGAAATACAAAAAATACCAATTCCATTCGAGATAAAAACAGTGGTGATAAGAAACGCCGATATCGAATACAAAGAGAAAAGTGCTATTACTCACCAGCCAGGAAGGGTAAAACTAATAAACGCTTCGGCCCGCATCACTAACATCACAAACAGGAAAGCAAGCATTGCCCGGAACAACCTGATGAAAGTGGATATGCAGGGCAATTTGTTAGGAAAGATATCCATGTCAGCCAAATGGACTTTTTACCTCGGAAACACCAATGGCCGCTTTTCTGTCAGTGGAAGAGCCGGCAGCGGTAAAGCCACTGATCTCAACGTTCTTGTTGTTCCCATGGGTCCCGTGGAATTCAAAAGCGGCGAAATCAATAGTCTTAGTTTCGACCTCTCAGGCTCTGACGATATGATGAAGGGGAAGGTTGATCTGTTGTATAAAGATTTCCACGTAGCGTTACTCAAGAAGGATGCTGATTCGGTTCATTTCAAAAGAAAAAAGGTAACAAGCCTGTTTGCAAACATGAAAATAAAAAACAATAACCCCGAAGACGATCGTAAACCAGCCCGAACAGCCAGCATCTATATTCAAAGAGATGTCACCCGGTCAATGTTCAACCTGGTGTGGAAAGGAATGTTTGCAGGAATTAAAGAAATCACAGGAGCACCTTAAAAGAATTAAAGGGTGAGGCCGCTCTCACTTTTCAATCACCTTTTTTCTCGAGATCAGGATAATCCCCTGCAGCCAGAACAGAACGGCCAGGAGGATCAAAATATGAACTACGGATCCAGGGTGGCCTATAAAAAATATAGAAGCCCATGAAACAAAAAGGAGAACGGAAACTATAAAGCACATTGTTTTCATATCCCTGTTAATGAAAAAACAATGCCAACGCCATCAAAGGAAACAAAACATTTTTTAATAAGATTCGTACAAAATAAATGGCTCATTTTTAGAAGAGTAATATATATGGATCTTAGATCAGGTTTCCCTTACTCTTTGCTGCAATATGGCATTATCGCAAGTTATCCCTCACTGCAGCAAAATATCGCCACAGATGTAGCAATTATCGGCGGTGGTATTAGCGGCGCACTCACCGCCTGGTATCTTTCACAAGCAGGTTTCGATGTCGTAGTGGTTGACCGCCGGCATATCGGGATGGGAAGCACTGCGGCAAGCACTTCGCTGTTGCAATATGAAATTGATGTTCCTTTATATGAATTGATTAACAAGATTGGCGAAAAAAATGCAACCAGGAGCTATCATTTATGCCGGGAAGCAATACATATCATGGCAAGCCTGGCTCACAAACTCCGGGTAAAGGATGGCTTTCGCACTAAATCAAGTTTCCAGTTTGCCTCCTTCCTGAAACACCAAACCAACCTGCAGAAAGAATTCTCCTTACGAAAGAAGATTGGGTTCCGTGTTCAATGGTTGGATGAAAAAGATATCCGTGACAGGTATGGTTTTCGAAAGCCCGGTGGCATTTTATCAGCAGATGGCGCCGAAGCAGATGCCTATTTACTGACACATGCATTGTTGCAAAAAAGCATCGGCCGGGGCTTGAAAGTATTTGATCATACAGAAATCACCAGGATCAGCCACCATAAGAGAGGGATTGAGCTGATAACAAACAACAGAAAAAAGATTAGCGCCCGCAAGCTCATCATCGCCTGCGGATATGAATCGCAACGTTATATTCCCAAAAAGGTGCAGGATCTGAATTCCACTTATGCCATCGTCAGTGAACCGGGCCCTAAAAAAGAGCTTTGGTATAAGAATTCCCTGATCTGGGAAACGAAAGATCCTTATCTCTACCTTCGGACGACTGCGGACAACCGGATCATTGTTGGCGGAAAAGACGTACCATCGTCTGATCCGCGGAAAAGAGATGAACTGATTCCTTCCAAGGCTAAGGCGCTTGAACTTGCCTTTAAACAACTTTTCCCAGCTATTCCTTTTCGTACCGATTTCAAATGGGCGGGAAGTTTTGCATCTACAAAAGACGGGTTACCGTATATAGGTTCAATTCGCCAAAGGCCTCATACTTCCTTTGCTTTAGGATTGGGAGGGAATGGCATTACCTTCAGCATTATTGCTGCAAGAATTATCCGCGATAATTTAATGGGAAAGAGAAATCCCGACGCCGGGCTATTTTCCTTTGAAAGGTAGTTTACTCAGGAAGCATTGCGAAGAAGCTCACGCTGGTGTTCGTAAATACATTTTTCACTAAACCAGGTCACACTGCCTCTTCTTTTTCTTACAAACCAGCAGGCCTTGTTAACAGCTATGGATAAGATCCTGGTGTTGTCCCTGACAATGTTATCTACATGCCCTGTGATAAAAAAGTAATCGTCACGATATTTCTGGATAAGATGTATCGCCTTATTCTTGATCCTGGCCTTCGGCGGTACATCGCCAGAAATAACGCAATGCAATGAATTGTCTTCACCGGAGGTCACCCTTACCTGGTAAGACTGGCGATTTTCGCCGTCGTTTGATACTTTCAACAGCCCTGACTGGATAGAACTAACTGCCCTTAGAATGCTGTTCAGCTTTTTATTTTTTTCATTCATAACCTTAATTTGTTTGCCTCAATTTTTTAAGAACAGAACTTGCATCATGCTGAACGGCAATTGTACGTAAGAACCAACTGTACCAGCTTTCAACCATCGTCTCGATCTTTCCTTTTGGTTTTTTTGCGTGGGGTTCGGTGTATTCTATATTCTTCATTTCCAGCTTTACCAGTACTTTCTTGGGATCACCTTTTCTCCGGATAGTATTCATGTCATTAAAAGCGTAATCGCTGCTAACAATGCTAGCTTTCCCACTCACCTCGAGGTAATAGTCAACACCTTTTCTGTAAAACCGAAGCCTTGCCGGAAAACTTTGTTCGCATTGTGACACCATATGGGCCGGTCGGTTGGTGACAAACCACAATACACCGTCCTCATCAACTTTTACAGCTGTTACAATATCATTACCCAATTTTACCAGTCCGTTACAGGATACATACATAACTGCGTTTTGCAGTGCACCTACCTTTTCTCGTATGAATTGCAGGTTGGAATCATTTACCATAACTAAGAATTTCCTTATAAAAATCAAATGTGATACCAAAGGTCAGTTTCCTGATACATTTGCTAAAAAAGCAAGAGCCGGGAAATTATTTCCACAGTCAATGGACTTACAGATATGTTTCATGGCGTTATTTCCTTTCTGATAATTAATGGTAAAATAACGTTCGGAGCGTTTTTGTATCAACTCACCATTTATAGCACGATATTTTCTATACTACCAACATACATTTCAATACCAACCGTAGATGGACCAGCCGACCAGGAGAAACAGACTTCTTAAACGAGTACTAAGGATTACCCTTAAATCCATTCTATTTATTTTAATCTTTATCATTCTTATCGGCTTGTCGATACTGACACCCCCTGTGCAGAACATGCTCCGGAAACGAGCTGTCACCTACCTCGAAAAAAAATTGCAGACCCATGTTGAAGTTGGGAAGATATATATCGGCCTGCCTAAAAAAGTAGTAATTGAGGATGTATACGTGGAAGACAGGCAAAAGGACACTTTATTATCAGCCGGCAGCCTGAAAATGAACATTGATATTCTTAAACTTGTATTCCATGGAGTGGTAGACATCAATAAAACAGAATTAAGAAATGCCACGGCTAAAATAAAAAGGCAGTTACCGGATACAACATTCAATTTCCAATTCATCGTCGACGCATTTGCTCCTAAAAAAGATACCGGTACAAGTGCCACCGATACCAGTGCTACCGCTTTTGCACTCGGTACCATACAACTGGATAATGTACGGGTTGTCTATAAAGATGTGATCACCGGCAGCGATATGGACACCTGGATAAATCATCTGGATACTAAAGTGGATGAATTCGATGCGGAACACTCGCATTTTTCCATCCCTGAAACCAATATTGATGGGGCTACAGCCCGGATATACCAGGTAAAGCCACTGGCAAGGCCAGAACCCGAGATAAAAGATATGGTGGAGGCAAAGGAGCCTTTCCAGCTTCGTGTGGGTGTTAAACACGTAAACCTGAAAAATTTCAAACTGGATTATCGCAATGATGTTTCCGCAACCTACGCCAAACTCGACCTGGGTAACCTGAACATACAACCCAATTCAACCGATTTTGCCAATCGCATCGTCAACCTGGAGAACATCTCCCTGGATAATACGGTAGCCTCTATACGACTGGGCAAAAAAGAGGCTGCAAAGGTTGTGGCCAATGAAGTAAAGAAGGAGGCGAAAAGCCAGGCTGCAGCCGGCTGGCAGATAAGGGCGGGTTCTGTGTCCCTTAATAATAATAGCATTCGCTTTGATAATGATAATAGCCCGCGAATGAAAACCGGGATGGATTATGCTCACCTGAAGGCAGATGACCTGACTCTGCAAATTGACAATCTTATTTTGAACCAGGACTCCATTGGAGGGCAGATCAAAAAAGGGCAGTTCAGGGAGCAAAGTGGTTTTGTTTTAAATGAGTTGCAGGGCGAGGTGCTATACGCTAATAACCAATCGTACCTAAAAGATCTCCTTATCAAAACCCCCGGTAGCGAAGTAAAACGTTATGCATTGCTGACCTACGGTTCGTATGATGCGTTGGCGAAAAGTTTTGAAAGAACACAGATCGATGCAGATATTGAGAACAGCCACGTGCAGGTGAAAGACATATTGACCTTTGCCCCGCAGTTAAGATCACAACCAGCTTTCAGCAATCCAAACGATACCTGGTATCTAAACCTGCAGGGAAACGGGACTATCCAGGCACTTCGTATCCGAAATCTTCAATTTGACGGATTAAAGAATACGCAAATAGATGCCAGCGGTACCATGGCGACCAACAATGATCCGAACCGCACCGGCGCTAAATTGACGATTAGGAAATTACATACGACTCAAACTGATATCGCATTGTTTACCGGGAAGCGTTTGTCCAATGAGCAGGTGAATTTACCCGAAGACATCAATGCACGCGGAACGCTTGCCGGTTCATTGAACAACCTTTCGGCCAACCTGGCGATAGCTACAAACCAGGGTAGTGTTGCCATCAATGGACGTTTTACCCAACTCAGCAATCCTGACGCCGCTACTTATACGGCAACTGTAAAAACAAATTCGCTCAACATAGGTCATATCCTCCGCAACAGCCAACTGACAACAATCAGCACTGATATGTCCGTATCCGGGCAGGGTTTCACCCCCGAAAAAATGAATACGAAATTCAAAGGCTCCATTCATTCGATTGGATACAATAATTATACATACAGGAATATTGATCTTTCAGGCCAGGTGCAGCAAACCAGGTATAGTGTAACAACTGACATCCGTGATCCCAATATTGACATGGATGGTACTGCGACCGGGAATTTTTCAGCCAATCCCTCTTTCCGGTTTGAAGGTATGATAGACAGTATTAAAACTCTTCCCTTGCATTTGACGACCCAACCATTGGTCGTGCGCGGAAAGGTAGATGCGGACGTTCCAGTTATGAATCAAAATTATCTCGAAGCAAATATTTTAATTACCAAAGCTCTGTTGGTTTCAAACGCCCAGCGATTGACTCTCGATACGATCCGGTTTGTCTCAGGAGGAACGGGTACTGAACAATTCATGCAACTTAACAGCGATGTTGCGAATGCCCGCATAAGCGGCCAGTATCGGTATACTGATCTCGGAAAGATCTTTCAAAAAAGCATTGAACCTTATTTTTCTGTTACCCCGGCCGGGGCAATTGCAGATGTACAGCCTTACAATTTCTCGTTTGTTGCAGATGTGAGCAATGCGCCTGTATTGTCGGCTTTGGTACCGGGGTTAAATTCTTTTGAGCCTATACATATCAATGGAAGCGCTGCTACCGGGCAGGGATTGACGGCTACGATGACAACAGCCCATATCAACTATAACGGTAATGAAATAAACGGTCTTAACCTGAACATTAATACAACCGACCAGGCCATACACCTGGTGGGAGAAGTCCAACGAATGAAAGGCATCGGTCTTGACATCTATCATACAAGACTGAATGCGACGGCATCTAATAATACAATAGATTTTAACCTCGGGATTGACGACCAGCTTGCAAGAAATAAATATCATCTCAGCGGAGTTTTTACTAAAGCATCCTCTTCGGCTTATACATTGAACCTGCGACCGGATAGCCTGTTGCTTAACTATGAACGATGGACGGTTTCTCCCAATAACGCATTAACGTTTACAGCTGATAATATTGTTGCCAACAATTTTGTTCTCCAGAAAGGAGGACAGCAACTGACGCTCCAAAGCGAAGGCGAGATATTAAATGCCGGCTTTAGCAATTTCCAACTATCTACCATTACAGCATTCACCAAATCCGATTCATTGCTGGTAAATGGATCAATGAATGGAAGGGTCAGCTTCAGGAATATTTTGCGTCAACCGGTTTTCACCAGCGATCTTACTATTAGTGACCTCAGCATGAAGGGGGATACCTTGGGCAACGCCGTTATTAAAATAGATAATGCGGCAGGGAACCGTTACAATACAAACGCCACGATAACTGGAAGAGGGAATGACATTGCATTGACGGGTTCATTTGCACCGTCGGGAAGTAGCGATATTTCGCTTGATCTTGAATTAGGTATCCGGCAATTACAACTGGCTACCATCGAAGGAGCTTTTGGCAACATGATAAAAAATGCTTCTGGCAGCGTAAATGGAAATATCACCATTAAAGGGACTACCAGTGAGCCAAAGATCAATGGTCCTATCAACTTTGACAAAGCAAGTTTTGCAGTAAGTGCGCTGGGAAGCCAGTTCAGGATGGATGGCGAAAAAATTACGGTAACGCAGACCGGTTTTCATTTTGATAATTTCCTGATAAGGGATACGGCTAATAACGAGTTACGTTTGAACGGGCTTGTCCAGACTCCCAACTTCACGAATTATTTCTTTGATTTTGATGTCAATGCAACAAATTTCCAGATACTTAACTCAACCAAGAAGGATAATAAACTCTATTACGGAAAACTGGTGATCACATCAACGCTACATGTGGACGGTTCCGAAACCAGACCTATTGTTGATGGCAATATCACTGTAAATGATGGAACCAACCTCACTGTGGTGATGCCCCAACAGGAACCGGGTGTGATCGAAAGGGAGGGCATCGTGGAGTTTGTTGACATGGATGCCCCTGAAAATGATTCGCTCTTTCGCTCCGCATATGATTCATTGAATATATCCCAATTCACGGGTTTGGACATCACCGCCAATATCGAAGTAAAGAAGGAAGCGATCCTTAACCTCGTTGTTGATGAGGCTAACGGTGATTTTTTAAATGTCCAGGGCGAAGCATTGATATCTACAGGTATTGATCCCAGTGGTAAGATAACGATGGTAGGAAACTATGAGATAGAAAAAGGTGCATATGAAATAACTTTCAATTTCCTGCATCGCCGTTTCGAGATCCAGAAAGGAAGCAAGATCACCTGGCTGAATGAACCGACGAAGGCCAATGTCGACGTGACGGCGATATATGTTGCCAATACCGCTCCTATTGACCTTGTAGAAAACCAGATTGCGGCTTCTGCACCGGCTATTCGCAACACCTATATGCAAAAGCTTCCTTTTGAAGTTCATCTCTATATGACCGGTGAATTACTCGAACCGAAGATCTCATTCGACATCATATTACCCGACAATAAGAATTATGGCGTTTCCAATGATATCATTACCCAGGTTGACACACGATTGGAACAGTTGCGGCAGGAACAGGGGGAGATCGACAAACAGGTATTTGCGCTCTTGTTGCTTAATCGCTTTGTGGGTCAAAATCCACTGGAAAGCAGTTCGCCAGTTTTCAGCGCTACCAGTTATGCCCGAGCAAGCGTAAGTAAGTTATTGACAAACCAGCTGAATAAACTGGCAGCTAATCTTATTGATGGGGTTGACCTGACTTTCGATGTAAACTCGATAGATGACTACACTACCGGTGAACGTCGCAGTCGCACCGATTTAACTATTGGCGTAAGTAAAAGATTGTTGAACGAGCGTCTTACAGTGGCTGTGGGGAGCGACTACGAGCTGGAAGGACCGAAGAACAGCAACCAGAAGCCCAGCAATATCATTGGGAATCTTTCTGTCAATTATGCTTTGAGCCGCGACGGCAAGTACATGATACGTATGTACCGCAAAAACGAATATGAAGGCATCGTGGACGGGTATATCATTGAATCGGGGTTGAGTTTTATTATCAGCGTAGACTATAACCGGTTTATGGAATTATTCCGCAGGAAGAAGAAACAGAAAGTTGATGGAGTAAGCTATACAAATTAACAGGAGATGAAAACAGCAAGGACATTAATCGCTATTTCCACGGCAGGTTGTTTTTTCCTGGCAGGATGCAGTGGCACCCGGCATTTGCCGGCGGGAGATAAATTATACACCGGCGCCCGTGTATCTGTGACAGGCACCGAAACCACCCGCGAAAAAAAAGTTTTGCAGGAAGATCTACAGGGATTGACAAGACCCAAACCCAACACAAAATTTTTAGGGATCCCGATCAAGCTTGGCATTTATAACCTGTTCCGCAAAAGCAAGGAGGGCTCCTTCTTCGGAAAAATAAGGGACAAGAACGGTGAGCCTCCTGTGTTGCTCAGCCAGCTGGATCTTGCACATAATACGTTAGTACTGCAAAATCACCTTGAGAATAAAGGCTATTTCAGGGCGAAGGTGACAGGTGATACAGTTGTGAGAAGAAAAAAAGCAAGGGCTACCTATGCAGCCGAAGCAGGTCCACAATACAAGATTGCCAGCGTGCATTTCCCTGATGACAGTAGCGTACTGGTTCAAACGATCCGTCAATACATGGACAAATCATTATTGCTGCCGGGTAAGCCTTTCGATATAGATGTCATAACATAAGAGCCGAACGTAACCGCATCGATGCCTCTCTAAAAGAAAATGGATTTTATTTTTTCAGCCCGGACTTTATTTTATTGAAAACAGATACCACGATTGGTAGTCACCAGGTGGATATGTATGTCACTGTCAAACCTGATATACCAAGAGAGGCCCGGCAGGTTTACCACATCAAGAATGTTTCGATTTATGCCGGCTACAGTCTCAACATGGCGAAGATTGATACCAGCAGAACAGAGGGTGAATATTATAAAGGCTATTATATTATTGATCGCGCAAAAAGATACAAACCTTCGCTTTTTGAAGAAACTCTGAAATTCCACCCTGGAGATGTATACAACCGTACGAATCATAATCTCACACTGAGCCGTCTCACGAATCTTGATCTGTTTAAATTTGTCAAGAACAGGTTTGCGATCAATTACGACACCGACTCAGCTTACCTTGATGCATATTATTACCTGACGCCGTTAACAAAAAAAGCCCTGGCAGCAGAAGTGACCACTATGACAAGGTCTAATAACCTGAACGGTTCAGTCATCTCCGTAAAATGGAGGAACAGGAATACTTTCCGCAAGGGTGAACAGGTCACTTTTTCGGCCTATGCCGGGTCTGATGTGCAATTCAGTGGCGCTCTGAAAGGGTATAATGCCGTGCGTTACGGCGCTGAAGTGAATCTTGGCATTCCCAGGTTTTTGGTGCCTTTTAAAAAAATAAAGAGCCGGGGTGGTTATATGCCGCGTACCAATATAATACTGGGTTACGATATGCTAAGCCGGACAAAATTGTATACTTTGAATTCTTTCCGTTTTGCATATGGCTATTTATGGAAAGAGAATGTCCGCAAACAGCATGAGCTTTATCCTATCAGTGTTACTTACGTTCAACCCAGGAATGTTACAGCAGCTTATCACGTGCTGATCGCACAGGATACTCTCCTGGCACAGGCCATTCAAAGACAGTTTATCCTGGGCTCAACATATCAATATAACTATAACCAGCTTGCGGGCGGGTTGCAACCAGACAATGCATACTATTTTAATGGCCTTGTCGATATCTCAGGTAACATTGCGGGTCTTATAACAGGTGCCAATGTAAAAGCGGGTAAAGAAGTAACTATAAATGGCGTACCTTTTTCACAATATATAAAGTTTGAGATCGATGCACGGTATTATCGCCGCCTTGGACTCCATTCCACCTGGGCTAATCGGGCGATCGTTGGGGTTGGCGTTCCTTATGGTAACTCTGTGCAATTGCCATTCGTTAAACAATTCTTCATCGGCGGCAATAACAGCCTTCGCGGGTTCAGGAGCCGGTCAGTAGGTCCCGGTACTTATAAGTTCCCTTCACCTGTTGACTTTTTACCTGATGAAACCGGTGACATTAAACTGGAATTGAATACTGAAATGCGCTTCCGGATCAACGGTCCTCTCTACGGCGCCCTGTTCATTGAAGGTGGAAATATCTGGTTGTGGAATGACAGTACCTATACCCATAAGCCCGGCGGAAAATTTACAAGTAAGTTCTTAAGCCAACTCGCAGTAGACGCGGGTGCGGGTCTTCGCTTCGATATAACACTGTTTGTGATCCGTTTTGATGTTGGTTTCCCTTTGCGCAAGCCCTGGGAACAAAACCCCTGGGTCATGAACCAGATCCATATGCTGGATGGTAATTGGAGAAAAGAGAACATCGTTTATAACCTGGGAATCGGTTATCCTTTTTAATAGCAATTCATAAGCAAAAAATATCACGCAACTCTTTTAGCTGTGTTTGAAGAGTTGCGTGAACCTATCATCTTTGAGAGGGCTTTAAAAAAGTCAGGGTACGGATCGAAATTACTTTAATGACTTACGAATAGCCTTTGCCGAATCGAGATGTTCCTTGATCTTGGGCAATGTATTATTAATAAATGTTTTTACTTCCGTGTCATTTACTTTATTGCTGGATTTTTCCAGCATGTCGACCACTTTCTCATGTCCTTTTACCATATCGTCCATATATGCTTTGTCAAAATCCTTCCCTGTCTTCTTCTGCAGGTCTTTCATCATCTTCATGTGATCTTCGCTTACTGAATCAGGAAGGACGACATTGCGCTGGGATGCCAGGGATTTTACCTGGTCATTACCGGCAGAATGATCACGGACCATCATATCCGCAAAACCCTTTACTCTTGCATTAACGGCTTTGGATTGGGCGTCTTTTCCCATTTGCACTTCGGCCATACCGGCATCAGCAACGTGGACCAGGAAACTTGAAGTTTCTGCATCAGTTGTTATAGTCTGATTGCTCTTGCCGGCGTTCGCCGAGTCAATATTTGCTTTATTGGTAGAATCCGCCGTTTCTACGCTGTCTTTTGTTTCGGTGCTATTGCAAGCCCACAGTATAGTGGCTGCAACAACTACTGCTGCTGTTACTTTTTTCATACGTATTTTGTTTTTTAATAAAAGTTGGTTGGCAGATAAGGGCTGAAATTTTCATGCCAGCAAAGTCAGATTGTGAATAAATTCATCCGTTAATGATCTCACCGCCATTTGGATGTAGAAACTGTCCGGATATATAACTGGCATCTTCACAGGCCAAAAAAAGGTAACTGGGAGCTATTTCCACGGGCTGCGCCGCTCTTTGCATAGGCGAATCACTCCCATGTTTTGCCGCTTTTTTCGCTTTAAAACTGGAAATGATGAGCGGGGTCCATACCGGCCCGGGTGCTACACCGTTTACACGAATGCCCCTCCGGATAAGGTTAGCTGACAGGCTTCTGGTAAACGCAACAATAGCTCCCTTCGTTGCTGAATAGTCCATCAGGGAAGGACTTCCCCGATATGCAGTAACTGATGAAGAGTTGATGATACAACTCCCCTCCTTCATTCCTTTGAGAGCAGACTTTGTAATCCAGATGTAAGAAAAAATATTAGTGTAAAATGTCTTCAGCATTTCCCGGGTTGTAAGTTCCTCCAGTGTCTTATTATCATAATGAACCGCTGCGTTGTTGACAAGTATATCAATTCGCCCGAACTCTTTAGTTGTCTTTTTAACCACCGTGGTGCAATGCTTTTCTTTCGTAAGGTCTCCCGGGATCAGCAGGCACTGCCTTCCGTATTGCTCTTCAATTATCTTCTTCGTTTCCCTGGCATCTTTGTTCTCCCTGAGGTAGGCTATGGCCACATTGGCTCCTTCTTTGGCAAACAGGATCGCCACGGCTTTTCCGATACCACTGTCTCCGCCGGTGATCAGCGCGATCTTGTTGACCAGTTTATTATTCCCTTTTATTTCGGGACGATCGAAAACCGGTTCCGGATCCATTTCGGTCTCTGATCCCGGCCGCGGCTGGTGCTGTGGTTTAAAAATTTGTTTTTTACTTCCGCCTTTCTGCATCGTGAATAACTATTCAGGAACGTTATCCACTGAAATTTTTGTACCATTTTTTACTGGCAAATAATAACAATTGAGGTAATGCTGAAAAAATTCCACACTCTACCGGCTTGCCGGTTCAATAATTTATGGCATGGATTTTTGACATATAATTCAACTACGCAGAAATCCTGAAGAACCAATATTAAAATCGATTAAGACCCTATCAGCAAAGAGGGACCGGCAATAAGCCGGTTTTTTTATGGCACAGGAATTTCATGTTTACTATTAAAAATCATTATGAGAGCTATTTGGAGTGGTGCTATCGGTTTTGGTCTTGTCAACATTCCCATAAAACTTTATAGCGCAGTGCAGCAGAGTGAGCTGGACCTTGATATGCTGGATAAGAAGGATCTTGCAAACATAAAGTTCCAACGGGTAAATGCCAATACCGGCAAGGAAGTGCCTTGGGGTAATATTGTCAAAGGCTACAAAATGGATGATCGTTATGTTGTATTAGGCAATGAGGATTTCGAACGCGCAAGCCCCGAAAAAACCAAGATCATCGAAATAGCAGAATTTACCGACGAAAAAGAGATCGATAGCATCTATTACGATACCCCTTATTATTTGCAACCTGACAAGAACGGGGCTAAAGCTTACAACCTATTGCTGGATGCATTGGAAAAAACGGGAAAGGTCGGATTGGGCAGTTTTGTTTTACGCAACAGGGAGAGCCTGGCAGTCATCAAGCCTTACGATGGCATCCTGTTACTGAACAAAATCCGTTTTGCGGAAGAAATAAGGGAAACATCGGAGATAAAAGTTCCAAAAGCAACAAATAAGCCGGCCGAACTGAAAATGGCCATACAATTGATTGATCAGCTGACACAGGAATTCGATATCTCGCAGTATAAGGACACCTATTCAGCCAACCTGATGAAAGTGATCAAAGAAAAAGCAAAAGGAAAGAAACCGGCCAAGCCTCATATGCAGGTAGTACATTCTCGTAGTCGCGACCTGATGGAACAATTAAAAGCCAGTCTTGAACCTGTGAAAAAGAAAGCATCCTGATGGCATTAACGACCTACAATAAGAAAAGGAATTTCAAAGAAACTTCTGAGCCGAAAGGAAAATCCGAAAAGAAAAACCTTTTCCGTTTCGTGGTACAGCGTCATGATGCGTCACGATTGCATTATGATTTCCGCCTTGAATTGGGAGGAGTATTGAAAAGCTGGGCTGTTCCAAAAGGACCTTCTATGAACCCGGCTGACAAACGCCTGGCTGTAATGGTAGAAGATCATCCCGTGAGCTACATCGGTTTTGAAGGAAATATCCCTGAGGGCAATTATGGAGCAGGAACGGTAGAGGTATGGGACGCTGGTGTTTATTTTCCCGTTAATGAAGACCTGGAAAAAATCCCCGGGCAGCAGGCTTTAAAAGACCTGGACAAAGGCGAACTAAAATTCTTCTTAAAGGGCAGCAAGCTGGAAGGTGGATTTGTGCTTGTCCGTTTTAAAAAAGATGACAAAAACTGGCTTCTCATAAAACACAAGGACGAATATGCTGTAAACAAAAAGTATGACAGCGAACAGTTTTCCAAAGCGGCATTAAAAAAAACCGTTAAGGCAAGGAAAAAGGTTTCTTCAAAATAAATTCCGTGTGATGGCACAAACAAAACCGGCCTTCTCAAACCTTGGCAAATTATACTGGCCTGATGAAGGTATTACAAAAGGCGACCTGATCCATTACTATGAATCTATGGCACCTTATATCCTTCCCTACCTGAAAAACAGGCCGCTCTCGTTGAAGAGGAACCCAAACGGGATAAAAGACAATGGGTTTTATCATAAAGATGCGGGGGATATTGCTCCATCATGGATGAAAACGGCTGATATACACGCAGAGTCTGTCAATAAGATCATCCATTACCTGGTTTGCAATAACACAAGAAGCCTTTTATTTATCGCCAATCTCGGTTGCATTGAAATGAATCCCTGGAACTCTGTGATCGCCAGTCTCGATAAACCCGATTACCTGATTCTTGATATCGATCCTTCAGAAAAAAACAGTTTTGACGATGTGATAGAAGTTGCACTATGCGCCCGGGAAATTTTAGACCGGCTCAAGATCCAGTCCTGTTGTAAGACCTCCGGGGCCAGCGGTATGCATATTTATATTCCCTGTGGCCGTAAATATGAATATGATTTAATAAGGGAGTTCGCCCGGATACTGGCTACGATGATCCACGAGCAATTAAGTTCGCTCACAACCCTTGAAAGATCACTCGCCAAACGTAAAAAGAACCAGGTCTATGTAGACTTTTTACAAAACAGCCGCGGCCAAACTTTAGCTTCTGCTTACAGCGTAAGACCAAAACCGGGCGCTACTGTTTCGGCACCATTAGAGTGGAAAGAAGTTAAACATGGCCTGCATCCATCGCAGTTCACGCTAAAAAATATAAAAAAGCGGGTAGATAAAAAAGGTGACCTGTTCAAAAACGTGTTAGGAAAAGGGATTAATATCCCGGCTATTTTGAAAGAAGTTCAACCTGAGATGGCGGAGTAGAGATGATGCTGGATAGTGGATGCTGGATGCGACCTATAATCTAATCGACTAAAATTAAGTAGTTAGCATCCAGTGATCAGCATCCCGTCCCGCATCTGGCATCCTTATTCTTTCTTCAAAATAAAACTGATTCGACCATTTGTTTCAAGGTAGGCGGTTTCAACCTGCTCCAGTGAACTGCTCTTTGTTTCAAGGCGAAGGCTTTCTTCGAGGTCTTCGCGGCTTAAAGAACTTTTTTCAAGATTCTTCTTCACTATCCTGTCTTTATCATAGAGCACAAGGTGATCCCCCTTTATAATTTTTTCAAAGCGCCGGTTTATTGACGATAACCAACCTAGTAACCGGTGAATGACGATCATGACAGCCGATGCGGCGATCGTAGCTAAAAAAGGAGAAGCACCGACAATGCCCCGGGCAAGTACAGACCCCATAGTAATGACGATCACCGTATCAAAACCCGATCTTCTTCCGAAAATTCGAACCCCTCCTACGCGGATCAGGAAAAGCAGTACAATAAAGATGATCGTTGCCCTTACCGACATCTGCAGAGCAGAAAGATTTTCTCCATGGCCTATCCACCTGTCAATGATATTTATGAGGTACATCTATGATAGAAGTCCAAAATTTTATGCCATCTTCTTTTACTGGCATATTTTTTTCGTCTTTTTGCCAATAAAAACATTGCCCAATATAGAAATCAATCAAAGGCTTGTCAACCCGGTCAAAGACTGGATGCTTTCGCATAATGAAACGATCGCAGTAGCTGAAAGTGTCAGTTCCGGACTACTCCAGCTCTTATTATCTTCCGCCGACCAGGCCATGGATTTCTACCAGGGAGGCATTACTGCCTATAATCTTGGACAAAAAAGCCGGCACTTGCTGGTTGACCCGATACATGCCTTATCCTGTAGCTGCGTTTCGGCAAAAGTATCCGCAGAAATGGCGCTGAATGTATGCAGGCTATTTACCAGTAACTGGGGAATCGGGATAACGGGCTATGCTTCGCCGGTGCCTGAATCCGGAAATAAACTTTTTGCCTATTATGCCATCGCCCGGAATGGCGAAATCATTGTCTCCAAAAAAATTGACGCAGACAAAGACGAGCCCGCTAAGATTCAATTGCTTTATGTAGAAAACGTATTGAAAGAACTGGCAGCTCATTTATTATCCCGATAGTTAATTATTTTATTTTTTTGAACTTATATCGTGTCTTTATATGATCGTTCAGGTATCTTCCCTTTGAAAAGGCTTTCTTCATTTCTTCGTAAGCCTCAGGCGGAACATTAGTGTAATCGTATATCATTCCTGAAGTAAAGATGACTCGGAGTTTTGCGGAAGGCTGGTCATAATAGAAAGCGGATATGGCAGAAGAAGGCATACGATACCTTTAAAAGAACTTTCAGCAAAATTGTGCCAATTATAGATGCTGTGAGCTGGATACTCGATGCTGGAAGCCCACTATATTTTTACCGGCTGAACTGGAGTAGTCATCATCCAGTTGCTTCGCCGCTTCGCTTCTCGCAATGACGCATCCGATATCTGGCATCTATCGAAAAGAGAAAGCCCGGATAATATACAGGCTTCCTTTCATTCTCTTTTTTCCCTTCGCTGGCATTGACCAGATCAGGTAATATGGGTCTCTCTCAGATTCTTTTAGAAACACCCCAAAAAAAGAGAACGTTAATGAGTATATAGTTGTAAAAAATGTGCCAGTATTATATTTCAATGATCCTAGTTACTCACATTAAAACAATCATTCAAGCGGAAGCATGCCGGGTGAATTTTTTTTGCAATCCGCGCAAAGTTGTCGAAGGCACGCCCTTGTGTTGAATCAAAACATTAAACTTTTGTCCCATGTCCACTAAAAAAATATATTTCAGGAATGCATATTCCCGAAAGCCCAAATAAGTATCTTTTGCTTTCAGAAGAACCTTATTCAAATGTTCCTCCCAGTCGAGCGACAGGAAAAAGCCTGCCTGGTTGATATACCCGCTGGTATGTAAGCCGCATTTTGAACCCCAGTGTGACAAAGCAGAAAAATTAACGTGCGAGGTGATATCCTGCTTCCCAATATTGCGATAAGGCTCATCATTTATTGTGTGTTGGTGATAGCAAAGAAGAGTACCATTACTCCTGCATTGTTTATATAATTCACCGGACAGGTAACCATAATCGATCGTAAGAACATATCCTTTTTTGAGGCATGTGCCTATCTCTTTAATCCATTCCGTCGCTTCGAGATTGATCTCCGTGCAAAATCCAACCGGCAGTTCGACACCCAGCTCTTCAAAATAATATATCAATACTTTATCCGCGGGCTTCAGCAACTCTACGAAACCATTGCGGTAGTCCACATATACTTCCTTCAACTCATCCTGCATGACAACTTTATGCACTGAAAAATTGTCCAGCAATTCATTGGAAATGATACAGCCTGTGACAGGGCAGAGATCGCGGATCGATTCGACCCAGGTAACCTTTTCCGCCAAAAGAACTTTCTCCTTCTGTCGCATTGATGGGCTTTTTTCAATGATATAATATTTCAGCACCGAATAAAACTCTTTGTTATTTTTCAGGTATTCCAGTATATCATTGCAAAGCCTGCCGGTACCGGCGCCATATTCTACAATGGAAAATTCATTTCCACCCATTATGCGCCACATTTCTTCTAACTGTTTTCCTATCATGGCGCCAAACAGTTCACTAACTTCTGAACTGGTATAAAAATCCCCATTTACACCGATCTTTTCTTCCAGGGAAGTATAATATCCGGCATCCGGGTAGTACAGGCACATTTCCATAAAATCACGAAACGATATGGGTCCTTTGCGCCTTATTTTATCAATAATAATGTCTGAAAGCTGCATCAGCTAAATATTAATCAACTTTAATACCATTGCAGCCAAATAAAATATGTAACTCTGCCTGATTAGATTTGAATGACAATTTCAATTAAATCTACGTAGTAATATTCCATTGCCTGCTGCCACAAGTCATCGCTACACTTTCACTTTTTTGCGGCTATATCTTCCCACCAGTTCTCCAGTGGCGAGGATATGCCCTTCTATTGCTTCCAGGAGCGAGTTCTTATCTTCTCCAGCCACGATCGTCAACTCCCTGTCTAGAGCGAAGACTTTGAAATAATAGCGGTGTGTTCCGGACGGCGGGCAAGGGCCTCCATATCCCGTCTTACCAAAACTGTTTATACCACTGACTCCTATTGATGTTCTTTCTGTTATTTTTTCATGGGGATAAACATTCCATAATAGCCAATGGGTAAAAGTACCAGATGGTGCATCGGGATCTTCCATGATGAGTGCTAAAGTCTTTGTGCCTTCCGGTATGTTGATAATATCTATTGGCGGGTTAATATTTTCCCCATCGCAAGTGTATTGTAGAGGAATATGCCCATTCTGACTGAACTCAGGGCTTTCAACGGTGAGCTTATTATTTTCCATATTGTTGATTTTATTTTTATATTCTATTGATATCTTTCATAATATATGCCAGAAGTCAATTGTTAGCGGTAAATTAAAAGTATTCACCGCTGAATAATTTAAAAGAGAAACGATTTTTTAAATCAGGCAGCAACCATACTCATACATTCAGCCGCGCAGTCCCGGCACATCTTTGCGCAGTAACGACAATGCTCATGTTCATGTTTTTCGCATTCTTCTGCGCAGGCAATGCAGATGTCCGCGCAAACCTGGCAAACTACATTAGCATGATTGCTCTCGAGATTCATGATTTGAACAGCTGCGCGGCAAATGGCAGCACATTCAAGGTCCAGCCTGATGCAGGCGAGCATTTTGTTTGCATTCGGCTCTTTCATGCAGGCTGTCGCACATTGTTCACAGGCGATCTCGCACCGCGAACATGCCTCAATACAGGATTGATATTCGTTAAACATTGTTTTTCGGGTATTTCATGAACGATTGATCTCATTTTTTATAACTCACTTTCCAGATTGTATTGCCACCGTCATCCGCTACCAGCAATGAGCCATCCTTCAACACAGCCACACCTACGGGGCGACCATATACCTCGTTCTTGTCCTCATTCGCAATGAAGCCGGTCAGAAAATCCCTGGGGTTACCTGAAGGCTGGCCATTTTTAAAAGGAACAAACACGACTTTATATCCTGAAAAAACAGAGCGGTTCCAGGATCCATGTTGCCCGATAAATGCACCATTTTGGTATTCAGCGGGAAAATTACCTTTTGTATAAAATGCCAATCCCAGTGATGCAGTATGCGATCCCAGGCTCACATCGGGTTTTATTGTTTTGGAGACAAGATCTGTCCGTTGATCCTTTATACGAGGATCAGCGTTCTGTCCGAAATATGCATAAGGCCATCCATAAAAACCACCTTCCTTTACCGAGGTGAGATAGTCAGGGGGAACATCGTCGCCCAGTTCATCCCGCTCATTGACTGCTGCCCATAACACATTTGTGCCCGGCGCCCAATCCATGCCGACGGGATTTCTCAGCCCACTGGCATAAATTTTTTCATTACTGCCATCGGCATTAACCTCCAGTATCAGGGCTCTCCTTTTTTCCTTGTCAATTCCGTTTTCGGCAACATTAGTCGAAGAACCAACAGCTATATAAATCTTATCTCCAGCCTTATTGCTTATAATGTTTCTTGTCCAGTGGCGCGGACCTCCGGGCAATGAAACGATGTTTTTACCAGCATCAGCGATGGAGGTCACTCCTTCTTTGTAAGGATATTCCATCAGTGCGTCAGTGTTGGCAACATAGAATTTGTTACCCAGGATCAGCATACCGAATGGCATGTTCAGCCCTTTCAGGAAAACGGACTTTGTTTCATAGACCCCGTCTTTATTGCTGTCCCTGAAAAGCAAAATATTGTTTGCGCTTTTATCCTTATCAGCCTGTGAAACAAAAACATCTCCGTTAGCGGCGGTATAGATCCACCTGGGGTGCTGCAGGTTATCTGCAAACTTCGATACAACAAACCCATCCGGAGCTACCGGTAGCCGGTCTTTCTTCCAACCTATGACATCACTTTTTTTGTTGGCCGATTTGGTCGCATAAGGAGGCGGCAAAGAGTCGCCTTTATCCACCACTTTCATTTCCTGTTTTTCCATGGAATCCGCTTTCGCTTTTTCAGCAGAGTCAGTTTTTTCATTGTTGCAATGGCTGAATAAGAACAGGATGGCTGCGATGACCATTAATCGAGTCATATTAAAGTTTTAGACTTACGACGGCTCAAATTTCAGGCCGTACAAATTGAAGATTTTGAGGAAAACCGGGGGTTCAAAGAGAAAAATTTTACACGGAAATGATTTTACGGTTAAATTAAATTTTCGAAGAAGAGTGGTTAATTAAGGCACGGTTTTATATGCTTTTTTTATAAAAAAGTGTATGCAGGCAAAATATAACGAGGCCACAGTTAACAGGCCCAAGGGAGATCGTGTAATAGATGCTCCATTCGTCCAGATAGACGTCGAAAAATACAGCAGGCAGTTAAAAAAAGAACCGGCCTGGGAAAAAAGCGATCGCAATAGCATAACCGTTTTTAAAACAGTCGGTTTTACAATGGTGATTATGCGGTTGCATAAAGACGCTTCGATGAATAATTCGGTTGACGGCCTGTTGACCATACAGGTACTTGAAGGAAGCATAGAATGCATGGTGGGCAGCAAAACCACGACCGTGGAAAAGAATCAATTGGTGACCCTGCACCCCGAGGTGGTTCATACGATCAGGGCTCGTGAAGATTCACTACTTCTGCTGACAAATAACATTGCAATTTGATTTTCTGGTATTGAATCCGGCACCCTTCAAAACAAATGGGTATGAACGAAGAAAAAATATCCGCATTATCTGATTCGCAGCTTTGTGATTTCTTTGTTGACCAGGTAAACGAGATATTTCATGCTGAGAAAAGAATTTTTATTGCCTGGCCCCGTTTCGAAAACGAGGCCCAGGTTCCGTCCCTCAAGGAATCATTTGAAGAGTATTACCAGCAGCTGCAAAAACAAATTATCCGTCTCGAAGGCATATTCACCATTCTGGATATAAAACCCGACGAAAGGAATCCTGAAGCTATAGAAGGATTGCTAAGAGAAACCGATGCAATCATTGACAAAACTACTGAAGGCAGCCATACCCGCGATGCTGCCATCGTGGTTGCCGTCCAGAAAATCGGTCACTATAAAATCGCTACTTACGGAAGCCTGCAACAACTTGCCAGTACATTAGGGATGGAAGACATTAGTAATCTCCTGGGCCAATCGTTGCAGGAAGAAAAGAACAGTGATCTTCTCCTTTCGGGGATAGCCGACAAAAAAATAAACTGGCTGGCTGAGATCGAAACAAAGGAATAAAACAGCAGCCCGGCTATGCGCTCCAAAAAACTATCCCACGCGAAATTAATACAGGCAAACAAAGATCCGCGACAGGCGGCAAAAGTTGCACGTCTTACTTATGTAAATGATCATACCCCGGGATTTAAGCGAATAAAAAAGGGTAAAGGTTTTATATACACTTCAGGGAATAAGGTCCTCAGGGATAAAAAACACCTCGAGCGGATAAAAAAACTGGCAATACCTCCTTCATGGACTGAGGTCTGGATCTGCCGTTCGCCTAACGGACATATTCAAGCTACCGGGCTTGACCTCAGGCAACGAAAGCAGTACCGCTACCATCCTGGATGGAATCGTCTCCGCAGCGAAACAAAGTTTCATCACCTTTATGAATTCGGTAAACTGTTACCCAGGCTCCGGAAAAGAATAAGCCGGGATATACTGTCAAAAAAACTAACCCGTGAAAAAGTATTAGCTGCAGCTATCAACCTAATGGAAAAAACATATATCCGCATAGGCAGTGAAAGTTATGAAAAGCTAAACGGCTCTTATGGACTAACCACATTGAAAGATCAGCATGTCCTGATCCAACGAGATGAGATCAGGGTATCTTTTAGCGGGAAGAAAGGAGTGGAGCACAATATCTCGCTGAAGAATAAGAGACTGGCTCGCATCGTCAAACAATGCCGTGACATACCCGGAAAGGCGCTGTTTCAATACTATGACGAAGAAAATAAAAGAAGGCCAATAGATTCTACGCTGCTCAACAACTACATCAAGGAAGCTACCGCCCCGGAATTCAGCGCAAAAGATATTCGCACATGGGCAGGTTCTGTCCAGGCAATCACATTTTATTTATCAAATCCTGATGCTCCTGTAAATATGATGATTGATTGGGTAAGTGAGAAATTAGGCAACACCCGGAATGTCTGCAAAAAATATTATATCCATCCTTCGCTGCTTGCCTTTTGTGAAGAAAAAAAGCAATTGCCTACGTACAAAAAAGTCAACAATGGCTTCAGTGAAAGTGAGGAATTACTAATGTGTATCCTTAAGAAAAACTAAACTGGTATGGTTTTTTCCTCTAATAGAGTGGAGTGTGGCGTGTTTCCACATTTTCATACGTAAATCACTATTTATTAACTTAAAACATAGATTATGGAAACAAACACTGAAGTGCTGAATGATCTCATAAAAATTAACAATGACAGGATAAAAGGTTATGAAAAAGCCGCAAAAGAGACTGCGGATAAAGATGCTGATCTTCGCCAGTTGTTTACTGACATGGCTGCCGAAAGCGTTCGCTATGCACAGGAGTTAAAAAATCTCACAGTTGGAAAAGGACCCACACCTGCTGAAGAAACAACTTTAGATGGTGATATTTACCGGGCATGGATGGATGTAAAAGCAACATTCAGTGGAAAAAACCGCAAGGCGATCCTGGCTTCCTGTGAATTTGGAGAAGATGCGGCTCAAAAAGCGTATGAAAAAGCGCTGAAGAAACCCGGCCTCTCCAGTGATGTCAGGCAGTTAATCGAAGAACAGAAAGATCAGTTGAAGATGGCACACGATAAGATAAAAAGAATGCGGGATACACAACCTGCATAACAATAATCTTCATGCACGGCAGTTTTCCCTGCCGTGCATGATTTAAAAATTATATTATGGTAAAGCATGCAACAACAGAAGACATGAAGACTTTGGCTTCCTGTATCAATAAGTTGGTATTGGATGGCTATACCGCTAATTTCCAGGTCACCGATGAAGGTTTATTTTCCATCGAAAAGGGTAAACACTACAGGCCGCAAGATGTACATATCGTCAACTTTTTCCGCTTCGAGGGTGCTAGTGACCCGGCAGATAATGCCATCCTTTATGCAATTGAATTAAGCGATGGCACCAGGGGAACATTAACCGATGCCTATGGGCCGTATGCCGATCTCCAGGTCGAGAAATTTGTCAAACAGGTTGAAGACATTAATAAAAAGATGAAGAAAGAAAACTAGTTATCTCTTTCTTTAAAGCCAATCCTTTCCGAATGTACTCCTCTTTATAAAGTTTCAGACTTTTCGCAATAACCCGATATAAAACTGAAGGGCAGAAAAAATTTTCTGCCCTTCAGTTTTTTCAAAAAAAAACGGGGATAATAAAAATAATCCCCGGTATAAAAAATCCAATATCCTATGAAAAACTATTGCAGTATTGCAAACGCTGTTCCTGAAAAAAAGATTTGCGCCCTTAAAGATCGCAACAGTTATAATCAACTCTTTACAGATAACTGGAAAACCATTTCCAGATATTCGACGTGTAATTGCGTATTTAATTCCCCATTTTAACGAGGTGCGCGGGTAATAATTCTGCTTGCTGTTTTTTGGGCAGTCCAACAATGAATGTAGAACCCTGGCCTGGTGTGCTTTCGGCCCTGATAAAACCGTGGTGTTTTTCAACTATCTTTTTGCAAATGGACAGGCCAACGCCCGTACCTTCAAACTCATGGTAGCTATGCAGCCTTTTAAAAACAACAAAAATATCTTCGGCATATTTGGGTTCAAAACCGATCCCGTTGTCTGAAAATATGATGTTGTAAAATTTGTCGTCCTCTCTCTTACCATTGAAACGAAAATCTCCCGGATTCCCGGGCTCAGCTTTGATATGAATAACCGGGTTGTCCGTTTTCTTCCTGAACTTGATCGCATTCGCCAGCAGATTATAAAATAGCTGCTGCATCAGGCTGGGAATTACATAAACCGTTGGAAGGTCTGCCACATGCACTTCGGCATTCGTTTTTTCTATCTCCAGTTCCAGTTCGTTAATGGTTTCTTTCATCAGCAGGTTCAGATCGGTCTCCTTGAAATCGGAAGAGTCGGTTGAATGTCTTGAAAAACTGAGTAGATCATTGATAAGCGACTGCATCCGGCTGGAAGAATTGATAATTTTTTTGAAATATTTTTCGGTCTCCTTGTCGTGGTTATTTTTCAGCAGGATCTTATCACTGAACACCATGATCTTCCGGAGCGGCTCTTGCAGATCATGGGAAGCCACGTAAGCGAACCGGTCAAGCTCTTCGTTAACGGCTTTTAAATGGGCGTTGTTTTCCACCAGCTGCGCATTCAGTTCCTTTACTTTTTCTTCTGAGGCCTTCCTCTCCTCTATTTCTCTTTGCAAAGACCGGTTAGCGGCGAGCAGTTTCCTCTCATGTTGAACCAACTGGTGGTTTTTCCGGTACAATTCTACGAATACACCCACTTTGACTCTCAGCAGTTCGGGGTTGATAGGTTTATAGATATAATCAACCCCTCCCATCTTATAGCCCTTGAAAATATAGTCTTCATCGTAGTTGTAAGCCGTGATAAAAATAATAGGGATATTTTTCAGCTTATCCCGTTCGTAGATGATCGTCGCCGTCTCAAATCCATTCAGGTCAGGCATCTGCACATCCATGAGGATCAGCGAAAAATCATGTTGTTGTAGCAATATCTTTAAAGCAGCTTTCCCGGAGTTAGCACGGATAATAGTATAATTATCCTTTTCCAGTATAGCTTCTATTGAGAAAAGATTGTCCTCCCTGTCGTCAACAACAAGAATCTTTATGTCAGATTTACGGGGTTCCTGGCCATTCGCCTGCTCCATGGTGTTTATTTATTTATATAGCCATACTCTCATTAATGACAACAGTTGGTCGATTTTAACTGGCTTGGTTATATAATCCGATGCCCCGGCTTCCAGGCATTTTTCCCTGTCGCCCTTCATCGCCTTGGCTGTTACCGCAATGATCGGTAAACTGTTATTCTTATGTTCCCGGCGAATCTTCTGAGTCGTTTCATATCCATCCATTTCGGGCATCATGATATCCATCAATACGATGTCAATGTCTTTATTTTCTCCCAGGATATCCATCGCTTCCTGCCCGCTTTCAGCAGTTATCGTGTAAATATTATAACGCTCAAAGGCCGTGGTTAATGCGAAAAGATTGCGCACATCGTCATCCACAATCAACACCTTCTTTTGCGTCAACACGTCATTTTTGGCGCGGAGGTTTTCGATCAGTTTCTTTTTCTCCGGCAAAAGATCCTTATGATCTATGTGAAGCAACATGACTGTTTCTTCCAGCAAAAGATCGAGCGAAGTTATATCCTTCAGCAATATCCTGTTGGCGTATTGCTTTAGCTGCGTCCTCTCCTTCGGCGAAAAATCTTTGGCAGAATATACCAGCACCGGTGTCATCTGGATCTTCTTGATATTACTGATCTCAGTCACCAGTTCAAGGCCGCCGATATCAGGAAGCATGTAATCCACAATAATGCAGTCATAGTCATTTTTCCGGATAAGCTCTATAGCTTTAAGACCTGAATTGATAATTTCAATATCGATCATGTCACCATTGTCCAGGATCTTGGTTATCTGCGATGAATCGATTTCGTTATCTTCAATAACCAGCAGCTTTCTTACCCTTCTTTCGTTATAACGCACGATATCCTCGAACAGGTTATCCAGCGCACTTGTCTTTAATGGTTTTAATTGGAAGCTTCTTGCTCCGCGTTGCATGGCCAGTAACCGGTTCTCTTCACCCGAGATCAGGTGTACGGGAATATGCCTGAAATTAATATCGTTCTTGAAAAGATCGAGGACTCTCCAGCCGCTTGCATCCGGCAGTTTCACATCAAGCGTCACTGCGATCGGATTATATTTATTTACGAGATCGAATACATCTCCAAAATTGGTAGCCACTACTGCCTTAAGATCTGATTCGTGGGCCTTGTCGATCATTATTCTCCCAAACCGAACATCATCTTCCACGATCAGTACCACCCGGTCCCCACTCATTACCATATTCCGGTCATCTCCTGTTTCATTGATGATCTCGTTCAGGGCATCGAGATCTTTTGTCTCATTTACCTTGATAGTCGGCACAGACTGGATAGCCGAAGTGGCTGTTTCACTTTCTGCAAGCCGGTATTCGGTAACGGTGAGGTTACTTTGTTTTTCCTTTTTAGCAACCGCAGGATTATAGTCGATAGGGAGGAATAATGTAAATGTACTTCCCATCCCGGCTTCACTCTGCAGTTCGATAGAACCACCGAGAAGGTCAGCAAGACCGCGGCTGATAGAAAGCCCGAGGCCCGTACCTCCATATTTACGGCTGGTTGAACCCTCAGCCTGCTGGAATGCTTCGAAGATAATATTCTGCTTATCCTTCGAAATGCCGATACCGGTATCCTTGATCTCAAATGCAACCACCTTCTTGGCCTGGTCCAGGCTGGGATTAGACTGTCTCCAGTTATGATGCGCTTCATAGATCCTGAGCTTAACCTCACCCTTTTCGGTAAACTTAAATGCGTTGGAGAGGAGGTTCTTCAGGATCTGGTTCAGCCGTTGCACGTCTGTTTCAAGAGTAGCTGGTAAAGCATCGTCCAGCTCAATATTGAACTTCAGATTTTTATTCTCGGAGATATGTTTGAATGTTGTTTCAACAAACGTGGTGACATCCCTGAAATGAAGTTTGACAAAGTCTGTAGAAATATAACCGGATTCGATCTTCGACAGGTCAAGAATATCATTGATCAGCTGGATAAGATCATCGCCGCAACTATGGATAGTTTTTGCATAGCTGATCTGCTTTTCACTCAGGTTACCATCATGATTTTCATATAGCTGCTGAGCCAGGATCAGCAATGAGTTCAATGGCGTACGCAACTCATGCGACATGTTTGCCAGGAACTCAGATTTATATTTTGAAGTAAGCTGGAGCTGTTCGGCTTTTTCTTCCAGTGACAACCGGGCTTCTTCTACTTCTTTATTTTTAGCCTCCACTTCTTCTTTTTGTTTCACAAGAAGGTGTGCCTTATCCTGTAATTCTTCGTTCGTTCTTCTCAACTCTTCTGTCAGTGACTGCGATTGTACCAGCAGGCTTTCTGTTCTTGTGTTGGCTTCGATCGTATTTAACACGATACCGATACTTTCAGTCAGCTGGCTAAGGAAATCGAGATGCGTTTCGCTAAATGAATCAAAAGAAGCCAGCTCAATCACCGCTTTAATTTCTTTTTCGAAAAGTACCGGGAGCACGATCACATTCAGGGGAGATGCTTTTCCTAAGCCCGAACCGATCTTTGTATAGTTTCTCGGAACATTGGTAAGGAGTATACGTTCTTTCTCCAATGCGCACTGTCCGACCAGCCCTTCACCCAGTGCAAATTCCCTGGACGTTTTTACTTCTTCTCCAAAGGCATAAGCGGCAAACAATTTTAATTTCTGGTGTCTTGAGTTTTCTTCCTGTTCAAGAATATAGAACATACCTTTCTGCGCACTTACCACAGACGCTAGCTCTGAAAGGATACGGCGGGTCACGGTATTGAGATCTTTCTGACCCTGCAACATCTGCGTAAACTTAGCCAGGTTTGATTTCAACCAGTCCTGTTCCTGGTTACGCAGCGTAGTTTGTTTCAGGTTAGCGATCATCTGGTTGATCGTATCTTTCAATTCTTCTACCTCGCCTTTCGCTTCCACGCGGATCATCTGCGTCAGATCACCTTTCGTTACCGCCGATGCCACGTCCGCAATGCTACGTACCTGCGTGGTCAGGTTTTCTGCCAGCTGGTTTACGTTTTCCGTAAGGTTTTTCCAGCAGTCTTCCTTCTACTCCCACTTCACGTGCAACGGTCGTTACCTGGTCGGCAAACACAGCCAGCGTGTCGATCATTTCATTGATCGTATCGATCAACTGCGCCACTTCACCGCGTGATACGATTGAAAGTTTTTGTTTCAGGTTACCAGTTGCTACAGAGGTTACAACTTTTGCGATACCACGCACCTGGTTGGTAAGGTTGGATGCCATCATGTTCACCGAGTCGGTAAGGTCTTTCCAGGTACCTGCCACCCCCTGCACTTCTGCCTGTCCTCCCAGTTTACCTTCAGTACCTACTTCACGCGCCACCCTCGTTACCTCAAAGGCGAATGAGTTCAGCTGGTCCACCATCGTGTTGATCGTATTCTTCAAGTCGAAGATTTCGCCTTTTACATCAATAGTTACTTTTTTTGTAAGGTCACCGGATGCAACCGCTTTGGTCACTTCGGCGATATTACGCACCTGTGAAGTAAGATTACCGGTCATTTGGTTTACGGAGTCAGTAAGATCTTTCCATGTTCCTGCAACACCCGGCACGAATGCCTGCCCGCCGAGTTTACCTTCACTACCTACTTCACGGGCAACACGAGTAACTTCCGATGCAAATGCACGAAGCTGGTCCACCATCGTGTTCAGTGTTTCTTTCAATTGTAGGATTTCACCGCGAACGTCCACGGTGATCTTTCGCGACATATCACCGTTTGCCACCGCGATCGCCACCTCGGCGATATTACGCACCTGGGCTGTAAGGTTACCAGCCATCTGGTTAACCGAGTCCGTGAGATCTTTCCATGTACCTGCAACACCTGGCACCAATGCCTGTCCACCCAGTTTACCTTCCGTACCCACTTCACGGGCAACACGGGTAACTTCCGATGCAAACGCTCTCAACTGTTCCACCATCGTGTTGATCGTATTCTTCAATTCAAGGATCTCTCCTTTTACATCCACCTCGATCTTACGTGAAAGGTCACCGTTTGCAACCGCTGTCGTTACTTCGGCGATATTACGAACCTGCGATGTAAGGTTCGATGCCATCTTGTTCACGGAATCGGTAAGGTCTTTCCAAAGTCCTTCTACACCCGGTACATCGGCCTGTCCGCCCAATTTACCTTCACTACCTACTTCACGAGCCACACGGAACACTTCCGAACCAAATGAATTCAGCTGGTCCACCATCGTGTTGATCGTATTCTTCAATTCAAGGATCTCTCCTTTTACATCCACCGTGATCTTTCTTGAAAGATCTCCTTTTGCCACGGCAGT
>VBAT01000038.1:0-29235 GCA_005884665.1 Bacteroidota bacterium
TACTGTAATTTTTCTCGAAAGGTCACCGTTTGCAACGGCTGTCGTCACGTCGGCGATATTACGCACCTGGGCTGTAAGGTTTGACGCCATTTGATTCACCGACTCTGTCAGGTCTTTCCAGGTACCGCCAACATCCTGCACCCTTGCCTGTCCACCCAATTTACCTTCGGTACCTACTTCCAGTGCCACACGGGTAACCTCAGATGCAAATGAATTCAACTGGTCCACCATCGTGTTGATCGTATTTTTCAGCTCAAGGATCTCTCCTTTTACATCCACTGTGATCTTTCTTGAAAGGTCTCCTTTTGCCACGGCCGTTGTTACCTCGGCGATATTACGCACCTGGGCTGTAAGGTTACCGGCCATCTGGTTCACTGAATCAGTCAGGTCTTTCCATACACCACCAATTCCTTTTACTGTGGCCTGTCCACCCAGTTTACCTTCGCTACCTACTTCACGGGCCACGCGGGTTACCTCAACAGAAAATGAATTCAACTGGTCCACCATCGTGTTGATCGTATTTTTCAGCTCAAGGATCTCTCCTTTTACATCCACGGTGATCTTCCTTGAAAGGTCGCCCCTCGCTACCGCTGTTGTTACCTCTGCGATGTTACGCACCTGGCCAGTCAGGTTCGATGCCATCTGGTTTACGGAATCTGTCAAATCTTTCCACGTTCCCGCCACACCTTTTACTTCTGCCTGGCCTCCGAGTTTACCATCTGTACCAACTTCACGGGCCACACGGGTAACCTCAGACGAGAATGAATTGAGCTGGTCCACCATGGTATTGATTGTATTCTTCAGCTCGAGAATTTCTCCCTGCACGTCCACGGTGATCTTCTTTCTCAAGTCACCTTTTGCGACGGCAGTGGTCACTTCAGCGATATTACGCACCTGCGCGGTAAGGTTACCTGCCATCTGGTTTACTGAGTCTGTAAGGTCTTTCCAAACACCCGCCACACCTTTTACTTTTGCCTGTCCGCCCAGTTTACCTTCTGAACCTACTTCACGGGCCACGCGGGTAACTTCCATGGAGAACAGGTTCAACTGTTTCACCATGTCATTTACTTCAGCTGCGATCTTTGCAAATTCTCCCTGGAGTAAGTGGTCCCCGATCTTCAATGGCATTTCCTGGGAAAGATTTCCTTTGGCCACCGAACTAATAACGTGAGCTATTTCGATTGTGGGGTGAACGAGATCGGAGATGAGGCTATTAATTGAATCGGAAGCGGTGCTCCAGGATCCTTTTGCATATTTAGGTAGCGATACCCGGTGATTCAGGTGACCCTGTTTTCCAATCGTGTTTCTCGCCTGGGTCAGCTCTTCAACAAGCGCTTCATTAAGCAGCAGGATTTCATTAAGCGTGTCACATATCTTTCCACCAAGTCCTACTTTATCTATGGGCATTCGAACACCAAAGTTGCCATGGCGCATTTCTGAGAGAACTTTCAAAAGTTCACGCATATCCAGGTCATCGGAAGAACTGGCACTGATAGTGCTACGGCCGTTGCTTTTGGAAGGGCTGCCATTATTTTTCTGTGATGTGCGGCTACTGTTGCTCTTCTGCTTTGCTTTGGCAATGTTGTTACCATTTCCGTCGGTTCCATTTTTTTTAGTTGAACCAGTTTGATTTGTCTCCGCGGGAACTTCCAGAATGGAGACACCATTAGGGGAAAGAAGCTTTACTTTTTTTTTCATTACTTTTGAATTAAAGGGAATTAATGGGGCATGTCAGGTAGAATGGGGAAGTTTTTCCACACAAACAATTAGCTCATAAAAACGTTTGGACATTTTTATTCGACAAGTCTTCAGATTTTTCTATTATTATGGCCGGCCTGTAACAATCACCTGTGAAAATACCACCTTTACTAATTTTTAAGACAGAAAATTGTGCCACAAAACCTCGAATTATCCTCCTCCAAACTGATCCTCATCGGTGAAGATGATATTGATGACCAGGAGTTTCTAAAAGAGATATTCTCTTCTTTAGATGCGTCCTTCATTATTGTATTTACAACCAATGGCATGGGGATATTGAACTATCTTGATACGTGCAACGATGGAGATATGCCCTGCCTTATCCTTCTTGACTACAATATGCCGGGACTGACCGGGCTTGAAATCCTGAAAGAACTGAAGAGCCGCAAACGCTTTCATAAGATACCCAAAATAATCTGGAGCACTTCCAGGTCGGCTAATTACAGGGATATATGCCTTGAAATGGGCGCGAACGAATACCTGGTCAAGCCGTCCAATGTGAACGACCTGATGCAGACCTGTAGGCAAATACTGGATACATGTTTTCCCAAAAAGGAAGCTTAGCCAAAAGTTTTATCAAGCAGAGAAAAGGAAATGGGTTTCTCCCATATCATTACGTTTTTATAAGAAGTGAAAGGCTCTGTCTTCTGATGATAGGCGCTGATCAGGTAAAGCCTGAGGTCGGGGTATGTCTTTGTAATCGGACCTACCAGTTCCCACCCTTTGCCATCCGGCAGGTTATTATCGAGCAATAATATATCAGGATTTTTTTCCTCCAGTAGTGTTATGCAGTCGCGCCTGGCATGACCAAGCGTAACTGCGTAGCCTTTTCCTTCGAAATAGCTCTTCATGATCAGGCAATAATCCATTTCATCGTCTATTATCAGGACTTTCGACTTATTCATACATTGAACTTCGTGCAAACAAAAACTGGTAAAAAAAGCAATTTAGAAATTCTTTCCGGAATGAGGCCTGCGACTGATCAGGTTTTAATGATTATACTTAAAAAAATGTCATAATACGCAACAAATTTAATGCCTTCCTTAACCTGAACGAGGGTTAGCGAAGTTCTTTAAAGAGCCGCGTTCAGCTATCCGGCATCTTAGTTGCATAATAGTAGTAAATCAGTAGACCTGTATGAACAGGATACAAGCGACTCGTATTGAATCAGAAAAACAATCAATAAACCCGGTAACACATTCTTCCACGCAGATGGACGCAACACCTTTTCGCAAAGAACTTTTGAATTTTGTAGACCCGCAACCAGCCGATGTCTATGAAAGAGAATATGTTGACTTCATCGACCTGGCTGCACACGAGTTGGATGCACCTTTAAGAAAGCTATCACTGCTGACAGAGAGACTGACAGACAAATTTGAGGCTGTTGGCCAGAATAAAGATTTATCCACCTATATCGATCGCATCAACAATTGCGTACATGATATGCAGGCAACCGTGGAAAGTCTTACTGTGTTGTCCAAAATAACATCTGAAAAAAGGGAGCATCAATCCTGCAACCTTGATACTATTTTACGGACAGTGCTGGAAGAATTAAGAGTCCGCATTGAGACCCAAAAAGCAGTGGTAGAAATTTTATCACCCCTCCCGGAAATTGAAGGCAATGCAGCACAGCTTGCTCTTTTGTTTAAACATATCATTGAAAATGCCATCAAATTCCGGAAAGAAAATACTCTGACCGAAATAAATATCCAAACTTCATTGGCAGGCGCCGGTGAAAAAGGTCAAACCAGGGTGCCGGGCGACAAAGTTTACTATGAAATTGAAGTAAGCGACAATGGCATTGGTTTCAACAATGACAATGCGGAAAAGATATTCCGCCCGTTTGTGCGTTTGAACGGAAAATCCAAGTTTCCCGGCAGCGGTGTCGGGCTGGCGATCTGTAAAAAGATCATGGAAAATCATCACGGAGTCATATATGCAGATAGCAAGGAAGACCAAGGAACAAGATTTGTATTATTGTTACCCCAAACTCACTGATTACTATGCTGAAGGGAAACCTGATCAAGATCGCTATTATAGATGACGATGAAGATGATTTCTTTATCATCGCTGACTACATAAAAAGTATCCAGGGTGCCAATCTTAATGTCGAATGGTTACCGGACTATCCTACGGCCATTGACCAGATAAAGGCAAGAAAATACAATATTTATTTTATCGATTACCGGTTGGGTAATGAAACCGGTCTGGCCCTGTTGAGAGACGCCATCAGTTTAGGATGCGAAGAACCTATCGTGTTGCTGACAGGTAAAGGTAATCGTTCAATAGACATTATGGCGATGCAAAGCGGGGCGACAGACTATCTTGTAAAATCCGAGCTAAGCACCGAAAAGCTGGAACGCTGTATCCGCTATTCGTTGGAAAGGGCCACTGTTCTCAAGGAATTAAAAACGAGAGAAAACAAGTACCGGAACCTGTTTGAAGGCGCCAAGGATGCAGTTGTGATCGCCGATTAATGCAGCGTCCGTTTTGTTTGGATATACCACAGACAATCTTATCCATAGAAATCTCTTCGATTTTATTAAAGGATCGGAACAAAAAAACAGGATCGTTTCGAAGTTGCAGGAAGAGGTTGTTATAACAGATATTGGTATCGACATACTTAGCGGCAACAGTAAAGAAACAAAACCGTGCCTGTTATCCATCACCGCTCAGAAAAACCCGGACGATAAATGGATATTCCATTGCATCATTCATGATATTACCAATCTCAAAAAAGCAGAACTTGCCAACTTGCAGGCACAAAAACTTTCGGCCAATGAAAAACTGATGAGGATCATTGCCCACGAGATCAGGAACCCACTCAATAATATCAGTTTGTCGGTTGAACACCTGGAAATGATGGATGAAACGGTGGGTATGCAAAAAGAACTGATGAACATTATCCGAAGAAATTGCAGCCGTATCAATAAAAGCATAACTGAGTTGCTTGACCTTACCCGTACCGGCGGCGAGCTCGAATTTCACAAACACAGCCTGCAGGACATCATGAATGAAAGCATTGCTTCAGTATCGGACAGGATAGATCTGCAGAATGTGAAAGTAAAAAAGATTTACCAGGAAAACCCCTTGGAGATATCGGCCGACAAATCCAAACTGAAGATCGCTTTCTCCAATATTCTTATTAATGCAATTGAGGCAATGAACGGCAATAAAGATAAAGGCCAGCTGGCCGTATCGCTGGAAGGTTCACCCGAACTATTGACCGTATCTATAAAAGATAACGGGATCGGCATAGCGGAAGAGAATATCCCCAAGCTTTTCGAGCCTTTTTTTACTCTAAAGAAAAATGGAGTTGGACTGGGGCTGGCTACAACCTTCTCGATCCTTCAATGTCATAATGCGAGCATACAGGTGGAAAGCAAGGTCAACAAAGGAACCAATTTCATTATTAGTTTCGCCAGGAACTGAACCGGCTCACGAGTGCATTTTTCATTTTCCTTGTTATAAAAGTCAAGTAAATGTCCAATAAGTGCTGTTTTTCCAATGATGGAAAAAATTACACCATTGGACTGTTTCTACGCGTGAAATTTTACACATTGTAGAAGTGCGGGAAAAATTGAATGTGCATAAACTCCGGGTTGTAGGAGCCCATACCACGCAGTATTATTGAAAAACACGATGGTACTAAAATTGCGCCTACCTATTATTAATTTACTTAAAAAGGAGGTCATTATGGCAAACCTTGTTAAAAGCAATAGGGAAGTATCTCCCTGGAGAGATTTTCTCGACATTGATCGTTTCTTTATGGGTGGTTTACCCGGGAGAAACATGAATTTTCCAGCTGTAAATATTTCGGAAGATGAAAAATGCTATTCGGTGGAAGTAGTAGCGCCGGGATTTAAGAAAGAGGATTTCAAGGTTAAAGTAGAAGATGATATGTTGACGATTAGTGCAGAAACAAAATCGGAAAACAAAGAAAACGGTGATGGAAAGGAATATTCACGAAGAGAGTACACATACAGTTCTTTTACCCGTAGCTTTCATCTGCCCGAAAATGTAAAAGATGATGCCATTGCAGCAGCTTACCAGGATGGAATATTGAAACTGGAATTGCCCAAGTCTAAAGAACAGGTTAAAGCAAGCAAAGAAATTCGTATCAGTTAACATTTAATGGCGGGAAAAACTCCTGCCATTTTTGTTCCCGTTAAAACAATTTCAATTGGATGTCATCGTGACGTTTTGCATCTCCAAACACAGTTTTACCCCCATATTTCCAGGAATCCTTTCTTTCTTTATTGATCAATTGTTCAAACCCGGGATCCTGGGTCCCAGGTATAAAATCTTTTTCTGCACGAAGAGCCACGTCATGTAATTTTTTTAATGCCTCGGCCTTATCGTTTTCACCGAGCCTGGCTTTATGGACCGCTGTCTGCAGCGTGCTGATCGTTTCATCATAAACTTTTGTTGGTACGGGAAAGGGATGACCGTCCTTACCGCCATGTGCAAAAGAAAAACGAGCCGGATCTTTAAAACGGCATGGGGTGCCATAAATCACTTCGCTGACCAATGCGAGGGACTGTAGTGTTCGCGGACCTACGCCATTTAACAACAATAAACCTTCGAAATCGGATGGCTGATTTTCATGTGACAACCATAGAACAGCGCCCAATCGTTTCAGGTTTACGTCACCAGCCTGCACTTCATGGTGAGAAGGAAGAATGAGCCGTTGAAATTCCCTGATCATTTTGTCCGGGCGATCTTCCTGTGATAGTTGCAAAATGCCCTGTCGCGTAGCACTTGCCTCTGCCGCAGTAAGATTCAATATTGGTCCCTGGTTAACTCCGCAAACACCAGTATGCGGTTCTTCGACAAATGATTTTATGTTGTCAGAATGCCAGTGATAACGACGCGCTGTTTTATTCCCGGGACTCATTCCCTGCTGCACAACGGTCCATTGACCTTTACTACTTACAATAAAATTGTGTGTATACAATTGAAAGCCGTCCTGCACCGCAGTATTATCCACTTTTGCGCTCAATTTGCTTGAGCGCACCAATTCAGTTCCGTTAAGACCTGTATTGCTGGCGATCTTTAATAATTCTGTCGGTGTTTCTTTTGAAAATTTTCCTTTGCCGCCACATATATAAATACCCAGTTCTTTTGCATGAGGATTAACAGCTTTTTTAAGTGCCCCCATTACAGAAGTGGTTATGCCGGATGAATGCCAATCCATACCCATCACCGCACCAAGACTCTGGAACCAAAAAGGATCTGAGAGTCTTCTCAATACTTCTTCCTGTCCATACTCTGTAATGATCGATTCAGTAATTGCCAGGCCAAGCCTTGCCATCCGTTCTGCAAGCCATTTAGGAACATAGCCATAGTGAAGAGGTAAGTCTGCAGAGCCGGATCTTTTCATGCCGGTAAAATTACAAAATAAAAAAGAAGGCGATCGTTACCAACCATCAAATATGATCCATTGCTCATACGCTGAATGGATATAGTGCCGGCAATTTATGTTTATCGGGATGCAGCCGCAATGGGTGCAGGGCCTTTGTCTGGTCCAGGAAGATCAGCGCATCATAGCGCCTTGCCAACAGAGAGGGAACATAATTTCCATATTTTTCCATGCCCGGATCATAAACAACTCCAATTGCACGGTGATGTATCTCGGTTTCGAAAAGTTTTCCGCTTTCCATATTGAACAATAAATAAAAATTGTTTACTCCTTTTTTATGTAACTCCGCTTCTATGCTTCCAGGTCTTGCCGGAGGCACGTCCATCTCTTCCATTGGAGCACCCCATTCGCTGCCGGCGATAACCGAGCCGGCATAGGAAGCGAACCCTGCAAGGTAAACGTTGTCCTCGCCATATTCTTCTCTTGCCAGCTGCCCGATATTGACCATACCCGCTCTTTTCATATTGGTAGCTCTTGCATCACCAATATGTGTATTGTGTTCCCACACGATTCCCTTGGCCGAAGCACCGTGAAAGTTCATCAACCGTTTTAATGTTTCCATCATATGCCGGTCTCTCACATTCCAGCTTTCGTTATCAAATCCCATCATGACGCTATAATATTTTTCTGCGTTCACGGCGATCAATGCATTTTGCTCGGTATTAAATCCCGCTTCGGGGTCGCCGTCGAGAAACTGGGCTTTCAATCTTATTTCCTTCAGCAAGGCGAGTAATTCATCTTTGCACCCATGATGCCTCAGAGTATGTCGTGCATATACCTGTTCATTTTCATTGAATGGCTCAAAACACTGTATCGCTTTTTTGACAGAACGGGCGGCTTCCGGATCTTCTTTCTCAAGATAATCCATCATGGCACGCATTGAATCCCACAAGCTGTAAACATCCAGCCCATAAAAGCCGGCTCTTTTTTCCCTTGACAGTGGTAAATTATGCTCCTTCATCCATTCGACCAGGGCCGCAATCTCCCAGTTACTCCACATCCAGGTAGGCCAGCGATCAAATCGCTGTAGCACTTCCCTGATATCCCTGCCATCATTTGGATCTTTTACATGGCGGTTGATCTGGTAACAATCCGGCCAGTCACCTTCAACGGCAATAAAGTTGAAGCCTTTTTCTTCTATCAATATTTTCGAGATGGCCGTTCTCCAGGTGTAGTATTCATGTGTACCATGAGAAGCTTCACCCAGCATAACTATAGACCTGTCACCTATATCTTCTATTAATTTGTCAAGGTCAGCAGATTTATTCAAGACGTGCATAACATAAATTCATTGGTTAAAAAAAGGTCCCACCAACGGTGGGACCACTCTTGATTTCATCTGTTACACTTTATTCCCCAAACCGTTTATCATTTACTTTTCCTCGATCCTTTTTTGGGTCCTGGTTTCCTTTTACGGCTACTGCTGGTCTTCTTCTTCGGAACCTTCGCACCTTCTTTTCTTGCTTCAGAGAGTCCAATGGCTATGGCCTGCTTACGGCTTGTTACCTTTTTGCCGCTACGACCGCTTTTTAATTTTCCCCGTTTTTTTTCATGCATGGCCCTTTCTACCTTGTTCTGTGCTTTCTTAGAATATTTTGCCATAATAAAAATTTTAATAAAAACTCATCCTATTTCGTGCCATAGCATAAGATATGTATCATATACTGTTAATTGAATGGCCGCTCATTGATCTCTTCTTATCAAATCGTAATATTTTTTTTATCCCGCATGAGCTCTAAATTATAGCACTTCATTTCACGAACCGGACAGCAAACCATGAAAGTGGAATTAATTACGCAGGCAAGACCTGTATTCTCTACAAAAAAAAGTAAAGCTGAACTTATTAACATTCCCTAATAATGATTTCGCACTGGTATGGTTTTGTCGGGGTTTATCGAAAGTTAATTATGAAAAATACAATTAGGAATTCCAATTCGCCACAGTATAACAAGCATAAAAGCTCTCCCGAAAACAAGGATAACCTGGATTCACGCAAGAACGAAGAGTTTATTACCAAGGGAAATGATATCACGCATACTCGAAAAGACCATCACAATAAAGGACAGGCAGGAAAAAAGAAGGGTAGTTAGACAGCAGTTATTTTTCCACCAACTCTTCCATATTGATTTTTTCCAGGTCTGCTGTTGCAGGGCCAGTGAGTACTTCACCATCGTGAGAATAGCGGGCTCCATGGCAGGGACAATCCCAGGATTGTTCAGCATTGTTCCAGGCTACGGAACATTTTAGATGCGTGCATGTAGGGCTTATTGCGTGTATTTCCCCGTTTTCATCTTTATGCAGCGCGATCTTTTCAGATTCATATGTGACCACTTTTCCTTCGCCGGGGGCTAATTCGGCCAACTCATGCAACTTTTCGCGGGAGAAATACTTCCCGAGGAAATCCTTAGCTACTTCCGCATTATGAGTGATAAAGTTTTTAAATCCGGCTACCGGTTTAAGACGGTTTGGATCGAATAAGGAAATATAGGGGCTGTCCTGGTTGAGCAAGATACTTTTCAATACCAGCGCCGAAACCTGGCTATAGGTCATTCCATTCCCGCCAAAGCCGGTAGCCACGTAAACTAAATCAGTATGACCGGGAAGCTTTCCGATATAGGGTAGTCCATCGGCAGATTCAAAATATTGGGAAGACCATTGATAAGCGATCTTTTTAATATCAAAATACCTTCTTACATGGGCCTCGAGTTCCATCAGGCATTTTTGTGTGTTTTCCTCGTGCCCGGTCTTATGATCATACCCGCCGGCTATAAAATAAGGTTCATTGTCGACCATCTGGGTACGATAATAATGATAGGGATCATACATATCGTAACACAGGTTTTCGGGATAGGTATCGTTGTTTAATTTAACCGCCATTGCATAACTGCGGTAAGGAGCACAACGAAGGTGAATGAGATTTACACCCGGTGGAATATGTGTAGCATAGACTACACGCTCTGCCCTGAAGTTTCCCTGCGTCGTTTCAATATCGGCTGTTTCATTTTCATTGATACCGTTCACGCGACAATGTTGGACAATGACACCACCGGCATTTTCAAAAGCCTCTGCAAGTGCATATACATATTGAACCGGGTTGAACTTTGCCTGTCCCGGTACCTGTATGGCCTGTTTAAAAGAAATGGGTACTGGAATATTGCCGGCTGAATGAACGGCGATACCTGCCTGCGAGGTGGCTGACCTGATCCTACCCAGTTCTTCCGCTTGTTTTTCATCCTGAGCAAAAAGATAGGCGCTGGCATCTTTAAAAGCACAATCGATTTTATACCGCGAAATGTTTTCTTTTATCAGGTTGATGGCCGCATTAGTTGCCTGTGCAACAAGCTTTGCATTCTCGTCGCCAAAGTTCTTGCTGATGGTCGTGTACGGTGTATCGAGCAACGTGTTGATATGGGCCGTGGTTCCCCCGGTGGTACCAAAACAAAGGCTAGCTGCTTCAAGCACGACGCAGTTTTTGCCGGCTTCCTGTAATAACAATGCGGTTGTGATACCCGTAATGCCTCCGCCAATGACTGCTATATCGAAATAACGATTATTATTTATAGTGTTGCGACTTTCATAAGGGGCTATGTTTGCCTGCCAAAGGCTGACACGGTTACCATCTCTCTTTATCATACGATCAGGTTTTATTTAAAAGTTCTAATGGCGGCTTTAATACAACGATGTACAAAAAGTAAGCCGTTGCTAAAAAAATCCTTTCGATAATTCACCGCGGATGGCATCTTTTTGGTGTAGTAATATCAAAAACTATGTCTTTATTCCAGGTAGTTATTGAAACGCCCCGGGGCAGCAGGGAAAAATATGACTATGAGGAAGGAACTAACAGTTTTTTTCTTAAAAAACTGCTGCCGCTGGGAATGTGTTTCCCTTATGATTTCGGTTTTCTTCCCGGGACAAAAGGTGAAGATGGAGACCCGCTTGATGCCATGGTGATCTCTGAATTCAACACCTTTCCAGGATGCCGTATCAAATGCAGGTTGATCGGTGCCCTGAAAGCAGAACAAACTGAGAAAGGCAAAAAAATCCGGAATGATCGCTTTTTCTTTATCCCGGAAGTGTCTGTAGTATATAAACATATATTATCGATAAAAGATTTTCCCGCGCATCATGTTCAGGAGCTTCTTTTCTTCTTCATTAATTATAATGAGCCGGAAGGAAAAGACTTTAACCCGTTAAAAGTAATTTCGCCGGAAAAAGCGCTTAAACTGTTAAAAAAATAGAATCCCTATGAAGCATTTAAAAGTTAAGAAATCAACTCTTCCGAAGGCCGGCAAAGGACTGTTCACAACAAAATCGTTGAAAAAAGGAACAAGGATCGCTGAATACCGTGGAAGGATCACAACCTGGAAAAAAGCAAAGGAAGAAGAAGGCGATAACGCATATATCTTTTATGTAAACCGCAATCATGTTATTGATGCGAAGCCAAGTCGTGCAAAAGCACGGTATGCCAATGATGCAAGCGGGCTACAGCGGATAAAAGGTTTGACGAACAACTCGGAATACGTCGAAGATGGTGTGAAAGTTTACATTGAAGCTAAGAAAGATATCCCGGCTGGATCTGAGATATTGGTAGGCTATGGCAGGGAATACTGGAAAACGATCAGGCAAAACTGGAAGACGGACCGGAAAAATAAAAAGAATGGTACTGTGAACCATAGGTAATGGCACGTTCTCTGCTTTTTATTAGGCATGGATAAAGAACTACAGAATTACCAGATTGCTGGTTTTTCACTCCAAAAAAGATATTCTGACTTGGGAACTGATAACATTGATCAGTTGAAAAGACATTTGCTTGATTCGATGGGGTCCTTGTTGCATGCTACACAAAAACCGTCCATCGCAAAGCTGGCGCGACAACTGTCTTTTCTCGAAAAATCAGGTCCCTGTAAGGTTCCTTTACTGCCTGGTCTCTCATTTGACAGGGCCGCGCAATTATACACAGCGTTGATCCGTTACCCGGATTTTATGGATAATTACATGGGCAAAGAGGCAACCTGTCATCCCAGTGACAACATCGGCGTATTACTGGCAGCTTCACAATTAAGAAAAACAAGTGGCAAAGAATTTTTGACCGCGATGGCTATATCCTACCAGGTTGAATGCAGGTTGGTGGAAGAAATACCTGTAATGATGGAAGGAATGGATCATACACTTTTCCTGGCTTATAGCATGGTTGCAGGTATGGCCCAGCTGTTGGGCCTCACAAAGGAGCAAACAGCACATGCATTGGGCATTAGTGGATGCTCCATCAGCCCACTTGTTACAAGCCGGGCCTCTTATACTTACGAATGGAAAGGATTTGCTTCTTCACTCGAGGCGCTGAATTCAATGAATATCGCTTTACTCGCGCGGGAAGGAATGACCGGCCCTATCGCGCTTTTTGAAGGCCCAAAAGGGTTCAAAGAAATATTTGATATGAACCTGGAATATGACTGGAGCAAAGAGTCATTTGACCTGGTCCGTAAATGTGTATTGAAGCGGTATAATGCAGAAGTTCATTCCCAATCGACGATAGAAGCCCTCCTTGAACTGCGTGACCAGCATTCTATTGATCCCCGTGAGATCGAAAAAATCGACATCACCACGTTTCTTACTGCCTATCATATCATAGGCTCTGGTGCATATGGTGACAGGAAAAAGGTAGAAACAAAGGAGCAGGCAGATCACAGTCTTTTTTACCTGGTGGCAGTAGCATTCCTGGATGGAGATATTTACCCGGAACAATTCGAACCTGCACGCATCAAAAGAAAGGACGTACAGGATTTATTGCAAAAAGTATTCGTCAAAACTGGATTCCCGCTTCACAAGCCACTAAAACTGGCCGGTGTCCTTGATCCTTACACTGAAGCCTATCCGGATAAGCTGCGGGCCAGGGTTGAAATCACTTTGAAAAACGGCAAAACATTTACTTGTGAAAAGGAAGACTGTCATGGTTTCTTCACCCGGCCTTTTGACTGGGACTACACAATAGAAAAATTTAAACGACTAACCCGTGATACTGTTAATGAAAAAAGGCGTAACGAGATCATTGATACTATACAAAGATTAGATAAGGAAGAAGACATGAGCAAATTGATCGGTTTGTTATGCATCGAATCAAAATCATATGAGCCTGTCACTGTATAATAAGAAGAGATCCTTCGACAAAACTCCTGAGCCGTCGGGCAAATCGAAAACAAAAAAGCGTAAAGAGCTATTGTTTGTCGTGCAAAAACATCATGCTTCCCATTTGCATTATGATTTCCGCCTTGAAATGGAAGGAGTTTTGAAAAGTTGGGCAGTACCCAAAGGGCCATCTCTTAATCCGTCCGACAAACGGCTTGCGATGCAAGTGGAAGATCATCCTTTTGACTACAAGGATTTTGAAGGCATCATTCCTAAAGGTAATTATGGCGCAGGTACCGTGATCGTTTGGGATCATGGAACCTATGAACCATCCGAGAGCCAAGACGGCAAAGACCCTGAAAAACAATTATTGCACGAACTATATAAAGGAACCCTGAGCATACATCTGAATGGTGAAAAGTTAAAAGGAAATTTTGCCCTGGTCAAAACAAAAGGCAGGGAAGATAATGCCTGGCTTCTGATAAAGAAGAAAGACAGATATGCTAAAGAAACAGATATCACGAAAAAAAGCAAGTCTGTCATCTCCGGTAAGACTATCGAAGAAGTAAAAGAAAACAAGAAAGCGGAACAATGGATAAGCAATCGTGACAAAAGAGGTAAACTAAAATCCGAAGAAAGCGATGGCATTTCTCCAAAAAAATCGGTCGCAACAACAGATCTGGCCAGCACAGCAAAACAAATGTTGAAGGACATTCAGGAAAAAAGAAAAGCCCCGATTCCAAAAAATATACGACCCATGCTGGCAACGCTGGTAGATGAGCCCTTTACCGCGGAAGGATGGAGTTATGAAATCAAATGGGATGGCTATCGTGCACTGGCCTGGATCAATGGCAGTGAAACGGACCTGCGTTCGCGCAACTACAATTCCTATACGAGCCGTTTTTACCCGGTCTTTGACGCTTTAAAACAATGGCCGATAAAGGCTGTCGTTGATGGAGAAATAGTTGTACTGAATGAAAAAGGTATAAGCTCATTCCAAAAATTGCAAAACTGGAGAAGCGAAAAGGACGGCGATCTTTACTTTTATGTATTTGACCTATTATGGTTGTATGGTTATGACGTCACAGCAGCTTCATTGACGGAAAGACGCAAGTTATTAATGCCGCTGGTGCCTCCTGACAATATTATTCGATTCAGCGAAAGCTTTGAAACCAATGCTACGGAATTCCTGGAAGCAGCCACAAAACTGGGTATCGAAGGCATTATTGCGAAGAAAAATGAAAGTGAATATGAAATCAATAACCGAACAAAGAACTGGTTAAAGATAAAAAGCGGTAAAAGACACGAAGTAATTATTGGAGGATATACGATCAATAAAGACAGCAGCAAGCTATTCAGCTCATTGTTGCTGGGGATAAATGAAAACGGGAAACTGAAATATATGGGCCAGGCCGGAACTGGTTTCACGGAGGCATCGCAACGGGACTTGTTTAAAAAAATGAAGGCGATTGAAATTGACGAATGTGCTTTTGATCACCCACCCGGTATAAATAAACCTGCTTTGTTTCGTCCCGCTTCTCCAAAATCTTCGATCGTTTGGTTAAAGCCTCAATTGGTAGCAGAGGTACGCTACCAGGAACTGACCGATGAAGGTATTATGCGCCATCCTTCTTTCCAGGGCCTTCGCACGGATAAAAAAGCGAAAAATGTGACGATGGAAAAATCCATTGAAATACCTGCAAAGGCCAGTAGCCGTAGAAAAACCCGCAAAACAACACCGGGTCGCCGAAGGGCAACCGTGACAAGGTAGAAAATGAAAAAAGCCGGTTCTTCTGCCAATTCATATTTCATTCATAATACAGCTGGATCTCATTCCCTATTGCATCCACAAATTTCTGATCTTTCACCATATCCATTTTCCAACCTGATTTGCCAGCGCGGATAATACCAAGATTTTCGTCATTCAACATCACCTCCATCTGGAAACAAACGCCGTCCTCGCAGGTACCTGGCACAGGCACGGCCTCTCCTTTGAATGTTTGCTCGTTATACTCCAGTTGCAATGGTATCACTTCCTCTTCCAGTTGCTTTATCCATTCTTTCAGGAACTTTATCAGGTGATCTCTTTGCGTGGGTGTTTTGGCGCTCCATTTATCATTGTCGGCCCGCTTGTGGGCTATTTTGTATTTTAAGCCCGTGAGTATTGTACTATAATCGTCTGCGTTCAGTTTCTGCACCCGTTGGTGCGCAGCAATGTACCAGTGATACGCAGTACCAACTTTGGCCCCGGAACCTTCGGGAGCTTTACCGGCCCGACGTTTTGTGACAGCATAATAAATTCTCCAGAGATCAGGTGTTACTTTCGTTTCTTTCCATTCTCCTTTATCGTAGTACCATTTATGACTGCGTCCCACCTGCATGCCGCTGTATTGTTTACCCTGGTATTCTTTGAACTTGTTATAGGAAGCGGATACGTCTTTTTTACCAATGCTCGCCTTTCTCCGGGTGGTTTTTGCTTTTTTTGCTGGTGATTTGGTTTTTCTGATTGCAGTAACCATAACCGATATTTTTTATATTCTTTTGATGAAAAAACTATGCCGGGTAATAAAAAAGCCACGCAGTGGGCGTGGCTAAAATTGTCTCTTCCGGCCAATTATTCTTCTTCATTATTTTCTTTGTCCTCTGCACCTTCCTGTTCTGCCTGCCAGTTGATATCATTTTCGGCAATTTCTGTGAGCAATTCATCAGCACCTTTTTCTTCTGACAGTGTTTGACCCAGCAATTCCTTTACATCTTCATGTCCCATTGTTTTCGCAAGCTGGGCCAGACCACCATAACTGGCTATTTCATAATGTTCGACTTTTTGTGCTGCAATGATCAGGCCTGCATCCCGTGTCATGCTGCCTTCTTCTGTTTCTTCAATGATCGACTCAGCCTCTTTGATCAAGCCTTCCATCGCATCACACTTTTTTGCCTGGGCTTTTTTACCCAGCAGCTCAAATGCTTTTTCCAGCCGCGTTACATGCTCTTCCGTTTGAGCCAGGTGGTCTTCGAATGCGTCCTTCAGCTCCTCCGTGGTTGCTGGGAAGTGCTTTTGTCAACTGTTTCTCGGCCCAATAGATGTCCTTTAGAGTATCCATGAATAACTTCTCCAATTGGGTATTCGGCTGGGAAAGAACCCCTGCCCCATTTGAGCTCCCGGTCGTTTTTTTTGTTTTTGTGTTTGGCATAATAAATAATTTAAATGATAGAATGATTGTTTTTTGCTGATACTGTTTATTTGTCAAAAACTGTTTGCGCTACCTTCATATTCCATAGTCGTTTCTTCCTTTTCACTCCAGGAATAATTATTTTCCTGGTCCGCATCAATATTGATGTTTGCCTCGGCAATTTCCGTAAGCAGGGCATCCGTTTCTTCTTCCTCCTGTAATGTTTTATCGAGGATCTCGGCAGGGCGGTCAAGATTCATCGTAATAGCCAGTTGAACGAGTCCGCCATAAGTTGCTATTTCGTAGTGCTCGACTTTTTGTGCAGCTATGATCAATGCGGCATCCCGCGTCATGCTACCCTCCTTTGTTTCGCTGATGATCGACCTGGCTTCTTTTATCAACCCGTCCATGGCCTCACATTTTTTCCCTTCAGCTTTCTTGCCAATGGCCTGGAAAACGCGCTCGAGCCGTTTCACATGTCTTTCAGTCTGTTTAAGGTGATTACCAAAAGCGTCTTCCAGTTCTTCAGTCGTACAGGCTTTTTGCATTTCCGGCAATGCCTTCACGAGCTGTTGTTCCGCGTAATAAATATCTTTTAGTTGATCGATGAAAAATTTTTCGAGCAACGACTCGTGGCGTTCGGACCCGTTACTGTTACTGGCCTGTTTATTATTGTCTGCCTGTTGTTTGCCATTTTTATTTTCGGCAGATGATCTTTTTGTTTGTTTCATGGTTTGTAAATTTTAAAGATTCGGTGTAACAAAAAGATGAGGCTGTCTCAAAAGCCAGAGCATGGACTGAATAAACCGGACTGCACTCAAGACTTTTGGGACAGCTTCATTTTTTGAAATATGTCCTAGAATATTTACCGCCTGCTGCGTGATGAAGACCTTGAACTACTGCTACCTCCATGCGACGCTCTGCCGCCTTTGCGGGCAATGCGCCTGACTTCATCTTTTGACATTGCAGCGAACCCGCGCCTGGACGATCCTCCTGAGCGACCTGATGAGCCACTGCTACGGCTATTGGATGTTCTGCCCCGGCTGCTACTACCACCATTGCCACTGCGTGATGAACTACCACGTGACGAGCTACTACGTCCGTTAGATGATGCGCCCGATGAACTTCTGCCACGACCGCTGGAATAATTTTCGCGACTGCTTCTGCCATCCTGGCTACCTCTGCCTCCATGAGATGCTCTTCCACCCTCGCTTGCTATTCTCCTTACTTCATCCCTGGGCATTCCTCCAAATCCGCGACGGGACCGGTTACCGCTGCGGCCACCGTATTCCCTGTCTTCGTTATCTTCACGTGCGTAAGCCCGGCGCCTGTTATCGCCTTCATCATAATCCTCATCGTCGTAATCCTCTTCATTTTCATCTTCGTCTTCATAATTGGCATAGGAACGGCCGCGACGGGATCCACCTTCGTTATCTTCTTCATCGTCATAGTCTTCGTCATCATAATCCTGGTCATTGTCGTACTCGCTGCTTACATCATCGTAATCATCATCGTTGTAATTCCCCCTGTCATCGTCGTCCTCATCATAATCCTCATCGTAATCTTCTTCCCTCCTGCTCCTGCTACTATTTCCCTGTGAAGCCTGCCCTCCTCTTTGTGCAAGGCGGCGCCTTCTTTCGGGATCCATAGATGCGAATCCCCTTTGTCTGGTTCTTGTTGCCATAAATTTTAGGATTTAAAAATTAATGAAAAGCAATTGTCCTGAATACCCGGACAAATGGTATGCCCTGAGCTGCCATGTGCATAAGTCAAGCGTCTACTCAATATGCAGGTAAACGTTTTTTGTTAATCATGCAACAAGTTCCAGTGAAAGAAAAATTTTCGCGCTGCAATTCGTGGATAGTTTAATAACCTAATTCATTATTTATTGAGAATTAATTCGAAGTATCCTCATGCATTTATTTTTAATACCGCCGACTGCCCGGGGCTTATTACATATGAATTAAACCAGGGAGATTGAGTAAGGAAATATTATTAGCTATGACCTCCCAATATCCGTTGCATCCTGAGAAACACACTCTTGCCTAATCACTGAGGAAGTAATTCCACGAAATCAATGTGCGATGGTGTGAATAATTTACCGGGATATAAGTTATGCACGTATCCCCTACGCAACCATTCATTTTCATTTGACACAGCACAACAAAACCTTTCTCTCAGGTTAAGCATATATCCTTATCTGCCACTCCGCTTGATTGGCAGCTTTTTTGTTCGTTCACAATAAACATAAAGTCTATGAGCGATAATAAAACAAAGCAGGGTAAACAGGATGATATCAGGGTAGATATCAATGACAGCTCAGAAGTTGAATATTTGCACCGCCAATTTCCCGGTAAATCCCATGATGAGATAAAGAAAGCTATCCGGGAAAAAGGCCCGTTAAGAAAAAATATTGAAGAATACCTCTCAAGGTCATGAAACTACTGCAATATTTTTTGAAAGACGATGGCAGGTTCCCCAATAGTCATTTGCCGGTATTGCTTTATAAACGTGCAGTTAAATTGCCGTTCTTCTTCAGATATGGTTATGTAAAAAAAATACTTCGAAAGCATCATTGGACGAATAACTGGCGAAACGGAATTTACACGTACCATCATTACCACAGCAATACACACGAGGTAATGGCAGTTATCAAAGGCTGGACAAGGCTGCGGTTAGGAGGTGAAAACGGTATGACCATTAAAATAGAAAAAGGGGATGTAATACTGATCCCCGCCGGCGTTGCACACAAAAATATGAGAAACGAAAAAGATGTGATATGTGTTGGCGGCTATCCTCACGGAAAAGATTATGATATTAACTATGGAAAAGAAGAAGAACGTCCTGCGGCGGACCGCTTAATCTCTAAAGTCCAAATACCAGGCTTTGATCCATTAACGGGTAAAAATGGTCCAATGAATGCCATCTGGGAAAAATATGCTAAAAAAATTCCTGCAAAAGAATAGCCTATCGGTTGTTTTTATACTTCTCAAACCTCTTGATGCTCCAAACATGGAGACTGGAGAATAAAAGTAATAGCGCGTGATAAAAAATCGGCAAACAATAACGAAGAGTGCGCAAGAGTATATCTACCTCGGAGATAAAAACACAAACGATCAACTAAAAATGGAAATATGCCTGCCATGTTTGATAATACAGAAAAAGTTGTTGTTGTGGCGAGGCTCCTGCGAAAAAATTAGCAGTTAGAATTATCCACATTTGAATAGGCGAAGATAATTGTGTGAAAGTAGTTCTTGACCCGTGGGCTAATTGACAAAATCATTAAAGGAGAAAAATGAGCAGGGCTCCTGATTGAAAAGATAAATGAGCGCAATAAAGCCCTATCGGTACCTGTCCATGCAAAAGAAATATTGGAAATCTAAAAAGCCGGGTAGTCTTCAACAAGTTTAAGCTACGGGCATAAATTGACTTTACCCTTTTAAAACCTCAATGCTGTACTTTCATATTCCGGCCGGTTGGTCTTCAATCTGATTCCGGGAATAATTTTCTTCTTCTTCCTCGAGATTAATACTTGACCCAGCTATTTCAGTAAGCTCCTGTCTGTATCTTTTTCTTTCGTTTCGCCGAACAGGAGTTGTCTACCCACAGTCTAGTGACAACCAACAGTTCGATCATCAAAACCCGTTTTAGATAAGTGGACGCCAAATGTACGGCCCGCTGAAAACGATTGAAATAATCAGTAATTTGGAGAGAATTAATTCCACTCTCTGTAAAATCACCGCTACGGCCAGGAAGTTTAAAAAATCTTTTATGAGGATTCAGTTCCTTATTGTCTGCCTATTATTAGCTGGTTTTCTCCAGGCACAGGAAGATTCCATTGAATACTTCCGTGAACAGCTTCGAAAAAAACCAACCGACTCATCACGGGCGCTTTACAATCAGAAATTAAGCCAGTATTACCTTGATAGAGATCCTGTACAATCGCTTCATTATTCCAAAAACTCCATCGAATCAGCATCATTATCAGGCGCGCAATATATTTTATGTGCCGCTAAACGAATTGCAGCCAGCTCTTTTTTAAATTTGGGAAAAGACGATAGCAGTTTCTTATATGCAACACAATCTTTGGCACTGGCAAGAGAACTTGGGGAGAATACATTGCTCTACAATAGCCTGGGTACCCTCGGAAATGTCTATTTCAACAAAAACGAGCTGCCGCAGGCAAAGAATTTATTTGATGAAGCCCTCGAATTGGCGAAGGTAGATTCATTCATACCACACAGGAGTCATATTTATGTAAACCTGGGGTACTATTATTACAAGACCCTTAATGCAAAAAAAGGGATTGAAATATTAAAACAGGCTGAGAATATCGCAAAAGACGAAAACGACCAGGCGGGACTGATGGACGTCTATAGTTGCCTGGGTTCTTTATATTCATTTACCAACAAGCCTGACTCAGCCCAAATTTATCTATTAACGGCGTTGGAATATTTCCATAATACAAATAAGTTGAGAAAAGAAGCCATCATAAATAAAGAATTGGGAATTTCTTATGGTCGTATCTACAACGAAACAAAGATGGAACAATATCTCGATAAGGCATATAACCAATTTAATTCTGCCCATGATTATTCATCGGCAGTAAATTCATTAGTTCAAAAAGCGTTATTGTATTTCAGTTCGTTTCGGCTTGAAAAATGCTCCCGGACATTGAACTTGATCGAAACGGAATCCCGGCAGTATGGTCTGATACACACTTTAGCGTTCAGCTATCAGTGGAAAGCAGCTCTCTTTGGACTTGTCGGGGATTCGGTCAATGCAAAGAAATTTCAAAAAGTTGGAGAGGACCTTTCAAAGGAAGATAACTCTCCCCAGGACCCAAAGATCAACGTGTTGCTTAAAGCTATTAGTACCGGTAGTCTCTTCAACCAAAAACCCGGTGATTCTCTTTCAAAAAAAATATTAAGCATATTGCAGGAAGAAAGATCGAAAGAAATAATGGAGCCAAGGCTACAAAACCTTGTGCTCAATAAACAATTGCTTAACAGCAACCCAGGCGACTTTGCACAACTTTTTCGGATCATTCGTGCTGATACGACCATGGATACAAAAAGATTCATTGACTCCATCATCCGGCAGCCAATTGATTCCAATCTTATCGCCATAACTAACAGGCAGCTTCTTGAGCTTGAAACCCGTTATCGGACAAAGCAAAAAGGGGACAGCCTCCAGATACAGTCGCAACAACTGACGATTTCAAAGCAACAGGTACAAACAAGAAATGTGGTTCTGGGCATCATCGGGCTCTCTGTAGTATTTTTATCGGTACTTATATTCATTATTTACAGTTCTTACAAAAAAGAAAAAAAAGATAAGACAAGAATAGTCCTGTTACAAAAAGAACTGCAGCATAAAGTCAAAAATGACCTGGCAATATTGATCCGCCTGGCGGAAGTCACGGCCAAAAAAGAGGAGGGCAATATCTCCCTAAAAGAGCTTGAAAACCGAATAAAAAGTATTGCGAATGTCCATGAGCAACTTTACGGATTAAACGACACAAGCGGACTTAACTTTAAAACATTTGCCGCATATCTCAATGAGCAGATACAAAAATCCTTTGGAACATCCGTACAGTTTATAAATAATATAGATCCTGAATTTAAGCTCTCTACCGATAAATCAACACCGCTCGCCCTCATATCATATTTCGATTGCGATGAAAAACGATGAAAAAGGAATCTGTTTCTATTATCATGACAACGGTCCCGGAGTTACGAGCGAAAGAAACGGGTTCGGATTTAAATTGATCCAGGGTCTCTCTTCGCAGTTGAACGGCGCCCAGAGGATATGGAATGAAGCGGGATTTAACTATGAGCTCATAATTCCCACATAGAAAATGGGGTCCAAACGAAAAATACTGATCGTCGAAAATGAGTTTATCATTGCAGATAAGCTTCAGGAAATCCTGCAGGAAAATGGGTATGACGTTTTACCAGTAGTTGACAATTATGAGGATGCCATTTTGCATGTCAGGGAGCATTTACCTGATCTCGCTTTGCTCGATATACACATCAACGGCAAGAAAGATGGAATTGAACTGGCAGAGTATATTTATACCCATTATAGGATACCTGTAATTTTTTTATCAGCTTTCAGTGATCCGGAAACTATCCGTAGAGCCAAAGCCGCCCACCCTAACTGCTATCTTGTAAAATCAAAACCTTTTATAGAAGGGGACAACCTTATCCGCGTAGTCGAAAGCCAATTGTTGGTATCTATCCATATTGCCATGCCGGATGAGGAAGAAAGAAAAAAACTAAAATTAACCGGTTTCTTCGCGAAGGTTAAGGAAGTTGATTTTTCAAAAAGAAAAACTGCTGGTTTTCCCGATGACCCGGTTGATAAAGAAACACTCTTGAAATATGATGACATCGCTGTTATTGAAAGCAACAATAAAAATGAACACAATACCGTGCTGGTAAGATTGACCGATTTAAACAAGGCCTACATACTCCGGAAGACGATGAAGGAAATAGAACAACAATTGCCAGCTTTTTTTGTACGCATACATGATTCTTATATCGTCAACCTCCATAAAGTTACTGCCAGCCGGCTTCCACACAGGTTGTTTATAGGTGAACTTTTATTAACTATTGGTGACAAATTCCGGGATGCCACCATTGAAAAACTTAATTCCTTTTTCGGCTCCTGACGATATATCCCAAAATCCGGGTCATCTGTCCCGAGCATTCTTAATGAGGCCCCCGGGATGTGCAATTTAGAGGTGAAATCATTTTTTAACCTCTAAAACAGTTTTTATGAATTCCCATGCTACTCTTCACCCGGACCTTCAGAAACAAGCTTACCCGGCAATCCCAATAAATACTGGCATTAATCGACCTGCCGACCTACTGGGGTTGATAAGCAATCCGCCCGCCATTCTTTATGCAAGCCCGGTAAGCGGAATGATAATACTGCTCATTCATGCCGGGTCTATCTTTTCGACATCCTTTCTTACAATGATCCGTTGCAAATTCAAACAAGTTAACGGACGCAATTAATCAACAAATTTCAATCAATCCAAAATTTACAATTATGAAAAAGTACAAACTTTTATCGCTGTTCATCGTATCAGTTACCATCTTGACAAGCAGTTGTCAGAAAGAAGGCCCCCAGGGACCAGCTGGTCCGCAGGGTACGACAGGTCCCGCAGGTCAACAAGGTGCCACCGGGCCGGCCGGAACTACTAATGTTATTTATTCATCATGGCAGTTGTCAGGATCAAGCAACTGGATTTTCAATTCGTTTACTCTTTCCGGCTCGCAGGATGCTGTTTATATGTACAACCGTCCCGCATCAGGTATAACAAGTACAGTGATTTCACAGGGAATGGTAATATGCTTTATGAGAAATACAGGTGGACCAATAGGGCTTCAAACAAGTTATGTGGCACAGCTACCGTATACATACATATCCGGAAATACTGTCGATCACTATGACTTTACAATACCGCCTGCCGGGGGACAAATCTATTTTCTGTATAAGAATACAATCTCACCACTCACTACTTCCGCTTTGGGCTTCATTGAATATCGATACGTAATAATTCCGGGGAGTATTCCCGGCGGCAGAATGAAAGACCCGCAAGCAATGACCTACCATGAACTGTGTCGCACCTACGGTATTCCAGAATAAGCTTTCGATCAAATTAAATTAATTAAAACTCAAAAACTCAATTTATGAAACAGATTATCCTTTTAACAGCATTAGTTCTCGTGATAAGCTTAATAAATTCCAGTTGTTCAAAGAAAGACGGGACCGATTCAACCGCCAATTACGATGGCGTCTGGAGTGGTAACACTTCACAGGGCAAAACTTTCAGCATTACGGTCAGTAATGGATCGATCACGGCCCTCTATATCGGTTATTCTTTAAGCGGAACATGTTCGGGTGTACCTACGGCGAAAACAATGACTTTTAATATTCCGAGGCCGATCACCGGGAACTCATTTTCAATAACAGGTAGCACAAACATCTCAGGAACGTTTAGTTCTGCAGTTCACGCAACCGGCTCATTCAGCATTGATTTTAGCGGTTCCGGTGGTTGTACTTCCAGCGCAAGTGGCACGTGGACAGCATCAAAATAAATCATCAATAACAGGCCTATCATCATAAAACAATCAGCAATAAAAAAGCAAGGAACTGTAATAACCGTTCCCTGTGGGAAACTGGAACTTAAGGCCAAACTGATCAATTAACATGGCCAACTTACAGTTGTTGCTATATATCAAGATCGCGTTGTTAGCTGACAAACTACATGTTAGTTCGAAAGATAACCGCAATATCCTTTACATAGAAAATTGAAGGAATGAAATTTGTCTTTTCATTATAAAAAAGATAAATTTATAGAATAGTAGGCTGTTTCATTCTATCCTACATTCTGTTGATTAGTTTTATTGAAAAGCCGATAAAGTTGGCTCCCAGCTATCCATCCCATTGAACTATTTCATTTCTTAGATTGATCTTATCTGGCAAAGCCGGTGTTAGATACCCCTTGTATCCTCGGAAACCACCGCTAATATTTAAACAATCGTATGGATCTTCGCGCCAAACAGAAAAAATGTATTGGAACAAACCCGCTGAACTGGATTGTTATTTGTGTTCATATTGCCAGTATTTCATTTGCGCAAACCCCGAACAATAATTGTTCCACACCATCAACCATAACGATTCCTAACTCCGGTTTTGGGCTGGGCACGTTTACATCAACCACCTACGACATCTCGCAGGATAATATTCAGACGGGCGAAACATTTGCTCCCGCCATACTGGTTGCAGGCCTCAACAAGAAATCAATGTGGTATAAGTTTTCGATCTATACCACCAGAGCGATAAGAATAACTTTGGCGCAACCAGGAGCAGCAATAACGGCTGGCGATGCGGGTTTCGCTATTTATAAAACAAATAATTGCCCGCCAGCCAATTCAGACATCAGTCCCAAACTGACTCCAATCGGTACATTTGGGAATACTTTTCATCCTTGTGTCGACGCAGGTGATTACCTTATACAGGTCACAGGTAACGATAATGCCAATGGTCCTTTATATGTTCAAGTACAGATTTCGGATTCAACCAATTCAGTGTATGATCATCCTTCACAGGCTTATAATTTCGGTACCCTTGCCCCGGGAGTAAAATCGATTGATTATAGCATAGATTGCCAATCAATCGAAAACGCATCGGAAGTTTGTCCTGTCTTATACAATAGTTCAGATTATAATAAATCTACCTGGCATGTTTTCAAAACTCCAGCCTATTTTGACTATCTAGCCATAATGTTAGCCTCGCCATCAGGGAGTTTTAGCAACGGTTCATACAATACGATAGGCTATACTCTTTACCGGGGTGATGCGCGGGCAACGCCTTTGTCCTCATTAGTACCTGTTGCTGCTTGCGATTCCTTTTACACATCGGGTTACTATCCGGCATACCGGCTATATAAGTGCTCGGATCTTGACCCGGATTCAACCTATTCAATACAACTATTGTTTCGAAGCAATTTCAATGACAATATCCGGCTGGCCATTTCATTGAGTGGTGTTGCTCCTTCGCAGGCACCCGAGCCGATTCTCTCTGCGATTCCAGCGTCGAACAATCTTGGGGTATTGCCATCAAGCCCGTCTGGACAAACTACAAACGCATCAGATTACTTCGGCTGCAATAGCCGGCATATCATTCACCCTTGTGAACCTTCACTGCCTGCAAATGGTTTTGACTACTACGCTAATGGCTACTACAGGTACAATTACAACCTGAGTACCTTTTATACGTTCACACTTACCCAGACATCCAGCCTTGATATCACTACAACTAATAATTGCTGGCCTGTCTATTTCAGGTTATATAAGCAAGGCCTTTCCAATAGTTGCAATTCCCTTGACACAAACAACATAGTAAGCCAGTTTCAATATAGTGGATATAATATTACTTGTCTTGACCCTGGTAATTATACTTTGCAGATCTGTGGAAGCGATACAAACGCGTTGGCGGCTACCTGGTGGTATTTTATTTATTATCAATTAAACAATTCACCCACTCCTTTCTGTCTTCTCGGTAACCTGGGAACTGGTTTTAATCTAAGTATCACTGCAAGATCGTTAAACACCGACAATAATTATTCATTAAGTACAACGGGAGCATTCGATACAATTAATGCAAATGCCGGAGTAATGCAACCGCTTATAAATGGCAGCTATTATAATACTAATATTGATACATTGGGGTGCGCCAACACCGTGCTGCCTGCCGATACAGCCTGTAATCCAACAAATAAAAAAGGGATTTACAGGGAATTTTTGGTAGCCGACAGTGGTATCGTAAGTCTTTACGATTATTCGTATTATTCGATCTATAATTTCCCGACCTATCTCTACAATAAATTATACAGGGGCGATGCAAACGCATTAGCGACCGCTCAGAATGTCCACGCTTACCCGCAACGGATAACCGGTCTTACTCCTTCAACGGAATGTTTATTATATAACTATTCTACTCCCGCAAAAGCCTGCGTGGTGCCTGGGACCTATACTTATGTTGCCTTTGGCGATGAATCCAACGTAGACAACCGGAATAGGCCTTCTTTTCAATTTGAGATTGTCAATACCATTCATGACAGTCCTGCACATGCGGAAGACATGGGCGATATTCTCAATATCATCCCACAGAACTTTGGTTCAATGTCAAGTTCGATAGACCATTTTTCATGTAAAGACAATGTTGTTCCCATTAATGGTTATATACCTTGCCAGGTAGGAACTTTGCCGGCAACCAAAGCCATTTACCGCCAATTCTATCTGAACTCATCTGCCACTATTACCATATCGGCCCAGCACTATTCAACTTTATTTTTAGGCAGGATAACTGATGGTGTTGCCGGTTTAACTCCGCTGCCTTATCCCTGGCAGTGCTTCTACTCCGCTTCATCAACAGATAACTGCCTTTCTCCAGGATGGTACACTATCATCTCCTACGGTGGCGGCCCCACTTATGAAGATCCCCTTCAGAACTACAATAACGGGAACTATTACCTGGGAATCAACGACGCAATTACAATATCGGCCTGTCCCGGCCCAAAACATAATCGGCCTTATAAGGCAGCAATAGATACTGCGACCAATCAACCGTTCCTCTTACAGTGGGCACCAAGAGCGGGTAGTACTTCAGCCTACCCGGTTACAGATACGACTTACACATTATATACCGAATATTACAACTGCACGGTTGATACGCCTTTCAGTACTCATCCAATTGCGAGTTGCGATGCATCGATGACAAAAGTGACCTATTATGTTTTTAAAACCGTGCAGGAAAGTTATGTGCAGATAAGTACCGGCGATCATTGGTCTGCTGTCTATTCCGGTGACGCCCGTTATGACTCTGCATCATTTGGCAGTGCAGCGCCAATTCAACCCTGCGTTTACAACAATGGAAATATTCAGATATGCCGGCTTCAACCCGGCACATATACGCTGGTAGTATTTGCCGGCGGATCCAACAGTTCCTGCACAAGCATCACACCAAGCATTTATATTGATAAAACGGGGTATTCACGATTCGATCATGCAAATAAAGCTTATGAATTCGGTATTATACCTCCAGATAGCTTATATCACAATGGAAAGGTCGGGGATGTAAATCCTTTAGACCCGGGAAGAGCGCCAAGTAATGATTTCATTTACTGTACTACCGGGGCTCAGCCAACTGACCCAACTGAGCCCGCCTGTGGCTCTGAATACAATGCAAATATTTACTCAGGTGGGATCAACAACTATCTTTATCCCGCTCCAAATGCTAGCGGTGGGTATGCAATTCCAAGGAGAAATCTCTGGTATACATTTGTATTAAATGAAGGCGGAAATGTCAAAGTAAAAGTTTCGAATAAAACATCTGACAAGAACTATCCTTTCAAATTTGCCGTCTATAAAAGTGATGTAAACGGATCGTTGCCATTTACCGGTGTGGTTAACTCGGGACAGGTAGATTCTACTGTGATCCAGGGATTATCCTTTGTTGTGAATAACTGGTCCTATTATTACTGTTATAACGCGCCGGATGAAGTTTCTTTTTATCGTGATCCCTGTTCAGGCACACCGGAGCGGTATTATGTTCTTGTTGAGAACTCCAATACCTGGCCTCAATATCCTTCCGGGATGTATCCTAATAGCCAGGCCGAAGTCTCTATACTGCTTGATTCGGTGAATTCCATTCAGCCTTTATTTGATCATTATTCACAAGCATCAAATATTGGATCAGCACTTGGTGCCGGCACATATATCAGCCAAACGGATAATTTTTCCTGTGCAACACGTGATGCTTCAGATCCCATCGCTAGCAGTCCCGCAGATTGTCATAAAACGTTGTGGTATAAATTCTCCTCTTCGGTTACCGGGCATGTGCGGTACCGTGCAATCATAAATAACCAGGGTTATCCGGATGCAGCGAATATTATATTATTCCGCCAGATTCTTCCAAACGATTCGACTGGCAACGGCCTGGAGTCATATACGGGTATTCCTGCCTATGACAATCAGACTGGTTATTGGTATCAAAACTGTATTTCCCCGGGAACCTATTATCTGATATTACCCGGCTGTAGCAAACAAAATGAATATGCCCATGTGGAATTGCAGATCATTGAAGAAGTTGGCGATTTTTGCAGTAACCCCGTACTGGCTCCCCTTAATGGCGCCGGAACTTCCACATCATCTGTTATTGTCGACTGTCATACTATTGGCACTG
>VBAT01000038.1:29252-95363 GCA_005884665.1 Bacteroidota bacterium
AGAATTCAATCCAATGCTTACATGTCCAAATGGCGGCATAACCACAGACTATAAAACTTCCTGGTTTAAGATCGATATATCAGGAACAGATACCCTGGATATCACTACTTATCTTACCGAGAATACCAATGCAAATCCCGCCAATATCAAATACCGGCTAATGAATGGAGATTGCAGCGCTATGCAGGAAAGAAGTTGTGTGCAGGATGCATTAACACAGGATACCTACAAATGCCTGGCGCCAGGAAGTTACTGGGTCCAGGTTTTTACCCCTTATAGATCTGTCTCATATCCTTATTTAGAAATAACAGGAACGATTGACTTACATTTATCCGCAGTACATCATGCCGATACCTGTGCTCCTATTGTTAGTTGTTTTTCGAATTCAAACTTCATCCCACAGTTCAACTGCAACCTAAGCGACTTTGTAACCTTTGTCAACTATTCAACATTTGGTTCGTCCATAGTATATACATGGAACTTTGGTTATAACAGCCAAACTTCCTCGGCTGTTTCACCCCAATTCAGTTATCCTGCTCTTCCCACATCACAGACTTATAATGTATCACTGACTGTGCAAAATACAAGTTGCGGCGGACAAAGTACGGCCAGCGGAACGATAACAATTCCTCCAAGACCTGCTGTCGATCTTGGCCCTGATATATTTCTGTGCAATGGCGGTACGGCGGCACTTGATGCAACATCCTATCCCGGGGCTACTTATCAATGGCAGGATGGATCAGTCAATCCAACATTTGTGGCCTCGCAGCCGGGCTTGCACAGTTATTATGTCGCTGTAACATTTAATGGCTGCACGAGAAGTGATACTATTAATGTAAACATAAATCCTATCATACCCCAGGTCCAAAACAAGTATATCTGCAATAATGATCCTATCACATTAAATGCTTCAAGGGGTCTTGGCGAATCCCATCATTGGAACACCGGAGTGACTGCTTCTTCTATCAACATTACTTTAGCCGGCATCTATTGGGATGATATGACCCTGAACGGATGCATTACCCGTGATTCATTTATTGTTTCCAATACGGTTTATCCCCTGGGAAATGATATTGAAGCCTGTTTCCTGGCTCAGGCCGTGATGTTGAATGCAGCGACTACGGGGGCTGTTGGTTATACCTGGCAAAACGGATCAACAGGATCTACATTTAATGCAACTTCACCAGGCCTTTATTGGGTGGATATTTCATTTACCAACTGCAGTCTCCGCGATTCAGTCGTATTAACCAATCTCCAGCCGTTGCTGCTAAGTACCGGAGCAAGTATTTGCCAGGGACAAACCTATACGTTGCTGTCTGGCACGATAGTTAGCATAGCAGGTACTTACCGCGATACCACGCGAAGTATCGGCGGTTGTGATAGCTTGATCAACACGATAAACCTCGCAGTTCAATCTGTGACTACAACGAATGCAAATGCTGCCATTTGTCCCGGTCAAACTTATTCTTTACCGTGGGGAGTTGTCGTCAGTACTTCCGGTGTTTACAGGGACACACTTCATTACGCTACCGGATGTGATAGCATTAGAAGAATAGTAAACCTTACTGTTCAATCCGCGACATTGCAAACAATCAATCCTACAGTCTGTTCAGGTCAAACATACATTTTACCATGGGGACCTGTTGTCAGTTCATCAGGAATATACAGAGACACATTGCATTATACCACCGCGTGCGACAGCATTTGGAGAACAGTAAACCTGACTGTTCAATCAGCAACATTGCAAACAACTAATCCAATTATCTGCGCAGGTCAGACATACAATTTGCCAGGCGGATCCGTTGTGAACACATCAGGCATATATAGAGATACATTGCATTACACGACCGGGTGCGATAGTATCTGGAGAGCCGTAAACCTGACCGTTCAACCTGCCACATCCCAAACGCTCAATCCTATAATCTGTGCCGGACAAACATACACTTTGCCGTGGGGACCTGTTGTAGGGACAGCAGGAATATACCGGGATACATTGCATTATATTACCGGATGCGATAGTATTCGAAGAACCGTAAACCTGAATGTCCAGTCAGCAACATCACAAACAATCAACCCAATCATCTGTACAGGTCAAACATACACTCTCCCCTGGGGACCTGTGGTAAGTGCAACAGGAATATACCGGGATACGTTGCATTTTATTACGGGATGCGATAGCATTTGGAGAACTGTAAACCTGACTGCTCAATCAGCAACATTTCAAACAACAAATGCAGCTATCTGCTCAGGCCAAACTTATACTTTACCATGGGGACTTGTTGTCAGCACCTCCGGCATTTACAGAGATACTTTGCATTACAGTACCGGATGTGACAGCATTAGAAGAATAGTAAACCTGACTGTTCAATCACCAACATTGCAAACAACAAATGCAGCTATCTGTTCAGGCCAGACTTACACTTTACCATGGGGGCCTGTTGTCAATACCTCCGGCGTTTACACGGATACGTTACATTATATTACTGGGTGTGACAGCATTTGGAGAACGGTAGATCTGACAGTTCAATCTGCGACTTTGCAAACGACCAATCCTATCATCTGCGCTGGCCAGACTTATACATTGCCCTGGGGACTTGTTGTCAGTACAACAGGCATATATAGAGATACATTACATTCCACTACCGGATGTGACAGCATTTGGAGAACTGTAAATCTGACTGTCCAGTCAGCGACATCACAAACGACCAATTCAATCATATGTGCAGGTCAGACATACGCTTTGCCATGGGGACTTGTTGTCAGCACGGCAGGAATGTATAGAGACACATTGCATTATACTACCGGATGCGACAGCATTTGGAGAACTGTAAATCTGACTGTTCAATCGGCAACATTGCAAATAACGAATGTCGCGATTTGCTCAGGCCAATCTTATACTTTGCCATGGGGACCTGTAGTCAGTTCATCAGGAATATATAGAGACACATTGCATTATACTACCGGGTGCGACAGCCTTTGGAGAACAGTAAACCTGACTGTCCACTCGGCAACATTGCAAACAACTAATCCGATCATCTGCGCAGGTCAGACATACAATTTGCCCTGGGGATCTGTTGTCAGCACAACAGGTATATACCGGGATACGTTGCATTATCTTACCGGGTGCGACAGCATTTGGATAACTGTAAATCTGACCGTTCAATCTGCTACCTCACAAAATATCAATCGTGTAATCTGTGCCGGCCAAACGTTTACTTTACCGTGGGGACCTGTTGTCAGCGCAACAGGAATATACCGGGATACATTACATTATACCAGTGGGTGCGATAGTATCCGGCGAACTGTAAATCTAATCGTCCAATCGGCAATATCCGCAACGACTAATGCTATTATTTGCCAGGGCGCAAGCTATAGCCTTCCCTGGGGACCGATCGTCAATATAGCCGGGATCTATCACGACACCCTCTATTATACAACCGGATGCGATAGTGTCAGAAGGACCGTGAACCTTCAAGTGAAAGCCCCTGCCGTATCTGCCACCAGTGTCACAATTTGTTCAGATGAAACGTATACCCTTCCCTGGGGGCTGATGACAAACACAGCCGGGATTTACAGGGACACTGTAAGGACTACACTTGGCTGCGATAGCCTAATACGGACAGTTAGCCTGAAGGTTGATCCCGCTCCGTCTGTATTTATCAGCAAGTCCAATGACATCAATTGCACATTAAGTATCACCAATCTGCGAGCCAGCGGCGGTGTCAACTATACGTGGACTCCGGCGGCAACTTTAAACAATGCAAATATCTACAATCCTGTTGCATCACCAATGGCTACTACCTGGTACAAGGTATTGGTTACATCTGATAAAGGTTGTACTGCCGAGGACAGCATACAGGTAAAAGTTATAGCCGGTAATTTAGCCGATGGCTACCTGGTTCCAAATGCTTTTACGCCAAACGGCGACGGAAAGAATGATTGCTTTGGTGTGCAAAGCTGGGGTGCTGTCACCGATTTCGAATTATCCGTTTATAACCGATGGGATGAACGTGTTTTTTACACAAGAGACCCACGGCAATGTTGGGATGGAAGATATAAAGGCAAAGAACAAAGCGCAAATGTGTTTGTTTATCAGATCAGAGCTAAAGGCCTTTGCGGGGAAATTTATCGGAAAGGGACTGTTGTGCTTATCCGGTAGTTTTTGTACTTGAAAGCGCGTCCGCCAAAGGTCGCTGAGCCGATGTTTGCATTGAAGTGCAGGATTTGAGCCTGACAGGTCGTTTCTTGACAGGGCAAAAGCAGTAATCAATTTTGAAAAAGGTTCTCCCAAAGTGCTGGAAGCCTGCATGAGTGCGGTAAGGCGCGGCGGCATCGTGTCGGTATCGGGTGTATACCCCACTACAACAGGGAAGAAAGCGGTTGGTATGGTATGCTTAGTTGCGAGAAGCAATTATTTCCCATTCCTCAATATCGCCATCAATGACATTGAATAACGGATGTGGGTCAAAAGTTAATAGGGTCTTTAATTCTTCATATTTTTTGGGATCTCTTCTTTTAATCTTACTAAGAAGATGAATGGTTTCATATTGTATTTGCCCTGTTGTAACCGGTAGAGAAGTTGGACGGAAGTTCCAATTTACTTTTTGTCTATCAAAATTATATTTCCTGCTAAGCGCTTCCTGATGAATAACTGCTAAATAGTGATTAATAGAATCCAGGGGTTTTTTAGATTTTTTAAACCTATTAAGTTGCGGATGATTTTTATATCCTTTTGTTTTCCCTTCCAAAACGTATTTAGCCAAAAGAGTTTCTCGCCACAAGGCGACAAGTCCTTTTGCGTCGAGGTATTTTGGATGAATAGACCATAATCTCATATTAGATAAAGCTTGAGTGTAATTCAAGCCTTCCGAGTCTTTTGACAAGGTCGCCTTCGCCAAGGCTTCGGCGACCGAAGGCGGAGACTGAGGGATTCGAACCCTCGATACCCTTTTGAGGTATACACACTTTCCAGGCGTGCTCCTTCAACCACTCGGACAAGTCTCCAATTTTTAGGGGCTGCAAAAATACAGTTCTGCATCTAAATACTGAATAATTTCTGAGCATTCGCGGTGGTAATTTCTGACACCTCCTCAACACTGGCCGTTGTCACTGAAGCTAGTTTATCGACCACATAATTTAAATAAGAAGGCTCATTCCTCTTTCCCCTATAGGGTACTGGAGCCAGGTAGGGAGCATCTGTCTCCAGGATCACATTTGACAGGCCTGCTTCTTTCATTACAAGGTCCAATCCTGAGTTCTTAAAGGTTATAACACCTCCAATGCCCATGTAGAATCCGAGTTCCATGATCTTTTTTGCCTGTTGTAAGGAGCCGGAGAAACAATGAAACACTCCTTTCAAACTGCCGTCCTGGTTCTTTTGTATCATTTCAATGCATTCATCAATCGAATTGCGGGAATGAATCACTACAGGGATATTATATTGCAATGCCCAACTGATCTGTTGCTGAAAAACTTCATACTGCTGATCCTTAAAACTGAGGTCCCAATAGAAGTCAAGACCGGTTTCTCCAATGGCGACGAATTTTTTTTTTGACAAATGTTGTTCTATGATGCCTAATTCGACATCGTATTTTTCCATAACCGAACAAGGATGGAGACCCATCATAGCCATACATTTTCCAGCAAAATGCTTTTCAATCTCCAGCATATTTTCATGGGTTGTCGAATCAATAGCAGGCATAAGGATCCGTATAATACCCGCTTTATCAGCCCGTTCGACAATGGTTTCCCTGTCCTGATCAAACTCAGGCAAGTAAACATGGGAATGTGTATCTATAATTGTCATGTGATAAATCCAAGCTGCGGATTCCGGCAAAAAGCCGCAAACTTCCGATAATCAGCTACTTGAAATTTGTTTGGATTAATTAAAAAATATTATACCTTTAAGCCAGTTTTCATAGGGTACGGATTAAAAACGGGCCAGGGTTTCTACCCAGGCCCTAACTTTTTATATGAGTACCAGTTCTTTATCATCCTCTCTGTCACAACGACATTATATTTATATTATTTGTTTTTTTACTCCTGGATCAGGCAAACTTTTAAACTGAAATCCTTTTGTTGAAAATAGCTCCAGTACCCTGGGCAAACAATATTCAAGATGATTAAATGCTTTCTCACTGTCGTGAAAAACCACAATAGAACCACGCTTTGTATTTAATGCAACATTGTTCAAACAATCTTCGCGGGTAATCCCTTTATCAAAATCACCGCTCAATACATCCCACATAATGATCTTTGCATGTTCATCTTTCAATACAGCTTTAATATGCTTTGCCTGGAAAGAAGTTATTTTTCCATAGGGTGGCCGAAACAGGGATGAATCAATATATTTCGATGCCATCTTTACATCATCCAGGTATTCGGGATCTTTTGTTTTCCATCCATTCAAATGATTATGGGTATGATTGCCTACCGTATGACCAGCTTCGAGAATCTGTTCATAAATTCCCGGCAGGGAAGCAACATTTTTTCCGATGCAAAAGAAAGTTGCCTTCGCACTATATTTTTTCAGCTGATCCAGCACGAACAGTGTGGCTTTTTCATGAGGTCCGTCATCAAAACTGAGATATACATACTTTTCATTTGTACGTACATCCCACGTATAGGAAGAGTATATTTTTTTGAGCCACCAGGGTGTCTTAACAAAATACCGCATAGAGAAGTCACAAGGTAAGAAAGAAGAGAGAACTGCAAGACAGCACAACATTGGGGGGGATACCAATTGCACTCGGCTGTGATTCGCGGCTTCTTAGCACAACCTTCTGCTTTCATCACTTTATCTTTGCGACTTATGAGTAAAAAGATCAGGGTCCGCTTTGCCCCCAGTCCTACCGGTGGTTTGCATCTCGGGGGAGTAAGAACGGTTTTATATAACTACCTGTTTGCAAAAAAGCACCAGGGCCATTTTATTCTCCGCATCGAAGACACCGATCAGAGCCGTTATGTCGCCGGGGCTGAAGAATATATTTTCAGTTGCTTGCAATGGGCCGGTCTCGAGCCAGATGAAAGCCCCTTGCACGGTGGCAAGTACGGACCTTACCGGCAAAGCGAAAGAAAGGATAACTATCGGCACTACGCAGAAAAACTGGTCAATGATGGACATGCCTATTATGCGTTCGATACGCCTGAAGAACTGGACAGGATGCGACATGATTTCAAAACAGAACAGAATCCATCCCCTCAATACGATCATTCCATTCGCATGAAGATGCGAAACTCGCTGACCCTCCATGCTGAAGATTCAAAAAAAATGCTGGAAGCAGGAACAGCCCATGTGATTCGTATAAAAATGCCCGGTAGCGAAACCGTTTCTTTTACTGATATGATCCGGGGTGAGGTAAGTTTTGATACATCGGTCGTTGATGACAAAGTATTGCTGAAAGCCGATGGAATGCCTACTTATCACCTGGCCGTCGTTGTAGACGATTACCTGATGAAGATATCTCATGCATTCCGCGGTGAAGAATGGCTGCCTTCGGCGCCCGTACATATTCTTTTATGGAAATATTTATTTGGATTGGAGAACATGCCTCAATGGGCCCATCTACCACTGATATTGGGACCTAACGGCAAACTGAGCAAAAGGGACGGCGCCAAATATGGCTTCCCGGTCTTTGCAATGAACTGGATAGATCCTGTCTCCAAAGAATTAACCGAAGGCTTCAAAGAAAAAGGATTTTTGCCTGAAGCATTTATCAACCTGTTGGCATTGCTGGGCTGGAATGACGGCACCGAACAGGAAATTTTTTCAAAAGAAGAATTGATAGAGAAGTTCTCTATTGAACGGGTACATAGCGGGGGCGCGAAATTTGACTATGAAAAAGCAAAATGGTTCAACCACGAATGGATAAAACGATCAACAAGCTCCAGCCTGCAGGGACCTGTTAAAATCTTGCTGATCCAAGATGGAATTGACAATATCAATGAGGTTATTCTCAGTAAGGTCATAGGCCTGGTAAGGGACCGGTGCACACTTTTGACGGATTTTGTGCAGCAGTCATCTTTCTTCTTCAGAGCCCCCGATAAATACGACCTGGATGCGGTGAAGTCAAAATGGAATGATGACAAGAAAAAGTTTTTTCAATCTTTTACCAAAGAATTGAATGCTATTGATAATTGGGAAAGCGCATTCATTGAGGACGGATTCAAAAAACTTGCGGCCATTCAGAACATAAAACCCGGAGAGTTGCAATTACCGTTTCGCATCATGCTGGTGGGAGGAAAATTCGGGCCCCCGGTGTTTGATATCGCAGCAGTTCTCGGCAAAACTGAAGCAATTGCCCGTATCAGCAAGGCGCTGGAAGTATTTGCCGGTTAGACGAGCACTATGAGAAATTACGACTTCGCGTTGTCAGTACCACCGGCTCGTTTATTTATGGACACCCACGAATAAATAGATTTTAGGAATTTGATCGTTGTTGGGCGAGAACTTCCCAATCACGAAATATTTCATCATTTCGAAACAATCTCTGTTCTCGATTCGGTAACAAATAGCTATTCCCGCCAACTCGGAGAGAAAATTTTCTTTTATGAAAACATCGATGAGAAGGGATCAGATCTGAGGAAAAAGGAGTGGTTGAAAAGAACAAAGCGGTTCAGGAAATAGTCACTCTCCTGCTGGTTTTTTCTCTATTTATTTTGTTTTTTTCCCATGGTTCCGGTTTTACGAATAATGATATTTGTATTCAGATGTATGCATTTTAGTTGAGCGTTCTGATATTATCTGTATTCATGAGGATCGAAATTTGCCGAACGGCAGATTGTCTGTGTATTTGGGATGATAAATCCTGAAGGGCAGTCGATGGTCTCTTATTACTGATAAAGTAGTAGGCGACGGCGGTGGAGGCGGGGGCGGGGCGGGCCCAGAGGGCTTAAGTTTTGGCCGATCAATAAAATGAAAAAGAGAATTGACCAGATAAATGATCTCAAGCCTAAGAAAACGAATCCTTCAAAATACCTTCAAACTAAAAGTTTTCACCATACAACTTCTATCCCTGCCTTTCAATCATCTCCATGATCTCAATCAAACTGGCCTTACCCAACTCTTCTATCATCAGCCTGTCCTCTGTTTTTAGTTTGAATAACCCGCCTGTATCCTGGCTGGCCTGCGCGGCAGTACGTATGCCAGGAATGACCACTGTGACTTCCTGGTAACTCAACACATAGCTCAATGCGAGCTCCGTTTTTGTACAGTTATACTTTTCACATAACGCCCATACAGGTTCCAATGCCCGCCCCGACTCATGAATTATTTCTTCGGTCAAACGGTTCTTGCGGTGATCGTTATTGGCAAACGAAGCCTTATTATCAAATTTACCCGTCAGTAACCCGAATTGCAATGGCATTCTTGCGATAATTCCGTATCCTTTTGCACTGGCTCTTTTCACCAGTTCCAGCGATCGTTGATTGAGTATGTTTAGCACCAGTTGAAACCCGTGGCCAATACCATTATCCATGAGGTAATCAGCCTCCGGAGAGGGGTTAAAAGTATTCAGCGATAACCCCCAATACCTGATCTTGCCTTGTTGTAGTAAAACCTGCATGGCTTCGATGCATTCCCCTTGTTGCAAATGTTGAAGTCTTGCCGAATGCAACTGGTAATAATCAATTGTATCCCTTTGCAACCTGTGGAGGCTCTTGTCGCAGGCTTCGATAATATGGTTTTTAGAATAATCGCTAGTGAATTTTTCATTCTTTGACACATTTCCCACCTTGGTAGCAATGATCATCTTTGAATTCTTGCCGATCGTCTTGCCCAGCAACTCTTCCGAATGACCTAACCCGTAGATATCGGCTGTATCAAAAAAATTGATACCCGCATCGATCGATACCTGGATGGCTTTGGCTGAAATTGAATCATCCGCTTCACCCCAGCCGATCGGTGTAGAACCGATCATGGCGCCCCCGCCAATAGCCCATGCACCAAAACCTACTTCACTTACAACAAGGTCAGTATTGCCGAATTTCCTGCACTGCATTGACACAATTTACAACGCTGTCCTGAAACAATGTATTTTCGTGACACAAGTTTTGCCAATGAACAGACCTATCAGAGTTTTAGTTGCCAAAGTAGGACTGGATGGACATGATCGTGGCGCGAAAGTGATTGCTACGGCCCTGAGAGACGCAGGCATGGAAGTTATTTATACGGGATTGCGACAAACTCCCGAGATGGTAGTGAATGCAGCCCTGCAGGAAGATGTGGATGCTATTGGCATCAGTATTCTCAGTGGTGCGCATATGACTGTTTTTCCAAGGATCATTCAACTGATGAAAGAAAAACAGCTAGATGATGTGTTGCTGACAGGTGGTGGCATTATCCCCGATGATGATATGCAGGCGTTAAATGCCCAGGGTGTTGGCCGTTTGTTTCCACCCGGCACCCCTACCACGGAAATAGCAGGATATATAACGACCTGGGTCGGAGAACACCGGTCCTTCTAATCTCTTCGCCCTCGTCTTCTCTTGTGAAATCTTCGAACATCACGAAACCCTTAAACCTTTAAACCTTAAACCCCTGGTTCATCCTCCTTTTTCATTCTATCCAATCAATTCTTCTATTCATTGTATGAATTTTGCATTCTGCGAATCCTTGCCGGGACATTCGCTGATCCTATTTTCTGCCACGGGATCCACATAGCAGTATTGCCTATTTTTGGAAAAAATTGGTATGTACAACACGTTGCTTGTTTCCACGGAAAATGGCATATGCACGGTGGTTATTAACCGGCCAGACAAATTGAACGCATTGAATAAAGAGGTGTTCAATGACCTGGATAAATTGTTCGATGATATCTACCACGACGACAAAGTTCAGTCGGTGATTATCACCGGGGCGGGCAGTAAAGCCTTCGTAGCTGGCGCCGACATTAGCGAATTTCTTGAACTGACTCCTGCACAGGCACCCGGTCTTGCACGACGTGGGCAAACTGTATTTGATAAAATAGAGAATTGTCCCAAACCTGTTGTTGCAGCGGTCAATGGGTTTGCACTCGGCGGTGGTTGTGAGTTGGCACTGGCCTGTCATTTTATATATGCCAGCGAGACAGCTAAATTTGGTCAACCCGAGGTAAATCTTGGCCTTATCCCAGGCTATGGAGGCACGCAGCGGTTGACACAATCCTGCGGCAAAGGCAGGGCCATGGAATTGATCATGAGCGGCAAAATGATAGACGCAAAAAAGGCTTTTGAATACGGTATAATAAACGAAGTTACCGGGGCCGAAGAATTACTGGCTAAAGTAAAAGAAACATTGACACTTATTCAATCCAAGGCACCGGTAGCGGTCGCAAACGTGATTGAGTGCATTAACAATTTTGATCATACGCAGCAGGGGTATGATCTCGAAATAAAAAAATTCGGCGAGTGCTTTAATACAGAAGATATGAAAGAAGGCGCCTCTGCTTTTTTGGAAAAAAGAAAGCCAGATTTCAAAGGTAAATAGCGCTTCCCGGAAACCGCTCAGCAGGTAATAAAGCCTGAATTCCTCTACCTTTGCTGCTCAATTTTTTAAGATGGAATACCGGATCGAGAAAGATACTATGGGCGAAGTAAAAGTGCCTGCAGAAGCATATTATGGCGCCCAGACTCAAAGAAGTATAGAGAACTTTAAAATCGCGCAGGACATCAACAGGATGCCTAAAGAGATCATACGGGCATTTGCCTATCTCAAAAAAGCGGCAGCCATCACCAATCTTGAAGCTGGTGTTTTACCAAAAAATAAATCTGTGCTCATTGGCAAGGTCTGCGACGAGATCCTGAAAGGAAAGCTGGACGACTATTTTCCTTTGGTTGTTTGGCAAACAGGCAGTGGTACTCAGAGCAACATGAACGTGAACGAAGTGATTGCCTATCGCGGCCATGTTTTAAAAGGCGGCAAATTGACCGATAAAGAAAAATTTTTACACCCGAACGATGATGTAAACAAATCCCAGTCCTCCAATGATACTTTCCCGACAGCCATGCATATTGCTGCCTATAAAATCCTTGTAGAAACGACTATCCCCGGGATTAAGCTCCTAAGGGATACTTTGGCCAGGAAGAGCAAGCAATTCATGAAGGTTGTCAAGATCGGGCGAACTCATTTTATGGATGCGACACCATTGACACTGGGACAGGAATTGAGCGGCTATGTTTCCCAACTGGATCACGGATTGAAGGCGATCAAAAACACTTTACCGCACCTGAGCGAGTTGGCCTTGGGAGGCACAGCTGTAGGAACAGGTATCAACACTCCGGATGGTTATGCTGGAAATGTAGCAAACCATATTGCTGCGCTAACCGGCCTTCCATTTATAACTGCAGACAATAAATTTGAGTCCCTGGCGGCACACGATGCAATTGTAGAAGCGCATGGCGCTTTAAAAACAATTGCGGTGAGCCTGATGAAAATAGCCAACGATATTCGCATGCTCTCTTCGGGACCGAGGGCCGGCATCGGGGAAATCCATATCCCGGACAATGAACCGGGCTCTTCTATTATGCCCGGAAAAGTAAATCCCACCCAGTGTGAAGCCCTGACTATGATTGCTGCCCAGGTGCTGGGAAATGACGTAGCTATTAATGTGGGAGGCGCTATGGGTCATTTTGAACTAAATGTTTTCAAACCTGTAATGATCTTTAATTTTCTACATAGTGCCCGGTTGATTGGTGATGGCTGTGTATCATTTAACGACAAATGCGCGGCAGGAATCGAACCTATCGAAGCGAATATCAAAAAGCATGTAGACAACTCATTGATGCTGGTCACCGCGTTGAATACAAAAATCGGGTACTACAAAGCAGCTGAAATTGCGCAAAAAGCCCACCGGCAGGGAACGACCCTGAAAGAAATGGCTGTAAAGCTTGGCTATCTTACGCCTGATGAGTTTGATAAATGGGTAGTTCCAGAGAAAATGGTAGGCAAAATGTAACATATATCGGAAAACCCCTTCGTAAAAAAACGGCAAAGACAGTATTTCCCATATTTTTCTATCCGTGTACTTGAATGCTATCGACCTGGAGGCTATTTTAGTGCTGTAATCCCAATCCTTAAAAAAACAAAAACAAATAATCCCAACACGCTATGAAAAATACTGTCAGGTCTCCTTTTTATTTTTCTGCCTATCCCTTAAAAGCGATTTCCGGGACGGCGACGGTCACAAAAGATCAGGGTTCGCCTTATTTAAGAGCGATCCTTTCCGGAAAGGCAAAGACAGCCAAACGTGCCAGGATATTTCCAATGATCAATCCTTATACCAAGCAATCTGGTCCAATTCCTTTCGAGGAAGGTAAGCTGCCTAAGGATATCGAACTCGTAGAAAAGGAATGGTTTAACAACTACGAGTAAATCACCAAACATACAGCGGATTCCCAGGCGGCCATCGCCATTTTAAGCAGCGAATGATAAATTCGGGTATCAATACAATACACCGGTTATAATTCCGTTTAGAATGCTGGCGCAAAATTCAGGTACCCTAGTTCTCCACCCTTGCCTGAAATGAACAAGTTATGTTCCTGGTGCAGGTAGTATTACTGGCAAATAGCTGGTAAATCTGCTATTGATTGAGGATTTGAATTGGCCTACTTTTAGGACAACTAAAATCCATACCATTTGAAACCCTTTGTACCCTTCACGAACATAGTGAGAATTGGCGTTACACTAGTAAGGTGTTTCTTTTCATGCGTCCTGTTCTCATTATTTATTCCCCAGCAGTTGCATTCGCAGACTGTAACTACCGGTAAAAGTTATATTAACATCTCGCGTCCCAATGGCGGAACATTCCTGCCGGGTGATACGATTGAAGTTAGAGCAACCATTGCCGTGACTGGGGGTAGCAACACAGCTACAACACGAATAAACTCTATCCGGTATAATGATACTATCAATATTGCCAAGCTTACGTACCTGACGGGCTCGTTGAAAATGCTTAATAACGAGGGTAGACCTCAGCGAAGCTTTTCCGATGCCGCGGATACAGACTCGGCAAATATTGACATTCCGACCGGTCGATTACGGTTTAATATCGGCGCCACTTCTGGTGCCTGCAACGTACTCACTCAGGGAACCTCTATAACCAACGCCGGATTTTTATGGGGAGCCCTGATGCCTACTTTCTACGGTAGCTCATGTATACGTGTATTTGTATACCGCGCACAGATTAAAAATGCCGCCGCAATTGTTGACATCGACACCACGGTGTTATTGAGCTCCGGGAATTTCCGGTACCGGTTTGGAAGTAGCTCTGTCGATTCTCTTTCTAATTTTTCAGTCTATAAAATAAAAATCGCACCTGACTATGGCTTGTGCACAAATGCTATTGGGACGAACGCACTGATCTCCGAATCGGGAGGGACATTTGGTAGCGGTCACAATAAGAACCGTATAACAAACTCGCCCTTGGTGCCATTACCGTACACCCGAAAGATGTTTACCAACGGTGCGCCTAACGATAACTTCTATGGTCTTGCCAATAATACCAGCGGTACCTGGTCAACCAATCCCAACTTGTCGCAGCCAAATGCTGCCCGTGTATTTAATATATGGGATATCATGGGAGACCATACCGGCGCCGCAATCCCGGCAAACGGGAATCTTCCTACAGATACCACGGTTGCAGGACGTATCGGAGGATACGCGTTGATCATTAATGCCAGCTATGAAACCAACAGGGCATTTGATCAAACCATCACCAACTTGTGCGAGAATACTTACTATGAATTTGCGGCCTGGTTTAAAAACATATGCAGGAGATGTGGTTGCGACTCGACCGGTAAAGGCGCCGGAAGCGCAGGTTATGTTCCCGGGCCCGGAAATGACTCTTCTGGAGTACGCCCCAATCTTTCGTTTACGATAAACGGGGAGGAATATTATACTAGTGGTAATTTAAAATACGATGGCTACTGGGTAAAAAAAGGTTTCGTGTACAGGACAAAAGCCGGGCAAACTTCTATGAATGTAACCATTCGTAATAATGCTCCGGGTGGTGGTGGTAATGACTGGGCGATCGATGATATTGCGATTGCTACCTGTTTGCCCAACATGAAGTATTCACCTTCGATTACACCTACAATTTGTTCGGGAAATGCCGCTACCATAAACGATACGGTAAGATCATTTTTCAATAACTATACTTATTACAAATGGCAGCGGAGCACGGACGGTGGTGTGACCTGGGTCGATGTTACAGCTCCAATAGGTCCTGTTGTTCCCGTATGGAATGGAACGGCCTGGGAGTATGTTTCTTCCTACACCATACCGCCTGCCTTCACAACAGTTGCAAATTCCGGCAATAAATACAGGGTGGTCGTAGCTACTTCATTAACCAATTTATCTGACGTCAACTGCCGGTCGACCGATCCGACTACAATCGTTACGATTAACGTCATTAACTGTGGACCGCCGTTGAGTACTACGCTGATAGCGTTTACCGGTAAATTAACAAACGGTAAGGCAACACTTAAATGGTCAACCAATACCGAAACTGAACCTTTCTATTTCGATATTGAAAGAAGTTATAACGGTACTGATTTTTCGATCATCGGAACCATCAATAGCGCCAATAATCCGGGCGCCGTTCAGAACAACTATAGTTTCCTGGATCCGGACAACATAAACGGGAAAGCATTTTATCGCATCGTCATGAGAACAAATGACGGTCAGAAGGACTATTCCAGGACGCTCCAATTGACATCGGCCACCGAAACATTTTCGTTTTCATCGGTGATCAATCCTTTTGTCAATGCTCTTTTATTTGACGTGGTATCTGCGAAAGATGGAGTGGCTAAGGCAGAGCTGATAGATCAGTTCGGCAAACCCGTTAAGAACAAATCGTTTGATATCAACAGCGGGGTAAACCAGCTGACGTTTGATAATACATCTGCACTGGCACCTGGCATTTATATATTGCGGGTTGAAATGGCTGGGACATCTATTTATAAGAGAGTAATGAAACAAAACCATTAATAAACTCGGTAGTCTTTTCCCAATAGTTTTGCCCGGGACGCACAAATGGATAACTCCTCCGTGCTTCCCGGGCTTTATTTTTTGTCGCTATTGCCTTGAATAACTGGCCCGGCAAATCAAAGCACCTGTACTTTATCGCTGATCTCGGCGCTTGTTTCAATGGTAGAATGCGTGTCGGGCGTCTGTTTTTTAAAAAATCTCTTCTGGAAAATCAACAAAGTGATAACACCGACAGAAATGGATGCATCGGCTATATTGAAGATTGGACTGAAAAAGTCAAAATGGTCACCTCCTATGAACGGGAACCAACTGGGAAATTGTGCGTCGCGGATAACAGGGAAATAGAGCATATCCACAACCCGTCCATGCAAAAAACCTGCATATCCGTGCGCAGGGAAAATAGTAGCCACATAATGATACCCATCACCTGTCGGGCTTTCATCAAAGATCATCCCATAAAACATGCTGTCAAGAAGATTACCCAATGCACCGGCATAGATAAGAGCGGCACAAACAATGAATCCCCTGCTGTAATTTTTCTTAATTATTTTACCAAGATACCAGGTTCCGAATATCACGGCTACCAGGCGGAACAAAGTAAGGATCATTTTTCCCCAGTCCCCACCGAATTCCCAGCCCCAGGCCATTCCTTTATTCTCAATAAAAAAAAGTTTGAACCAATTTAACCCGGTTATCTCCGTATCGCCATAGGGATAATGCGTCTTGATCCATATTTTCAAAGTCTGGTCCGCGACTATGATCAGGCCAATAATGAGGACGATTTTTTTAAGCTTCACCGGGGGCTGTTTAGTCGGCAAATATAACCCAAAAGCAGAAAGTGAAAGGATAAAAGAAGTCATAAAAGTGAACGGGTCATACGAGTCATACAGGTCATATCAGTCAGGGTGCAGCCATTGACTTATTTGACTCCTTTGACTTATCTGACTCTCTTATTCTTCGAAATAAACTCTCTTCACCCGTTGAGAAATGCCTGTCATTATTTCATAAGGAATTGTACCCGCCCATTCAGCCAACTGTTGGATAGGTAATTCATTTCCAAAAATGATCACTTCATCTCCCTCGCGCACATCCGGTACGTCAGTAACGTCGATCATCGTCATGTCCATACACACCGTTCCGATCACAGGTGCCAGGTTGCCTTTTATCCAGATCTGTCCTGCACCATTTCCCAGGCGTCGCGAAAAGCCATCTGCATATCCTATTCGCACAGTCGCGATCCGGGAGTCCCTTTTGACAATACCCCTGCGATTATAGCTCACCGATTCACCGAATTTTACATCTTTGACCTGGGCGATAGTTGATTTCAATGTGGCTACAGTCTGCAATTCTGCCTGGTGAGTTGCGCCGCTATCTACACCATACAAGCCGATCCCCAATCGCACCATATCCAATTGCAATTGAGGTAGCCGGAATATTGCTCCGGAGTTGGCAATATGCTGTAAAAAGGGATAATGCAGTTTTTCCTGCAACATGGAAACAGCCTGTCGAAACTTTTCGAATTGCCCGGCCGTGAAATTATCTTCCGCTGGATCTTCGCTGGCGGCCAGGTGGGAAAATACAGACTGTACTTTCATTGCAGTATTGTTCTGTAATTGTGAAGCCAGTTTTCCGACTTCAGTCAATGCAAAGCCAAGACGGTTCATGCCCGTTTCTATTTCTAAATGGACAGGATATTGCTGCAGTCCTTCATTTTGTAAAAAACTTTCGAATGAATTAAATAACTCAAATGAGTAAATATCGGGCTCCAGGTTATTTTCAACCAGCAAATCAAAAGCTGATTCCTCCGGGTTCATTACCATAATGGGTGTTATTATGCCGGCCTTTCTCAACTCTACCCCTTCGTCTGCATAAGCCACCCCCAGGTAGTCAATCTTATGATATTGCAAAATGCCGGCTATCTCTGCTCCCCCACTTCCATAGGCAAAAGCTTTGACCATCGCCATCACCCTGGTAGATGGTTTTAAATAACGCTGATAAACTTTCAGGTTATGTGCAATGGCGTTCAGGTTTATCTCCAGCACCGTCTGGTGAACTTTTTGTTCCAGCAATTGAACGATCTTCTCGAACCCAAAGACCCTGGCTCCTTTTATTAATATCGTCTCTTCTTTGAACCGGGAGGATCGGAATTGTTTGATGAAACTTTCCGACGAAGGATATAGCTCCGTTTCTAACTTATAGCCTGTATGAATAGCGAGAGGCTTAAATACACGGGTGATTTTCTCCCCGATCCCTATAAACCTGTCGATCTTATGTCGTTCGAGGCTTTCGAGAATTGAAGTATACAGTTCATCATCGTTCAAACCGCTTTGGAGAAAATCGGAAAGGATAACCGTCTTCCCGGATCCCGTGCTTTGCTGATTTAAAAAGTTCAGGGCTATTTCCAGGGAACTAAGATCGGCGCTATAACTGTCATTGATAATATTGCAATGATTGATCCCTTTTTTAAGCTCCAGTCGCATATTGACGGGCTGGAGATTCTTCATTCGATCTTTTATTATTCGTTGATCAATGCCAAGAGCCAGCATTACGCACCAGCAATGAATTGCATTTTCAATCGAGGCGTCATCGGTAAAGAAAATTTTTATGTCCACATTAGCAGTAGTTTTAGCTAATGCCTGGGGTCTTATGGAAGCCGCGATCAGGGTATGATCGTCGTATTTTTTAATACCCGTTATTTGGAGGATATTAAACTCTGTACTTCCCCAGGAAAACATAAAAAATGGCTCTTTATGTGTTGCATGGGTTTCCGCGTTCGACCACAAACCGATAGCCTTATTGACCTCTAAGTGGTCTCCGCTAAAGACAACTTTTTCTGCACCGCGCAGCAGTTGAATCTTCTCTTCACCTTTCTGCTGCATGTTTTCAAACCCTTCGCTATGGGCTTTGCCCAGGTTGGTAAATACACCAATAGTGGGTCTTATGATCTCCCAGAGTTTTTTCATTTCGCCCGGCATGGAAATACCGGCTTCAAAAATAGCCAGCGTATGCTGCTCATTCATCAGCCATACACTTAATGGCACGCCTATCTGCGAATTATAACTTTTTGGACTGCGAACTATGTTATAATGATCATGCAGAAGTTGGTATAACCATTCCTTTACGATCGTCTTCCCGTTGCTTCCCGTAATTCCAATCACGGGAATGTTGAATTGCTGTCGATGAAAAGCTGCGAGACTTTGCAGGGCTGCCAGCGTATCATCTACCAAGACAAAATTGGTACCCGGATAAATTCCCTGTCCTGGTAATTCACTTACGACAAAATTCCTGACGCCTTTTTTATATAACTCTGGGATGAACTGGTGGCCATCGCGGCGGTTTCCTTTCAATGCAAAGAACAATGAAGTCGCGGGAGAGTAAATTTTCCGGCTATCGAGTACCAGGTACTCAATTACGGCGTCACTGACAGTGGAAACTGACCTAACAATAGCGGCTATATGCTGCAGGGAATATTTCAAGCAATACAAAATATAAATGGAACACTATTAGTAAATCTCATCCTCTTTTACATCGGGCGGCAATCCTCTTTTCTTCATAAAAATAGAATAGAAAATAGAGCCGGATATGCAAAGAACGATCACTCCCAGCGAAATAAAAACCTGGGTTGTCTGGTCCACCAACTTGTTGATCCAATGCTCACCCAGCATTTTCAGGCCGATAAACACAAGCACGATCGCTATTCCCTGTTGCAGGTAATCGAACTTGCTGACCGCCCCGCGAAGCAGGAAGAAAAGTGAACGAAGTCCCAGCACCGCAAAAATGTTGGAGGTATAAACAACCAGTTTGTCCCGGGAGATGCCAAGTACTGCCGGGATGGAATCAAGGGCAAAAACCACGTCGATAGCCGCCAGCATGATCACCACCACGAACAAAACCGTATATCGACGTTTCCCATTTTCAATGATCGAAAATTTTCCATCCCCGTCCCCGGGTGTCAGTGGTAATACTCTTTTGAGAAATTTGTAAACCATTGTATCGTGCGGCTCAAACTCTTCATTGTTACTTGCAGTAAACATTTTATAGCCTGTATAAACCAGGAAACCACCAAACACGAGCAGTATCCATTCAAATTTTTCAACCAACACTACTCCTACCGTGATAAAAATGATACGTAAGACTATTGCCATTAGTATCCCGATAAGCAACACCCGGCCATAGTCCTTTTCCCTGACACCAAACGAAGAAAAAATAATAATGAAAACAAAAATATTATCGATACTCAGGCTCCATTCCATAAGGTATGCGCTGAGATATTCTAAAGAGAGCGTCTTTCCCTCCTGGATCCACAAGAAAACAAAAAAAGCAAACGCCAGACCAGTCCAGAAAAACGTTTGATAGAGCGCCTGTTTAAGACTTACTTTATGGTTCTTCCTGCTCAATAGCCCTAAGTCAAAAATCAAAGCCAGTAATAAAATAATGCCGAATACTAGGTAAGCGATCTGGTCAGACGTCATCGCTGTTTTTTAATTAGTTGAGGAACAAAGATAGTGCTGGAGTCTGTAAGTGGATGCTTGATGCCGGATACTGGACTCTGCCTGAGAGGTAGGGTCATTGTGAGTGCCTAAGCAAACCGGCGTTTTCGCAGTTGCTGGTAAATAAATCCACAGAGAATAATAAGCAGCACTGGCAAGGCGATATTGATAAATTGCCAGGTCGTCTTTTGTTCTTTAACCCTGGTCGGATCAAGCAAGCGAAGGATAATGTCTTTATTACGGGTTTCGCTGATGGCGGGGTTGCTGACAAGATATTCAAGGGAATTCAGTAAAAAATCCCTGTTAGCAAACTGATACTCGTACTGCGAACCGACTGTAAACAAATTAAGCCCCATCGGAATGGGTCCATTTTCCGTCACATCATTCAAAACGATATCGCCATCTCCAACGACAATCATTTTACCATTGTCTACAGAAGACTCTCTGAAAGGAACACCAAGCATGCCGAGGCTATCTGCTTTGCCTCTGGGAATTCGATTTCTAAAAAGAGAAGTGAATTTCCCTTCCAACAAATAGGCTACCGGGATATCATGCCGTTTAAATTTCTCATCTTCTGGCTCATTTCGGTTCTCATTTACACTTATTAAAACGGGTGTATTTAAAATCCGGGAATTTGCTGAAGAGGATAATAAAATTGTTTTATTAACCCCTGGGCTTGAAATTGTATCGATAGGGTTGACGAATCGCCCAGCAACTAAACCAAGATTTTTGTTAATGGTGTGATTTCCCTTTGATTCAAATAAGGGATAATAATTCCAGTGCAAATACTCATACTGTGGATGTTCCTGGGTACCACCTGCAGCAAAAGGCAGGAAATCACATTGCAGATCCATTATCAATGAGGAGTTAATGCGAACACCGTACCGGAAAAGCATGTCAGTAAGGTTTAGATTCCTATCGAACGCAACAGTGCTGTTCTTGTAATGAAGGCTATCCTGTTCGGCAATAAGCGCATCAATAAATAGCAGCAATTTCCCTCCTCTCATAACATACTGATCTATCTTTAGTTTTTCATCTTCACTGAACTGTAAAGTGGGTTTCACAATCACCAGGGCCTTAAATGTGTCCGGAATAATTGGCTGATTATGCAGGTTAAGCGTAAATAACTGGTACTTGCTGCGAAGGGTTTGTTCCAAATCGGCCGTCCTTGCATCTCGATAAACCGGTTGCCCGTTAACCATATCTACGCCTAACTCAGGTTCCCCATTTCCAATAGAATACCCTATTAAAGGTTTATCGGTATGTACCAATTCATCAAGTGATTTGGCAAATTGATACTCCATCATCGCCTCTGCACTGTTCATTTCGACTGCAGTTATCATTCTTTTACCACCCGAGTAAAGATTTACCAAGGATTGTCTTCCATTATACTTTATTACCGCAACCGGGTATACACGCTTGTTTTCCTGGCCAGCCTTCACTTGCACGGTAAGATTAATGGCAGCTGCCCCCAGTTTAACCAAACTGGTTTCATAGGTTGAGTCTGAACCCGGAAGTGTCTCCTGGGGTGAAATGAAATTATAATGAATCCGTGAACTTTTTTGATCCTTCAACAGCTGCAAAAACTCTTCCGTACTATTTGCCAGCTTCCGAAACCCGGAAGGAAAATCCCCTTTTAAAAAAACATCTATCTGTACATCACCATCCAGGCTGTTTAAAAGATCTTTGGTCGCCCGGCTAAGTGTATATCTTTTCTCCCTCGTCAGATCGAGACGTGAATGAAAGGAGGAAGCCAGCCAGTTAACAGCGACTAACAGGATCAACAACAGCAACCAACCGTACTTTGACTCGATTATTTTTTGAATGCCTTTCATTTATCGTTTTAATAAATTCCGGTGAGTGATGACGAGCAACAGGAAGATCACGCTTAAAAAATAAAGTACATCTCTTGAATCGACAACGCCGCGGCTGATACTGTGATAATGAAAATCGATTCCCAGCATCTCTACATAATAATCCGCATTCCCTTCAAGTCCCGGCAGGTGACTAATTGCGTTAAAACCATAATACAGCAATGCGCAGGCTATCAGACTGACGATGAAAGCCACGACCGAATTGTTGGTAAAGCTACTGGTGCAAATACCAATGGCCGTAAATACAGCGGCCAAAAAGACCAAACCTATATACGAGCCGATCGCGGCACCGGTGTCGATACCTTCATTGGCAGAAAGCCTTTGTATCGAAAAGAAATAAACAATTGTCGGTAGCAGCGCAATGATCACCACGATAAGACTTCCCATGTATTTACCGGCAATGATCTGCCAGCGGCTTAATGGTCTTGTTTGCAGTATCTCGTAAGTGCCTGCCTTGAATTCATCGGCCAGACTTCGCATGGTGATCGCAGGGATAAGAAGCAGCAATATCCAGGGAGCTAACTGGAAAAACCGGTCAAGTGTGGCATAACCGAAATCCAGGATGTTATTTTCAAACACAAAAAGCACCAGGCCGTTTGCAAGCAGGAAGACGATGATAGCGATATAACCGGTAAGACTGCTGAAAAATTGGCGGAGTTCCTTTTTACAAATGGCCCACATAGATTTGGATAAAGAAGCTGCAAAATAAATGAAACTCCTGATATTTAATAGGTAATGAAGGGTTTAACAAAAATATTGATGGTGTTCCAGGAATTGCCACGGATACATGGGTAGAGCGAGAACCAGAGCCTGCCTACCGGCAGGCGGGCAGGAGTGAAGGGAAAAATAGACGCCTGAATGAATTCATTTTTTTCTGCCAATCCGTGGCAAATAGCAAGGTAACAGGGATGAATTCAAAAAGAGACATCGCCAATATCTATCGGGTATGGAAAAAGATCGGTGTTGAATCTAAAGTAAAATCTCCTGCATGAAAAAACTTTTGTTACTGACCGGTTGCCTGGTGGTCATCAGCAGCCTGAAGGCCCAGAATGACCAACCTCCACCACCACCCCCACCGCCGCCGCCCAGGATTGAAATGACAAAGTATGTTCCGCCGGCTAAAGAACTCAACGATTTCTATAAAAGAAACCCGGATGTTGCCAACTTGCATTGGAAATCCGATAAGGATATTGTCGTTGTTCATAAAGACAAGACAAAGTTTGTGTACAATATGAACAATAAGGTTGAAAGAAATGCTTTTGAAAAGAAGTATGGTAAAATGATTATTAAAGCTCAAGCACCACCCCCACCTCCTCCTCCGCCCAAAAAAATCGATTGATCATTAACATAACAGCCATGAAAAAGTCCCGCCTGTCCGGCGGGACTTTAAGAATATTTTTTTCCTGCCTATACCGCGAAACTTTCACCACATCCGCAGGTGCGAGTAGCATTAGGGTTATTAAAATAAAAACCTTTCCCATTCAGGCCGTCTGAAAATTCAAGCGTCGTATTGACAAGATATAACAGGCTTTTCATATCGGTCACTATCTTCATACCGTTGTCCTCAAATACCTGATCGGTGGGTTTTGACTCATTGTCGAAATCCATCTTATAACTAAGACCTGAACATCCACCCCCTACCACGCTTACACGAAGAAAATAGGATGGGTCATTGCTTACACCTGCCTCTTTCAACAGCTCCAATACCTTGATCTTCGCCTTATCGCTTACATGAATCGCATTTTCTAGTGTCTGATGCATAACTTTTATGAATTAGATTCCTGGATTAATGATTTTGTTTTTTTTAATTCCTGGCCTTTGGCGGTGACTTCTTCAATCACATAGTCGATTTCCTCCGCGGTTGTAAACCTTCCCAGGCTAAAACGAATGGAACTGCTGGCCAGTTCATCATCTATTCCCATGGCTTTTAGAACATGTGATGGTTCTGGCGTAGCCGAAGAACAGGCCGCACCGGACGAAACAGCAACATTCTTATTGATCGCCATGATCAGGCTGTCACCTTCAGCGAATTTGAACGCTATATTAGTAACGTTTGCCAGCCTCCTATTCTTATCCCCATTCAAAAAACTGTTTTCAATTTGCAATAAGGCTGTTTCCAGCTTATCTCGTAAGCTTTTGATCCGGTTAAACTCAGTTTCCATTTCCGCACCGCAGATTTCGCAGGCTTTGCCGAGACCCACAATACCGGGCACATTCAATGTTCCGCTTCTTACTCCCCGTTCATGTCCTCCCCCATCCAGTTGCGCAGTTAATTTTATCCTTGGGTTTTTCCTTCGAATATATAAAACGCCAACGCCTTTAGGTCCATACATCTTATGCCCGGACAGCGACAACAGGTCAATGCCGTCATCGATCACATTCACCGGGATCTTTCCGACTGCCTGCGTAGCGTCACTAAAAAAAATAACGCCTCTTCTTTTTGCGATAGCGCCGATTTCCTTTACCGGCATGATAGTGCCCGTTTCATTGTTGGCATACATGATCGCAATGAGAATTGTTGAAGGTTTGATAGCTGCTTCCATCGCTGCAAGATCTATCGAACCGTTCTTATCAACTGCCAGGTAGGTCACTTCTGCCCCGTTTTTTTCGAGGTGGCTGCATGTATCCAATACCGCTTTGTGTTCTGTAGAGCAGGTAATAATATGATTGCCTTTTACCGCATAAGTCTCAAACACTCCTTTGATAGCCAGGTTATCGGCTTCTGTGGCGCCTGATGTAAAGATTATCTCCTTTGGATCGGCGCCTACCAGTTTGGCCACCTGCTCCCGTGCCTGCTCAACAGCCTCTTCGGCCTCCCAGCCAAAAGAATGGTTGTGACTGGCCGGGCCTCTACAACACGGGGGTCGCAGGGCGTGGTCGCATTGTAATCAAAATATACCGGTAATTGCAACATAAATTGGTCAATACTAAACACAAAATTAGCCCAAAAGGTTCTGCTTTAAAAGCCAATCTTCGGCATAAATCTTAATTTTAGCTATTCAGAAACCCTTGTTATGCAAAAAGTTGAACATATAGGCATTGCGGTAAAAAGCCTGGGTACCTCTATTCCTTTATTCGAGAAATTATTGAACAGCCCGTGCTACAAAACGGAGGCTGTAGAAAGCGAAAAAGTCAATACGGCCTTTTTCAAATCCGGCGAAGCCAAGATCGAATTGCTGGAAAGTAGCGACCCAGAGGGGATTATCGCCAGGTATATTGAAAAAAAAGGCGAAGGACTGCACCATATTGCCTTCGAAGTACAGAATATTATCGTAGAAATGAAGCGGCTGAAAGAAGAAGGATTTGTATTATTAAATGAAGATCCAAAGCCGGGCGCCGACAACAAACTAGTGTGTTTTTTGCATCCTAAACATACAAATGGAGTATTGATCGAATTGTGCCAGGAAAAATGAAGACACTTTTATTCGGGACTTTCTTCAACGGTTGTATCAGTTGTAATAATACCCAGTTTTTCAACTGCTAATTGCGCTGCGATCTGCGAAGCGTCTTTTTTATTGAAGGCCCTTCCTTCGGCAATGTTTTTTCCATCGATTACCGCGGCTATGGTAAACAGGCGCCGGCCATTCTCTAACCGTTCATTGATCGTTTCAAATTCCAACACCTTTCCGTTTTTATTAGCCCAGCCATATAATTTGTTTTTATGATTGATCTCCAGGTTTTCGAGATCGTCCATAAACATATGAGGGAGAATGATACACTCATCTACCCACTTACTGGTTTTCTTATATCCATAATCCAGGTAAATAGCGCCAACCAGCGCTTCCAGCGTATTACCAAAGATCTGGCTCACTTTTAAAGAGCCGTCCATCTTATTGTAAAGTGTGATCTTTTTCAAACCCATGCGGACGGCAATATCGTTCAACTGTTGACGGTTAACCATTTTGCTTCGCATTTCCGTCAAAAAACCTTCTTCCTTATATGGATAACGTTTAAAAAGGTAATCGGCGATCAATGCACTAAGTATTGCATCTCCGAGGTATTCCAATCGTTCGTTGTTTTCATCTGCACTATCGCGGACCGAGCGGTGTGTTAATGCAGTTTTGTATAGTGAGAGATTCCCAGGCTTAAACCCCAAGATGTTTTTAAGCTCTTTTTTAAAAGTAGAGCCGGAATGCTTCTTGAACAGGTTAGTAATGAAATCCACAACAGTTAAACTACGAAAAAAAGTTCAAAGTTGATTTAGCCTTTATACTTTTTGAAAATTACGCACGCATTATGTCCCCCGAAACCAAACGTATTACTCAATGCTGCATTCACTGTCCGTTTTTGTGATTTATTAAATGTAAAATTCAGCTTTGAATCTAATTCAGGGTCATCTGTAAAGTGGTTGATAGTCGGTGGAACGATATCATGCACTACAGACTGTATACAGGCAATAGCCTCGATAACGCCGGCGGCACCCAGGCAATGCCCGGTCATACTTTTAGTGGCGCTGATATTTAGTTTATACGCATGTTCGCCAAATACATTTACGATCGCCTTGGTTTCGGCGATATCTCCCAGCGGAGTTGATGTGCCATGTGTATTGATGTAATCGATTTGATCGGGTTTCATGCCGGCGTCATCCAGTGCCACAAGCATTACATTCATAGCGCCCAACCCTTCAGGATGCGGGGCGGTAATATGGTGTGCATCTGCCGTTGCGCCGCCACCCACTAATTCACAAATTATTTTGGCTCCTCTTGCTTTTGCATGTTCCAGTTCTTCCAGGACCACCACGCCTGCAGCTTCGCCCATAACAAATCCATCACGGTCTTTATCATAGGGACGGCTGGCGGTTTTTGGATCATCATTTCTTTCACTCATTGCCTTCATGGCATTAAAGCCACCAACGCCGGCTTCGCTGATCACCGCTTCACCCCCGCCTGCGAGGATGATATCCGCCTTGCCTAAGCGCAACAGGTTATGCGCTTCAATGAGGGCATTAGTGCTGCTGGCACAGGCGCTGACCACTGCAAAATTGGGTCCTCTGAGGTTATGCCGCATGCTTATCTGGCCGGCAGCAATATCAAGGATCATTTTAGGAATAAAAAAAGGATTGAAGCGGGGCGTGCCATCGCCTTTTGCAAATTCGGTGACCTCATTTTGAAAAGTGATCAGTCCACCAATACCGCTGGCAAAAACAACACCGATCCTGTCCGGATTGATATTATCCTTATTCAAACCGGCCTCGCGCATGGCCTGGTCACTCGCCACTAAGGCAAACTGTGTAAACCGGTCAATTTTTCGTGCTTCTTTTCTGTCGAGGAATTGAACAGGGTCGAAATTCTTTACCTCACAGGCAAATTTTGTACGGAATTTAGAGGCATTAAAATGAGTGATCATATCGGCGCCCGAAACTCCATTAACCAAGCCATTCCAATATTGATCTATTGAATTGCCCAGGGGTGTGAGAGCTCCCATTCCGGTAACAACTACCCTTTTTAGTTCCATATATGCCGTACTGTTCGTTTTAAGATAAAACCGCCTTCACTGTGAAATAACAGCCGAAGGCGGAGTTAGTTTATTCCCTGTTATGTAATGGCAGGCATTTCATTCCCGCACAAGGGGGATGAATCATTTAGCGTGTTCTTCAAGATAAGCAACAGCCTGACCTACGGTCGTAATGGTTTCAGCTTGCTCATCCGGAATAGAAATATTGAATTCCTTTTCAAATTCCATGATCAGTTCTACAGTATCCAGTGAATCGGCTCCAAGATCATTGGTGAATGAAGCTTCATTAGTTACTTCTGCTTCGTCAACTCCTAATTTGTCAACGATGATCTTCTTTACTCTTGATGAAATGTCTGACATGTCGTTAAGTTTTGTTTATAGGGTGCAAAAATATACTTTTTGAGTAAATCAACAGCGTAAACTCCATTTTTTCCAGTTTCGGTTCAATACGCTGAAAACGAACTGTTAGCACATCCTACACTCGAATAGGTGATCTGAAATTATAAATGAAAACGGTTGGCTGTATCGCAGGTTCTTTGTAATTTGTCCAAAGGGACTCTTCCAGACAAAACATTCAATCAATTCTTAGTAAAATGGCGCTGAAAATCATCGATCACGGCACTCCTGAGTATTACCAGATGGTTAAGATGCGGGATGATATTCTGCGCAAGCCCCTCGGATTGGGCTTTACACCCGAAGAATTAGAAGGAGAAAAGGAGAATATGCTCATTGCTGCGTTTGAAGACGAGCGTATGCTGGGATGTTGTATGCTGGTAGAGGAGCAGCCAGGCACGGTGCGGCTAAGACAAATGGCTGTCCTAAACGATCTCCAGGGTAAAGGCATCGGCAGGGCATTAATGAATTTTGCGGAAAATATTGCGCGTGATCGCGGCTATAAGATCGTGCGAATGCATGCCCGTGCTCACGCAGTGGGTTTTTATGAAAAGGTAGGTTATAAGGTAAAAGGTGACCAGTTCGTCGAAGTCACCATCCCACACTACGTAATGGAAAAACTTTTATAAGTACTTTTATTTACTTCTTCTTTACTTTTTCCTTTAACATCTGGCGCAATTCGAATATTTCATCCCTGTCCCTGAACCCATTTTTGGGCACGAGGAAAAAAGACCGGCTGTCAAAGTACAGGTGGAAAAAATGAGGACTCTCAATAAAATTGCTGAGCGATTCCCATGACCATGTACGCGAACCCCTTTCGTGCGAAAGAATGAACACATCAGGTTCAAAACGCATGGTAAAACTATGTTGAAAGGTTTCTGCTCGTTTATATACCATTAATGGCATAATAAACCAGAAACTGATCATAAGCACTATCCACAATCCCGAGCCAACCAGGAAAGCAGTAGCGGTGATCTTGTGAAAACCATAAAGTGTTATGGATATCAGTGCAAAGACATTCACGACTATCAGCATAGTTTTGATCTCGGGCCGGCTGATAAAATGATAGCGCAAAGCCTGTAATACCTGTGGTTTTTCATATCCAAAATGAATAGTCATGTACTTAACTCGTATATTTTCTAATAATTGAGAAACGCTACAAACGTACGACCAAATTTAATCTTGTGTTTCCCACGTTTCAATTAAAGTGATACTAATAATGAGCGTAGTTGATGCAAAAAAAAGCCGGTCGTTAGACCGGCTTGACAATTTTATAATAGTTTATTATTAATCAACATTTGATCCGTTCCGGGGTATATCGAACTTCTTGATCAATTCTTCATAGGGCATAGCCTGGAGCTGTTCAAGAGTATAACCTGAAGCGGGTCCATTCATCATACGGCCACCTGCAATAGTACCGGGGACAATAACGTACCTGAAATAGTGACCGGTGAGTAGACCGAATGAAGTTGTACTTGTCAGGTTTTTGATGAAAACAATTATCCTTCCCACGGCGGGGCGGTAATTAACCTGCAGGTATTGAAGAGGCGGTAAGTTGACAGTTGTCGCATACGGCAGTGTCTGCGCATTGGCACCGCCAGTAGGAGCGGCAGGAGCCGCGGCGAAAGTATGATATACAATTGTCGCACCCTGGTCAAGTATTGACTGGGTCAAAGAAGGAGCTGAAAAATTGGCGCGGGATACCAACCCGATCGTACTAAGGGTAGTATCAAACCAGCCAGCAGCGCTAAATGTTCCCGGGGATGCTATCCAACTTGAATAAATAACATTAGCTGTTCCGGGAGGACCTTGCGGACCGGTAGCTCCCGTGGGACCTGTGGCACCTGGGCCGCCGCCGGAACCCGGAACTCCCTGGCGTCCCTGGGCACCCATCGGGCCTTCGGGACCCTCTTTGGTACAGCTTACCATTATACCAACAAGCAATATTAACGGTATAGATAAAGATCTCAATTTTCTCATAACAGTTATTGATTTGTTCCGTTGGCCGGGATGTTAAACTTTTTGATCAGTTCTTCGTAAGGCATGGCCTTTAATTGTTCCATCGTATATCCGGCTGCCTGTCCGCTGGTCATGCGTCCACCGGCAACTCCACCGGGTATGATCACATAACGGAAGTAGTTACCCGTGCTCATAGAGAGAGAACCCGCACCACTAAGATTTTTGAGAAATACAATCACCCGGCTTACTGCAGGGCGATAGTTTACTTCCTGTATAACGCCGGCTACATTTATAGTAAAAGGTAAAGCCTGGACGTTAGCTGTTCCTGTGGCAGGAGCAGTTGCGGAAGTGGTATGGTAAACCAGTGTCATTCCCTGGTCAAGAACAGTCTGAGACATTGAAGGAGCCGCGAAGTTGGCGCGGGATACTGCCCCGATAGTCGTGATCGTTGTGTCAAACCATCCAGCAGCGCCAGTAGTGCTGGGGGCTGCCAGCCATGTTGAGTAAATCACGTTAGCAATACCGGTCGGGCCTGTTTGACCAGGGGCACCAGGAGCACCAGGAGTACCGGCAGAACCGGGAGTACCCGGAGGGCCTTGCGGACCAGTAGCACCAACAGGACCTTCAGGTCCTTCCTTTGTACAGCGTACCGCGATAAGTGCAATGAAAAGTAAGAGGGAAAGAATTCTCAACTTTCTCATAAGTGTTGTTTTGGCAGTTCTAAGTAGTTTCTTTTTTAAAAGTAAACGGAAATGTCCGTTTTTCCAACGACGATTAAAGGTAGGGGAAAATATCTCAATACGTTGACGCTCCTTTAAAAAAAAATTTCAATATTGCCGGTTTTAACTGAACTGTTATATTTGTTGCTTTACCTTCCGATAAACCCGGATAAAATCAATACATCTATGTTGAGAAAATTGGCGCCGATTGTTCTCTTTTTGCTTATGAATATTGCTGTAAGTGCGCAGTTCAAAAAAGGAGATAAAATGGTCGGAGCATCTGTGGGATCAATGTTTTTCAATCACGGAAATACGAACATATCCACCAATGTGACGATCTCCAATACAAGCAATAATAATTTTGGAATAAGCTTTAACCCTTCCATCGGCTGGTTTATTAATGATAAGTCAGTAGTAGGGATAACACCCATGATAAGTTATTCCAAACAAAAATTGCTGGGTAAATCAGCCGCAGGAAATACATTTCTTAAAGATGAAAGCAGCCGGTATACCCTGGGCATCGGTGGGTTTGCACGCTATTATTTACCCGGAAATACTGAACGGATGCGTTTCTTTGGTCAGTTTGATTTGTTGGCAGGAATAGGAGGAAGCAGTGCAGATGGTTTCCAATATGAGACAACAGGAGTATATGTCGATCGCTATGACCAGAAATCCTCCGGAGATCTAACTGTAAATACAGGTTTGTCTTTAGGTGTTTCAAAATTCCTTTCGGCAAGGACCGCGCTGGATTTCTCTATCGGTTACAAGCTCTCCTACACAAAAAGTCATGTTACAGGAAATTTTCTACGGGATTATATTGACCCGAATGCTGGTGATGAAACAAAGAAACCGGATTATGACCAGTCATTTACTAACCACGGATTTATTCTCGGAATAGGTTTCCAAATCTTTCTCGACAGGAAAAAATAGAAATGTTTTCTTCGACGGTATAAATGCATAATAGCCTCCACCAGGAAGGCTATTATCGAAATAAATAATTGTAATACTTTATTACTTGCTCATCATTTGCTTGGCCTCGATGCTTAAGGTAGCATGAGGAACTGCACGCAAACGAGCTTTATCAATTAGCTTGCCGGTGACACGGCAGATGCCATAGGTTTTATTTTCTATGCGCATCATTGCTTTTTCAAGGTGATCTATAAATGTGATCTGGCGGCTTGCCATCTGGCTCAGCTGTTCTCTTTCCATACTCACGCTTCCATCTTCCATGGTCATGTAACGTGCTTCATCCATATCGCCACCTTCATCTTTACGGGTAATTAATCCCTGCAGGTAAGCGAGTTCTTTTTTAGCCGCGTCTAATTTCTTTGTAATGATCTCTCTGAATTCGGCGAGGTCAGCATCTGCATATCTCATAGTTGGGCCATTGTTTTCGTACATAGGGGTATCTAAAACAGATTTAGTGAATTCGGGTTCATATTTTACCGCACTCTTGGTAGTTGTTTTTGGAATAACAACCTTAGAAGGTTTGGGAGGCTCTTTCTTCACCACCGGTTTTGCGGTAGGCTTTATAGATACCAATGATTTGGGATCTAAAGCTCCGTTCTTTTTAGTTGCAGGTTTGGCGGCAACCGGGGCCGGGGCTGCTGGTTTTACTTCTGGTTTATGAGGTGCCGCCTTGGCGGCAGGTGGTGCCGGCTTTTTAGCAGGCGGCAGAGTTTTCTTGGGAGCTGGCTTAGCAGCTATTTTTTTTGCCACGGGTTTATCCTTTTTTTTGGGTGCAGCACCTGAACGGGCAGGTTTCTTTGCTGCGGGTTTAACGGCAGGCTTCTTTACCGCCTTTTTAGCGGTAACCTTTTTGGGAGCCGGTTTCTTTTTGTTAGCCATATAATTAGGCTTTTTTTGAAACAATCACTTTTAGCGAAACATCGTTAATATCGATCCCGAATTCGCCCGGGACCGCTGTTCCATTGGGTAGTTCCGAAACTATTTCAAGCTTATCAGCGAGAATTTCGGCGCAAATATAGTCTTTAAACTGAGCCAAAGAATTTTTCATTCCATTGGCAGCAACTACTTTTACTTCTATTCTGTCTGTGAGATCAAATCCCTGATCCTTACGTATTTTCTGTATCCGGTTGACGAATTCCCGGGCATTGCCTTCAGCCTCAAGATCTGGTGTCACAGTGATGTCCAGTGCCACGGTCAGATTGCCTTTGCTGGCTACAGTCCAGCCTGGAATATCCTCACTGCTTATCTCTACTTCGCTAACCTGTAATATTACGGGTTCGCCATCAATTGACAAATTATATTGACCTTCTTTTTCCAGCCTTGCGATATCGTCCTGCGTAAATTGTGCTAAAACAGCTGAGACCGCTTTCATTTTAGCGCCCAGTTTTTTTCCCAATGCGACGAAATTCGGCTTTATCTTTTTGCTGATAAAGGTATTGTCCGGGTTGAGATACTCAATTTCCTTAACATTCACTTCAGCCTTAACCAGATCCTCCACTTTTTTCAACTGTTCCTTCATTGAAGGGTTCAAAACGGGTATCAACACCTTTTGCAGCGGTTGCCTTACTTTAATATTCATTTTCTTGCGAAGAGATAATATCAAAGAAGAAGCATCCTGGGCCAGCTGCATTCTTTCTTCCAGCGAACTGTCAATTGCCGATTCATCTGCTACAGGAAAATCTACATGATGTATTGACTCTGCTTTGAAGCGACCGGTTATCGCTTCAAGGTTTTGGAAAACGGCATCACTGAAAAATGGCGAGATGGGAGCTATCAACCGTACAACCGTTTCCAGGCATTCATACAATGTCTGGTAAGCGCAGATCTTGTCCTGCTCATACTCACCTTTCCAGAATCTCCGCCTGCATAATCTAACATACCAGTTGCTTAAATGTTCATCCACGAAGTCCTCAACCAGGCGACCGGCTTGTGTGGGTTCATAATCATCCATATATTCAGAAACCTCCTTCACCAACGTGTTAAGTGAAGAAAGTATCCACCTGTCAATCTCAGGTCTTTCCTGAAGAGGGATATATTTTTCTTTGAAAGCAAACCCATCGACGTTGGCGTATAGGGCAAAAAACTGGTAAGTATTATATAATGTACCAAAGAACTTTCTTTGTACCTCTTTGATGCCGTCAAGATCAAATTTCATATTGTCCCAGGGCGATGCATTGGTGACCAGGTACCATCTTGTGGCATCCGCACCAAAGCTCTCGATCGTTTTGAAAGGATCTACGACATTCCCGAGACGCTTACTCATCTTATTACCATTCTTATCCAATACCAGGCCGTTTGACACGCAGGTCTTATAGGCCACCCCGGCCCCCAATGGGCGGGTTTTGGATACCCATTCCGGAATATCCTTCATTACTTCATTAAGACTTTCCTGTATCATGCAACTAATAGCATGAAGAGTATAGAACCAGCCTCTTGTTTGGTCTACTCCTTCGGCAATAAAATCAGCTGGATAATTTTCAGCAAATACTTTTTTGTTTTCGAAAGGGAAATGCCATTGGGCATACGGCATAGCACCGGAATCAAACCATACATCGATCAGGTCGGGAACACGGCGCATCAATTTTCCTGATTTGCTAAGTAATACGATATCATCAACAAAAGGCTTGTGAAGATCAATATCCTCTCTTTGTAGATAGTTATAAGAGTCATATATCTCCCCCTGTTCTTCAGATGTTAACCATCCGCCTACGGTATTTTTCAACTGTAGCATTTCAGCAGAATATAAAGAAGCCGTCTTTAACTCCTCAATAGACCCAATACACAGCTCTTCCTGGCCATCCTCTGTTTTCCAGATAGGTAAAGGAGTTCCCCAGAAACGACTACGGCTCAGGTTCCAGTCTACCATATTCTCGAGCCAGTTGCCGAATCTTCCTTCACCGGTTGATTTCGGTTTCCAGTTGATGGTTTTATTCAATTCAACCATCCTGTCCTTCATCGCAGTTGTCTTAATAAACCAGGCATCCAGTGGGTAATACAAGATCGGTTTATCGGTGCGCCAGCAATGCGGATAGCTATGCTCATATTTTTCTACTTTGAAAGCCCGGTTCTCTTTTTTCAATTTAACAGCTATATCCACATTGACGTCGGCATATTTCGGATCGTCTTTGTAATTCTTGACGTAACGGTTGCTGAATTCGCCCAGTCCATCTACAAACTTTCCCTGCTTGTCAACCATTGTTAATATTCCGATATCATATTTCTTACCGACCCGGTAGTCGTCTGCACCGAAAGCCGGAGCCGTATGGACAATACCGGTACCGTCTTCAGTTGTGACGAAATCACCCAGGAGAATTTTAAAAGCATTGGGGTTATCCGTTCGGTTGGCTTCAAAAGGAAGCAATTGCTCGTATGAAATTCCTTCCAGTTCCTTTCCCTTGAACTCTGCCAGAATTTTCCATGGAAGAATTTTTGCTTTTTCGTTGTACCCATCAAAATCTCCATTCTCTCCTTCCGGTTTGAAATACTTAGATAGTAATGCTTTTGCGAGAATGACATTTGTCGGGTTATGCAAGTAAGGGTTAAATGTTTTCACCAGAACATAGTCAATGTTCGGCCCGACAGTTAGCCCCAGGTTAGAAGGCAAAGTCCATGGAGTAGTCGTCCATGCCAGGAAGAAAAATCCGGCCTCCCTGCCCTCCAAAGGAGGGTTCTGGCTATCCTCTATCAGGGCGAATATCCTATTTAGAGTTGGGTTTTCATACTCCCCTCCCTCGGAGAGGCTGGGGGAGGCCTTGAACATTGCTACAGCAGATGTATCCTTCACATCTTTGTACGTGCCTGGCTGGTTCAATTCATGCGAGCTTAATCCAGTTCCTGCCGCCGGCGAATAAGGCTGGATGCTCACGCTTTCATAAAGCAACCCTTTTTTATACAGTTCACTGAGGAGCCACCAAAGCGTTTCGATGTATTCGTTCTTGAAAGTGATATAAGGATTATTCAGGTCGACCCAATATCCCATCTTGCGGGTAATATCATCCCATTTGTCCTTGTACCGAAGTACAGCCTCACGGCATTTGGCATTATACTCTTCTACTGATATTTTTTTTCCAATGTCTTCCTTTGTGATCCCCAATTCCTTTTCTACACCAAGTTCAATAGGCAGTCCATGGGTGTCCCAACCGCCTTTTCTTTTAACCTGGAAGCCTTTCATTGTCTTGTAGCGACAAACAAGGTCCTTTAATGTGCGGGAAATGACATGATGAATGCCAGGCATACCATTGGCGCTGGGCGGTCCTTCGTAGAACACAAAGGGAGTTGCGCCTTCACGCAAGGACACACTTTTTTCAAAAGCTTGGCTATCAGCCCATTTGGCCAATATTTCCTGCTCGATCGCCGGTAAATTCAAACCTGAAAATTCCTTGTACCTGGATGCCATAGTGCTTGTCCTGCCCTGCCTACCGGTCTTCGCATATCTGCTTTTATGAAGCGGGACCGCCAGGCAGGCTGTTTTTGAAGGGTGCAAAGGTACGGTAAAACAGCTTTATATCGGCAGTCTGCGGGCAGGTTGTTGGCCTATAATTGCGAAGAATTGACCGTATTATGAAGTCGAGATACAAATGGTCAACCGGTTTATTAGACTTTCTTGCTGCGAATACGGCTCAGTGTCTCGATGGTCATCCCCAGGTAGGACGCAATATATTTTAGAGGTATCCTGTTTGCCAGGTTGCTTTTTGTGTCAAGGAAATGGCGATATCGTTTAGAAGCATTCGGTATTCTGGAAATAAAAGCTCTTTCCTCGGCATCGCGATAATATTGTTCCAGGAGCTTGCGGCCGACAATATTCATTTCAATAAAGTTCTCATATAAATACTGAAGCGATTCATAAGTGGCAGCAATTAGGTCGCAATGTTCGATAGCCTGGATGTTTTCAAGCGAGGGTTCCTGGAGTGTAAAACCACGGATGGAACTAACCATTTCATTTTCTGCTGTGATCCAGGTGGTGACTTCCCTGGTGCCGTCTTTAATATAGCCCCTGATAACTCCTTTGCGAATAAAATAAATATGTCCGCAGCGCTCACCCGCTTTGAGCAGGTATTCCCCACGGCTGACTCGCTTGGGAGCTGAATGAAGACTGATATACTTCAGGGCAGCATCGCTGACAGGATGAACATAATTGACGAAGGCGGCGAGTGGTGACATGGCCGTTTCTTTCTCCGGGTGGAGCTGAAAGGTGGTGTTGTTCTTTGTAAGCATCGATGGTGGTTCGTGTAGTAAATCTATCACCAAAAAGTCAAAAACCCTTACGGATGCGTGTTTTTAATACACAATACTAGATGTTTATTGATCGAGCGCAACCGTTTGAGGATACTTTTGAGCCAGAACAGGTGGTTGTCGTTCCTAGCCCCGTTTAAAAAAAAAGCTATTCCGCATGGGAATAGCTTACAGGAAAATCTATTTGCGTATTATCCGCCTCTTTTAACAAGGGTTACTTCAAAAGCAGGATAACCTCTTTCTCCATTCTGGGTAAGCGCAGTAAATCTCAGTTTATAGTAGTTGTTATCGCCGTCCTTAACGATATAGTAGCGATCAGTCCTTACAGACGGCGCCGTACCAGGACCGCCGCCAGAACGCCAGTCAGAACCGATAGCCGTTTGTATGGATGAAAATGTCAGCGTAGAAAGATCAGCTTCGCCAAAATCTGCATAAGCCTTGGTAGTAACCATGACTTTGGCTACCGATACATTGCGATTTTGGAGGATGATATCCTGGAAAAGATAGGGCACTTCGCCGGTGCCAAAATTGGTCACATTGGAAAAATATGTCCAGGCAATATCCCATTTCTTTTTTTCCGGTTCTACCGATACTGCACCGGTAGAAAGAGAAACATATTTGAAGAAATATGCGTCCTCTTTCGAAATATCAACTGAACTAAAAGTAGCAGCTGCGATGTCGGCGTATTGGAGCGTATATCCGCCTGCGGCATTGCGGAGAATCCTTACTTTTTTCCAGCCTCTTTCAACAGCAGGTGTTCCGGGTCCAGAGCCACGATTGATGATATATACTTTATTGTCTGTTGCCGTAGCCGATACAGCAGCGATCGCAGTTTTTGTAAGATCTCCGTCCGGATAGTCTATATAGGCAAGCGAGGTTGTAGTCGGTGCGAACTGGCTGAATACAACATCCGCGGAAAATCCGATCGTGTCTGCAGCGGTCACCTGGCTAAGATCATTTTTAGCAATCTGTTTGGCCATCATACCAGTTGATGAATTTAAAATAACCCTATAATCCGGTCCGGTATAGAAACCCAGATCCCAATTGGTCCGTAATACCGGTACCTGGCGGTTGGCGCTCAGATCAATGAATACTTTATTGGGGAAAGCAGCACCGCCACCATCAATCGTCGCGGAGGCAGAAGTAGCGACCAGCTCAGCAAAGGTTAACGAAAATTCTTTCGAGGACCCGATCAAAATGGGAGAAGCAGAACTATACAGGCCGAACACTATTTTTTCATTGCCATCGTACAGTACTCCAGGCACCTTGGATACTGTAAAGCTGGCCTCATTATTACCTGAAGGAATCGTAACAACTATTTGTCCCGATGCATTGGTTGCCGGGGTAGTTGTAAAATCTGTTCCGTAGACAGCGTTCTGCGGAGTAACACTGATCGTCACCGGTATATCTTTATCCGTTCCTCTCGACAATTTTATTTTTACCGAAATAGAGTTCTCTGTTGACGCAAGACCCTGTGCTGAAGATTCAAAAGTAACCAGGTTATCCGGCAGTGATACGTCCGGTCTCTTACGGCAGGCAGACAACGCGATTATTGCGCCCAGCAAAACAAATCCTGTTCTTGTAATATTCGTCTTAAACATGTGGTTAAACATTTATGAAATGATTGATTATTTTTTATCCCAGTTAAAAACAATACCCGCGAAATAAGAACGCCCATAACCGATACTGGCTATCCCATTTGAGCCATGCACACTACTTCCGGCGATTGTACTCGTCACGCCTTTTACATCAAACAGGTTGCGGATACCTGCGTTGATGATAAAATACCTGAACAGTTTTTTATTGATCGTAAAATCGGACCAGCTATAGGATTCCCGTTTGGACAATACGGGCTGCTGGCTACCGTTGAGTACATAGAATGGCCGTTGACCAGTGAACTTATAAAAGAGATTTACATCCAGCCCGATCTTTGAAAAACTATAACCAAGATTCGAATTTACCTCGGGTGACCATTGTAATTGCGCCAGTGATTTGTCTGTCTCAGCATAATCATTATAGAAGCCGGTATAAGAAAATCCCAAAGACGCATTCCAGTTTTTATAACTGGCGGTCCCTGCTAATGAGCCGCCGGCGGTTTTGCTATTTGACACATTTGTCACCACAAAAAGGTTTGGATCGGAAGATGAGACCGCGTAATCTATCAGGTTTTTTACATCGTTATAAAACCCCGTGGCTACCGCAGTAAAAATAATTTGCCTGTTGTTAACTTTCCTCCATGACAGGGAGCCGGTAAAGCTATTGGAAGTCTCAGCTTTCAGATCAGGATTACCGACAATCTGGTGGTTGGCATCAAAGAAATTGAAATATAATTCACGGATTGAAGGTGAACGGAACCCGTTTGCATAAGCAAGACGTAGATCAAGATTTTTCGATAAATCAAATTTTGCATTAATGGAAGGAATAGCGGGCGGTGCATCGTAAACCGAGTTTTTGATGATGCGTACACCTGGCCGGATATTAGCCCATGCAAAAGGCTTGAGCTCGGCGGTCAGGAAAAAAGCATAATCATTTACCTCGTTATCCCCTTCCTTTAATCGTTCGCCTGTGCCACTTTCGAGATTGATATCTACTCCAGGTTGTAAAAAGATGGCAGGAGAAATCTTATACTGTGCCGTTGTGCGGAATGTAAATCCTTTAAATTCATCGCTGGCTTGTGAGCCTGCAGCGGGATCCAAACTAACCCTGCCCGTTTTCTGGCTTACAATAGTAGATGAGACCGAGCGGTCATAGTCGGTATAAGAAGACTGGGCCTGGAATGATAAGTTCTTATTTACAAAATACGATGCCTGTACCTGTTGCATCAATCGGCGTGAAAGATATTCCTGGTCAGGAGCAAACCAGTCGTCTGCATCCTGCTGGTAACGGATGAAATTCCCGGGATTTGTAATAATCTCATCAAGACCGTCAAAGCGATAGCGGATATTTAATTTGGTGCCGTTATAGCCGATAAATCCGTTCCCCGTGATCTGGTCCTTCCAGTGCCAGGTCAGTTCACGACCTGTACTATCTCCTTTCCATCCGCCGAAATAATTGTAGCCAACCCCTCCGCCTATCTCCCATTTTTTATTTCTCAGCGTAAGACCGACATACTGGTTGTGTATTCCCTGTTGAATGCCGTATTCTTTTCCTACCGTTTCCTCGTGCAGCCTGGCTATCACGGATATTTTTGAAGCGTTGGCCTTTTTTGTAATGATATTAATTACACCAGCTAATGCATCGGCTCCGTAAATAACTGACATGGGTCCTTCCACGATCTCGATCCTTTCAATCGAATTGATGTCAATCTGGTTGATATCGATTTCGTTCGTTGTTCCCTGTCGTCCTATTATTGGCATACCATCAATAAGGATCTTGACGTTTTGCCCTTTCAGTCCCATCATAGTAATTCCCGAACCACCGGTAGCATTGTCCTGTGTAAAACGGATATTCAGTTCGCTGTTCAATACATCCTGCAATTTTGAAGCTCCTATTTTCTGTATTTTTTCTTTGGAGATAACCCTGACCTGGTAAACAGAATTTTTTACCGACTGAGGCCTGTACTGGCCGGTAACTACTACTTCACCGATAGTCTTGACAGAATCTAGCTGGGCAAGAACTGGAAGCCCTGTTATGATTAAAGCAATTAGCGTGTAAATTTTTCTCATATATTTCTCTTTCCGGCTGCAAATGTTGTTTAACAATCATTCAGTTTTATCATACAATTGTCAAGAACAACGATGAAATAATTGTTTTACAAAAGAGTGACAACAGTACTGATGTAAGTCACCGCTATCGGTGACGAAAATCCTTTTATGTGAGACAACTATTCTTTCACAAAATTCGATGCACGTCGCAACTTTTATGTAATGATAGAGTAAGAGTGAAGCGATTGCCAGTGAAGAATGATTTAATTGAGAAATTAATTGGATGAACCGGGCGACAAAGAGAATCTACCGCGTAGATGCAGGTTTCACGCATCTTTAAACTGCGTCAGCAACGGTCATCTGTTCAATTCAGCTTTCGTTGCCTCTAAACTAAAGGTGCAAAATCCGGGAAGAAGTTTTTTCCAGCACCTCTCGCCATGTCTAACGAAGCTGATAACGATTAATTTATCCAGGACATTCGCTCGTCCAAAGGAATGCGTATAGCTTTTGCCGGCGGGATGCCAATATGCCCAATATAGAAGAATCCAAGAAGCCTGTCTTCGTCATCAAGACCAAAAAATGATTTTGCTTTTTCCTGGTAGGTAATACCGCCAGTGGTCAGGTAGCCGCCCAGGCCATAAGCTGTTACTGACAAATAAATATTCTGTATCGCGCAACCGACGGCTATAATATCCTCTATTTCGGGTATGTTTTTGATCGTCGTGCGCTTCATTCCGATGGAAATGATATGCGAGGCCTTTAGCGGGTTTTGCTGGAGCTTAATATAAGTGGCTTCTTTAAAGCTATCACCGGCTTCCATTTTATAGAGTTCACTTTGGAAATAGGCAAATTTTTTCAGCCCTTCATCAGCAAAGACTGTGAATCGCCACGGATCCGATTTACCATGATCAGGTGCCCAGGTAGCATTGGTAAGTATCTCTTTAATGATATTATCATCGACTTTTTTGCCGGGTATGAACTGGTCAGGGAAAACAGAGCGACGGTTACGCGCAAGCTGGTTGAAGAAGTCAGAGTTTTTCATGGTTATGATAGAGTTGGTGATGATGACTCAACTAATATAGAGGTTACGTTATCGCAACAACAATTCGCAAGGTTTTAGACCCGTATGTTTTTTGAACGCGGTGGAAAAATGTGAGATCGATGAGTAACCGAGCATCAGCGATACTTCTGTAACGCTTAATCCCTTTTCGTAAAGCAAATAGCGGGCATGCTCCATGCGTTGGCTCTGGTAAAAATCAAAGATGGTAGTACCGAACATTTCTTTAAATCCTTTTTTCAGGTAGCACTCGTTCATGGCAACTTTGCGGCTAAGCTCTTTGATGGTTATCGGTTCACCGATATGCTGGATCAACACCTCCCTGGCCTGGTTGATCTTTTCCCGGTCTGTTTCATTGGCCAGGAACTTGCAATTGATCACGTCCACATCTTTTTCGCCGATCATGCAATCCATGCTATGGAGAAGCAACATCTGTATCTGCGCATTGATATAAATGTTTTCCAGGCTGCCGCTATAGTTATGATTCAGCAATGCTTCGAGTACAATCCTTGTTTTACCACAAAGCGGTAACACTTTAGTGAAAGAAGCCTCGTGCCGGAAGTTGAGGATATTCTCACCCATCGTGTCGGTTGCATTCCTGGGTTTTACAAACTGGGAAAGGTGAGCCGGGAAAAACTTAAAGCTCATCACATCCACGCTGTCACTTTTATCCACGCAGTTCCTGGATAACCCTGCTTTGCACATATTACATTCCGTTTCCTTATGACCGCAGTAGATATTCCCCGAAATACAAAATTTCAGTTCAAGACAATTTCCTCTTGGATCTTCTTTTTCATAATGGTAGACGATGATACCCGTGTCTTCAATGGGTGATTGCCTGTTACGGGTGTACCTTCTTATCACATATTGCACCGAACCGGGCATTTGGTGTTCCTTTTCATACAACAATGTCATTTGGTCGAGCAGGGGATCCTGCTTGTAAGCCAGTGCCACTATATCAGAGGTTATAAGATTATTCATTGGAGCCACAAATTTACAAGCGTGGTATTGATTTTCAGCGGTGATTTCAACAGAAAACGATGGTGAAAACCCCAGAAATCTTTAAGGTCTGAATTTTAACTGCCTATGACAAAAAAAATTCCGTTTTTGGCGGTAACGATTACCTTTGCACAGCTCCGCTAAGGCGGATGTTTTTTTAATAATACATGATTCATCCACATACATATATCCATCCGAATGCAAGACTTGCCACTAATGTAAAGGTTGATCCTTTTACAGTTATACACCAGGATGTCGAGATCGGCGATGGAACCTGGGTTGGGTCAAATGTAACTATCATGGAAGGCGCCCGTATCGGGAGAAATTGCAGGATATTTCCAGGGGCGGTGATAGCCGCGATCCCGCAGGATCTTAAATTCCAGGGGGAATATTCCAATGTATTTATAGGAGATGGTACGACCATACGTGAGTTTGTAACTGTGAACCGTGGCACCAAGGCAAGAGATAAGACGATCATTGGCAAAAACTGCCTGATCATGGCCTATTGCCATTTTGCCCATGACTGTATTGTTGGTGACAACTGTATCATGAGCAACAATACGCAGGTGGCTGGCCATGTGACCATTGGTGACTGGGCGATCATTGGGGGTATGACTGCCGTTCACCAGTTCATTAATATCGGCCAACATGCATTCTTAAGTGGTGGCTCACTGGTAGGTAAGGATGTACCTCCTTATATTAAAGCTGCCCGAACACCCCTGAGCTATGCCGGGGTAAATTCGATTGGTTTGAAAAGAAGAGGCTTCAGCATCGAGCGGATCAATCATATTCTCGATATCTACCGGATCATATATAATAAAGGAATGAACACCAGCCAGGCGGTGGAATACATCGAAGAAGAAATGCCGGCTACCGATGAAAGGGATGAGATCTTAACGTTTATCAGGGAAAGCGGTAGAGGTATCATCAAACGATTCACCAAAGGCAATGGCGATGACGATCTCCCTATCTGATGCCGGCAAGCGTTTCAACCGCGAATGGATTTTTCGCCATTTTACCTACACATTCGAAGAAGGAAAATCGTATGCCATTATCGGTCCCAACGGGTCGGGCAAGAGTACATTGCTGCAAGTGCTGAGTGGAGCGATGCATGCTAATGAAGGAAAAGTTCAGTATGAAGTCGATAGTCAAAAATCGATAGTCGATAGTCAGTCGAGCATCCAGCATCCAGTATCCAGGATACAGCATCCGGCAACCCACACCTTTGTAATCGAAGAAAAATTCTATAACCAAATTTCCATTTGCGCACCCTACCTCGAAGTAGTGGAAGAAATGAGCCTGAAAGAATTTCTCGATTTTCACAGCGGGTTCAAACCTTTATTGCCGGGACTCACACTTGATAATATCATTTCAATAATCGGATTGGAAAAAGCAACCAACAAACAGATCCGTTATTATTCTTCCGGCATGAAACAAAGGGTCAAGCTGGCACAATGTATTTTCTCCGATGTCCCTGTGGTCCTCTTGGATGAACCGTGTACGAACCTGGATGCTGCGGGTTTTCAATTGTATTACCAACTTATCAACGATTATTGCAAAAACCGGCTGGTAGTGGTGAGCAGTAATGATGAGATGGAGCACAGGTTTTGTAATGAAAGGATAAATATCAGTGATTACAAAAAGTGATTACAAGAAACACCATTTGTGTTGAAGCACGAAAAAAGAAAATACCGAAATCCGAAAAACAGGGTTTCTATCAGCAAATAATTTACCCTGTGTAGGAGTTTCGAGTTTCGGGCTTCATAATTCGAATTTGACTTAACCTATTGTTTAATCAACTTTATATTCTTTACATCCTTTGCAGTTCTGATAGTCAAAATATATGTGCCACCGGGTAATCCATTGAGGTTAGTAAGAACAAGACCCGTTTGCGTATCACTAATATTGTCTGTCCGGTGAAAAACAAGACGACCCGCCATATCAGTTAAATTGATTTCAGCGACGCCGTTCATGCCAGCCGGTAGATCAACTGCTATCACATCTCTGAATGGTATGGGATATGTATGTATTTGCCCACTACGGGGAACACCCAATGATCTTATCGGGCTGTAAGAGGCACGGTCATCATTATCTACCTGGCGAAGACGGTAATACAACAGGGTAGTTCCATAATGCCCGATGTTATGATCAGTATAGCTATAATTGATCTCACCAGTGCTATTGCCTGCTGCAGCCACTTCTGCGATTTTAGAGAAAGCAACACCATTTAAGCTTTGTTCAATTTCAAACCGGTTGCTGTTTTGTTCGGAACTCGTGCGCCAGCTTAATATAGCATCTTTGTCCTGTGGAGCCACATCAAATTGTACCAGCGTGACCGGTAACGCAAAAAGTAATTTTGCGACGTTGGAATAGCCAAAGAATACATCTAGCGATTGTGCCACACCTACTACCGATGCCAGGTCAATTTGCACCTGGTCAAAAGGAATGGTTGACTGAATTTGGATAAAACCCCGGTCAGTGGCTAACAATTGAATAATGGCTGAACCGCCAGCCTGCTGGGATTGTGATGTACCCGTGTTGAATATTCTTAGGGTAATGTTGGATAGAACGGTTGCAAGACCTACTGCCCGCACTTCAAACCCGGTCCAATTAGTGGCTGGTTGTATACTGGCGAAATTTGCAGCGAGAGTGACAGTGCAACCCACGCCGATAGTCGTATTCATTGTACCGAAACTACCTGGATCACCGTCACTTACATTGGCTGCGTTGACGCAACCACTTCCTATACAAATACCGCTAGTGTTGCAGCCAACCGATCCTGCAGTAAATACAATTTGGGTATTCGCAACAAGACTGGTGCAGAATAAAACAACACTCAGGAATAAACATTTCGATTTAATAGTCCACAGGTTAGGCGTTTTCATATCAAAGGTTTTATAACTAGACACCCTGGCGCAATAGCAGACGCCAAAAACTCCCTGGCACCGTTCGCTTATCCCCCTTTAAACTCATTTTGTTGCGCGAAAAAACTATTTCGTGGAACCACAAACCTGTAAAAATCCGACAGTCCATGCCCTTTAGACCTCCGCTTGTCTAAAATTCCGTGGAAGCAGATTTTTACCGCCCAATTATTTGTTGCTTTGGTAAAAATTACCGCTATGGTAAAACAATTCTCTTTGCTGCTATGCTGCCTGTTTACAATTATCGCTCATAGCCAGACCAACTACACTGAGATCAGCCTTCCCGAACTGATGAAGAAAAAAAAGCAGGGTGAGTCCAATATGGTAATCGTGGATGTAAGGTCGAAAGGTGAATATCACGATACTGTATCAAGAGGCAAACAATCCAATATAGGACGTATCAAGGGCGCCATCAACGTGACTCTACAGGACCTGCAACAAAATCCCGAAGCCGTTAAGCAACTTGAAGCATATAAAGACAAAGACATTTACCTGATCTGCTCCCATAGCTATCGCAGCCGCTCGGCTTCCCGCATCCTGTTAAACAATGGCTTTACCCATGTCAATAATGTGCAGGGTGGTATGACCGAATGGTATCGCCGCTATGATGAACTGGCTCCCTACCGCGACCAGTTGGAAAGAGATGATATCGTCTACAATAATATTTCACCTGAAGAAGTGCTGGACCAGTTGTCAGCTGGAAAGAAAGTGATGATACTCGGGATCAGGAATACGCCGAAGTTCTGGTATGACAGCTTTAACCTGAAACTGTATCGTTATTACCCAATTCCAAAAAATACTGTTTATTATTATTATGCAGATTCATTGAAAATACTCGACGATGTAAGGAAGGAAAAACCTCAATCTGTTGTGCTATTCAATCTTGTTAATAACAGCGCCGCGGAACTGGCCGAATGGCTTACCCAGAAAGGGATATCCAATGTGTCTTACCTGGTCGGTGGCGATAATCTGTATTATGAATAGGCATGGTGCCAATGCCGATAAACTATTTACCCCACAAAGCAGAGTCCGGTTTATCACTCCGCCCACCTATTGCAGGGAAACAGGAAAAAATGCAAACAGGCTAATGATCGATCTACGCCACGATACGCTATTCAACAAGATCAATAGCGGTGTAAAGCACGACTACAAGCACCTGAAAGATGCTGTTAATTTCTTTGCCGGCAAAGGGACTGCACAATTTGAACAGGAATTCCCGGATAAGAAAAAAGAGTATGTATTCATAGCCGATAGCTATGACGGGCTTCAGATGGCTGATGAACTCAGCAGGAAAGGCTATAAGATCTCCTGGATGATCGGAGGATTGGATCGCTGGGAATGGTACATGAATAACACAGAAGATTTTAAATGCAATGATATGTTGGTAGAATGAAACTCGAATAATAAATCCCGAAATTCGAAAGTTCCGTAGCAGAATTCGTTGTTTGATAAAAACTCTGTTTTTCGAATTTCGATATTTGATATTCGTACTTCAGGTTTAGTGAGCGTTGCTTAAATCCAGCTTCTCTCCTTTCTTCTTTTTGTTTCCCCTTACCAATAAAATAATCGGAATACAGGCCAGGAACATCAGTCCGACATAAAGGAACACATCCATATAACTTAGTACAGCCGCCTGCCTGCTTACAGAATGTCCTATCGCTTCCAGCGAGGCCTGCTTTGCATCGAAATAATTCATGCCCCGGCTTGCAAATCCCTGCGTTGTTGCGGCTACTTTATATTGAACGGCCGGGTTCGTAGCATCAAGATGGATGTTCAGGTCAGCCTGGTGATGAACATTTGACCTTGCCATGAATGTAATAATGATGGCTACGCCAAAGGAACCACCTAGTTGCCGCATCATACCTGTAAAGGAAGCTCCGAGGCCAATTTCTCTCCCTTTGAGAGTACTTAGTGATAAAGTGGTGATCGGGATAAACAACATGCCCATCGCTATACCACGGAGAATAAGTGGCCAGAAGAAATTGTCGGCGCTGGTATCTGTCGTCAGCAGCTTATAATTCCAGAAACAAAAGAAGAAAAACAAAACCAATCCGCCGGCTACCAGGTATTGTTGTTTAAAGCCTTTTTGGATCAACTGCCCAATGATCGGCATCATGAATGCTGTCGTCAATGCCGCCGGCACGAATAGCATACCCGCCTGTGTCGCCGTCCAGCCAAGGATAGATTGGACATATAACGGGATGATAAACGTTGAACCATATAATCCGAACCCAAGTATAAACGAAAACAGAGTTCCCACTCGCAGGTTCCCATTCTTCAGTACTCTCAAATGAACAATAGGATTACGGAATGTCAGTTGCCGCCATATAAAAAAGAATCCGCCCAGGATACTGGTTACCGTCAGCATTACGATGGTACTGTTATTAAACCAATCATCTTCCTGTCCTTTCTCAAGAATATATTGAAGTGAACCAACGAACACCGCCAGTAGACCAATTCCGACCCAGTCAATATCACCTATCTTGCTCTTCTCACCGTATTTCGGGCTTTTTACATATTCCAGTGTGAGAAGGGTGGCAATAATTCCAAGGGGAATATTGATATAAAATATATATGGCCAGCCCATATTCGTAGTAATATATCCGCCTAACGGGGGACCAAGGGTGGGCCCAATAATAACTCCCAATCCATAGATAGCCTGCGCCATTCCACGTTTTTCAGGAGGATAACTTTCGGTAATGATCGTTTGCGAAGTGACCAGCAGAGCCCCACCTCCCACTCCCTGCAGGAAACGGAAGATGATCAGTTCGTTGATCGTAGTCGCATTACCACAGAGAAATGAGCAAATAGTGAATAATATAATAGATGCCGCGAAATAATTCTTTCGACCAAATTGTTGCGAGAGCCAGCTTGTCATCGGGATAATGATCACATTACCGATGGCATATGCAGTTACTACCCAGCCGATCTCGCCGGTTGTCGCTCCCAGGTTTCCTCTCATCTCGTTCAACGACACGTTGACGATCGTTGTATCCACGATCTCCAGCAAGGCGCATATGATCGCCGTGATGGTGATGATCACTCTTCTGGATCCATATTCTACTAATGAATTTGCCTGTACCATTTTATTCAGTTGTCCGTTGTCAGATATCGTTATCAAGTGTCGGGTGTGCACCATTCACCATCTTAGTCAAGATGCACATCCACAAAAACATTCATCCCCGGTCTTAATTTTTTTACCAACACATCCGAAGGATCGGTAAACTCAATCTTGACCGGTAAGCGTTGTACCACTTTCACGAAATTGCCGCTCGCATTATCAGGAGGAAGGAGTGCAAAGGTTGATCCTGTAGCTGGTGAAAACGACGTAAGCTTTGCTTCAAACTTATGTCCGGGATAGGCATCTACCTTTACAATTACTTTTTGTCCTTCTTTCATCTTATCCAATTGCGTTTCTTTGAAATTGGCTATTACCCAAACATTCTCACTATGCACCACGGCGAACAACGGCTGCCCGGCCTGCACAAACTGTCCAGGTTGTACGTTCACTTTTGACACCATGCCGTCCAGCGGAGCAGTGATCACTGTATAGGAAAGATTCAGTTTCGCTGCGTTAATATCCACCTGGCGTTGATGAATGGTGGCATCGGCTATACTAACCTGCGAAGCGGTTGCATTACTTTGTACAGAGACCGCATTGGTCTGTTGCTGCGCCTGTTTCTTTTGTTCTTCCAGGATCGCCAGTTGTTTCTCGGTTGTTTGCTTGGTTGCAAGCGCCTGCTCATATTGCTGCTGCGTGATCGAATGATCCTTTATCAGGTTTGCATAACGCTCATAGTCCTGATCAGCACGCCATACATTCACTTTTGCCGCGTCAATTTGGGCATCGATCGTTCCGATCGAAGCCTGTGAAGTCGCGATGTTGGCCCGGGCTGCAGTTGTGGTTGCTTTAGCACTGTTCAGGGAACTTTGCGCGATCTGTAATGCAGCTTCTGCCTGTTCTACCTTCATCACATAATCACGGTTATCCAGGATCAATAAGGTGTCTCCTTTTTTAACCTGCTGGTTGTCCTTAACTTTTACATCGGTCACATAACCAGCCACACGCGGTATTACCGGGCTGATATCACCGCTTACCTGCGCATCATCTGTATCTTCATGATGAAGGCCATGCTGGTATTTCGAGAAACCGAACCATCCGCCACCGACCACCAGTAAGGCCAGTACAATAAGGAATACAGGGTTTTTCTTCTTTTTTGTTTCTTGTGTTTCCATTGCTCTATGTTAATTCAATTTATAAGTTTGGTTTATTTTTTCATTTCAACGCTTAATATGCCTGCGGTCTGGAGTAATTTATGATAGGCCACAAATGCATCCGCTCTTGCCAGCGTATAACTCAGCCTCGCCTGTAATTGAGCTATGTCTGCATCTATCAGGTCGCCTGTCGTGGCAAGACTGTTGTCGAATTTATTTTTAACGATACGGTAATTCTCTTCTGCCTGTTCCACTGCCTTCAAATAGACATCGATCTTTTTCCGGCTGCTCATCAGGGAGAGGTAGGTTTTATTCACTTCCAGCCTGACATTATCATCCAAAATAGACTCGGTAAGGGATAACTGTTTCACTCTCGCTTCGGCCTGTTTTACTTTGGCTTTGGTCTTCCAGAGTGAGCCAATATTGTAGGAAAAGCCTACACCTACATCGATCGCGTTGGAGACGACGAGCACTTGTGGCACATCGGCTGCGATATATCCGCCAGTCAGCGCCAGGCTGGGAAACATTTCACCTTTCACCGATTTGACACCTGATTCAGCCGCTTTTTTTCGCAGGTCTATCGCAGCCATGTCCTTCCGGCTGTTCAGGGCAGCCTGCAAATAATCATCCAATACACGATTATCGTTTTTCCTGGCGATACCGGTAGTATCCAATACCAGTTCCGTAGCAGTTGGAAGGCCAAGCATCAGGTCCATATTGACATTGGCAAGCTGCAGGTTATTTTCTGCATCCAATAAATTGAGTTCCACATTAGATGTCTGCAACTGCGCTTTTAAAAAATCATTTCGTGCCAGCAAACCGTTTTTTTCCATGTTGCCCAAATCATTTTCTCGGTGCTGTGATTGCGACAGGTTTTCTTTGAAAAGCCTGACTGCTGTCTTTGCCTTGAATAGGTTGGCAAATGCCTCGATGGTATTCTGGATCACTTCATCTTTATTATCCTCTGCATCCAGCTTCGCGGCCTGTTCCAAAAACCGGGATGATTCAATGCCATACCGGATGCGGCCACCGGTATAGATCGGCAACGAAAGATTTACCAACCCATAGGCTGCCTGGTTCATCTTCGGCACTTCGGTACTGGAACTGCCACCTCCGCTCCCACTTGCGGGTTTCATCTTGAGGTCTACGTTGGGACTGTTAAACCTCAGGTATGAAGCAGACGCCTTTGCATCGGGTAGCCTTCTTTCGACTGCCTCCTTTAAAGTAGCAGTAGCCTCGTCGATCTTCGCCTGGCTGTTCTTCAGTTGTTTGCTGTTTTGAATGCTCAGGTCGATTGCTTCGTTCAGACCCAGTGTCTTCTTCTCCTGCGCATGGATTTGTGCCGACAGCAGGGAAAATACTATCAATGTTAGTTTCATTCTATTCTTCATGTGTCAGTATTGCTTTGAATAATTTCTTTAAATGCTGGCTCAGTTTCTTTTTCATATGCTTTTGAAAATCCTCGTCACTGAGGGTTTGAAGATTGTTGATCTCCCTGTAATAATGCTGGGTGGCAACAATGGTATTGGCGGTACCGATCAGCGTTGCCATCATCAGGGGGATATCAATATTCTTCCTGAACTCTCCTTTCCGCTGGCCGTCATGAATCAACCGGGAGATCAGCTCCTGGTTCCTTTTTTTCATTTCAAAAATGAGCTTGGCGGTAAAACCAGTGTGATTCAGTACCTGTTCGCGCATCATGATCCTTGAAAAACATTGTTGCTTCATCACTTTGTCGATATAATGATCGATGACCGTGTTCATCTTATCCATTGAACTCATCGTACCATCTCCCATCATATTTTCAAGGGTGATCTTCAGGTATTCGCCCCGGTAGCTGAATAAGGCTTCGAGCAACTTATCCTTTGAACCGAAATAATAAGAGATCATCGCAAGGTTCACGTTGGCTTTCTCCGCTATGTCTCTGACGGATGTACCATTGAAGCCTTTTTCAGCGAAAAGCGTCTCCGCCGATTCAATGATCTGGATCTGTTTATCGTTATATGTTGTTGTCATTATTTTTAAAAGAGGGCACAAAGTTAAACAAATGTTTGATTTAAACAAATGTTTGATTAAGTTTTTCAGGAAAAATCTCCTGCAGATAAAAACGATTGTTTGTACAGTAGGAATTTTCTTATCGCTGGCTTGCAATAAGCAGGTTGAGATCAGTGTACTTCAGGTCAAATCTTTCACTGAGATAAAAATTGGTCAACGCCCCTTTGAAAAGATAGATCCCGCTGCGCAGGTGTACCCTGTGCCAGACAAGGTTTTCAAATCCCCCATCCTCTCCTGCTTCCATCAACAAAGGCATTAACACGTTGCTGATAGCCTGGGAGGCTGTCCTCGCAAAGCCTGACGGTATATTGGGCACGCAATAATGGATCACCCCGTATTTCATAAAGATGGGGTGTTCATGCGAAGTGATCTCTGAGGTTTCAAAACACCCGCCGCGGTCGATGCTAACATCGATCACTACCGCACCCGGTCGCATATTGCTTACCATTTCTTCGGTAACGACCATCGGTGTTCTTCCCGTCTCGGATCCAAGAGCACCAACGGCAACCTCGCAGGTCTTCAGTTGCTTGGCAAGCATGCGCGGTTCAATTACCGACGTCCATAAACGATGACCGATATTATTCTGTAACCGCTTGAGGCGATAAACGCTATTGTCAAAAACTTTTACCGATGCACCGAGAGCCAGCGCTGCTCTTGCCGCATATTCTCCTACAATTCCAGCGCCGATGATGATAACCTTCGTAGGTGCAATACCGGAAATACCACCCAGCAAAACTCCTTTACCATGGTTGGCCGAGCTTAGGTACTGCGCAGCAATCAACATTACCGCGCTTCCAGCGATCTCGCTCATGCTTCGAACGATGGGATAGGAATCGCTATCGTCCTTTAAATTTTCAAATGAAATAGCCGTGATCTTTTTCTCCATCATCTTTTCGAGAAGCTCCGCTTTCAATACCGAAAGATGAATAGGTGAAATGATAACCTGGCCGTATTGGATCAGGGGGATATCTTCTTCAATTACCGGTGCGCTTTTTACAAGGACTGGCGACTTAAAAACTTCAGCCCGGTCATAAACAATTTTTGCTCCAGCTTCGCTATAATCCTTATCGCGGAAATGAGATGCTTCACCGGCATTGTGCTCGATTATTACACTATGTCCATTGCTGACAAGAACACTGACAGCGTCAGGGGTCAATGCTATACGATTTTCCTGGAAAGCGATCTCTTTGGGAATGCCAATCATCATTCCCTGAGCCTTGGGCTTGATGTCCAGCGTTTCTTCTAAGGTTTCGTAGCTGAAAGAAGTACTTATTTTGGGTCTTTGCTGGCTCATGCAAGGTTTCTTTTTATCCCAGCTTTAGGTAACTCGAATCATGCTATTCTCCACAACGGACGCGGGTTCATTTCTTGCTGAACAAATTGGGAATAGCGACTAACTGCTGGTTGCCAAAATTAGCTTATTTTATCATCTGTCCGCAACTTCCGGCTCGCAGAATCCGCTATTTCAATGTAAATATGTCGCGTACCCGGAGGAAAAATACCCGGAGCCCTGTCGGGCCATTCCACCAGGCAGATATTATCGCCATACAAACAATCCTCCATGCCAGCCCGGATAGCTTCTTCCTCATTTTTCAAACGGTATAGATCCAGGTGAAATATTTTCCTGTCAATTCCATTTTCCGTATAACTGTATTCATTGATAATTGAAAAAGTAGGACTGGTCACCGCATCCTTTACTGCCTTCACATCACAAAGAGCATGAATGAAAGTTGTTTTTCCCACACCCATCTCACCATGGAAAGCAAACACCTTTGTGTCACCAGCCACTTTCCAAAACCGTGTTGCAATTTCTTTGATATCATCCAGGGAAAATTTCAACTCCATTGCACAAATTTAGCGGGAATAGCAACCATGTTGCTAAGATATTGTTGTTAGTCATATGCTATCGGAATAGTGTTTGATAATTTTGTAATACGATTCTCACGCCATCCCGCCGTTGGGCGGGACGAAGGCGCAACGTATGTGTCACGAGTCGTTGCGTCGTCGCGTCGCTGCGAGAAAAGTAAAAAAGCATTATGGAAAAAGTACAATGGCAGGTCGAAGGAATGGATTGTTCCAATTGTGCGCTCACGATCCGTCGTTACCTCGAAAAAGAGGGCATGAAGGACGTGAAAGTGAATTTTGCAACCGGCGATGTAAGTTTTGATATGAACGGCAACGCTGTTGTTCCCGGTAACCTTTCGAAAGGCATAGAGTCACTGGGTTATAAAGTGGTCAACGAGGAACAGGCTGAGAAGGAAAGAAAGCCGTTTCTTTCCAATCACCTCCAACGATTTTTGTTTTGTCTTCCTTTTACGCTGTTATTGATGCTTAACATGATACCAGGTGTACATATTCACTGGCTGATGGACCCATGGGTTCAGTTGGCCTTGACTATCCCTGTATATATTGTAGGCATGAGTTTTTTTGGAAGGAGCGCCTGGAAGAGCTTACGCAATGGCATGCCAAATATGAATGTGCTTATCGCAGTAGGTGCGACCGCGGCCTTTGTATATTCTCTCTACGGAACTTTGACAGGGCAAGCTGCCAATTACATGTTCTATGAAACGACCGCTGCCATCCTTACCCTGGTTTTCCTTGGCAATCTTATGGAAGATAGTTCTGTTCACTCCACGCAACGGGCATTGAACAAGCTGGCAAAATCCCAGAAAGTAATGGCGAACATGATCGCCTATGATGACAAATACCAGGAACAAATATTCCAGGTTGAGAATACTGAGCTCAAGGTTGGCGACCTTGTGTTGATAAAAAGCGGTGAACAGGTACCGGCAGATTGTAAAATACTGTGGGGAGAGGCCGACGTGAACGAATCTGTTTTAACGGGTGAAAGTTTGCCAGTTCATAAAAGTAAAAAGGATACATTGATCGGTGGAAGCCTGCTACAGGATGGGACAGTCAGAGCACAGGTAACAGCTGCGGGCAATGATACAGTTCTTTCCGGCATCATTAACCTGGTAAAACAGGCACAGGGCGAAAAGCCACCGGTCCAACAACTGGCCGACAGGATCAGCGCGGTGTTCGTACCTGTTGTATTGGGTATCGCGGCCTTAACGCTGGTAGTGAACTGGATCATCATGGAAGATTTTACACCGGCATTGATGAGAAGTATCGCGGTGCTGGTGATAGCATGTCCCTGCGCCATGGGTTTAGCCACTCCCGCAGCGATCGCTGTTGGATTGGGACGTGGCGCGAAATCCGGGATACTTTTCCGCAATGCAACAAGCCTTGAACTTTTCAAAGACATCAAACAGGTAGTGTTTGATAAAACAGGAACCCTGACCACGGGCAATTTCCAGATCGCGAATTCAGTCCAGAGTCCGGAGCCGGGAGTTCCGAGCCAGGAGTTCCAACGAATCGTTTATTCAATCGAAAATTTTTCCAATCATCCTATTGCAAAAAGTATAACGCGTGAATGGAAAATAGATGAAATACCGTGGACAAAGATCGAAGAGATAAAAGGCCTCGGCATGAAGGCTGAAGACAGGGAAGGTAATACCTACCAGGCAGGCTCATTCAGGATGGCTGAGCATCTTACCAAAGACGACCAGCATAATATTTATGTTATAAAAAATGACCGGCTATTGGGTTGGATCGACGTAAAAGATGAAGTAAGACCTGAAGCAAAAGCGGTAGTTGATTATTTTCATTCGAAGGATATTAAAACTATTCTTTTAAGCGGTGACCGGTATGCCAAGACCAAACAACTGGGCGATCTTTTGGGTATCGATGAAGTGATCGCCGAACAAACACCGGAACAAAAGCTGAATAAGGTCGCTGAACTGAATGCCCAGGCTCCTACCGTGATGATTGGAGATGGGATCAATGATGCGCCCGCACTGGCCAAGGCCACTGTTGGTGTGTCAATGAGCGATGCTTCTCATATCGCCATGCAAACGGCCCAGGTAGTGCTGATGAACAATGGCCTCAAGAACCTGCCGACTGCGCTGGGATTGGGAAAACACACCTACCTGACCATCAAACAAAATCTTATCTGGGCTTTTGCCTATAATATTGTTGCTATTCCTGTTGCCGCGCTGGGTTTTTTGACGCCCACATTCGGTGCTCTTGTAATGGGATTAAGCGATGTAGTGCTTGCCATTAATTCGGGAAGATTATTTGTTAAAAAAGTCACCTGAACGTTTTTGGCCACAGAGAAAGAAGGCTCTGGGCTCTCCGCTGCTAGCTTGGTAGCCACATCGAAGCAAAGCAGGGCAGGCTTTGTTTTTCCTCTGCGGCTCCCTGGCTACCGGCAGGCAGGTCTGTGGCCAAATTCCTGTTTTTTATTTTGTGCCGTTATTTTTGCAGCGCAACATATATTTCTTCGCCGCGTTAATTCCCTGCATGGTATGTCAACGATTTTTTCCAGAATATTTTTTACTGTGCTGTTTATCTACGGCACTTGTTTTTTAACAGCTCCTCTCGCAGCGCAAACGAGTTTATTGCTTAATGGCAATTTTGAAGATATTAATACCTGTACAGAATACAATTCAGAATGCGGGGTGGAGGGCTGGTTTTATTTAAACAATGTAAAAGTGCAGATGCTGGAAAATGAAGAACCGGAGCTTTATCAATATATCGGCAATAATTCCTTCGGTCTCTTCTTTACCTGGAACGGCTATCAAAATTTCTCACCCATTGTCGGAACGCTACTTCCCTGCCGGCTGCAAAAAGATTCCCGATATATATTTCGTGGCCTGTTCAAAAAACCGAAGCTGGATAAAAAACTGGTCTTTTGGCCGGGCGTAGTTTTGGGAGAAAATTTTTATGTCCCCCGAAGACCTTTTGCGGCAACAATGCACCCGGACAGTATCACGCAAATAAAGTATTTACCCAAAACAGGATTTTACCAATTTGAATACAGCTTCACAGCAACAGGTAAGGAGAAATACCTGACATTCGGAACATATATAACCGAAGACACGGCACGTTCAAAAAATGTATTTATTGGTTCCCAAAGCGTCTCTGTTGTGCTGGATAATTTTGAACTGTTGTCCACCGAAGGTCCGGATGGAACCGACTGCAGTCATTTTGTAGAGATGAAAGAAGCAGTTTATAATTATAATTACCGTCATAAAGAAATGGACTACTCGCTTTATAGTAAAGGGGATCTGAACATTGATTTTAGCAAACACGACAGCCTCAATAAGACCGTCTTTGATGTGCCCCTTAAAGAGAGACCTGTAAAGATTGATACTTTAAAACTTGGCGATGTCTTCTTTGATTTCAACAAATCGAAGCTGAAACAGGAAGGATTAACGATGTTGGCAAAATATTTCGATGAACCGGAAAGAAAAACTACGATCGACAGTATTTACATCGAAGGGCATACCGATTCAGTCGGCACTGATCGTCGAAACCTTCAACTGAGCCGGGAACGTTGCGAATCTGTTCGAGCCTGGATGCTCAGGAACGAAGTATTGCCTGACGAAAATATTCAGATACATCCTTTCGGCGAGTCGAGACCTATGGTTTCCAATAGCACTTCGCAAGGCCGGGCACGAAACCGCAGAGTGGAAATAATCGTTTTTCGCCGGCAGAAAAACTAATAGGGCCGTTGAAACATGAGCATTCATTAATCGATTTTTCACTAGTTTAGGCAAAACTTGTTCTTCCTGATGGCATCCGGGTCCACATCTGACAACCAAAGACGGGCGATTCATACCATTCTCAAACAGTATTGGGGCTTTGAGTCCTTTCGCCCTTTACAGGAAGATATCATTCTTTCGGTTTTATCCGGCCGCGATACACTTGCGCTGATGCCTACCGGGGGCGGCAAATCCTTATGTTACCAGGTGCCGGCATTAACCCGGGAAGGGATGTGCCTGGTTATTTCTCCCCTGATCGCGTTGATGAAAGACCAGGTGGAAAATCTTCGCAAAAGAAATATTACCGCTTACGCCATCTACTCGGGAATGACGCGGCAGGAAGTGATACATACTTTAAAAACGGTGATCAACAGCAATTGCAGGTTCCTATATGTATCCCCGGAAAGATTGGAAACGGCTCTATTCAAAGAATATCTTCCCGGCATGCATGTCAACCTTGTAGCTGTGGACGAAGCTCATTGCATTTCACAATGGGGTTATGATTTCCGCCCGCCTTATTTGCGGATCGCGGCGTTGCGTGAAGAATTACCAGGAATACCCGTGCTGGCCCTGACGGCATCGGCGACAAAAGAAGTGCAGGACGACATCTGTAACAAGCTAACCTATCTACCTTCCAATCCCAACAAGAATTCATTACACGATTGGAAAGTTTTCCGGCAATCATTTGAAAGAGCTAATCTTTCGTATAGTGTCTTTAAAGTCGATTCCCGGATTAATAAAATAATAGAAATACTGTCGAAGGTGCCGGGTTCGGGCATTGTCTATTGTAAAAGCCGGAGACGAACCAAAGAGATCAGCGAATTATTACAATTGCAAAATATTTCAGCTGATTTCTACCATGCAGGCCTGGGCCAGCAAGAAAGAAGCAGGAAACAGGAAGAATGGATTGCCAATACAACCCGGGTAATAGTTTGCACTAATGCTTTTGGAATGGGTATTGACAAGCCGGATGTGCGTACCGTCATTCATGCCGATGTTCCGGACTGCCTGGAAAATTATTACCAGGAAGCAGGCCGTGCGGGAAGAGACGGGAAAAGATCCTATGCGGTGTTGTTATATGATGAGCACGAGTTGCGCGAACTGGAACAACTGCCATCCCTACGGTTTCCATCGCTGGATGACATTAAACAAGTCTACCAGTCAATTGCGAATTATCTCCGGGTGCCTGCAGGAGATGGCGAAGGTCAATACTTTGATTTTGACATTAGCGATTTCCTGAAAAAATTCAAATTGAACAGTTACACCGTGCTCTATGCGTTGAAAGCACTGGAACAGGAGGGCTGGTTATCATTTAATGAACAGGTTTTCCTGCCGGCCAGGGTAAATTTTACGACAGGTAAAAATCAGCTTTACGAGTTCGAAAAAAACTATCCCCTGCTGGAACCCGTTATCAAAACATTGCTCAGGGCTTATGAAGGCATCTTTGATTATCCTTCGCCAATTTCCGAAATGATGATAGCACGGTTGCTCAGGGAAGATGTTGAAAAGGTAAAAGAACAACTGCGTCAACTAAATCAGTACGGAATTATTGAATATCAACAGCAAAAAGACACTCCACAATTGTTTTTTCTAAAAAGTCGAAGTCGGGTGGAAGATCTATCCATCAATAAACCGGGTTATGCTGCCCGGAAAGAAAAGCTTGCCAGTCGTATACGGGAAATGATCCAATTCATCGGAACGACAAACCAATGCCGCAGTAAAATGATTGGAGTATACTTTGGAGATGAATCGATGAACGATTGCGGGATCTGTGATAATTGCCTGCGCAAAAAAAATATCTCACTCACCCAGGAAGAATTTGACGACATTCATAATAGTATTGTCGCCACGCTTCAAAACCGGTCATTGCGGGCAAAAGAACTCCTTTCGGCACTGGGGAGCATAAAAAAAGAAAAAGCCTGGAAAGTGATTGAGTTTCTGCAGGCTGAAAATAAAATTGAAATGGATGAAAGTGGAAAGATCAATTTGAGTTCTGCCAGGCCATAAAACCAGGAATTATGAATTATGAGTTACGAATTATGAATTCAGGTAGGCAGGTTAAGAGTTAACGCAAAAGAGTTGAGGTTATTCCACACTCAGCATTCACCAACCCTGGACCAGGAGATTTTGTGCGGCTTTTATACTGCAATGCTGGTACCGGGAATATGCTTTGGCCGCCGCCAGCCTAATTGTTGGACCAGGTTTCTCATTAACCCATTCATGAATTGCGTCATGAAGTGTATACGCCTCGGGGCACATCAGGCCAGAGGTCCAAAGAAGTGGTGAAGACCCCGTGGATCTTAAATGGGAAGAGAAATAATTTTTGCTGTAGCAGGCCAGGATGATCGTCTCTCTTCGCTTATCCCCGGCATTTTCAAATTTTTCTTGCAAAGAAAAATCCATTAACCCATCGTGACCCATATAGGCCAGGAGATCAGAAGCGCCACCAAAATAAATCTTCTTTTGACCTGCTTTTATTTCAATCTCATTTTTTCCAGATGATGCGTTAAGAAAATCAACTGTTGTTTGCCTGATGACTTGTCCATCGTAAGCATCGGCAAGAAGATAAATATTTTTTGAGGTATGTTTAAAAAGCAATCTCTCCAGGATGTTCGGGGAAGGGTTGAGCTGCGAAGAAATAATCTTCCACTCCCCACTTCTCTTAAAATAAGATTTTATCCCGTTACCACATCCCCAATAAAGATTTGTTTTCGGATCCTGGCCATTACCGATAGAAGCCGGTACAGGAACGATTCCCTGGTACTTATTATCACAGAGGGCGACAAAAACATGAATTGTTTTTATAGTACTATCGTTGGAACCCGAGGCTATTGATGCAACAGTTGATGTATCTTTTCCCGGGGTTGGTGGTTGGCTACCTGTACATAGACAAAGGGATCCTAGTGGTAAAAGAATGAAGAAGGTCCGATATAGCCATGTCATTACTATTAGAGAGAAAATGCTGGATATTCCATAAAAGAGAAAGCAAATGCCGGTACTAAAGATAGGATGTGGAGCTAATTAATAAACAAATTGAATATCCGCTCTGTCTTTAAATGATTGTATGATCGCCAGGATATATCCCGGCACCCATGTTGGCGGAAGCTTTTTCTCAGTATATGCCTGGTTGTTGCTGCGTTAAGCAATGCATACCACCGCCGCCAAAATTAAATTCAATCACATCTATCTGAATTACTTTTTTGTTAGGAAAAGCTTGTTGAATTATTTTAAATGCAATGTCATCTTTTGCTTTTTGCAAAACCGCGCAATTAGGTCTGCAATATTTAGGTATAAGCACTACATTATTTGCAATAATAAAATTCATGTAGCTGGCTGAGGCAAGAAAGCGGATAGTATCACCCGGAATTGTTCCTGGAAATGAAAAAGCATCTGCTTTGTCTGATACTATATGTTTATCTATAACAAAGTCGGGAACCGGCATTTCAATAATTCTGAAATGGTTTCCATCCTGGTCGGTAGCTGCTTTTAAAATTTCGTAGTTTGCTTCTAAGTGTTTATAATTTAGCCGGGATAAGGAATTCGCGTTTTTTTCTTTTTCGGTCATGCGTTCAACGAGTAGCGTATGGTCTTCAACAAAACGACAAATCTCATCAACATGTCCGCCTGTGCCACCGGCAGAATAAACTCCTGTTGGCAAAATGCCTGTTATACGGGATTGGCTGTCATCTACCGAAGGATATTTTAGCCAAATTATCTTTTTTACATGCAATACTCTCTTAAACTCAGTTTCTAATTGTTGTTTTGTTTTGCCCGGATTACGCTGCAGTTCTACTGCCTCATTGATAATCATCACGCCTTTGCCATTAAACTCGCGGTCACCTCCTTCGCTTACTATATTTGCTTTAATCACCGACAATCCCAAAGATGCTGCAATCGTACTGTCACCTTCATCTGTTGTTTTAGCAAAACCTGTATGGCAATCACCGTAACAATTAAATCCAAAGTCAACGCCCATTAAATGCCCTTTATTACCTTTTAAGAAAACAGGACCATAATCGCGAAGCCAAAAATGCCAGTTAGGTGAATAGAAAAAGATGATTTTTGATGTGTCGATATTTGAAATCAAAAATTTCTCAGCCAGCAAATTTCGTTGAACGGTATCGTTGACAATTAAATGCACTTGCACATAAGGCGTGAGTGCCCGTAACATTTGCAGTCGAATATTTTCAACATCTTCTTTGGATGCTGTATCTGTGTAAGTGGTAATTCCCCATCCCATCCAAATGGCGTCTATCTTTTCAAATTCAGCGGGGAAAATAAATTGTTCTTTTCCGTCCTGTGCAAATGCAGTGATATTGGCTGAAAGCAGTAAAAATAAAAATAAATGTTTTTTCATTGTGAAGAATGATCGTAAAAAGTTTCTGCAAACTCCAGGGCTTTCTGCTCCTGAATTGGCGAGACTGGGTAAAGATAGAAAGAAGAAGGTATACCTGTCCTGCCTCATGTGGGATTCAGAAGCCAGCCGATATCCAGGAGGGGCAAAAAATCCCTTGTTAGTGGCAGTTTAGCCTCCGCCAAGCTCTTGTATCAACTCACGAAACTTATGAAATGCAGGTTTAGGTGTGTAGTCGTCCTTTAGTATTCCAAACTGATAAAACAAATCGTCATTTTTGCTATCGGCGTCACGAAGGCTAAATAGTTCGTAACTCCTAATATTCAATTCATGTTTTACTTCATTAAGGGCTCTAATAATAGTTTCAATAATAAGCGCCTGCCTTTCATAAGATCTACTCCCTCCTGTAGACCATCCATTTTCTGTTATGCAAACAGGCACTGATAGCGGTATTTTCCCAGAATTTAAAACGACATTACGAAAATGGTGTAAAACATATTTAACTGTACTAGTTAGATTTCCCGGAAACCCCTCCTCAGGTAATGGTCTAAATACATCTGGGAAAAAATCAAGACCAATATAGTCAATAGCTTCTCTGAACAGTTTGAAATTATCGCTGCCTATAATATTCCAAAAAGTATCATTTGGGTTAAATGACAGGGCTGTATTAAACCCGATTTGAATGCGGTTTTTACTTTTGGTGATTTCTTTTTTTGCTACCAAAATACCGTCAAATAAAGCTTCCTCTATGTTGTCAAAACTACCATCCCCGGAATAAACATCTTTTAAATTTGGTTCTTCGCCGATTTGAATTGAGTGAAGATGGTCGCCATACTTCTCTATCACCTTTCTAATAGTGGTTGTCCAATCGCGGTGATCATACTTTACTGAACGGTAGCAAATCACCAAATCAATTTTTCTGGTTATCGTTGCGTATTGAATAATATTCTCAGGAGCCTCATTGCCTATTTCACCTTCGCCTAAATAATGTATATATCCCCTTATAATAAGTGAGTGCCTTCCCTGTTCAAGATTTTCCAGGGCATTATGAATTTTGTGAGGATTGTCAGGTTCTCCTATAACAAGTTCCTTGTCTGTTCCGGCAACACTGCCTATGTAAAGTCCAAAATTCATTGCTTTAAATGTTTTTAAATTGCGACCAACGCCACCGCTTGCTGATATAGCGACTCCATGATCGTTATTCCTGAATTTCGCCTATCGGGAGAACCGGGTAAAGATAATAAAGCTGAAAATATTTTCTAAAGCTTGCTGTATTCGCCAGCTGGATATATCGCTGACTAGCGACATAAAGTGAGAATTTATTTGTTAAGCCGCCATATCAAAAACCCCTGTCGTACGATATTCTATTCTTTTCGGTTATGTTATACATTTTCCCGACAGTTGTTTTCGAATGATCTCATTTTTTCAGTCCTATAGTGTTCTTCACCGACAAATTGTTGTATAAAAAAGTTTTATACTAAGTAAGGCACCAGCATATATGGAAAAACAACAATGGCATGGTTTTTATCCCTACAAAATAAAACATAATTGTATGAAAAAGTATTCAATAATTGTTGCCATGCTTATGATAATTGGTATCTCCGTTAGTTCCTGTCACGCATCTGGAAAAATAGGTACCAAACATCATGAGGTAGGCGCTGGTGCACACATTAAATAGTAATTGTCAACAGAAACGTGCATAATTTCCCGACATGTTTCTAACAGAATAATTGCTGTTCAGACGAGTGTGGTGATTTAATTACGCACAACGGGAAGCACTTTCTGCTCACGTATTTGACAGGACAAGTGTGCTGATAGTCGGTGTTATTCGGCCCGGATTTCCCTTATCGGCCGGATTGAATAAAGTTAATGTAACTGATGTTATACCCGCTGCAGGCAGGCTCTGTTGTCTGAGTTACCCACTTATTGACCTTACCTACGAGAGGGCGCAGCAGCAGATTCTTTAGCCAACTTCGCCCCAAGGCGGGGCAGAATCTCTTCATGTTATGCGCTGCCTTTGTTGTCGGAGCTGTCTAAATTGATTATAGTTATTCAGTCAAATTTTTATAAAGGATTTCTATTTTTACCGAGTTGTTCGGCCAAGCCAATAAGAAGCCCTTCAGGTCCGCGTATGTAGCAAAGTCGATATAATTCCTCATACTTGACCACTTCTCCGACGAGCTGCGCACCAATTTTTTTGAGCCTGACAAGCGTTTCGTCGATGTCGTCAACGGTGAACATAACGCGTAAATAGCCAAGAGCGTTTACCGGGGCGTTCCGGTGATCGGCGATAACCGGTGGAGTTAGAAATCGTGATATCTCGAGCCGGCTATGGCCATCTGGAGTGACCATCATTGCAATTTCAACATGCTGGTTTCCCAGTCCGGTGATACGTCCAGCCCATTCTCCTTCTATTGTGGCCCGCCCTTCAAGCTTTAGACCAAGCTCGGCGAAGAAAGCAATGGTCTCATCGAGGGATTCTACCACGATGCCGACATTGTCCATGCGTATTAATTTGTTTTTTGCCATAGCCTTGTTTACTTATTAACTAAAGTCACGTCTCTATTTGGAGTTTCTATTCGATTAAATACATTTCTCAGACCTGCAGTCCCAATAACGCCAAACCCCTTGTTATGTATTCGTGCTTCTTAGTGTTTCATTAGCCGCTTACCCGATTGTCTACAGGCATTCAATTTGGGTAAAAAGTTCTTACCGGCAGCACTACTTGCAACAGGAAGACTAGAAAAGTAAGCAATTACCAATTGGCTGAACGGTCTATGTAAATTACCTGTCCAGGCATGCCTATTGTTAGCGGCTGATCTTCGTCTGGCAGTAATCTGATAAAGCCTCGGTTATCATTTTTGATTTATCCCCCAAGAACACAGCTTTTTTTAAGTCGCTACAAATTTTTTCTTGTTCATCTTCTGGAATCGGTACTTTGTCTTTTGATGCTAAAACTGTTACGTCATTGTTTTTTGATATTGCCCTACTATTCTCAAACTGATATTTTCTGATTCTGGCAAATGCTCTGTTAGTTAGTGCGTATTCCATAAACGGCTCATACTTTAATGCTTTGTCAAAGTCTGCAATAGCTTCATCAAATTGAAAGTCATTTAATTTAATTGTTCCTCTTGAAAAATATGCTTCGGCATAAGTGCTGTCAAGCTCAATAGCTTTAGAATAATTTTTTATCGCACTTTTATAATCTCCCTCTTTGCTGCTCTCGTGTCCTTTTTTCATTGCCTGGTTTATTTTTTCGAGCTGCTTATCGGGAGTTGTCTTACCATTTTTTGTTACCTCAATCGCAAGAATTTTTCCTGTTGAATAGTAAACAGCAGTTTCGCCGTCCATTATTCCGTCAATGAAATTACTTCTCTGTTTTAATTGTCCGTTTGGGAAATACATATCCCAAATGCCATTCTCTTTCCCGTTTATAAATTCTCCTTTTTGTTTTAATGAACCATCTTCATAATATTCAATTTCAAAGCCGTTTTCAATTCCATCCTTGTAATCTCTCTCAACAGATACCTTGCCATTTTGATAATACATTTTACGATGCCCGTTTATTCTGCCATATAAAAACATTCCGTCGCCTTGTTTCCTTCCGCTGTAATAATAATCTATAAAGCGTCCATTATAAGGTGTATTGTGAAAAAGAAAAACTCCATTTTTTCTTTCCATCTGTTTTGAAGAAGGAATTTGTTTTAAACTGTCTGATCTATTGCGATATTCTTTTGTAAAGATAAATGTCACTCCATCAAATTGTCCGTAACCTAAACGATTTAAAGTGTCTTTATTTTTGACTACTATGATATCAGCAACATCGGCTTGCACTATTTCATTTCCTTCTTCTGGGTCATCAATAACTGGTATTGAGTCAACCACAAACATTATTTTGTCATTCGAAACCTGTCCAAATAAAATTGTATGTAATAAAAATAGTCTTGCGAAAAGTAAAATAATTTTATTCATAGTAGGGTGAGTCAAATAGAGTGCTGCTAAGGCCAGGGCTTTCTGCTCCCTCTTTTGGCGGTACAAGTTGTTGCTCATATGCTATCTATGCCAGTTCAGCCCGTAATTAAAGATAAATAGAATTATGATGCTGAATAAACTTCAATTGAGTTAGTGGTGACTTATAGATTTATACTTATTTAAAAGCGGAGAGTCTCTCGATGCCATTTTTAAATCCCGATTTGATCATCTGCC